>CAXHZT010000009.1:0-110243 GCA_964022345.1 uncultured Sphingorhabdus sp.
CAATGTTGCAGCCGAAATTCGATACGGCCGAATACCCGAGCTCGAGCGGCGTATCGATGACGCAACTGCTCACCTCGACGAGCTTCAGCAGACCGCGCGCATGCTGAAAGAAGAAGTTGATGCGGAAGATATTGCCGAGGTCGTCGAGTCCAGCGAGATTATCAACATCCGCGCCGGCGAAACGATCATCGAGGAAGGCGCCGAGGGCAATGATATTTACGTCATTCGCGTCGGTTCGATGGTGGTCGAGAAACAGATCGGCGGCAAGCCGGTGTTCCTCTCCTATCTGCCGGCCGGATCCTATGTCGGGGAAATGACGCTGATCGCCGGGGGCTATCGCACCGCCACGGTGAAGGCTGCGATCAAGTCGGAAGTGATCAAGATCAGCGGCGACGCGTTCAAGAAAGTGCTCGACGCCCATCCCGACCTGATGCGCAAGGCGAAACAGGAAATGGCCGCGCGGCAGGATATCAACGCCTTTGTCGAAGCGAAGAAGGACAGTTTCTCGGGTGTCGTCGACATGTATTCGGGCATTGCCAATTTCCTCGTCGACAACGGTATCGGCGAAGCCACCGATGTGCTGCTGATCGACGAGAATCTCTGTGTCGGCTGTGACAATTGCGAGAAGGCCTGCGCCGACAGTCACGAAGGCCTGTCGCGTCTCGACCGCGAGGCGGGCAAGACCTATGCCCATCTGCACGTGCCGACCAGTTGCCGCCACTGCGAACATCCGCATTGCATGTCCGACTGTCCCCCCGACGCGATCCACCGCGGTCCCGACGGCGAGGTGTTCATCGACGACAGCTGCATCGGCTGCGGAAATTGCCAGCGCTATTGCCCCTATGGGGTGATCCGCATGGACAAGGTCCCGCCGAAGAAGCCGAGTCTGCTCAACTGGCTGTTCTTTGGCGCCGGTCCGGGTCCTGGCGAGCCCGACAAGGTCTGGAGCGCCGAGCATAGCGATCCTGCGGTCGAAAAGCCCAAGAAAGCGATCAAATGCGACATGTGCGCCGGGATCAAGGGTGGACCCGCCTGCGTCCGCGCCTGTCCGACCGGCGCAGCGATCCGCGTCGCACCGGAGGAGTTTCTCACCGTCGCCAAGCTGGAAGGGGAAGAGGTGTGAGCTGTTTATTTTTCTTGCCTACCGTTCGTGCTGAGCTTGTCGAAGCACAGCTTGGAAACGGGCCAGGCCCTTCGACAGGCTCAGGACGAACGGTGGAGATAGACGCTGCACCGGCAGCAACAGGGGATGTCTTATAATGGCCAGCAACGCCATCCCCGCCCCGTCAAAACGCAAGAAAGTCGCGATGCACGACGGCTTTCTGAAACATGCCGGTTTCCGCTGGCTGAAGATTTCCTCGGCGATCATGCTGGTCTGTATCGTCAGCTATCTGCTCGTCGATGTGTCGCCGCGCCACAATGGCGGCAGTTGGTACGGCTATACGCTGGGCACGATCGGCGCGCTGCTGATCCTTTGGCTAACCATGCTGGGCGTGCGCAAGCGGGCGATGACGCCGGGCCAGTGGTCGCTCAAGGCCTGGACATCGGCGCATATCTATCTCGGGCTCAGCCTGATCGTGATTGGCACATTGCACACCGGTTTCCAGCTAGGCTGGAATATCCATACCGCCGCCTATCTGTTCATGATGATCGTGATCATTTCCGGCATTGTCGGCATCTATTTCTATGTGACCATACCCAAGGCGCTGTCCGACAATCGCGACGAAATGACCGAGACCGAGATGCTCGAAAATCTCCGTTCGCTCGACCGGCAGCTGCACGAGGCGGCCCAGCCGCTATCGGCGGAACATGCCACTTTGGTGCTGCAGTCGCTCGAACAGGATCCGTTCGGCGGCGGTTTCTTCCTCCGCATTTCCGGCAAATATCCCGATTGCGCCACCCGTCAGGCGCAGGCCGACCTGCGCCGCGAGCGGGCCTATCAGCCGAAAATGGGCGGCGATGATCCGCTCGACAAGGTCGAGGCCCTGCTCGAGAAAAAGGAATCGACATTGGGCCGCGTCCGCCGCCATCTGAAGCTCAAGGCGATGCTGCAGGTCTGGCTCTATATCCATGTCCCGATGACTTTCGCGCTGATTGCCTCGCTCACCGCGCATATCATCAGCGTATTTTTCTACTGGTAGGATGGAGAGCCCGATATGACCTTCATTGTTCGCCAGATCACGACCACTGCCGCCGGCCGGGATATCACCCGGTCCAAGCCCTTTCCGACGGACACAATCGGTGTCGGGCGCAGCACCACGAACGAAATCCATCTGCCGGATCTGGCCGTCAATCCGGATCATGCCGTTATCCGCAAGCGCGATGACGGGCAGATCATTGTCGAGAGCACATCGGGCCAGAATTTCACGCTAGACGGGCAGCACCGGATTTCGGTCACCATCGATCCGTCTGCCGGGGCGGAGCTCGGCTTCGGCGGTCATGTCATCGTCGTTAGCGAAGAAGGCGATGATATTGTCCTGACCGTCAAGCGGGTCGAGGCCCTGTCCGATTCCGCCGAAGCGCGCAGCGAAACGTCTCTCTATACGCTCAAGGGGTTGCTGCCCGGCAAAAGAGTCAGCGCCTGGGGGTTTATCGCTCTGGTGCTGGCCGCGTTTCTCGTCTGGCCGATTTACACATGGGCGACCTGGCGCGGAGTCGAAGAGCGGCCCGACCAGTTTCACGCCGACACCATGTGGTCGTCGGGCGCGCTGAGCAGCGCCCATCACGGGCTGGAGCAGGATTGTCAGGCCTGTCATGTCGATGCTTTTGTCACGGTGCAGGACAAGACCTGCCTCACCTGTCACGAGGATGACGCGCACGACCATGCCGCCAAGCCACGGCTGCTGACCGCGCGCGGCGAACCGGAGGGCTTCGGCAAGATCGGGGCTGCCTTTGCATCGGCATTCAACAAACCGCCGGGCAGGTGTGTCGAATGTCACAGCGAGCATGAAGGCGCTGGTGCTATGGAACCCACTGCGCAACAATTCTGCGCGGATTGCCATAACGGGATGGATACGCGCTTGACCGACACAAAATTGGAAAATGCGTCGGACTTCGGCATCGAACATCCGCAATTCCGGCCCGCCGTGCTGGTCAGTCCGGGCGGCAAGAATCCGCCGCGCAAGCGTGTCTCGCTCGATGACAAGCCGACCGAGAATAACGGGCTCAAATTCCCCCACGATCTGCATCTGTCGAAGACCGGCGGAGTCGCGCAAATGGGCCGGCGTCTAGCGGCCGACTTTGGATTCGGCCCTTCGCTCGTCTGCAAGGACTGCCACACGCCCGATCCCAAGGGCGTGCGCTTCGAACCGGTCGACATGAAGGAAGACTGCAGCATGTGCCACAGTCTCGCCTTTGACGAGATCGGCGGCACGGTGCGGACCCTGCGCCACGGTGAACCGGCAATGGTGCAGGCCGATCTCAGGGCCTATTTTCGTTCCACCGGCCCGGCCCGGCCGATCACTCTCGGCGGGATGAACCGCCGCCGTCCGGGCACTGGCAACGACATTCGCGTCGCCAGCGACTATGCCCGCGCCGTCCGCTTCCGCCCGAGCCGCGCCAATCTGGCGATCAGCGAGGTCTTCTCGCGCGGCGGGGCCTGTTTCGACTGTCACGGCGTCACCCCGCCGACCGCCCGCGGGCGGGTCGACTATGGTATCAAGCCGGTGACCCAGACCGACCGCTATATGCACAAGGGCTGGTTCAGCCATGACGCACACAAGGAAGAGACTTGCGAAAGCTGTCACAATGCGCCGGCGTCCAAACAGGCCACCGATCTGCTGCTGCCCGGCATCAAGACGTGCCGCGAATGCCATGGCGGCGAGTTCCAGGAAGCGTCGGATGTGCCCTCGACATGCGCGATGTGTCATGACTATCATGCCGACGAGGGTGCGCCCTGGCTGATCAAGGAAGAACAGAAGGACAAACAGGCAAAAACGGAGAAGCAGATTGCCCGGAAATAGGGCGAGCGGAAAAAGGGGAGAGCGTCCATGTTGATGGCGCAGGTCACGGATGTTCATCTGGGTTTCGACCCTGACAATCCGGCAGAATTCAATCGCAAGCGTCTGGATCAGGCGATCAACGCCATTTGCGCGATGACACCGCAACCGGACCTGTTGCTGGTCACCGGCGATCTGGTCGATCGCGGCGATCAGGAGAGCTATCGGCGGCTTGAAACCGCCCTGTCCGGAGTGCCATTCCCGGTCCACATGTGCCTCGGCAATCATGATCTGCGGCTGCCCTTCTGCCAGCAATTTCCCGATGTTCCGACCGCCGACGGCTTTGTCCAATATGAGGTCGACAGCCCGGCCCTGCGGCTCCTATTTCTTGATACGCTGGAAGAGGGCAGGCACGGCGGGGCCTTTTGCGAAACCCGCGCCGCCTGGCTGTCCGACCGGCTTGCGGAAAAACAGGACAAGCCGACCATATTGATCCTGCACCATCCGCCGGTTGAAAGCGGGATCGAGTGGATGACCACCCACCCCGACGAGCCCTGGGTCACGCGGCTGGCCGATACCGTCGCCGGCCATGACCAGGTCAAGGGCATGATCACCGGCCATCTGCACCGCAATATCTCCACATGGTGGGGCGACATCAGCCTCGCGGTCTGCGCCTCCACCGCACCGCAAGTGGCGCTGGACCTCAAGCCGATTGATCCGGAAAAGCCCGACGGCCGCAATATGATCGTCGCCGATCCGCCGGCCATCGCCCTGCATTACTGGAACGGCCGGCAACTGGTCAGCCATTTCGAGAGCGCCGAAGAGCATGTCATGCTGGCCCGCTATGACGAAAACCTGCAGCCGCTGGTGCGTGCCTTGCTGGCCGAGCGGCCGGAATAGCCGGAAAATCCGATGTCGTTCATCGACGCTAAATCGTCGTTCGTCTAATATATGATTTCGAGCGCAACCTTTTTTGCGTTTCCGCTTCGCTTTGGCTAGACCGTTCCCAAATACACATCAGGTGCTTTTGCGGGACCCGCGACAGCGGCCCCTATTTGGAGAAACATACATGCGATTCACACTTTCCAGCCGCAAATTCTTTCTGGGCGTTTCCAGCGCCGCGCTGATCGGCGCGACGGCTACCCCCGCTCTTGCTGACAATCATGGGAAAAAAATGACCACTGCAGAATTGAACAAGATGAGCGCCACGAATGCGGCCCCGGCTGCCGCGAGCGAAAACAGCGTGCTCCAGCCCTGGACCGGCCCTTATGACGGGGTGCCGCCGTGGGATGAGGTGAAAGTCTCCGATTTCCCGGAAGCTTTCCAGCAGACGATGAAAAATGTGCAGGCCGAAGTAAACGCGATCCGCGACAATCCGGAGCCGGCGACCTTTGAAAATTTCACCGTGCCGATGGAACTGGTCGGCCATGATGCTAACAACCTGTTCGCCATCTGGGGCGTGCACAGCAGCAATCTGTCGAGCGACGAGATCCGCAAGATCCAGGGCGAATGGATGCCGAAAGTCTCCGCTTTCTTCGACCAGCTGACCCTCGATCCCAAATTGCTGGCAAAAACCAAGGCGGTCTATGACAAACGCAATTCCGCCGGACTGGACGCAAAGCAGATCCGGCTGGTCGAGCGCAATTACGAGCAGCTGGTGCGCAATGGCGCGCTGCTGGACGGTGCCGCCAAGGAACAGCTGATTGCCTACAACACCGAATTGTCGAAGGCATTCAACGAATTTTCCAACAAGGTCCTGGCCGATGAAGAGACGTTCATCTTTCTGACCGACGAAGCCGATCTCGCGGGTCTGCCGGACAGTTTTGTCGCCTCGCTGAAAGCTGCGGCGGAAGAGCAGGGCAAGACCGGCTGGGCGCTGAAAAACACCCGCTCGGTGATGCAGCCCTTCCTGCAGAACTCGACCCGCCGCGATCTGCGCGAGAAAGTCTACAACGCCTATATCAACCGCGGTGACAATGGCGACGCCAATGACACCAACGCGACCATCGCCAAGATCCTGAAGCTGCGCGCCGACCGCGCCAAGCTGCTCGGTTTCAAGACCCACGCCCATTATCGCATGGCCGACACGATGGCGAAAGAGCCGGAAGCGGCGATGGACCTGATGATGAAAGTCTGGCCAGCCGCTGTCGCGCGCGTCGGTGAAGAAGTCGCCGATATGCAGGCGATTGCTGACGCGGAAGGCGCCGGCATCACCATCGCGCCATGGGATTACCGTTTCTATGCGGAGAAGGTCCGCAAGGCGAAATATGACCTCGATTCCGCCGAGATCAAACCCTATTTCCAGCTCGACAAGATGATGGACGCGCTGTTTGACGCGGCCGGCAAGCTTTACGGTATGACCTTCACCGAAACCACCGGCAGCATTCCGGTCTTCGATCCCGAGGTCCGCACCTTTGAAGTCAAGCGCGGCGACAAGGTCATCGGCGTCCAGTTTTTCGACAATTATGCCCGCAACGGCAAACGGTCCGGCGCGTGGATGACTACCTACAAGGATGCCTACAAGCTGGGTGGCCAGAACAAATATACGATTTCGTCGAACAACAATAATTTCGTCAAGGGCGGCGACGGCGAACCGACTTTGATCAGCCTTGATGATGCGCAGACCCTGTTCCACGAATTCGGCCATGCGCTGCATTATCTCAACTATGACATCACCTATCCCGGCCTCGCCAACACGCCGCGCGACTTTGTCGAATATCCGAGCCAGGTGAACGAGAACTGGCTGATGACGCCCTATATCCTGTCGACCTACGCGCTCCACTACAAGACCGGAGAGCCGATCCCGCAGGAACTGGTCGAGAAGATTCAGGCGTCCAAAACCTTTAACGAGGGCTTTGCGACCGTCGAATATCTGTCCTCGGCCATCGTCGACATGAAGCTGCACAACCGCGAGGAAGCGATCACCGATCCCGACGCGTTCGAGCGCGAAACGCTGACCGAAATCGGCATGCCGAAGGAAATCGTGATGCGGCACCGCCTGCCCCAGTTCAACCATCTCTTTTCGTCAGACGCCTATTCGGCGGGCTATTACAGCTATCTCTGGTCGGAAACGATGGACGCCGACACCTGGGCCGCGTTCGAGGAAGCCGGCAGCCCGTGGGACAAGACCACGGCCGAGCGTTTCCGTACGATCCTGCTGTCGACCGGCAACGAAACCGATCGCAAGGAAGCCTACCGCGAATTCCGCGGCCGCGATCCCGAGGTCAAATATATCCTCAAGAAGCGCGGCTTCCCTGTACCGGGTGAATGAGGCGATTCAGTAACGGAGAGACCTTATGCAACAGTCAATCCGGTTATCCAGCATAAAGAAAGGCGGCCTGCGGGTCGCCTTTTTTTGTGCGCAAAATCTGGTTGTTCAAATCGGTCTGCCCTGCCGATAATATTCGACTTGGCCGATCAACTCTGGTTAAGTTGGAAACGATGACACCGCATGAATTCATATCAAAATGGCGCAGCAGCGAGCTAAAGGAAAGCGCCGCAGCGCAGAGCCATTTCAACGACTTATGCGCGTTGCTGGAGATCGCCGATCCGGCGACCGCCGACCCCAAAGGCGACTGGTTCACCTTTGAAAAGGGCGCGTCAAAAACTGGTGGCGGAGGTGGATGGGCCGATGTCTGGCGCAAGGGCTGTTTCGGCTGGGAATATAAGGGCAAGCGCAAGGATCTCGACGCTGCCTTCGCGCAATTGCAGCAATATGCCATCGCGCTGGAAAACCCGCCGCTGCTGATCGTGTCGGACATGGACCGGTTCCGCATCCACACCAACTGGACCAATACGGTGCAGGAAGTGCATGAATTTGCGCTCGACGAACTGGCGGATGCCGCTACGCGAGATCTGCTGAAGAAATGTTTTACCGATCCGGAGGAACTGAAACCCAGCAAGACCCGGCAGATGCTGACCGAGCTTGCCGCGCGTGAATTTGCCGAACTGGCCCAGCGTCTCCGCAACCGGGGCCATTTGCCGCATGACGTTGCGCATTTCGTCAACCGGCTGGTCTTTTGCATGTTTGCCGAGGATGTCGATCTGCTGCCCGATCACATGTTCACCAAGATGCTCGAAGCCAGCGGCTCGCATCCGGACCGATTTGCCGAAAATGCCAGCCAGCTGTTCCGCGCAATGGCCGAACCCGGCGGCAGTATCGGCTTTACCAAGATTGACTGGTTCAATGGCGGGCTGTTTGATTCCGACGAGGCGCTGCCGCTGAAACAGGCGGATATCGACAATTTGCTGACCGCAGCGCATCTCGACTGGTCAGAGGTTGATCCGTCGATCCTCGGCACCTTGTTCGAGCGCGGTCTTGATCCGGCCAAGCGCAGCCAGTTGGGCGCCCATTATACCGACCGGGCGAAGATCATGCAGATTGTCGAGCCGGCCATCATCCGCCCGCTGGAAGCAGAATGGGACGAGGCGCGCACCCGGATGGAAGCGCTGATCGACAAGGCCCCGAAAGCGACGGCAGAGAAATTGCTTCGCGGCAAGGAACTGGCCAAACGGACCAAGGCGCTGAATGAGGCGGCAACGATCCATCGTGATTTTCTGACCCGACTGACCGCATTCCGGGTGCTCGATCCCGCCTGCGGCTCGGGCAATTTTCTCTATGTCGCGTTGCTGTCGCTGAAAGATATCGAGCATAAGGCGAACCTCGAGGCCGAGGTTCTGGGCCTAACCCGCGAATTTCCGCGCGTCGGACCGGAATCGGTGCTGGGCATCGAACTCAACCCCTATGCCGCCGAACTGGCGCGGGTCTCGGTTTGGATCGGCGAGATTCAATGGATGCGCCGCAACGGCTTTGCGGCGGCGAAAAACCCGATCCTGCGGCCCTTGGGAACGATTGAAAATCGCGATGCGGTGTTGACGATTGACCGTGATGGCAAGCCGCAACGGGCCGAATGGCCGGAAGCGGATGTGGTGGTGGGGAACCCGCCATTTTTGGGTGCCGGAAAGCACCTAAGAGAATTGGGAGACGAATATACTGCAAAACTGCGTCAAGCATACAAGGGCAAGGTCCCGGAAAGTGCAGATTTGGTTTCTTACTGGTTCGCGCAGTGTGTGCAGCATTCAAGTCAGCTGAAACGCATTGGTTTGGTAGCAAGTAATTCAATCAGATCATCAGGGAGTAACGTTCCGATTCAAGAGTTTGCAAAAAATTTCCAGATTTTTTGTGCTTGGTCCGATTTGCCGTGGGTTGTTGAAGGTGCGGCGATTCGAGTTTCGCTCGTTTGTGGCGCACGGATTCCGACCGACATGATAACATTAGATGGAATTCAAGTTGAATACATCTCCCCTGCACTATCGCTCACTGCCAACAAGCCAATTAAGTTTCACGCCCAACGGAACATAATTTTTCGAGGTCCCCCCAAAATTGGTCCCTTTGATGTTCCGGGTTCCGAAGCGAGAAATTGGTTGCAAACTCCTCTGAACCCCAATGGTGAACCAAACTCCAACGTACTTAGGCCGCTTTGGATAGCCAACGATGTAGTGAGGCGAAATTCGGATCGATGGATTATTGATTTCGTAGATATGACTAAAGAAGAGGCGGCTCTATATGAAATTCCGTTCAGACACACATATGATCACGTTCGGCCTGTCCGCGAATCAAACCGCAGAGTAGCTCGACGCGAAAATTGGTGGCTACATGGAGAAACTATACCAGCCCTTCGGAAGGCGATGTCGTTGCATGAGCGCATAATTGTCACTCCGATGGTTTCCAAGCATCGCATTTTTAGATGGATGCCAGTGGCCGTGTTGCCAGATCAAAGACTGATGGCAATTTGCCGGAATGACGATGTGACATTTGGAGTTTTGCATTCGAGATTTCATGAAAATTGGACGCTTGAGAATTGCTCATGGCATGGCGCTGGAAATGACCCAGTTTATAATGCCGGTAATGTTTTCGAAACCTACCCCTTCCCTAAAGGACTGACCCCCGATATTCCCGCCGCCGACTATGCCGATGATCCACGGGCGCAGGCTATTGCAACGGCGGCCGCGCGGCTCGATGAATTGCGCGAAAACTGGCTCAATCCAGCTGATCTGGTCCGCCGCGAGCCAGAGGTGGTGCCGGGCTATCCCGACCAGATATTGCCGGTCGACGCGGATGCAGCCAAAGAGCTGAAAAAACGCACGCTGACCAATCTCTACAACGCACGCCCTGCATGGCTCGACCATGCCCACGCTGCGCTCGATGAAGCGGTGGCAGAGGCTTATGGCTGGGGTAACGACTGGCGCGCGGGTGTGCTGACCGACGATGAAATGCTCGCTCGCCTGTTCCGGCTCAATCAGGAGCGCGCCGCTGCGGAGCGCGCATCGTAAACTGGATCACTGTGGCTGAGCTCTCACCTTGCATCGCTGACCGACCTTTCAAAAACCAAAAAAAAAGGGCGCACCGTCCACTGAACGGCGCGCCCCTTAATCGCTAGACCAGCTCCGCCTTAAAAGCGGAAGCCGACGCCCGCGACGACCTGGTGGCGGTCGAGGTCGACGCCGATTTCATTGTTATCGTTGAACAATGTGTCGTTATATTTCAGCGAGCTATAGTTGGAATAGCGATACTCCAGCTTGACGAACGCGCCGGAACCGATGCCGGTGCCGCCGGTGCCGATCAGCTGTTCGACGCCCGCACCGAGGCGGTAGCCGTCAACCTGCTGGCTGTCGTCGAAGTTCAGGTCAACACCATCGGCTTCGGCCCGGTCCTGGAAACGGGATTCAACGGCGGTGTTGGTGTAGCCGCCCTTGGCATAAAGCAGGGTGGTCGGGGTGACCTTGGCACCGATACGCGCGCCGATATACAGATCGCGCTTCAGGTTGATGCGATAGCCGAACGGTGCGTTGATATCTTCGTCGCCTTCCTGCTCGCCGGTCGAGTCCATATATTCGCCTTCGATACCGAAGACCACTGGACCCGCATCGATGTCATAGCCGAGTGCGACGCCATAAGCGAAACCGTCGACCGACTGGTCGAGCGTGTTATTTTCGAAAATGCCGTCATTGTCGGTGTCGACATCGACATCGCTGCCCGAACGGAGCGTATCATAGCCGCCGATGATTTCCGCGCGCGGGCCGGTGAACGCCGAGTTTGACTGTGCAGCGGCTGGAGCGGCGAAAGCGCCCGCAACCGAAACGAGAATAAGGGGGGTAATTATGGGGGATTTCATTACTTTACTCCAACTGATTAAACATGGAACAGAATCGTTCCGGCCATGCCCGCTATTGCTGCGGGCTTCTCCCCGACCGGCCGCCATGGTGGGGCGCGACCGATCGGAGAACCATGAGAACGGTCGGCAGCGGGGAGCGTTCCATCGGAAAGTGAATTGGATGCGATAATATCGCGCCTGATGCAAAATTATCACAGATGCCGGTCCGGCGGGGCGACTTCCTTCTGTCCTACACAGGCCCTTGGCGCTTATGCTCACGCCGTGACGAGTCTCTGACGGGCCTCTGCCCCTGGTCGCCGACGGGCCGGGGAGTGGCCTTGCAAAGGTTACACTAGGCAGGGCCTTTGTTGGAGAAATCTGGCTGTTTTCCGGAGCTTCGGGGCAAAGGTCACAGAAAATAAAAACGGGCTGCCCTGTAAAGTTCCCGCGGGGCAGGGGCACGGCTGTCCGGCCGCTGGATGCGCGCGCTATTTATAGACGATATCGTCCGGGAAGCGCGCGGCCTGGCGCAGCGCCGACAGGGCGGGGTGGTCGGCGTCATGGGTGGTGGCCGCATTCTGGCTCCAGCTCATCACCGGTTCGCGATGTTTGATTTTCCAGACATCGTCGCGCTTCTCGAACCGGTCGAGATAGCGGCCGAGATAGGTCATCTCGCTGTCCGCGCCATCGGCTCCGGCGAGATAGTGAAAGGCGATGAGATAGCTTTCGACACGTGCCTGCGGGCCATCGAAGGCGTAGAGAATATTGGTGACCATATGGTGGGTCTGGCGGAAGACCTTGATCGCCGGGACAAGCTCGGCGCAGAAGCTGTGGGCAGGCACGGCTTCCGGCCCGTAAGCGGTGGTGGCATCGGGCCAGTAGCAGCTTTTCAGGGTCGCTTCATCGGCCCGGTCGACGCCGCGACAGTGCAGGGCGATGATCCCGGCGATGGCGGCGCGATCCGCCAGTTCCGCGGGGTCGGGGACGCGGCCCGGCTCCTGCGCATCTGCTCGATTGTCCTCCGCCATGGTCACCCTCCTGCTATCGATAAGAGTAATTTACCCGATCCGCCCGGCTCCTACTATGCCTCAAAAGAACAGGAGAGATGCGATTAGGGCGACCGAACTGGAGGCCGTAACGGCCAATCTGGCGATCCGCGATCTGGCGGCGCTGTACATGCGCGGGCTGGACCGGCTGGACCGCGACCTGCTGCGCGCGCAATTCTGGGACGATGCCTATCTGAGCTACGGCATCTATGAGGGCGGTCCGGACGGCTTTGCTGACTTCTGCATCGAGGCGCTGAAAACGCACGAGCGCAACCATCATATGCTGGGCCAGCATCTGATCGAACTGTCCGGCGATGAAGCCTTTGGCGAAGTCTATTATCAGGCCTATCACAAGCTGACCAATGAGGCGGGCGAGCAGCGCGACCTGTTCATCAGCGGGCGCTACGTCGACCGGCTGGAGAAGCGCGGCGGCGTCTGGAAATTCGCCTATCGGTCGGAACTGGTGGACTGGGTGCGGGACGATCCCTGCACCGACGCCTTCCTCGACGGCTCGCCGATGATCCTTGGCGCACGCAAACCCGCCGATCCGCTTTACGACCGTATCGCCATGACCCGCACACCGGAGCCTGACCATGACCTATGACCTGACCAAACCCTCCGATCCTGAGCTCGCGCCGGGCGAGGCGCGCTGCCCGGGCCCCTCGATGCAGGATATCATGGACGCAGACGGCGACAATCCGCCGCCGGCGATGCGGACCGAACAATATGAATTTCTCGGCGACGAGGATATCAGTTTCGACCGCTATATCGACCCGGCCTTCCATGAGCGCGAAATCGACCGGATGTGGAACCGGACCTGGCAATGGGCCTGTCGCGAGGAGCATATTCCCGCGCCCGGCAACCAGCATGTCTATGATGTCGGTCCCTATTCGATCCTGGTCGTGCACGGCGATGACGGCAAGATCCGGGCGTTCGTGAACAGCTGTCCGCATCGCGGCATGAAATTCGCTACCGAAGGCAGCAGCAGTGCCAGGCGCTCGCATATCCGCTGCCCCTTCCATGGCATGACCTTCAATCTCGACGGGTCGCTCAAGGAAATCCCCTGCCGCTGGGATTTCCCGCATCTGAACGAGGATAATTTCGGCCTGACCGAGATCCGCTGCGAACTGTGGGGCGGCTTTGTCTTCATCAATATGGACGACGATGCGCCGCCGCTGGCCGACTATCTGGAAATCTTGCCAGACCATTTCAAACAATGGCCGATGGACGACCGCTATGTCGCGCTGCACACGCAGAAAGTCCTGCCGGCCAACTGGAAAATGGCGATGGAGGCCTTTCTCGAGGCCTATCATGTGCTCGAAACCCATTCGCAGGCTGTCTACACGGCTGGCGACGCCAATGCGCAATATGATATTTTTGGCAAGAATGTCAGCCGCTTCATGCACGCGATCGGCGTGCCCAGCCCGCATCTCAACCAGCCGGTCAGCGAGGCCAAGCTGTTCGAGAAGTTGGGCCGCGACCCAAAGGATCTGCCCGAGGGGGCATCGGCCCGGAAAGTCCATGCCGAAATGCTGCGCCAGGAACATGGCAGCGAGTTCAATGTCGATCTGTCCGGGGTGTCGACCAGCGAGATGATCGACAGTCTGGAATATTTCCTGTTTCCGAACATGTTCTTCTTCCCCGGTATCAACATCCGCTTGTGCTACCGCTTCCGTCCGATTGACGTGGATCACTGTCTGCACGAGATACTGGTGCTGCAGCCGTTGCCGGAAAATGGTGAGCGCCCGGCACCGGCAAAGCCGATCCGTCTCGAGCTAGAGGATAGCTATACCAGCGTGGAAGGCTTCGTCCTCGCGGATATTCTCGATCAGGACACCGACAATCTTGCGATGCAGAGAGATGGGGCCAAGGCCTCGAAAAAAGGCGCCCAGTCGCTCGGCAATTATCAGGAGGCCCGGATCCGGCGCCTGCAGATGACGCTGGATGAGTATCTTGCGTGAGCCTAGGTGCCTATGTAGTCCGTTCCCATGGTGTGTGACTTCTGCTAAGCTGGATGAATGCCGCCAATAGGATATCCGCCATGAGTATCGCCGCCCTGCGCACGCCTGATGAACGGTTCGCCGATATCCCGGACTTTGAGGTTCCGGTCCACTATGCCGATGATCTGCCCGGCTGTGAAGGGCTTCGCGCCGCCTGGGTCGATACCGGACCCGCCGATGCGGAGACAACGTTCTTGTGCCTGCATGGCGAGCCGAGCTGGTCCTTTCTCTATCGCAAGATGATCCCGCATTTCACTGCGACCGGCGCGCGGGTGGTGTGCCCGGATTTCTTCGGCTTTGGCCGCTCTGACAAGCCGACCGAACTGGATAGCTATACGTTTGACTTTCACCGCAACCATATATTGGCGCTGGTCGAGCGGCTGGACTTGCAGAATATCACTCTGGTGGTTCAGGACTGGGGCGGGTTGATCGGGCTTACGCTGCCGGTAGACGAAGCTTTCAAGGCACGGTTGTCGCGGCTGATCATCATGAACACGGCGCTGGGACTTGGGACAGGTGCGGGAGAGGGCTTCAACGCCTGGAAAGAATATGCACTGACCGTTCCGGTCTTTGATGCCGGCCAGATAATCGCGCGCGGTACGCCCCAAATGAGCGAAGCTGAGATTGCCGCCTATAACGCGCCCTATCCGGATGACCGCTATCAGGCCGGGGCGCGGAAATTCCCCGCGCTGGTGCCGGTCGAACCGGATATGGACGGTGTCGAGGTCAGCAAGCGGGCCGCGGCTTTCTGGAGCAGCGAATGGACGGGCCCCAGTTTCATGGCAATCGGCGGCTCCGACCCGGTGCTCGGTCCACCGGTGATGAAGATGATGCACGGTCTGATCAGGGGCTGCCCCGAGCCGTTGCTGATCGAGGAGGCAGGGCATTTCGTGCAGGAATGGGGCGATATTGTCGCGCCCGCTGCGCTCAAGTCATTCGGCGATATCTAGATTATTAGGCGACCATTGCGGTTTTGCTGAGATGTTCCGTAAAGCGGGGCTGCATCGGCTGGCTTGCGACCATCGCCAGCGGCAGAGCCGTCTCGCAATAGGCGCATTCGGCGCTGATCCGTCCGACATGCCAGTGCGATTTTCCGCAACCGGGGCAACGGTTAACTATATCCATGTGATAGAGCGGCTGATAGCCACGCTCGTTTCCCTGCTCGGCCAATGCTTGAACAGGCTGATTGATGAATGATCTGGGAGACAAGTACATCGTTTCGTCCTTCCTTAATTGTGCCGAACCTATTGAGCTTACTGCGTATCAAATGCCATTTGGTTGCTGTACCAGCGATGAACCGTTTGTTTTTGTAGATGAAATGATAATCAGGTCATCCAAAAACGATAGGATAATTTCGTCACTCGCCGGTGATCTTTAGCACAAGGCTGATCAATTGCCTGACTTTGAATGGAAATTATTCACAATTTTACGTCCCACTTTGCCAT
Source organism: uncultured Sphingorhabdus sp. (assembly GCA_964022345.1). Lineage (GTDB taxonomy): Bacteria > Pseudomonadota > Alphaproteobacteria > Sphingomonadales > Sphingomonadaceae > Parasphingorhabdus. Next base: position 15,584 of record CAXHZT010000009.1, read on the forward strand.
TGCCGATCGCGCAAACAGGGTTAACGGCATTGTCGCATCAAAATGCGGCCGCTTGTCCCGTCGGCTTACGAAAAAGCGCTCCCCGGGTCAGCCGGCGCCCAGCTTGCGCCAAGCCAGATCAGCGAATTCGCACAAGAGGGGCCGGGTTTCGCGCGGATCGATGATATCCTCGACGCTGAACTGCTCGGCGGTGCGGAAGGGCGATGTGACCTTGTCGAGCTTCGCCTTGATCTCCGCCAGCCGCGCGACCGGATCTTCGGCGCTTTCGATGTCGCTCTTGTAGGCAACTTCCAGACCGCCGGCGATCGGTAGCGAACCCCAATCGCCGGAGGGCCAGGCAAAGCGGTACTGGAAATTCTCGGCATTGCTCATCGCGCTGCCGGCGATGCCATAGGCGCGGCGGACGATGACGCTGGCCCATGGCACGGTCGCTTTATAGACCGCGTTCATTGCCTGCACGCCATAACGGATGGTGCCGGTGCGCTCGGCCTCGCCGCCGATCATGAAGCCGGGATTGTCGACCAGATGGACGACCGGCAGGCGGAATTGCTCGGCCAGCTTGGCAAAACGCTCGACCTTTTCCGATGATTTGGCTTCCCACGAGCCACCGAGGAAGGACGGATCATTGGCGAGAACCGCGACTGGCCAGCCGTCGAGCCGGGCGAAGGCGGTGATTGCGGCACGGCCCCAGCGCTTGCCCATTTCAAAGACCGAGCCTTCGTCGAACACGGAGGTCATGATCTTGCGCATCGAATAGACCTGCTTGTCCTCGCGCGGTACGGCGGAGAGCAGACTTTCGTCCTTGCGATCGACCGGGTCCCAGTTCTCGGTGCGGGCGGCGAGCTGGTTCACATTGCTCGGCAAATAGGACAGAAATTTGCGGGCGGTGACAAAGGCTTCGGCTTCGCTGGCGACCTCTTCGTCAACCACGCCATTGGTGGTGTGGATGTCGGAGCCGCCCAACTGTTCCTTGCTGAGATCATCGCCAATCGCGGCAGCCACGGCCGGACCGGCGGCAAATATCTGGGACAGGCCCTTCACCATGATCGAATAATGGCTGGCGACGGTGCGCGCCGCGCCCATGCCCGCGGTCGGTCCGAGCGCCAGGGCTACTACTGGAACCGTATCCTGGTTCTTGATGATATCTTCCCAGCCGGGAACCGCAGGGACATAAGTAAAGCCCATGTCTTCCAGCGATTTGACCGAGCCACCGCCGCCGGTGCCGTCGATCATCCGGATCATCGGAATGCCCAGCGTGTGGGCCATTTTTTCGCACTGGGTGAATTTCCGGTGCAGCGCCGCATCGGCGGCGCCTCCGCGTACGGTGAAATCATCGGCAGAGGCGACTACCGGGCGCCCTTCGATATTGGCGCGGCCAAAGATCAGGTTGCTTGGCGCAAAATCCTCGAATGTGCCGTCCTCGGCGTAGGTCCCGCGTCCGGCGATCTTGCCGATCTCGCGAAAACTGTCCTCGTCGACAATACCGGCAATCCGCGCCCGCGCGTCGAGCTTGCCCCGGCCATGCTGGCGCGAGACTTTTTCCTCGCCACCCATTTTCTCGGCGAGCCGCTGGCGCTCGGCCAGTTCTTCCAGTTCGGGTTTCCATGTCATATTTTGGTCCGGTCATCTTTACAGTTATGCAGGGTTATATTTTCTGTGATTTTTGGCTGGAGGCGGCAGAAAAGTAGGGATCGCGCGCCGGCACCGGGTCGCCTAGTGTGACCTTTCGGGAAGGCTGTGTTGAAACTGCCAGAGAGCAGAAAGTCCATCATGTCGCGAGCATAGCGCGACGCGGCAATGTAGGACAGACCGGATCGGCGGCGGAGCATCTGGTGGATCATCCAGTCTGATTAACCGAGTGGTTAAGATAGGGGAAGCGGCAAATTATCCGGTGCGCTCGTGCAGAGGTGCAGGAGGTTTCATCCTCCCTGAAGCGCAGCTTCGGGGAGGGGGACCATCCGCAGGATGGTGGAGGGGTAGCGAACGCACGGTCATGGACAGTGGCACAGAGCCCCTCCGTCATCGCTTCGCGCTGCCACCTCCCCAAAGCTGAAGCTTCGGGGAGGAAAAAATAGCAAATCATTCATCCCCGTAAATCGCGACGCTTGCTTCACCCTCGCTGGTCGCCCGCCCGCGATACATGCCGGCGGTGTTGAAACTATAGCCGGCCTGGCCCCAGGGGGTGGCGTAGATGATGCCGCCGTCGCCGCCGAGCTCGCCCAGTTCGGCGATCACATCATCGGCGATCTTCTGGATTTCCTGGTCGGACAGCTGGAATTCGCTGCCGTGGACGACATAAGTGTCATTGCCGTCGGCATCTTTGGGCACAGTGAGCTGCGCTTCCTTGATCGCCGCCAGCCAGCGCAGCCGGATGCGGGCGCAGATTTCGTGGGCGACGCCGAGGCGGATGAAATATTCGCCCGATCCGGTCGCGGAAATCGCGCAGCTGCGGTTGTCGGCATAGGTGCCTGCACCGATGATCGGACTGTCGCCGATCCGGCCCCAGCGCTTGCCGGTCATGCCACCGGTCGAGGTGCCTGCGGCCATATCGCCGCCGCGGTCCTGCGCCACCACTCCGACCGTGCCGAATTTATAATCGACATCGGCGGCGCTAATCTCCTTGGCGAGGACGGCCTCAATCTGCTGCAGCCGCTGCGGGGTCGCATAATAATCCGGTGTAACCTGCTCGAGCCCCTGTTCGCGGCTGAACTGGTTGGCGCCTTCGCCGGACAGCATCACATGCGGGCTGTGGTCCTTGACCGCGCGGGCCAGCAATATCGGGTTTTTGGTGCCGTTGATCCCGGCGACCGCGCCCGCCGACAGGTCGCTGCCGTCCATGATGCTGCTGTCGAGCTCGTTGGTCTTGTCCCAGGTGAACACCGCGCCTTTGCCGGCGTTGAAGTTCGGGTCGTTCTCCATCGAGATGATCGTGGCGGTGACGGCATCCATTGCGCTGCCGCCGTTTTTCAATATGCCGGTTCCAATGGCCAGGGCCTTGTTCAGCGCGGCCCTGATTTCTGCATCTTTTTCCGGCGTGATCTTGTCGCGGTCGATTGTCCCGGCGCCGCCGTGGATGGCGATCGACCAATAGGCTTCCGCTTCCACACCATCCTGCGCATGGGCCGCCGTGGCCACGGTCGAAAGCATCAGGGTTGGCGCCAACAGGCTCAGTAATTTCCGGATCATCAGATGTCTCTCCCGATTGGCTCTTATCATTTCTCCGCGAACGGCCTATATGTCCGGCAAACAGGCCCTTCTTACAAGAGCAAAGATATGACCTCAAATAATCCATCGCTGCGACCCTGGCGCGATATTGATCGGCGCAAATCCCGCCAGATCATGGTTGGCGATGTGCCGGTGGGCGGCGATGCGCCGATTACCGTGCAGACGATGACCAACACTTTGACCTCTGACGCCAAGGCGACGATCGACCAGATCCGCCGCTGCGAAGAGGCGGGTGTCGATATCATCCGGGTGTCCTGTCCCGATGTTGAAAGTACCGCTGCGCTGAAAGAGATTGTCCGCGCCAGCAACGTACCGATCGTCGCGGATATCCATTTCCACTATAAGCGCGGGATTGAAGCGGCAGAGGCGGGCGCGGCCTGCTTGCGGATCAATCCGGGCAATATCGGCTCTTCGGCGCGGGTGCGCGAAGTTATCGACGCAGCTAAGTCCAACGGCTGCGCGATCCGCATCGGGGTCAACGCGGGCAGTCTGGAAAAGGACCTGCTCGAGAAATATGGCGAGCCTTGTCCCGAGGCTTTGGTCGAAAGCGCGCTCGACCATATCAAGATATTGCAGGACCATGATTTCCACGAGTTTAAGGTTGCGGTGAAGGCGTCCGACGTGTTCCTCGCGGTGGCAGCTTATGCGCAGCTTGCCGATGCGGTGGACTGCCCGCTGCACCTCGGCATTACCGAGGCGGGCGGCCTGATCGGCGGCACCGTGAAAAGCTCGATCGGCATGGGCAATCTGCTCTGGGCCGGGATCGGCGACACGATCCGGGTGAGCCTGTCAGCAGAACCCGAAGAAGAAGTGCGCGTCGGCTATGAAATGCTCAAGGCGCTCGGCCTGCGGACGCGCGGCGTCCGGGTGGTCAGCTGCCCGAGCTGCGCGCGGCAGGGTTTTGACGTGATCCGCACGGTGCAGAAGCTGGAAGAACGGCTGCAACATATCCGCACGCCCTTATCGCTCTCCGTGCTTGGTTGCGTCGTCAACGGTCCGGGCGAGGCGCGCGAGACCGATATCGGTATCACCGGCGGTGGCAAGGGCAAGCATATGGTCTATCTCTCCGGCGTCACTGATCATCATGTCGCGGATGCAGATATGGTCGATCATATCGTGAAGTTAGTTGAAGCGAAGGCGGCGGAGATCGAGGCGGGGATTAGCGAGGCGGCTTGAACCATCCCGCGGACAGGATCGCTCGCCAGCCTATGCTTTTCCAACCAACGCCAAATATAATCACCGTTCGCCCTGAGCCTGTCGAAGGGCCTCTCTAGGCTCTCGCCTTGTCAGTGGTGCGAGAGGCAAGAGGCTTCGACAAGCTCAGCACGAACGGGATTTGCAAAAATGCATTCTCTGCTATGCTCGAACAAGTTTCTGCCCAACTTCGCTGAAGGATGATCGATCATGGCTTCGACCCGCAAACGCGCAAGCGACTTCCACCCCCATATTCTCGAGATTTTTGACGGCTATGTGCATGGCATGATCTCGAAGCGGGACTTTATCCGGCAGGCGGGGAAATTTGCTGCTGCGGGCGTGACCGGGGCGATGATCCTAGATCAGTTGCAGCCGAATTATGCCTGGGCAGCGCAGGTCGAGCCGGGTGATCCGTCGATCCTGTCGGAGCGGATCAGCTATATGAGTCCTGAAGGGCACGGCAAGATCAACTCGTTGATGGCGAAACCGGCAGGCGCGACAGGCAAGCTGCCGGCGGTGCTGGTGATCCACGAAAATCGCGGTCTGAACCCCTATATCGAAGATGTTGCGCGGCGGGTTGCCAAGGCCGGCTATCTGGCGCTGGCACCCGACGGCCTGTCACCCCTGGGTGGCTATCCCGGCAATGACGATGACGGACGGGCGATGCAGGCCAAGCTGGACGGCGCCAGGCTGATGGAAGATTTCTTCGCCGCTTTTGAATTTCTGCGCGACCATGACGGTTCGACCGGCAAGGTTGGCGCGGTCGGCTTCTGCTATGGCGGCGGCGTGTGCAACGCGCTGGCCGTGGCTTATCCCGATCTTGCCGCGTCAGTGCCATATTATGGCCGCCAGCCGGAAGCCGCTGACGTTCCGGCGATTGAGGCACCGCTGATGATCCATCATGCTGGCAATGACGAGCGGATCAACGCCGGTTGGCCTGCCTATGAGGCGGCTCTGGCGGAGCATCAGAAAGAATATAGCGTCCATTTCTATCCTGATGTGAACCATGGTTTTCACAATGACACGACGCCGCGCTATGACGAGGAAGCGGCAAGCTTGTCGTGGAAACGGACGCTGGCCTTTTTCGACACCCATCTGCGCAGCTAGAGGCGAAAGCGGCCGGTTACGTCTTTTCGCTAAGCGGCATTGTCTCGCTCTCGAGCCAGTGCCCCACATCCGACAGATGTTCGGGCCTTAAATTCTCTACAACTTGCGCGCCCAAATCCGCGATTGTTACCGTTTTCAGACTGTCCCTAAACGCGCGCTCGGCGACCGCAAAAGCCGAAGCAATCTGGCAGGGTTTTCTACAGTCCGTTTTCTTTAAACCGCACGGGCCGTTCTGGCGGATTTCGGTGCAACGGAAGGCGGGACCATGGCCTTCGATTGCTGCGGTTATGTCCCACAGCGTGATATCGGTGGCAGTTTTCGCGAGCCGGTAGCCGCCATGGGCACCGCGCGAGGATTGCACGATCCCCGCCTTGCTGAGCGCCTGTAACTGCTTCGCCATATAGGCGGTTGGCACCTCGTGATAACGGGCGAGCGCTTCGGCCTTCAGGCCGCGACCCTCCGGTAGCGCGATCATCATTACCGCGGCATGGGCAGCCCATTCGACGCCTTTGGAAATCTGCACGTCTTGACTCACTCTATAAATCGGACAATAAATATCCGAATAACATGGACTCGGGGCATTTTGAAGGAGAAATTGCATGCTGATGGGAAAACCGGACTGGCTTGATCGTATCGCTCAGATGCTGGTGCTGGGGGTCGGCCTGTTTGCCTTGTTCTTCGGCCTGTTCATGATCATCGCGCCGCTCGACTGGTATGTCGCGATCCCGACGGTCATTACCACCGGCCCGCCGAACCAGCATTTCATCCGCGATATCGGGATTGCCTACGCGGCCTGCGGCGTGATCCTGCTCTATGCGAGCATCAATATCCACATGCGTTGGCTGGCGGCTCTGCCGGGTGCATTGTGGCTGTCGCTGCACGGCATATTGCACATTTACGAAGTGTCGGTCGGGATCTGCTCGCCGGATGTCTTTATTGCCGATGCACCCGGCGTGCTGGGGCCGCCGCTTCTGGTGTTCCTGGCACTTGCTATCCTGTTCGCGCGGCAGCGGATCGCGCCAGCGGGCATTCCCAAACCGCTTCTGCTCAAGGCCGCGACAGCGGGAGTTGAGGAAAGTGAAAAGCAATATCTGGAAGAAATCGCTGCGGCCCCCGGCCATGCATTCGAGAAATTTGCACATTTCTTGCCCGCTTCTTTGCATCGCCATGCAGCGCCAGCGCATCTGTGCCACGCCGCTCGCTTGGGTGCCAATATGGTCGAAGATTGCGGTCCCTGTGCGCTCACTTCGGCGGAATGGGCGCTGTTTGACAATGTGCCGCGGGAAACGGTCAATCGCTGGCTGAGAGGCGATCCTGATCTGCCCGAAGACGAGGCGTTGGCGCTGCAATTTGGCCGGGCCATTGGCTCCCAGTCGCCCGATACTTTCGAACTGGGCGACCGGATCGAGGCACAATTTGGCCGCACTGTCCGTTTCGAACTGGCTATGGCCGCCGCAATGGTCCGCAGCTTCCCGGCGATGAAGCGTGGCCTTGGTCTGACAAAAGCCTGTTCCCTCACGCCGCTGGAAGTGTAATAGCTGGTGGATGAAATTTTTGCTGCTTGTTCTGGCCGGTCTGGCCCTTGTTCCAATATCCGCTGTGGCGGCAGAACCGCATAGCGGTGATCATCCGGAAGCCCGGCCTTTTGAGCAGGAAGCAGACGCATCGGCGCTGATCGATACGGCGCTGGCGCGTGCTCAGCTCGCGGGAAAGCGTGTGATTGTCGTCATGGGTGCCAACTGGTGCCATGATAGTCGCGGGCTGGCGGGCTGGTTTGCGCAGCCGCGTTTTGCCGCGATGCTCGAGCCCCGATATGAGGTCGTCTATGTCGATGTCGGCTTCAAAGACCGCAATATCGATATTGCCCAGCGCTTTGGGGTCGCGACGATCAAGGGCACGCCGACGGTGCTGGTGCTGTCTCCGCAAGGTGAGTTGCTCAACCGCAAGTCCGCTCCGAAATGGCGCAATGCCGCGAGCCGCACCGAAGAGGATATCTTCACCTATTTCGACCAATTTTCCCCCGAACGCTGATCCGAAGGAAAGCAGGTGCCGCGCGTCTTGACCTACGTCCTGATCCTTTTGGCGGTGATCGCCGTGGCGCTGTTTTTTCTGCCGCTAAGGCTTGCCGTCGGATGGGCGGGGCTGGAGGAAACAGGTTTCTCGGCCAAGACGATCAGCGGCTCGGTCTGGCGCGGCCGGATCGAAGGCGCGCAACTCGGGCCGTTTGCGCTCGGCGACCTCGACGCCGGGCTGCGACCTTTGCCGCTGTTGACGGGCCAGGTGCTGATGGATCTGGAACGGCCGCCGGTCGGCGGTGATTCCGGGCTGGTCGCAACCGTCGGCAAAGCTGGAAACCGCCTGCTGGTGCAGGACGTGACGACCATATTGGGCCTCGGCACCCAGCTGGCGCCCTTGCCGGCCTCCGCGATTGAATTGCAGGCGGTCAGCATCAGCTTCGCCGGTGGTCGCTGTCAATCGGCCAGCGGTCAGGTGCGGGTATCGCTCGACGCCAATATCCCGGGGCTGAATCTCAAACAGGGGTTGCTCGGCAATGCCGAATGTCAGGACGGGGTGCTGGTGCTACCGCTGCAAAGCGGGTCCGGGATGGAACAGCTGACGCTGAAGCTCCAGGGGAACGGCTTCTACACCGCGCGTCTTTTTCTCTCGGGCAGCGATCGTGCCTGGACCCTGCTGCTGCCGACCCTGGGGTTTCGTCCGGTCCCGGATGGCTATGCGATAAAAGTGGCAGGCCAGCTGGCACGCTGATTTTGACGAACGCTACCAATTCTGGCGGTCTCAACCTCCGAAAAAATATTTATAATATTTGACTTTGCGGAAGGTTTTCTTGCCGGACAGCTTTTCGAACAGCAATCGCAATGCAGTGATCGGGAACATTATGACATACCAGCCCGATTTCGCCAGAAGCAGGATGATGCTGACAAGCGGCAGGACCGGAAAGATATAAAAATGTCGCCGTAATGTTTTCGACAGGGTGCATTGACCGGCGAAGCGCACAAACAATGCGGAAAAGAAAAAGGAAAAAACCAAATAGAGACCAATCAAGGCTTCGACGCTGATTGGGGTTAGCATGGATAGCTCCCTTCCAACTATGTTCGCACGGCTCCTCTGGTCATAGAGTGTATCGAATCGTTCGCAAAAACGTGGTAATTTACATGAATTTACATTGGTCGGACCGGAAGATAAAGTCATTTTTCCCAGCCATCCGATATGCTGCCGCCGGTTGATATTGGAGGGTAGAAACCTCACTTGATATTCAAGGAGTAACGTGAACCTATGGCAGGCAAAGTAAAATTCTCGATCCTGGATCTTTCCCCAGTACCGCAAGGAAGTGATGTAAGAACCGCACTCGACCGTTCATTGGCGCTTGCCCGGCACGGAGAGGCGCTGGGCTACGAGCGTTTCTGGATGGCCGAACATCACGGTATGGAGGGTATTGCCAGTGCCGCCACGGCCGTCGCTCTGTCCCATATCGGCCACGGGACCAAGACAATCCGCATCGGTGCCGGCGGCATCATGCTGCCCAATCACGCCCCAATGGTGATTGCCGAACAATTCGGTACGCTAGAGGCGCTGTTTCCGGGACGGGTTGATCTGGGTCTTGGTCGCGCACCGGGTTCGGACCAGCGGACGGCGCAGGCCTTGCGTCGCAATCTCAACAGCGATGCCAACGAATTTCCGCGCGATGTTCTGGAGCTGCAGGCGTTTCTGGCGGGCGATGACCGGCTGGGTATCCAGGCCACCCCGGGACAGGGGACCAATATCCCGCTCTATATTCTCGGCAGCAGTCTGTTCGGGGCGCAACTCGCCGCGGCGCTCGGTCTACCTTACGCTTTTGCCTCGCATTTCGCCCCGCAGATGCTCGACGAGGCGCTGACCATCTACCGGCGCGATTTCAAGCCGTCGGAACAGCTCGCCGAACCTTATGTCCTTTGCGGCTTCAATATTTTCGCTGCAGACAGCGACGCGGAAGCGGAATATCTTTCCAGTTCGATGATGCAGAGCTTTGTCGCGTTGCGCACCGGCAATCCCGGAAAAATGCCGCCACCGGTGGAAGGCTATCGCGAAAGCCTGCCTCCGCAGGCGCATTCAATGCTCGAACAGATCATGCAGGGCAGTGCCGTGGGTTCTCCAGAGACCGTGAAACAGGGCGTCGAACGTTTCCTCGAACGGACCGGAGCCGATGAACTGATCATCTCCGGATCGATCTTCGACCAGGCCGCACGCGAGAAAAGCTATGGCATCGCTGCGGAGGTTCGGGATCTGCTTGCCGTCAAAGGCTAAATTGGCTGCATAGAAGCCTTGATTTTAGAATCTGGTCTGCGCATGACTCCGGCAAATTGAAATTCCGGAAAAGGCGCCCTTATGGCAGACAGAAAACTGAAACGGCTGGGCAGGGATTCCGCGCTTCGCGACTTTTTGAAAAGCGAAGCGGCTGGCGGTATTTTGCTCATGGTATCCGCCGCGCTGGCGATGGTGGTAGCGAACAGTCCGTTATACGACATGTATCACCATTTTTTGCACGAGATAAAGGGACCGACCCTGTCCAGCAAACTGGGACCGATGACGCCCCATTTGTGGATCAACGACGGGTTGATGGCGATTTTCTTCCTGCTGGTCGGACTGGAAATCAAGCGGGAATTTGTCGATGGGCGGCTCAATACCTGGGAACGCCGGCGGTTGCCGGTGGTCGCAGCTGCAGCAGGCATGGTGGTTCCGGCGCTGATCTATCTGTTTGTCGTGAAGGACGTGCCTCTTCTCTACAACGGCTGGGCGATCCCTGCGGCTACCGATATTGCTTTCGCGATCGGTGTTCTTGCCCTGCTGGGGCCTCGTGCGCCGACGTCGCTGAAGCTGTTTCTGGTTACCGTTGCGATCGTCGATGATATGGGCGCGGTGGCAATCATCGCTCTGGTCTACACCGCCGAAATCAACGGTGCAGCCCTGCTCGCCAGCGCCGCCATATTGGCAATCATGTACACGATGAACCGCAATGGTGTGCTCAAACTGTGGCCCTATCTGATTTTTGCCGGCCTGCTCTGGTATGCCGTGCTGATGTCGGGCGTGCATGCGACCATCGCCGGCGTCTTGGCGGCAATGGTGATCCCGATCGTGGTTACGCCCACATCGCCGGATGCGGAGAATTCGCCGCTCCATCGCCTCGAACATGCAATATCGCCGTGGAGCGCTTTCCTGATCGTGCCGATATTCGGCTTCGCCAACGCCGGGGTATCGCTAGAGGGCATCGGTATAGAGCATATTTTCGCGCCGTTGCCGCTTGGCATTGCCGCAGGCCTGTTCTTCGGCAAGCAAATCGGTATTTTCGCCAGCGTCTGGATTGCGGTGAAGACCGGTTTCGCCGGACGGCTGGGCGGAGCGAGCTGGCTGCAGGTCTATGGTGTCGCCATGCTCTGCGGGATCGGCTTCACGATGAGCCTGTTCATCGGCGCACTGGCGTTTCCGGGCAACGCCTTGCTTATCGAGGAAGCGAAAATCGGTGTGTTGATGGGGTCGTTGCTATCGGCGGTCGTCGGCTATTGCGTGTTGCGTTTCGCCCCGCAATATCGCCACATACAATCGCTGGACGAAAAGGACGCGGATGAGCTTCTCGATGCGCTGCCGACGGCGGAGGCGCAGAAACTGAAAGACGTGCTGTGATCCGGACAGGGCTTGCTGTAGCAGCCTGTCTGGCGCTGACCGGATTTCACGCGGCTGCCGCATCGAACCAGCCTGCGGGCGCGCCCGATTTGGTCGGTGTGAAACCGGCCAATGCGCTTGACCGGATTTCGGATGACTATGTGATGCTGTCACTCGCAATGGGCGAGAAGGAAGCGGGCTATGTCGACGCTTATTATGGTCCCCGGCAATGGGCGGAGGCGGCAAAATCGGATCCGCGCGATTTGGCCGAACTGGGCCATGACATCAGCCGGCTTCTGGAACGGCTCGAAGGACTGCCGACAAGTGACAATGCCGCGATTGAGGCGCGCAAACGGTTTCTTGCCGCGCAGCTGGAAGCCGCGCGCACTCGTCATGCGATGATATCCGGGAAGATGGCGTCCTTTGTCAGTGAAGCCGAGGGACTGTTCGCGGTCAGCCCCGAACCGAGACCGCTACCGGAATTTGATCCCATATTGGACGAGATTGAAAATATTGTTCCCGGCAAGGGACCGCTGAGCGCGCGCGTCGCGGCCTTTGAAGCCGGCTATATCATCCCGAAGGACCGGTTGCAGATCGTGTTCGATACCGCGATTGCCGAATGCAAGGCCCGGACGGCGCAATATTTCGATCTGCCCGAGGGCGAGAATTTCCGGATGGAATTTGTCACCGGTAAAAGCTGGAGTGGCTATAATTATTATCAGGGCAATTATCAGAGCCTGATCCAGATCAACACCGATCTTCCGATCTTCATTGGCCGCGCCGTCGATCTGGGCTGTCACGAAGGCTATCCCGGCCATCATGTCTATAATATGCTGCTCGAGCGCAATCTGACCAAGGGGCGCGGCTGGCGCGAATTTTCCGTCTATCCGCTCTATTCGCCGCAAAGCCTGATTGCCGAGGGATCGGCCAATTACGGCATCGAGCTGGCGTTCAGCGGGCAGGAGCGGCTGGATTACGAACGGGACGTGCTCTATCCGCTCGCCGGCCTTGATCCCGACACGGCAGCGGCCTACTGGGCGCTGCAGATCGCCAAACAGGCGCTCAGCGGTGCGCGGATGACGATTGCGCAGCAATATCTGGATGGCGAAATCACCCGCGAAGAGGCGGTCATGCTCAACCAGAAATACCAGCTGGTCTCCCGCGAACGGGCCGAGCAGATGACCGATTTCAACGACCAATATCGCAGCTATGTGATCAACTATGGCCTTGGCATGGAAATGGTCCGCGACTGGATCGAAGCCCAGGGCGACGCTCCGGTCTGGCGCTGGAAGGCGATGGAACGGTTGTTGAGCGAGCCGATGCTGCCGGAGGATTTGGTGGTTGAGGTGGTTGCGGACTAGGATTTTTGTCGAGTAATCCCGTCATCCTGAACTCGTTTCAGGATATCGGCCCAAGTTCGCGCTTTACCGACCGGGATCCTGAAACGAGTTCAGGATGACGAAGGAGCGATCGCTCCCAAAAGTTTGAAAGCCCCATTATGCCGATCATCCACAATCTTCTCCGCGCTTTGGGCAGCTTTCTCCTGTCGCTGGCTGTGATCGCTGCCTTTGCCGGGGCGTTTCGGTTTGGCGTGGAACCGTTGATCGCCGGGATTTTCGATCTTGATGAACAGTCGCGCGGATATGTCCGGCGGATCGGGATGCTCTGCTGCTTCGTTCTGGGCTACTGGATTTACACCAAATATATCGAGCGGCGTCCGGGGCGAAGCGACCTGCTGATTGATATCCCGTTAATCGGCCTAGGTGTCCTGTCGGGGGTCGCGATTATCGGCGTGCCGATGATGCTGCTCTATTTTACCGGCCACTACCAACTTGTCTCCTACACGGGGTTCCACGCCGTGCTCGGCATAGGCATGGTCATTCTCGCTGCGGCAATGCTTGAAGAGCTGCTGTTCCGCGGGGCCTTGTTCGCCATTTCCGAACGATATTTCGGCACCGTCATAGCGCTGGTGTCGCAGACGCTGATTTTTGCCGCCCTGCATATGTTCAACGACAATCTGGGCGGCTGGCTCAGCATATTGTCGACGGCCCTGATCGGCGGAATGTGGACTCTCATGTATATGGTCCGGCGCAATATCTGGATGATCGGCCTGCATCATGCCGCCTGGAATTTTACGATATTCCTGACCGGCCTGCCGTTGACCGGTCAGGAAGACTGGCGGGCCGCGGCGCCGGTGCAGAGCGATTTTGTCGGGTCGCGCTGGATGACGGGCGGGGCAGCGGGGCCGGAGGAATCGATTCTTGTCCTGCTTTTCGTCGCAGTCATAGTCGGGCTGCTTGTCAAAATGGGTCTGGACGCGAAATTGTTCCGGCCGATGCCGCGAACGTCTCTGCCGTTCCGGGCCTGATGGGATTGTCCGGAGATGGCGCGCTTCCGTGGGAGCGGATCGCTCTTCGGGCCGTTTCCCCGGCCCTTCTAACCTTTCATTAACCAATTTCGTTCACTCCGGTTTCTGAAACGTGAATGGCGCGAATATGCGCGCTTCATGAACAGGGAACGGACTTTATGACCAGACAGAGCACGCCCGCAAATTCTCCGGTAGATGTTGCCATCATTGGCGCGGGGCCGGCTGGGCTGACCGCGGCCTATTTGCTTTCGAAGAAAGGCTATTCGGTCACCGTGATCGAAAAAGACCCGAAATATGTCGGCGGGATCAGCCGGACGGTGGAACATGAAGGCTTCCGCTTTGATATTGGCGGGCACCGCTTCTTTTCGAAAAGCCAGGAAGTGGTCGATCTGTGGAATGAAATTCTGCCCGACGACTTCATCCAGCGTCCGCGGATGAGCCGGATCTATTATGAAGGCAAATTCTACAGCTATCCGCTGCGCGCCTTTGAAGCCTTGTGGAACCTCGGTATCTGGCGCTCGACCTTGTGCATGCTCAGCTATGCCAAAGCGAAAGTCTTCCCGAACAAGAATGTGAAAAGCTTTGAAGACTGGACGGTTAACCAGTTTGGGCACAAGCTCTATTCGATCTTCTTCAAGACCTATACCGAGAAGGTGTGGGGCATGCCCTGCGACGAAATGTCGGCGGACTGGGCGGCCCAGCGGATCAAGGGCCTGAGCCTCTGGAACGCGGTGACCGACGGCCTGAAACGGTCGCTCGGCCTCAACAAGAAACCCAATGACGGACAAGAAGTCAAAACCCTGCTCGAAACCTTCCGCTATCCCCGCCTCGGCCCCGGCATGATGTGGGATGCGGCCAAGGCCCATGTCGAGGCCAGAGGCAATGACGTGCTGATGGGCCATAGCCTCAAGCAACTCGCCCAGGATGCCGACGGCGACTGGCGGATGAGCACATCTACGGAAGATGGCGAAACCCTTATCACGGCGAAACATGTTATTTCCAGCGCACCGATGCGCGAGCTTGCGACCCGCATCCATCCGCTGCCGCAATCCTTTCCGGAAGCAAAGGAGCTGAACTATCGCGATTTTCTGACTGTGGCGATCATGGTCAAATCGGACGACCTGTTCCCCGATAACTGGATCTATATCCATGATGATCGGGTGCAAGTTGGCCGCGTTCAGAATTTCCGCAGCTGGTCCCCCGAAATGGTACCGGACGAGAATATCGCCTGCGTCGGTCTGGAATATTTCTGTTTCGAGAATGACGGTCTCTGGTCGTCCTCGGATGAGGATCTCATTGAACTGGCCAAAAAGGAAATGGCGATTCTCGGTCTGTGCAATCCCGACGATGTTGTCGGTGGCGCGGTTGTCCGTCAGGAAAAAGCCTATCCAGTCTATGACGACGGCTATGAAGAGAATGTCACGGCAATGCGTGATGATCTGGAGAACCGTTTCCCGACGCTGCACATGGTCGGTCGCAATGGCATGCACCGCTATAATAACCAGGATCACGCGATGATGACCGCGATGCTGACGGTAGAGAATATCGAGGCCGGTACCCGCAAGTGGAATGTCTGGAACGTCAACGAAGACGCCGAATATCATGAATCCGGCGGCGAGGGCGCCCAGCAGGTCATTGCCGAGGAAATCAGCGAAGACCGTGTCGCCGCGCTCGAAAGCATGCGCGATGTGCCGAAACGGATCGAGGAACCCGCGCCCGAAACCAAAACGTCCAAAGCAGCCTAAGTCCAATGCATCGCAGCGACGCAGACAAACGGGCAACCTTCGGCAGCTGGACAGGCAATGTGCTGGCACCGCTGGCACTGCTCAATCGTTTCCCGATCACACGCTATCTGCTGGCAAGCGTTGTCAGCCTGGCCTTTGATGTCGCGCTGTTCATGATATTGGTCGCCTTTCTGTTCGATCCCGGATGGGCTTCGGCAGCGGGCTATAGTGCCGGCATTGTCGTGCACTGGTTCATTTCGTCGAATTTCGTTTTTCCCGGCAAGCGGCGCGACGGTGCGGCCTTGCAGTTGCAGCGCTTCGGATTCATCGCCAGCGCGCTGCTGGGCCTGGGTATAACGGTCAGCATGGTCAGCGGGCTCACCAGTGCCGGCGTGCTTCCGGTACTGGCAAAGGCAGCCGCTGTCGCAGTCAGTTTCTTCGCCGTCTATCTCACCCGCAAATATGGTGTATTCCGGTGAGTCACATGGATATCGCCATTGAAGCACCTCCAGGCACGCATCGTTTGCGTCCAGATTTCAAGAGATTTTTGAACTGGGCGCTGGTCTGGGTTGTGCTGGCCAATATTCCCTTCATGGCGATGTGGATGGTCGGCGCGCCGCCGCGCGCGATCCCGATTGCTCTGGCGGGTCTCGTCGGCCTGATTGTCAAACGCATGCCGCGCGCCGTTCAATGGGTCGCCTTCGTCGGGGTGATGATCTTTTCTCTGCTTTCGTTCGTGTCCGGGCTTTTCAGCCTGACGCTGGACTCGCTGGTCTATTCGCTGCAGTTTTTTGCCGAGATCAAACCAGGCAATTCGATCGAATATATTGGCGCCACATTGGCGCTGATCGGCATTTTGATCGGCAGCTGGTTTCTGCTCGCGCGCGACACCAATTTCTCCAAACCGCTGCATATCCTGCTCGGCGGGGCTTTGATCTTCGGACTTGTCGGTGCCGATGCCGCGGTCGGCGAGGGGATGCGCGGCCATTATTTCCGGCCCGCACCGGTCGGCGCGACATTTGAATCGGCGGTCAACAGGTCGGGCTTTATTGCCCGCGCCGATGGCAAGCGCCATCTGGTGCTGATCATGGTGGAATCGCTGGGTGTCCCCAAGGATAATCAGGCGATGTCCGACAAGCTGTTCGCTTATTACAACAGCAGCGCCGTCAAGGAGCGCTACGAGGTCAGCCAGGGCACCAGCCTCTATTATAACAGCACCACTTCCGGTGAGATACGCGAACTATGCGGCCGCTGGGGTGACTATTATGAATTGCTCAAGAGTGACGATCCCCAGGTGCTGGATTGCCTGCCGGCGCAGCTGGCCGAAAAAGGCTATGCGACGCAGGCGGTGCACAGTTTCAAGGCACCCTTTTTCAAAAGGGAAGACTGGTATCCTCTAATTGGTTTCCAGCAGCGCGAATTTGCCGGCGATCTGGAACAGCGCGGCGCGGACTGGTGCGGCGGTGTCTTTGCCGGTGCCTGCGACCGGCAAGTGCCAAAGATGCTGGCCGAAAATCTGAAGCGCGCGACACAGCCAACCTTTCAATATTGGTTGACGCTTAATACCCATTTGCCGGTTCCGACCGGGCAGAATCTCAACGCCGAGAATTGCGAAAAAGTGTCGGTCGAACTGGCTCGTGACTATCCGATGATCTGCCGGCAGTTCGCGATATTTGACGATATCGACAGGGCGCTGATCGCCGAAATTACCGCGAGCGATTTTCCGGAAGCGGATATTTTGCTGGTCGGCGACCATATGCCGCCGTTTTTCGATCGCCATCATCGTTCACAATTTGACCCGGAGCGCGTTCCGTGGCTTTACCTGAAAGCCAAGGGCTCAACGCCCAGGGGGTAAGATTTTGGAACGCTTGCGCGGTAACCTGCCATTATTGCTGATCTGGCTCGCGGTTTGCGCGGTGCTGGTCTTTGTCACCCGCGGGCAGATCGCGACCGGTATTGGATGGGATCCGGACGACCAGCTGCGCATGGTCCAGTTGCGCGACTGGCTTGGCGGGCAAAGCTGGTTTGACACCACCCAATATCGTATCGGAGAACCGGACAGCCAGCCCATGCACTGGCCGCGCTGGGTCGAACTGCCGCTCGCGCTCGTCGTGCTGCTGCTCAAGCCATTGCTGGGAATGGCGACGGCGCAGACCGCCTCAATGGTCATCGTGCCGCTGGTCACGCTGGGCATTGCCATGTGGCTGGTGGCCAAAATCACCGGCCGGCTTTTTGATCGTCCGGTCTCGCTGCTCGCGGCCGCCCTGACCGCCACGGCCGTTCCGATCGTCATGCAAATACGGCCGATGCGGGTCGACCATCACGGCTGGCAGATCGTTCTGGCGCTGGCAGCGCTCTGGACGATGTTCTGGCCCGACCGCCGCAAGGGCGGTCTCGCACTGGGCGTGACGCTGGCGCTCTGGCTCTCGATATCGCTGGAAGGGTTGCCGTTGTCGGCTGCTTTCATCGTGCTTCTGGTGTGGCGCTGGGTTTTTCAGACCGAAGAGGGCGTCCGTCTGTTCTGGACCTTGACCACATTCCTGATCGCCAGTTTCATCTTCTATGGTGCCACGCAGGGCGATTTCGACGTTGCAGTCAATCATTGTGATGCGCTCTCGCCCGCACATTTGCTGGCCTGTGCTGCGGGTGCTTTTGTCATCTTGCCGGCGATCAAATGGCTGCCCGCCAATATTGCGCTGCGCGTCTTCAGCCTCGTGCTCGCCGGTGCTGCGGCCTTGGCGGTTTTTTACAGTCTGGCGCCGCAATGTATCGGCGGGGCGTTCAACACGATGGATCCGCTGGTTCGCGAATATTGGCTGGTCAATGTGCTTGAAGGTCTGCCCATCTGGCACCAGCAGGGCAAGACTATGGTCACTTTGCTCGGCGGATCAATCATCGTCGGGTTGTTCAGCCTGATCTACCTCGTGCGGGACCGGTCCGGCGGGATTGACCGCAGCAATTTATTTGTCCTGGCCTATGCCTTTCTCTGGGCATTGTTGCTGTTCCTGTTCGTCCAGCGCGCAACAGCGGTTGCCGCTGCCTTTGCCCTTCCGTTTCTGGCCTGGGCCGTACATCAGGCGTTTGTCAAAGCGCGGGGCATCCACAATATGCCCGTACGGATCATCGCCACCGCCGCCGTCATGTTGCTGATCATGCCGGGACCGCTTGCCGTTGCGTTGTTCAACACTGTCAGTTCAGGGGAGCAAAAAACCGCAACCAGGCTGGCCAATGCCAAGTGCAGGAACAATGAGTCCCTCGCGCGGCTCAATGCTCTGCCCCGTTCCAACATTCTGGCACCCTTTGATTTTGGCCCACGCATTTTGCTGCTGACCCCGCATAGCGTCCTCGCCACCAGCCATCATCGCAACGATCAGGCCATGGGAGACCAGATCAGGATTTTCACGTCGAGCCCGGAAACAGCCCGGGCTCTGCTGGAAGCGCACAATATTCGCTATATTATTGCCTGTGAAGCAGAGCCGGAACTGGCCATCTACGCGAAGAAACATCCCGGCGGCCTGTGGGCGCGACTGGCCGGAGACCGCCAGCCGGACTGGCTGCAATCTGTCCATATTCGGGACGCCGGACTGAAACTGTGGAGAATACCGGCAAAAGACTTGCCTAACGGTTTGTAAGCTTTGATAAGTTTCGCTCGATGGTCGCACATTGAGATGGTTACAAATAGTAAAAACCACGGAGTAAAAAATGGCAAGGGTCACCGGTCTCGGTGGGGTTTTTCACAAGGTGAAAGACCCGGCAGCAACACGCAAATGGTATAAGGATTATCTCGAGCTGGATGGAGAATATGGTCCGATGCTCAACTGGTCAGAGGAACCAGGTGACAAACCGTACAGCCTGATCAGCCATTTCCCCGAAAGCAGTGAATATCTCGAACCCAGCAAAGCGCAGTTCATGATCAACCTGCGGGTCGATGATCTGGATGCCTATGTCGAAAAGCTCAAGGGCAAAGGCCTCGAGATTCTCGGCCATATTGATGAAGGCTATGGCAAATTTGCCTGGATACTCGATTGTGACGGGATCAAGCTGGAATTCTGGCAGCAGGTGGACGCGCCGGAGAGCTGATCTGCGTGGCTCAGGCGGGAATGAATTTTAGCGCCAGCCCGTTGATGCAATGTCGCTTGCCGGTAGGTTTCGGGCCGTCATTGAAAATATGCCCCAGATGTCCGCCGCAGCGTGCGCAATGGACTTCGGTGCGCGGATAGCCGATTTTATAGTCGGTTGTCGTCCCGACCCGGTCTTTGGCAATCGGAGCCCAGAAGCTCGGCCAGCCTGTGCCGCTGTCATATTTTTGTTCGGATTTATAGAGCCCCAGGTTGCAGCCGGCGCAGGCATATACGCCCTTGCGTTTCTCCTTGTTCAACGCACTGGAATAAGCGCGCTCGGTGCCTTCCTGACGCAATATGCGATAGCGGGCCGGGCCCAGCCGGCGTTTCCATTCGTCTGCTGACCGGGTGATCGGAAATTTCCCGCCGGCGCGTGCTTTTGCGTTGTCGAACAGACCCGAAAGGCTGACGGCCCCGATCGCTCCGGCGGCAACCAGAGTTCCGGCTATGACGGTGCGCCGATCAGGTGATTTCATCCGTAGTCCTTCTCGCTATTCCCGTTTCATTCGAAGCGGGAGCAGCAATGGTTACAGGATTGTCCCTGAACGGGAACTGATCAATATTTCGAGAGCTCGACTTCCAGTTCGCGGAACCCGTGGACGAAACAGGCATGGACGCGGCGGTGTTTGCCGGTCGGATTGACCTGCATTCTGCGCTTGTGCATCTCTTCCAGCAGAATGCGGATCTGCAATTCGGCCAGCCGGGCGCCGACGCAGCGGTGGATACCATAGCCGAAGGCCAGATGCCGCCGCGCGTTTTCGCGGTCGACAATGATCTTGTCGGCTTCCGGGAAAACCTCTTCGTCGCGGTTGGCCGAAATATACCACATGACGACCTTGTCGCCTTTCTTGATCTGATGCCCGAACAGGTCGTGATCTTGCAGAGCGGTACGGCGCATATGCGCCAGCGGGGTCTGCCAGCGGATGATTTCCTGCACGGCATTGGGGATAAGATCGGGGTTCTTCTGCAGCTTTTCCCGTTCTTCGGGGAACTGGCTCAGACCGAACGCGACGCCGGACATGGTGTTGCGGGTCGTGTCATTGCCACCGACGATCAGCAGCACCAGATTGCCCATGAATTCCATGTGATCCATGTCGCGCATATGTTCCGAGTGGATCATCATCGAGATCAGATCGGGTGTCGGCTCGGCATTGACCCGCTCGTTCCAGAGCTTGGTGAAATAGGCGCCCATTTCGAACAGAATCTGGCGGCGCTGTTCGGTCAGGTCTTCGGCAACCGACAGTTCCACGTCGCCGGCCCAGTCGGACCAGTAGGTCAGCAACCGGCGGTCTTCCCAGGGGAAGCCGAACAAGATCGCCAGCATGCCGGTGGTCAGTTCGATCGACACCTTGTCGACCCAGTCGAATTTTTCGCCCCATGGCAGGCTGTCGAGCACTTCTTCGGTGCGGTGGCGGATCTCGTCCTCCATCCGCTTCATTTCGGTCGGCGTGAAGGCCGGCGCTACGGTGCGGCGCTGTCCGGTGTGCTTGGGCCGGTCCATTGCAATGAACATCGGCAGCTGGAAATCGGAGTCGTCGAAATCGGGCTCGGCAATGGTGATACCGCCATGGGCAACGTCGGATGAGTAAATATCCGGCAGCGCCTCGACATGCTGGATCGGCTTGTAGGTGGTGATATTCCAGAAATCCCCGTGCACACCGCCTTCGATCTTGTTGATCGGTGCCTGTTCCCGCATTTCGGCGAAAGGCTTGCGCCACAGATCCTTGCTGTACAGTTCCGCGCGGCTGACATCCCAGGGATTGGCATCGCTGTCCGCGATCGAAGGGTGGGTCTTGTACCATTCTTCCAGCGCCTCGTCGGCGGTGGGGGATGTGGTCAGATTGTCGAGGTCAATTTGTGGAACGGATGCCATTAGTCTCTCCTGCCGTTGCTTGTTGCAGCAATCGGTTGCGTTTCAAAACCCGTCCAATCTGCCTCTATTGACAATAATGTCAATGTCTTTTCGGCAAATGCCCTGAATCCAAAGACTATTTGCCGGCCATGCGGGCGAAGAGGCTTTTCCGGCGCGCTGCCTGCCCCGATTTCATAACATTGCGACGGAAAAGCATCACCGAGAAACGGATGATGATCATCGTGAAAAATGCCTGCCAGATCAATGCCAACCCGTGTTGCCACAGATTGTCCATTTGCGCCGCCCGCGCGATCATCGCGAAGGGGGAGCTGAACGGAAACAGCACGGCGAACCATTCTACCGGCTCGCCCAATTTGGTGATCGAGGAATAGGCCAGAAAGAAAACAAGCAATTGCCCCATGGTCACGGGCATGGACAGGGTTTGCACCTCTCGCACCGTCGTCGCCATCGCCCCGATCCCGAGAAACAGGGAGCCGAGAAGCAGATAGGCCATGGAAAAATAGACGACCAGCAACAGGCAAAATATCGGCCAGCCGACAGCGGGCGAGGGTATCGCGCTCCAGTTTCCGCCAACCAGCAATGCGACCGAGAATCCCATCATGCTCCAAACCGCGATACCGACCAGCGCCATGCCCAGCATTGCGAAAAGCTTGCCGAGGAAAATGGCATCCATCGGAATGGCCGCCGCGAGAATTTCGATGATCTTGTTGGTCTTTTCCTCGACCAGATTGGACAGAACCATGCCGGCGAGGATCATGGTGAGCAAGATCAATATCGCCTGGCCGGCCTGTGCGGTCATCAGCCGGTTTCGCCCGCTGGCATTCAAGGTTTGCTCGACAAAGGTCGTCTTGATGTCGACGGCGACCGGCTGGGCGAGGGCGGTCTCGGCGAGCAAGGCAATGCTGCCTTCCCAGCGTTTCACGTCCCGTTGCGATCCGGTCAGCTCCGGTGACGCGATCGTTCCGGAGAGGATAGCGGTCAGCGATTGCTCGCTGTCCAGCTTCGCGGCGATGTTGGCGTCCTCGCCCGAAATATCGTCGAGCGCGATCAGCTCCGGCATGAATTTCGGACCGAGTTTCTCCGACAGTCGCGTGCGGGTCGTCTGCAATATGTCCACGTCGCCGGGATTCATCGCCACGCCGATCACCGGACTGTCGATATCCCGGGACACCTGTTGCCCCAAGCCCCCGGCCAGGATGGCGATGCCGATCGGAAACAGCGGCCCCAGCAGAAAGAAGAAGAAAGATTTGGAAAATATGATCGCCGTGAAATCGCGGCGGGCGATGACGAACGCGGCGCGGATGGTCTCTATCATGCTACTGCGCCTATATCATTGGCTGTGGCGTCTTCATCCATCTTGCGGGCAGCCGCTTCGCCGGCGATCTGGACAAAGGCGTCGTGCAGGCCGGGCCGCTCGATCGACAGGGATTCGATTCCCGCACCGCCTTCCACCAGTGCGTGGAGCAGCGGCTCCACACCGCTTTCCGGCAGGGTAAAATGCCAGTTGTGGCCCAGAGGTTTGCAGTCGGCCGGGATGGCGGAGCGCCAGGGCCCCTCGAGATTGCGGGTTTCGAGATGGACCTGCGGGCGCAGCCGGTCGCGGGCCGCGGACACCTTGCCCTTGAAGGGGATCTTTCCCTCGGCAATGATGGCGATTTCCTCGCACAGGCGCTCGGCATGGGCGATCACATGGGTCGAAAAAATGATCGTCACGCCCTTGTCCGCCTGCGCCCGGATCAATCGTTCCAGCTTGCCCTGGTTGAGCGCATCAAGCCCCGAAAACGGCTCGTCGAGGATGATTAGTTCGGGCTCGTGCACCAGCGTGCCGAGCAATTGCACGGTCTGCGCCATGCCTTTGGACAATTGCCGGATCTGTTTGTCGGCGGCATCCCCCAACCCGTGATCTTCCATCATCGCCCGTCCGCGTTTGCGGCCTTCGGAAAGCGGCAGTCCGCGCAACGCGCCCATGAAGGCGATCGCATCATAAGCTTTCATGGATTGGTAAAGACCGCGCTCTTCGGGAAGATAGCCCACCTGATGGGCTTTTGAAATCGGTTCGGATGACCCCAGAAGAAAGCGCTCGCCCTCGTCAGGGTCGATTATCCCGAGCAGCATCCGCAAAGTGGTGGTCTTGCCCGCTCCATTGGGTCCCAAGATGCCGAAAATACTGCCTTTTTCGATCGTCAGATCGATGCCGTCAACGGCTGTCTCCCCATCGAACCTCTTGACGATATGGCGAGCCTCGATGGCATATTCGGACTGGGGTGCGTGCATTTACGGCTTTCATATCTGACGGGAGTGTTTGATAGGGAAGGCTTATGCCGGATGACAAGTCAAGATTGGCCACAGCGCTCGAAAAAAGAGCGAAAGAAGAGGGTTTCTCTGCCGTCGGCATTGCTCCGGCGACACTGGCTCCGCGCACGCGGCAGCGCCTACAGCATTGGCTGGCCGAGGGACGCCAGGGTGACATGCTCTGGATGGCCAATCGGGCGGACGAGCGGTCCGATCCGGCAAGATTGTGGCCCGATGTGCGGACGGTGGTCATGCTGGGCATGAGCTATGCCCCGGCGGTCGATCCTTTTGCACTCGAGCATGTCTCCGATCATGGCCGGATTTCGGTCTATGCGCAGGGCAAGGATTACCATGACGTGGTGAAAGGCGCGCTCAAGCGAACCGCCCGCTGGCTGGTCGAACAGGCCGAATGCGAGGTGAAGGTCTTTGTTGACACGGCGCCCGTCATGGAAAAGCCGCTGGCGGAAGCAGCGGGCCTGGGCTGGCAGGGCAAGCATACGAATGTCGTCAGCCGCGAGCATGGCAGCTGGCTGTTTCTCGGCGCCATCTACACCACTCTCGATCTGGAGCCGTCAAAGCCGGGGAAGGACAGTTGCGGCAGTTGCTCGGCTTGTCAGGATATCTGTCCCACAGGGGCCTTTCCCGCGCCCTATCAGCTTGATGCCCGGGCCTGCATTTCCTATCTGACGATCGAGCACAAGGGCCCGATCCCGCACCAGTATCGCAGGGCGATCGGCAATCATATCTATGGTTGCGATGACTGTCTCGCGGTCTGTCCGTGGAACAAATTTGCCGAAGCGGGCGCGGCGAACAGGGCTTTCCTGCCGCGCGCCGAACTGGCAGCTCCCGCTCTGGCCGATATATTGGCGCTTGATGACGCCGGGTTCCGGCAGGTGTTTTCCGGATCTCCGATCAAGCGCACCGGGCGGAACCGGATGGTCCGCAACGCGCTTATCGCCGCCGGCAACAGCGGCGACGCAGCCCTGATCACGCCGGTTCAGGCATTGCTGGGGGATAGCGATGAAGCGGTCAGCGAAGCGGCCAGCTGGGCGCTGGACCAGCTTGGATCAGCGCCGCCGTAGCGCGTTGACGCAGCTGACACGGTCAACCGCTGCCCCGTCGCTGCGCCGGGCGTCGATATGCGTGACCCGCTCCGTGCCACCGCTTTCAGCAGGATAGAGATAGGCGTCCAGAATGCATGCGCCGCTTGCAAATTGGAGCTTCCTTGCCGGTGGTTCCGATATATCCAGCTGGGGATCGCCGAACAGACGGGTAAGCTGACTCGCGGTCTTGCCCATGACGATATCGAGGCCGGCGACCGAGTTGAGTGGCGAATCCGCAACGGCGGGCAGGGTCGGTCCCCTGGTCGCCGTGGTCGAGGCACAGGCCGCCAGTGCAGGCAGGCTCAAAAGAATAAGAAATTTGGCTTTCATGCGGATATTTGTTCCTTGTTCCGATGAACCAGATGGGTAGCCATAGCGGCTCCCAGAACCGGCGCAAGAAAATTGACGAAGGGTATGGTCAGCAACAGGGAAATGATCAGGCCGAGGGCAAAGCGTGTCGCCTTGGGTAAGCTCCATTCTGCCGCAAGTTCCCGATAGTCGCTGGCATGGCGGGCTGCGATCATGTCCTGCAGGTCGCGCCCCAGCAGGATTGCATTGACCCCGAAAAAAGCAATCGGGGCCCCGATCCCGGTGACGAGCAATGCGATATAGACCGGCGCGGCGAGAATATTGTAACCCAGCGCCCGTCCGGCGGAGGCCAGGCCCATTTTGATCCCGGTCAGATAGCCGGGCGGTCGCGCTTTTTCCGCCTGATCTTGGTAATGGCGCTGCTCCACCGCGTCGACGATATCGTCGGAGAAAATGTTCAGGACGAATATGGCGACGATCCGGAACAACAAAAAACCGGTGAGTATCGCTATTACGGCCGCAGCTGCAGCGGCGGCCAATCCGCCGTCGGTCCAGCCCAGCGAGGCGAACAGCCAGACAAGTCCGAAATAGGCCGCTACACCGAGCAGGGCAAAGAGCAGGATTGTGAGCAACACTACCTTGAACAGGATGGCCAATATCGCCCGGTCGGTGAGTTGCGCGAGCGCGCGTGTGAAGGCGTCTATCATTTGCGCTTCATGTCACGATTGGCCAGCCAGCGTCAATTCTGCTTGAAGGCCTGCGACCAAAGCCCTAACGCACGCCGGAACTGCGCAACCAATCCAAAGGTATATTTATGACCACCGAAGCCCGCTATGATATTGTCGCCATCGGCAATGCAATTGTCGATGTGATTTCCCAGTCGAGCGACGATTTTCTGGAAGAGGAGCAGCTGGTCAAGGGCAGCATGGCGCTGATCGATGCAGACCGGGCACAGGAATTGTACCGCGACATGGGGCCGGCGCGCGAAATCAGCGGCGGTTCAGGTTCCAACACGCTGGCCGGAGCCTCCACCCTGGGGCGTCAGTGCGCGCTGATCGCGCAAGTGGCAGACGACCAGCTCGGAGAGGTCTTCGCCCATGACATTCGGGCAACCGGTATCGACTTTGACGTGCCGCCTCTGGGCAAAGAGCCGCCGACGGCGCGCTGCCTGATTTTCGTCACACCCGACGCGCAGCGGACGATGAACACCTTTCTCGGTGCATCGCAATTCCTGCCGCCGGCTGCGGTTGACGCCGATCTGATCGCCAGCGGCGCGATCCTCTATCTCGAAGGCTATCTGTGGGATGCCGACGAGCCGAAGGCTGCGATGGCGCTGGGCATCGACATTGCCCGGGAAAATGGCCGGAAAGTTGCCTTCACCCTGTCCGACACTTTCTGTGTCGACCGGCACCGGGAAGAATTTGTCGGTCTGATCGATGGTGGAAAGATCGATATTCTGTTCGCCAATGAAGCGGAAATCATGATGCTGGCCGAAACCGAGGATTTCGACGCTGCGGTCGCGCAAACGGCTGCCAAGGTCGAGACGCTGATTGTCACGCGAAGCGAAAAAGGGGCGATCGCGGTTCGGGACGGCAAGACAACCGCTGTCGCGGCCGAGCCCGTCGACCAGATTGTCGATACAACTGGCGCCGGTGACCTGTTCGCAGCCGGCTTCCTCAGCGGCTATATCGAAGAACGGCCGATGGACGAATGTCTGACCATCGGCGCGGTCGCTGCAGCGGAAGTGATTTCCCACTATGGCGCGCGTCCGGAAGCCGATCTGCGGGCACTGGTCAAAAATCGGCTGGGATAGTCAGCTTTTCATTTTGAAAAGTGTCCGGTCCTCCGGGCCAAAGCCCCATTTCCAGATGACCCAGGCGTAGCTGCCGAGGATCATCGGTATGCCGACGATCAGCTCCGCCCATTCGGGAAGATAGGTTGCCAGATAGCCGATCGCGCTCGCCACGGCGATGGCAATCAGCAAGGTCCAGCGCCATCCGTTGACCGGCGCATCGAGCAGTTTCGACAGGAAAATTGACTTCACCACTGAGGCATAAGCCAGCGCCACCATCAGCGCCGCTGCGACCGCCGCAGCCTGGAACAGTGGTCCCAATTCCAGATAGACGCAGATCTGGATGAAGGCGACGCTGAGTGCGGCTTGCAACAATAGCATCGATAGCGAGATCAGCAGATTGCGATGGCGGGCGATATAGACCAAAGCGGATTCGCTGACCACGGCGGTTGCTGCCACCGCTTCAGCCGCCAGCAGGAAGGCCAGCGCGCCGGTCCCGCCGACGAAACCCGGACCGACCAGCCCCATGACGGCTTCGCCCGGGATTGCCAGCGCCAGCGCAATGCCGACCTGGGCAGCAATGATCCAGAAGCCGACCTGACTGACCTGGCTGGCTATGGCCTTCATATTGCCGGCTTCGAGATTGCGGGTGATGACCGGCCCGAGAATGGGGTCGAAGCTGGTCTTGAGCTTCTGCGGCAGGCTCGCCACCTGCTGGGCGATATAATAGATGCCCACGATCGCGGGCGATGCGAACAGGCCGAGGATCGCCAAATCCAGCCGCCGCGACCCCCATTCCGCGGCGTCGGCAGCGGCAAGGGGCATGTTGCGGCGTGCCATCCGCGCGATTTTCAACGGTTCCGGTCGCCAGCCATGCGGCAGGCCGTAGCTTTTGAACAGCGGCCAGAGCGAGGCCAGCAGTGCCGCGATCATCGACACGACATAGGAGAGGATCAGACCGTCGCGCAGCGAATAATAGGAAAAGAGAAAGGCGGCGATGCTGATCGTCCACGGCTCGACAATCGAGCGGGCGCGCACCGTCGAGGCTATATCGTAACGATAGGCGAGCGCGGCTAGGGCGATATCGGCTCCGACGACTGTGAAAATGACCAGTGGCAAAAACCGGTCGAGTCCATTGATCTCGCTATTTGGGAACATGATGAAGGGGAAAGCGATAAGGATGCCCGCCGCGACGGCAGATGCCAAAAAGCTGACCAGCAGCCCGTCCCATACCACGTGGACATGGGGTCTGCCGGTCTTGCTCAATTGTGCCGCCAGTCCGCGCTTGAGACCGAGGGTCGCGAGCTGGGCGGCAAATTCTACCACCAATATCGCATAGGCAAAGCGGCCAAGCGCTTCTGCACCGTAAATACGGCCGGCGATAAACAGGAAGGGCAGACGCGCGGCGAGGCGCAGCAGAAAGCCGAAAATATTGGTCCGCCCGCCTTTGGCAAGCGCGGCAATATCGTCCTTGCTCTTGTCGGCGGGCGTCTCGCCATCAATTGGCGGTGCACCAGCCGTGCCTGATGATTCAGGACTGTTCAAATCGCTCTCCGGCTGGTCCGCTCCAGGACAGACTGTCTATAGCAGTTTCGGGATTTTGTCATCATCATGGCTCGCTGATCTATCTGCGTTCAGAAACCAGCGGCCTTTTCATGAGCTGGGTGACTACAGACTGAACATCGGCCTTGCCGGCCAGCAACGCGCAGACCGCATCGACAATCGGCATGTCGACCTGGCGCGCTCTTGCGTCCTGCTGGAGGACCGGGGCCGTGGACGCACCTTCGGCAACCGTGGTCCGGTCCGACAATAGCGTTTCGGAGGATTGACCTTCACCCAGACCCCGACCGAGCGAGAAATTGCGCGAACTGGTTGAGGAACAAGTGAGCACCAGATCGCCGAGGCCGCAAAGCCCGGCAAGCGTGTCCGCCCGAGCGCCGCGCGCTGCACCATAGCGGAGCATTTCCGCAAAGCCGCGACTGATCAGGGAGGCGCGGGCATTCTGTCCGAGGCCCGCTCCGTCGACCACGCCGCAGCCGATCGCCAGCACATTCTTGACCGCGCCGCCGATTTCCGCGCCGACGACATCGTCGGAATAATAAGGTCGGAAGCTTGGCTTGGCGATCAGCGGTTTGAGCCGATCCCAGAGGGCTTCGCTTTCGCAGGCCAGTGTCAGGGCGGTCGGCAGGCCTTGTGCCACTTCATGGGCGAAGGTCGGTCCGGACAAGACCGCGAGGTCATTGTCCGGTCGCACGATCTTCGCAACTTCGCTCAACAACAGCCGGCTGCGTGCTTCGATCCCCTTGCAGCACAGGATCAGCGCGGCGCCGGAATCGGGTAGCGCCTGCAGTGTGGCGCGCAGATGCTGTGCGGGGGTGACCAGCATCAGCACGTCGCAGGCCGCCATTGCGTCCAGATCCTGCGTTGCGCGGATATTGTCGCGGAGCCGATGGCCCGGGAGAAAGGATTTATTCTCGTGGGTCCGGTTGATCTGGTCGACAACCTCAGGCTCCCGCGCCCATAGCAGGAGTTCGTCCTGATCTTCGGAGAGAACTTGGGCCAGGGCCGCGCCCCATGCGCCCGCGCCGATGACGCCTATTCTGGCGGTTGTAGCACTCATGCCTTCACTCCCGCACCGCGCGCTTTTTCAGCCGTAGGGTCGAGCGGCCAGCGTGGCCTCGCAACAAAATCGAGGGAATCGGTCAGGCCGGCAGCAAAGCGCTCTGCGCCCGCCCAGGCAATCATCGCGGCATTGTCGGTGCACAGCCATTGCGGCGGGGCGGTAAAGACCATGTCATGCTCCCCGGCCACTTGTTCGAGCATCGCGCGGATCGGCGTGTTTGCTGCGACTCCGCCCGCGACCACGAGATTGGCGCAGCTACCGTGATCGCGAATGGCCTTTTCCAGCCGGTCGCGCAGGCAATCGACCACGGCTTGCTGGAAGGAAGCGGCGATATCTTCGGGCTTGTGCGCGCCGCCTTGATGGGCGCGAACGACCGCGCTTTTCAGACCGGCAAAAGAGAAATGCGGCTCTTTCGATTTGAGCAAGGGCCGGGGCAGGGGGACAGCTTTGGCATCGCCCTGTTTGGCAAAAGCTTCGACTTTCGGTCCGCCGGGATAGCCAAGACCAAGTATCTTTGCGGTTTTGTCGAACGCTTCGCCCGCCGCATCGTCGATCGTCGTTGCCAGTCGGCGATATTGGCCCGGTCCCTCGACTCGCAAAATCTGGCAATGGCCGCCGGACACGAGCATCAACAGATAGGGGAAATCCAAATCCGGATTGACCAGACGCGGGGAAAGCGCATGGCCTTCCAGATGATTGACAGCGATGAGGGGTTTGTCTGCGGCCATGGCCAGCGCCTTGCCGGTGACCAGACCGACCATCACCCCGCCAATCAGGCCGGGGCCTGCGGTGGCGGCAATGGCATCGACGTCAGCCAGCGATTTTCCCGCTTCCGCCAGGGCGGCCTCGATCAGTGGCGTCAGAATTTCGGCGTGCGCGCGCGCCGCGATTTCGGGAACCACGCCGCCATAGGGGGCATGTTCCGCTTCCTGGCCAGCCAGTTTGTGCGCCAGAATCTCCCGATCAGACGTGACTAGCGCGGCTGCTGTTTCATCGCAGCTGGATTCAATTCCCAAGATCAGGCTCATGACGCTTTTACTTAGGCGCTCAAGCCATTAGGACAAGCGCTATCATGAGCGAAAACGCCAAAAAAGAGATTCTCGCCGGTCTGGACCGGCCCTTGCGTATCGGTACGCGCCAATCCCCGCTGGCGATGGCGCAGGCGCAAATGACCGCCAATGCGCTGCTAACGACCCATGGATGGCGGCCGGATCAGGTTGAACTGGTGCCGATGATCGCCACCGGCGACCGGATACAGGACCGCGCGCTTGCCGATGTGGGCGGCAAGGCTCTGTGGACCAAGGAACTGGATCACGCGCTCGGCAACGGTGAAATTGACTGTGCGGTGCACAGCATGAAGGATGTCGAGACGATTCGGCCGGAGGAGTTTATCCTCGCGGCGATGTTGGAAAGGGCCGATGTCCACGACCGGCTGATCGGAGCGGAATCGATTGAGGCCTTGGC
This sequence comes from uncultured Sphingorhabdus sp., assembly GCA_964022345.1. Classification (GTDB taxonomy): domain Bacteria; phylum Pseudomonadota; class Alphaproteobacteria; order Sphingomonadales; family Sphingomonadaceae; genus Parasphingorhabdus. The sequence continues at coordinate 46,434 of CAXHZT010000009.1, forward strand.
CGAAGGTGCCATTGTCGGGACCGCGTCGCCGCGCCGCAAGGCCCAGCTTTTGCGGCAGAGACCCGATCTCGATATCCGGCTGATCCGCGGCAATGTACAGTCCCGGCTGCAGAAAATCGAAGATGGTGAATATGACGCATCGTTGCTCGCTGCGGCCGGTCTGAAGCGGCTGGATATGGAAGATGTGGGCAGCGAAATTTCCGATGAGGTCATGCTGCCAGCCCCGGCGCAGGGCGCGATCGGCGTTGAGGCGCGATCTGACGACCCGCATGTCCGCAAGCTGATGCACGCGATATCTTCGACAAACACCTTTCGTGCGGTCATTGCCGAACGGCTGTTTCTGAAACAATTGACTGGGGACTGTCACAGCCCGGTTGCGGCACTGGCAACGATCGACGGATCCACCATTCATCTGCGCGCAGAAATTTTGCTGCCGGACGGATCGGAGCATGTTGAAGGGACATCCAGTTTCGACACCGGCGATGTCTCTGCACCCGGCATATTGGCCGACAAGCTTCTGGGGCAGGCGAGTGCGGAGCTAAAGGCGATATTCGGGCGATGAGCCTGAAGCTGCTGATCCTTCGACCGCTGGACGGGGCCAAGCAGACCGAACGGCGGGCGCGGGAGCGCGGCCTGGACGCAGTAATCGACCCGCTGTTTGTCGTCGAGCCCGTCGCATGGGTCGCGTCCGAGGCCCGGAATTTCGACGCCCTGCTCCTGACAAGCGCCAACGCGGTCCGGTATGGCGGCGCGGGACTGGAAGCCTGTCGATCCCTGCCCGTGCTTGCGGTTGGCGAGAAAACGGCGGTGGCGGCAAAGGAAGCTGGCTTCCATGTCGAGAAAACCGGTGACAGCTGCGCGCGCGATCTTTTGCGTCAGTTGGAAGGTACCCCGTATCGCAGCATATTATGGCTGGCTGGCGAACAGCATACGGATCTGTCTGCGGTCGCTCAGCAACTGACCGTCGTACCGGTCTATCGATCCCGCGCTATTCCTCTCGGCAAGCAGGCCCAGGCATGTCTTGCCGACGAAAGCATCATCCTGTTGCATTCGGCCCGCGCGGCACGGCATCTTGTGGCGGAACTTGATCGTCTGCGATTGCCCAAAGACCGGCAGCATTTACTCGCTTTTTCTGCTAAGGTCGCCGAGGCAGCGGGACAGGGATGGAGCAGCGTGCAAATCGCGGACCATCCGGACGACGATGCTTTACTGGCATTGGCGAGCGCATTATGCCAAGGAATCGAGAGGATTGGGTCCGTCGAGCGGCCGCACTGAACAAAAGGAGCCGCAATGAGCCGGGATTATGAAAGGCTTTCGCCGTCGGCAGGCAAAAGCAATACGATGCGCAATGTGCTGATCTTGATGGTCGTGGCTTTCATCGGCGGTGCCATTCTGACCGGCTGGATATTGTCGCGATATAATCCTTTTGACAGCATATCGGAGGCTGAAACCGGTGTTGTGACGAATAGCGATGGCGCGGCAACAGACACTCCTGATCCGGCGACGGCCCTTGCCAACCGGATTGACGCGGACGGCAGCGTCCTCCCGGCAGCGGCGCAGAAAGCGGAAGCTGCTGCGCCGGCGCTGACACCCGAACTGGAGCGGGCACTCGCCGCGCGGGTTGCGGACCTGGAAGACCGGCTGTCGCGGATCAATGTGCAGGCGCAGGCCGCATCGGGCAATGCTGCCCGGGCCGAAGGTCTGCTTATCGCTTTTGCCGCGCGGCGCGCGCTGGATCGCGGATCCCCGCTTGGCTATATCGATCCCCAGCTGCGGCTTCGTTTTGGCGACGCACAGCCCAAAGCCGTTACGACGATCGTCAACGCTTCTCGCCAGCCGGTGACGCTGGAAGAACTATCGGCAGGACTGGATGAAATCGGGCCATCCCTGACGTCCGGTTCGGCGGATTCCGGTTTCTGGCAGGATTTCAAACGCGAGCTGTCGGAGCTATTCGTCATCCGCCGTCAAGGCACTCCCTCAACTGCACCGCAACAACGGCTGATCCGCGCCAAGCGCTATGTGGAAACCGGGAATGTTGATGCTGCGATCGCGGAAGTAGAAAAGCTGGCCGGCATCGAAAAAGACGAGGATGCGTCGGAATGGATGGAGAAGGCGCGCCGCTATAACGAAGCGCGGCGGGCGCTTGACGTTATCGAAACTGCAGCGATACTCGAGCCACAGCAATTGCGTACCGCCGAAGGGGAAAAGGTGGACCAGCCGTCGCCGCTGGCACCGACTACCCCGATACCGGCACCCTAATCGTTCAGGAACAGATCGGCGAGGTCTGACGGGACGCGGACCGCCCGGCCCTTTGTCCGGTCGATAATCGCCCAGTTGGTTTTCGCGGAGACCTTGATCTTGCCATCGGGGCCCGTGAAGCAGACATTGCGCCAGAAGCGCGCGCCCCTGGGCGGTTCGGAAATCCAGGTATGTCCGGTCACGGTTTCGCCGGCTTCGACATTGCCGCGATAGTCGATTTCGTGCCGCGTCACGACCCAGATATATTGATCGATAGCCTCTTGCGGTGCGATTGCGGTCCAGTGTGCCGTCGCCATATCCTGGATCCAGCGCACCCAGACCGCATTATTGACATGGCCGAGTTCGTCTATGTCCTCCGGTCGGGCGGTGATCGAAAGGGTAAAGGCCGTTTCCGGCGGTTTCATTCGACTATGCCCATCTGCCAGAGGATGAAGGCGAATTCCTCTGCGGTTTCTTCCAGCGCGTTCCAGCGCCCCGACTTGCCGCCATGGCCGGCACCCATATTGGTTTTGAGCAGCAGGATGTTCTCATCGGTCTTGGTCGCGCGCAGCCTGGCGGTCCATTTCGCCGGCTCCCAATAGGTCACGCGGGGATCATTGAGTCCACCGGTGATCAGCATCGGCGGATAATCCTGCGCCGTGACATTGTCATAAGGCGAATAGCTGCGGATATATTCGAAAGCTGTCTTGTCGGTAATGGGGTTACCCCATTCCGGCCATTCACCGGGGGTCAGTGGCAGGCTTTCATCCTGCATAGTGTTGAGCACATCGACAAAGGGTACATGGGCGACGATCGCGCCCCATAGCTCGGGATTGCTGTTGACAATAGCGCCCATCAGCTCGCCGCCGGCGGAGCCTCCCGAGGCTGTGATCTGGCCCTCGCTCGTGTAGTTCTTGACAATCAGGCCCTTAGCGACATCGATGAAATCGTTGAATGTATTGGTCCGCTTGGTCAGCTTGCCGTCGAGATACCAGTTGCGACCCAGATCATCACCGCCGCGGATATGGGCAATCGCATAGACGAAGCCGCGATCGACGAGCGACAAGCGCGTGGTCGAGAAGCTCGGCGGTACGGCATAGCCATAGGCACCGTAGGAATAGAGGTGGAGCGGCGCGCTGCCGTCGATTTTGGTATCCTTGCGATAGACTAGTGACACCGGCACCGTCGTTCCGTCGCGCACCTCGATCATAAGCCGCTCGGTGACATATTGGCTGGCGTTATAGCCCGAGGGAATTACCTGCACCTTGAGCGTTTCGAGCGATTTGTCGGCCAGATGATAGTCAAAGACCGTGCCCGGCGTGACCATCGAGTCATAGCTGAGGCGCAGCTTGGCGACATCATATTCCGGATTGTCGTCCAGTCCGGCGCTATAGCTGGCCTCGGGAAAGGCGATGCGCTCGATCTTGGCGGGATCGTCATAGGACCGGATTTCGACCTGATCGAGGCCATTTTCGCGACCCTCGGTCACGTAGAAATTCTTGAAGGTAGAAACGTCGGTCAGATAAAATTCGTCCGATCCGGTGATCAATGTTGTCCAGTTGTCCGGATCGGCGACCGGTGCCGTCGCCAGCCGGAAATTCACATGCTCGTCATTGGTCAGGATATAGAGCGTGCCGTCATGCTCCTCGACCTCATATTCGCGACCGGTCTTCCGTGCGGACACCAGAATGGGGTCGGCCAGCGGATTGTCCGTTGGCAGCAGCCGCACTTCGCTGGTTTCGTGATCACCGGTCGAGATCACGATATATTTTTCGGAATGGGTCAGGCCGATGCCGACGCGAAAGCCCTCGTCATCTTCGTGATATAGCTCGACATCCTCGGCAATATCGGTGCCCAGTACATGCAGGCGGGCATTGTCGGTGCGCCATTGTTCATTGGCGAGGCCGTAGAGCAGCATTTTGGAGTCGGCGGACCAGACCAGACTCGATAGGGTGCCCGGAATGATATCGGGGAGTAGCTCACCGCTGGAGAGGTCCTTGATCCGCGCTTCAAACCGTTCCGAACCATTATCGTCATAGGAATAGGCCAGCAGGCGGCCGTCCGGAGACACCGATGCCGCGCCCAGACGGAAATATTCCTTGCCTTCGGCCAACACATTCTCGTCGAGCATCAGCTGGTCTTCGCCGCCCGAAACCGCCTTGCGCCAGTGCTGGCGATATTGCATGCCCTCCTCGAACTTGGCCCAGTAGAGCCAGTCGCCATCCTTTTGCGGCACCGAGCTATCGTCTTCCTTGATCCGCGCCTTCATCTCGGCGAACAGGGATTTGGTCAGCTCTTTCCGGCCTTCCATATTCTGTTCGAACCATTGATTCTCTGCCTTCAGATAGGCAAGCACATCCTCGTCCTCGACAACCGGATATCGCGCATCTTTCAGCCAGTGCCACGGGTCATTGACGACATATCCGTGCCGTTCGTAGCTATGGGGACGCTGTTCTGCAAACGGCGGACGAGTCAGCTTTTTGGTCATATTCTCTCTATGTCTCCGGCCGGATTTAGGTGGCGAATGGGGCTCGGAACCCCTATGTGTTGCACTATAAGCTTATTCAAGGAGTTTGCTCAGCGATGTTGATGTCCACTTACGAAGCCCGCCTCAAAGCGCTGCGGGAACAAATGCAAAAAGACGGTCTCGATGGCTTTGTGGTGCCGATTTGTGACGAGCATATGAGCGAATATGTCGGCGAATATGCGCAGCGCCTGGCCTGGCTCACGGGTTTTGGTGGCTCGGCCGGCTCGGCGATCGTGCTGAAAGACAAGGCGGCGATGTTTATAGACGGGCGCTATGTTGTGCAGGTCCGAGATCAGGTCGACGGCAAACTCTATGAATATGTCAATGTAGCGGACCAGAAGCCGCATGAATGGCTGGCTGCCAATGCACAGAATGGCTCGAAAATCGGTTATGACAGCTGGCTGCACACCCGCGAATGGGCGGACACGGCTGCCAAGGCCCTGACCAGGACCGGCGCGGAACTAATTGCCGTGCAAAATAATCCGGTCGATACGGTCTGGAAAGACCAGCCCGAGCGTTCGCCAGAGAAGCTCGCGGTCCATAGCGATCAATATGCCGGAAAATCGGCGCGGGACAAGCGGGCAGATGTCGCGACATGGCTCAAGGACAAGGGCTATGATGCCACCGTCATCGCCGCGCTGGATTCGGTTGCCTGGTTCTTCAATGTCCGCGGCAAGGATATTGCGAACACGCCGGTACCGCTGGCTTACGCGATCGTGCGCGCGGACGAGACGGCGACCCTGTTTGTCGCGCCGGAGAAGCTGACCGACGCGGTGCGCGAACATCTCGGCAATCATGTCGAGCTCCGCGACTATGACGAGCTGGCCGATGCCCTGTCGGACATGGAGGGCAAAACCGTTGCGGTCGATCCGGAGCGTTCGGTGGCGGCCATTTTCGAAGCACTCGACGATGCGGGTGCCACCATCGTCAAGGACCGCGATCCGACCATTCTCGCCAAGGCGATCAAGAATGAAACCGAAATCGCCGGCCACAAGGCCGCCCAGAAGCGCGATGGCGCGGCGCTGACCAAATTCCTGCACTGGATGGCGAACGAAGCGCCCAAGGGCGGGCTGGACGAATTGTCGGCTGCCGCCCGGCTGCGCAAGTTCCGCGAGGAAAATCCGGAACTGAAGGACCTTTCCTTCCGCACCATTTCCGCCGCCGGCGATCATGGTGCCTTGCCGCATTACAGTGTGAACGAGGAAACCAATCAGCCGGTCGAGATGAACTCGCTCTATCTTGTCGACAGTGGTGGCCAATATCTCGACGGAACCACCGATGTGACCCGTGTGGTCGCGGTGGGCGAGCCGACTGCGGAAATGCGCAAGCGTTACACTCAGGTCCTGCAGGGCCATATCGCTTTGGATCAGGCGGTGTTTACCAAGGGCACGACCGGCGGACAGCTCGACATATTGGCGCGGCAATATCTCTGGGCCGACGGCGTGGACTATGGCCACGGCACCGGCCATGGCGTGGGCAGCTATCTTTCGGTGCACGAAGGCCCCCAGCGGATCGCAAGCTTCGGCGGCCTGAACGAGGCGCTGCAGCCGGGCATGATCCTGTCCAACGAACCCGGCTATTACAAGGCTGGCGAATTCGGCATCCGTATCGAGAATCTGTTCCTCGTTGACGAGCGGGAGATCGAAGGCGGCGAACAGACGATGCTGGGCTTCGAGACGCTGACTTTCGCTCCGCTCGAGCGCAAGCTGATTGACGTCGACATGCTCTCTCCGAACCAGCGCCAGTGGGTTGACGATTATCACGCCAAGGTGCGCGCGATGATTGCACCGCAGCTGGAGGGCGAGGCATTGGAATGGCTGGAGGCACAGACCGCACCCCTCTGAGTCCGTTGACGCGACTCATTTGTTCCTGTAATGTTCTCTTCCACAAAAGGAGGGAAGAACATGATCGGCTATGTAACATTGGGCACCAATGATCTGGAGAAAGCGGCGAAATTCTATGATGCGCTCGCCGGTGAAATGGGTGTCGGACGCATGATGGATTTTGACCAGTTCATTGCCTGGGGCACGATGGGCGGCGCGCCGGGTATCGCCGCGACCAAACCGTTCGACGGAAAGGTCGCCAGCGTCGGCAACGGCGTGATGGTTGCCCTGGAAGCGAAGGACAGGGAGCAGGTGCAGCGGCTCTACGATATTGCGCTCGCCAATGGCGGCAGCGACGAGGGCGCGCCGGGACCACGCGGTGACGAGGGCTTTTACGCCGGCTATTTCCGCGATCCGGACGGCAACAAGCTCAATGCCTTTTGCATGACCGCTGCCAAAGCCGGTTGACAGCCAGTCGGCGCTGGGGAAAGAGCCGGCGCCATGACCGAACAGAAAAACCCCCGCGACGGCTTTCGCCTGATCACCCCGATTCGCGTGCGCTATGCCGAATGCGATTTGCAGGGCATTGTCTTCAATGCCCATTATCTCGCTTTTGCCGATATCGGCCTGACCGAATATATGCGCGCGCTGATGGCGGAGAGCGGCACGCAGCCGAGCGGCGAAATGCTCGGCGGCTTCATGCGGCATTTCGGCGGCGACAACTGGGTGCGCCATGCCGATGTTGATTATCGCGCACCGGCGCGCGCCGACGACCTTCTCGACATAGCGGTGCGGATCACCCGTTTCGGCCGCACCAGCTATTCGCTACTCGTCCATCTGCTGCGCGGGGACGAGCTGCTCAATGTGGTCAAGCTGACCTATGTCTGGTTTGATCCCGAAACCGACAAGGTGGCGCCCGTGGCCGCGAAATTTATCGAGGCGGTCAATGATTTCGAGATCATCAAACCGGAACGGACGGTGGTAAACGTCGCAGACTAGGCTTTTGTCCTGTTGCCGCCGGGCTCAATCTGTTTTGCCTGGGCTTTCCGGCGACGCAAATTGGCGCGGAGCTGTTCGGCCAGACGCTCCGCTTTCTCGGCTTCCTTGCGTATTTTTTCAGATTTCGGCTGGGGTTTTGGCATGCAGCGCAATTGGCATTATAACGCGAAAGATGCAACTCCGCTTGACAAGATCGTATGCATTTGGTCTTAGGCGCGCGGTCCGGCATAAACCGCTGCATGCAGCGTATATTGCCGGCGCATCAAAATGGTCCGGCTGCTGTAGCTCAGTGGTAGAGCGCGTCATTGGTAATGACGAGGTCGAGAGTTCAATTCTCTCTAGCAGCACCATTTTCCCGGATTAGCGACATAATGCCGCTGGCCTGCACCAGCAAAAGCGAATCGCGTCATGGCGCGGCGGTTATTTTTGCTGATCAAGCCCGCTCTCGACGATCGCGCCGACTCTGCTCATAAATTCCATTCCCTTGGAAATTTCTTCGTCGGTCAGCTCGTCGGCGATCAACTTGATGAACGCTTCGGTCCTTTCCATCATGTCATTTACCGTCGCTTGTCCCTTTTTGGTCAGCCGAATGACTTTCTCCCGCGCCGAAGTCTTGCTTTCCTTGATGGAAATAAGATTGAGATCCTTGTCCGCCATGGCGCGCAGGACCTTGGAAATCGCCGGGCTGCCCAGTTCATACCATTCGCCGATGAGCCGCTCGATGGTCTTGCGGTGGATCGTGTGCCCGCCTTCTCCCTTGGAATGGATGATCCACAGGATCACCGTCTGGTGCCGGGTCAAGCTTGGGCCGCTCAAATGTTTTTCGACCGCCATTCCGACGGAATAATGAAACGGATAAAATAGTTTCAGGAAGTTTTTCGGGGCAGTCTCCCTTTTGATGGGATAATCTATACCGAAATCGGACTGCTGTTTCACGCGATACTCCCTCGTTTGGACCAGGCTGAATCTCATCGTTCATCAAACCAACCGCTCGATGAACGAATATCGCGAGAAAGTCCATTTTTCCCGATCATATTTTGTCCAACTAGCAGCCCGAGGCCGGATATTTCGATTTCTTTCTTCCCTATAAGCTTGGCCGGAAAAAAGAAAATAAATCATTCAAATCAATTGCTTGACGGGATTTTTCGGCGTGCCGAACGAGGCCGGTTGACAGAATTATGTCCAGAGGCATATTATGTCGTTAGGAAACAATGTCCCGAAGACATGAAAATATCGAGGATTGAGGATTCATGAAACCTGCGTTTGGTGTCGACCAGTTAACCCGTCCGGAGGTTATCCGGAATCCCTATCCTTATTATGATCTGCTCCGCGACCAGTCGCCGATTTTCGGGTATCGCGACTATCCGCCTGGTACCATGCCAGGCGTAGACGATCCGAAGCCGTCATGGGTCGTGCTGAACTTCGATGACGTTGCGGCCGTGGCATGGGATCACGACAGCTTTTCTTCCCGGGACAGTCTGCAGGAGGAATCGTCGGCACCCTCGCTGATGCTGGTCAATCATGACCGGCCCGAACATACCCGGCTTCGCAAAATCGCGTCCAAGGCTTTCCAGCCCTCTTCGATCAAATCGCTTGCGCCCGAGGTAGATATTTTGGCCGCAGCCTGCATGGATGAATTTTTTGTCGCAGATCAGCCGGTGGACGTGATGGCCGATTATTGCGCGATGCTGCCAAGCCGGGCGATGGCTTATTTGTTTGGCATGCCACCAGAGATGGACCGGGATGTGAACAAATGGGCGACTGCTTTCATGCTGTCCGCTGATATCAGTCCGGAGCAACGCCAGGCCTATAATGTTGAGGCGATGGCCTTTTTCGAAAGCCACGTCAAAGCGCAGATGGACCGGATTGAGGCAGGCCAGGAAACCCCCGGTCCACTGCTGAACGCCTTCATCCGGACCGAGGTGGACGGGGACCGGCTTTCGTTCGAAGAAATTGTCCGTTTCTGCATGACCACCACGGTTGCCGGAGCGGAAACAACATCTTTCTATCTGGGAAATCTTATCGCTGTTTTCGCCGACTTTCCCGAAATTTGGCAGACATTCCTCGACGACCCGAAACAGTTCGACCCCATTTATAAAGAAGTCCTGCGCTTCCACGGTCCGCCACAGCGTCTGTTCCGGGTGGCCACCAGGGACATCACCATCGGGAAGGCCGATATCAAGCGGGGCGACTGGGTCGCCTGCTTTTTTGGCGCGGCCAATTATGATCCGGATGCTTTCCCGGACCCTTATGAGTTTCGGCTGAACCGCAAGAATGCCAACCGCCATATGAGCTTCGGCTACGGCATCCACCGCTGTCTGGGCGCCCCACTGGCGCAGCTCGAGGCAGAGTCCACAGCCCGCATGTTGCGTGAAAGATACAAGCGGGTCGAGCGCGCTGGAGAGGCGGTCTGGCAGGACGTGAGCCTGCTCAATCACGGACTGCACAGCAATCCGGTCATTTTGCACAGCCGTGACTAGGCGGACAAACATTTCAAGAAAACAACGGTGATCGAAATCATCGAAAATGGGAGGAATATATGAACAATCACAAGAACAAGCGAATGGCGCTGGGAACAGTAAGCCTGCTGGTCATGGCCATGATCGCGACGCCGGCTTACGCGCAGGAAAGCGAAGCCAATGCAGCGGCGGACAGCGGCAACGATGTCATCATCGTGACAGCCAATCGCCGCGACCAGTCGATTCAGGATGTGCCTTTGTCGATCACGGCTTTCGGTGGCGATGAACTGGAAAACCGGTCGATCACCTCCATTGAGCAAGTCGGCGCGATCGCGCCCGGCGTCCAGATTTCGACCTATCAGGGCGATACGTCGATCTTCATCCGGGGTATCGGCACGCCGTCGATCATCGCCGGTACGGACAGTTCGACTGCGACCTATGTCGACGGCGTCTATATCAGCCGGCCCGCCGCCATCGGCCCGCAGTTTTTCGATATCGAACGTATTGAGGTTCTGCGCGGTCCGCAGGGCACGCTTTACGGTCGCAACGCCACCGGCGGGGCCGTCAATATTGTCACCAATCGGCCCACCGATATTCTGGAAGGCAATCTCCAGCTGACGGCCGAAAATTATGACCGCTTCCGCCTGGCCGGTGCCCTGAGCGGGCCGCTGGGCGACAGCGTCCGCGCCCGTCTTGCGTTTCAATGGGAAGATCGCGGTGGCTATGCGACGGTCACCCGGCCCGACGACAGCACCGAACGGGTCGAGGACAAGGAAGATTATGCCATCCGGCTGACGGTAGAGGCGGACCTCTCCCCCGACGCGACCCTGACCGTGAACGGCGACTATTATCGCGCAAACGACAAGGCCAACGCCTATTTCTACGCCAGCGCGGGCTATGGCGACGAGATACCGGACTGGTACAACAGCCGCGAAGGCGCGCAGACCCTTGCCTATTTCGCGATGAAAAATGCGGGCCGTGTCTCCGAAGCCGGATCCCGGGATATTTTTGCCGACACGGACTATTTCAACAAGGTCGAAAACTGGGGTCTCGGCGCGACGCTGGACTGGGATATCGCCGACTATAATCTGAAGGTCATCGGCAGCTACCGGGACACCAACCCGATTTCCCAGAACGAGTTCGATCTGTCGGATGCTTATGTCAATTATGTCGGGCGCGAAGAAGATCACTGGCAATGGAGCGGCGAAGTGCAGTTGAGCTCGCCCGTTGACGAGCCTTTCTCTTGGATCGCGGGCGCCTATTATTTCAAAGAATCCAATGTGATCGACAATGACATATTCGGTAATTTCTGGGAGCCCATTCTCATCCAGGGGCTGACCGATCTGCAGAACGCCGGGGTCATCCCGACCTTCCCCATTGTTTTCCCGGATTCCGACCTGTGCTGCGAATTGCATCTGAGCGGAGAGCAGGACACCAAGGCCTGGGCGGCCTATCTCGACACGCAATGGAATGTCTCGGACCGGCTCACCGTCCGGCTCGGCGGGCGCTACAGCGAGGAGACGCGTAACGGCCGGCAGAATTTCGATCTGGTGATGCTGCCCGATATTCGCGTCGGCCCCAATGTGGCCCTGTTCCCGAACGCGGTGTCGGAAGATCCGGACACGCTGCAACCCGATCCATTCGGCTTCAACATCGGCCCGGTTAACGGACCATCGACCTTCCGCGCCTTCACCCCCAAGCTGGGTATCGACTTCAAGCCGAATGACGATGTGCTGCTTTATGCGTCGATCCAGCGCGGCTTCAAAAGCGGCGGCTATAATATCGGGAGCAGCCAGCGCGATCCGTTCGAGCCGGAAAAAATCTGGTCCTATGAAATCGGCGCGCGCACCGAACTGCTCGACCGGGCGCTGATGCTCAATACGTCGGCATTCTGGTATGACTACACCAATTTGCAGGCGCAGGACAGCGTCGGCAACCAGCCGCTGATCCGCAATGTCGGCAAGGCCCGCGTGCGCGGTTTCGAAGTCGAGACCGTGGCCCGCCCGACCGACTTCTTCCGGCTGGAAGGCGCGCTGACCTATGTCGATGCGCAGTTTACGGAAGGCACGCTGACCGAAAGCCTGCGGCCGGCCCCGCTGACGCAGCCGGCTGGTTCGTTGCAGACCGATCTTGATGGCCTGCGGTTGCCGCGTGCGCCGCGCTGGAAGTTCAGCCTTGCCGGCCAGATCGAGCAGCCGGTGGGCGACAGCGGCACCGTTACCGCGCGCGCCGAATATCACTGGCAGAGCAAGATCTACTTCACCGTCTTTAATATCGATGCGGCATCGCAGGACAGCTATGGCCTGCTCCGCGCCAGCCTCGGTTTTACCAGCGCGGACGACAAATGGGGCATCCGGCTGTTCGGGGACAATCTGACGGGCAAGACCTATTTCACCAACCAGATCCTGACCGGCGGCTTTTACGGCGCGGAATTTGTCGGGCCGCTCGGTGCCCCGCGCACCTATGGCGTCGACCTGCGGTTCAACTTCTGAGCCGCACCGGCGTCCCCTTATCCAGTGGAGAATTTCTATGATCGCCCCGATTGATGTAACCAAGAATGTCTTCGCCGCCTTTGGTGCGGCCGATGTCGATAGCATCGTCAAGTGGCTGCACCCCGATGTCCGGATCGAATTTTACGGCCCGGAGGTCATTCCCTATGCCGGCAATTATGACGGGCTCGAGGAAGCGCGCGGCTTTTTCGAAACGGTCCTGTCTTCCGTCGACATCCACCAGTTCGATCCGGAAGAATTTATCTGCGAGGGCGACAAGGTTGTCGTCACCGGCCATTTGCGCCTGACCGCCCGGTCCACCGGCAGGGAAATCGAGTCCGACTTTGTCCATGTCATCACCGTGGCAGACGAAAAATGGCTGCTGTTCCGTGATTTCATGAACACCGTGGAAGCCGCCAAGGCGTTTGGCTGATATGCCGGCCAGCGACGCATCGGGAACCACGACCGGTATCACGCATTGCAGTATCTGCGAGCAGATATGTGGTCTGCTTGTCACCCAGACCGATGGTCGTGTGGAGTCTATCAAGCCGGATAAAGACAATCCCTACAGCTGGCGGGACTATTGCATCAAGGGTGCCAGCGCGGGTGAACATCGCGATCACCCGTTGCGCATCACGCGGCCGATGAAGCGGGTTGGCGACCGATATGTTGAAACTTCCTATGAGGAAGCGATCGACGAGATATCGACCAAATTGAAAAGCCTGATTGCGGAACATGGGCCCGATACGTTGGGGCTCTATTCGGGAAATCCGGGCGCTCTTTCCTTCTCCTCCTACGCGTTCAGCGACGGCTTGCTCGATGCATTGGGATCCCAGTCGAAATTCATGATCGGCTCGGTTGACCATAATGCCTTGATGGTAACCGCGCGCGAAATGCATGGCAGCGAAGCGGTAATTCTGCTGCCCGATGTCGATGCTTGCGACTATTTTCTTTTGATTGGCGCGAATCCGGCGGTCAGCAAGATGAGCTGGCTCGGCAAAGTGTCCGACGGCTGGACGCGGCTGCGCAAGCGCTTGAAGGCCGGCGCAAAATTGACGGTTGTCGATCCGCGACGTACCGAGACTGCGGCCCACGCGACGGATCATCTGGCTCCGAAGCCGGGCACGGACTGGGCCCTGTTGCTGGCGATGATCACCGTGATCGTAGAGAATGACTGGGTTCGTCTCGACCATGCCGATCTGATCGACAATGCGGACCGGCTATTTGCCTTGGCGCGCCGGCAGAATGTGGCGGCCCTCGCCGCCTATTGCGATGTACCGGAAACGCAACTGCGTAACGTGGCGCGTGATTTTGCCAATGCGCCAACGGCAATGGCAATTGCCCGCACCGGCACGGCGCAGGGGCTGGGCGGGACGCTGGCGGAATGGCTGACGACGGCGTTGAACATGATCACCGGGCGGATTGATGTGCCGGGCGGACGGTTCATGCCTGCCTGGCCATATTCCTTCCCCTTGGCCGACCGCGCCACCCCGAAAACCGCTCCGCCCCGTCCGAGCCGGGTGCGCGGTCTGATGCCGGTCGGCGGCGGTTATTCGCTGGCCGAATTGCCTGACGAGATAGAGACGCCGGGACCGGGCCAGATCCGTGCGCTGCTGATCAACGGCGGCAATCCGGTCGCATCTGGCCCACAGGGGCAGGCACTGGACCGCGCAATGGGCAAGCTTGATCTGCTGGTCGCCGTAGACTTGCTCCAGAGAGAGAGTCACCGGCTGGCGCACTGGCTAATCCCTGCCTCCCATTTTCTCGAGCGGGACGAAGTGCATCCCTATCTGCATTCGTTCAATGACGAGCCGTTCATTCAGGCCAGTCGTGCGGTGATGCCGACGCCCGACGGGATGATTCCGGACTGGCTGTTCCTGCGCCGGCTGACCGAAGCGATGGGTGTGGAACCCTTTGACGGCGCTGTCCGCACGCCGGATGACCTGGCCGACATGATGATGCAGCCCGCCGGCCTGACCGCCGATGATGTTCGCGCCCATCCGCACGGCCTGATGATAGGGAAACGGACGATGGGCCATTATTGGGATTATCTGAAAAGCTCCGGCATCAAGGCTGACCTGTGCCCGCCGGCTTTCGCCGAACTGCTGGACCAGCGGCTGGCCGCGATGAAGGATCAGGAACCGGACCAAGGTTTTACGATCATCTCCCGTCGCAAAAACAGCATGATGAACAGCTGGCTGTCCGATACCACGGGCGTACGCAAGACGCCGACCGGTTCCGACACGGTCGGCCTGTGTCAGACCGATATCGACCGGCTGGACTTGCCGGTGGGCGAGACAGTGGTTGTCCGCTCCCGCGTGGCACAGCTGGCGCTGGTTCTGGAGGTGGACGACAGCGTCCGGCCCGGTGTCGCGATGATCGAACATGGCTGGGGCAGTCGCATATTCTCCCCCCTGAAGGGTGACGTGGTCTGGGGCGAGGGCAGTTTGCGCAATATATTGGTCGACAATGAAACGCTCGATCCGCTCAGTGGCGCGCCACGGCTGAACGGGATGCCGGTGATGATCGAGGCGATGCCGGTCTGATAGGCATGGGCAGGGACGATGAGGCCAATATGGTCGGCCAGGCTCGTATCAGAATTGTTTGGCGGCGGCAGGACACTGGTCACTTCGTCTCCAGTACCGGTCCCTAATTTCTTTGCGCACAAGCTGCTGTTCCGGCGCGTCTGATACACTCGAGGGCCGATTGGACTGATACACCCACCGGTGTCCAGGTGCCCGTTTGATACTGAACAGCCAATGCGACTGGCCCGCTTGTCCGGCCCGGCGGGCAGACAAAGGCCATGTCCAGTTCATTCACGATCAGTAAATTAATGAGAATCACTTGCAATAGCAATAAGAAGCTGTAATTGGCCTCTCGTCGATGCGAATGATTCGCATGAGTCATATCAGGGGGCAAAAGTGGCCAAGAGACTTATGGGACATGTTATAAAATCCGTGGCAATTGCAGCGTTGCTGACATCCGCCGGCGCAGCCGCCGCTTCTTCCCTGTCGACCATCCCCGTCGAGCTAAGCGTGGGCGGCATGTTCGCGCAGGCGGACTGGATCGTGAAGATCGTCATTATCGGCCTGATTATCGCTTCGCTGGTCAGCTGGACAATCTTCATCGCCAAGCTCTCCGAGCTGCGCAAGGCGATGGCCGCAGAGCGGCTTATCCATGATGAAGTTGCCAAGCTGCGGTCTCTTGATGACGCCAACGGTGATCCGGTGCTGTCCAAAACCGCTCTGGTGCAGGAAGCGTCGACCGAGCTCGCGCTGTCCGCCGATGCCCTGCAGGACGGCGATGGCGTCAAGGAGCGCATTGTTTCCCGCTTCGAACGTTATGAAGCGGCACTCTCCCGCAAGATGACGCGCGGCGTCAATATCCTCGCGACCATCGGCGCGACGGCGCCCTTTGTCGGGCTGTTTGGCACGGTCTGGGGCATCATGAACAGCTTCATCGGTATCGCCGAAAAGCAGACAACCAATCTTGCCGTTGTGGCTCCCGGTATCGCAGAGGCCTTGCTTGCCACGGCGCTCGGTCTCGTTGCGGCCATTCCTGCGGTCGTCATGTACAACCATTTCTCCCGCCAGATATCTGCCTATCGCGCGCTTGTTTCGGACACCGCCGCCGCAATCCTGCGTCTGGTATCCCGCGATCTCAGCCGCGGCACCGTGAAGATCGAAAAGGATTGAAACGATGTCGATCCGGCTCAACGACAATAGCGATGACCTTCCGGTAAATCACGACATCAACGTCACGCCTTTCATCGACGTGATGCTGGTGCTGCTGATTATCTTCATGGTCGCGGCGCCATTGGCGACGGTTGACGTGAAGGTTGATCTGCCGGTTTCTACAGCCAATGCTGCGCCCAAGCCCGACAAGCCTGTTTTTCTCTCTATCCAGGCCGACGGCAATATTCTCGTCAACGAAACACCCGTCTCCGAAGCCGGCCTCGGGGCCGCGATCGAGACGGCGACCCGTTCCGACAGGGAGCAACGCATCTTTCTGCGGGCCGACAAGACCATTACTTATGACACGATCATGGGCGCGATGAATTCCTTGCGCTCTGCCGGCTATCTGCACGTTGCCCTGGTGGGCGCGGAATCGGGTTCGGCAAAATGAACAAGGCGATGCTCAGTTCTGACGAAAAACGTCGCTGGGTTACCGCCGCAGCCATTGCTGTAGCAGCCCATGCCTTTCTGGGTGTGGCTGCCATGGCATGGAAGGCTCCGCACGACCGCCCCATCCCTGAACCGGTGGTTCTCGTGGAGCTTCCCCCTGCGAGTGCGAGCGAGGCCATGTCTGAGCCGACGCCCGCATCGCAGCCGGAATATGTGCCGCCGCAACAGGCACTTCCGTTCGAGGTCCCGACCGTGCGCGCACCGTTGCCGGATGATGCGGTCATCTTGCCGCCAGAGGCCAAGCAGCCTGCGTCCCCTGTCAGGCCGGTTCTGCAGGCCGAGGTTACGCCCGTCGCGTTGGCGGCTCCCGCTCGAAGCGAGGCACCGCCGGTCGCTGCTACCAGGTCTGCGCCAAGCAGCACTTCCGGAAACAGCCCCAAAGCCAAAAAAGAGCGCGCCAATTATTACGCGATGGTCAGCGCGCATCTGAACCAGCGCAAGAAATACCCCACCGAAGCCCGCAAGGCCCGCGAACAGGGTGTGGTCAAGGTCCGGTTTACGGTAGACCGGAACGGCAATATTTCGAATGTGTCGATCACCGGCTCAAGCGGGCACACCATTCTCGACCAGGCCACTTTGGCGCTGATGCAACGCGTCGCGCCTTTGCCGGCCATGCCCGCATCCATGGAGCGAGACAAAGTCACGATCTCGCTGCCCATTGATTATTCCCTCAGAACACGTTGAAAAAAGGAAGTTTCACGATGAAAAAGAACATGTCGCAAATGCAAAGACCAGCCAGTCTGCGCCTTGCCAGTTTCGGCAAACGCAGCGCTGTTGTAGCGTTGGGCCTCACCACTGCGCTGTCGACCGCTCCCGCCTTTGCGCAGGACGCCGAGCCGGAAGAAGTAGAGCTGGAAACGCTCCAGATCGAAGACAATGCGGCAGACGTAAATCCTTATACCCAGAAGGGCGCGCCCTATAAGGCCCGCATCTCGGGCGATCTGCGCCGGGTGAAGCCTCTGTCGGAAACGCCGGCAACGATCACCGTGCTGACAGAAAGCCAGCTCGACGAGCAGGGCGCTACCAACCTGCGCGATATTCTCGACAACCAGCCGGGCGTGACCGTCGGTACCGGTGAAAACGGCAACGCTTTCGGCGATCGCTATATCATCCGCGGCCACGAAGCGCGCAGCGACGTGTTTGTCGACGGTTTGCGCGACCCCGGCATGACGACCCGCGAAACCTTTGCGGTCGAACAGATTGAAATTACCAAGGGCCCAAGCTCTTCCTTCGCTGGTCGCGGCTCGACCGGCGGCGCGGTGAACTCGATCACCAAGCAGGCCAGCACCGACTATAATTTCAACCGTATTGACCTGGGTATCGGCACCGACGATTTCTACCGCGTCACCCTGGACAGCAACTGGGCATTGAGCGAGGATATCGCGCTGCGTGCCAACCTGCTTTACGGCTATGATGAAGCGCCAAACCGCAATTTCTCGGATCGCGAGCGTATCGGCGCGGCAATCTCCGGCAGCTTCCGGCTGAACGACACGGTCCGTGTCCTGCTGGACTATTACCACCTGGAAGCCGATGACACGCCCGATCTGGGCGGTTATGTTCCGCGCCCGACCGGTACCGGCCCCAGCGATGTGACAGTATATGGCCCATGGGATGATGTGCCCAATTACACCCAGACCGGGGATTTTCTCAACACAAACGTCGATACGTTTACCGGACGTATCTTCATCACACCGTTCGAAGGCTTCACGATCGTGAACTCCACGCGCTACGGCGAAACGTCCAACGGCTATGTCCTGACCGGCCTTCGTGGCGGTGCTTATGATGCCGGCACGGATACATTCGGACCCGTCACGCTAAGCACCCATCAGGGCAATCAGGAAGTCGAATATTTCGTCAACCAGCTTAACATTCTCGGCGAGTTTGATACCGGCTCGATCGCGCATAATCTGGTGGCCGGTGTCGAATATTCCGATCTCAAGGTGGCCAACGGCACTTATGACCTGACCACCAACGGAGCCACCAACTGTGTGACACAGGGACGCGGCGGATTGAGTCCGTCTTTCTGCATCACGGATGAAAACCGGAATGTGAACGTAACCGATATCCACAATATCCTGCAGCGGGATATTGCCTTCGGAGCTATCGACAGCACCTGGCAAGTGGAAACAATGTCTGTCTATCTGATGGACACCGTCGACATCAATCCATGGCTTTCCGTCCATGGCGGTGTTCGCGTTGATGCGTTTGATTACAGCAATGATGTTGTCAGCCGCGGAACAGAAACCGGCTATCGTTATAAAGACACATTGTGGAACGGTCATGCCGGCGTTGGCGTGAAGCCGATGGACGAAGTCTATGTCTATTTCAATTGGGGCACGGCCAAGAATATCAATGGCGGTGAATCCGATCTGGGCGGCAACTGCGGCTATGGCGGCATCTGCGTCGATGACGGAACCGGCATTGGTGATGGACGTCCCGAAAGCTCGACCAGCTATGAACTGGGCGTAAAAGCGGATCTGTTCGACGATCATCTGATGCTTACTGCTGCGGCTTTCCAGATCACCAAGAGCGACGTGTTTGAATCGGCTGGCGATGACTATGCCGCAGGCGGAAGCCTGAACACTGGTGAAAACCGTGTTCGTGGTGTTGAACTGGGCCTCGTCGGCAATATTACGCCGAAACTCTCCGGTCAGGCGTCGGTTACGTTCATGGATTCGGAGGTCACCGGTTCCAACGACGCCGACAAGATCGGTCGTCGTTTGAGCAACTTCTCCAATACGCAGGCATCGGCGCAGCTTCGCTATCAGGCGACCGAGGCCTTCGCCTTTGGCGGCACTGCTACCTACAAGGGAGAAATGTTCACCGGACAGCCCGACGATGCCGCAAGCTATGACAGCGCGCTGGAAATCTACACATACCGTGTTCCGGATTATTGGACCTTTGACGCTTTCGCGAGCTACAAAGTGAACGAAAATCTTTCGGCCCGGGTGAATATGACCAACGTGACCAACAAGGATTATTATCTTGCCGGTTATCGCAGCGGTCACTTCCTCTACAAGGGTGATGAACGCCGCGCGACGCTAACGCTCACCGGACGTTTCTGATACGAGAAAGAGGGGCGGCGATTCGTCGCCCCTCTTTCAATTCAACAAACGGCTGGTCCCATGCTTACAATCATCGAAAATATTCTGGACGAGGAACAGGTCCGGGATTTCAGGCGGAAGCTCGAAGCCGCCGAATGGTCCGATGGAGCGGCCTCGGCGGGTACCCGTTCGGTCAAGGTGAAGCAGAATTTGCAGATCGATCGGCAGAATGCGCTTTCGGTCGAACTGGGTAACGTCATATTGCGCAAGCTGGGCAATGACCCCCTGTTCATCTCCGCCTCACTGGCCGAGAAAATCTGGCCTCCCATTTTCAATCTCTACCAGGACGGCGGCCATTACGGCACGCACAGCGATGCCGCGCTGATGCGCCTTCCCGAAGCCAATATGACCATCCGCAGTGATCTTTCCGCCACCATATTCCTGTCCGATCCGGACGAATATGACGGCGGCGAACTGGTGATCGAACAACAATATGGCGCGCAGCCGGTCAAGCTCGCGGCAGGCGACATGGTGCTTTATCCTTCTTCCAGCCTGCATCAGGTGATGCCGGTCACGCGCGGCCAGCGGATTTGCGCGATCACATGGATGCAGAGCGCGGTTGCCGATGCCTCGGCGCGGGAACTGCTGTTCGATCTCGACCAGTCGATCCAGTCGCTGACGCCCGACCGGCCCCATGATGATCCCGAAATCGATCGTCTGATCCACGTCTATCATAATTTGCTGCGGCGGTGGGCAACGCTATGAGAGCTTCTATTGCAAAAGGCCTGTTGTGGCTGGTTCTTGCGCTCCCCGGCATCATGATGATTTGGTCCTTCTCGCAAGGCGATGTCCTGGCGATGGACATGCTGCATCCCAGCGGGGAAATGTCGGTGCGGCTGATGATCCTCGCGATGTTGCCCGGACCCTTGTCCGAATTTTTCGGTCTCAACCGCTTTTTCAGGGGATGGATCAAGATCCGTCGCAATCTCGGCGTCGCGGCTTTCGGCTATGCCATGCTGCATCTGATATTCTATATATTCGACATGAACAGCCTCGCGGCGATGCTCGAAGAGTTCGGCATTCCCGGTATCTGGACGGGCTGGCTGTCGCTTGTGCTGATGCTGCTCCCCGCGGTGATCAGCTTCAACTACGCCATGCGCCGGCTCGGACGACAGTGGAAAAATATCCAGCGCCTCGTCTATCCGGCACTGATTATCGCGCTGGTTCACTGGATTTTACTGGATTGGGTCTGGCAGCCAGCAATGGTTCATCTCGCCCCGCTCATAGTGGCCTGGATTTTACGCTATATCGGCCGCAGCCGGCGACAACGCACGCAACGGAGTATGACATGAGAAAAATTTCCCGCAAATATACGGCCGCAGCCGCCGTTCTTGCTACATTGATGCTGGCGCAGCCGGCCTATGCCGACGGTGACATCAAATGCGACGCCGGCCCGACCGAGAAATGGAAGCCGATTGCGAAACTGAAGAAGAAGGCCTGGCTGGAAGGCTGGGAATTGCTCAAGACGCAGGTCGAGGGTGACTGCTACGAAGTTTACGCCCGTAATGAGAGCGGACAGGCGATCGAGGCCTTTTTCCATCCGGTCACGTTGAAGAAGCTGGTCGTTTACCGCCGCGGCACGGAAATCTACCGGGCTCCCGGCTTCACGGGCTAGCACAGCCCGCATTTCCGGCCTGTCTTTGTCCGTTCGTCAGGGCAGGCCGCTGCCATCCCTTTATGATACGAGTTTCCCTATCGGCGTCGCTGGAACCTGCCGGGCAAAAGTGGACATCTTGACAGCGCTCCGTATAAACCTAGACCGAAATCATCCGCTACATTCGATCACAGCGGGCTCGGCCTAAACAAACGGGGAATTTAACATGCGTGAAGCAGTCATCGTATCCTATGCTCGCACCGGACTAGCCAAAGCTGGACGCGGCGGCTTCAATATCACGCCTCCGATGACGATGGCTGCCCATGCGGTCAAACATGCCGTTGCCAAGTCGGGTGTCGACGGCGATTTCGTCGATGATTGTATTTTCGGTAATGTCGCGCACGCGGCTCCCAATATCGGACGCAACGCGGCGCTTCTTGCAGGGCTTCCCAAAACCACCGCCGGGGCCACGGTTAACCGCTTCTGCTCGTCCGGCATGCAGTCTATCGCAATAGCGGCAAACCATATCCGCGGCGACGGCGCGGATTGCGTTGTCGCAGGCGGCGTCGAAAGCATTTCGATGCAGGGCCCCCGTGCGCCCGAAGGCAGTATCGACGAGGAAATTCTGAAAATCGCGCCGGCGATCTTCATGCCGATGATCGAGACCGCCGATATCGTTGCAGAGCGCTACAATATCAGCCGCGAATATCAGGACGAATATTCCCTGCAATCGCAGCAGCGTATTGCGAAGGCCCAGGAAGCCGGGCTATTTGACGATGAAATCGTCCCCATGCAGACCAGGATGAAAGTCGTTGACCGGGAAACCAAGGAGGAAACCATTGTCGATTACACGGTGGATCGTGACGAGTGTAATCGCCCCACGACCACCTTGGAAGGCCTAGCCAGTCTAAAACCGATCATGGGCGAAGATAAATATATCACGGCCGGTAACGCCAGCCAGTTGTCCGATGGAGCCGCCGCTCTTGTGCTTATGGAAGCGAAGGAAGCGGAGCGTCGCGGACTGAAGCCACTGGGGCGTTTTGTATCCTGGGCCGTCGCCGGATGCGAACCCGATGAAATGGGCATTGGCCCGGTATTTGCCGTTCCGAAACTGCTGGAGCGCCAGGGCCTCACCGTTGACGACATCGATATCTGGGAACTCAACGAGGCGTTCGCCAGCCAGTGTCTGTACAGCCGCGACCGGCTGGGCATCGATCCAGAGAAATATAACGTCAATGGCGGTTCCATCTCGATCGGCCATCCTTTTGGCATGACCGGTGCACGCTGTGCCGGGCATCTGTTGCAGGAAGGCCGCCGGCGCGGCGCGAAATGGGGCGTCGTCACCATGTGTATCGGTGGTGGACAGGGTGGTGCCGGACTGTTCGAAATATACCCCTGAGCCTTCGCATCAGTCAGAACAAGATAGATTTTAAGGAATAAACGCAGTTTTGGATCAACTAACAGACGAACAAGTCGAGCGCCGGCTGTCCGCCGCTCTGGCCCATCGGACTTCCGTGCCCGCAGAGAAACTTATCGCCGGATTGCTCCGGACTTTCACGCTCACCGCGGATGGTGATGACGAGTTCATTTTTCCTGCGCTCAGCTCCACCGCACGCGAACGGATTTTTGGCGGACAGGTGATCGCGCAGGCGATTGTCGCGGCGGACCGCACGGTAGACGACGAAAAGAATATCCATTCGCTCCACTCCTATTTTCTGCGGGCCGGAGACGAAACAAAGCCGCTGCATTTCCGGGTGCACCGCGATTTTGACGGGCGTAGCATTTCCAATCGCAGGGTCGTTGTCCGTCAGAATGACAAGGTCATCTTCAACCTGACCGCTTCCTTTCAGAAGCCGGCCGAAGGGCTGCATCATCAGGTGGATATGCCCGATGTGTTGCCGCCGGAAGACTGTCTGAGCGCGATGGAGCAAATCGCCCGGAATCCACAGGTCTCGGACGAACATATCGAGCGGATGAGCATGCCCAGGCCCTTTGAGGTGCGCAGCTTCCACCCCGAAGGCAAAACCAGACACGCGCGCCAATATCAGTGGTTCAAGACCGTCGCGCCGCTGCCCGACGACCCGCTTACCCATCGGGCGACTTTGGCTTTCGCCTCGGACATGGGCTTGCTCTCGACGTCGATGATACCGCATGGACTGCACTGGACGACGCCGGGACTATTCTCGACCAGCCTTGATCATGCCATGTGGTTCCATGACGATTTCAGGGTCGATCAATGGATATGTTACGTGATGGACAGCGACTGGACCGGCAGCACGCGCGGCCTCAACCGGGGTTCGCTTTACCGGCAGGACGGCACATTGGTCGCATCGGCCGTACAAGAAGGTCTTATCCGACTGATGCCGCCCAAAGTCTGAGGCTCAGAAAAGCGTCTTCAGATCCTTTTTCAATATCTTGCCATTGGCGTTGCGCGGCAGGCTTTCGGTCCGGAACAGAATCTTTACCGGCACTTTGAAACTGGCCAGCCGTTCCCGGACCCATTGCTGCAATTCCGCCTCGCTGGCGGTTTTGCCCGGAACAAGCTGAACGATAGCCGCCGGTTCTTCGCCCAGCGTCTTGTGGTCGATGCCAACGAGCGCCGCATCCATCACAGCCGGGTGGTCGTAGAGAATATTCTCCACCTCGGATGAATAGATATTCTCTCCGCCCCGAATGATCATGTCTTTCGCGCGGTCCACGATATGGCAGAAACCTTCGTCATCCAGTCGGGCCAGATCGCCGGTCCGCACCCAGCCGTCGACAAAGGTTTCGGCAGTCGCGTCCGGACGGTTCCAATAACCTTTCACCACCATCGGGCCGCGGGCCCATAGTTCGCCAACTTCGCCCACGGGCATTTCCTGGCTGCCGTCGTCGCTCATAACCTTCAGGTCGGCTGCAGCCACCGGCGGACCGCAGCTGGTCGGACGATTGAGATAATCCTCGGCGCTATGCGATGTAACCGTCGCCATGGTTTCGGTCATGCCCCAGCCATTACCGGGCAGCGCGCCGAACACTTCATAGATTTTCCGGGCGAGCTCCGGCGCAGAAGGGGCACCGCCATAGGCGATGGAATCGATGGAGCTGAGGTCATATTTGTCGCGGTCCGGATGTTCGATCAACTGCCACGCAATGAATGGCACGCCGCCGGTTGCATTGACCTTTTCCCGTTCGATAATCTCCATCGCCTGGACGGTATCCCATTTGTGCAGGAAGACCATCTTGTGGCCGCCGTGAACAGTCGGCATCATTATCGCCGAACAGGCCGTGCAATGGAACATGGGCACCACCGTCAGGCCCACGCGAACCGCAGGCTCGGGAAGCTCGTCGCCGCGCCGCAAGGCTGCCGCCGCGCCGGAATAGCCGACCGAAATTGCATTGGTGGTGAGGTTGCGGTGCGAACCGAGCGCCCCCTTCGGCTGTCCGGTCGTGCCGCTGGTGTAGAAAATAGTCGCTGGATCATCGGGTGCGATATCAACCGCCGGTAGTTTCTGATCAGGCAATTCCGCATAGTCATTGGGCCGGCCGATAATTTCTTCCAGAGGACGCGCAGGATCTGCCAACGCCACCGGGCTGCGCGCCACAATGACATGGTCGAGATCGGGCAGGTCCGCCATGTGGGGCGCAATGCGATCCCATCGCTCGGCATCACAGAGCAGCACGCTGGTTTCGGAATTGGCCAGTCCGAAGACCAGCTCCTGGTCTGTCCACCATGCATTGAGCGGGACAACAATCGCACCAACCGACGCCGCTGCAAAAAATATCACCGGCCATTCGGGCAGATTGCGCATCGCCAGCGACACCCGGTCACCTTTGGTCACGCCTATATTCTGCAGTTCGAAAGCCAGAGCGGCGACCGCGCGGTACCAATTCTCATAGGTAACGCGTTCATCTGCATATATCAGGAATTCGCTGACACCATGGCCGCGCGCATGTTCCGCCATGGCGGCGAGCGTGGGATGGGCATGTTTCCAGACACGGGTTGCGACGCCGTCAATATCGACCATTTCCATTTCAAACGGCTGGTCCGGAGCGCACAAGATGGATTCGACTTCCTTGCGCGACCGTACGGGCCATCCAGCAGGCGGTGTCCACTTTTCCAGTGGATCTATTGCTTCAGCTGACAAAATTTTCTCTCCTAAACGATAAAAATTGTTCTATTTGTTGAACTTGCCTCCTGCGGCGGCCTTTTCCTGCAACATGTTTGCAACCGGCAGACCGTGTTTTTCCAGGCCGGCGACAATATTGTCGAGCCCAACCGTATCGGCCCAGAACATCGGACCGCCGGTATAAAGCGGCCAGCCATAACCATTGATCCAGACGACATCGATATCGCTCGCGCGCTGGGCCATGCCTTCTTCGAGGATTTTGGCGCCTTCGTTGACCATCGGATAGAGCAGGCGCTCGCGAATTTCGTCTTTCGAAATTTCACGCTGCGCCTTGCCGGATTTGGCAGCGAATTCGGCGATGATCTGTTTGACCTCATCGGACGGCGTGCGTTGACGCGCCTGATCATAGTCATAAAAACCCTTGCCGACTTTCTGGCCCCAGCGACCGACGGCGCACAACGCGTCGCGCAACGTCTCGACCCGTTCCGGATCGCGATGCCAGCCGATATCCACGCCGGCCAGATCGGACATCTGGAACGGTCCCATGGGGAAACCGAATTCGAGCAATACGTCGTCGACGTCCCAGTAATTCGCGCCTTCCATGATCATGAGATTGGCCTGCTCCTGACGCGGGCTGAGCATCCGGTTGCCGATAAAGCCGGGGCAGACGCCGGAGACTGCCGCGACTTTTCCGATCTTTTTCGACAGCTTCATCGCGGTCATCAGGACATCGTCTGCGGTCTTCTCGCCGCGCACGATTTCCAGCAGCTTCATCACATTGGCTGGCGAGAAGAAGTGCAAGCCGAGCACATATTCGGGCCGCTTCGTTACCGCAGCAATCTCGTCGATATTCAGGTAGCTGGTGTTGCTGGCCAGGATCGCGCCCGGTTGGACGATTGCATCAAGCTTGGTGAACACGTCCTTTTTGACATCCATATTTTCGAACACGGCCTCGATCACCAAATCGCAATCGGCGAGATCATCGTAGGACAGGCTGGGAGTCAAAATGCTCATGGCTTTTTCGACTTGCTCTTCCGTCATGCGACCGCGCTTGGCCGTGTTCTCGTAATTTTTGCGGATCACGCCGACGCCCCGGTCGAGCGCTTCTTCTTTCAATTCAACGATGGTCACCGGAATACCGGCGGACAAAAAGTTCATGGCAATGCCGCCGCCCATGGTCCCGGCACCCAAAATACCGACTTTATTAATCGGGATGAGATCGATCTTGGGGTCAATGCCGTCGATCTTGTTCGCGGCACGTTCGGCGAAGAAATAGTGCCGCATGGCTGCGGACTGAGTGCCGGTCATCAGCTTTGTGAACAGTTCACGCTCTTTCGCTACGCCATCCGCATAAGACAGCTCACCGGCCGCCTTAACCGCTTGGATGCCCGCTTCCGGAGCCTCGAAGCCGCGAATTTTCCGGCCGTTTTTCTGCCGGAACTCGTCGAATATCGCGGGGTTTTTTACGCCATCTTCATTGGCTGTGCCTTCGGAAGACCGGGGCGGTGCCTTGCCAATCTGTTCGCGGGCAAAAGCAATGGCATCGTCGGCCAGGCTATCTTCACCGACGATCTTGTCTACAAGTCCGATAGCATGTGCCTTGGCAGCCGAAATCGGGTTACCGATTACCACCATCGGCAAGGCCGCTTCCGCGCCGACGACCCGCGGCAGGCGCTGGGTCCCGGCCGCGCCCGGGATAAGCCCCAGCTTGACCTCGGGCAGGCCCATTTTGGCCGACGGAACCGCAACCCGATAGTGACAGGCCAGTGCAACTTCACAGCCACCGCCGAGAGCGGTGCCGTGAATGGCCGCAACAACCGGCTTGCTGCTGGCTTCCAGCCGATCGAGGGCTTCACCCAGATTGGGGCCCTGCATCGGTTTGCCAAACTCGGTAATATCGGCGCCGGCAAAAAATGTCCGTCCGTCACAGCGGATCACCACCGCTTCAACCTCGTCATCGGATAACGCTTCTTCGATGCCGTCGACCAGTCCCTGGCGAACGGCCGCGCCAAGCGCGTTGACCGGAGGATTGTTCGAGATGATGACAAGAATATTATTATGTTTTTCGGTGGTGACGACAGACATTTTTCTCTCCTACAAGACATTCTTCGGCGGCAAATAGATATCAAACAACAGGTAAGTTCCGTGCGATCACCGAGGCGGGTCTCCGGATATCATAAAGAACCGCGATTTGACATCGGGCTTCTTTGGTCCGGACAATTGGCTGGAAAATCCCGCTTTTCTCCCCGCCTGTCCGGCAGAGGCTTTACCGGAGCTCGACAGCGCGTTGATAGGCGGCCTGCAGTGTATCGCCGATCAGGGTGGAAAACTCCCCCTTGCCGTTCAGCGCATTGAGGCCCGCAGCAGTGGTGCCGCCTTTGCTGGTAACATTCGTGCGCAGATTTTCCAGGGACTGGTCCGATTCCCGGGCCAGTTCCAGCGTGCCGCTCACGGTGCCCAGCACCAGATTTTTGGCGTCTTCCTCGCTGAACCCCAGTTGTTCTGCGGCCTCGACATAAGCGCGGAGCATTTCGAAGACATAGCCGGGGCCGCTTCCGGCCACCGCTGTCAGGCGATCCAGCATATCCTCGCTGTCGACCCAGACGGTTTCGCCGGAGCACAGGGCCAGCTGTTCTATTTCACGCGAGGCTGTTTCGGGAACACTGCCATGCGCATAAAGGCCGCTGACGCCCTTTCCGATAACGGCTGGCAGGTTCGGCATGATCCGGATGACCGACCGGCCCGGCGCATGCGCCGCGAGTTTGTCGGCAGAATATCCGGCAGCGATCGAGCTTATGACGCCGGATGTCCGCAACCGGGGCAGATAGTCTGGCAATATGTCGTCAATAATCTGGGGTTTCAGCGCGACGATCAGATAGTCGAACATTTCCTCACCCAGTTCCGAGACGGAAGCAATTTGCGACACGCCTTGCGGGAGATCGGGCTTGGCCGGATCTGCTACAGTGAATTCGTGATCGGTGTTGGCGGCCCAGGCTTTCAGCAACGCGCCGCCCATGTTTCCGCATCCGAGGAGCAATATTTTTGTCAATTCAATCCCTTGCTATAATAATGAGGCTCTGGCCAATATGCTTAGTATTCAAAAGAACTATGTCAACAAATGCCTATTTCCCACAGGAATGTGCAAATCTGGGTCTTTTGATCACTAAATTATTGCACCGGGCGGCTTCCATCCCTACCTCCATGGCAGTTCAACAAGGGCATCCTATTCTATGGTTCAAGGCAAAACAATCGTTGTAAAAGTCGGCTCCAGCCTGCTTGCCAATGAGGAGCGGTTAACGCCGCGCTGGGCTTTCATGCACAATCTGCTGGAGGATATCGCCCGGCTGCGCGAAGGCGGCGCCAAAGTGATCCTATGTTCCTCGGGTTCTGTCGCGCTTGGCATGAACATGATCGGGCAGCGCCCGGAAACGGCGGGTCTGCGGGACAAGCAGGCTGCAGCAGCCTGCGGTATGCCGCTGTTGCTCAATGCCTATAAACAGGTAGCCCACGAATATAGTTTCGAGATTGCGCAAGTGCTTGTGACGCTTCGCGATCTGGAGGACCGCAAACGGTTCCTGAACACCAAAAACACGGTCGACCGCTTGCTGCAAGCGAATATAATGCCGATTATCAACGAGAATGACTCGATCACCACGGAAGAAATCCGGGTGGGTGACAATGACCGCCTATCCGCCAAGATCGCCCAGATGTTGCAGGCGGACGAGCTTATCATCCTCACCCAGGTCGATGGTCTATATGACAAGGACCCCTCCGAAGCCGGCGCCCGGCTGGTCGAGGAAGTGACCGATGTCTCTCCCTATCTCGCGGTGACGGAAGGTGTGAGCAGTCTCGGCAGTGGCGGTATGCTGACGAAAATCCAGGCGGCCCATATGGCGCAAAATGCCGGATGCGATACGCGGATCGCGCATGGAGAATATGAACAGCCGGTAACGTCTGTCCTGAATGACCGGCGGCCCCACACAAGAATTCTCGCCAATGAACGGCCGGAATCCGCCTGGGCAAACTGGCTGACCGACCGTCTGCAAATGGCCGGGAGCATTGTTGTGACCGGAGACGTGGCCGAGGAATTGAAAAAAGGAAAGCGGGATATCGGTCGCGAAGACGTGCTGTCGATCCAGGGGGCCTATGTCAAAGGGGATGTGATTCACATCTACGGTGAATCCGGCGCCGAGCTGGCGAGAGGCCTGACAAATTTTTCATCCGACGAAACCATGGCGCTGGCCCGCAATCCATCGATGTCGGCGCAGCAACTGCTCGGCTATAAAACGCTCGGCACATTGATCACGGACAAGAATATGATCGTTCTGGATGATCGGCACCTGCCTTGGGATTCGCCGGCGGACGAGGATATGACCGAAGTCGCTTCCTAGGGCTGGATTTCGCCCACTTCCAGTATCGGTGCGGATTCCAGCTTGGTCGCGTCCATCATCACGGCGATCCTCTGCACCGAGGAGATCAGCAGGTTCTGTTCCCAAGGCTCAAGCTGCGACAGGGAGAGCAGAAAATCTTCCTGCAGCATTTCGGGGGCATTTTCCACGCAGGTTTTGCCCTTTTTGGTGAGGACGATTTCCACCGAACGACGGTCATCCTCGCTTTTCTCCCGCTTCACCATCCCTGATTTTTCCAGCCGATCGACAATCGACGTGACGGTGGCGTGGGACAGATGTACCGACTTGGCGATGACCGAGGGCTTGGCCCGGCCGTCCTTCTCCAGCTCTTTCAGGAGCAAAAGCTGCGGTGTTGTCTGGCCGGTTTCCCGCTCCAGCTTTTTCGATTGCAGGTCAATCGCCCGGTTGATCTGGCGCAAAGCCACCAATAGTGCATTTGAATTGGACATGATCCGCCCAATACAGAATTTTCCCGGCAATGGCTCTGATAAATGATCAGATTTGCGCCCGAAGCGGGAAAGGCGGATCGATTCCAGACTTGCCTTATAGCCTGAATTGTCCAACAGTTTCTTTTATGTCGGATGAGTTTGAAGCAGCGGGCGGGATGATCGAAGGGGGGCTCCTTGCGAAAGCCGCCGAAGACGAAGCGAAAGCGCTGCACGGAGAAGGCCGCGAGGGTGGCATATGTCTAAACTGCCAGGAACCGGTGACCGGAAATTTTTGCGGAAATTGCGGCCAGTCCTTGCATGTCCACCGCTCGTTCACCGCTTTCTGGCACGATATATTGCACGGTGTCCTGCATTTCGAAGGACGGTTCTGGCGCACTTTGCCTTTGCTGGTTTGGAAGCCCGGTGACCTGACACGGCGTTATGTGCACGGAGAACGGGCCAAATTCATCTCACCGATGGCTTTATTCCTGTTTTCGGTATTCATGATGTTTGCCGTATTCTCCTTTATCGCGAACCCGTTTTCGACCGCTGATGATGGCGATTACGACGCCGACTACACGGCTTCGGTTATAACCGAGTCCCAGGAACTTGAGGGTCGGCTCGACCAAAAAATCAAGGATCTGGAATCGGCTGATGAAGAGGATAAGGCGGACATCCGTAAAGACATTCTGGATTTGAAGCGCAGCCTTAATATCATGGCACAGATGACCATGAGCGATCCGCCTTATCCGGAAGCGGCATTCGGAAGTGAGAATCTCGGCATCGGTGAGGCAACGGGTGAGCAGGCCGAGTCCACCGGGACAGAGGCCGATAGCGGCGAGCTACAGGATCGCAGTCAGGCAGAATTGTGGGCGAAGCTGAAAGGCAGTGCGATCGGAAAGACGCTGAAAAGCGGCCTTGAGCGCGCCAATAAAAACCCTTCTCTGCTTATCTACAAGCTGAAAGCCAACGGGTATAAATTCGCCTGGCTTCTGATCCCGATCTCCATTCCCTTTGTATGGCTGACATTGATCGGCCGCCGCGGCCATCGTTTTTACGATCACGCGGTTTTCGCCACCTATTCCATTGCGTTCATGTCCTTGTTATTCGTCATATGCGCGATATTGGCCGCGATTGGTGTATCCTCGTCCATCTGGGGACCCCTGCTGCTATTCTACCCGCCTTTCCATATCTACAGGCAGTTGCGGCACACCTATAATATGTCTCGCACCGAGGCGTTGGTGCGGGTTTTCTTCCTCCTCATATTCACTGTCATAAGCCTGACGTTATTTTTCATTATTCTGCTCGCTCTAGGCATTTTGGGATAAAATCATGACCATGAATATCGATCGTCGCCAGTTGATGGCACTGGGAACTTTTGGCCTGGGGGCGCTCAGCGTGCCGGCCTCGGCATCGTTGATGGGCGGAAAAGGATTCACCCATGGCGTCGCCAGCGGTGAACCGGGACAGGATTCCGTGCTGCTATGGACGCGCTATGTCGGCAGCGGGGACGCCAGTCTGACCGCGGAAATATCCGAAAATGCCGACTTCACCGGCGCAAAAATGGTCGGCGAAGTGCAGGCAAAAGCCGAAAGGGACTTTACCGCCAAGATCACGGTGCAGGGGCTGACCCCCGATAAATGGTATTTCTTCCGCTTCGTCGGGCCGGACGGCTCCAAATCGGCCATTGGCCGGACCCGCACCCTGCCGCAGGGACCGGTCCAGAATTTCAACATCGGCGTTGTCGGATGTTCCAACATGCCGTTCGGCTATTTCAACGCCTATGCCCATGCGGCGCAAAATAAAGAACTCGACCTGATCATTCACACCGGCGATTATCTCTACGAATATCCGATCGGCACCTATCCTTCCAAGGAGGAGGCGCTGGCCGGCCGGAAGATCGATCCCGCCCACGAGATGGTCCAGCTCGCTGATTACCGGCTGCGCTATGCCGCCTATCGCAGCGATCCCGACCTGCAGCGCATCCATCAGGTTTTGCCGATGATACCGTCATGGGATGACCATGAATTTGCCAACGACGCCTATAAGGATGGCGCGCAGAACCATGATCCGAGCGAAGGTGACTGGGAAGTGCGCAAGCGCGTCGCCGAGCGAGTCTATCGGGAGTGGATGCCGGTTCGGGATATGGAATTCGGCAGTCCGCGCTGGCGCGAATATCAGATCGGCGATCTGGCGACCCTGTTCTTTACCGAAAGCCGGATTGGCGGGCGTGACAAGCCGGTGGACCTGGCCGAAGCGATCAAGGGGCAGAAAGATGTCGCGGCGGCGCTCAAGGCGTTTCGCGACGATGTCTGGCAGGACCCGAACCGCTCGATGCTGGGTTCCGTTCAGGAACAATGGTTCGGCGATGCGCTGCAGAAATCCAAGGCCTCTGGTACGAAGTGGCAAGTCTGGTCGCAGCAATGCGTGATGGGCGAGCTGGTGCTACCACAAGATGCCAAAAACTGGGTGCCGGAAGATGCGCCGCCGATCGCGCAGGCACGCGTCGCGGTGGGCGCACTGGCTGCCCAGATTGGACTGCCGATCAATTTCGACAGCTGGGACGGCTATCCTCAGGCCCGTGCCCGCTCGCTGGCTGCCGCGCAGCAGGCCGATGCCGACTTGATCGTCCTGTCGGGCGACAGTCACAATGCCTGGGCTTTTGACCTGGGGACACAAGATGGCGCTGCGGGCGTGGAATTCGCCGGACATAGTGTCAGTTCGCCGGGCTTCGAAGCCTATACCAAAGGCGTGAATCCTGAGCTGGTGGCCAAGGCTGTAGTGGGTGCCAACAAGCAACTGCAATGGGCCGACACCGAGCATCGCGGTTATATGAGTGTGGCGCTGACTCCCGAAAAAGCCACTTCGACTTGGCATTTTCTGGATACGATCCGGAAAAAGTCCATTGCGATGACGGGAAATGCGACACAAACGGTCTTCCGCGGCGCCCGCACTTTAGCTTCCTGATCGCGAGATGCCGGCCTCAATAGGCTGGATTGTGCTCGTACAGGAACGCTTCGAGTCTATCGAGCCAATCCTTCTCGTTTTTGGGATCCGAGAAGCCGTGCCCCTCGCTGTCATAAGCTATATAGACGGCGTCTTTCCGGGCTTTTTCCAGTGCTGACCGGTAAAGCTTGAATTGACTGAAGGGGACGTTGCTGTCCTCCGTGCCATGCGCAATCAGAACGGGCCGATGCAGATTCGCGGCAAGACGGGCAGGGGAAACCGTGTCTAGATCGAACTTCTCCTCGCCTTCCACCGTGTCTCGCCATTCTCTTTTATACCGGCTTTTCAGGAAGCGTCCGTCATATTTCAGCTGTTTGTTCCAGTCGGTGACGCCAGCGAAACTGGCGGCGCAGCGGTAGCGCTCCGGATTTCGCGTTACGCCCCAAAGGGCCGCGTAGCCGCCATAGGACCCGCCGACGAGGCAGACCCTTGCCGGATCAACGATGCCGCGTTGCACCAGCCAGTCCATGCCGTCGTCCAGATCATCTTGCATCGCCCGGCCAATCTGTCCTGAACCCTTTTTATAGAAAGCCTCTCCATAGCTGTCGGAACCCCGGTAATTGGGCTGCAGCACCGCATATCCCCGATTGGCTAGAAACTGCACCTCTACGTTATAGTCGAGAGTATCGCGTATTCCGTACGGACCGCCATGTGGCAGGATGATCAGCGGCAGCTTTTCTGCCGCCCGGTTTTTGGGCAGAGTCAGATAGGCGGGTATTTCGGTGCCATCACGTGCGGCATATTTGACATATTCGGTTTTCGATAATTTCCCGGGGTCCAGTTTGCTGTTCAAGCTTGCGAACCAGATCAGTTTTTTGAGTTCCGGTTCATAGAGATAATAGCTGCCGGGATCGGTGGACGACGTGACAAAGACGATCATCCTCCTGCCATCGCGGCTTTTGGAGTGGATCCAAGCTTCCTGTCCCGGCAACGCCAGTTCCAGTTTGCGTTGATGCTCGGCAAGGTCTTCGTTGAACCATTTTATCCGATCCCTTGAATCGGTATAATAGACAGATTCGAGGGCCGTTCCGGCATCGTTGAGGTCAAATCCTGTGATATCATTTTCATCATGGCCAAAGACCATTTTGCCGGTTTCCCGGGTTAGATAGTTAAATTCGTAAAGCGCGAAACGACCGGTCTCTTCGTTTGACAGGATATAGCCTTCATCCGCTTCGGAAACGATGTGGGTGATGTCCAGCAACGCTTCTTCCAGATCGTCCTTCTCCTTGATTTTGCCTATCAGCTTGAATTTTTCATCGGCGGTTCTGCGATAACGAATCTTCAAGGTGCTGCCGACGAAACTCAATCCCATCCGGACCACACCCCGGTTGTCCGCGATCCACGTCCAGATTTGCGATTGCGGACCCAATATTCTGGTGATCTCATTCGTGTCGAGTTCAATGCGATAGACACCGGGATAGTGATAAACCGACTGTTGCATGGACAGCAGAATATAGGTGCCGGTCGGATCGACATAGAGCACGTTGGCGCCGTCAAACCCCTGTCTCTTCCGGCCCAAAGTCCTTGTCTGTCCGGTGACAAGATCCTTGACGAAAAGACCGGTATGTCTGCGTTCTCCGAATTTGGTGTTCAGAACACCAGACACGCTGAGCAGTATCTTGCTATTGCCGGCCCATCGATACCAAGCGAGATCGCGATTATCGGGAATCGCTATGCTTTGTTTGGCATCCTCATACAAAATTTCAGCCGTCAGAAAGGTTTTGCCACCCAATTGCTGCCGATAGA
The DNA here is from genome assembly GCA_964022345.1 of uncultured Sphingorhabdus sp. Classification (GTDB taxonomy): domain Bacteria; phylum Pseudomonadota; class Alphaproteobacteria; order Sphingomonadales; family Sphingomonadaceae; genus Parasphingorhabdus. The sequence goes on from CAXHZT010000009.1 coordinate 81,546, forward strand.
CAATCCGGTTCCCGTCGGGCGACAATTTCGGATTGCCGAAGTGGCCCGGGTTTGCGAAAATTTCGGTTTCGACCAGAGGTGACGACACCGGGGTCGACTGCGCTGGTTCTTCGGATGCGCTGTTGTCCTGGGCCAGAGCCGGCGCTGTAAACAGACCAAACAATAGAAGGACACTGCTGATTATGCCGACTCTTGTCTTCGTTTGATCCGCTTTTTTCATCCGCCCCACCCTGATATTGCTTCTCGGACAAGTAAACTAAGCAGGTTCGCTGCGGAAATAAAGCCAGAGAGAAAAGATCGTTTACATTTCAACCCGGTCACGGCTGCGTGTCCCTCGTCAGGCCTGCGATCGGGTCGAAATTGGTCCTGCTATTTCCCTCATCATCCGCCCGTCGCGCTTTCCAGCACAATCATCACCACAAGCTCTCGACATTCGTATGAAAATTACGCAAAGCAGCCGCTCCCTATAACTAAAAGCTAGAAACGACCGATAATGTCCGAAGAATTCTACCGCATTAAACGCCTGCCGCCTTATGTTTTCGCTGAAGTAAACGCGATGAAGGCCGAGGCGCGAGCGCGGGGCGAGGACATAATCGATCTCGGCATGGGCAATCCTGACGGAATGCCGGCCAAGCATGTGATCGACAAACTGTGCGAAACCGCCAATGATCCGACGGCGCATCGCTATTCTGCGTCGAAGGGAATCAAGGGGTTGCGGTTGGCGCAGGCCAAATATTACAAGCGCCGCTTCGACGTGGATCTCGATCCCGAAAGCGAAGTCATCGTAACGCTGGGATCGAAGGAAGGTCTGGCAAATCTCGCGCAGGCAATCACGGCCCCGGGCGATGTGGTTCTCGCGCCCAATCCGTCTTATCCGATCCATACGTTCGGTTTCATTATCGCGGGCGCGGCCATCCGCTCGATCCCCGCTGCGCCGGGACCGGATTTCTTCACCCGGCTGGAATATGCGATGAGCTATACCGTGCCGAAGCCCTCGGTGCTGGTGATGGGTTATCCGAGTAATCCGACGGCCTATGTCGCCGATCTGGATTTCTACCGGAAAGTCGTCGACTTTGCGCGCGAGCACAAGCTGTGGGTGATCAGTGATCTCGCTTATGCGGAGATTTATTTCGGGGACACGCCGACGCCGTCAATGCTCGAGGTTGAGGGCGCGAAAGACTGCGTGGTCGAGTTCACCAGCATGTCGAAAACCTATTCGATGCCGGGCTGGCGGATGGGTTTTGCGGTCGGTAATCAAAAGCTGATCGGCGCGCTGACGCGGGTGAAATCCTATCTCGATTATGGCGCCTTTACGCCGATACAGGTTGCGGCGACTGCCGCGCTCAATGGCCCGCAGGACATCATTGCCGAAAATCGCGCCCTCTATAAAAAGCGCCGGGATATCATGGTTGAAAGCTTCGGTCGTGCGGGTTGGGATATCCCGCCACCCGAAGCCAGCATGTTCGCCTGGAGCCCGATCCCGGAGCAGTTCAAGCATCTCGGTTCAATGGAATTTTCCAAGCGTCTTATCGCCGAGGCCGGGGTAGCGGTCGCGCCCGGCACCGGTTTCGGCGACGAGGGCGAAGGCTATGTCCGGCTGGCGCTGGTCGAAAATGAACAGCGCATCCGGCAGGCCGCAAGGAACATCAAAAAGTTTCTGAGCAAAGGCTGAAGCGCCTGACGCGGAGGGCAGGGATAGAATCCTGCCCTCCCGCCGGCGCGCGCCGCTTTGCGTGGCCTTTTGGGAGGTCGGAAATCATAGCGATGCCCATGGCATCGCCAGCGCGTCCCGCGATCATCAGCGACCAAATTCCATGCCGTTGACCCAGTCGAGAACCGATTTCTCCAGGCTGGATACATGGCGCCCATGGGCTTCGATGTCCTGTATCTCATCCGCAAGTTGCGATTGCAGCAGCTCGTATCGCGCCTGAAGTTCGTCGGCGGTGGCCTGATGCGCGTCGTGAAACTTGTTCTTCAATTCGAGACGGGCTCGCGCCGCGGCAATTCTGTCGCGAATGTCGGCCAGTCTTTTGCGATTATCGTCCTGTGTCATTTTCACCTCTTTATCCATGAGCGCGCTTCGTCCAGATCGTCGCTGTCGAAAATATGCACCTGCGCCCGTATCAGGGGGGCGAACAGCTTCGCGCTTTGTCGCAGCCAATCCAGATCGGTGACGATCGCGATTTTGCTGAAGTCGCCCCAATGGCGGAACCCGAAACGCATATCATCCCATGCAGCACCTTCGGAATAGCTGTCGAACTCGTCGTCCAGGATGAAGAGCAGCTTCAGCTTGTCGTGGGTTTTCAGTTTCTCTTCCACCACAGGGATCAATGTCTTGCGATAATCCTGCGACGTGATGATGCCGCTGGCGCGGATAGCGACGATGTCACGCGGCATATCGTCCAGGATTTCGAACTTCCCGGGATGGTCATCGGCTGCTTCGGCCCATGCCAGGGCATCTGCCATGCGATCATCGGAAAAATGCCGGACCTTGGCCGCCACGAAATGATCCATGACATAGGGTATGACCTTGAAGGCGAGCGTGTCGCTGACGACGGCCACCTTGCTGATCAGGCGATGATGTTCTTTTACCATTTTGAAATGGGTTTTCAGCGCCTTGAAGCCATCCCACTGCGGCATGTCGGAAATATGCAGCACCAGATTGGGAATATCGTCTTCGGCATTGATATGATCATCGAGTGTTCTGGCCAGACCGGAAAAATCATCGGCTGCCAGTTCGCCACTCAGGTTGATCACCAATGCCTTTTTGCTTTTGGTAAATGCGGAACTGATCATGATCCATCCTTTTGTGCGTTACGGACACATCATAAAATAAGCGGTGCGTGCGAGCGATAAGGGCATTTACCTATATATCGAGAAGCATCGCGCAGGGGAGGGAACGCATCCTTCGCTTGCGCGTTCACATTCGCATGAACCATTCTAAACTTCTCGACCAGGAATATCGCGTCAGGCGCCTTGAGGAACTGAAAGACACGATCGGCGACATGATCGTCCAGCCGCAATTTCCGTGCGTCGGCGCGAAGTCCGCCCTGGCGCGCGACAATCTCAAAACCGTTGTGGCGCATCGGCTGGACAGCAGCTGGGACGATCTCGACATACATCGGGAACTGCTCGCCTGGGCGCGGGAATATCGGGAATCTACCGACGGTTTTCGCAGCCTCGCAGTAATTTTCGATGGTCCGAAAGATCTTAGCGAATCCGAATTCGAAAAGCTGATGTGGGAGAGAATCCAGTCGATGGCAGACAAGGACGCGTGGCTGGGTCAGTCCTATGATGAGCGCGTCAGCGCCGACCCGAAGGATCCGCATTTTTCTCTCAGTTTCGGTGGCGAAGCTTTTTTCGTCATCGGTCTGCACCCCAATTCATCGCGCCCCGCGCGCCGTTTTTCGCAGCCGGCGCTGATCTTCAATCTCCACGACCAGTTCGAGCGCCTGCGGGAAGAAGGCCGGTACGAAAAGATGCGGGACACTATTCTTGAACGCGACCGAAAGCTGGCCGGCGATATCAATCCCATGCTGGCGAAACATGGCGAATCCAGCGAGGCGCGGCAATATAGCGGTCGTAAGGTCGGCGAGGACTGGCAATGTCCCTTCCACGATCGGAGGACAAAATGAGCGCCGCCCGTATCCCGCCACGGTCCGGCACCGCGTTCCGGCTGCTCAAAGGCCAGTTCCTCGAGGTGATCGATCCGGATGGTGGACAGGTGTCGGATCTGCTTGCCTATAATCTCGACGATGTCCGGGAGGTTCTGTCGAACGGCAGGACCTTTGACTATGAAGAGACCATCCAGCTGGGGGAGGGGAATATGCTCTGGTCAAACCGCTCCAACCCTATGCTGCGGATCGTCCATGATACGGTAGGGTCACACGATTTCCTGCTGACGCCCTGCAGCGAGGATACGTTCAAGCATTTCTATCCCGACAAGCCGGTGCATCGCGGATGCTTCGGCAATCTGGCAGAAGCACTGGCGCCTTTCGGTGTCGAGCCGGATGCCATCCCCTGTGCATTCAATATATTCATGAACGTGCCCGTCGATCAGGCGAGCGGAAAGCTCGAAGTGCTTCCACCGACGAGCAAGTCTGGCGATGTCATCCGGATGCAGGCGGAGATGGATCTCGTTATCGGTCTCACAGCCTGTTCGGCTTATGCGTCCAACGGCGGAACGTTCAAACCGATCGACTATAGGGTGTTGCCAGCGCTGTCGTCCTAGAACGCACGGTTACTGGTCGGTAAAGCCCTTCTTCGTTCTGTTCGCTATTGCAACCAGAGACAGCATAACGGGCACTTCGACCAGCACGCCGACGACCGTTGCCAGCGCCGCTCCGCTAGAGAGGCCGAACAGGCCGATGGCGACCGCAACCGCCAGTTCGAAGAAATTAGAGGTCCCGATAAGCGCGCAGGGTGCTGCGATATTATGCGGCACTTTCCATATCCACGCCGCAGCATAGGCAATCGCGAATATGCCATAGGATTGCAGGATGATCGGGATTGCGATCAGCACGATCAGCACTGGTTGTGCCAGGATGGTTTGCGCCTGAAAAGCAAAGAGCAAGACGACCGTTGCCAGCAGACCCATGATCGACGCTGGTTTCAGTCGCGCGGTGAAATGATCCACTGCCGCGACATCATTGTCGTGGCTGGCGATGACCATCCTCCGGGTAATCGCTCCGGCGACCAGAGGCACCACAACATAGAGCAAAACCGAAAGAAGCAAGGTCTGCCACGGGATGGCGATATCCGTCACGCCGAGCAGCAACGCAACAATCGGGGCAAAGGCGACTATCATGATCAGGTCGTTCACCGACACTTGCACCAATGTATAGGCAGGATCGCCCTTGGTCATCTGCGACCAGACAAAGACCATCGCGGTGCAGGGCGCTGCGCCGAGCAGGATCAGACCCGCAATATATTGCTGCGCATCATCGCCGGAAATGATCCCGCTGTAGATATAGTCGAAGAACAGAACCGCAAGCGCCGCCATTGTGAACGGCTTGACCATCCAGTTGACGATGATGGTGATGATCAGCCCCTTGGGCCTGCTTCCGATATCCCGCAGACTACCGAAATCGACCGCCACCATCATCGGATAGATCATTGCCCAGATCAGAACGGCGACAACGAGATTGACCGACGCATATTCAAGGCCAGCGATCAGGCTGAACAGTCCGGGTGCCACATTGCCGAGCAGCAGGCCTGCCAATATGGCAAGGCCCACCCATATCGAAAGCCAGCGTTCGAAAAGTCCCATTATATATTCCGTTCCCTGGCGCTTTCGTCCGCGCCAATGGCTGCCAGACGGGTCTTCAAACTGAGTTCGTCGAGAGCATCGATCGGCAGGTTGAGTAGCAGGCTGATCCGGTTTCGCATATAGCGTAACGCCGTCAGAAAGGCTTCGCGCTGGCCGTCGCCCTCGACCGCGGCCGGATCTTCAATGCCCCAATGCGCTGTCACCGGATGGCCCGGCCATATCGGACAGGTCTCGCCCGCGGCATTGTCACAGACGGTTATAATGACATCCATCCGGGGGGCGTCCAGAGCAGAAAATTCATCCCAGCTTTTCGACCGCAAGCCGCCGGTATCAAATTCCAGCTGCTCCAGAATTTCAAGCGCCATGGGGTGGACCTCTCCTTTGGGAAAGCTGCCTGCGCTATAGGCGTGGAAGCGACCTGCGCCATCGCGATTGAGTAATGCCTCGCCCAATATGGAGCGCGCCGAATTTCCCGTGCAGAGAAACAGCACGTTATAAGTCTTGCCGGTCATATATTTATCCGCAGCAGGAGGAAGAGGCTGCGGGCTGCGGCTTCATTTCAGGCGTACAGCAAGCCCCGTCGGCGGAATTTCCGGACGCAAGCTGGCCGAGATTGATGCGATTGCCATAATCGGTCACTTCCCCGTTGGTCAGAAACGCTTCCCAGGCGACGCCATCGGGATCCGCCGTCCAGTTTTTCTCCGACTGGGCATAGCAGCAAGTGGTCGCGCCTTCGTCAAATATTGCGCCGCCGGCCTGTTTGATCCGGCTATAAACCTCGGCCAGTTCCTCGGCATTTTCGGACTGGATGCCGATATGCTCGACCCCGCGATTTGCGCCTGCGTGGCTCGACATGGCAAAATTGACCCGGGGGTCATCGAGCATCCATTTTGCGTAATCGTCTTTCAGGACCGTCGGCTCCGCGCCGAACAGGCTGGTATAGAAAGCGACCGACTTGTCGATATTCTCGACGGACAGGTGAATGTGCATTCTTTTCATTTGCAGGCTCCTTGTGAAACGAGAAGGTCCACCGCGCAGGCGTTACCGGCGCAGCAATTTTCGAGCAGATAGGCAACGAGCTGATTCATCGCCGCATAGTCCGCGCGGTAGATCAGGGTACGGGACTGGCGCTCCTGACTGATCAGGCCGGAGCGTGTCAGATGGGCGAGATGGAAGGACAGGGAGCTGGGGGGGACACCCAGCCGCTCGGCTATCGCGCCCGCGGCAAGGCCATCATTCCCGGCCTGCACCAGCAAGCGGAAGATGGACAGTCTGTGCTCCTGGCCGAGCGACGCCAAAGCGCTGACGGCCTGATCGGATTCCATATGCGACTCCGTTGATTCGATAATCATGGAAATATAAAAATAATGTCTAGTCGTCAACTATATTTCTATGATTGTCGAAATATCCGTCGCGCGACGGTTCCTGGGCCATTGGCCACGCTACCCCCTGGACAGCGCAAATATTGTCAGATTTAGCTGTCCTACCGGGCAGCTTTTATGCCACGTTGCCGCATGATGTTCACGGACCGGAAACAGCCATTTCTTCACCCCCTCGCGGACCGCCACCGGGCCAGGGGGAATTTCAAAACATAACACTGTAAAGTTTGTAAAGTTCGACGAGGATGATTCGCGCTTATGATTGATTTATATTTTGCTCCGACACCCAATGGCTGGAAGATTTCGGTCATGCTCGAGGAGAGCGGGCTCGACTATAATATCAAATGGGTGAACATCGGCGCGGGCGAGCAGTTCGAGCCGGATTTTCTCGCGATCAGCCCGAACAACCGGATTCCCGCCATTGTCGATCATGATCCGGCGGATGGCGGCGAACCGGTTAGTGTGTTCGAGACCGGTGCGATCCTGCTTTATCTGGCGGACAAGGCGGAGGATTTTCTGTCGCATGATCTGCGCGGACAGATTGCTGCGACCGAATGGCTGATGTGGCAGATGGGCGGGCTGGGGCCGATGATGGGGCAGCATGGCCATTTCAAACTCTACGCGCCGGAACGGATCGAATATGCGACCGAGCGCTATCGCAAGGAAGTGCTGCGACTGTTTGGCGTGATGGACCGGCGTCTGGCGGATCACGACTATCTCGCGGGTGAAGACTACAGCATCGCCGACATGTCCTGCTTCCCCTGGGTGCAGACCTACAAGCGTCAGGAAATCAACCTCGATGATTTCCCCCATGTGAAGCGCTGGTACGAGACGCTGAAACAGCGCGAAGGTCTGCGCCGCGGCATGGCTGTCGGCCGGGACAAGATCAATCGCAATCCGCAGGATGATGCGCAGACGCGCAAGACCTTGTTCGGGCTGGAGGAATAGTGGGAGCGTGCTGTGCTCCGCAGCTGATGCGGAGCTCTCGATGCAAAGCGCTGACCGCCAGTGTTCCGCATCAAGTGCGGAATACGCAAATGATAATGGGAACTGATATATGAAAACAGTAGAATTCTATTTCGATCTTTCGTCGCCATGGACGTGTCTCGCCTTCCACAATATCCAGCCGATCATCAAAGAGAATGACGCAGAGATCATCTGGAAGCCGTTTCTGGTCGGCGGTGTGTTCAATGCGGTCAATCAGGATGTCTATGCCGCGCGGGAAAATCCGGACAATCGCAAATTTGTCCACAGTTTCCGCGTGCTCAAGGACTGGGCAAAGCTGGCCGGACTGCCGATGAATTTTCCGAGCGAGCATCATCCGGTCAAGTCCGTCCACGCGATGCGGCTCTGTTGCGCGCTGGAGGATGATCAGGCGGCCTTGCACAAGTTCGCGACCGCTGCGTTCAACGCTTATTATGGCGACCAGCGCAATCTGGATGATCCGGAAGTGTTGATCGCGATTGCCAACGAGGTCGACCTGGACGGTGCTGCTCTGGCTGCGCGGACGCAGGAGCAGGCAATCAAGGACCGGCTGCGCGCCAATACCGAAGAGGCTATCGCCCGCGGTGCTTATGGTTCGCCGAGCATCTTCGTTCCTTTTGGCGAGGGTGAAAGAATGTATTTTGGCAATGACCAGTTGCCGCTGGTTAACTGGGCGATTAAACAAGGCTCAGTTTAGGATCGAATCTCCATTTCCGTTCGTGTCGAGCGCAGTCGAGACACAGTGGGAATATCAAACTTTCCGACTTCGCGCGAAGCGAACAGGGAAGAGCAAAGGATGAAAAATGTCAGAACGCGTCACCATTTCCGTCAAGGATCATATCGCCGATGTCCGGTTTAACCGGCCGGACAAGATGAACGCGCTTGATGCGGCACAGATTGATGCGATCGTCGAAGCCGGTGAAAAGCTGGCGGCGATGGAAGGCATAAGAGCCATTGTCCTGTCTGGCGAAGGCAAGGCCTTTTGCGCGGGCCTCGATATGGGTAGTTTTGCCGCATCCGCAGCCTCGGCTTCGGAAGAGAAGAGCGACGGTGAAAAATCGCCCCTCGCCAACACCCTGACCGACCGAACCTTCGGCAATGCCAATAAATATCAGCATATCGTGTTGCTCTGGCGAAGGTTGAAGGCTCCCGTCATCGCCGCTATCCACGGCCCGTGCATCGGCGGCGGACTGCAATTTGCAAGTGCTGCCGACATCCGCGTGGTCGCGCCGGACGCGAAAATGTCGATCATGGAAATGCGCTGGGGCCTGATCCCGGATATGGGCAGCTACACGACCTGGCGCAGCTTTGTGCGCGACGATATCCTGCGCGAGCTGACCTATACCAACCGCATCTTTACCGGCGAAGAAGGCAAGGAGCTGGGCTTTGTCACCCATCTGTCCGATAACCCGCACGCCAAGGCCATGGAAATTGCCGCCGAGATCGCCAGCAAGCATCCGCAGGCCATACAGATTGCGAAAGACCTGATCAACAAGCTGCCCGATATGAACGAAGACGAGATATTGATGGCGGAATCCGTCGGGCAGGACAAGGTCGCCCGCACGCCCAATCAGGTGGAAGCGGTTATGGCCTTCATGCAGAAACGCGCCGCGAATTTCACCGACTGATTTGTGCGGGGCCGATGAAGACCGGTCGCACTGGGCCTGTCGAAGTGTTGAGATGGTCTGCAGACGTCCTTCGACAAGCTCAGGACGACCGGCAGGGCTGACGGGGCGTTGCTAGCCCGTGGTCCGCATCTTCTCGAGCTCGTCGACCACTTCCTGCCGCAGCGGCCGGCCCTCGCCGTCGGTGCGGCAGACGATGACGGACTCGCAGGTGGCGATGCACTGGCCGTTCTGGAACATCGCCTGCGCGATGACATAGCTAGAACGCCCGATTTTGCTGACGCCCGAACTGACTTCGACGTCATCGGGGTATTGGCCTTCGCGAAGATAGTTGATCGCGACCGAGGCGACCATGCTCCGCTCGTTTCTGGGCCGGTCCGCCCAAGGGCGCAGACTGCGGTTCAACCGCACCCGCGCATTCTCGAACATCGCCGCGAAGGCGACATTGTTGAGATGCCGGTTGGGATCAATATCCTGAAAGCGCGTCTGCATGACGACAGACACCGGGTAGTTTGCCGCGATCAGCTGCCAGGGTTCGGGTCGGGCCATAGATGAAATCCGTTCTGCTTGCGCCAGATGGCTTGGATCAGTTCATTTTTGCCAGCAGATCTTTTTGCAGATGCTTGCAAAGCCAGAGATAGGCTAGGCCGGAGGCACCGTAGATCATGGCGGTGAAACGCAGGGCATCCCGGACACCTTCGCCGGTGGCTGAACGACAGGCATCCAGCATAGCCTGATTACCTACGGCCAATATTCCGGCATCGGTCCCCTTGCACAGTTCCAAGGTCATCTGCGCACCCGTTGCTGCACTGTTCACATAGGATTCGGAGAGGAAATCGCTGATCGCACCGACAAATAGTGGCCCGAGGCCATATCCGATCAGGTTGACCACGAACAGCAATATGGCGATGGCTGTCGCCCGCGCCTTCACGTCGACGACGCCCTGCGCGATCGTATATTGCGATCCGAGATAGGTATAGTGCAGGAAGCCGGCAATGATCAGCATCATCAAAGCCGTCGACTGGCTCTCGGTGGTGAAGCCGATCCAGTAGAGCGGCAGGGACATGATCAACGACCAGCCCGGCACCCACGCCACGGCGTTGGGAAAGCGACCGCTCAGCCGTTCGATCGCGAAGCCACCACCAAAGGTGCCGGCAGCAGCCGCAAGAGAGATCGGCAGCACCAGTTGCAAGGCAACAGCGGAAATGCTCAGGTCATGCACACGGACGAAGAAGGAGACCTGAAAACTGGAAACGCCATAGCCTACGAAGGCAACGATCGTCGCTGCCAGCGCATTGATCCAGTAGCTCCGGTTCCCGCTCAGTTTTTTCAGCGTTGCCCCGAAACCCAGCTTCTCCAGCTGCGGCGTACCGGGAGGGTCCGAGTAACCCCGAGGCGGCTCCTTGATCGTAAACAACAGGATCAAGCCGATAACAACGCCGGGCAGGCCCAGGATGATAAACGCCTCGCGCCAGGAAAAGGCGTCGGCGATAGGGCCGCCAAAAGCGGCAGCCAAGGCGCTGCCAAGCGTTACGCCCATCGCGTAGATCGCCAAGGCTCGTGCGCGGCTTCGTGGCGGGAAATAATCTGCGATGATCGAATTGGCAGGAGGTGTGCAACCGGCTTCCCCGATGCCAACGCCCACGCGGAACACAAGCAGCGCAATGAAGCTTCCGGCAATGCCGCATAGAGCGGTCATTACCGACCAGAGAATAACGCTGAAGGCAATGATACGGACGCGATTGTATCGCTCCGCAAAACGGGCGATCGGAATGCCGAACAAGGTATAGGTTAATGCAAAGCCGAAGCCGGAGAGAAAGCCAAATTGGAGATCGGTAAGCTGAAACTCCTGAATGATCGGTTCCGAAACGACACCTATGAGGGCGCGATCGATGAAGTTGAGCGTGTAGACCACGAGCAACGAGAAAAGAACATAACCTCGATAAGCGCTGGTTCCGAATGCCTGACCGGTATTTGTCATACCGGTATCGGGCACAGCTTCTGCCTGTGATGCGTTCATGCTCTCTCCTTTTTCACCGGTGATGGCCTGAACTGCATTACAAGTCCAGAGGACTTTGAAGGGTTATTTTTCGCACGCCAGGTTGCAACGCTTTTAGAAAGCGACCGGATAAAATTTCACGAAGGGCCTGATTTCTGCTATCGTAACTATCCGTATAGGCTAGGTAATTTATCGAACCCGTGGGGCAATTATGGTTCATAGAGTCCGTTTTCCGCATTCTGCGACAGATTTGTACGGCAGTTTTTTCAGCAATGGCCGAGGGCTTGGCAGCTGGAAATTCCCGCTTTTAAACTTTTCCCGAAAATGATGCCTGCCGTGCTGGACAAACTGAATGAAGGGCAGCGCGATTGCCTGCGGCTTGTGCTGGCGCATCTCAGTTCAAAGGAGATCGCCCGGCAATTGGATATTTCGCCGCACACTGTCGATCAAAGGTTGCGCACGGCGATGCGCATCCTGAATGCCCAGTCCCGTTTCGACGCAGCGCGAAAATTCGCTGAGCTAGACCCGGAAAACTCGTATCAATCGTTGATATATCAATCAGTGGATATTGCAACGCGCCCCGAAAATGGAAGTTTGGGGACGTCAACAAAGCGAATGGGCAGCGACAGTGCTGGCGGGATGGATTCTCTTTCAAACGCCAGCGGTGCCCCAGGCACCTTGGTGCTTGAAGAGCGGGACGTTAGCCGACGACGGCTGCCGGTGCCGCAATATCGGGGTGAGAAGAATAGTCTTGGGGGGCTGGAGAGATTAGGATGGATATTGGCTATCGCAATCGGCGGCGCTCTGTCTTTCGGGGGGCTGCTGGCGGGATTGGAAGCGCTTTCCAGACTCAACGCGTAACCGTCACCTGCCTTTCACTGCCCATTCGGAAGTTGATATCGTCACTTTGGGAGCCCGTGAAACGGGTCGCAACACGAAAGGAATGTCATGTTAAAACAACGCCAGAATGAAGCGGAAAAACTGACGCAAAAATTGTTCCAGACAGAACAGGCCATCGATGAGGCAATCTGCAAAATGGCCGATTTGACGGGATATATGCCCGTTGCGCGCATGAATGCGAATTTGTCGGCTGTCGTCGGACAGGACGCGCTAACGCAAGCCGCCGACACATTGTCTGCATTGGTTCGAGCCAGAGGGCTATTGGTCGCAACCCACAACCGGTTGGCAGAAACGCGCGACCAGATCGGGTTACAGGCGATGGCTATGGGTACAGGCGATATGAAACCGCCGATGCAGGCGCGAAAGGCAGACGACAATATCGTCACCTTAACTGATCAGGTTGCTTAGACACCCGCATCCCTCAAGCGCCCAATGTTAACGCGGATCAATTTGAGAAGAGCGAGGACATCATGATCTTCAACACCGTTTGGGCATATTTCTATTATATATTCCTCATCTTCTGTTGTGGGTATGCAGTCGTTCGCGGGACCGGTGCGGAGTATGTTGGGGTGGCGATTATAACAGTAGGCTCGTTGGCCACTTTGGCGGTTGGACAGTTGGTTGAAACTACCTGGACAGAAATGGAAGTGGGTATATTTGTAGTGGATATTGTTGTTCTCGCTGCATTGGTTTGTCTAGCTTTCAAATCCGATCGCTTTTGGCCGCTTTGGGCAGCCGCGTTTCAGTTGCTTGCGGTCACCATACATACTGCTATCATGGCGGCTCCGCAGATAACCCCTTGGGCCTTCGCAACGGGGGCGGTATTCTGGGCTTATCCAATGCTTCTGGTGCTGGCGATCGGGGCAAACGAGAATGTTGCTTTGGCGCAAGACCGTCTTATCGACTCAGGTTAGCCGCCTAACTGAACCAATCTATTTTTTCTGATCAGTTTTAACCAATCTGCAGACGCGCTGCGGCTGCAAACCCTGGAGTATGGCTATGGACATCGTTACCATTTTGCCGTTTCTCGACAGTGTACAGAAGGAATTGCTGCTGTTTGCCAGCCTGTGCTTTCTCATTGGCTCGCTTGACGACATTGTTTTCGATGGAATGTGGATATTCTATCGCCTGAAACGCCGCCTCGTCGTCTATTCAGTGCACGAGCGCGCGACCGTAGAAAGTCTGGATGATCTTTCGGCAGACTGTCGATTAGCGATTTTTGTCCCGGCATGGCAGGAGGCTCCGGTCATCGGCGCGATGCTGCAGAGATGTCTTCAGCAATGGGGTTCCGCCAGCTACCGTATTTACGTCGGTTGCTACCCAAACGACGGTGACACGATTGCTGCGGTGGCGGCTGCGTCATCCGGTAGTGCGAAAGTTCGTCTCGTAGTGTGTCGCAATAACGGACCGACGACCAAAGCTGATTGTCTCAATCATCTCTGGGAAGCCTTGTGTCAGGATGAGGTGGAGGAAAGCAGCAAATATGCAGCCGTTGTCTTGCATGATGCCGAGGATGTTGTGCATCCGCAATCATTGAGGCTGTTCGGACATTTGGCCGGACGGGCAACCCTGATCCAGTTGCCCGTCATCCCACGCCGCGCCAAAAAATCCCGGTGGATCGCTGGCCATTATTGCGATGAATTTGCCGAACTGCATGGCAAGCAAATGGTTATGCGAGAGGCATTGGGGGCTTCTATTCCGTCTGCTGGCGTGGGGTGCGCATTCGACCGCAACGCGTTGCAATATCTGTCGGTCCGGACAAGAGGAAAGCCCTTTGATGCCGAAAGCATGACTGAAGATTATGAACTGGGCCTCCATCTAACGGAGGGAACGGGGCGTGGGATATTTGCGCGGCTGCGCGATCGACAGGGGCAACTGGTCGCAACGCAGGAATTTTTTCCGGATAAACTTGAAGATGCCGTCCGCCAGAAGAGCAGATGGATGGCTGGCATCGCATTGTCCGGCTGGGACCGGCTAGGGTGGCACGATAGCTGGCGAGAGAATTGGATGCGATTGCGCGATCGCAAAGCCAGTGTGGCGGCAATTGTTCTGGCTATCGCTTATGTGGCGGTGATTTTGACAGGTATATTGCTGCTCGCCCAGATACTTGCTGCCTACCAGATTCAGCCTGTTTCAAGATTTTTGGCCATATTGCTTGTTATGAACGCAGCATTCCTGACCTGGCGTCTGCTGCTAAAAGGCTATTTCGTTTTTTCCCTTTATGGTTTTCGCGAAGCGCTGTTATCCATACCCCGCACGATAGTCGCCAATGTGATTAATATTCTGGCAGCCTGGCGGGCCATAGGTCACTATCTTGACCAGCTGTCCGGTCAACCGGCCAATTGGGAGAAAACGCGGCACTTCTACCCCGAAGCCCAGAATATCCAGCAACTCAGATCAAACACTTCCATTGGCAATAGACGGCGATAGACCAAGCCCGAATATTGCCGGAGCACCGCTTCGTGCTATCGGAACGCTCGCTGCCATTTGGATATTGGCGCGCTTGGTCGTGTGGAGCCTTCCAGAAAATCCGGACGTAGATACGATCAAACTGGCCGACAGCGGCTCTACCGTTGATGCCTCCGCCGGAATTGGAAACGCCACGTTTCGAAACTTCGAAAAACGGCACTTGGTAGCCCGGACCAATACACGTCAAACGAACGCCAGCAGGGATGAGCATTTCCGCGCGACCTCAAAAAAATCGGTCTGGCCTTACATCGAAAATTCCTATTCGCTTCCCCAAGCCGGGGATAGCACCAAGCGCGGGCCGTTGTTGCGTCTTCCATCAAACGAGCTATTCACAGGCTTTGCCCAGTCCGCAAATCGGCTTCCGGTATCCTCAACATCGACGTCCGAAGAAACACGTCCCGGCGGCTTGCATGGGTATTTCTGGATCTTCGCTCGACAGAGTAACAACGCCACGGGAGTGAATAGAGGTGCCGTTGGCCTTATCGTTTCCAACGGGCAGTATGGCGGCAGTCAAGCCGGCGCGATATTATCCCATCCGATCTGGTCCAGGGGCGGCTCGGAACTGTCGGTCTATGGGCGATTAACGGCTGCCTTAGCACCGTTCAGCCAAGAGGAGGTCGCCGTGGGTGCGATGATGACACCGTTCCGCGACACCCCTCTCAAGCTTCATATCGAGCAGAGGCTTGATGTATATTCCGCCGCCAATCACGGACAAGCCTTTTATCTGTCAGGTGGGTCGGGTCCGGACCCGGTTTTTGAAAAAATGGTGCTCGAGACTTACGGGCAGGCCGGTTATATTCTGGGCCGAAATGAAACGCATTTTTTCGACGGTTCCGCCACGGTGCAAGGGCAGATTGCAAAAATTTCTTCTGCAAAATTATCGATCGGTGCAGGAATGTGGGCAGGAGGGCAACGCGGAACCTCGCGCCTCGATTTTGGACCGAGAGCCGATATCAGAGTCCCGGTTGCCACTGCCTCGGCACGCGTCGCTGTAGACTGGAGAGCCAGAATTGCCGGTGCTGCCCGGCCGGTAAGTGGTCTTACGCTAACCATATCGACCGGTTTCTGAACGGGCGGTTCTGGAATTTGATTTGGACTAATGGACAATTTTAAGCTCTGCGGATCGCAACGCCCTTTATCCCGAAACAAAAAGAGATTAGTCCGTTGGCAATATGGACATATACCTGCCAATCGCCAATCTTTCGGTTAATGCCTTTGTCATCGTTCTTCTTGGCGGGCTGGTTGGAATTTTGTCGGGCATGTTCGGCGTCGGCGGTGGTTTTCTGACGACCCCGCTGCTGATTTTCTACGGTATTCCGCCCACGGTGGCAGCGGCTTCCGCATCCACCCAGGTCACGGGCGCCAGTATTTCAGGTGTCGCCGCCCACATGCGCCGCAAGGGCGTCGATTTTCGCATGGGGGCCATACTGGTTGCCGGGGGTATCGTAGGAACAATAGTCGGGACCGGACTTTTCCAGATTTTGCAACGCTGGGGCCAGATTGATACCGTCATCAACGTTCTATACGTGCTGATGTTGTCGAGCATTGGCGGACTTATGTTCAAAGAGTCCCTGCAGAGTGTCAGAGCATTGCGCGCCGGCAAGCCCATGCCTGCACGGAAAAGGCGGCATCATCCATTGGTCGCCAACCTTCCGTTCCGGTGGCGCTTCTACAGGTCCGGTCTGTATATTTCGCCAATTGCGCCTTTCATATTGGGTCTCCTCACCGGTATCTTGACGATGTTGCTTGGTGTTGGTGGCGGTTTCATCATGGTGCCGGCGATGCTCTATCTGCTCGGCATGGGCGCGCAGGTAGTGGTCGGAACCTCGTTGTTCCAGATATTGTTCGTGACCATTGCCTCGACCATGATGCACAGCATGACCACGCGCGCTGTTGATATTGTTTTGGCCTCACTATTGCTGCTCGGCAGTGTGACGGGTGCGCAACTGGGCGCAAAATTCGCGCAGCGGATGCGGCCCGAATATCTGCGGCTGGCGTTGGCATCCATGGTGCTGCTGGTTGCTATACGCATGGCCTTGGGGCTGGGATTTCAGCCAGACGAAATCTACACGGTGCAACTGTTGTGATGGGACGGCCTTTCATATTGGCTCGCCTGCTGGCAGTTTTCGGCATTGCCATGATGACCGTTGGCGCGACGCCGGTTCTGGTGCCTGAAGTGTCGCAGGATCGCATCAGCATTCGCGGCGATTTCAACGGCGCGCAATTGCTCCTGTTTGGAGCCATCACATATCCACCGAATACGCGGAATACCGACCGGGCGGATATTGTGGTTGTTCTCAAGGGACCCGTTGAATCGATAGTCGTGCGTGAAAAACAGCAGATTGCCGGTATCTGGATTAATGCAGCGAGCAGCGAATTCCGTTCCGCTCCCGGCTTTTACGCGGTTGCCTCTTCCAAGCCGATTGACGAAATCGTCGATGACAAAACCGCCGATATTTACGAATTGGGACTGAATCACTTACAGCTTTCGCCCGCCGGCGCGATTGACAGCCGTGAACTTGACCGCTTCGTCACGGGATTGGTCGATCTCAATTCGCGCGGAAATTTGTTCAAAAATCTGCCCAACAGCGTCAAGATTACCAACAGCGTGTTGTACCAGGCCCGGATCAATCTGCCGGCAAGTGTACCGGTAGGCGAATATACTGCGGAGACCTTTCTTGTCATAGACGGCAGGGTGGAAGCCGCTGAGGTCAAGGATATCACTATTGAAAAGACCGGCATGGGGCGGTTCATCACCAATTTGTCGCAGCAATATGGCTTTGTCTACGGGTTGATTGCTGTGCTCATTTCGGTGTTTCTGGGCTGGTCTGCAGGATATCTGTTCCGCAAAATGTAGAAGCCGCCTGCGTTTCGCCTGCCGGACGATGTTTTGGGACGGCGCGGTAAACCTTCCTTAACCATGATCGCCTAGTCCTTCCTTGTGCACAACAAAACAGGCAGAACGGCAATGTCCGATATGGGTTCCCACAATTTTCCGGCAGAAAATTCTCCTCCGGATGCTGCGAACGAACAGCCCGCAAATGTGGACCTTGGCGTCGCCTCAAGGCGCAGCGAAGGTCATAAAATTGGCGAAGTCATAGAAATTTCAGGGTCGGGCTCCAAGATTGTGATGGACGGGGCTGTTCTCTCCGGACTGGCCGACCACCCGGATCAGACCGTGAAGACCGCTGGCCAAGTCGGCAGTCAGGTCAAAATCCGCGTGGGCCAAACCTGGTTGCTCGCAAATATCAGGAATCAAAGGCTTCACGAAGGACAGTCAGGTCTGATCGTCGCCGAGATAGACTTTCTCGGCGAGGGTGATGAAGAGCAGCTGACAGGCAATATCTATAATTTCCGCCGCGGTGTGACGCGCTATCCGACACCATCCTCTATCGTATATGCGGTCACCACCCCGGACCTGAAACAGGTTTATGCTTCCGACGGACGCGCCAATGTGGAGATTGGTACAGTCTATCCGACGGACGATATCCGCGGCGCCCTTTATGTGGACGCAATGCTCGGAAAGCATTTCGCGCTTTTGGGGTCTACCGGTACCGGCAAATCCACTTCGGCTGCGCTAATCCTCCACAAAATCTGTGAGCTGGCTCCCGAAGGTCACATCATCATGATTGATCCGCATGGGGAATATTCTGCAGCTTTCAAAGACAATGGGAAGCTGTTCGATGTCAACAATCTCAACCTCCCCTACTGGCTGATGAACTTTCGCGAGCATTGCGAGGTATTTGTTCAATCGAAAGGCGACGCCAAGCAGATAGACTGTGATATTCTTGCGAAATGCCTGCTTGCGGCGAAGGCCAAAAGCCAGGCATCTGCGGGCATCTCCAAGTTAACCGTCGATTCTCCCGTGCCTTATCTGTTGTCCGACCTGACAACAATTCTCCAGAATGAAATGGGACAGCTGGACAAAGCAACCAACAGCGCACCTTATCAACGGCTCAAAGCGAAGATCGACGAGATCAAGGCCGATCCACGCTACGGCTTCATGTTTTCCGGAATGCTTGTGGGCGATACGATGGGCGCATTTCTCACGAAAGTTCTCAGATTGCCATCCGAGGGAAAACCGATCTCGATTATCGATGTTTCGGCGATGCCGTCGGAGATTACGCCCACTGTTGTGTCCGTCCTCAGTCGACTGGTGTTCGACTATGCTATCTGGGCGCGTAATGAAGCCCAGCGGCCTATGCTCCTGGTCTGCGAAGAGGCACACCGCTATATTCCCAGCGACGATGTCGCCGATGAAAGCAGCGTTCGTGATATTCTCAGCCGGATTGCCAAGGAAGGCCGTAAATATGGCGTTTCACTGGGTCTCATCACCCAGCGTCCATCGGATCTGGCTGAAGGTGTTCTCTCACAGTGCGGTACCATCCTTTCGATGCGTCTGAACAATGACCGCGACCAGGCTTTTGTAAAAGCTGCAATGCCGGAGGGCGCACGTGGTTTTCTCGATTCCATTCCGGCCTTGCGCAATCGTGAAATGATCTGCTGTGGCGAAGGCGTGGCGATTCCGATCCGCGTCTCGCTGGACACGCTGGCGGAAGAATGCCGGCCGGCATCGGAAGACCCTGTTTTCTCCGATTTGTGGCGCGAGCATGGCGGCGAAGAAGAAATTGTACAGAGGGTGATCAAGCGCTGGAGAGCGCAGGGGCGGTAACTTCCCTCATAACTGTTGGTCCATATTTTTCGGCTGTTAGTCGATGGCCGCTATTCAATGCTTTTGCATCGATTACGACTGTAGTCATTAAGCTGCGTATCGGGCGCAGCTGACTGACATGGAGAATCTGATGGTTGAGAAGCTTTATCTTCCGCTGCTTGCGGGACTGGGGATCGTTGCCGCGACGACAATGCCTGCAATAGCGATCCAGGCGCATGATGGTGAGCGTGAATTCAGCAAGCAGTGGACCGAAGAACTCGTGCAGAACATCAAGGCTCAGGTAAAAGCTGGACTGGCGGAGGGATCCGTTGGCTTGGAAGAGGGCGCAGACGAAATGATGCGCGGGGCCGATGAAATGGAGGCTTATGCCAACCGGCTAGAGCGGGACGCGGCATTTCGTGAACGCGAAGCTGCCAAGAAAAACGAGCGTGGCGATAAGAAAATTACGGCGCAGCAGTTGCTGGAAAGCGCTCCCAAAATGCGGCGGGGTGCAGAAAAAATGCGCGACGGTGCCGAGCGAATGCGTGCTGCTGCCAAAAAAATGCGACGCGGCGACGCCAGCTAGGTAATATTCCGAGAGCTGATGTCCTTGCGCTAGTCGCGGTCCAGCCCTGGATAGCTTAACAAGATGGCTCCCTGCCTGCGCAGGGTCAATCATCCAAGCCGATCGATAGCTGCCTGCAGGCGTCCGGCTTCCGCTTCCTTGTCGGCCAGATCGGCACGGGCTTTCTCGACCGCTTCCGGTTTCGCCTTTTCGACAAAATTGGGATTGCCGAGACGTCCGCCGAGTGATTTGGCTTCTTTCTGCGCGGCTTCCAGCGCCTTGTTCAGACGGGCCTTTTCTGCATCAATATCGATGGCACCGGCCAGCGGCAGCACATAGGTGGCACCGTCGACCACGATCTGCGCGGATGGGCCATCCGGGGCCGGATCGAAGGAAATGGTCTCGAGGCGTCCGACCCGTTCGAGCGCGGCATGCTGGCGTGTGACCTTGGCCTGCAGGTGGTCGTCACCATCGCAGACATGGGCTGACATTTTGGTGCCGGGCGGGATGTTAAGCTCGACCTTGGTGGAGCGCACTCCCGATATCAGCTTTATCAGCCAGTCGACTTCCGATTTGGCGTCTGCGTCCACAGCCGCTTTCGGCGCCGGCCATTGCGCGACGATCAGGTCATATTTCCTGTCGCCCATCGCATGCCACAATTCTTCGGTGATGAAGGGCATGAACGGGTGCAGCATGACGATGATCTGGTCGAGCACCCAGCCGGCCACCATCCGGGTTTCGTCGGCCGTTCCGGCATCCTCACCCTGCAGAACCGGCTTGATCAGTTCGAGATACCAGTCGCAGAACCGGTCCCAGGTGAAGTGATAGATGGTGTTGGCCGCCGCATCGAAACGCAGGTCGGTCAGCGCCTTGTCGAGCGCCTGTTGCGTTTCGACAACTTCCGAAATGATCCAGCGGTTGACGGGCAATGTGGCTTCGGGGGCAGCAAGCGTCTTGCTCGCGCCGATCCCGTTGGCCTCGCAGAAGCGCGAGGCATTCCACAGCTTGGTGGCGAAATTGCGATAGCCCTCGACCCGCTTATCATCCATCTTGATGTCGCGGCCTTGGCTTTCCATCGCCGCCATGAAGAAGCGTAGCGCGTCGGCGCCATATTGGTCGATCAGGCCGAGCGGATCGACGACATTGCCCTTGGACTTGGACATCTTGGAACCATCTTCGGCACGGACCAGCCCGTGGAGATAGAGCCGCTTCCACGGCACTTCCTTCATGAACTGGATGCCCTGCATCGCCATCCGCGCATCCCAGAAGAACAGGATGTCAAAGCCGGAAATCAGCAGGTCATTGGGGTAGTGGCGTTCGAGGTCTTTGGTCTGTTCCGGCCAGCCGAGCGTGCCAAAAGGCCAGAGAGCGGAGGAGAACCATGTGTCGAGAACGTCCGGATCTCTGACAAGATTGACGAAATCTGCAGAAAGACCTTCTGGAGTATCGCCAAATGCAATCTCATATTTAGATGGGTAGTAAGCGCGGGCCTTTTTGATGACGTCAGCTTCTGACATCCCAACAAATATCTTGCTGCCAGAATCGCTGGCTTCTCCATCGATGATTTCAGGCCCAAACCACGCCGGAATCCGGTGACCCCACCAAAGTTGCCGTGAGACGCACCATGGCTGGATATTCTCCATCCAGTTGAAATAGGTCTTTTCCCAGCTCTTGGGCACGATTTCGATATCGCCATCGCGCACGGCCTTGATTGCCGGCTGGGCGAGCGTTTCCGCATCGACATACCATTGATCGGTTAGCCATGGCTCGATCACGACCCCGCCGCGATCACCGAAAGGTGTCGCGATGGTGCGGGGCTCGGCGTCATGTTCGACTTGTTCGCCGTCCTTGTTTTTCGAAACATGCGGGATCAGGAAGCCCTGTTCCTTCAGCTGCTGCACGACCCGTTCGCGGGCGCCGTCGACGCCGTCTTTCCGGAACCGGTGCAGCCCGATATATTCGTCCGGCACCAGCCCGTCGGCGGTCTGGCAGACATTGGCCTCGCCATCGAGCATATTGAGCATCTCGCTGGCGGCAAAGCCCGCGCGCTTGCCGACCTCGAAATCGTTGAAATCATGGCCCGGCGTGATTTTCACCGCGCCCGAACCCAGTTCCGGATCGGCATGTTCGTCGGCAACAATCTTGAACCGGCGCCCGGTGATTGGCTGCTCGATTTCCTTGCCGATCAGGCTCTTGTAGCGCTCGTCCGATGGATGCACCGCAACCGCCATATCAGCCAGCATCGTTTCCG
Organism: uncultured Sphingorhabdus sp.; assembly: GCA_964022345.1. Taxonomy (GTDB): domain Bacteria; phylum Pseudomonadota; class Alphaproteobacteria; order Sphingomonadales; family Sphingomonadaceae; genus Parasphingorhabdus. The sequence goes on from CAXHZT010000009.1 coordinate 103,638, forward strand.
GTCGGGTCGTCGCGACCTCGATATAATCCTGCCCGTTGTCCAGCGTGACGCCATCGGCCAACGGATATTTGAAATGCCAGAAGCTGCCTTTGGTGTCGACGGTTTCGACTTCCAGATCGGAGATCGCGGTCTTCAGAGCCGGATCCCAGTTGACCAGGCGCTTGTCGCGATAGATCAGGCCGTCATTATAAAGATCGACAAAGACCTTGAGCACGGCTTCGTTCATGCCCTCGTCCATGGTGAAGCGTTCGTTGGACCAGTCCATCGAACAGCCGAGCCGGCGCAGCTGCTTGGTGATCGCGCCGCCGCTTTCCTCTTTCCACTCCCAGACTTTCTCGACAAATTGCTCGCGAGTGAAATCGGTGCGCTTCTGCTGGCGCTCGTTCATCTGGCGCTCGACCACCATCTGCGTGGCGATGCCGGCGTGATCCATGCCGACGACCCACAGCGCGTCCTTGCCCTTCAGCCGTTCGTGGCGAATGATGATATCCTGCAGCGTATTATCCAGCGCATGGCCGATATGCAGCGATCCGGTAACATTGGGGGGCGGGTTCACAATCGTGAACGGCTCGCGATCATCGCGTTCCGGCCGGAACAGGCCCTTGTTTTCCCAATGTTCATACCAGCGCGTTTCGATGGCGGCGGGGTCGAAATTTTTATCTAATGTCATGGCTGGGTCTTTGGCATTGCTTTTGGCGGGAGACAACAGTGTTGTGCTCCGCACTTGATGCGGAGCCCTATAAAGGGAAGTGCGATCTTGACCTCCCAGAACTCCGCATCAAGTGCGGAGCACAGGGTCCCGGACTTAACCGTTCAAAATCGCATCGATCTCGGCATTGGCTTTGGCGCGCAATTGCCGTTTGCAGGCCTTGAATCCGGGTTGGGCTGCCAGTTCCCGTGCGGTGGCAACGGCCTGATCGAGCAGTTTTCCGGGGCTTGCCAGCTCGTCAGCCAGGCCAGCGCTGAGGGCTTCGACAGGGTTTAGCAAATGCGAAGACAGAGCCAAGCGGCGCCGCCAGACGGGATTGAGCCAGTGGTCCAGTATCGCCTGCGGAACGGGCGGGAAGGGCAGACCGGCCTTGGCCTCCGGCAGGCCGATTTTATAGTCGCCCTGTGCCGCGACAATCCAGTCTGCTGCCAGCGCCATGATCCCGCCCGCGCCTATCGCGTTGCCGTTTAGTGCCACCACAAAGGCGCAGGGCAGGCGATGGAGTGAGGCCGCAAAGGCATCAATGGCGGCAGCGGCCTGTTTCTGGCCGGCCTTGTCCAGCGTCGCCGCGATTTTGGTGTCCATGCCGCAGGTAAAATGCTCGCCAGCCCCGGTCAGGACAATGCCGTGTTCTGGAGGGTTGTCGGCCAGTGCCTGAAAGGCCGCAATGCCCTCTTCCAGCAGATCCGGGTGCAGCGTGTTGCGTTCGCCGTTGGTCAGCGTAACGACTATTGTACCATCGCGTTCTTCCGTCGGGAAAAAGCTCACTGGCCTTCACCATTCTGATCACCCGTGGCCGTCCATTTGCCCATCCAGTCAAACACTGTCCAGTACCATTGCACGCTGTTCTTGCCCTTGAGCACCCAGTGGTTCTCATCGGGGTAGATCAGCAATTTGGACGGAATGTCCATTTCCTGCGCAACGGTGAAGGGCATGATGCTCTGGGTATAGGGGATCCGGAAATCTTTTTCGCCGTGAATGAACAGCGTTGGTGTTTTCCAGTTGGCAATCTTGTTCACCGGGTTCCATTTTTCCGGATTGGGCCGCGACCACCAGTTGCCGCCGTGATCCCACTGGTCGAACCAGAGCTCTTCAGTGCTGAGCGCCATCGCGCGCAGGTCAAAAACACCGGCATGGTTGACCAGACAGTCGAACCGGTCGGGCCAGTTGCCGGCAATCCAGTTCATCATATAGCCGCCGTATGAGCCGCCGAGGGCGCAGGAGCGTTCGCCGTCAATCTGCTCATCTACCTCAAGAGCCGCGGCATAGCCGAGCTTCAGGTCTTCCAGCGGTTTGCCGCCCCAGTCCTGATTGATGCTGTCGGTGAATTCCTGTCCGTAGCCGACCGAGCCATGGAAATCGACGGTGACCACCGCATAGCCTTGTGCTGCCATCACTTTGGGGTTCCAGCGGGTCGACCAGCTGTTGCCGAAACTGCCCTGCGGTCCGCCATGAACCAGAAAGGCCATTGGCAGCTTGCCGGATGCGCCTTGCGGCTTGATAATCTGTCCCCAGACCCGATCACCTTCCGCACCTGCAAAAGCGAACCGCTCGATTTCGACCTCGTCAATCTCGGCCAGTTCGCGGCCATTGATATTGGTGAGCTGAATGACAGTTCCGTCTGCCATGCGACGATACAGGTCCGTCGGCGCCTGCAAGCTGTTCATCGTGAAAATCAGCGAACCATCCTGCAACGGAATGGTCGTGCCAACATTGCCACCCCCGGTCAGTCGCGTGACTTTGCCGGTTGCGACCTCCACTGCGAAGGCGGGATGATCGAGCACTTCCTGCGCGGTCACGATGAGATATTGATTGTCCGGTGTCCAGACGATGGAGCCGACCGAACGGTCCCAGTCCTTGGTCAGGGCAATGGCTTCGTCTTCATCGCTGCCTTGCTTGCGAAGCTTTACAACGAGCCGATCGGCCTCATAGCCGGGCCGTTCCATCGCCGCCCAGGCCAGCCATTCTCCGTCGGAAGAGAAAGCGGGTAGCGTATCGGTGGCTTCATTGCTTTGCGTATAGTTGATGGTACCCGTACCGTCGGCCTTGGCGCCGTAAATATCGATATTGGTCGACTTGGGTTCATTCCGGTCCGCGATCCTGAGCGCGAAGAACAGGCTGTCTTCTCCGGGCACCCAGGCAATTTCCTCGCCGCCGCCAAAGGGTTTAGAGGGGCTGTCGCCGACCAGATCACCATCCAGCGCCGCGCCGTCTCCAGCCACTTTGCCATCCTTCAGATCAAAGGCGAATATGCGGCTGTAATTGCCCGGTGTTTCCCAGCTCGACCAGTGACGGATGAAAAGCTCGTTATATTCGCGACCGGTCCCGGGGCCAGGCTCGGCCCGGTTTCCGCTATGGTCGCAACCGAAGGTCGGGCAGTCTCTGGCAATATCTCCCCAAAGCGCGATTTTCTCGCCGGTCGGTGACAGCTTGAAGCCGGCGACGTCAGCTTTCAGGTCGCTCGCCTGAACCGGATTGCCGACTTGATCGCCTGCCGTGATACGCGCATGCCAGAGCTGTTCCGAACCGCTCGCATCGCTCAGATAAAAGAGGCTGCCATCGGCAGCAAAGGCCGGGCTGTGTTCGCTTTTTCCGGGAGCATCGACGATGCGAAGGGGGGCTGCATCCTCCCTATTCATATTCAGCAGATAAAGCGCGCTGGACCGGTCGTAGGTTTCCGGATCGGTTTCCGTAACGTCGAAAACCGCCCATTTCTCGTCCGGAGAAACCGCAACCGACCCCATCCGCTTCAGCGTGGCGAGGTCTTCCGCCGTCATGGGCCTTGCCGAGGCCATTGCAGGAAAAGCCGCTCCGGTGACGAGCAGCGCAGTGGTGAATGTTTTGAAAAATCTTATCATGGGCCGCAGTTTAGCACGGCTGTCCGACAAGGCAATTGCGATTAGATCGGCGTGTCTATTTCTCGTTCAGCCGCTGGATTTCGCGCGCTACCAGCTCCTCGACCAAATCGGGCAGATTGGCGTCCAGCCATTGCTTGATCATCGGCCGCATCAGGTCGCGGGTGAGGTCTTCCAGCGAAGTGCCGCCGGCGGGTGGTGTTGCCGGTCTGCGTTCCATCGCTTCTTTTTCGACCAGAGCCGAGAGCGACTGGCGCATGCTGTCCAGCTTGTTGTCGTCGATCAGATGGTCACCCTTGTCGCGGCCTCGCAAAATCTGCTTTTCGGCAGGACTTTCATGCTCGGGCAGCTCGTTGGTCAGCTCAAGAACTTCCGCACTCTCATCCTCTGGCTCAAAATCGGGAACAGCTTGCAACGCCGGTTTCAACTGGGCTTGTTTGCTGGACGAGGGGCGTCCTTCATCAATCACCTTGTCCTCGGCAATGATGCGTTTGATCGAAGAGAGGATTTCCTCCATCGATGATTCCCTGTTCTGTTCAGCCATCCGCGAAATCCTTTAAACCCGTCCTCTGCTGCAGCGATCCACTCTACTTGTGCGTTTGTGTCTCGGGCAATGGTTCTATCTCCGCTGTTTGGGCCTGCGTGTCAACGGTCCTGGTCGCCTGCGGTTCCGGATTGGGGTCGCTTTGATAGTCATAGAATATCCCGTCTACCCGGTCGTAATTGATATCCGGATCATAAAGGGTGCCACCTTCCAGACCCAGATCACGCGCTTCTGCGCGGCCCATCGCGGCGAGCAGGGAGAATCCCGCAACATAACTGTTGCGACGGGCAGTCACCAGTTGAACCTGGGCATTGAGCAATTCCTGTTCTGCGTTCAGAATGTCGAGGATTGTCCGGTTGCCGACAGAATTCTCGGCGCGCACGCCTTCAAGCGACAGGCTTGCTGCAGCCACGGCCCGCTCCGATGACTGGATCACCCGTTCCGATGCGCGCCAGCTCGAAAACGCGGCGCGGGTTTGCGATATCACATCGCGCTCGATCGCAATCAACTGCTCATAAGCCTGACCGGAACGCGCCTGTGCTTGCCGAATCTGAGCAGCCGGCCGACCGCCCTGATAAATCGGCATCGTCGCGCGAATTCCGACTTCGGCAGTGGACTGTTCCTGAATGAATACCTGGCCGGCGACACTTCCGCCCAGAGTTCCGTGGTAGTTCAAATAGTTGCCCTGCGCATATGTGGAAACCCGGGGTTTGTTGGCAGCCCGCGCCGTTTTGATGTCAAACTCCGCAGCATCGCTGCGCTGCTTGGCTGCCAGCAGGTCGGGATTATAGGTCAGCGCCAGATCGACGGCTTGGTCCGCTGTCGCAGGCATATTGGGCAACGGCGGGGGAGGGTCGAGTTCTCCCGGCTCATGGCCAACAAGCGCAATATAGTTTTCCTTGCTGCGAATCAGGCTCGCGCGGGCTGTTTCCAGATCGCCTTTGGCAACTTCCAGACGGGATTCCGATTGGGCAACATCCGTCCGGGTGAGGTCGCCGATCTCGAAACGATCACCGGTTGCTTCCAGATTGACGGATAGCACACCGACATTGGCCCGGTTCAGTTTGACGATTGCCGTGTCGCGAATGACATCCATATAGGTCGCAACGACATTGGCGAAGATGCTCGCTTCGGTGGCCCGCAGGTCAAATTGGCCTGCTTCCACTCTTGTTCTCGCAGCACGGATAGCATTTTTTACAGCTCCTCCGGCGTAGATCGGCACTTCGACAGAGCCGCCCGCTGTGCTCTGGCGCAGTGGTGCTGTAAAGCTATTGGCGCTGCGCAGGAAATTTTCCTGAAATCCGAAATTGGTAGAGGCGCTCGGGCGTCCATCGGCCTTGGCGATCGCGACGGTTTCATCGGTCGCCCGTTGGGCCGCGCGCGCAGCGGATAAGGTAGGGTTCGTCTGATAGGCCGCCACCAGTGCATCACGCAATGTGTCTGCCTGTGCCGGTGTAGCCAGTAACGCCACTATAGCTGTTCCAGTGAAGAAGCGGCGTCTACTCATCTTGTCACTCTCCCAAACGCCCTAAAAACTAAAGCTTTTTGCTTTTTCAAAACCGGGCAAGGGACACGCCCCGCAATCGGCAAAATATTGATAGCCAGCGTGGTCGCCGGCTTTGCGGCCCAGCGCCAGGCGGGACACGCCGTCGTTGAGGATCGCGGCTACGATTCGTCCGTCTGCCGCAAGTTGATCGATCAGGCTCTGCGGTATTTGTTCAACCAAGCCGTCGATGACGATTGCGGAATAGGGGGCCGATTGAGGCCATCCTCCGGTATGATCGCCAGCTTCGATCGTGACGTTTTCCATACCGGCCAAATTTTTCTTCGCCATCGCTGCGAGTTTGGTATTTTGTTCGAGCGCTGTCACGGTTCCAGCAAGTTGCCCCAGCACAGCGGCGGTATATCCGGTTGCTGCACCCACCAGCAGAACATTGTCATGCTTGTTTATATGCGCGACATTCAGCAGTCGGCCTGTGGTGAGCGGAGGATTCAGGGCTCTGTCTTCGCCGATTTGGACGCCGCGGTCAGCATAAGCAAAGCTGCGCTGTGCGAGCGGCACGAAATCTTCCCGTGCGACATGGGCCATGGCTGCAATAACCCTTGGATCGCTGACATCGGTGGTCCGCAACTGGCTGACCACCATGGCTTTGCGCATTTCTGTGAAATTTTCCTGGCCCAAGCGTCGATCCTCGCAATGAATATTCTGCGTCCATGCCACTTCTGTATTATGAATACAATACACTATGACGGAGATTTTGCCGCTTCTAGCTCGGCTTGCGCCTTGCGCCAAGATGGATTCCGGCGAATTTGTGCTGACTGCGTCTTTTTCGCGACAATCAGGCTTATCCTCCCGATTTGCGCCGCGCAAAATGAAGGGCGCAACTTTGGGTTGACTTTCACCGAAAAGCGAAGCAATTCGCGCCTTCTCTCCGGCCCGATGGCGGAGTGGTGACGCAGCGGATTGCAAATCCGCGCACCCCGGTTCGATTCCGGGT
>CAXHZT010000010.1:0-109538 GCA_964022345.1 uncultured Sphingorhabdus sp.
GCTGGGACGAGATGGAAAAGCTCGGCATGGGCGCGCTACTCGGTGTGTCGCAAGGGTCCGAACGGCCGCCGCGGCTGCTGGCCATGCGCTGGGACGGAACCAATGGCAAACAGAAGACACCGCTGGCTCTGGTCGGCAAGGGCGTGACCTTCGACACCGGCGGTATTTCGCTGAAGCCGGGTGCCGGCATGGAAGAGATGAAATGGGATATGGGCGGCGCCGGTGCCGTGGCCGGAACGATGAAGGCGCTCGCTGGTCGAAAGGCCAAGGCGCATGTTGTCGGTGTTTGCGGACTGGTCGAGAATATGCCGGACGGCAAGGCACAGCGTCCGGGTGATGTTGTGACGAGCATGAACGGCCAGACCATCGAGGTGATCAACACCGACGCCGAAGGACGGCTGGTATTGTGCGACGCGATGCACTGGACGCAGGAAACGTTCAAACCGGAGGTGCTGATCGATCTGGCGACTCTGACCGGTGCGATGATTATCGCGCTCGGCAACGAACATGCCGGTTGTTTCAGCAACGATGATGATCTCGCCGACGACCTGATCGATGCGGGCAAGGATTCCGGTGATCCGCTGTGGCGGCTTCCCGTTGGCCCGGCCTATGACAAATTGATCAACTCGCCGATTGCCGACATGAAGAATGTCGGTCCGCGCGGGGCAGGGTCGATTACCGCGGCGCAATTTCTCAAGCGGTTCGTCAAGGACGGCGTGAAATGGGCGCATCTCGATATCGCTGGCATGGTCTGGGCGGACAAGCCCGGCCCGGTCTGGGACAAGGGCGCGACCGGCTATGGCGTGCGCCTGCTGAACCAATATGTTGCCGACAATTTCGAAGATTGATCGCGTCGCAATGACGCTGAATTCTCGTGGGAAAGCCTAGCGGGTGCGGGTTGATTTCTATCACCTGACCCGCGATCCGGCGGACAAGCTGGTGCCCATGCTGGCGGGCAAGTCTCTCGAAGCGGGGAAAAGGGTTCTCCTTGTTTCGCAAGACGAGGCCCGGTGCGCGGCTCTGGGCAATGCATTGTGGAGCGATGATCCGGCCAGCTTCCTGGCCCACGATTTCGCCGGTTCGGAACGACAGGCCGATCAGCCGATCCTGATTTCAGAGCAATGCGATGCGGCAAACGGTGCCTCCTATATCATCCTGTCGGACGGTCAGTGGCGCGACGCGGCGCTGGCATTCGAGCGCGCCTTCTTCCTGTTTACAGCCGAACAGATCGACAACGCGCGAAACGCCTGGCGGGACTTGGCGGCCAAGGATGATGTGACCCCGCGCTACTGGAAACAGGACGGCGGGCGCTGGGTCGAAGGCCCCTGATTTCCGCGAAACTGCCAACCGGGACGGTCAGACGATCATCGAAAACTTGCCATGGTGCAGTGCAGCGGCTAAGGGCGGCGCAACTTTTGACTATCCCTACATTTATGGAGCTTTATCATGGCCGTGACACGGACATTCTCGATCATTAAACCCGACGCTACCCGACGCAACATCACCGGTGCTGTCACCAAGATGCTGGAAGAAGCAGGCCTGCGTGTCGTCGCTTCCAAGCGCATCCACATGACCAAGGAACAGGCCGAAGGCTTTTACGCGGTTCACAAGGAACGCCCTTTCTTCGGTGAACTGGTTGATTTCATGATCAGCGGCCCTTGCGTCGTCCAGGTTCTCGAAGGCGAAAATGCGATGCAGGCCAACCGCGACATCATGGGCGCGACCAACCCTGCCGACGCCGCTCCTGGCACGATCCGCAAGGAACTGGCCGAAAGCCTCGAAGCGAATACGGTCCACGGTTCGGACAGCGAAGAAAATGCCGCGATCGAAATCGCCTACTTCTTCAACGAAGACGAAATCGTCGGCTAAGCCCACGCATTCTATCAGTTATAAACGCCCGGCTGCACATTCTGCGTCCGGGCGTTTTTTTTGGTTATCCAGCAAGCTAGGTGGGGCGAAGCCGGTCTGCCGGCGCGGTAGATTTTGCTGCGATATTTATCCGAAACTTCCTGACAACTGACAGAGTTTGCGTGTAGCGTACCCATGAATCCGCACCCACTCTGAAGGAAGTTTTCCGATGCAACACAATCTGTTTTCGATGCACGACAAAGTCTGCGTTATCACCGGAGGTTCCAGAGGTCTGGGAAAAGCCATGGCACGCGCCTTTCTGGAAGCTGGCGCAAAACGGGTCTATATCACGGCTCGTAAGCCCGAAGAATGCCAGGAGACCGCTGACGAACTGTCCGGTCTGAGCGACAGCGGCGAATGCGTTGCGCTTCCCGGCGACATGAGCAACGGGGAAGGCATTATCGCATTCGCAAAGGCGCTGGCGGAACGGGAAGATCATATTGACGTGCTGGTCAATAATGCCGGCACCGGCTGGACGGCCTCGGTAGAAGAATTTCCCGAAATAGGCTGGGACAAGGTCATGGACCTGAACGTGAAGACGCCGTTCTTCCTGACACAGCAGCTTTTGCCGTTATTGAAAGCAAATGCGACGGCAGAAAAAAGCGCCTCCGTCATCAACATTGGCTCTATCGCCGGAATCATGGGAAGTGCGGGAAGCGGCATCAGCTATGGCACGTCCAAAGCGGCAATCCACCAGCTGACCCGCAATCTCGCCAGCCTGCTGGCCGATGATCATATCCGGGTAAATGCAATCGCGCCCGGACGCTTCCATTCCAAAATGACCAGCCTCGTCGAGCAAGACAAGGAACAATATGAGCGGGAAATTGCAATGATACCGCTGCACCGCTGGGGCCACGACGCGGATATAATGGGACCGGCACTACTGCTAGCGAGCAGTGCAGGGGCATTCATGACCGGCGAAATCATCACGGTCGATGGCGGATATCTGCTGGTCTAACGCTGGCGGTATCGGTGTGCTGCCTGCCTCTGGATCGGTCGTTCTGAGGGGGCAGCGTTCAATCCGTCGCTGTCTTGGCCGAAGCTTTCTCAAGGTCCTGTGACGCAAACATTGCGTGCATGGCAGCGACCACCTGCGCGCCATCCCCTACTGCTGAGGCAACACGCTTGACCGAACCGGAACGGACATCGCCGACGGCATAGACGCCGCGCCGGCTGGTTTCGAGTGCGTGGCGATCTTCTCCGGCTGCGTCGCCGGTGCACAGGAAGTTCCGTTGGTCCACTTTCAGACCAGACGCGGCCAGCCAGCCGGTATTCGGTTCCGCCCCGATGAACGAAAAAAGATGCGCTATTTCCACCCGGGTTTCGGTCGCTGATTCTCGGTTTTTCAAGGTTATTGCCGCAAGCCTGTCGCCCGTGCCTTCGAGTGCAGTGACTTCGGCACCGACGATAATTTCGACATTCCGCAGGCCCTCGATACGGTCCACCAGATAGCTGGACATGGTCTCACTGAGCGGACGCCTGACGATGAGCGTCACTTTTCGGGCATGGGCGGCCAGAAAAACCACGGCCTGACCAGCGGAATTTCCGCCGCCTACCAGAGCAACATTCTCATTCTGAACCAACGCGGCCTCTAGCGGCGAAGCCCAATAGTGGACGGAAGCACCCTCAAAATTCTCGAGCCTATCGAGGCCCAGCCGTCGGTATTTCGCGCCAGTCGCGATCACTGCCGCTCGTGCCTGTACCGTCTCTTCCGAATCAAGCCTTAACCGCAGCGGGCTGGTGCTGCATTCCAGATTTATGGCTTCATCCGGGATGACCATTTCTACCCCGAATTTCTGGGCCTGATTATACGCCCGGGCCATCAGCGCCATGCCCGAGATGCCGGTGGGAAAGCCAAGATAATTCTCGATCCGCGCGGAAGCCCCCGCCTGACCACCGAAAGAACGGCAATCCAGCACGAGCACGGACAGACCCTCCGACCCGGCGTAAACCGCCGTGGCCAGTCCTGCGGGCCCAGCACCAACCACCACCACATCGAAGACCTTTTTCTGGTCGATTGCGCTTACGAGACCGATGCATTGTGCGAGGTCTCTTTCGCTGGGGTTGCGAAGCAGCTGCCCGTCCGGGCACAATATGATTGGCAATTCTTCCGCCGTGATTTTGAACCGTTCGACCAGCGCCCTGGCTCCGGCATCCTTATCGGGGTCGAGTTGCTGATGGGGGTGACCGTTGCGGCGCAAAAACCCCTCAAGCTGCAGAACAGAGCGGTTGCTGGCTTCTCCGATGATCACAGGTCCCCCGCCACCCGTCTCGATCAGGCCTACCCGGCGAAGGATCAGCGCCCGCATGATCCGCTCGCCCAGCTCCGCTTCGGCCACCAGCAAGGCGCGGAGCCGATCAGGAGGAATGATCAGCGCATCGACCGGGGTGCGCGCGTAGCCGTCGACAAGCGATGGGCGTCCCGATAGCTGCGCAAGTTCGCCCATGAATGATCCAGAGCCATGCGTGACGATAAGTGCATTTTCTTCACCTTCATCGCGCTGCGTGACATCGACTTCGCCGGACAATATCAGGATCAGGCCATGCCCGCTTTCCCCCGTTCGTACGAGTGGCTGGCCTTCAGCAAATTCGCAACGATCGCCAAATCGTTCGAGCCGATCCATGTCCACAGCTTCGAGCGTGGGAAACATCTGGTCGCCGCGCTGTTCGATAACGGTCTGAATAATCTTCGGCATGAGCTGTTTCCTGATATTGAAGCCGCGGGGAAAATATCTAGTCAAATTTGGGAATGGGCCCAAGCTGTGGCGTCCGGTCAGGAAGCGTCACGAAGATATTGTCCGGGTAACACCAACCCCAGCCCTCTGGCGGGTCATAACCTTCAATGATCGGATGGCCCGTATTGCGATAATGCGCGGATGCGTGACGATTGGGGGAATCATCGCAGCAGCCGACGTGCCCGCATGTGCGGCACAAACGCAAATGAACCCAGGGGCTGCCGATTTTCAGACAGTCTTCGCACCCTCGCGCGCTCGGTGTCACCTTGCTGACACTGGAAACATGGTTGCAGCTTTTCGGCATGGAATATCAGCTGGCTTCGATTTTGGCCGCTTCTTCCGAAATAAACGCCAGCAGATCGGGATTTATGATCTCTGGATGTGTCGTGCACATTCCGTGCGGCAAATCATCATAAGTCTTGAGCGTCCCGTGCCGAAGAAGCTTGACGGCCAGGGGAGCGCTATCATCATACGGCACGATCTGGTCGTTCCTGCTGTGCATCACCAGTGTCGGCACGGAAATCGCCTTCAGGTCTTCGGTGAAATCGGTCTCCGAAAAAGCTTCGATGCAATCATAATGGGCCTTCGCTCCCCCCATCATGCCCTGACGCCACCAGTTATCGATGGTGCCCTCAATAATGTCCACGCCGTCCTGATTAAATCCGTAAAAGGGCCCCTCGGGTACGTCGCGATAGAATTGGGCGCGATTGGCGACCAGTGCTGAGCGAAAGCCATCAAACACATCCTTGGGCAAACCTCCGGGATTATCGTGCGTTTTCACCATGATCGGCGGAACCGCAGCAACCAGCACGGCTTTTGCAACCCGGCCAGTCTCTGACCGTGCGACATAGCGGGCGACTTCACCGCCTCCGGTCGAATGACCGATGTGGACGGCGTTTCGGAGATCGAGCGCTGTCGCCAACTCAATCACGTCGGCGGCGTAAGTGTCCATTTCATTGCCGGTGTCGGTTTGGGTCGAGCGCCCATGGCCCCGCCGGTCATGAGCAATGACGCGAAAACCTTTCGCCAGGAAATACATCATCTGGTTGTCCCAGTCGTCCGCGCTCAGTGGCCAGCCATGGTGGAACATGATTGGCGGAGCGTCTTTCGGACCCCAGTCCTTGTAAAAAATTTCGGTGCCGTCTTTGACCTTTAAATATCCCACGGTGCAATTCTCCTTAAAAATTCCCAACGTCAGGCCTTAAAATTCTTATCGCGCAGGCAGCCTATGTCGTAATTACCGGTTTGGCAGCGGCACGGTCGATCTTCGGATCCACGCCGGGCGCCGTTGCGAGACGGGCATCCATCCATCCGGTGATGTCCGTCATCACCTGTGCCCGTCCGATATCATTGAGCAGGTCGTGATAATGATCTTCGTAGAGAATCAATTGCTTGTCCGTGCTGCCGGCATTGTCGAAAAATTGCTGGCTGCCATCGGGACGAGTGGCTTTGTCCGCCGTTCCGTGGAGAATCAAGATCGGCAGAGTGATGTGATCAAACTCCCGCTCGAACCTGTCTCCCGCGCGGGCAAGAGCGGCGACGGTCTGAACCGGCTGGACCTCATCTCTGGTAAGCGGGTCCGCGAGAAGTTGAGCGACCCAGTCTGGATCGCGCGAAAAATCTTCCATCCTGAGTTTCAGCACATGCAGGTGCGGCGCGATGTGGCTCGCGCCCTTCAGCAGGCCCAATGCGACATCAGGAGCATATACGCGGAAGGCGAAACTTTCACAGATGAGGCCGTTAATGCGCTCCTGGTAATCGAGAGCATAGGATACCGCTATAACACCGCCCGCACTATGGCCGAGCAGGAACAGCGGTGTATCGGGGTCGAGGGATTTTGCCAACTCAACCGTCTGCGACAGGTCGGACACATAATCATCGATGCTTTGGGTATAAAAACGCTGGCCTTCCGACTTGCCGCGTCCCCGCAAATCAAGAGCCGTGACCGCATAGCCTTCGGCTGCAAATTCCTCTGCGGCCCTGATATATTGACCGCTATGGGAATTGACCCCATGGCAGATCACCAAGGCTGCCTTGGTCATCCCCTGCGGACGCCAATGGCGGGTGAATATTCGCAGGCTTCCTTTGCCCTCAAGCCATTGTTCTTTGGGTAGATTTGCAGAAGCCAGTATCATTGAGAGTCTCCACGACTCGGCACAGGCGCCAACAATATAATATGTGAATTCTCTTCACGCGAAAACGCTTATTTCGCAGTTCTGCCAAATAAACTCGTCTGTTCGCGAGGCATTCCTCTGGAACCCATATTTTCGCCGGATTCCCAGGCAGTGACCATAGGCACTGTAATCGGATGAGGATTACGAACCATTCCCCACATGATGTCCCACCGTCACCGCCGAACTCGTCGCCTCGTCGGAACGTTCCCAGTCGTGGAACGCTTCGCGCTTCACGATGATCCAGGCACCGTCACGCCGTTCCAGCCTGTCGCAATAGCGGCCGGCTACGATCCAGTCGGTGGCCTTGCCATTGGTCTGGCAGGCGGCAAAGTCCGGGTTGCCCGCTTCGATATAGTGATAGGCAACGAAATTGGCCTCGCTGGTGGCACTGTTGCCGTCGTCCGACAGGTCGATTTGCACATTGGAGATCGAGTGGTGGGTACCCGGTATATTCTCCAGCGTCTGGCTGGCAAAGCCGATGAACTCGTCGGGGGGGCCTTCGTAATCGCCATGTTTGTGGACATGGTCGTCGGCAAAGCAGGAGCGGACCAGCGCCCAGTCGCGGCGATCGATGCCCTTGCAATAGCGGTGCAGGATATCGCGGATTTCCTCGCGTGCCGACAGCTGCTCCAAAGTGTACATCCCTGATATCTCCTAATTTTGCCAGTCGTTATTATTTGACTCTGGTCATAGCCTTCGACGCAATAGTCATCGAGGAGATAAGAGCATGGGCAGACTGCAAGGCAAAGTGGCAATAATAACAGGTGCGGCCAAGGGACTGGGCGAGGCCGACGCACGGATGTTCGCGCGCGAGGGGGCCACTGTCGTGCTGACTGACATGGATGCCGACAACGGCAACCGGGTGGCCGGTGAAATCGGCGATGCTGCAGAATTTCACGTTCAGGATGTCCGGGACGAACAGGGGTGGGAAGACCTGATCGCTGACATCGTCTCCCGCCATGGCCGGCTCGACATATTGGTCAATAATGCCGGCGTCGTGGAGCCGGGCACGATCGAGACCCAGACCGCCGAGGAATATCGCTTCGTGATGGCGGTCAGCGCCGACGGCGCCTTTTACGGGTGCAAATATGCGGTCCCGGCGATGAAGGCCTCGGGCGGAGGGGCGATCATCAATATGTGCTCGATCGCCTCGATCATCGGCGAGCCGATTGTCGTGGCCTATTCCATGGCAAAGGGCGCGATCGAGAGCCTGACCCGCAGCGTGGCGGTGCATTGCGCGAACAACAAATATAATATCCGCTGCAACAGCGTGCATCCTGCCGGCATTTTGACCCCGATGGTCGAGGGGATCGGTCCCAAGGTCATGGGTCGCGATGATCTGCGTCCGGCGAGCGACAGCCCACCGCCAAGCGTGCTGGGCGAACCGGATGACATCGCCAATACGGTTCTGTTCCTGGCCTCCGACGAAAGCAAGTTCATCAATGGCGCGGCGATCCGCGTGGACAATGCGAAATCCGTCGTGGAAGGCGTCGTGCCCTGATGTGCGGCGGCGCTTGCCTTGGTGCCTAGAAATCGATTAGGCTGGTCGCATGGACCGCAAGCAAAATCTTGAGATGAAAGACCAACTGGCGGTTTCGGGAGCGGATTTGCCTCATGCGTCGGTGATGGCCCTGATCGAGAACAGTCCGATTGCCTCGGTCATCAGCAATCCCCGCATGGCCGACAACCCGATTGTTGCGGTCAACGACGCCTTTCAGGAACTGACGGGCTATGACCGGGACTTCATTATCGGCCGAAACTGCCGCTTTCTGGCCGGCGAAGCGACCGAGCCCTGGCTGACCGAAGAAATCCGCCGCGGTGTGAGCCAGCAGAAATCTGTTCTGGTCGAGATATTGAATTACAAGAAAAACGGTGTGCCGTTCCAGAACGCCGTCCTGGTCGCGCCCCTGTTTGACGAAGAGGGTGAGCTGGAATATTTTCTGGGATCTCAAGTCGAGATCGATGCCGACGTCCCCAGCCTGGCAAAGGCGCGGCGTATGCGGGCGGTGGCGATCGTCAAAGACCTGTCGAAAAGACAGCGGGAAGTGCTGCAATTTATCGCAAAAGGCCTGCTCAACAAACAGATTGCCCATGAGCTGAACCTCAGCGAACGGACGGTCAAAATGCACCGTTCGATATTGATGAAACGGCTCGATGTACCGAGCGCTGCGGATATGGTGCGTTTGGCTGTGGAAGCGGGAATGTAGCCGGACGGTGATACGGTCAAAGGTCCGTATCGCTTAGCCGATCATCTCCGGCTATCTAACAGGATGCATCGCGGGTTGGATCCTCTTATCCCAAATAAGGGCCGCATTTTTTGTTTGGGCAACATCTCTCCCTCCTCTTGTTGTCCAAAGACTTTCAGGCCGCGATGCACTTTTTCCTAAAACTGGTCGGCTATCGCGATCATCTTGGTGAGCCGCTTCGGGGCCACCTGACACCAGCTGCTGTAAAGGCGGCTCTCGATATGGTACCAATCGGTGCAGCCAGTATCGAGACGGATCGCGATCCAGCCTGACTTTCCATAGAATTTCGGCGCATAATATAGATCGGGATCGGCTTCTATCAGGGCGGCCTGTTCATCCAGCGCGGCGGTTTTGACGAGCAGAGCAATACCGGCTTCCCCGAAATGGCTTCGTGCAAAATAGGCGAAATATTTGCCGTTTTTCTCGCTGCCGACTCGCCACCCGGGCGCGCCAAAGCTTGCCCGTTCATGGGTTTCGGCCAGCGCCAGCGCCCGTTCCCGGACCTGCGCCAGGATCCAGTCCGGATCGGCTTCCCGCGTGACATATTTTGCTACCGTGGCAGGGTAAAGCTGGTGCTCGGCAATCAATATCCGGTCTGCCAGCCGGTCGGCGTCATCGTCGGGAAGGATCGCCACTTCGGTCTGGGCCAGCACCGGGCCGTCGTCCAGTTCCGGGGTGACCAGATGGACACTGCATCCCGCAATCTTGTCACCGGCGTCTATTGCACGCTGATAGGTGTCGAGACCTTTATATTTTGGCAGCAGGCTGGGATGGATGTTGAGCATGTGATCCGCCCATTTGCGGACAAAGCCGTCGCTCAATATTCGCATATAGCCAGCCAGGACGATATATTCGGCACCCGCTGCGACAACGGCTTCGTGCATGATCGCATCATGGTCGTCACGCTTCAGTCCCCGGTGCGGATGGGAGAAAGTTGGCACCCCCTCGGCTTCGGCCAGCAAGAGACCAGAAGCATCCGGATCATTCGATGCCACCAGTACGATCTCGAAGGGGCAGTCGGAGGATTTGGCAGCATAGACCATCGCCGCCATATTCGACCCGCGGCCGGAAATCAGGATCGCGATTTTGGCCTTTTCAGCCATTGTGCGTGGCGGTCCAGTCGTCCGTCGCCGACCAGATGCCGCGTGCGCCTGATACTGAGCAGCCTTTGGGCCCGTCACGGACATCGCCGATTCTGTGAACTGTTTCACCAGCCGCCTCGAGGTCCAACGTAATCGCATCCGCTTCGTCAGGAGACACGGCCAGCACCATTCCGATGCCGCAATTGAACGTCCGCGCCATTTCCTCCGGCTCGATATTGCCCTGTGCCTGGAGGAAGGCCATCAGGCGGGGCTGCTCCCAGCTCGAAGCATCGACATGGGCGTGCGTGCCATCCGGCAACACCCGCGGGATATTTTCCAGCAATCCGCCGCCGGTGATATGGGCCAGCGCCTTGATCCGGCCGGACTGCATCAGCGGCAGCAGCGACTTCACATAGATCCGGGTCGGCGCAATCAGGGCTTCGATCAGCAATATATCCGGGTTGAACAGGGCAGGGCGTTCCATTTTCCAGCCCTTGTCGGCTGCCAGTCGCCGGACCAGTGAAAACCCGTTGGAATGAACGCCGGAGGATTCGAGACCGAGAAGCACATCGCCCGGCTCGATCGTCATTCCGGTCACGGCCTTTTCGCGTTCGACTGCTCCCACACAGAATCCGGCAAGATCATAGTCGCCGTCGGCATACATGCCCGGCATTTCCGCCGTTTCGCCGCCAATAAGGGCACAGCCTGACATCTTGCAGCCATCGGCAATCCCCGCCACAACCCGTTCGGCAATGCCGTTCTCGAGCTTTCCGGTGGCGAAATAGTCGAGGAAAAACAGGGGTTCTGCCCCCTGTACGATCAGATCGTTGACGCACATGGCAACAAGATCGATGCCGACCGTGTCATGGCGGTCATAGTCGATCGCCAGTTTCAGCTTGGTGCCAACGCCGTCGTTGGCCGCGACCAGCAGCGGATCCTGATAGCCCGCCGCCTTAAGGTCAAAAAATCCCCCGAAACCACCGAGTTCGGCATTGGCGCCAGGGCGCGCCGTGGCTTTGGCCAGAGGCGCGATCGCCTTGATCAGGGCATTGCCCGCTTCGATGGATACACCGGCTTTCGCATAGGTGTAAGAATCCGGCTCATTTTGCTTTTCACTCATAGCTTGAGCGATTAGACAAGTCGCGGCTGGATTTCTACGCCATAATCGTCAAAAGGGCGCAAATGAGTTTTTTGAGTGACTTCCGGACCAAGATTGCCGCCGCCATTGCCGTCGTGACTGTGCTCGCGGGAACCGTTGTCTATGCCCAACTGGAAGGTACGGAGCGCGGCGTCGCGCCGCTGGCCAGCACCGGTGATTTTGAAGTCATGGGCGTGGAAGTCGATGTCCATGGCGACAATGCATTCGACGCGCGGAAAAAAGGCTGGGAAGAAGCCCAGCGCAAGGCCTGGAAAATGCTTTACAAGCGTACGCAGGGCGGGGAAACCTCCGGTCTGCCTGACGGTACGCTCAATACCATTGTCTCGGCGATCATCGTCGAGCAGGAGCAGATCGGCCCCAAACGCTATATTGCCACGCTCGGCGTGATGTTTGATCGGGCGCGAACGGGCTCGATCCTGGGCGTTGGCGGTCGGCGGTTGCGTTCCCCGCCGCTGCTGGTTCTGCCGATCATGTGGAGCGGTGGTTCTCCGCAGGTATTCGAGAACCGCACCGAATGGCAAAAGGCCTGGGCGCGTTTCCGCTCCGGGGACAGCGCCATTGATTATGTGCGGCCTTATGGGTCGGACAGCGAATCGCTGGTGCTGACCGCAGGGCAGGCCAATCGTCCGAGTCGGCGCTGGTGGCGCAATATTCTCGATCAGTTCGGCGCAGCCGATGTCATCATTCCGATTGTCCGGCTGACCTATGAATATCCCGGCGGTCCGGTGACCGGTCGTTTCACGGCGCGCTATGGTCCCGACAACCGGTTTATCGACAGCTTTGCCCTGAAAGTGGACCGCAGCGAAGATATTCCCAAGATGATGGACCAGGGTATTGCGCGTCTCGACAATATCTATGCCAGCGCCTTGTCGCGGGGCATATTGAAAACCGACAAGTCGCTGATCATTGAGGATCCGTTTAATCTGGACGATCTGGACCTCGAAGATTTTGATGTCGATGGCGAGTTGGCGGACGAAATTGGCGAAAGCGATGCTTCAGCAACGGCAGCAGGCGGCAGCGCAGCGGAACCAGGCGGGGAAGCGCCCGTAGCAGCGCCTGCGGCAGCGACCAGCATCTCGCTGCAATTTGATACGCCGGACGTCGGGGCAGTCGGGCGCGGTGAAGCGTCGGTACGCGCGATACCGGGCGTCACATCCGCATCCACGTCCAGCCTGGCGCTGGGCGGTGTGTCCGTCATGAGCGTGACATATAGAGGCGATATTTCCACGTTGGCGCAGGCCCTTCGGGCCCAGGGCTGGCAAGTCCAGCAAGGAGCGGGCGCCTTGCGTATCAGTCGCTCCGGACAATAATGTAGCGAGACCGTGAGTCAGATAGCCCTCCCTCTTGAACAGAAACCGTCGCCGGATCAGGGGGGATATCTGGTGACTGCTGCCAATGAGGAGGTGCATCGGCACCTGCAGATCTGGCAGGACTGGGCACACCACACGTTGATCCTCACCGGGCCCGAAGCCTCTGGTAAGACCACGATGGCGGCGGCGTTTGAGGCAGAGAGCGGCGGGCTCTGTCTGGATGATGCGGCCGACTATGAGGATAGCGAAATATTCCATCTCTGGAACCGCGCCAACGGCGAGCATAAGCCGCTTTTGCTTTTGTCGGCAAAGCCGGTTTCGGAGTGGGGAATCATGCTCCCGGACCTGAAATCCCGTCTTGCCGCGTCGCTGCATCTGGAAATCGGCGCGCCAGACCAGGCGATGATCGACGGTCTGTTCCAGAAATATTTTGCCCTGCGCGGCCTGACAATCTCGCAGGATGCGCTGCGCTATCTCGAAAAGCGCATGACCCGGTCTTATGCCATGGTCCAGCAACTGGCCCGGAAAATGGATGCGCTGGCGATCGAGACCAGGAAGCCGGTGAATTTGGCGATCGCCAAAGCAGCGCTCGCTTTTTTTGACTCTGGTGACGAAAAGGTTGACAGTTAAGCCATGGAAAATCCTGCTGCAGATGCCCTCGACCGGGAAAGAGTGCTTCGGGAGAATGGCATCAGCGCGATGCCCGAAGATGCCGGAAAACGCTATTTCAACCGCGAGATAAGCTGGCTGGGGTTTAACGAACGGGTTATCGAAGAAGCGGAAAATCGCGCCCATCCGTTGCTCGAGCGGCTCCGTTTTCTGTCGATCTCCGGTAATAATCTGGACGAGTTTTTCATGGTGCGGCTGGCCGGACTGGTCGGGCAATATCGCCAGAAGATCGAGGAAAGATCGGCGGACGGTCTGACCGCCTCGCAGCAGCTCGAAGCGATAGCAAACCGCGTGGATATTTTGCTGGATCACCAGCAAAGGGTCTGGGCGGCGCTGACCGAGACTCTGGCGGCGGAAGATATATTTGTATCGACCATCGACGATCTGTCCGAGGAGTCGAGAATCTGGCTCAGACAGCATTTTCTGGACCAGATATTCCCGGTGCTGACGCCGCAAGCGCTCGATCCGGCGCACCCGTTTCCGTTCATCCCGAACAAGGGGCTCAGCCTGGTGTTCGACCTGGTGCGCGAGTCCGACAACCAGGGTATTCGCGAGCTGGTGATGATCCCGTCGGGGCTCCCGCGTTTCATCCGTCTGCCGGGCGAGGCCGCGGTCTATGTTTCGGTCGAAACCGTGATCCAGAAATTTTCCGACATATTGTTCCCCGGCTATGAGGTGAAAAGCAGCGGTCTGTTCCGGATCATCCGGGACAGCGATATCGAGGTGGAGGAGGAAGCAGAGGATCTGGTGCGCTATTTCCGCAGCGCGATCAAACGCCGCCGCCGCGGCGATGTGATCAGGCTGGAAATGGGTCCCAACCTGGCCGAGCCGGTGGTCGCGATGTTGCGGGAAAATCTTCTCGATGACGGCGCGACCGAAAGCCGGATCAATGGTCTGGTCGGTATCGGCGATCTCGACATATTGGTCGACGAGGACCGCCCCGATCTCAAGTTCACGCCCTATAGCCCGCGCTTTCCCGAACGTATTCGTGACCATGGTGGCGATTGCTTCGCGGCCATCCGCGACAAGGACATATTGGTCCATCACCCCTATGAATCCTTCGAGGTGGTGATTGAATTTCTGAAGCAGGCGGCTGCTGACCCCGATGTTGTCGCGATCAAGCAGACGCTTTACCGGGCTGGCAAGCAATCGGCGGTCATCCGGGCACTGATCGACGCCGCAGAAGCCGGCAAGTCGGTAACGGCGATTGTCGAGCTCAAGGCGCGGTTTGACGAAGAGCAGAATCTGCTCTGGGCGAGCGCGCTGGAGCGGGCGGGCGTGCAGGTTGTCTACGGGTTTATCGAATGGAAAACCCATGCCAAGATTTCGATGGTCGTACGCAAGGAGCAGGACAGCTACCGCACCTATTGCCATTTCGGCACCGGCAATTATCACCCGATTACCGCCAAAATCTACACCGACCTCAGCTTTTTTACCGCAGATCCCAAGGCCGCCCGGGATGCCGCGCAACTGTTCAACTATATCACCGGCTATGTCGAACCCAAGGAGCTGGAACTTATCTCCATGTCCCCGCGCAACATGCGGAAAGACCTGATGGGGCTGATCGACCAGGAAATCGCCAATGTCCGGTCCGGCAAGCCCGGCATGGTCTGGGCAAAGATGAATTCGCTCGTCGATCCGGCGCTGATCGAAAAGCTCTATCAGGCCAGCAACGCCGGCGTCGAAATTGATCTGGTGGTTCGCGGTATTTGCTGTCTCAGGCCCGATGTCCCGGGCATGTCCGACCATATCCGGGTCAAATCGGTGGTCGGCCGTTTTCTGGAGCACAGCCGCATCTGGGCCTTCGGCAATGGCAAGGATTTGCCCAATGATGGCGCAAAACTTTATATCTCCTCGGCCGACTGGATGCCGCGCAATCTGGATCGGCGGGTCGAATATATGATGCCCATCACCAATCCCACGGTTCATGACCAGATCTTGGATCAGGTCATGGTCGCCAATCTGATTGACGACGAACAGAGTTGGGAGCTCAACGCGGACGGCAGCTACACGCGGGTGAAACCGTCCAGCAAGCCATTCAATCTGCACCGCTATTTCATGACCAATCCGTCACTCTCCGGGCGCGGCAAGGCGCTCAAAAAAAGCAATGCGGTTCCGCGCCTCAGCCTGCGTCGTCGCAAGAAAAAGGTGTGATCGGGTTGCTGGCAGACAAAAATATAATGGCCATTCTGGGGCGGACAAAAAAGCGGCGATCGAACGGGCGGACGGCCATCGTCGATATTGGCTCCAATTCGATCCGGCTGGTTGTCTATCAGGGGCCTGCGAGAGTTCCCGCGATCCTGTTCAACGAAAAGGTCATGGCGGGGCTGGGAAAGGAACTGTCCACCACGGGTGCGATCGGCAAGGATTCTATGGCGCTAGCCGAACGGGGATTGAGGCGTTTCCACCGTCTTTGCATCGAAATGGAAGTCGACAATATCCAGAGTTTTGCCACGGCGGCGGTAAGGGATGCCAGCAACGGCAAGGACCTGCTGAAGATTGCGCGCGAGATCGGTTATGACGTCGCGGTGCTGAAAGGCGAGGAAGAAGCGGAATTGGCGGCGCTGGGTGTGATTTCCGGGATACCGGATGCGAGGGGAATAGTCGGAGATCTTGGCGGAGGCAGTCTGGAACTGGCGATGGTCGATCAGGGCAGGGTGCTGGAGCGGTTTTCCTTCCCGTTGGGCGTGCTCCGGGTCGCCGACTTGCGCGCCAAGGGGCAGGATGCGCTGAAGAGCCAGGTGCGCAAGATGCTGAAAAAAACCGGATGGGAAAAGCAGGCGCAAGACCTTCCTTTCTATCTTGTCGGCGGTTCGTGGCGGTCGCTTGCCCGTCTCGACATGTTCGACAGCCATTATCCGCTGCCGGTCATCCACAATTACGAGATGGAACCGCGGCGCGCCCGGCGGCTGGTCAGCCGTCTCGCCCAGCTGAACAAGGAAAAGCTGAAGAACGTCCCCGGACTGTCGACGTCGCGGATACCCACGCTCAAGGACGCGGCCTGGCTGTTGTCGATGCTGGTGCGCTATCTCAATAGCAGCAAGATGGTCGTGTCAGCCTATGGCGTGCGGGAAGGCATGCTCTATCACCGAGTCAGCAAGCAGGAAGCGGCGCGTGATCCGCTTTTGCTCGCGACTGAAGATGCCGGAGCGGCTCAGGCCCGTTTTCCGGCGAACAGCAAATTGCTCGGCAAGTGGATCGCCGACATTTTCTCCGATGATCCGGTCGAATGGCACCGCATCCGCCAGGCCGCCTGCAATCTGGGTGATGTCGCCTGGCGCGCCAATCCCAATTTCCGCGCGGAGCGGGGGCTCGAGGTCGGATTGCATGGCAACTGGGTCGCTATTACCGGACCGGAAAGGGAAATGCTGGGGCAGGCGCTGTACACCAGCTTCGGTGGTGGCAATGATGTCTTTCCCGGCGGTGGAAAACTGGCCAGCGAAGCGGCAACGCGGCGCGCCATTGCCTGGGGCCTCGCGATGCGGCTGGGGCAGCGGCTTAGCGGCGGCACCCGTGACCCGCTGGAACAAACGCAAATTCGCAAGTCCGGGAAAAAGCTGGAACTGACGATCTCCGGCGATCTGGTGCATCTTTACGGCGATGTGGTGGCCAAACGGCACGGGCATCTGGCAAATATATTGGGGCTGGAGCCGGTGATGACGGCTATCTAGCTATTCCGCGTCACCCTCTTGCTGGTGCGTCATTTTCAACTTGCCATCCTTGACCGTAAAACTGACACGGCCTTCGACAAGATCCAGTGCGTCCCGGCCAAATTCCTCATAGCGCCAGCCTTCCAGCAGCGGAACATCCTCGCGCTCTCCTGCGACGATCCGTTCCAGATCATCGGCACGCGCAAGCAGGCGCGATGCGACATTCATCTCGGCAGACCGGATTTTCAGCAACAGCTTCAGCAAGTCGGTAACCAGCGCGTTGGCCTTGCCATTTTTCGGACGCCGTCCGGTCTTCAATGGCAGCTCGTCGCGCGACAATGGTTCGGCCTGTTCGATGACCTCCATCAGCCGGGCGCCGATATCATTGTTCTTCCAGCCGGCCGATAGCCCGCGGACCTGTCCCAGCTTTGACTGGTCCTTCGGTGGATGGGCGGCGATATCGGCGAGCGTTTCGTCGCGCATGATCCGACCTCGCGGCAAATCCTTGGACTGGGCTTCCGTTTCCCGCCAGGCGGCGATGGCTTTCAGCCTTCCGAGCATGTCCAGATTGCGTCCCTGCGACTTGACCCGCAGCCATGATTTCTCCGGATCATTCACATAATTGTCGGGATCCGCGAGCTTTTCCATTTCCGCGTTGATCCACATGCCGCGACCGGTTTCCCGCAGTTTTTCGAGCATCATCGGGAAGATTTCGGCGAGATGCGTGACATCCGCGATAGCATATTCCAGCTGGCGCGCATTGAGCGGGCGCCGCGACCAGTCGGTAAAGCGCGCGCCTTTGTCCAGCGTGACGCCGAGCCAGCTGTCCACCAGATTGGCATAGCCGATCTGTTCACTCTGGCCGATCGCCATGGCGGCGATCTGGGTATCAAAAATCGGGTGCGGAGTCTTGCCGGTCAGATTGTGGATGATTTCAACATCCTGTCCGCCGGCATGAAATATTTTCAGGACGTCTTCATTGTTGACCAGCAGGTCAAGAAGGGGACCGAGGTCAACGCCCTTGGCCAGCGGGTCAATCGCTGCCGCTTCTTTTCCGTCGGATATCTGGATCAGGCAGAGAATCGGCCAATAGGTGTTCTCCCGCATGAACTCTGTATCAACCGTGACGAAATCCGCAGAAGCGAAGCGGTCACATATATCGGCGATGTCCTGATTGTCCGTCAGCAAATTATGAATGTGCATTTTTATCCTATACAGCGGGCGGCTCATCCCGCAAACAATTCGTGGGTGCAGGAAAAAATTTGGGGGAAATCATGACATTTTGGTCACTGGTTCTGATCGGTCTGTTGGCGTTGCTGTTGCTGGGGCAGGTCATGGCGCTTTGGGGTGATGCATGTCTGGCGGTGGCCGATCCCAGGCCGATCGGCGGCAAGACCATCGAGATTACCATTTTGGCCTGGGGATTTGCCTCGCGCCGGGGGCAATCCCTGCAGGCGGATGACTGTTATCAACTCGGTATAAACGATATGCGCTTTTTCATGACGGGAAAAGCCATTCTCATCTGTCTGCTGACTTTCGGCTTCGTCCGGAAGGTGAGCATAGCCTATCGCTGCTATGCCGGTGACCATGATGTGGGAGAAGCCTGATGGCGCGCGTTATCCATCTTGGTCATCAGGTCTGGAAAAACTATCACCAGACTGCTGAATGCAATCTCAAGGACCGGATCGAGCTGGCGAACGGTGACGAGAGAAATGGCCGTGCGCATCTGAAAGGTGTGGCGGAAACGGTGCGGGATTTGCTCCGGGAAGCCAGGCAATATCATATCCCGGTCCGGCCGATTGGCGCGGGCTGGTCCCCTTCGCCGATCAACGTGGTGGAAGACGGCTGGCTGGTAGAAACCTTGCGGCTCAACCGGACGTACAAGCTTTCCGCCAGGGACCTGCACGCAGATTGCGATGTCGAGGCCGAGGCGCTGCTGCTGGTGCAGGCCGGCGCGACCGTTGATGAAGTCTATGAAAGCGCGGAAGAAATCGGCCGGTCGCTGCGCACCGGCGGTGCCAGCAACGGACAGAGCTTTGCCGGTGCTTGCGCCACCGGGACCCATGGCAGCGTCTGGCAGGCTGGCGGCATCCAGGATCATGTCCGGGCCGTGCAGCTGGTGACGCCGGAACGGATATTGTGGATATCCCCCAGCAGAGCCGTGCTCTCGGATGCATTCATTGCGCAGACCGGATCGGAGATTATCCGGGACGACAGGATATTTGCCGCCGCCCAGCTTCATATCGGTGCGATGGGATTTGTCACGGCGATGCTGATCGAGACCGATCCGATCTATATGGTGCAGAATATCCAGAAGGCTGCGAAGATAAAGCGCGAGCATATCGACTGGCTGTGCCGGGGTGAGTTCAAGAAATTCTCCTGCGAATTCGGCTTGCATGAAGAGCCTTATTTTCAACAGCTTATCATGAATCCTTTCGACCCTTTCGACAAAAAGAGCCTGTTGCGCTTCCTCTACAAGCGTCCCTATGACGCCAGCATTCCGCCACCGCCACCGGGGGACATGGGCGCCGGCTATGACGCCCTGACCCTGCTCGGCAAGGCAATGGCGGAAAGCGACTGGTTCAAGGCGGAGATATTGCAACTGGCAATGGAGCAAGCCTATCCGGACAATCGCGATGTTGACGATCCACCGGCCATCGCGACCTGGGGCCATACGACCGAAGAGCATATGCCGATTGCCAGCCTGTTCAACGGATCGGTAACGCTCGATCGCAGCAAGCTGAGCGAAGCCTTTGATTTGATTATCGATAGTTTCCGGCGTGGGGGAGGCGGCACAGTCGTCACCCTGCGCTTTGTCCGTCAGGCGCAGGGCCTGCTCGCGCCGGCGCACTGGCCGGACAATGTCGTCATCGATTTTGACGGCCCGAACGTCGAATCGAGTCACAATGGCTACAAGAAAGTGGTTGAAGCGCTGGACGACGCCGGGATCGCCTTCACCCGCCACTGGGGCAAGACCAACAATCTTGACGAAGCCCGGATAAAGCGGGATTACGGGCAGAGTTTCGCCGACTGGAAATGGGCGCAGGCGCAAGTCATGCCGGATGCCGCCGACCGGCGGGTTTTTGCCAATGACGAACTGGTCAAGCTGGGGCTGATATAGGCTTTAGCTTCCCGTCACCGTTCGGATCTTCAGCGATCGACGGCGGCTAATTGCGCTTTTGCGCCACGGAAATCACCGGTGGCCGGTTCGTGGGTGGACAGCTCTTGCGAATGCCATTGCTCTCCCTCGAGGGAAAACCCGACATGGCTTGCACGCTGGAATTCCTCGCCATTCCAGACGATCACCTGCAATTCCATCCGGTTGTCCGGTTCGACGTGCAGCCAGTTGAAGCTTTGCGGTTCCTGATTGCGCAGACGGGTCGAGGTGGCCGTACCCGCCTGAATAACCAGAGTCGGGCCGGCTTCGGCCACCATCTTGCTGGCGGCCTCGGCATAGGTGCGGTGGAAGTGGCCCGCCAGCGTCACATGAATGCCGGCGTCGGCTATCGCCTGAAGGGCATCTTCCTGTCGCCCCACGGCTTCGCTAAGCTCGTTACCCTGGCCTATCGGCAGTTCGAACAGCGGGTGGTGGGTAACCAGAATTCGCGTTTTATGGGGCGCGACGCCTTTAAATCGCTCGCGAATGAGCTGCATCTGGTCGCGGTTGATCCGGCCATCCTTGATCGTGAGGGACCGGGCGGTATTGATTCCCAAGATGGCGGCTTCATCCGTTTCCACCCAGGGACATAAATTCTGAGCAATATGACGCTTGTACCGGCCTAGAGGCGAAGCGAAGCGCCGGAAAATATCATATAGGGGAATGTCGTGATTTCCCGGGACGACCAGCAATTTGTGCCCGTTTTCCCGCAGCGCCCCGAGATATTCGGCAGCATCCTGAAATTGACCCTCGCGTGCGCGCTGGGTCAGGTCACCGCTGATGATGACGAGATCGGGCTGTTTTTCTTTCAGCCAGTCGATCGTTGCTGCGACGATGGTGGGGTCATTTGCGCCAAAGTGAATGTCAGATAGATGTGCGATCCGTGCCATGCAGGTCTAACGGTTGAAACATAAAGTGGTTTCATCGTGCATCCAAACATCCGCCGCGGCGTATTCTCTCCATGAAAGACAATTCTCTCCCGAAGGACGCCATTCTTGTCATAAACGCCGGTTCCCGGAAGGGAGAGGATCTGTTCGAAGAAGCCAAGGCAAAACTCGCTGAGGCTGGCGTCAATCTGCTGGACGCAGAGGCCGTCGAGAATCCTGACAATATTCAGGAAATTGTCCGGCAAGCGGTTCAGAACGCCCCGATGGTTATCGTCGGCGGCGGGGATGGTTCGCTTTCCGGCGTGGTGGACGAATTTGTCGGTACCGGTTGTGTGTTTGCCATATTGCCGCTGGGGACCGCCAATAGTTCAGCGCGAACGCTGGGCTTGCCGCTTGATCTGGACGGGGCCATCGATGTCATCGCGCACGGGCATCGCAAGCCGATTGACCTTGGCATGATCGATGAGGATTATTTTGTAAACGCTGCATCCCTGGGCCTTTCCCCGATCATCGGCGAAACGGTGCCGCACGATTTGAAGCGCTATCTGGGTCGCTTTGGCTATCTGTTCTGGGCTTTGAAATGCCTCATCGGTTTCCGGCCGTTCAGGCTGATGATTGATGATGGCGCAGAAAAGCATGCACTATGGTCGACCGAAGTGCGGATTTTGAACGGACCCTATCATGGCGGTCTGGAATTGTCCGACGATGCGGAAATCGACAGCGGGCAGATCGTGATCCAGGCTGTCGTCGGAAAGAGCAAAATCCAGCTCATGTGGGACTGGTTTGCAAAAGCGCTCAAGCTGAGAGACCGGAACGCCAACACGCGTGAATTTTCCGGAACATCCTTTCAGCTTGAGACCATACCGAAGCTAAAGATTTCAATCGACGGCGAAGTGCTGGCAACCACGCCAGTCCAGGTCCGCGTTGCAACGGATGCCATAGAGGTCGCTTGTCCATAAGGGGCGGAACTATCCTGCGATGGCCGCGTAATTCTATTATGACACAACAGGATGGAGAGTCCCCCATGGCGAAGATTGACAAGAAGAAAACCGGACATTCGCACGAATATGAACGGCTGAACCCCGGGGCAGCACCCGGCACTCCGCACCGGCCGGACAGTTCCTACGGCATGGATAAGGGCAAGGCCGGCGGTACATACGGAGACGCCGACAATGTACCGAAAAACAAGGACGATGATACGACCCCCGGCGGCCAAGCCCCGGAAAAGGTAAGCGACCGTCCCAATGTTTCCACGGTTCGGCCCGAAGACTATCCGTTGAAAGATCGCAAGGACAGCCAGGCTTGAGCATTTAGCAGAGATGTCGTGCACTGCTGACTCGTTGCGCCTGCTGTAGAGCTTTCGGCGGCGACGGCCTTATCCCTCCCAAAACACCGCATCAGGCGCGGCGTGCAGCCTGTTTGGACAATCTCAAGCCTTGACAAATGGCCCGCAGACCTGTGTTACGCGTGCAATCTTTCCATCTGGGAAAGCACCCAATTCCAAAGGTCCATCATGCACGCATATCGCACCCACAATTGTTCCGCGCTCCGTTCTTCGCACGTCGGCGAGGAAGTCCGTCTGTCCGGCTGGATCCACCGCAAGCGCGACCACGGCAATCTGCTGTTCGTCGATCTGCGGGATCATTTCGGCCTGACCCAGATCGTCAGCGAAACCGGCAGCGAAGCTTTCAAGACGCTCGACGGCGCACGGGTGGAATCGGTGGTCACGGTGACCGGCAAGGTTGTCGCCCGCGACGCCGAGACGGTGAACAAGAATTTGCCGACCGGCGACGTTGAACTGGTCGCCGATACGGTGAGCATGCAGGGCCCGGCCGACGAATTGCCGATGCCGGTCTTTGGCGAGCAGGAATATCCCGAGGATATCCGCCTGCGCTACCGCTTCCTCGATTTGCGGCGCGAAAGCGTTCACGCCAATATGATGCTGCGCTCCAAGGTTATCGCCAGCCTGCGCAACCGGATGACCGAACAGGGCTTTACCGAATTCCAGACGCCGATCCTGACCGCTTCGTCCCCGGAAGGCGCGCGCGACTATCTCGTGCCGAGCCGCGTTCATCCCGGCAAATTCTATGCGCTGCCGCAGGCGCCGCAGATGTTCAAGCAGATGCTGATGGTCGCCGGTTTCGACCGCTATTTCCAGATTTCGCCGTGCTTCCGCGACGAAGACGCCCGCGCCGACCGCTCGCCGGGCGAATTTTACCAGCTCGATTTCGAAATGAGCTTTGTCACCCAGGAAGATGTGTTCCAGACGCTGGAGCCGGTTCTGGCTGGCGTGTTCGAGGAATTTGCCAATGGCCGCTCGGTCACCCCGGCCGGTGAATTCCCGCGCATTCCCTATAAGGAATCGATGCTGAAATATGGCAATGACAAGCCGGATCTGCGCAACCCGATCATCATCCAGGACGTCAGCGAGCATTTCAAGGGCTCGGGCTTCGGTCTGTTCGACAAGATCACCTCGACCGGCGGCACCGTCCGCGCCTTTGTCGCGCCGGAAGCCGGTAAGAACAGCCGGAAATTCTTCGATGCGATGAATGACTGGGCCCGCAGCGAAGGTTTCGCCGGGCTTGGCTATATCAACATGAAGGAAGGCGCGGCTGGCGGGCCGATTGCCAAGAATCACGGCGAGGAAGGCACAGCGAAGCTGCTCGCCGATCTCGGCTGTGGTCCCGATGACGGTGTTTTCTTTGCTGCTGGCAAGGAAGCGGAAGCGGCAAGGCTGGCCGGTCTGGCGCGCACGCGTGCTGCCGAGCAGTTGGGCCTGATCGATGAAAATGCGTTTAAATTCTGCTGGATCGTCGACTATCCTATGTTCGAATATGACGAAGAACTGAAGAAGCTGGATTTCTCGCACAACCCCTTCTCGATGCCACAGGGTGAGCTGGATGCGCTGGAAAACCAGGACCCGCTCGATATTCTTGCCTGGCAATATGATATTGTCTGCAACGGCATCGAACTGTCCTCCGGCGCGATCCGGAACCACCGGCCTGATATCATGTACAAAGCGTTTGAAATCGCCGGTTACACCAAGGAGCAGGTCGACACCGAGTTTTCCGGCATGATCAACGCGCTCAAATATGGCGCGCCGCCGCATGGTGGCTCGGCTCCGGGCGTTGACCGGATCGTGATGATGCTGGCGAACGAGCCGAATATTCGCGAGGTCGTTCTCTTCCCGATGAACCAGAAAGCCGAAGACCTGATGATGAGCGCGCCAAGCGGCGTGTCGCAGAAGCAGTTGCGCGAATTGCATATCCGGGTGGTCGAGCCGCCAAAGGAAGCGTGATCTCAACAATTCAGATAGTCGTCATGCTGAACGTGATTCAGCATCCAGAGCCGTAGCAAGCTAGGCTTGCGAGCGGTTGCTCTGGATCCCGGATCAAGTCCGGGATGACGAAATAGGAAAAGTTAAATGATCCTGCCCATTATGAATGTCTTCGCGTCTTCCCACGGCGATATCTGCTATTTTGAATGGGGGAAGCCGGGCGACGGTCCATCCGTTCTCCTGCTTCACGCAACAGGTTTTCACGCGCGCTGCTGGGATCAGGTCGTCGCTGCTTTCCCGGACGGCACCCATGTCATCGCGGTTGATCAACTGGGCCACGGACGCAGCGCCGCACCGATCATCACCGACTGGACCGATGTTGCGGGCGCGACAGCCGAACTGGTGCAATCGCTCGGCATTCGCTTTGCGGTGGGCGCGGGCCACAGCATGGGCGGCCATTGCCTGGTACAGGTCGAGGCCAGCCATCCCGAGCTGGTGGAGCGGCTGGTTCTGGTCGATCCGGTCATCATGGACCGGGCGGTCTATCAGAATCCGCCCGATTATAGCGCGACCAACGAAATGGTCGCCCGACGCCGCAACAGCTGGACCGGACCGGAGGAAATGTTCGAGCGGTTCAAGGACCGGCATCCTTATAAATTGTGGGACCCGGCGGTGCTGCGCGACTATTGCGCGCATGGCTTGCTGCCGGACGGGCAGGGTGGTTACCGGCTGGCCTGTCCGCCGCAGACTGAGGCGTCGGTCTATGCGACCAGCGCCACGGTTGATCCGTGGCCACTGATCGACGTTATTACCCAGCCGGTGACGGTTCTGCGCGCGCCGCAGCTCGAACAAAATGGCGCTTTTGATTTCGCCACGTCACCAACTCCACCCGGACTTGCGGAGGGTTTCGCCAACGGCACCGATATCTATCTGCCCGACCTGACGCATTTCATGCCGATGCAGGACCCGAAACGGATTGCGGAACTGATCATCAGCGGCTAATGTTTCGTTCATATTTATATCGATAATTGTGAACGACCAGTTTCGGGGGGATGGACATGAACAGATTATTGACCGCAGCAATCACGGCCGCCATGGCCCTTTCAGGCGCGGCGCAGGCAGAGGTTCTGACCATCGAGGGGATGTCCGCTGCCGATTCCCCCGAATTTGCCGCAATCCAGTCGCTGTCCATTGAACGCTTTGGCGGTCGCGATGGTCGGGCACTGGCATTTGAGCTGGAAGACAGGCTGTCTGCCGTTACGATCTATGGCGAGCCCTATTTCGATATCATTGGCGGACGATCGGCAGTGGAGACGGATGCATCGCTAAGCGGTAACGTGACGGCTGGCGTCGAACAATATGACAGTACGGCCACCCGCAGGCGTTGTGTGGAAAAGGATGACGAGGACAAATGCGTCACCCGTAAAAATATCAAAGTGCCTTGCCTCACCCGGACGATCGATTTTCGCGCCCAGGTGCGGGCAACACGATATAGCGACGGACGCAGCCTCTATACCGGGAGCTTTCCGGAAAAGAACCAGCAGACCATTTGTTTCGGTGACGACGAGGATTTCGCGAGCAGCGAGTCGATCATCCGCACGATGGTCTCGCAAATAGCCGACGCGATTCGCGATGATCTGGCTCCAAGACAATATCGCCAGGAGATCAGGGTATTGGAGAGCCGCAAGGGTATGGCGAAAGCGGACGGACAATTTTTCAAGGCAGCCGTGAAAATGACCAAGACCAATCCGGCGGAGGCCTGCCGGATGTGGGACGAAGCCGCGGCGAACGGGCTGAATCATGTCTCGTTGACATTTAACCGGGGCTTATGCGCGGAACAGCGGGGCGATCTCGCGTCGGCTGTGGCGCTGTATCAGGACGCGGAGAGCATTTCGCCCGGAAAGCCCGAAGTGAGCCAATCCCTGCAGCGCGTCAGCGACCATCGACGCGCACTGGACGAATGGAAATTGCGTCAGTCCGCAGGATCATAGCTTCTGCAGGCCGGGATCCCGCGATCCTGTTGATAAGTCGGGTTGGCCGATATTTGTATTGACCGGTTCGCGCTGAGCTTGTCAAAGTCGATCGATAGACGATACATGCTGTTGAGCTTTGCTCGTCCTTCGGGTCGAAAGGCGCGCGGCGAACGGAGTGAGAATGACCATAGACCTGTCCGACTATGAATCCGCTGAAAAATTTGATGGTGATTATGGCGCGGCGCTGAAAGCGCTGCAAGACCGGCTGGCGCATATCCATTTCAAGCATATCATTCACGGCAGCCGTTCGATCCTGGTGTTCGAGGGCTGGGACGCGGCGGGCAAGGGCGGTGCGATCCGCCGGATGACCGGCGAATGGGACCCGCGCTATTACGATGTCTGGCCGATCGGCGCGCCGAGCAAGGAAGAGAAAGACCGCCATTTTCTCTGGCGCTTCTGGCAGAAACTGCCGGGCAGCCGCGAAATCGGCGTATTTGATCGCAGCTGGTACGGCCGGGTGCTGGTCGAGCGTGTGGAGGGCTTTTGCGATCCGGCGGACTGGAAGCGCGGCTATGACGAGATCAACGAATTTGAAGCACAGCAGATCGATGGCGGCACCAATCTGGTGAAGCTGTTCTTCCACACGACGCAGGAAGAACAGGACAAGCGTCTGACCAAAAGGCTCGACACGCCGCACAAGCGCTGGAAGATTACCGCCGAGGATTTTCGCAACCGGGCAAAGCGCGATGAGTATCTCGAGGCGATGCACGACATGTTCCAATATACCGACACCCGCTGGGCGCCGTGGAAAGTCATCGCCGGCAACAACAAAAAAGCCGCCCGTATCGCCGCCATGACCCATGTCGCCGATATGCTGGAAGCAGCCCTGCCGGACCATCTGCCCGACGCGGATCCGCAACTGGTGAAACTGGCGCACGAGGCGTTCGGCTATGAGGTCAAGGATTAGCGGAAACCGAGCATCGAATTGCTCTGTGTGTCGGACAGAAGGGCTTGGGCTTATAAATCTGGGTCGAACAGGGCTCAATCTATTTTGGACAAGCGCGTAAATCCGACACTCCACATTGCAGGACCGATCAAACCATGATGGCTGTGTATTTTTCGGCACTTGCAGTGACAGTCGCTGCCCAGCTTTCACTGGGACCAAATTTGTTGGCTGTAGCTGGAGTTGCGCTGGCGCAAGGCCGTTTGCCTGCAGTCGCCGCCGCGCTGGGGGTAGCGACAGGTGCAACACTCTGGGTAGTCTCGTTAGCTTTGGGCATTTCGGCACTTTTCAAAGCATATCCTGTGTTGATCATCTTGCTGCAACTTTTCGGCGGAAGTTATTTTGTATATCTTGGTTTTGACGCCTTGAAATCCGCGATTAGTGGAGGTGCGATGGTAATCAGCAGGCACGGAGGCGTGATGACGATAGGCACCGCATTTCGCACCGGCCTTCTCGTGGTTCTTACAAATCCGAACGCAGCAATAATGTGGGCATCTATTGTCGCTTTCATGACAACTTCTGGTTTGTCGACAATCGGTGTTTTGTTATTCGCTCCGATAGGTGGGCTGTCTGCACTCATCATCTACAGCGGTTACGGTCTGCTATTTTCAACAAATGCCGCTCAGGGTTTTTACAAGAAAACCGTGCGCGCATTTCAGTCGGTATACGGAGCCACTTTTAGCGGGCTTGGTGCGTATTTTATCTTCAGTGGGTTAAAAGATGTATTTGCGTAATATGCTGTAATCTCATCGTTTTCTTTGAGGATAAGACTGAAAAAAAGCTTAGGCAACCCCGTCCGGATTTCAGTTATGAGCGCTGTCCAAATACGGATTATCCTGCGCGGAGAAATGCGCAGAACTCCCGCTATGCTTGTTTCAAAATAATCCCCACATTTTCGAGGAAGCCTCGCCGCCCAAGGATTTTCCCCGAAGCAGACCCAGTGTCATTCCACCGGGCGAGCGGACATCCAGATTGTGCAAGCGGCAAGCAGGGTGGCGATTGCTCCGCTCGCTCCGGAAAAGGGAACGGATCCCAGTCCCAGGCGCACAGCAGCAATGTTCAGAACAATTGCAATCACGCCGGCGATCATGCTGATCAGGCCGACCGCCCGGACTTTGGTCATGTCGCTGCGAAACAGGGATAGTCCGAAGAGCAAGGCAGCCAGTCCGATTATCGCCTTTGCCAGATTGTAGAACATAAACGAACCGGCGAGCAGGGTGCCCATAAGCGGCGCGAATTCCGGGCCGGCTTTGGCGGCCGGCAGAAACATCGACAGGCCGATGCCCGACTGGACGATATTGATTGCCCCTGCCACGACCAGAGCGGCCCAGCCCCATGGCATCGCCGGGGAGCGAACCAGGGCGACGAGCGAAGCGATTGTGATGCCGGAGAACAACAGGATTTCGGCGGTCCAGAGGGTCGACCGCGGCGGCCAGCCCTCGACAATCCCGACGCCGCCCAATGTGGCGATATAGAATATTTGCGTCGCCACCGTGAGCAGAAGCATGATGGATATATATGTGGCGATGCTGCGGGACGTCTCTGGCATGAATGCTCCGGAATAACTGATGTATGGGAGCCTATTCAGGCGGACGGGTGATTAGGTTACAGCCGCAGGCGAATTTATTGGCTCACTGTTGGCCATTTTCATCGGAACGTTATCGCGACATTCTCCGGGGCACAGGTCTGTGCGCTGACCGCTGTCGGGTCATTGGCAAAGCGCGAAAGGGGCTTGGCCAGGCAACCCTGGCTGGTGATATAGGCCGCGTGCGGGGCGTCGGTCAGGCTCAGCACCGCGACGGGGCCGCTGGCTTCAAGCCTGGTGGCGCGATTTATCGCCGCATCATAGGGTGTTTTCGCGTCCATTGTGCCTTGCAAGATCAATATCGGCGGCAGGGTCGCGCGTGCGGCCAGCGCCGGCGGGGCTTTGTAAAGCGGGAACTGGTTGCTGGCCAGCAGACCGGGGAGCGGGCTGGTGAAGCCCAGTTCCGCTTTTTCCGACGCCAGTATCTCGGCCGTCAGATCGGGGCGGCTGTTATATTCGGAACCGGTGATGATGGCCGACAGGGGAATCGATGATGTCGCCTGCGCAAAACGGGTGATCCCGCTCCAGTGGGTTTCGGCGCTCTGGATGACCTGCTCGATCAGCGGGCCGGCTGCGGGATCCCGGTTCGAAAGCGCGGCGATGATATCGGGAATCCGGTTGCGGGCCTCCGGTGCGTCCAGAAGCAGGCCCATGAACTGCCGCAGATCGCCATTGGGCACGCGATCCATGCCCGGAATTTCCGCGCCCGCGTCGAGCTCCTTGAGCAGGGCGCGGTAGGTTGCGACGGCTTCAGGGCCGAGACTGCAATCGCTGTCTGCCGCGCAGCGGTCGAGCAAGGCCATGCCGACGCGGTCGGTGGTCTGCGACCGATAGGACAGGCCGCTGAGATGATCGGACGGGGCCGGTGTCAGCGAGTCGAGAATGATACCGTCGATATCGGTGGTCGCCAGCCTGGCATATTCCAGCACCAGCGATGTGCCGTAGGAGACACCGTAGATCAGCGTTTTCTCTTTCGAGCCCAATGTCGAGACAAGTGTGTCGAGATCACGGGCGGCGTTTCGCCGACTGAAGCGGCCGGATTTCCCGGGGGCTGCATATAGCTGCTCGAAACAGGTTCCCCATTCCGCGCCGGCGAGCGCCAGCCCGTCCGGGCTATCCCGCGTTTCCTCCGGCATACACAATTTCGTTGAATAGCCGGTGCCGCGATGGTCGGGCACCATGACATCATAACCGGCGAACGTCTGTCTGAAGAAATTGATGTCGGCGTAGAAACTGGCACCGGATTCGCCCGGACCTCCGGCGATCAGCCATATCTCGCCCTGGTGGTCGCCGTCGCCGCGCGCCGGGAATTTGCGCACGAACAGATTGACGGGCTCGTCCTGCAACGCGCTGTGGTCGACTGTAATCTCGGTACAGAGGCTGTCGGACAGGTTCGCGTGCATATTCCGGTCGTCGCAGGCGGTGAAACCGGAAGTGGCCACCCCTTCATTGGGGGTGGTGCAGGCATTCAGGGCGATGGCCGCCAATATCGCGGGCAGATATTTCACCGACAGCTTTCGGTTGGAAAATGCGACATCGACCGGGCCGGACCGATGCTCATCCCTTGTAGTTTTTCCCGATATAGCGGGTCAGCGGCGTGTCGCTGCGGATGGTCGGGCCGTTCGGGTTTTTCGTGTCATAGACCACCGCATTTTCCAGCACGCGCTTGACGTAATTGCGGGTCTCGGAAATCGGGATATCCTCGATCCACTGGATCCAGTCGATCCCGCCCATGCGCGGGTCACCGTTGGCGCGCAGCCATTTGTTCACGTTGCCGGGACCGGCATTATAGGCCGCCACCGCGAGCGGGTAGCTGCCGCCATAATAGTCCATCATCCGCTGGATATAGCCGCTGCCGAGACGGATATTATATTGCGGGTCCTCGGTCAGCGAAGAGAGATTATAGGACAGGTTCGCCTTGCCGGACTGTTCGCGAGCGGTGCCGGGCATCAGCTGCATCAGGCCGCGCGCGCCGGCGTGGCTGATCGCGCCCTCGGCAAACTGGCTTTCCTGCCGAGTGATGGCGTGGATCAGCGTCCAGCTGCCTTCGTGGCCAAAGGGCACCGGCATGGTCGGGAAGGCGGTCTCGTCGATCGCGCCGACGCCCGCGCCGAGCGAGCTGATCCCCTTGATCACGCCCAGATCACGCGCACCGATGCGGGTGGCGAGATCGCTGATCAGCAGATAGTCTTTTGCAGTCTTGGCATTATAGGCGAGCGCCCGGTGAAAGCGGATCTGCTCGCGCCATGGACCGGTGCGGACCGAGGCTTTGGTCGCCACCACCAGCGGTTCCTTGTCAAAAGCCGCGCGCTCGGCATCGGTGATTTCCACATCCGGCTTGCGGTTGAATTCCGGCAGCGGCCGGCCCAGCCGTTCCAGCGACAATTGTCCGTAGAAATAGTCCGGGAAGGCAGCGGCTTTCTCGAAATAGGCATTGGCCTGCTCGGTCTGGCCCGCTTCGGCGGCCGCGCGGCCGGCCCAGTAATAGCCTTTCGACGTGATGTTCGGGGAATCATAGGATTGCGCATAGAGGTCGAACATGCGGATAGCCTTGGCGGGCTGGCGCATGCCGTTGAGAGCAGAAGTGCCCGCGACCCAAACGAGATCGGAATATTTGTCGCGCACGCGGCTGTTCTGGTCGGCAATCCGGGTCGGCTGGTCATAGGCGTCTTCGACTTTCGAACCGATATCATAGGCCAGCGTCCATTGCCGGTCATTGGCAGCCGCTTCGGCGTTGATCAGCATCGCCTCGAACCATGTTTCGGGCAGGGCCGGCTTGACCCGCAACGTCGGTCTGCTGGCCAGCAATTGCCGCGCCGCATAGCTTTGGCCGCTGTTGCGCAAATAGCGGGCGCGATCGGCCAGATAGCCGGCATCGTCGCGCGCGATGGCGTTGACGGCGCTGGCCTGGTCATTGGCATCTGCTGCTTCGGTCAGCTGCGCGAGACGGGCGGCAAAAACGGCTCTCCGGCCGGGCGAGGTGAAAACCAGCTGGCGCGCCGCATCACGGGTCGCGCGGGCCCATAGCAGGGCATCCATCCGGGCGTCATGGTCGTCCATTGTCAGCACCGGGCTGAAACGGGACATAAGTCCCGCTTCGTCATCGTCGGTCAGCGTCCCGCCGCGCCACGCCTGCTTCGCCATCGCATTGGCTTTGTCGCGCTGTCCGGTCGCCTGCAGGGCAACTGCATATTTCGCGGCCCCGGCATTGGTAATCGGTTCGAACTTGTCGAAAAAGGCGAGAACCCGGCTCGGCGAAAAGCTGTTGATATTGATCGCCTGCTCGGCATTGCGCCGCATCCGCGTATCTTCCGGCCAGCCCGGATAGGTCACCAGAAAACCGGCGTAGTCCTCGAACGAATAATTGTCTGACTGGGTGAGAACGCGCCAGCGCTGCAGGCCCAGAACAGCGTTGCCGCCGGTAGGATCGGACAGCCCGCTTTCACTGTTCTGCCAGCCAACCTGCTCGGCTGCGATACAGGTGGCAGGAGATAAAAGCAGCGCTGCGATAACAATTCTTGATACCATGCTGGACATTTTGGGGGTAGGCTCCTTATCAGGCGCTGAACGGCGCACTATATCGCTGTTAATATTGCAATTGACTTGGTGGCGGCTTTGCCCATTTCCAAGGTAAATATAAAGGAATATTCCATGTTTTCCGGCTCAATTCCGGCTCTGGCGACGCCATTTCGCGACGGATCGTTTGCGGAAGACCAATTTCGCGCTCTGGTGGACTGGCAGATCGACCAGGGCAGTAGCGCTCTTGTGCCCTGCGGCACTACAGGAGAAGCCTCCACTTTGTCCAATGCCGAGCATCACCGGGTTATCGAAGTGTGCGTTGAGCAGGCGGCGGGCCGGGTACCAGTGATTGCCGGCTGTGGATCGAACGACACGACCAACGCCTTGTTGCACCTCAATTTTTCAAAGAAATGCGGAGCAACCGCCGGTCTGGTTGTGGCACCTTATTACAACCGGCCCAACCAGGAGGGTATTACCGCCCATTTCACAACCCTGACGGACAATATCGATCTGCCGCTGGTCCTCTATAATGTGCCTGCGCGGACCGTTACCGATATCCTGCCCGATACGGTTTCCGCCTTGTCGCGTCTGCCCAACGTCGTCGCGATCAAGGACGCGAGCGGCGATCTGGACCGGGTCACCGAACATCGGCTCAATTGCGCTGACGATTTTGTAATGCTGTCGGGCGTCGACGAACTGTCACTGGCCTTCAACGCCGCCGGCGGTATCGGTTGTATTTCCGTCACGGCCAATGTTGCGCCGAAATTATGCGCGGAATTTCAGGCCGCCTGTGCTGCAGGTGACTATGCCAAGGCGCGCGAGCTGAACGATGTTCTCTATCCTTTGCACAAAGCTTTGTTCTCCGATGCGTCGCCGGGGCCGATCAAATATGCATTGTCCCGCGTCCTCGACGGTTTCCCCGTCGATCTGCGTTTGCCGATGACACCGCCCTCCGAAGCCAGTCGCAAAGCCGTGGATGCCGCTCTGGAAGGGGCAGGCCTGGTCTGATGGCGAAACCGCGGCCGGAGGAATTTGACAAGAAAAAGATCGTCGCCGAGAACCGGCGCGCGCGCTACGACTATCATCTCGAGGACCGCTTCGAGGCGGGGATCATGCTGACCGGCACGGAAGTCAAATCCTTGCGTTTCGGGTCCGGGGCCATCGCCGAAAGCTATGCCGAGGTGAAGGATGACGAAGCCTGGCTGATCAACGCGAATATTCCCGAGTGGAGCCACGGCAACCGTTTCAACCATACGCCGACACGGCCCCGTAAGCTGCTGCTCAAGCGCCGCGAGATCAACAAATTATATGGCGCGGTGATGCGCAAGGGCATGACCATCGTGCCGCTATCGATCTATTTCAACAGCAAGGGCAAGGCCAAGCTGGAACTGGCGCTGGCCAAGGGCAAAAAGGCACCGGACAAACGCCAGACGGAGAAAGACCGTGACTGGAAGCGGCAGCAGGGCCGGTTGATGCGCGAACATGGATGACCGCAACCCCAATATCCATGACAAGGATTTTGCGGCGCGGTCGATCATGTTCATCGTCCACTGGATCAAGCGCAAAATGCCGACGCGCGCCGGGATGGAGCGTAATAAATATCTGAAGCCGATCGCGCACCGTTTCCTCCATTCGGAACTTTGGCGCTTCACCAGACGGTCGGTGCCCCGCGGCGTAGCATTGGGGATGCTGGCGGCCTTTCTGGTGCCGGTGGGCCAGATATTTGCCGCGATGTTTCTGGCGCTCCCGGTTCGGGCCAACGTGCCGATTGCGGCGATAACCACCTTCATCACCAACCCGTTCACCTATCCGTTCTGGATCGCGGCGGCGAACCAGACGGGAAGATTTGTCCTGCAGATTGACGCGATGACCGCCGGGCAGCCGATTAACACGCAGATGCAAAGCGAGTTCGGCCAATGGTTGACCTGGCTGGTACGCGAAGCCGGCGTGACGGCTTTCGGATTTCTTCTCTTTGCTGTATTTTTTGCGGGCGTCGGCTATTTGATCAGTTCGTTCGGGTGGCGCTGGTGGATTGGCAGAAAACGGAAAGATCGATTGAACAAAATTCTTGTCGATAGGGCCGGAAATGGCGAGTAAAGCTCAGGAAAAGACCGGATTGCTGAATCCCAGCACGCGCAAGGCGCAGCGCGACGTGCGGTTCAGAGCGGCTCTGATGGGCGTTGCTGTCCTCCTTTCGGTTGGGCTGCTCTACTGGCAGGTGGAAAATATTGCCC
This sequence comes from uncultured Sphingorhabdus sp., assembly GCA_964022345.1. Lineage (GTDB taxonomy): Bacteria > Pseudomonadota > Alphaproteobacteria > Sphingomonadales > Sphingomonadaceae > Parasphingorhabdus. The sequence goes on from CAXHZT010000010.1 coordinate 34,569, forward strand.
TGATCATCGGCTTTCTCGCGCTGGTCTCCAGCGGAGCCGCGATTGCCTATTTCCTCCGGCCGCAGCAAGCGCCAGCCAGCGAGGATTATGCCAATCCCGGTGACTGGGCGGTAACCCGGATGGTTGCGGACCAGTCGGATATCGGTCTGGCGATTACCGACCGTGCCGGACGTCTGGTTTGCGCCAACGAGCTTTTCATAAAATGGTTCAATGGCCCGGTGGTGCCGCCGGAATTGCCCTTGCAGGCCGGTGGAAACGAGCTGCTTGCGGCGGCCGGCCGGACCGCGTGGCGCGACGGTCGCGGCTATGCCGAAGGCCTGAAGCGGGGGGTAGCCGAATATAGTGCCAAGGTGGTCCGGACGGGGCAGGGGGATGAATATCTTCTCTGGCAGCTGATTCCGCAGGTGCAGGCCGACATATTGGACGAGATGATCCGCATGGTCAGTGGTGGCGGCGGTCGCGCATTTTCAGAATCCGGAATATTGGCAAGCGTGATCGGTGGCGAGGGCCGTATTCGCGCATCCAACCAGGCTTTTGCCTTGCGCGCCACCGGGCGGGTGGATGCCAATATTGCGGGCCGGAATTTCATCAATTTTCTCCGTTCCGACGACAAGGGCACGATATTCTTCGAACGTGAAGGACGGCACGGTACGCCGGTGCGACTGTTCCATGTGCCGCTTGACCGGGACAAGGAGAAGGGTCCGGCTCTCATTCTGCTGATCGATGATGATGGCGGGATGGTGGAACGCGGCAAGGCTCTGGAACAGGTCGAGTCAATGTTGTCTTTACTGCCGCTGGGGCTGGCGCTTACGGACCGTGATGGCCGTTTTCTCTTTTTCAACGAAGCCTTCGGAAAAATCGCGGGCATTGGCGAAAAAGAGCAGCCGCTTTATCCCGGCGATCTGATGATCCGCGACGACAAGTCTGCCGTTGCCGATGCGGTGCGTCGCTATGCAAGCGGCCAGCCGATGGCTGGCGATCTCGCGGTGCGCTTGCGCAATGGCGGCGATGAACCGGTCGCGCTCGGTATTGCCGGCGTTCGCGGTCTGGGAGAGGCAGCGGTGCTGCTGACGATCCGGGACAATAGCGAGGAGTCGAAGCTGAAGAGCCAGGTCGCGCAGGCGACCAAGATGCAGGCCGTGGGCCAGCTGGCGGGGGGCGTTGCCCATGACTTCAACAATATTCTGACTGCTATCATCGGACATTGCGACCTGATGCTGCTGCGCCATGCGCCGGGTGACAGCGACTATGACGATATCCAGCAGGTCAAGAACAACAGCAACCGGGCCGCCGGCCTGACCCGGCAATTGCTCGCTTTCTCGCGGCAGCAGACGTTGCGCCCGCAGGTTCTGCAGCTGCCCGATGTTGTGGCCGATGTCTCCAATCTGCTGAAGCGCCTGCTGAACGAGAAGATCGAACTGGAAGTGCGGCACGGTCGCAATCTGGGACTGGTCCGGGCAGACCCGGGGCAGCTGGAACAGGTCATCATCAATCTTGGTGTCAACGCGCGCGATGCCATGCCCGAGGGCGGCAAGATTTCCATCTCGACCCAGTCGGTGGTTGCCTCTGACGTGCGCGCCCTGAAAAGCGATATCCTGCCGATTGGCGACTATACCGCCTTGATTTTCACCGATACCGGCAGCGGTATTCCGCCGCACGTGATCGGCAAGATTTTCGAACCCTTTTTCACCACCAAGGCGGTGGGCAAGGGCACCGGACTGGGGCTGTCCACTGTCTACGGGATCATCAAGCAATCCGGCGGCTATATTTTCGCCGATTCAACATTGGGAGAGGGGACCACTTTCTCGATCTACTTCCCGGTACACGAACCCAGTCGGGAAGACATGGAGCGAGCGACATTGAATTCGCCACCGGTGAAGGCGACCGCCAAAAAGGAATTGTGGGGCAGCGGGCATATCCTGCTGGTCGAGGACGAGGACATGGTGCGCGCTGTCGCAGAACGGGCGCTCACCCGGCAGGGCTATACCGTGGTCACCGCCAGCGAAGGCGAGGAGGCTCTGGGCCTGCTGGCCGAGCAGGAAAAGGGGGAGCATCCTTTTGACATGATTGTTTCGGATGTGGTGATGCCCAATATGGACGGACCGACGATGGCCAAATATGTGCGCAAGAACTATCCCGACCTGCCGATCCTTTTCATGTCCGGATATGCCGAGGAGCAATTGCGCAAATCGATCGATCTCGACAAGGTCAATTTTCTGCCCAAGCCGTTTTCGGTCGCGCAAATCGCCGAGGCGGTGGGCGAGACATTGGCCGAACATGCCAAATCCGAATGAAAATCAGAAGTTCCCGCTTAATTTACAATAAGATATCCTGTTCGCAAAATATTTATGTTCCCCTCTTGTTCTGTGAGAACAAATAAGGTACATCATCACAATCATTGATTGATGATGGTTAAACATTTAGCGAAGGGGACAGGCAAATGGCCGGCAATTTAAAAGTCGTAGAATCGGAAAATCAGTTGAACTCATCAGACAGACAAAAAGCTCTCGACGCCGCATTGGCGCAGATCGATCGTGCCTTCGGCAAGGGCTCGGCAATGAAGCTGGGCCAGCGCAAGGCATTGGAAATAGAAGCCATTTCCACGGGTAGCCTGGGACTGGATATCGCGCTTGGCATCGGGGGATTGCCTAAAGGACGCGTGATTGAAGTCTATGGACCGGAAAGCTCGGGCAAGACAACGCTGGCTTTGCACGTCATTGCCGAAGCACAGAAGAACGGCGGCACCGCTGCCTTTGTCGACGCGGAACATGCGCTCGACCCCGTCTATGCCAAGGCGCTGGGCGTCAACACGGACGAGCTGATCATCTCGCAGCCGGATACCGGCGAGCAGGCGCTGGAAATCACCGATACGCTGGTTCGCTCCAATGCGATCGACATATTGGTGGTCGACTCGGTTGCTGCTCTGGTGCCGCGCGCTGAAATCGAGGGCGAAATGGGCGATACCCATGTTGGTCTGCAGGCCCGGCTGATGAGCCAGGCTTTGCGCAAGCTGACCGGTTCGATCAGCCGCTCGAAATGCATGGTGATCTTCATCAACCAGATCCGCATGAAAATCGGTGTAATGTACGGCAGTCCCGAAACCACATCGGGCGGCAATGCGCTGAAATTCTACGCATCGGTTCGGCTCGACATCCGGCGGACGGGCCAGATCAAGGAACGCGATGATATTGTCGGCAACTCGACCCGCGTTAAAGTGGTCAAGAACAAGGTCGCACCGCCCTTCAAGCAGGTCGAATTTGACATCATGTACGGCCAGGGCATTTCCAAGGTTGGCGAGATCATCGATCTGGGTGTGAAGGCCGGCGTGGTCGAGAAATCCGGTGCCTGGTTCTCTTATGATTCGGTCCGGATCGGGCAGGGGCGCGAGAATTCGAAGCGCTTCCTTCTGGAGAATCCGGAAATGATGGCGAAGCTGGAAAACCAGATCCGCGGCAAACAGGAAGAAGTGGCCGAGGAAATGATGACGGGTCCGATTGGCAAAGCCGATGATGCCGATGATGGAAAATAGGTAATTTTGCCGTCAAACCGGGGTCAGCTGGCGCCGGTTTGACGGACCTGCCTCGCTCTTCCGATCGTTCCCGCTGCTGCTGGCACGACGAAAATATATCTATCCCGAGTTTTGCCGGATCACTCTCCCCCGAGGCGATCCCTGGCATAGGGCCGTCCTTCTGTCCCCCGACATCGAGGACGGCCCATTTTTATACCTGCGCCGGATCAAGCGGCGATATACCCGTCAAATGTTGGAAAAGATTGACATTTGCCCGTTCAGAACCCTTCCTTGCGCGGCACTTTCACCAACTTCGAACTTTCCGGAAGGCCAATCGCAATGACCATCATCCTCCACCATCTTGAAAACAGTCGCTCGCAACGGATCATCTGGCTGCTCGAAGAGCTCGGTCTTGATTATGAAATCAAACGCTACGAGCGCAATCCCAAGACCCAGAAAGCACCGGCCAGCCTGAAGGCGGTGCATCCGCTCGGCAAATCCCCGATGATCGAGGACGAGGGCGAGGTCATTATCGAGACCGCGGTGATCGTCGAATATCTGGTCGACAAGGCTGGCGGAAAATTGGGCGCACCTGCGGATAAAAAGGGATCTCGATTATATAATCAATATCTCCATTTCGCCGAGGGTTCGATGATGCCGCCGCTCTATGGTCTGCTGGTGGTTGGCCGTCTCGGACTGCTCGGCCTGCCGGCCCGCAAGCCGGTATCCCAGATGACCACTGACCTGCTGGTCTGGCTGGAAAGCGAGCTGGCCGACCGTGACTATTTCGCCGGTGATCAGCTCACCGCCGCCGATATCATGATGAGCTTCCCTCTCGAAGCCTGCCAGTCGCGCGCTGGCCTCGATGAGCGCTATCCAAATCTGGTTGCATTTCTGGAACGTATTCATGCGCGTCCCGCATATCAGACGGCGCTCGAAAAGGGCGGGCCCTATGCCTATGCGTGATTTTCGGCCACGATCGGGATTGTCAACGGCAGATCGGTCGCCTAAGTCGATTTCATGCAAACAACCAACGATATAAGACGCTCTTTTCTGGACTATTTCGCGGCCGAAGGTCACGAGATCGTACCGTCCGCGCCGCTCATTCCCTATAATGATCCGACGCTGATGTTCATCAATGCGGGCATGGTACCGTTCAAGAATATCTTCACCGGTGCGGAGAAGAGCCCTTATTCGACGGCCACGTCGAGCCAGAAATGTGTCCGCGCCGGCGGCAAGCATAATGACCTCGACAATGTCGGCTATACCGCACGCCACCATACTTTCTTTGAAATGCTCGGGAATTTCTCGTTCGGCGACTATTTCAAGGAACAAGCGATTTTCCATGCTTGGACCCTGATCACCAAGACTTGGGGCATCTCGCCGGACCGGCTGACCGTCACCGTTTATCATACGGATGACGAAGCCTTTGATCTGTGGAAGAAAATTGCCGGCCTGCCGGACGAGCGGATCATTCGCATCGCCACCGACGACAATTTCTGGTCGATGGGCGATACTGGTCCCTGCGGTCCCTGCAGCGAGATATTCTACGACCATGGCGAGCATGTCTTCGGCGGCCCTCCGGGCAGTCCGGATGAAGACGGTGACCGCTTCGTGGAAATCTGGAATCTCGTGTTCATGCAATATGACCAGCGCGGCGAAGGCGACCGGGTTGACCTGCCCAAGCCGTCGATCGACACAGGCATGGGACTGGAACGCGTTGCTGCGGTGATGCAGGGCGTACACGACAATTACGATATCGACCTGTTCAAGGCGCTGATCGCCGAATCCGGTTCGCTGACCGGCACCGCAACAACGGGTGACAACCAGGCCAGTCACCGGGTGATTGCAGACCATCTGCGGGCCTCGTCCTTTCTCGTCGCCGACGGTGTTCTGCCCTCCAACGAGGGCCGTGGCTATGTGCTGCGGCGGATCATGCGGCGAGCGATGCGCCACGCCCATCTGCTCGGCGCCAAGGACCCGTTGATGCACCGGATGGTCGGTTCCCTGACCGGCGAGATGGGCAATGCCTTTCCCGAACTGATCCGGGCCCAGCCGCTGATCGAGGAAACCTTGCTGCGCGAGGAAACCAATTTCCGGCAGACGCTGGCCAACGGCCTGAAACTGCTCGATGCGGAAATCGCGGACATGAGCGAAGGTGATATCCTGCCCGGCGAAACGGCTTTCAAACTATATGACACGTTCGGTTTTCCCTATGATCTGACCGAGGACGCGCTGCGCAACAAGGCGCTGGGTGTTGACCGGGAAGGCTTCGACAAGGCGATGGCAGAGCAAAAAGCCGCTGCCCGTGCTGCGTGGAAAGGGTCTGGTGACCAGGCGTCCGATACCGTCTGGTTCGACATTGCCGAGCGCGAAGGCAGCACCGAATTTACCGGCTATACGTCAGAGGAAGGCGAGGGCGTTGTCGTCGCCCTGGTCAAGGATGGCGCCGAAATCGAAACCGCAGGGAGCGGCGATACGGTTACTTTGCTGACCAACCAGACCCCTTTCTACGGTGAAAGCGGCGGCCAGATGGGCGATGCTGGCCAGATATCCGGTGAAGACGGTTTTGCGGCCAGCGTGACCGACACCAGAAAACCGCTGGGACGGCTCCATGCCCACCAGATTGAAATCGGGTCGGGGTCTGTATCGGTCGGGGACAGGGTCCATCTGGAAGTGGACAAGGCTCGCCGCACGGCGCTGCGCGCCAATCACAGCGCCACCCATCTGCTGCACAAGGCGTTGCGCCACCATCTGGGTGACCACGTGACCCAGAAGGGCAGCCTGGTTGCACCGGACCGTCTGCGTTTTGACTTTTCTCACGTCTCCGCGCTGACCGATGCCGAAATACAGGCAGTGGAAGCGGATGTGAACGCGCAAATCCGGGGTAACAGCCCGGTCACGACGCGGCTGATGAGTCCGGACGACGCCGTCGCTGCGGGTGCGCTGGCGCTGTTCGGCGAAAAATATGGTGACGAGGTGCGTGTCTTGTCGATGGGGCAGGACGCCGATCTCGATTATTCGGTCGAGCTGTGCGGCGGCACCCACGTCCAGGCGCTCGGCGATATCGGCCTGATGACGATCATATCCGAATCCGCGGTGGCTAGCGGCGTCCGCAGAATCGAAGCGCTGACCGGAGAGGCCGCCCGGCTGTGGCTGCTGGACCGGGATGCCAAGCTCAAGTCGATCGCCAGCGCGTTAAAAGCGTCGCCGGAAGATGCGGTGGACCGCGTGGCGGCTCTGGTCGATGAGCGGAAAAAGCTGGAACGGGAACTGACCGAGGTTAAGAAAGCTCTGGCGCTGGTCGGCAACGGCGGCGGCGCGAAGGCCGCCGAAGCGGAAAGCGTGGGCGATGTGACTTTTTCAGGTCAGGTCATTCAGGGCCTGAATCCCAAGGAATTGCGGGGGCTTGTTGATCAGGCGAAGAAAACATTGTCGAGCGGCGTGAGCGCATTGGTCGCGGTCAATGATGGCCGGGCAACCGTCGCAGTCGGTGTGACGGATGATCTGACGGACCGTTTCAGCGCGGTCGATCTGGTTCAGGCCGGCGTTGCCGCTGTGGGCGGCAAGGGTGGCGGTGGACGTCCGGACATGGCGCAGGGCGGTGGGCCCGACGGCGCCAAGGCCGATGACGCGATCGCTGCTATCAGGTCTGTTCTTGCGGGCTGAGGCCGTCCGGCACCAGATCGTCGGCGGTCGCCTGACCGGTAGAAGTGGACATGGATTTCAGTTTGGGTTCGTGCTCCAGATCGCCTTCTTCCTGGATCCGTTTGCGGTAAATATCGCGCAGTTCGTGGATCGAGGCAATGACGGGGCCCATGGCCACGCCATTTTCGACCAGGACAGCCTCTGACAGTTGCAGCGAGCCCTCGAGCGCCTCGGGCACGGCATTGGTGGCGCCCGCCTGATAGAGTTCGGCGGCATGTTCGATGTCCCGTGCCCTTGCGATGATCGGGAGATCGGGAACCCAGGCCCGGACCTTCTTGACGATCTGCACCGACAGCACCGGCTCGTCCATCGTCAGCACCAGCGCCTTCGCATGGCCGAGCCGCAACCGGTCGAGCATTTCGTTGCGCGATACATTGCCGAACATGATCGGATAGCCATCGCGCCGCGCCTTGGCGACAGTGTCAATATTCGTCTCGACGGCGAGATATTTCTGATTGTGAGTGGTCAGCAGGTCGGCGATCAGCTTGCCGACCCGGCCAAAGCCGATGATGATGGTCTGCTGCGCCTCTACCGGCAATTCATCCGCCGCTGCACCACCGCCGCTGCGCATTTCCATCCGCCGGGCGATGTCATGGCCAAAGCGGGCGAGCAATGGCGTGATGGTCAGGCCGATAGCCGTCACGATCTGCCAGAAAGCTGCCGTCTGGGGCTGGATCAGCTGCGCCTGAGTCGCCGCGGCCAACACGATCAATGTCGTTTCGGACGGGCTGGACATCAGGACGCCGGCCTCGGTTGCCGTACCGGGCCGTGCGCCGGCAAATCGGAGCAGGCTGCTGGTGACGATCGCCTTGATCAGGACCACACCGACGACGGCGATCAGCAGGTCCGACCAGTTGGCCATGATCACGCGTATATCGATCTGCATGCCCACGGTGATCAGGAATACGCCCAGCGCAAGGCCCTTGAAGGGCTGGGTGATGACTTCCACTTCGCCATGATATTCGGTTTCCGCGATCAGCAGGCCGGCCAGAAGAGCGCCGACGATCGGCGATAGGCCGGTTGCGGCGGTTGCGAGGCTGGCGAGGATGATCACCAAAAGGCTTACCGCCAGAAACAGTTCCGGGCTCTTGGTACGGGCGGCCTGCGCGAATATGCGCGGCAGCAGCAGCCGGCCGAGCACCAGCATGCCGATGATCACGGCGCCGCCCATCAGCAGCGTGCGGCCCAGATCGTCCCACCCGCCATCGGCGGTTATTGCTGGAGAGATAGCGCCGAGCAGGAAGATGATCGGAACAATGGCGACGTCCTCGAACAGGAGCATGGCCAGTGCCGCTCTTCCGACCGGGCTCTTGGTGCCTGACATCGGCAGCACGAGAGCGGTAGAGGACAAGGCAAGCGCCAGCCCCAGGCCCAGGGCACCGGCGGAATTCTGGCCAAGCAGATACAGGACAGAGCCGATGATCAGGCCGGAAGCGAGCAATTCCGCCGCGCCGACGCCGAAGACGAGCCGGCGCAACGACCAGAGCCGCTTGAATGATAGTTCCAGTCCGATGGAAAAGAGCAGCAATATGATGCCCATCTCGGCAAAGGGCTCGATGGCCTCGCGATCATTGATGGTGACAAATTGCAGCCAGCTATATTGACCCTGCAGGGAACCCAGTCCCGATGGTCCGAGCAATACTCCTACCAGGATGAATCCGATGATCGGCGTGATCCGGAACCGGGCGAAGGCCGGAATAACGATCCCGGCGGCGCCGAGGATCACGATGGCATCGATAAAGGCTGGATTTTCAAGCGGACTGTGCATGGGGCGACTCTATACGCGATCAATGCTATTTGTCAGCAGGTTACGTGGCGGAGAAAGCGAATGTTGGAAAATAAACACGATATAGTGATTGTAGGCGGTGGCCCTGCGGGGATGATGGCCGGCTTGCTGTTCGCCCGCGCCGGGCTGAAAACAGCGGTGCTCGAGAAACATGCGGATTTTCTGCGGGATTTCAGGGGCGATACGGTCCATCCCTCAACGTTGGAACTTTTCCATCAACTCGGCATGCTGGACGAGCTATTGCAATTGCCGCACAGCAGGCTGGAACAGGCATCGATCCACATTGCTGGCCAGCAGATGAAAGTACTGGATTTCCGTCATTTGCCCGTAGCGGCGCCTTATATCGCGATGATGCCGCAATGGGATCTGCTCAATTTCATCGCCGGCAAGGCAAAGCAATATCCCGGGTTCGATTTGCATATGAAAAGCGAAGCGGTTGATCTGGTCTATGACAAGGCTGATCGGGTGTGCGGTGTCGAGACTGCGGACGGGCAAGTGCTGGCGGCCAAACTGGTGATTGCCGCGGACGGCAGGCGATCGGTGTTGCGCGGCAAGGCAAAGCTGCCCCTGCAAAATATAGGCGCGCCGATGGATGTGTTCTGGTTCCGCATCGATAAACCCGAAGGCCAGGGTGGCGACGTGTTCGGAACGGTTCAGGCGGGCCGCTTCATGGTGATGATCGATCGTCAGGAGTATTATCAATGCGCCTATATCTTCAACAAGGGGCAGGCCGAGCAGGTGAAGGCCGCCGGGCTGGAGGCCTTTCGTGCGGGCTTGCGGTCACTCGTTCCCGACTTGCGGGAGGCTTTCGACCAGATAGTCAGCTGGGATCAGGTGAAGATGCTGGAAGTGGCGCTTGACCGGCTGGAGCGCTGGCATCGCCCCGGCCTGCTGGCGATCGGCGACGCGGCCCATGCGATGTCACCGATTGCCGGGGTCGGTATCAATATGGCTGTCCAGGACGCGGTCACGGCCGCCAATGTTCTGGCCGGTCCGATGGCGAGAGGAGATAATCCCGACCCGCTGCTGGAACGGGTGTACGCCCGCCGGATCAAACCGGTGCGCCGGATGCAGGCCTTTCAGAAAATCGCGCAGGACCGGGTCATCGCGCCGCTTTTGCGCCGAACGGAGCCAATCGACAAAGCGTTTTTCATGTTGAGGCTGTTGAACCGGGTGCCGTGGTTGCGGCGTATTCCCGGCCGTGTCGTCGGTCTAGGCTTCGGGCGAGAGGATATCCGCTCGCCCGAAATTCCCGTCGAACCGTTATGACTTCTGCCAGTTTTCCATTTCCGCTTCGAGATTGGAGCGAACCGCTTCGAAAAACTGCTCGGTCGTCATCCAGGACTGGTCGGGTCCGATAAGGATCGCGAGATCCTTGGTCATGTCGCCGTTTTCGACGGTCTGGATGCAGACGCGTTCCAGTGTTTCGGCAAAGCGCGTCACATCCGGCGTATCATCAAATTTGCCGCGATAGATCAGGCCGCGGGTCCAGGCGAAGATCGAGGCGATCGGATTGGTCGATGTCGCCTTGCCTTGCTGATGCTGACGATAGTGGCGGGTAACCGTGCCATGCGCGGCTTCTGCTTCAACGCAGTCGCCGGTCGGGGTCATCAACACCGAGGTCATCAGGCCGAGCGAACCGAAGCCCTGCGCGACCGTGTCCGACTGGACGTCGCCGTCATAGTTTTTGCAAGCCCAGACAAATTTGCCGCTCCACTTCAGCGCGGAAGCGACCATGTCATCGATCAGACGGTGTTCGTAGGTGATTCCGGCCTTGTCGAACTTGTCCTTGAATTCTTCCTGGAAGATTTCCTCGAACAGATCTTTGAACCGGCCATCATAGGCCTTCATGATCGTGTTCTTGGTCGACAGATAGACCGGCCATTCGCGGTTCAGACCATAGTTCATCGAAGCGCGGGCAAAATCGCGAATCGAGTCGTCCAGATTGTACATCGCCATGGCAATGCCGGGAGACGGGAACTGGAATACTTCTTCGTCAATTTTCGTGCCATCATCGCCGTCGAAGACCAGCCGCAACTTACCTGGTCCGGGCACCTTGAAGTCGGTGCAGCGATACTGGTCGCCAAAGGCATGACGGCCGACAACGATAGGATCGGTCCAGCCCGGTACGAGCCGCGGGACATTGTCGATCACGATCGGCTCGCGGAAGACGACGCCGCCCAGAATGTTCCGAATGGTGCCGTTCGGCGATTTCCACATCCGCTTGAGGCCGAATTCCTCGACGCGGTCTTCGTCCGGTGTGATGGTCGCGCATTTGACGCCGACGCCGTGCTTCTTGATCGCATTGGCGGCATCGACCGTGATCTTGTCATTGGTGTCGTCGCGCACTTCGATCGAAAGGTCGTAATAGTGCAGATCGATGTCGAGATAAGGTTCAATCAGCCGTTCGCGAATCCATTGCCAGATGATGCGCGTCATTTCGTCGCCGTCAATTTCGACGACCGGGTTTTTGACCTTGATTTTCGACATATCGTTTTATTCTTTCCTGAAACGGGAACAAGAGGGAGGAATGATGTTGCGAGCCTCTTAGCAAAGATTGCCATTTGTTCAACCCAGAGTTGCTGCCCCGTGCTGGCGGGCGACATCCAAAATATCGAGGGTCAACGTCGATCTATATCAACGGGAGTGTTGTCAGAACAATGGGGCGACCCTAAGTAGCATTCATGGCAATCGAAAAATATTCAAACAAAGGGCTGGGGGAAGCCAAATGGTCTTTCCCACCCGTGCACCCCGAAGGCCGCAAATTTGCGGTCATCGCGGCAGTTATAACCGCGTTTTTTGCGGTCATGGCATGGGAAACGCTGGCCTGGCCGATGGCGGCGATCACGGCTTGGGTTCTCGCGTTTTTTCGCGATCCCAAACGGGTCACACCGCTTGACGACAAATATATAGTCGCGCCGGCCGATGGCCTGGTGAATTTGATCATGCCGGTAAAGCCGCCGGTCGAACTGCAAGGTGAGGGCGGACTCGGAGACGAAGAGCTGATCCGTGTTTCGATTTTTATGAGCGTATTCGACGTGCATATCAACCGGACGCCAATCGAAGGCACGGTTAAGCGTCAGGCCTATATTTCCGGAAAGTTCCTCAATGCCGACCTTGATAAGGCGAGCGAAGAAAACGAACGGCAGCATTTCCTGGTGGAGCGCAATGACGGCCTCAAGGTCGGTTTTACGCAGATCGCCGGTCTCGTAGCCCGTCGAATCATGGCTTTCGTCAAGGAAGGGGACTTCGTTGCCGCTGGCCAGCGAATCGGATTGATCCGATTTGGTAGCCGTGTCGATGTCTATTTGCCCAAAGGTACTATGCCTAACGTTGTGTTGGGACAGCGGGCTATTGCAGGCGAAACGGTTCTTGCGGTGATCGGTGAAATGAAAGAGATCGAAGGTGTTGGCCAGTGACGGCCGGTTCGACTCATAGTCGACAGGGATATTTCTGATGCCGAAGAAACTGTCGATGAAGCGACCCGAACGAGGTATTCCCTTGCGGGCCTTTGTTCCGAATGCAGTGACAGCGCTGGCGCTCTGTGTTGGATTGAGCAGTGTTCGTTTTGCTTATATGGACAACTGGGTGTTGGCAGCAGCAGCAATTGTTCTGGCCGGCATACTGGATGGTCTCGATGGCCGGATCGCCCGTCTGCTTAATGCCCAAAGTCGTTTCGGCGCGGAGCTGGATTCGTTATCCGATGTGATTGCTTTCGGCGTTTCGCCCGCTCTGGTGATGTTTCTCTGGTCGACCCAATATATGCCGCAGTTCGGCTGGGTGTTGGCGCTGACCATGGTAGTAGGTTGCGCGCTGCGGCTTGCACGCTTCAACGCCTTGATCGATGATCAGGACCAGCCGCATAAATCAGCCGGATTTCTTACGGGCATTCCGGCACCGGTCGGAGCGGGGCTGGCCATGCTTCCGCTCTATCTGTGGATGATCACCGACCAGGAGATTTTTCGTCATTATGCGATTGTGTCGCCATGGATTGTGCTGATTGCGTTTCTGATGATCTCCAACACGGCGACGTTCAGCTGGTCATCGCTACGTTTGCGGAAGAATATCAGGCTGGAGGGGATTGCCGTGGTGGCGCTGGTTGGTGTTGCCCTGATTAATTCTCCATGGATCATGCTGACGGCTATCAGCCTCGGCTACCTGATCCTCATTCCATTCAGCATCAGAAGCTATGCGCGGGTCAAGCGGCAGCGCGCAGCGGAGCGGGCTGAAGCGAGCGGTGCGGGGTCATAGATTGTGGTGTCTTGACCTTCCGGTGGCGACAGGCTGTCGGCTGGATGACTGTTACGGGCCGCTGGCCATTGAATTCGTTCTGGATGACCGCTGAAATCCTGTCACGATATTGGACGAACATCATCGCAATCACGGCGATTGAGCCGAATAGGGCAAGGGCAAAAAAGGTCGAAATGGCGATAGCAAGCATGTGACAATCCCGTTTGTTCTTTTGATGAACTCTTAATGTTCCATTTATGTTCTCGTTGTCAAGCGCTATCTGAAGATTGACGGAAATTCGGCAGTATCATTGTTGCAACCGTGCGCGGGGTCGAAGAAACTGTTGCGGGAAGCGTGCGAACGTCTTAATGTTTTTTCTTTGGGAACGGATCGATGGTTCAATTCACTCAGCCGGCAAAAAGCTCCGTTTCTTCCTTCCCGTCCATTCAGGCCAAATTGGCCTCCTGCTCCCAGGTCGTGGGAGAAGCATTTTTCCCGGTCATGGTAGAAGCGCTGGCGGAAATGCTTTCGGCCCGATGGGTGTTTTTGAGCACGCTCCATCCTGTTGATGGCGGCAAAGCCTGCACCGTAGCGGTCTGGGACGACGGCCCCGGCGACAATTTCGAATATGATCTGAAAGACAGCCCCTGCGAGAATATCGTGGGGCAGGGCGCTTGCTGCTATCCCGAGAATATCGTCGACCTGTTCCCGCGGGACCGGATGCTGAAAGACATGGGGGCTGTCAGCTATGTCGGAACGCCGTTGCGTAGCGCGTCGGGGGAGGTACTCGGCCTGCTTTCGGTGCTGGATGAGAAGCCATTTGAAGATGCCGACCAGGCTTCCGAGGTTATCGAGGTGTTTTCCGGTCGGGCAGCCGCCGAGCTGGAACGGCTGGCGACCGCCTCGCTCAACGAACGGCTCGGGCGCATCGTCGAGGATTCGGTCAGCGAAGTCTATATTTTCGATGCGAACAGCTATCATTTCGAACTGGTCAATCGCGGAGCGCGGGAAAATCTCGGCTATTCCATGGAAGAGCTGCGCCAGTTGACGCCCTGGGATATAAAACCGCAATTTTCCAGAGAGCAATTCATCAGTCATGTGACGCCGTTGCGCAACGGCGAGATCGCCAACCAGACGTTCGAAACGCAGCATCAGCGGAAGGACGGATCCGTTTATGACGTTGCCGTCCAGCTGCAATATTTTCCCGGCGTGGAGAATCTCTTCTATGCGTCGATCAGCGACATCACCGATCGCAAGCGGGCGGAAGAAGCGCAGGCTCATCTGGCCGCGATCGTATCCTGCTCCAGCGAAGCCATTATATCCAAGACGCTGGACGGTACGATAAAGAGCTGGAATAGCGGAGCGCAGAAGATTTTCGGCTATACGGCTGGAGAGATGATCGGCAAATCCATTCGCCTGCTCATTCCCGCCGATCGGCAGCATGAGGAAGAAAATATTCTCGCCCAGATCAGTCGCGCCGAGCAGGTCAACAATTATGAAACAATCCGGCTGTGCAAGGATGGGCGGGAAGTGGATGTTTCCGTCACCGTCTCGCCGATTTTCGATTCCGGCGGTACTATCGTCGGCGCGTCAAAAATTGCCCATGACATAAGCGACAGGAAACTCTCAGAAGCCCGCGAGCAGCTGCTGATGGGAGAGGTCAACCATCGCGCGAAGAATATGCTGACGCTGGTACAGGTGATCGCGCGGCAGACCGCCGCAAATGACGCAGAGACATTTGCGCAGCGCTTCGACGAACGCATTCTCGCGCTGTCCGCAAGCCATGACGTTCTGGTCAACAGCTACTGGCAGAATGTTCCGCTGGATGAGCTCGTCCGATCGCAACTGGGGCATTTCCAGGACATATTCGGAGCGCGGATAAAATTGTCCGGCCCGTCACTCAAAATAACCGCTCCGGCTGCTCAGGCGATCGGAATGGCACTGCACGAACTCGCCACAAATGCGGCAAAATACGGAGCCTTGTCCAACGATGGGGGAACAGTCGAGATCGACTGGAAGCTGGACGGGGAGGACATTTCCGAACAGCGGCTGTTGCTGGACTGGATCGAGCGGGGAGGGCCAGAAGTCACGAAGCCGTCCCGCAACGGATTCGGTTCCACGGTGATCGACCAGATATTGTCAGGGAGCATCAATGGCGAGGTCAGTCTTGACTGGTTCCCGACCGGTCTCGTGTGTCATGTGAATTGCCCGGCCGACAAGGTTCTCGATAATCTGGAAGTCTCGACCCAGAAATCGCATGCTGCTGCCCATATGGGGCAATCGTCCACTTCGGATTCCGCGCGGATATTGGTCGTGGAAGACGAAATATTGATCGGAATGGAAGTTTCCGAAATATTGAAGGCCGCCGGATTTGAAATTTTCGGCCCCGTAGCAACGGCTTCGGGCGCGCTTGCGATATTGGAGAATCAGATGTGCGATGCGGCAGTGCTGGATATCAATCTGGGCAAAGAGACATCGGCGCCCGTCGCCGAGCTGCTGTCCCAAGCGGGTACG
Source organism: uncultured Sphingorhabdus sp. (assembly GCA_964022345.1). Lineage (GTDB taxonomy): Bacteria > Pseudomonadota > Alphaproteobacteria > Sphingomonadales > Sphingomonadaceae > Parasphingorhabdus. The sequence continues at coordinate 50,315 of CAXHZT010000010.1, forward strand.
CCGTTTCTTTCGATCTCGGGGCGCAGCAGGGATGACCGGCCAGCGATATTTGGTGGCTCCCCCCATCTGGCCAAGCCGATCCAATCCGCGCTTCTGGTTAGAGAACTCGGGCAATTGCTGGCGCCGGTGGCAAAGCAGAGTCCGGCTTGAAAAGCGGGGCGGTATTAAGCCGGGCCGCTTGACTGTTTTGGCCAGTCGCCGGACCGTCCGTCCGAGGTAGTCACGGGAGAAGTTCCTGTCGTGCCGCAAAATGTGGTTGCATTTTGTTCGGCTTCGCCTTAACGGCACGCTCATTCCACATGGAAAGCACTCATACCGGTGCCGATAGCGGCCTTTCAGGTCGTTTGAGGTTCTCAGCTTTCCAGAGGCATAACCGGATAAGGAGAAATATTATGGCGGCCCCTGTCGTCACCCTACAGCAATTGATTGAAGCCGGAGCGCATTTCGGCCACCAGACCCACCGCTGGAACCCGAAGATGAAACCATATATCTTCGGCGCCCGCAACAGCGTCCACATCCTTGACCTTTCGCAGAGCGTGCCCTTGTTCGCACGGGCGCTTGACTTCATCGCCAACGCCGTTTCGGCTGGCGGCAAGGTTCTGTTCGTCGGTACCAAGCGTCAGGCGCAAGAGCCTATCGCTGAAGCAGCCCGCGCAAGCGGCCAGCATTTCGTAAACCATCGCTGGCTCGGCGGCATGCTGACCAACTGGAAAACGATTTCCAACTCGATCCGCCGGATGAAGACTTTGGAAGAGCAGCTTGGTGGTGACACCGCTGGCTTTACCAAGAAAGAAGTCCTGCAGATGACGCGCGAGCACATCAAGCTGGAACTTTCGCTTGGCGGTATCCGCGACATGGGCGGCATTCCTGATGTCATGTTCGTGATCGATGCCAACAAGGAAGAACTCGCAATCAAGGAAGCCAATGTTCTGGGTATTCCGGTTGTCGCAATTCTCGATTCGAACGTTGATCCAAGCAACATCGCTTTCCCGGTTCCCGGCAATGACGATGCGGCTCGGGCGATTCGCCTCTACTGTGAATCCGTTGCTGCAGCAGCCACCAAGGGCGGCCAGGACGCTTCGGTTGCAGCGGGCGAAGATCTGGGTGCAGCGGTTGCTCCTCCGGTCGAGCAGATTGTTTCGAGCGAAGCCAACGCAAGCGCGATGGTATCCGGAGAAGAAGCAGCAGTTGCTGATATTGCCGAAATAGCGGCAAACGAAGCACCAGCGGCAGAAGCCCCGGCTGCTGACGCACCTGCTGAAGAAGAGAAAAAGGCGCCTGCCAAGAAGGCAGCGGCGAAAAAGCCGGCCGCCAAGAAAGCGGCAGCGAAGAAAGACGACGACAAGGCGTAAGCTTGAACCGTCTTTCTGCGGTCATATATTGACGGCAAAGAATAATAACCGGGGCGGCATTTTTGTCGCCCCAATTTCACATTTTCCGATCAAGCAATTGAGGAACAGATAATGGCTATTACAGCAGCAGCAGTGAAAGAACTGCGCGAGCGCACCGGCGCGGGCATGATGGATTGCAAAAAGGCGCTAAACGAAACCAATGGTGACGTGGAAGCAGCGGTTGATTTGCTGCGGACCAAGGGTCTTGCAGCGGCGCAGAAGAAATCCAGCCGTACCGCAGCCGAAGGTCTTGTCGGTGTTGCCGTCGAAGGCACCCGGGGCGTTGCCGTCGAAGTGAACAGCGAAACGGACTTCGTGGCGAAAAACGAACAGTTCCAGGGTTTTGTCGCCAATGTGACGCAGGTCGCTCTTGGCATGGACAGCGACGACGTAGAGGCGCTGGCGGCTTCGGCTTATCCCGCCGGTGGCACCGTTCAGGAAGTTCTGACCAACAATATCGCGACCATTGGTGAAAACCAGGCCATTCGCCGGATGAAGACCGTTGCTGTCTCGAGCGGTCTCGTTGTTCCCTATATCCACAATGCGGTCACCCCTTCGATGGGCAAGATCGGCGTATTGGTTGCTCTGGAAAGCACTGCGGGTGCAGATGTTCTGGAGCCGCTCGGCAAGCAGATCGCGATGCACATTGCTGCTGCATTCCCACTGGCGCTCAACGCTGACGGACTGGATCAGGAAATGCTTGAGCGTGAACGCGCTATTGCTGCTGAAAAGGCTGCTGAATCCGGCAAGCCGGCAAATATTGTCGAGAAAATGGTCGACGGTGCAATGGCAAAATTTGCCAAGGAAAATGCGCTGCTTAGCCAGATTTTTGTAATGGATAACAAGACGCCTATTGCACAGGTTGTCGAGCAGGCCGGAAAAGAAGCAGGCGCGGATATCAAGCTCACGGAATATGTCCGTTTCCAGCTTGGCGAAGGCATCGAGAAGAAAGAAGATGATTTCGCAGCAGAAGTCGCTGCCGCAGTTGCCGGTTAATCAGGCAGCGGGTTGAATATTTCAGGCGGTAACGCTTGGCAGCATGGCGCGGACTATCTATGGTCTGCGCCATTGTTGTTTTTGGGGCCGGACTTTGATTCCGGCGGGATAGGATTTGCATGAAACGACCCGCGTTCAAACGCATTTTGCTGAAGCTTTCTGGCGAAGTTCTGATGGGCTCCAGCGAATTCGGTATCGACCCGGAAACGGTCAATCGCATCGCGACCGAAGTAAAATCCGCGAAAGAGGCAGGATTTGAGCTTTGTCTGGTGGTTGGCGGCGGTAATATCTTCCGCGGACTGGCGGCGGCGGCAAAGGGCTTCGAGCGGACCAGTGCCGATTACATGGGCATGCTGGCCACGGTGATGAATGCGCTGGCCGTCCAGAATGCCCTCGAGCAGATGGGCTGCGATACACGGGTTCTGTCGGCAATCCCTATGGCGAGCGTGTGCGAGCCCTACATCCGCCGGAAAGCGGTCCGCCATCTGGAAAAAGGCAGGATCGTCATTTTTGCCGCAGGAACCGGTAATCCGTATTTTACAACCGATACCGCCGCTGCGTTGCGGGCCGCCGAAATGGGTTGTGAGGCCCTTTTCAAGGGTACCAGTGTAGACGGTGTCTACGACGCCGATCCGAAGCTTGATCCCGATGCCACTCGCTATGACGAATTGAGCTTTGATCAGGTTCTGAGCGACAATCTGAAGGTCATGGATGCCAGCGCTGTAGCGCTGTGCCGGGAAAACAAGATACCGATCGTTGTCTTCTCGATCCGGGAGCAGGGCAATCTCGCGACTGTATTGGGTGGCGGTGGGACCGCGACCATGGTCGGAACAACCGAATAGCTATTTAGGGGAAACAGCAATGGCAAAATACAACAAAGCCGATCTGGAAAAGAGAATGAATAGCACCCTGGAGGCGCTTAAACATGATTTGAGCGGACTTCGGACCGGCCGGGCAAATATTGCCCTGCTGGATACGATTACGGTGGAGGTATACGGATCCAACATGCCGTTGAACCAGGTGGCTACCGTTTCGGTACCGGAACCGCGCATGCTGTCCGTTCAGGTATGGGATAAAGGGAATATTCAGCCCGTCGAGAAAGCAATCCGTTCTGCCAATCTCGGGTTGAACCCCATGGTTGATGGTACCAACATCCGGCTTCCAATTCCGGATTTGACGGAAGAGCGTCGCAAGGATCTGGCGAAGTTGACCGGTCAATTTGCCGAGAAAGCACGCATCGCCATTCGCAATGTTCGGCGCGACGGTATGGATGACCTCAAGGCTGACGAAAGCAAAAAAGAAATCAGCGAGGATGACAAGAAGCGGCTCGAGACCGAGGTCCAGAAACTGACCGATGAAATGATTGCTGAGGCCGACAAGCTTTCTGAAGCCAAAGAGCGGGAAATCCTGACCCAGTGAAGCTTTTGCGTTCCAAGAGCGGTTCCGGAGACCCGATGCAAGACACCGCCGGAATTTCAGACCCCACCTATGGGGCTCGTCATATTGCCATCATCATGGACGGCAACGGACGGTGGGCCAAGCGCAAGCATCTGCCGCGCGCCCTTGGCCACAAGAAAGGCGTCGAAGCGGTTCGCAATATCGTCCGCGTGGCCGGAGAAATGGGCGTGGAGGCTATGACGCTCTATGCTTTTTCATCCGAAAACTGGAACCGGCCGGAAGAAGAGATCAGCGATCTGATGGGGTTGCTGCGACAATATATCCAGTCGGACATCGATGAATTTGTCGAAAACGGCGTGCGGTTGAAGGTCATCGGCAATTACAAAGCTCTGGATTCCGATATTGTTGCCATGATTGACAATGCGATCGAAAAAACGGCCGGGAATAGCAGGATGACGCTGGCGGTGGCGCTCAATTATGGTGCGCAGGATGAGATGCTCCGCGCGGTTCGGCACATTGCCGACCAAGCGAAACAAGGCGAGCTCGAGCCGGCTGCGATCGAACTGGATCATATCTCTGGCGCGCTGGATACGGCAGACTTGCCGCCGCTGGATCTGTTAATCCGCACCTCCGGCGAGCTGCGCCTGTCCAATTTTCTATTGTGGCAGGCAGCCTATTCGGAACTTTATTTTACCGACACGCTCTGGCCGGATTTCGACAAGGCCGAGCTCGAAAAGGCGTTGCAGTCTTTTGGCGAACGCGAACGCCGCTTCGGTGGGCGGTGAGCATGGTTGAGCCCGCTGCTCCAGCGCCCGACAAAGCCAATGAATTGCAAACCCGCGTTATCGTAGGCGCCCTGCTAATCGGGACGGCGCTGCTGGCAGGATATTTCGGCGGCATATTCCTCTGGTTGTTGGTCGTGCTCATGGCACTTGGTATCATGAGTGAGTGGGCAGGGCTTGCCGGTCGCCGTGAGAAACGCCTGCTGGCCATGTATGCGCTATCCGTTCCTTTGGCTATTATGTCGCCCTGGGCCGCGGGGGCCTCATTTCTGGCGCTTGGCCTTGTGTTTGGAGCTGCGATGTTTGTGGCCGTGTTTGACCGCTCGATCCGGCTCGCGGCCGGTGTGATCTATGCTGGCCTGCCAGCGCTGGCTATCCTCTATCTGCGGGACATCGACGGCGGAATCCTGATCATGCTGTGGACGCTTGCTCTCGTCTGGGCGACCGATATCGGCGCCTATTTTTCCGGACGGGCCATCGGGGGACCGAAGCTGGCGCCGCAATATAGCCCCAACAAGACCTGGGCCGGACTGATCGGTGGTGTGCTTTTGACAGCTGCGCTGAGTTTTGTGCTGCATGTCTATTGGGGACTGCCCTTCTATCTGGTGCTGCTCAGCCTCCCTCTGGCTGTATTGGCGCAGATGGGAGATTTGTTCGAGAGCTGGCTCAAACGAAAAGCAGGAGCAAAAGACAGCGGAACGATATTTCCCGGCCATGGTGGGGTGATGGACCGGCTCGACGGACTGATTCCCGTTGCGCCAGTCGTCGCGATGATCATGCTCGTCGGAAACTGGCCAACGCTGTCATGACGAAATCGATTTCGATCTTCGGCGCGACAGGGTCGGTTGGCCTGTCGACGCTGGATCTTGTTCGCCAGAATCCGGACGAATATAATATCATTGCCTTGACCGCCAACGGCAATGCTGCGCAGCTCGCTGCGCTGGCGCGGGAATTTTCCGCACAGATCGCCGTTGTTGCCGACGAAGAAGCCTATGCCGAACTGAAGCAACAATTGGCGGGGACCGCGATTGATGTGGCAAGTGGAACGGAAGCCCTCATTGCCGCTGCGGCTCTCGGCGCAGACTGGACGATGGCCGCGATTGTTGGGTGTGCAGGGCTGCCGCCAACACTAGCCGCCCTGCGCTGTGGAAAAACGGTGGCGCTCGCCAACAAGGAGGCGCTGGTCTCGGCTGGCGCCTTGATGATTGCCGAGGCCCGGAAGGCGGGTGCAACATTGCTCCCCGTCGATTCAGAACATAATGCGATATTCCAGGCGCTGCAGGGCGGGCGTATTGATCAGGTCCGCAAAATCACCCTGACCGCCAGCGGTGGACCGTTTCGCACATGGACGCGCGAGCAGATGGCGAATGTCACGCCCGAACAGGCGGTTGCCCATCCCAACTGGGACATGGGGGCCAAAATATCTGTCGACAGCGCGACTATGATGAACAAGGGGCTGGAACTGATAGAGGCCCATCATCTGTTTCCTGTCGGACTCGAAAATATCGAAATATTGGTTCATCCGCAGTCCGTTATCCACTCAATGGTCGAATATCATGACCGTTCTACGCTAGCGCAGTTGGGCTCTCCGGACATGCGGATACCAATTGCCAATGCTCTGGCATGGCCGGACCGCATGACGACCAATTGCGAGCCACTCAACTTGGCGGCGATCGGCCGGCTGGATTTCGAGCAACCTGACGAAAATCGTTTCCCGGCCACGAAAATAGCCAGGGCGGCCATAATGGCCGGGGGGGCTCAACCCGCGATGCTCAATGCCGCCAACGAAGTCGCTGTCGCCGCGTTCCTGGATCAAGCGGTTCAGTTTCTGGACATCACGGAGATTGTATCGCGGCTACTAGATAGTTATAGCCCGCCGGACCCGAACGCATTGGCGGATATTTTTGCGATAGACAAAGAAACGCGCGTTCGGACCGAGCAACTGGTCGAGGAATTGAAGGTTTGACGGATAACCCCGGTATATTGCTGACGCTTGTGGCGTTTCTCATTGTTATTGGCGTGCTCGTGTTCGTGCACGAAATGGGGCATTATCTGGTTGGACGCTGGTGTGGCGTGAAGGCGGAGACTTTTTCGATCGGTTTCGGCAAGGAAATTGCCGGATGGACCGACAAGCGCGGGACACGCTGGAAAATCGGCCTGTTGCCGTTAGGTGGCTATGTCCAGTTTGCCGGTGATATGGACCCCGCGGGGGCGAAGAGCAAAGAATGGCTCAATATGCCGGCGGCAGAGCGCAATCAGACCTTCCAGTCCAAATCCCTCTGGCAGCGCGCGGCGATAGTGTTCGCCGGGCCGGCGATCAATTTCATCTTTGCCATATTGATCATCATGGGTTTCGTCATCGCCTATGGCACCAGCGCAACGCTGCCGGTCGCAGATGCAATTGCTCCCAATTCAACCGCCGCCGCGATCGGCATGAAGCCGGGTGACCGGATCGTATCGGTCGACGGGGATGAGATTGATCTGTTCGAGGACCTGCGGCAGAAAATGATCATGATTCCCGACCAGAATGTCGAAATCGTCTATGAGCGGGATGGTCAGCGCATTGCAAAACAGGCCACGATCGGCGTCCATATGATGAAGGACCGGTTCGGCAACGAATATCGGCTCGGTATGCTGGGCATGTCATCGAGCAAAGTCGAATGGCGAGAGGTTACTCCGCTTGAAGCGCCAGCCGTTGCGGTAGAAAAAACGATCGGGATCGTCGACCAAATCGTCACCACACTCGGTCAGGTGATTACCGGCAAGCGTTCCATCAAGGAGCTCGGCGGGCCGCTCAAAATTGCTCAGGTCTCCGGTGAACAGTTCAAGATGGGCCTGGAAAGCTTCATTCTTTTTGTCGCCCTGATTTCAATTAACTTGGGGTTCATCAACCTCCTGCCAATCCCGATGCTCGATGGAGGGCATTTGATGTTCTATGCATTGGAAGCGGTTCGGAGGAAGCCCGCCAGCCCGAGGATACAGGAATGGGCGTTCCGTTCCGGCTTTGCCTTGGTCATGGTGTTCATGCTGGTGGTGACATTCAACGATTTATCGTCATTTGGCCTGTTCCGGGCTATCTCCGGCTGATTGGCCATTGATTGAAGCGCTGCATTGGGGCAGGGGGTTCGCGAAGTTGATATATTGGAATCAATTTCATCTTATTTTTTGGTTTATGGTGTGAAAGCGAGTGTGTCTGTGAATCATAAGAAGCGGCTAATGCCCTTATTAATGTGCGGTACCATTCTGGGTGGTATAGCTGTTCCTTCACAGGCGCAGGAGACGGCGCAAGCCGAACCAGCCGCTCCGGCTGCGGATACGATACGCTCCATCGTCGTTAATGGCGCCCAGCGACTGGAGCCGACCACGGTCCTCTCCTATATGCAATTGCGGGTTGGCCAGACCTATACCCAGGAATCGGCCGACCAGGCACTCAAGGATCTTTTCGAAACCGAATTGTTCAAGGATGTCAGTATCCGGAACAATCAGGGTGCTGTGGTTATCGAAGTTGTCGAGAATCCGGTAATCAACCGGATATTGCTCGAGGGCAACAAGCGGATCAAGGAAGACAAGATATATCCTGAAATCCGGCTGGCTCCGCGACAGATATTCACCCGTTCAAAAGTCCGCGCCGACGTCGCCCGCATTATAGAATTATATAAGCGCAAAGGCCGGTTTGCCGCGAATGTCGAGCCGAAGATGGTTCAACTCGATCAGAACCGGGTCGATATAGTCTTCGAAATCAACGAAGGCCCCAAGTCCAAAGTCCAGCAGATCAATATTCTTGGCAACGAAGAATTTTCTGACGGCAAGCTGCGCGGCGAAATGGTGACAAAGCAGTCGCGCTTCTACCGTTTTTTCAGTTCCAGTGACACCTATGATCCGGATCGGCTGGCTTTTGACCAGCAGAAGCTTCGTCAATTCTATCTGACGGAAGGCTATGCCGATTTCCGCGTGATTTCCGCTGTGGCAGAACTCACCCCCGACAAACGCGATTTTATCATCACCTATGTCGTTGAAGAAGGCGAGCGGTACAAGTTCGGCGAAGTTTCGGTCGAAAGCGATATTCGCGATTTCACGGCAGAGTTTCTGACGCCGCAACTGCCGATGGAAACCGGCGATTTCTACAACGCGAAACAGGTTGAAGACACGGTCGAACGCCTCTCCGAAACGGCCGGCTTGTTCGGTTATGCGTTTGCCGATGTCCGTCCCCAGTTCACGCGGAACAAAGAAACGCTGACCATGGATATCCTTTTCCAGGTCGCGGAGAGTGACCGGGTCTATGTCGAACGGATAGACATCAACGGCAATACCCTGACCCAGGACAAGGTTGTCCGCCGGGAATTCCGTCTGAATGAAGGCGATGCGTTCAACAGTTTCCAGGTCAAGCGTTCCGCCAACCGGATCAAGTCGCTGGGATTTTTCCAGGAAGATCTGGAAATTGAACAGAAACAGGGAAGCGCGCCCGACCGCATCATATTGGAAGCAAATGTTGAAGAGCGAGCCACTGGCGAACTCCAGCTTTCTGCCGGTTTTTCCAGTGTCGAAAACTTCATTCTCCAGGCCTCTGTGCGGCAGCGGAATTTCCGTGGCAAGGGGCAGGAGCTTCGTGCAAGCGCAAGCTATTCCCGATATTCGCAATCGATCGAACTCGGTTTTACCGAGCCGTATCTTTTCGACCGCAATATTGCTGTCGGTGCGGACGTATTCCGTCGCGACTTGAACAGCTTCAACTTCGTCAACAACGAGCGCGAAACAACATTTGAACAGCTGACGACTGGTTTCCAGATCCGTGCGGGTGTTCCCATTACCGAATATCTGTCGGCGTCTTTGCGCTATGGCCTGAGCCAAGATGACGTGACGCTGGAACCAAGCCTCTATTTCTCGGACAGCAATGGTGACGGTATTCGGGGCAACAGTCCGGATGACGTTTGCGACCCGATCCAGGCCGGCCGCTTTCTTTGCGATGCTCTGGGCAATCGAACGACCTCATCTATTGGCGCTTCGCTGATCTACGATGACCGGGATAGCCGTATTCGGCCAACCCGCGGTCAGTCCGTTGTCGGTAGCGTTGACTTTGCCGGTTTGGGTGGCAGCGTGAAATATCTTCGTGGCCGTTTGAATGCTTCCAAGCACTGGCGCGTTCTGGGCGATTTTGTTTTCAACCTGACTGCCGAAGGCGGATATATCCATCCGTTGGAAGACCGGGGTAGCGAAGCGGATGGCATCGATGATGTACGCCTGACCGACCGCTTTTTCCTCGGTGAACCGCAAATGCGCGGCTTTGATATTCGCGGTGTCGGACCACGTGTCGTGCGTTCTTCGACAATCCCGGGGCTGGACACCAATGGCAATCCGATCAACCAGATTGTGGAAGCAGCCGACGGCCGCCAGACCGATGACGCGATCGGGGGACGAGCCTATTATCTCGGCCGGGCAGAGCTTGAAATTCCGCTCGGATCCGGCGCGCGAGAGCTCGGCTTGCGGCCCTCGATATTTGTCGACGTAGGCGCGGTATTCAATGTGGTTCAGCCGTTGCTGCTTACGGATGCTCAAACGCAAAGCTTTGGATCACGTGCAGTACTTGATGCTGCTGGCGATCCGGTTCTGGATGCCAACAATAATCCTGTAGTGGAAACTCTGCCGCTGTATTTGACAACCAACGCCAATGGCGAAGCTATAACAACATTCGATGCCGTTGACGCAAGCGGCAGTGCCAACCCGATCGCAACCAGCTTCACGGAGCGTTTTTTCGGCGACTCACCTAGTCCGCGCCTGTCAGTAGGTTTCGGCGTAAACTGGAATTCGCCATTTGGTCCGTTCCGGATCGATATAGCCAAGGCCCTGTTGAAAGAACCGGGCGATGACACGAAATTATTCACATTTAACGTAGGAACACAATTCTGATGACACGTTTATTCAAAAAAGCTTTGACCCTATTGGCCGTGACTGCTTTGCCGTTGACCTATGCGTCCGTTGCGAGCGCTCAAGTTTCCGGTATTGCCACCGCTGACCCGATGCTTGCCATTGCCAAGACTAAAGCCTTTTCGGCTGCCTATTCGCAGATCGGAACGCAATATAAGTCCTATTTTGATCAGATTGACGCGCGCAACAAAACGCTGAACGGTTTGCGCGCGCAGCTGGATACGGACAATAACAAGCAGCTGACACAGGAAGAACTCGATGCGGCTGTGAGATCCAATAGCCCGGTACTGAAGAGCATCGAAACGGAAGAAAACGAAATTCAGAAACTGCAAACCCCGGCAATCAAAGCCCAGATGTTTGCGGTGGAGAGTATTTTTAACGAATATTCCAACGCCCAACAGCAAGTGGTCACGAACAAGAAAATCGCCGTTATTCTGAGCCGCGATGCGTTTCTCTATGCCCCACCGCAGGCCGATGTAACCAATGATATTACAGCTGTTCTCGACACAAGAGTTCCGACTGTAACCACCACGCCACCGGCGGATTGGCAGCCGCAGCGCAACACCGTTGCGCTTCATCAGCAATTGCAGCAATTGTTGGTAGCGAGTGCCCGTAGTCAGGCAGCACAACAGCAGCAGCAGACTCCGCCAGCGGCTCAGCCCGCTAGCCGGTAGTTGACTGTCGATGTCGGAAACACTCAACTATGATGTAACCAGGGTGATGGCGGTGCTTCCGCACCGCTACCCCATGCTTCTGGTCGACCGGGTGGAAGAACTCGTGAAGGATGAGTCCATCCGGGCGGTCAAGGCTGTCACGATGAACGAAGGTTTTTTTCAGGGGCATTTCCCGGGCCGGCCGATTATGCCCGGCGTTATGATTGTTGAAGCATTGGCCCAGGCCGCCGGTGTCCTTGCCATGGAAAGCTTTGACATGGTCGGCTCGGGTAAGCTCGTCTATTTCATGGCAATTGACGGCGCGAAGTTTCGGCAGCCCGTAGAACCGGGCTGTTTGCTGTCTTTGAATGTGAAATTTGAACAAAAGCGCGCGCGTGTATGCAAATTTTCCGGGCAAGCCATGATTGGCGACAAATTGGCAGCCGAAGCGAACTTTACCGCTATGATCGCTGATCCGCCGTCGGCCTAGGCTTTTGCAAAAGAATCTTGCCCTTTTACCATTCGGCGGTTAATGCGCCGCTTCCATCAATTATATTCGCTTTGGGCCTGGTCGGAAACCAGCCCGTTTAGGAGCCGAAAATGAAAACCGATACGCATCCCGATTACCACATGATCAAGGTCCAGATGACCGACGGCACCGTGTTCGAAACCCGCTCTACCTGGGGCAAGGAAGGCGACACGCTGCAACTGGATATCGATCCTTCATCGCACCCTGCATGGACCGGCGGCAACCAGCGTCTGCTCGATCAAGGTGGCCAGGTGGCTCGCTTCAACAAGCGCTTTGGCGGTCTTTCGCTCAAAAAGAGCTAAACTTTGTTCAGGTCGGCTTGCGGCCTGGATTAATCACCACAATCTTATTGGGCCCAGCCATGGAGATAACCGGGAAAGCTTTTCCCGGTATATTTCCGTGGCTCGCGTCGTGGTGGTTTGCACGAACTGAACCCGTGAACCCGGACCCATTTGGCCGATCAAATGGCGATCCGCCCGGATAACTTGCGCAATCCTCGGATATCCGCCGGTTGTTTGCGCATCGGGACCAAGAAGATAGGGCTGGCCGCTTGGCGGCAGTTGTATTGTGCCGGGAAACACGGCAGCGCTCGGCATATTGGATGACTGACTTGCCCTGATATCTGAACCCGTCAGAGCCAACCCCATACGGTTGGCGCGCTTTCCGACGGAAAAAGGGGCGCGACAGAGATCATCAATCGCCATCTGGTCCACGTCATCCGATTCTGGCCCCGGCGTGATCCGCAACACAAAGTCATCGCTATAGTGGGGCTGAAGATTGTCCGGTGTTGCGCGCTCTTGCTCGACGAGTAGAGGAGGCTGCGAAAAAGCAAGGATGTCACCTGTTTTCAACGCTCTTCCCCGGAAGCCGCCGAGACCGGCAGCGAGATAGGTCGACTGACCGTCCAGCAACCCGTCAGCCTGAATTTCTGCAGATATGGCCAAATAGGTGCGGCAACCCGCGCCGCTAGGTCCAATATGCAACTCGTCTCCGGCAAAGACTTTCAATGTTTTGTGCTGGGGTTTCTCGATGCCATTTACCCGCACATATTTTGCGCCGCCCACCACTCCGACGAGACATGGTTCGTTGATCGCAAACTCGGCATCGGTCAGGGCTATTTCAATCGCTACCGACCAATATTCCTTGCCGACCAGAAAGTTCGCGAGCGCCAGGGACAGGCAATCGGCAGCGCCGGCAGCGGGCATTCCGATATGCCGGTGTCCGGTATAGGGTGTGCCCTGCAATGTAGTTTGCAGACCGGCTTTCAGAACCGTGATGCTCACAATTGCTCCTCCGCGGCCCGATCATTAAATTCATCCTTCGAAATGGCTTCGAAACGAACGGATTGGCCCGCTGACAGAAGGGCCGGCGGACTAGTCGCGGCATTGAATAATGATAGCGGCGTCCGACCTATTATTGGCCAACCACCCGGACTATCGAAGGAATAAATGCAGCTTTGGCGGCCGATGATGCCGATTGATCCTGCAGGAACCAGTTGCCGCGGCTCGGACAGCCGACCGAGGGACGGGATTGGGCTGTGCGCCTCAAGATAAGCAAAACCGGGCATGAAGCCGATCATTGCCACGTCAAAAGCATGGGAGGTGTGCCAAGACGGCAGCGCTTCTGTCGCGATACCGAGTTTCTTTGCCACAAATTGCCGATCCGGTGCCATTTGCGGATCATAACAGACAGGAATTACCATTTCCGGGCGCAAATTCGTGTCGAACTTGCCCGCATTTGTCAGCTGGTCCCGCACGATGTTGGAAGCATCTTCAGGCGATGTCAGGGCAGGGTCGAATTGCACCGCAACAGTATTGATGCCGGGCACAATTTCGGCCCAGTGGTCGCCGGTAGATAGCGCATGCTGCGCCGCCAGGACCATGTTCCGGTCGGCAAAGGCGATGCTGACCCAGTCATCGCAGACATGGATTTCCGGGTCCTGTTTCGTCACCGTCCGACCGGTCCGATTGCAATGCCTGCCAGCTCCAGCGCCTGCCGCATCTGTTTGGCGGTTTCCAGCGCGCCATCACTATCGGAGTGGAGGCAAAGCGTCTGCGCTTCGACCTGCAATTTTGCGCCGTCGCGCGCCACGAGCAGGTCGCCCCGGGCCAGTGAAAGGCCCTGACGGATACGTTCCTCCTCGGAGGAGATCACCGCACCTGTCTCCCTGCGAGGCACCAGTCTGCCTTGGTCGGTATATTGTCGGTCGATAAACGCTTCCGATATAAATTCGATATGTCTGGCTTTGGCTGTTTTATGAAGGACCGACCCGGCCATGCCGACAATCGCCACGCCAGCCTTTTCCGCCAATCCGACCAGAAGGTGGGAAAGTTCCGGGTCATCCTGTGCATCATTGTACAGCGCGCCGTGCGGTTTCATGTGAGGCAGCGATGTGCTGCTATCTGCCGCCAAGGTCCGGATCTGGTCAAATTGCTCGATCAGACTGGCCTCCAGTTCCTCCAATGAGATATCGATCGACGCCCGGCCGAACCTTTCACGATCCGGATAGGAAGGATGGGCACCTGCGGCGACGCCTTTGGACTTTGCCGCTTCCAGCATTATTTGCATGGTCGCTGGCGATCCGGCGTGGCCACCACAAGCGATGTTGCAACTCGAGATGATGTCCATAATCGCGATATCGCGCGCAATGCCCGCAGGGCTTTCGTCTTCGCCGAGATCGGCGTTGAGATCAATTATCTGTTTCATGGCCAGAACCCTAGCGCACGGGCGATCAACCGGAAGCCCAAGGCTGTGGTCACCAACAAAATGGCAATCCCGAGAATATTGGATTTGAGACCATTCGCATCATTTCCAAGCAATTTTTTGTCATTCGCGAGCTTCAGCAGAAAGACTGCGACGATCGGTAGCAGCAGCCCGTTGGCAATCTGGGCAACAAATATAAGTTCGACAGGCCGGTATCCCAGCAACGCGGCAAACGCGCCGAATATGATGACTATCAGTGCGCCGATACGAAACGGTGTGCGCGAATTTGAAGAGCCGAAAATCTCTTGCACGATATAGCCGGTCGCCAGTGGGGCGGTGATGGCGGAGGTCAATCCCGCTGCGAAAAAACCAACGCCGAGAGTGATCGTGGCCAGACTGCCGAACAGGGGGGTAAGTTGCTGGGCCATGTCCATCGCATTGGTGATTGTTTCACCGCTGCCGAAAAGGCTGGCTGCGGCGGTCGCCAATATCGCCATGGACACCAGTCCACCGACGCCGATTGAGATTGCATTGTCCAGCTGGGCTTCCGGCAATTGCCCTTCACGCCAGTGCTCACGCGCGCTAGCGGCATGGAGAAACAGGTTATAGGGCACGATTGTGGTGCCGATCAGCGCGATAGCAGTCATCAGGCCGCCATCCGGAATCGATGGGACAAAGCCACGCAGCAAAGCCCCGAGATCCGGCTGGATGAGGAGAAAGGTCAGTACGAAGGCTGTGCTCATCATCAAAACCATGAATATCAATATCTTCTCTATCCACTTGGGTTTGGAGAATATCAGCATGGTTGCCGCAAAAAGCGCTATCGTCAGAATGATCGGTGTCGTTCCCAAGGAAAGCGGCGCGCCATTTATGGCTTCCAGCCCGAGCGCAGCGCCTGCCATATTCCCGGCCTCGTAGGCAGCATTGCCCAGCACCAGCGCGGAGATCAGCAGCAACGCCGCCAAGGCTCGCACAATGGGTGAAGTTATCGTCTGCATCATCGCTTCCGCTAACCCCAGCTGTGTGACCAGAGCAATGCGGACAGCAAAGGACTGGAGGATGATGGTGGTTATGGTGGCAAAGAGTAGAGCCCAGAGCAGCGCAAAGCCGAAATTTGCCCCAGCCAATGTGCAAGCGGTGACGGTACCCGGCCCGATGAAGGCAGCAGAAACCATCATGCCGGGGCCGGGCCTATATTGAAGAAGCTTCATATCATCCGCTCCACGGCCAGGGTTTCTCGCGGTACCATTTGGTAATCACATATTTTGTGCCGCTCCGAACCTTCATGCCGTGATGGAGTGTCCAGCTGTTGACGCTACCGTCCTCATTGCGGTTGTTCCAGCACAAAAGGGTCCCGGTTTCAGGCGTAAAGCTCTTTTTGAACTGCGGAAAACGGGTCGCGCCACCCGCCGCCGGTTCGTTGAGATAAATCATGAATGTCCATGTGCGTTGCCCCGATAGCGAACAATATTGATTGTAATCCTGACCATGCGGGTCGAAAAAATCCGTGTGGGGTTTGAACTCTTGCCCGACAGCATAGCGCTGACCTTGCAAGGGTTCGCCAAACTGGGGATCGATATCGGCTAGCTCGCAGATTTTGGCATCAATTCCGGCGACAAACTCGTCCGAATGATCGAGATCACAGGTTTCGCTGGTGCGGAAATAATCGTCTCCATTGGGGTCGGCAATGGTCGAAGGGTGGCGGCGTTCGTCGATCAGCGTAATGAGCCGGTCACATTCAGCAGGGCTGAGGAAGTTTTTCAGCAGACACAGTTCGATTTCCTTGCGTGGATAGCGCCGCACGCGTCCCGACGCGGAGAGATAGTCAGCCGACGTGTTATTGGCTTCTGTCATAGGAACGTCCAAAATCCTGTCTAACTATCGCTGGTCACGATAAATGAATCCCTGTTGATCGCAACCGCTGTTTGCGGTTCAGGCCAGCCTGAATATAAGCGAGGACGATGGACAAAATTCCTGCCAATTCCCGTGATCGCAACGGCTTCACTCTGGTCGAGATGATGGTCGCGCTGTTCATTTTCGCGATGCTCTCGGTTGCCGGGGTGATCATGCTGCGCTCGGCTGTCGACAGCGACGAGATAACCGCAGAGAATCTGGGGCAGATGGCGGAAATGCAGCGGTTCGTCTCGCTGATGGAGGCTGACCTTAGCCAGGCCTTGCCGCGAACCTACCGCGACGATCGCGGCGACCGGATGCCGGCTTTTGCCAGCGAGACCGGCGGAGCCGAGACGGCCTTTCTGAAATTCACGCGGGGTGGCCAGAGCAATATCAACGGTCAGGCGCGATCGAACCTGGAACGGGTTGAATATCGTCTGAGGGACGGCAATCTGGAGCGCTGGCGATACCGGATGACCGATGGCGGGTCGATTGATCAGCCGGCGGTTCTGATCTCGGACATCGATGCGCTGGAGCTCCGCTTTCGCGACAAGCGCGGAATATGGTCCGACCGCTGGGCAACCGAGCGGCTGGCAGACCTGCCAAGGGCGATCGAGATCCGGTTCGAGCAGCAGGGACGCGATTATCGCCATCTGTTCCTGGTCGGGGCGGGCTATTTGTGAGCGAAGTTCGGGAGATAGGAACCGGAAGGGAGCGAGGAGCAGCGTTGCTGACGGTTCTGTTGCTGGTCGCCGTGATCGCGATACTGGCGGCGCACGGGATTGACCGGCTGGCTGGCGCGACCAAACTGGCCTCCAACGCGCGGGAACTGTCACAGGCCAAGGCCTATCTGATAGCCGCGGAATCGATCGGCATGCGTTCCGCCGAAGAGATCGTATCGCTATCGCCTGGCCGGACGATCAATGTCGGTGGCTGGAACGGCAAGGAGCAGAGCTTTCCCGTGCCCGGCGGGATCATCACGGCATCGCTCACCGACGGCGGCAATTGTTTCAATATCAACAGCCTCGTCACGCAGCAGCAGGACATCCTGACGGCAAGGCCGGAAGGTCTGGCGCAATTTTCGCGGCTGATGGTCATGCTGGGCATATTGGACGGCGATGCCGCCGATATTGCCGCCTCGGTCGCGGACTGGATCGACAGCGATATGGTCGCAGCACCGCGGGGTGCGGAGGATCAATATTATCTGCAGCAGGAAAGCCCCTACCGCACGGCCAACGCATTGATCGTCGACATCAGTGAGTTGCGGACAATCAAGGGTGTGACCGATGATGTCTATGTCCGCCTCGCGCCGTGGCTCTGCGCACTTCCGACCACCGATCTTTCGCCGATCAATATCAACACGCTGCGGCCGGAGCAGGCGATATTGCTGGCCATGCTCGGCGCGCTGCCGTCCGACCTGACACCCGCCCGCCAGTTTCTCGGGCGGCGGCCGGAACTGGGATATGGCAGCCTCAATGATTTCTGGGCACAATCCTATCCGGCGAGCCTCGGCGCGACGTCCCAAGTCCAGAGCCAGGTCAAGCTAACCACCCGCTGGTTCCGCGTCGATCTCGCGGTCGAGATGCAAAGCGCGCTGGTCGAGGAGCGCGCCCTGATCGACGCGGCGCGGCAACCAGCCCGGCTGGTCCACCGCCAGCGTGGCGATGCGTTTTAATTCCAGATTGCCCCGCTAAATGCTTGACGATTGCCACCGCCTATCCCTATGGACCCCATCGCAATGCGGCTATATAGTGCGCGGCTTGTGGCGATCGTAGCTCAGTTGGTTAGAGCGCCGGTTTGTGGTACCGGAGGTCGGGGGTTCGAGACCCCTCGATCGCCCCATTTTCCCTGAAGACGACGATGCGTTACCAGGCCATCACCACATGGCCGGGCTGCAAAGTCTTTCTTTATTTGTAATTAAATTACAGCTATGGGATATTTAATTACTCCAATTGCCAGGGATAACCGCCATGAGCGTGATGTGGGACTTGCCGGATTTTGATGACCATGAAGCGGTCCATTTTTTCCACGACGCGGCGACTGGCCTCAGCGCGATTATCGCGCTGCACAGCACCCATCTCGGCCCCGGTGCCGGCGGTACGCGCTTCTGGCACTACGAAAACCGCGAAACCGCAGTAACCGACGCGCTGCGCCTGTCGCGCGGCATGAGCTTCAAGAACGCCATGGCCGGCCTGCCACTGGGCGGTGGCAAGGCAGTGATTCTTGCCGACCGCAACCGGACGAAGACGCCGGAAATGCTCGCCGCTTTCGGCCGGATGATCGAGTCGCTCGGCGGCCAATATGTCACCGCAGAAGATGTCGGAATCACCGCTGCGGATATGGTCGCGCTGACCAAGGAAACCAAATATGTCTCCGGCCTGCCGGTCAGCAACAGCGGCGAAGCCGGTGGCGATCCCGGACCCTTTACCGCGATGGGCGTCTATCTCGGCGTGAAGGCCGCAGTGGCGCACAAGTTGGGCCGCGAATCCATGGACGGCGTCCATGTCGCGATCCAGGGCGTCGGCAGCGTCGGCGGCGGTCTTGCCCGTCTGCTCGCCAAGGATGGCGCCAAGCTGAGCATCGCCGATATCAACAAGGACCATGCAGCAGCGCTGGCAAAGGAAATCGGCGCAACGGTCGTCGGCCTCGACGAGGTCATGCGGGTCGAGGCAGATGTCTTTAGTCCCAATGCCTTGGGCGCGATACTGGATAAAGTCTCTATCGCCCATCTCAATGTTCCGATCGTTGCCGGTGGCGCCAACAACCAGCTGGCGACTCCCGAAGACGGCCAGCGAATCTTCGACCGCAACATCCTGTTCGCGCCGGATTATGTCATCAACTCCGGCGGCATCATCAGCGTCGGCCTGGAATATCTTGGC
Organism: uncultured Sphingorhabdus sp.; assembly: GCA_964022345.1. Classification (GTDB taxonomy): domain Bacteria; phylum Pseudomonadota; class Alphaproteobacteria; order Sphingomonadales; family Sphingomonadaceae; genus Parasphingorhabdus. The sequence continues at coordinate 69,461 of CAXHZT010000010.1, forward strand.
GATGGCGACGTCAAGGAAGTCAATCGCCGGGTCGCGATGATTCCACAGCGGCTGACCGAGATCTGGGAACAGAGCGCGGCACAAAAACTTCCGGATTCAGATGTCGCCGACAATATGGCAATGGCGTTGATCGGCCGGGGCTAGGCCCAGGCCGAACTTTACAAGGTCCAATAATTTTATTTTCTGTGACCTTTGCCTGGAAGGCTCAGGTTTCTGCCATTTTCCGGCCGCCATGCCGGCGCCTAGTGTAACCTTTGGATTTTCCGCCCGGGTGCGCGGAGTTTCAAAGGTCGTGTGAGCATCCTCCTTCCGTTCAAATGTCAAAGAGCCTGTCCCGCGCATGGCGAAGGACAGGCCGGAAGATAGAGGATAGGGTCGACTGTAGGAAAGCAGTTTTGACGGGATGACGGAAGAGAGGCCGCGGCGACGCTCCCTTCCGTTCCATTCATCAATATTGTGGCGCGACCGCAGCCTTGATCTTCGACCAGCTGACCAGCTTGAAATTCTGCGTGCCGCCTTCGTTTTCGCCATCCTGCATCACCATCAGCCCTTCGGGATAGGCCGGCCCAAAGTCACCCAATATGACTTCGATCCCGTCCGTTTCCGACGTGCCGTCGATTGTGCCATCGACCAGCCGGAAGCGGTTCACATAGGCGCCTGTGATCAGGTCATAGAGGACATAGGCATTGTCGCCTTGGCTGGAGGCGACCAGATAGCCGCCGGTTTCTCCGCTTGGCGCGAGTGCCAGTCCTTCAACATCGGCGACCAGTTCTTTGCCGTTGATATTGGCAAAGCGCCGCGGCTCGAAATTGTCGGCGTTCAGATCGAACAGCCATATGCCGCTATTTTCCTCGCCCACATAAAGCCGACCCGTGCGGTCATCGACGACGCAGCCCTCCGGCTGGGTCGCCAGCTTATATTCGCGCGTGATACGGGCGCTCGGTGTGCTGCCGTCAAAGGCGAGGGTGATCTCGCGGACGAAACCGCTTTTCTCGATCATATAGGCAAAGATTTCTCCGCCGCTGTCCTGACCGAAGCAGAAACCATAAGCTTCGCCGGGACCGGCCGGATATTTGCCCAGCAAAGTCAGTTCCGCGGATTCGGGATCGAGCCGGTAGAGACCGATATGCGCGTTGGCGCGGTCGTTGCGGATGCTCGCGCCGACCAGCACGGTCTTCTCGCCGCCGATCATGACTTCGCGCAGATCGACATTGTTCAGCTCGCCTTCCGGCAGGAAGGATTTCTTGCTGCCATCCAGACCGTAGACATAGAGACCGGCGCGCTTGTCGGTCCCGATGATCAGGCTGTTTGCCGGGTCCCCGGCATTGCGCCAGATCGCCGGATCGTCGGCTGCATCGCGGTTGACGGTGCCGACCGGAACGGTTTCCGCGTCGGCCGTCAGTTCGAGCGTCGGCGCTGAAGAGACCGTACCGGAGGGGGTTGCGCAACCGGACAGAGCGAGGCTGCCGAGCAGCAGAGGGGAGAATATATTTTTCATCACATCGTTATCTTTGCGCCAAATTTGAAGGTCGAGCCATATTCTTCATATTGCAACAGCCGCTTGCGCGTATCGAAATTCTGATAGGCGAAATATTTGGCATTGTTGATATTGATCCATTCGGCGAACAACCGGATATTCTTGTTCAGCTTGAACTTCACGCTGGCGTCGAGCTGGAAATGATTGTCGACATAGCGGTCTTCGCTGGCCTCCGCGCCGAGTTCGTCGAGATAGCGGTCCCGATAGGTGCCAGCGAGACGGAAGTCGAACGGGCCTTTCTCGTAACCCAGTACCGCGTTGAACGTGTGCTTGGAGCTGCTCGGCAGAGTGATGCTGCGCAGATCGGTGATATCACCGTCCGTCGGCACCGTGCCGGTGGCATCGGTATAGGTATAGTTGAAGTTGACGAGAAAGCCGTCGAGCGGATCGGGCAGAAAATTGAGTGCCTGCGCAAAGCCCAGTTCGATGCCGAAAACCTCGGCGCTGCTGCCGTTGATCGGGATGGTTGCCTCGTCAAAGTCTATGCCGAAGCGGGTGCCGTTCTCCTCAAGCGATTCGACGATGAAATTCTTGATATCCTTGTAGAACAGGTTCGCCGTCAGCGCGCCGTTCGAGCTGAAGTAAAATTCGGCGGACGCATCGAAGTTCCAGGCTTCGTAAGGCAGCAGGTCGGGATTGCCGAATTCGCCTTCGCGCTCGTCATCGTCATTCTGTTCGACAGCGAAACGGGGGGCCAGATCGGACAGATTGGGTCTCACGACGCTGCGGTAGCCGGCGGCGCGCAATACCAGATTGCGCTGCGGTTCGAAGCGGATATTGAGGCTCGGCAGCCAGTCGTCATAGCTACGCGAGAAGCTGTTGGGCGCGACCACGACTGTGTCCTCGGTAAAGGTCACGCCGCCAAAGGTTGCGTCTTCCTCGACCAGGGTCACCGTGTTGGCGGAGATGACATTTTCGGTCCTCTCGAAGCGCACACCACCGATGACGCGCAGCTTGTCGCTGTCCCAGCGACCGAGCAGATAGCCGGCGTAAATATCTTCCTGATTCACATAGTCGGAAACAGCCGAATCAGACTGGCTGTCGATTTCCTGCAGTTCGAAATCGCCGAAATTGGCGCGGAAATATTCCGTGGGACCGCTATGGCTGGCAACCGGACCGAGATCGGTGATACGATAGGTCTGGGTACCTAGCACATCGGCAAGCGTGTAATTGCCGGTGCTGTCCTCGTAAAATTCAACGTCATTGTCATAGCGTTTTTCGCGCCAGCGGCCCTTGAAGCCGGCCTGCACGGTGAAATCGCCATTGCCCATCGCGAACTGGCGGGAGACGTCCAGCTTTGCCGAAAATTCTTCGTCCTCTGCCGCCGACAGAGCGGTCAGTTCGACATCGTCCAGCTCATATAGACCAGGGTCGTTGGCCAGGGCAGAACCGGAAGCGTAGCTGTAAGTCGGGATGCGACCGTCCGCATAATCGAACAGGACGCTGAGCCCGTCGTCTTCGAACTTGTTGGAAAAGGTCGTGGGGTCGAGCGAACCATCTTCATTCTCGCTCGATTTCGACCAGCTGCCCGAATATTCGACTTTCCAGGGACCGGTTTCGGTCTTGCCGCCGAGCACGACGGAACGGATCTTCTGGCTTTCCATGCGGTCCTTGATGTCCCGTTCGATCTCGATTTCGCCGTCGGCGTCGTCGAACAGGGCGCTGTTGGCGTCGCCGCTGCTGGCTTCCTCGTCGAGCTTGAAGGTCGTGCGTCCGCGAAATTCCTGATCATCGAACTGGCTGTAGATGCCGCGCACATAGAGTTCGGTGCTGTCGCTGGCGCGGAAGTCGAAGGACAGCGACGCGCTGATCCGTTCGCGTTCGACGTCATAGTCGCGGTACTGGACCTCCTCGGCATAGACGACGCCGTCATCATTGACGTCCCAGCCTTCGGCTTCGATATTGTCGGTCTCGAACTTGCGCTTGTAATAGGACAGGCCGCCCGCGACGCCGATATTGTCGGTCAGGCGGGTCGAGAAATCGATGCTGCCCTTGGGCGAGACATGGCCGGCATAATCATTGTAGCTGCCCTCGATCTTGCCGGTCAGCAGATCTTTCTTGCGGTCAAAGGCGCTGACCGTCTTGATTTCGATCGACGCGCCGATCGTGTCGCCGTCCATGTCCGGTGTCAGCGATTTCTTGATTTCAATCGATTCGATGAGGTCGCTGGAAATGACGTCGAGCGCCACCGAGCGGACATCGCTTTCGGGGGAGGGGATGCGTACGCCGTTGAGCGAGGATGCGTTGAGATTGGGGTCGAGCCCGCGGACCGATACGAAGCGGCCTTCGCCCTGGTCGTTGAGAATATTGACACCCGGGACACGGCGGAGCGATTCCGCGACATTCTGGTCGGGAAACTGGCCGATCGAATCGCGGGTCAGGACCGAGGAAACACCATCAGCCTCGCGCTTGCGGGAGAGCGAACTGGCCTGGTTGGCGCTCTGGCCGATGACCAGAATTTCCGTGCCCGCTCCGCTTTGCAGCAGGATATTGGCGACAGTGGGGCTGGCGTCGCTGATCGTGATGCTGGTCTGGCTGGTGTCCGCGCCGACATAGCGGGTTTCCAGTGTATAGGTGCCGGCCGGCACATCGGGAAAGCGATAGCTGCCGTCGCGACCGGTGGTGACCACCCGGTCCAGTTCGGCGATGCGGACCTGGGCCGCCTGCAAACCCCTGGTTTCGCTGGGGTCGCTGACCACGCCGCTGACCGTACCGGCCGAGGCGGCAGCGGGGAGCGTTAGCATAATGCCCGTAGCTCCGATTAATAACCTTCTGCGAAAACTGGAAATATTTGACATTCTGCGCTCCGATTGATCTGTTGTACCGGGCGTCTAGGCGTGAATTGTGAAAGTAAATCCGCCTTTCGAAGACTCAGATGTGAATCTTTATTTGCACTTTCGTTACAGCGGGAAAATCGCAAAAACACTTGTCGCTGGGCTGTGCTTCTGCCATCGAATTTTGCGAATGACACTGGACGCGATCTAGCTCGAGGCAATCACCGCTCAATCCATGCACGCTTTTGCAAATCCAACCCGTTTTTTAGCGCTGGCCAAGCCGTTGACCTTTTGGTTTCTGGCCATTGGTTTGGTGCTGGTCATCTGTGGCTCCGCCTATGGCTTGCTCTATGCTCCGCAGGACCGGCTGATGGGGGACAGCGTTCGCATTCTCTATGTCCATGTGCCGACGGTCTGGCTGGCCATGGGCGGCTGGACGGCCATTGCCATCGCCAGCATCATGCAGATCGTGTGGCGGCATCCCTTGGCGGCGGTCGCCGCCCGTGCCGTTGCGGTGCCCGGCGCCGTCTTCACGGCACTGGGGCTGATCACCGGTTCGATCTGGGCGCGTCCGACCTGGGGCACCTGGTGGGTCTGGGATGGACGGGTAACATCGGTGCTGGTGCTGTTCTTTCTCTATCTTGCCTATATCGCGCTCGCCAGCGCCAGCGGCGACAAGGGCGGGGTATCCCGCGTGACCGCGATTTTCGGCATTGTCGGGGCGATAAACATCCCGATCATCAACCGTTCGGTGGTGTGGTGGAACAGTCTCCATCAGCCGGCGAGCATCACGGCCAGTGGCTCCTCGATCGACAGCGCCTTTCTCTGGCCGCTGATGGTGAATGTCGCCGGCTTCAGCTTCTTGTTCGGGGCGATTGTCCTGATGCGGATGCGGGGCATATTGGCGGAAACAAAAGTCGAAGCCCGGCTCAAGAGGATGGCTGCCGAATGAACCAGTGGCCTTTCGTCTTTGCCTCCTATGCCATAGTGCTGATCTGCACGGCAGCGGTGATCGTGAACAGTTTCGTCACGATGCGCAGCGCCGAGCGCAAGGCCGAAAGATTGAGCAAGCGGAAATGAAAGCCAAACATCAAAGACTGACACTCGTCCTGCTGGCCGTCGCGGCGCTGATCGGGGCCGGCTTGCTGGCCGCTTATGCGCTGCAGGATCAGGCGAGCTATTTCTATACGCCGTCGGATATTGTCGAGAAGAAACCCGAAGCGGGCACCGCCATTCGGCTGGGCGGCATGGTCGAGCAGGGCTCGATCCAGCGCTCCGCCGACGGACTGACGGTGGAGTTCATCGTGCAGGACGGGACCGCGCGTCAGAATGTGACCTATACCGGCATCACGCCGGATCTGTTCGTCGAGGGATCGGGCGTCGTGGCCGATGGCCGGCTCGACGCGAATGGCATGTTTGTCGCCGAGACCCTGCTCGCCAAACATGATGAAAATTATGTCCCGCGCGAGCTGGAAGGCATTGATATGACATCCGGCAAACAAGTAACCGAGACGCTCGTCCAATGATCGCCGAAACCGGTCTGATCGCGCTCTGGCTGGCCGCCGCGCTGGCGCTGCTGCAATTCGCGCTCGGGGCGATTGGCCTGCGGGCGGAGCGGGACGATTATTATGCGGCGATCCGGCCGGTTGCGGTGGCGCAGGGCCTGTTTGTCAGCCTGTCCTTCCTGCTGCTGATCTGGCTGTTCCTGCGATCCGACATGTCGGTCCGGCTGGTGGTGATGAACAGCGCTTCGGTAAAGCCCTTGCTCTACAAATTTGCCGGAACCTGGGGCAATCACGAGGGATCGATGCTGCTTTGGGTCACGGTCATGGGGCTGGCCGGCGCCTTTATCGCGCTGTTCGAACGGTCGCTGAACAAGAGAACGCTGGTGGCGACGCTGGCGGCGCAGGCGTTCATCAGCTTGGGCTTTTACGCATTTCTGCTGGTTTCTTCCAATCCGTTCGAGCGGATGTTCCCGGTACCGGCGGACGGGCAGGGGCTCAATCCGCTGTTGCAGGACCCCGGTCTCGCCTTCCATCCGCCGACGCTCTATTTCGGCTATGTCGGATTGTCGGTGGCCTTTTCCTTTGCCGTCGGCGCGATGATTACCCGCGATGTCGGAGCGGCTTTTGCAAAAGCGATGCGTCCATGGGTGCTGGGCGCCTGGATATTCCTGACGCTGGGTATTACCGCTGGCAGCTACTGGGCTTACTATGAACTGGGCTGGGGCGGCTGGTGGTTCTGGGATCCGGTCGAAAATGCCTCGCTCATGCCCTGGCTGGCGGCAACCGCCCTGCTTCATTCGGTAACCGTGCTGGCAACCCGCGACAGTCTGCGCGCCTGGACGCTGATGCTGGCTGTGGTGGCCTTCTCCATGTCGATGATCGGGACTTTCCTCGTGCGCTCCGGCATATTGACCAGCGTCCATGCTTTTGCGGTTGATCCCGAACGCGGCAGCTTCATATTGGCCTTGCTCGCCATCTATATTGGCGGCGCGATGGCCCTGTTCGCGCTGCGCGTCGGCACGGTGAAGGAAGGCAAGCGGTTTGAACTGGTGAGCCGGGAGGGCGCGCTGGTTGCCAATAATCTGCTTCTGTCGGTGATATTGGCGCTGGTGTTCATCGGCACGCTCTATCCTTTGCTGGTCGAGGCGGTGACGGGGGACAAGCTGTCGGTCGGTCCGCCCTATTTCAATCTTGCAACCGGGCCGCTGGCTCTCCTGCTGGTCGCCGTCATGGCGGCCGGGCCCTTGCTGCGCTGGCGCCGGGACAATCCAAAAGCGTTGCTGAACCGCATTTCGATACCGATATTGATCACCGCCGCCGCTCTGTTTGCGCTGGCCCTGTTCACCACCGGCATGTCGATCCTCGCGCTGCTCGGTCTGGCGCTGGCCGCGGGTGTCGCCGTTGCCAGCTTCGCGCCGCTGTGGAAGCGCAATCTGCGCCGCACGCCGCTGCACACTTATGGCATGGTCATCGCCCATTTCGGCATCGCGGTGGCGCTGGTCGGCATGGCGTGCGAAAGCAGCTTTACCGAAGAGCGACTGGTCGCGGCAAAACCGGGTGACGAGATTGCCGTCAATGACTGGAAATTGAAATTCGAGGCCATCGAACCGATGGCCGGACCCAATTGGACTGCACTCGAAGGCCGGATAACGGCGCAATATGGCGATGGCGCCGTTCATGAAATAACGCCGCAAAACCGGATGTTCGCCGCAGCCCAGACGCAGACCAGCGAAGCGGCGCTGCTGACTCGCTGGAACGGGCAGCTTTATGTCGTGCTCGGCGATGGCGACAGCGAAGGACGCTGGCAGATACGGGTCTGGTGGAAGCCGTTCGTCACCCTGATCTGGTTTGGCGGCATTTTGGTCGCCCTCGGTGGATTGCTGGCGATGGTCGGTCGTTTGCGGCGCGGCTACAAGCAGCGCAAGCAACGCGAATTTGCCGAGATGATGCTATGAACCGCTGGCTGCTCTGGCTGCCGCTCGTGCTGTTCGGCCTGTTCTTTGCGGCAGTTGCGACTGGCCTGATCATGCCGAAGGATAATATTATCGAGAGCAAGATGGTCGGCAAGCCAATGCCGGCCTTCGCGCTGCCAGCGGCAATCGAACAGCGACCCGGCTTGAGCAGCGCTGATCTCGGCAAGGGCAAGCCGACCTTGCTCAACATCTTCGCCAGCTGGTGTCTGCCTTGTATCGCAGAAGCGCCCCAGTTGATGGCTCTGCAGCGCGCGGGCGTTGAAATCAACGCAATTGCCAGCCGCGACACGCCGGAAGATATCGCCAATTTCCTGAACCGCTGGGGCAATCCCTATACGCGGATCGGCACCGACACGACCAGCAAGGTGCAGCTCGAACTGGGCTCATCCGGTGTGCCCGAGACCTTCGTTATCGATGGCAACGGCATAATCGTTCACCAGCATATCGGCGATATCCGGCAAGAAGATATCGACAAGCTGCTGGAACTGCTGGAGGATGCGGCATGACAAGATTTCTGGTCCTGCTCTTCTTCTGCCTTGCCGCTCCGGTTGGCGCGCAAACCGGCCTGCCGCCGGCACCCTATGCCGACCGGCAGCTGGACGATCCCTTGAAAGAGGCCGCCGCGCGCGACCTGATGGAAGAATTGCGCTGCCTGAAATGCCAGAGCCAGTCGATCGCCGACAGCAACGCGCCGATGGCGGGCGATATGCGCAGCCAGGTGCGGGAAAGAATCGCCGCTGGCGAAACGCCCGAACAGGTCCGGAGCTGGCTGATCGAGCGCTATGGCAACTGGGTATCCTATGATCCGCCGATATCCTCGGCCGTAACCTGGCCGCTGTGGATCGCGCCGATCATCCTGCTGCTGGCTGCCCTGTGGCTGGCGCGCGGACGGTTCCGCAAACATCGGGGCGACGAATAATGGGCTGGATCATCCTTCTTCTGCTGGTGCTGGTTTGCGTCGGCGGCTTGATCGCACTGGGCAAAATGTCCCGCGCCACCTATGAAATAACCGCGGCAGCGCTGTTGCTCGGGGTGGCCGGATACGCCTGGCAGGGGCATCCCGGCATGGCCGGCGTGTCGGTGGAGCCGACGGAAAAACCCAATAGTTTCGATGACGACAGCATTGATGCGCGCAACGAAATGGGCGAGCGTTTCGGCACCGCGCAGGAATGGCTGATCTTTTCAGACTCCCTCAATCGGGCCGGAAAACATGGTGCGGCTGCCAATTATCTGCGCAACGGGGTGAAGGAACATCCCGATGATCCCGATCTATGGGTCGGCCTCGGCAATGCGCTGGTGGTCCATGCAGATGGCGTCATTACGCCAGCTGCGCAATTCGCCTTTCAGAAAGCTGCCGATCTGTCGCCGGAACATCCGGGACCGCCATTCTTCCTGGGACTGGCTTATGCGCAATCGGGCAAGATCGATCAGGCCCGGGCTATCTGGACCGAATTGCTGGAAAGAAGCAGCGAAGATGCGCCGTGGCGCGCCGATCTCGAGTCGCGGCTCGCCGCGATGGAAAGAGCACAACCCGCGCTGCCAATGCCTCCAAATCTTCCAGCGGGCCAGTAAAAGTCTCGCGTTATGAAGGAGTTGATATTCCCGGCCCGTCGTTATGTTGCACCTGCAAAATGCCGGTGCTAAGCGCTCGCGCTTGCTGAAAACAATGTCAGCAAATAGACTGTTGTGTCCATTATGAACGGGGAAGCCTAACCGGCCCACCAATGTCCGCAGAACCAACCGAAAATTCAGAGGTCGAGACCACGGTGCAAACCCATGGGTCGCCGCAGCGCAATACGGCGATTGCCAAGCTTGCTGCCGGTGCGATCGGTATTGTCTTTGGCGATATCGGTACAAGTCCGCTGTACGCCTTTCGCGAAACGTTCATCGGCGCCCATCCGCTCGAACTGGACCGTGTCCATGTTCTGGGTGTTGTCAGCCTGATATTCTGGTCGATGACACTGGTCGTGACCATTCAATATGTTTCGATCACGATGCGTGCAGACAATAAGGGGCAGGGCGGCAGCCTTGCGCTGGTGGCGCTGATTTCCGGGGCTATGCGACGATCGAAATATGGTTGGCTGGCGATTTTGCTCGGCGTATTCGCTACAGCGCTGTTCTACGGCGACAGCATGATCACACCGGCGATTTCGGTGCTCTCGGCGGTCGAGGGGCTGACTGTTGTGCAGCCCGGCCTGGGGCATCTGGTCATTCCGATCGCGCTCACGCTGCTGATCTTCCTGTTTCTGCTCCAGTCTCGCGGGACCGCGAAAATCGGTGCCTTGTTCGCGCCGGTGATGTTCGTCTATTTCACCGTGATCGGCACATTGGGGATCATCCAGATTATCGGGCATCCCTCGATTCTGATGGCGTTCAATCCCTGGTACGCGATCCAGTTTTTCATAACCGACGGTATCAAGGCATTTCTGGCGCTCGGTTCGGTGGTTCTGGCTGTTACCGGTTCGGAAGCGCTGTTTGCCGACATGGGGCATTTTGGCAAAAAACCGATGCGCGTCGCCTGGTATGGGTTCGTCATGCCGGCCTTGCTGTGCAATTATTTCGGGCAGGGCGCGATGATCCTGTCGCTCGATGCCGCCGGAGCCGCTGCAGCTATTGAAAGCCCGTTCTTCATCATGGCACCCGAAGTGCTGCGCCTGCCGCTCGTGATATTGGCGACCATGGCGACCTTCATCGCCAGCCAGGCCGTGATATCCGGATCCTTCTCGGTGACCCACCAGGCGATCCAGCTTGGCTTCATTCCCCGCCTGACGATCAAGCATACCAGCGCGTCGGAAGCCGGCCAGATCTATATCCCGTTCGTCAACTGGGCGATCATGATCGCGGTCATTCTGCTGGTGCTGACCTTCCAGAGCTCGAGCAATCTGGCCTCGGCTTACGGTATCGCGGTCACCGGCGCGATGTTCATCGACACCTGCCTGCTGGCCATCGTGATGATCGTGCTGTGGAAATGGAAGCTGTGGATCACCATCCCGTTGCTGGCGGTTTTCTTCATTGTCGACGGTGCCTATTTTGCCGCCAACCTGACCAAGGTTCCGGACGGCGGCTGGTTCCCGCTGGCTGTCGGCGGCGTCGCCTTCATCATCCTGACGACCTGGGCCAAAGGGCGCCAGATCATGCGCAAGAATATGGCGGAAGCAGCCATGCCGATCGAAATCTTCACGAAATCGGCCGCCAACAGCGCGACGCGGGTGCCCGGCACGGCCATTTTCATGGCCTCCTCTTCGGCAGGTGTGCCCTCGGCGTTGCTCCACAATATCAAGCATAACAAGGTCATTCACGAGCGGGTCGTGATCCTGACCGTGAATATCAAGGACGTGCCGACCGTGGCGCCGCACAAACGCTGTGAGGTGAAGGATCTGGGTCATGGCTTCTATCGCCTCATCCTCCATTTCGGATTCATGCAGGAAACCGACGTTCCCGAGGCGCTGAAACAGGTCAAGGGCTGCGGTATGGAATTCGACATGATGACCACCAGTTTCTTCCTGTCACGCCAGACCTTGCTGCCGTCGAAGAAACCGGAAATGATGATCTGGCGCGAAAAGCTCTTCGCCTGGCTGCTGCGCAACGCGGCAACGGCGATGGAATTTTTCAAGCTGCCCAGCAATCGCGTGGTGGAACTCGGCAGCCAGATGGAAATCTGACGGCCGGATAAGCTGGTATCTTGATGCTATTTCAGGACGTTATTGGACACGATTAAGACTGCGCCTGTTTTTCTACCGAAGAGGGACCTCGGCCTTCGCCGGGGTTGATCCCTGTCTTCGCAGGGACAGGCTGCTTCATCACGCTGCGCATGACGTGGCGCGTCAAATATTTGGTGGCCTATCAAGGCGCTCTCTACTAAATAGCGGCCATCCCGATTCTAACGACAGGAACAGCCCATGCGCGTTGCCATTGCCTCCGATCACGCCGCCCTCGATATGAAGGCCGTGCTGGTGGACTGGTTGCAGGAAGCGGGCCACGAAGTGAGCGATTTGGGACCGATGACCGCCGACAGCGTGGACTATCCCGATTATGGCTACAAGCTGGCTCAGGAAGTGGCGTCTGGCCGTGTTGAACGCGGCGTGGCGCTGTGCGGATCCGGGATCGGCATTTCGATGGCGGTAAACCGCAATCCGGCCTGCCGCTGCGCCCTGGTGTCCGAAGGCCTGTCGGCGAAGCTGGCGCGGGAACATAATGATGCGAACGTCGTCGCCATGGGCGCCCGGCTCGTCGGCATCGAAATCGCGAAAGACTGTCTCGACATCTTTTTGAAAACCCCATTCGGCGGCGACCGGCACCAGCGCCGGGTCGATAAATTGTCTGCCCCCCAAGTTGAAGGAACAAGCGCATGAGCAACGTCGCAGATATACAGGATATCCGCCAGACCGGCTTTTTCGATTTCTCGGTCGATGAAAGCGATCCGGCGGTTGCCGGAGCGATCAACTCCGAACTGGCCCGCCAGCAGAACCAGATCGAGCTGATCGCTTCTGAAAATATCGTCTCCAAGGCGGTACTGCAGGCGCAGGGTTCTGTTTTCACCAACAAATATGCCGAGGGCTATCCCGGTCGCCGCTATTATCAGGGTTGTGCGCCATCGGATGATGTCGAGACGCTGGCAATTGAACGCGCGAAGCAATTGTTCGATTGCGGCTTCGCCAATGTGCAGCCGCATTCGGGCGCGCAGGCCAATGGCGCGGTGATGCTGGCGCTGGTCAAGCCGGGCGATACGATCCTCGGCATGTCGCTCGACGCGGGCGGCCATCTGACCCATGGCGCGAAACCGGCGCAATCGGGCAAATGGTTCAACGCCATCCAATATGGCGTCAATGATGACGACCATCTGATCAATTATGAAGAAGTCGAGGCTCTGGCCCGCGAGCATCAGCCGAAACTGATCATCGCTGGTGGCTCCGCCTATCCGCGCGAAATCGATTTTGCCAAGTTCCGGGCGATTGCTGATGCTGTCGGGGCCATGTTCATGGTCGATATGGCGCATTTTGCCGGCCTCGTTGCCGCCGGACTGCACCCCAGTCCGCTGGATCACGCCCATGTCGTAACGACCACCACCCACAAGACCCTGCGCGGGCCGCGTGGTGGCATGATTTTGACCAACGACGAAGCAATTGCCAAGAAGATCAACTCTGCGGTTTTCCCCGGCCTGCAGGGTGGTCCGCTGATGCACGTCATTGCGGCGAAGGCGGTTGCCTTTGGCGAAGCGCTGCGTCCGGAGTTCAAAAGCTATTCGGCAGCGGTTATCGAAAATGCCAAGGTCTTGGCGGCCACACTCAAGGAACGCGGCGCCGATGTCGTCGCTGGTGGCACCGACACCCATCTGGCTTTGATTGATCTGTCGCCGCTGGGGATCACCGGGCGTGACGCCGACGAAGCGCTCGAACGGGCCGGCATCACCTGCAACAAGAACAGCATCCCCAATGATCCACAGCCGCCGATGAAGACCAGCGGTATTCGTGTCGGTTCTCCTGCCGGTACCACGCGTGGTTTCGGTCCGGCGGAATTCCGGATGATCGGTGACATGGTTGCCGACGTGCTCGACGGACTGCGCGAAAAAGGCGAGGGCGGCGACCCTGCCGTGGAAGCCGACGTCCGCGAACGGGTGCAGGAGCTTTGCGACCGTTTCCCGATTTACCAGGATTGATCGGAAAGCCAGACCATGCGTTGCCCCTTTTGTGCCCATGACGACAGTCAGGTCAAAGACAGCCGTCCGACCGAGGACAACACGACCATCCGGCGGCGGCGGCAGTGCGAGAGCTGCGGCGCGCGCTTCACGACCTTTGAGCGGGTGCAACTTCGCGAAATAACCGTGGTTAAGAGCGGGGACCGCAAGGAGCCTTTCGACCGGTCAAAGATCGATCTGTCTGTTTCCCTTGCTTGCCGCAAACGCGGCCTGGCGCAGGAGCAGATGGACCAGCTTGTCTCGGGCATCCAGCGGCAGCTGGAAACCAGCGGTGAAACGGAAATCCCTTCCAAGCGGATCGGCGAGATGGTGATGGACGGCCTGAAGGCGCTCGACAGCGTGGCCTATATCCGCTTTGCCTCGGTCTACAAGGATTTCACTGAAGCCAAGGATTTCAAGGAATTTGCCGGCAGCGTGAAAGACGTCGGCGGCGCGTGAAAAACCAGCCCGCAATCATCCTCGTAAATCCGCAGCTCGGGCAGAATATCGGCAAGGCGGCGCGGGCCATGCTGAACTTCGGACTGACCGAGATGCGCATCGTCAAGCCGCGGGACGGCTGGCCCAATCCGGATGCCGGTCCTGCCGCTTCCGGCGCCGACCGGATATTGGAAGAGGCCCGGGTTTTTGAGACGACGGCCGAGGCGGTTGCCGATTGCGCTCATGTTTACGCCACTACTGTCCGCAAACGCGGTATGACCAAGACGGTGCTGACCCCCTGGGAAGCGGCGGAGGATATGGCGGAGGCCAGCGGCAAATGCGCGATATTGTTCGGGCCCGAGCGCTCCGGTCTGGAAGTCGTCGATGTCGAACTGGCGCGCAAGATCATCACCGTGCCGATCAATCCCGAATTCGGGTCGCTCAATCTGGCGCAGGCGGTCATCCTGGTTGCCTATGAAATATCGAAAATCGACAGCGCCGCCAATGTCCAGCCGACGCTGGAAAAGAAAAAGGCCGAACCGGCACCGCAAAAGGAGCTCGATATGTTCTACGAGCATCTCGAGCGGGCGCTGGACAGGAACGGCTATTTCTATCCGCCCGAGCGCGCCGCGGCAACGAAAGTCACGCTGCGCAACATGCTGACCAAACCGGCATGGACCAACGAAGAAGTGAAGACATGGCGCGGGATCGTGTCATCGCTCGAACGCCCGCCGCGCAAGGACAAGGCGGAAAAATAGCTGCCAGCGCCGCTATTTGCGCAGCTGATCCCATTTTTGCAGTTCATAGCTGATCGACGTTTCCACCAGCATTTCCCAGATTGCCGCCATGGCCGGTACCGGCACTCCGGCTTCCTCTGCCAGTCGTTTGACATTCTGCAGAACAGCCGCCTTGCGCGCTTCGTCACGGACGATATTCCGGTCCTGCTTGATCCGCGCGGCGGCGTCCATACAGGCGAAACGCTGCGCCATCAGCGCAATGATTTCCGCATCGATGCGGTCAACCTGCTGGCGGACATCGGTCATGCTTTCCATGGGCGGCAAGGGTCGGGTTTCTGTCATGCGAGCGCATTAATCATCCGCCGACCGAGAGTCGAGACTTGTTGCCCTGTTTGGCGCGATTTTCATGGCCCAAAACTGTTGACAATGGCAGGTTTGCTCGCCATAGGCGCGCTCTTGCAATTGGCTCCGCACCCCGGTGAAGCGGTAGCCGCATCAGAACGACTGTTCTGATGGTGCGCTCCGGGAAGACTATAAACAGCAAATCAGGAGTCATTGATATGACCAAACGTACCAGTTCCAAATATAAGCTCGATCGCCGCATGGGCGAGAATATCTGGGGTCGCCCCAAATCTCCCGTCAATCGTCGTGACTATGGCCCGGGCCAGCACGGTCAGCGCCGCAAGGGCAAGCTCTCCGACTTCGGTATCCAGCTGCGCGCCAAGCAGAAGCTTAAAGGCTATTATGGCGACGTGACGGAAAAGCAGTTCCGCCGCGCCTATAAAGAAGCCGCAGCGATGAAAGGCGATACCAGCCAGAACCTGATCGGCCTGCTCGAGCAGCGTCTCGACATGGTTGTCTATCGCGCCAAGTTCACCCCGACCATCTTTGCTGCCCGTCAGCTTGTGAGCCACGGCCACATCCGCGTGAACGGCGTCAAATGTAATGTTGCATCGCGCAAGGTTGTACCAGGCGACGAGATTTCGCTGAGCGACAAGGCAAAAGAAATGCTTCTGGTTATCGAAGCACAGAGCCTGCCAGAGCGTGACATTCCGGAATATGTGAATCCCGAAGGCACCGACAAGGTGACCTATGTCCGTATCCCGACACTGGACGAAGTGCCTTATCCGGTGACCATGGAACCCAATCTGGTCGTCGAATTCTATTCGCGCTGATTGTATTCAGAACAGTTTCAAAAAAGGCGGCTTCAACAGCCGCCTTTTTTTTGTCTTCGATTTTCGGTGAAATCTATTTCGGCAGAAAGTCCGACGATTTTTGCAGCATCTCCGCCCGCACCATTGCATCGTGCAGCCCGTGCGCCAGTTTCGGATATTCATAATAGGTGACGGATTTTCCTGCACCCTCGAGCTTTGATTTCATCAACCGGCTTTGTGTGACGTCCACATTCCGGTCGTAGTCGCCGTGAAATAGCAACACAGGCGCTGTTATCTTGTCTACATTCTGGGCAGGGGAACCTTGTTTTACATGTGGTCCGCTGCCTATCCGTTGCTGTTGTACAGCGCTGCTGTAATAACCCCTTGAATTGGCTTTGTGTTCCGACAAGTCGGTGACTGGAGCGATCGCCACCACGGCCTTGAACAAATCCGGGGCAACAACGGCTGATTGCAATGCAGCGTAGCCGCCATAGGACCAGCCTACAATGGACAGCGCCGAGGGCTTCGCTATACCTTCAGAAACAAGCCATCGGCCGGCATCGGTGACGTCGCCGATAGCTGTCGGCCAACTTTTGTAGCCATTTTCCTGAAACCAAGCATCGCCATAGCCAGCGGATCCCCGGAAATTTGGTTGCAGGACTGCAAAACCCTGACTCGCGAAATATTGCGAGAGCCAGTCGAAGCCCCATTCGTCCCGGGCTTCCGGACCGCCATGCGGCATCACGATTGCGGGGATATTCTTGCCAGCACCTTGTGGAGGCAGCGTCAGATAGGCCGGGATTTGGGTGCCATCTGCCGCCGGATACAGAACAGGTTTGACGGTCGCCAGTTTCTGCGTTTCAACCAACGGACGTATGCCGAGAAGCGGCCGCATCTGGCTGGTGGTCCGGTCGAAAAGATAATATTGGCCCGGATCGGTGTCCGATGTCGCCAGAAGCAGAAGCTTGCTTTCGTCCTGACTCGAGTCGATGAAATTTATCGATTTTGACCCGCCCAGCGCTTTCTCCAGTGCTCCGGCCAGAGAATCCAGTCCGGTGTCGAAATATTCGCCAATGCGTTTTTCTTTTGCATAGCTGACGCCGACCACCCGGTTGGATCGCCCGATACGGATCAGCCCATCAACATCGACTTCGTCGTGGGCAAAGATGATTTCCTGTCTGCCCGTTCCGTCGAGGGATTTTGCGACAAGCGCCTGCCTGCCGTTATGAGGAGCAAAACCAAGCACGCGGTTTTGCTCCTTTTCAACCGCATAGGGATTGAAGCCTGTCCGGTTCACATAATCCAATTGATCTAGCCGTTCCCACTTTCCATCGGCTTTATAAAAATATTTGATTTCGCCGCTATCAAGCTCGGTCCTGCCCAGTTTGGTCCGCATCCCTTTGATCCGGACATTGCCTTGTCCGTCGGTGATAAACTCCACCGCTTCCTCGGTGGGGCGTTCCACAAATTTGGTTCGTCCGGTCAGGGTGTCTATTTTTTCGACCGCAAGCCCTTCATCCTTGTTCCCGACCCGCGAGCCGCGGCGAACTTCCTCCAGATGATAACGCGTCATCAGCACCTGATTTTCTTCCTCCGGAAGCCAGTCAATCACCCGGCCACCCCCGAGGCTGAGGCCAAGCGCTGTCGAATTATGCCGTTTTGACAACAGAACCGGATTGCTGCCATCGCTATTGATCGCGACCATTCTGGTGAATCCATAGAGATCGCCACTGTTCTTTTCGATTCCACCAACCTGGCAGGCCATGCGCTCGTTTGAGACCCATTTGCACCAGTGAAGGCTTTCCGGATCACCGGAGGCGCGCGTCACTCTTTTTGGGTTGCTTTGCTCAGCGTTCAGATCGATCGCGAACAGGTCTGTCATGGTTGCCGGGCCAGGGGCTATGAAGGCAACCTTGGTGCCATCAGGCGACAGGCTGATGTTATAAACGGCCGGAACGGCACCGAATATCTGCGCCGCCGTACGCTGTTCTGTGGCATCTTGAGCGGATGACGCAGATGATAAAAAAACCAATCCTGAAAGCAATATAATCGAGAAACTACGCATTAAACCCCCTGTTCATTTTACAATTCGATAAAAGGATAATGGGCCGCCAAAGTCAAATTGAATGAAGCCCGAGCATTTGACAATCCCAGCCAATTGAACCGACTTCATCTTGCGACGGCTGTTCTTGCTTCCTCCTCATCGCTCTGCCAATATAGGGTGTAATTTTAGAAATCGGGAACCGCTTCGTGATGAGAAAAACTCCAGTTTTGATAATGGCTCTGGCTGCGCTGTCGCTGTCTGCATGCAAAAAGATAGATGATAGTGATGCGGGCGTTAAACTCCCCGAAATCGCGGCGCCGATATTGTCGGTTGAAACGATGAAGTCGATCACCGAGGAGCTTTCCTCCGACGCCTATGAAGGCCGCGCGCCTGGTACGCCAGGTGAGGAAAAGACGCTGGCGCTGCTGACCAGCAAATTTGCCGAAGCCGGACTGGAGCCGGGCAATGGCGACAGCTGGTTTCAGGATGTTCCGCTGGTCGGGATTACCGCTAAAAACATGTCTCCACTGAAAATCAGCGGCGGAAAGAGCGATTTGTCTTTTGCTTTTGGCAGTGACTATGTCGTTTCGAGCTATCAGGAACAGCCGAAGATCGATGTTGCCGACAGCGACATGGTGTTTGTCGGTTATGGCATCAACGCTCCCGAGCGCGGCTGGAACGATTATGCCGGGGTCGATGTCAAAGGCAAGACGGTCGTCATATTGGTGAATGATCCCGATTTCGGCACTGAAAGCCTCGAAGGCGAATTTGGTGGCCGGGCGATGACCTATTACGGGCGCTGGACCTACAAATATGAAGAAGCGGCACGGCAGGGCGCTGCGGCGGCTTTGATCATCCATGATACCGAGCCAGCGGCTTACGGCTGGAATGTTGTCGAATCGAGTTGGACAGGTGAACAATTTTACGCCCAGTCGGCCAATGGCGGCGCGGACCAGACCAAATTGAACGGCTGGATTCAGAAGGATGCGGCAGCCAAGATTATGGCGGCGGCTGGTCAGGATTTGACCGCGCAAATGGCAGCGGCGAAGAAAAAGGGCTTCAAGGCAGTCGATCTGAAGCTGAAAGCATCCGCTTCGCTCGAGAATGACATCAAGAAGACTGACAGCAAGAATGTCGTCGGCATTTTGAAGGGCAAGACGCGTCCTGACGAATATGTGATCTACACCGCGCATTGGGACCATCTCGGTCGCTGCAAGCCGGCAGCCGATGGCGATGATATCTGCAACGGCGCGGTCGACAATGCCACCGGTACGGCGGCTCTGGTCGCTCTGGCTGAAGCCCATGTGAAGGCCGGCGCACCGGATCGCAGCATCATCTTCCTGGCTGTGACGGCCGAAGAGTCCGGGCTTTTGGGATCCAAATATTACGCACAAAATCCGATCTATCCGCTCAGCCAGACCGTTGGCGGCGTGAATATGGATGCGTTCGGCATGGCTGGCCCGGCCAAGAATGTGATCGTTGTCGGCAAAGGCAAATCGCAACTCGACCGCTATCTTGAAGCGGCGCTGACCGGCGATGGCCGCGTCGCGGAAGCCGAACCAACACCGGAAAAGGGCTATTATTATCGCTCCGACCATTTCAGTTTTGCCAAGCTCGGCGTGCCGATGATCTATTTCGAAGGCGGCGAGGATCTGGTCGACGGTGGCCGGGAAGCCGGGGAAGCCCTTTCGAAAGATTATACGGAAAACCGCTATCATGGTCCGAAGGATGAATATGATCCGAACTGGAACTGGGACGGCGTGATGGGCGATCTGAAAGTCTATTATACCGTCGCGCGGATGCTGGCGATGACCGAGGACTGGCCCAACTGGAACGAAGGCGATGAATTCCGCGCTACGCGGGACGAGAGCCGCGCCGGCAACTGATCCCGGACACCACGCATGACAAGATGGCCCGCAGAGTGGGAACCGCATCAGGCGGTCTGGATCGGCTTTCCCGGTGATCCGGCGGAATGGCCGCAAGGCCGGGATTCCGCGCAGCGGGAAGTGGCAGCGTTTGCCAATGCCGTGGCGGACGAGGGAACCGGCGAGACGGTGATCCTCGTGTGCCGGGACGCTGGGGACGCGGATGTCGCGCGTGGACTGGTTCACTCCTGTGTGGAGGTGATCAACGAGCCTTTTGGCGATATCTGGCTGCGCGATACCGCGCCGATTTTTGTGTTGGGGCCGGACGGTCTCGACGGGCGCAATTTCGGCTTCAACGGCTGGGGCGGCAAATATGAAATGGCCGGCGATCAGGATATCGGTCAGCGTCTGGCTAGACGCTTCGGCCTGACCGACAGCGCGCAGGGCTGGATACTGGAAGGCGGAGCGATTGACGGCGACGGGGCCGGCCGGCTGGTCACGACGGAGCAATGCGTGCTCAACGCCAACCGTAACCAAGGTCTGGACAAGGATCAGGTTGGCGCGCGCTTGCGCGAAGCTCTGGCCGTGGAGGACATCTGCTGGCTGGGCGACGGTCTAGCCGCCGATCATACCGACGGCCATGTCGACAATCTTGCCCGCTTTGTCGCGCCCGGCACGGTGGTTATTCCCGAGGCCGAATCCGCCGCCGATCCCAACGCAGAGATTTTTGACGATGCCGCAACACGCGCGCGCACGGCGGGTTTGACCGTGGTTCGCCTGCCGTCGGCCGGTCGCTATGAGGTTGACGGCGACATCGCGCCGGCCAGCTATATGAATTTCTATATCGGCAACAGGGTCGTAGCGGTCCCGCAATATGGGGCGGCGAACGACGCCAGAGCGGTGGAGCAGATCGCGGCGCTTTTTCCCGATCGCAAGGTGATCGGACTGTCCAGCCAGGCGCTGCTGCGCGGCGGCGGCAGTTTTCACTGCATTTCGCAACAGATACCGTTGCCGGCGTAACCCGGCCGGGCAGTGGCCCGAACCTTTGTCAGCAGCGCGCAAGCTGCTAGGCTGTCAGGCCTGTTTAGGGGACGATTGATGACCGACGGAATTCTGGGCGTATTGAGCGCACTGACTTATATCTTCATCCTGCTGCTCGGGCTGGGACTTGCCGCTGTGATCGTCCTGTTCATCATCGACATCAACCAGAAGCAGGATGCGGTGCGGCGTAACTATCCGGTTATCGGCCGCTTCCGGCATCTTTTCTCCGAACTGGGCGAATTTTTCCGGCAATATTTCTTCGCCATGGACCGCGAGGAAATGCCCTTCAACCGCGCCGAGCGGGAATGGGTGGAACGGGCCGGCAAGGGCATCGACAATACGATCGCTTTCGGCTCGACCAAGAATCTGGATCCCCCCGGCACCGCGATTTTTGTCAATGTTCCATTCCCGACGCTGGAAAGCGATGCGGCGGAAACCACGACCTGCATTATCGGGCCGCACGCGCGACAGCCCTATGAAGCCGGATCCTTCTTCAATATTTCCGCGATGAGTTTCGGGGCCCTGTCGGTCCCCGCCATCCGGGCCTTGTCGCACGGCGCGAAACTGGCGGGATGCTGGCTGAACACCGGGGAGGGCGGTCTGTCGCCTTTCCATCTCGAAGGCGGCTGCGACATCATCTTTCAGATCGGCACCGCCAAATATGGCGTTCGCGACCAGGACGGCAGCCTCAGCGAGGACAAGCTGCGTGCCATCGCCGCGCACGAAGAGGTCAGGATGTTCGAGATCAAGCTGTCGCAAGGGGCCAAGCCCGGCAAGGGCGGCATATTGCCCGGAGAGAAGGTGAGCCGCATGATCGCGGAAATCCGCGGCATCACCGAGGGTCAGCCGAGCATCTCGCCCAACCGCCATCCCGAGATCAACAGCGTCGACGATCTGCTCGATTTCATCCATCGGGTCCGGGAGGTGACCGGCAAGCCGACCGGGATCAAGGCCGTGGTCGGCGCCTATGGCTGGCTGGAGGAATTGTGCGAGGCAATCCACGCGCGCGGGATCGAGAGCGCTCCGGACTTTTTCACGCTGGATGGAGGTGACGGCGGCACGGGTGCTGCTCCCATGCCGCTGATGGACAATGTCGGATTGCAGCTGAAGGAAAGCCTGCCGATGCTGTCCGATATCTTTCATCGCTATGGTTTGCGCGACCGGATCAGGATCATTGCCTCGGGCAAGCGGATCACCCCGTCCAGCGCCGCCTGGGCGATTTGCGCCGGTGCCGATTTCGTCAACACGGCGCGCGGTTTCATGTTTGCGCTCGGCTGTATCCAGTCGCTGAAATGCAACAAGAATACCTGCCCGACCGGCGTGACCACGCATAATCCGCGGCTGCAGCGCGGTCTCGATCCGCAGGACAAGAAAGTCAAAGTGGCCAATTACTGCAAGAATATCGTCCACGAGGTCGAGGTGATCGCGCATAGCTGCGGCGTTGACGAACCGCGCAAACTGGGCCGGAAGCATGTCCGGATCGTCCAGGACACCGGCAGGTCGGTACCCTATGACGAACTCTATCCGCGACCGGAGGTCTTGCCGCAATACAGGTCCTCTATGGAAACCGCCCCTTAATATATATTGCGTCCTGTCCGGCCTCGACTAGGATCAAGGGCAGACAAAATCCCCGGAAATCTGAGAGGAATGACAAGATGAAGAAATTACTGATGGCAAGCGCCGCGCTGGCAATGCTGGGCGCTGCGGTTCCCGCGACTGCCAAACATCATGAAAAAGACGGCGCTGCGATGACGGACACAAGTCTCCAAGCGGTTCTGAACCATGAACGGCGCGCAGAGGACAAGGCCCGCGATGTCTATCGTCATCCGGCCGATACGCTCGGTTTCTTTGGCGTCAAACCGGATCAGACAGTCGTCGAATATGGCCCGGGGGGCGGCTGGTATACTCGGATATTGGCGCCCTATCTGGCAGGCAACGGTCAGTATATTGCGGTCAACGCGGACAGTGCCAATGCAAGCTTTTCCGACCGTGCTCGCGAAGCGCGGACCAAGGGCTGGCCGGAAAATTTCCCTGAAACCGCAGCGAAATGGACGGGCGTCGAAGCCAAGAAGATACTGGCCTTCGAAAGCGATGAAATGCCCGACGACATGAAGGGCAAGGTTGACCGGATTTTGATCTTCCGGTCGCTCCACGGGATGCTGAACGGCAACCGCGCGGACTCCGAACTGCGCGCCCTGCGCGACATGCTGGCCGATGACGGCATGGTCGGGATTGTCCAGCACCGCGCCAAGGCCGACGCACCCTATGCCATGTCCAATGGCAGCAAAGGCTATCTGAAGCAGGCATCGGTTGTGGCCCTGTTCGAACAGAACGGTTTCGAGCTGGTCAGCGAGTCCGAAGTCAACGCGAATCCTGCCGACACGTCCGACTATGAGCGCGGCGTCTGGACATTGCCTCCGGTGCTGGCACTAGGCGACGCGGACAAAGCGAAATATCAGGCGATCGGCGAATCCGACCGGATGACATTATTGTTTAAGAAGCGTCCCTAAACCGCTATCAGGGCCGCTATGACCAATTTAAGCGTAGCGGCCCTGCAGCTGCCTCTGGGCGGCGATGAACAGACGAATATTTTTGCCGTCAGCGGCCTCGTTGCCGAGGCAGCGGAAAAGGGCGCGCAGATCATCCTGCCGCCGGAGCTATTTGCCGGCCCCTATTTCTGCAAGACCGAGGACGAATCCCTGTTTGCGCTGGCGCAGCCGGTTGGCGAGAGCGCGCCGGTGCTGGCCATGCAGAAGCTGGCCAAGCAATATGGTGTGGCGATCCCGGCCAGCTTTTTCGAGCGCGACGGGCAGCATTATTATAATAGTCTCGCAATGATTGATCCCAATGGCGAGATCATGGGCGTCTATCGCAAAAGCCATATTCCCGACGGACCCGGTTATGAGGAGAAATTCTACTTCCGCCCGGGCAATACGGGATTCAAGGTCTGGGACGTTTTCGGCACGCGGGTTGGGGTCGGCATCTGCTGGGACCAATGGTATCCTGAGACCGCCCGTGCGATGGCGCTGATGGGCGCGGAAGTCTTATTCTATCCCACCGCGATCGGTTCCGAACCCTATGACGCGGACCTCGACACCAGTCGCATGTGGCGCCGGGCGATGCAGGGCCACGCGGTGAGCAACTGCATGCCGGTGGTCGCGAGCAACCGCATCGGCGTCGAAGACGGGCAGGCTTTCTACGGCCACAGTTTCATCACCAATGAATGGGGTGATCTGGTGACAGAATATGGCTCGCAGGAAACCGGCGTGCTGACGGCCTCTCTCGATCTCGAACAGGCGCGCAAGCACCGCGCCGGCATGGGATTTTTCAGGGACCGGCGACCGGAGCTCTATGGGCGGCTGGCAGAGGATGTCTGAGAAAACACGCAAGAGACTCACAACGAACCAATGGTTCACGGTTTCTCTTGCCGTCCTGACGGCGGGGCTGGCCTATGCATTCATAGTCATGAATGGCGATCGGACGCTCTGGTCAGGTTTTACGTTTATCATGATCCTGCCGATTCTGATCGGAGCCATATTGTCTCTGGCAACCCCCGGCGAATATAAGAATCAGTTCAAGTATTTTTTCGCCATACAATTTTCCGCGTTTGGCGCTCTCATTCTCATTTTTGCGATATGGATGCGCGAAGGCGTTATTTGCATCTTGATGATTGCTCTGCCGTGGCTGTTATTCGCCATGATAGGCTCCTTCATCATATTTGTCGTGCGGCACAGAATGCGGACCGGGCGCTTCTTTTCCGCGCCCCTTTTGTTGTTGCCCCTCATCGGACTCCAGATCGAAGCTTCCTATGACCCGCCGGTGTCGAATTATACTGTCACCCGGCAGATCGAGATCGCTGCGGCATCCGATGAGATCTGGCCGCTGCTGCTGTCCGTAGGCGATATTCAGCAGGACGAAGGCCGATGGAATTTTACGCAGGATATTGTGGGCATCCCCCGGCCACGTTCTGCCCTTCTGGTCGGGAGTGGTGTCGGTTCCGTCCGGTTCGCGCAATGGGGAGACGATATCCGGTTCGAAGAGCATGTGACCGTGTGGAAGCCCGGACATGAAATCGCATGGGATTTTCATTTTACCGACGATTCGATCAGCCGGTATACCGACCGACATATTTCGCCAGACAGCAGCCTTCTGCAGATCAAATCCGGAGGACATTCGCTCGAGGACATTGGTGATGGTCGGACCCGGTTGACCCTGTCGACGCATTATCAAACGCAAAGCTGGATGCATCACTATTCGTCATTCTGGGGCAACGTCTATCTCGGCGACATCCAGAAAAACATACTCTGGACGATCAAGGACCGGGTCGAAAGCATATCATAAGCTCTCTCGCACTTTCTCGAAAATATCCTCAAACATCGCCACGGTAAGGCGCCGCGTATTTAGATTATAGCGGCTGCAATGATAGCTGTCGATCAGCACACGGCCACCCGAGAGCTGATGTTCCGCGCCATGCGCGAACTTGTGATCCGCCAGTCTGAGCCCTTCCATCCGGATGATACTATCATGGGCAATTTTTCCCAGAGCCAATATCGTCCGTAAATTGGGCAGGGCGCGGACAGCTTTCGAGAGATAATCGCGGCAATTGTTGATCTCTGCGCCGGTCGGCTTGTTTTCCGGCGGCAGGCATTTGACCGCGTTGAGAATGATGGCACCGTTCAATGTGATACCATCGGCGGGGTCATTGGCGAACACACCGTCGACAAAGCCATATTTGGTGAGAGTGGCAAACAGCGTTTCTCCCGAGGCGTCGCCGGTAAACGGCCTGCCGGTGCGGTTGGCGCCCTCCGTGCCCGGCGCGAGGCCGACGATGGCCAGCCATGCCTCCGGGTCGCCAAAGGCCGGAACCGGGGCGTTCCACCAGTCCGGATGGTCCTTGCGCAAGGATTTGCGCAGGCCGACCAGTCGCGGACAGCGCCGGCAGCCTTTCGGGGCTTCCGCAGCGGGAAGCGGGGCAAAAAGAAGGGGGCCATGATCGCTCACAGCCCCCGCCTAAATTCAAACGGACATATCGTCCAGCGGCTTAGTCTTTCAGATCAGCCGGAACGATACCGCCAGCGGCGGCGATCTTGTTCATCACCTGCTTGTGCAGCAGGATATTGTCTTCGGCAGAACCGCTATAGTCGCTGTTGCCGAGTTCCTGCGCCAGTTCCTTGCGATTGCCATAGCTGGCATCGATCTGGACCAGCTTCATCAGGTCGACAATCGACGTGCGCCAGTTGAGCTTGTCGGAGCCCGGGATGCTGTCGAGCCGCGCTGCAACGTCGACTTCGCTGATTGCCGCGCGCTCGGCTGGAGCCGCTGCTGCCGGTGCCGTCTGGACTTCGGGTTCGGCTGCCTTGGCTTCGCCACCAAAGATCGCGTTCTTAATTTTTCCAAAAATACTCATAATATGCTCCTCTTTACTTTGGGGGTGCTGTTTGTCCGGCTATTGCCGAACCACGCCCTTGCTAATTGTCTCGGAGCATGTGGTCGCTGAGTCAATTGTCCTTCGTCTGTTCGCACGGTTATACGCCGCTCTTTGCGTGTAAACACTTGTAACGCCTCGCATTAGTCGGTTTCTGGCCGAAAAATATGCTAGGGACTTCGCATGCAAGGAATCAAATCGTGCCTACAGGGCAAAGAAGGAGAGCGACGATGAATATTATGGATGTGTTGCAACAGTCGGGCGGCATCGGAACGATGGCGAAGGAACTGGGGATCAACGAAAGCGTCGCCGAAGCCGGCGCAGCGGCATTGCTGCCCGCCATATTGGGCGGTTTCAAGAAAACAACACAGGCGCAGCCCAGCGGCCTCGACGGTCTGGGCGGATTGCTCGGCCAGCTCGGCGGTGGCGGCCTGCTCGACAGCGTGCTCGGCACACAACCGACTCCAGTGGAAAAGGGCAATGAAGTGCTCGGCCAGATTTTCGGTTCGAAGGAAGTCAGCCGCACCGTCGCCGCGGGCGCGGAACAGCAGACCGGGATCAGCAGCGACCTGCTGAAGAAAATGCTGCCGGTCGTCGCGATGATGGTGACGGGATATATGGCAAAGCAGGGCAGCGAGAGCGCTGGCAGTGCTGGCAACGGCGGTGGTATCGGTGGTCTGATCGGTGGCCTGCTGGGCGGCGGCAACAAGGCATCGTCGGGCGGTCTGGGCGGTCTGGCATCGATGCTTGACCTCAACGGTGATGGCAATCCGCTGGACGATATCATCGGCATGGCCGGCAAACTGACCCGCTAGATTTTCCCGAACCGGAGGAATTTGAATATGAGCATGCTCGAAAAAATCATGGATATGTTGCCTGAGAATTTCAGTATCGACGATATTGCGGAAAAAGCCGGCATGACGGCGGACGAAGCGAAAAAGGGCGGTGAGGCCCTGTTCGCGAAATTGCGCGACGGCAGCACCGATAAAATGACCGCGATCAGGGAAGCCGCCGCCGAAGCGGGTGTAGATCCCGAGAAACTCAAGGGGCTATTGCCCGCGATGGCGGAGAAAGCCGGCCTGGATGGCGAGGGCAGCCTGATGGACAAGCTGACCGGCGACGATGGACTATTTGGTAAAGTTACCGGTTTTCTGGACCGTGACGGCGACGGCAATCCGATCAATGACCTCACCGATATGGCGAAGGGTTTTTTCAAGAAATAGCTTTATTGTCCAGTTGAGCGGGCTCCTCGAGCGCTTCCAGCCTGAGGACTCCGCCTTCGACGGCCGCGACTTTCGCGACCGTGCCCTTTGCCATGTCCGGGCCGCGTGCCGGCCACTCGCCGTCGGCAACTTTCACCCGTCCACTGGTCGCCGATACTGTTTCCACGACCGTCACGGTCCGTCCGACCAGCTGGGCCGAGCGATTGTTGAGCAGCGGGTTTTCGCTTTCTACATTATGGGTCCGATACCAGCGGTATCCGCCAAGCACGGCGAGAACGGTTGCCAGTCCGAAAAGGGTAAGCTGGCCGGCGATTGTCAAATCGATGAACAGGGTCAACAGGCCGGTCACCGCTGCCGCACCCGCGACCCAGATCAGAAAAACGCCCGGGACAAACAGTTCGGCCAGCGCGAGTAAAGCGGCCAGCGCCAGCCAGACATATTCCGGATTGTTGAAGGTCAGGTCATCCATGGTCTATGCTGTACTCCGTTTCGGCTTTATTCGCTCTTGTTGTCGAACGGCCCCTTGCGCGGTGGTGGCGAGAAGCTTTCCGTATTGTCGCCCAGCGCTTCCTTGGCCAGCGCGCCGATGCCGCCCAAAGTGCCGATAAGCTGAGTCGCTTCGACCGGGAATAATATGGTCTTGGCATTGGGAGACGTGGCAAATTTTTCCACTGCCTTCACATAGTCCTGCGCGACGAAATAATTGACCGCCTGGGCATTGCCGCCGGCGATTGCCTCGGACACCATCTGGGTTGCTTTGGCCTCTGCCTGGGCTTCGCGCTCGCGGGCTTCGGCGTCGAGAAACGCGGCTTCCTTGCGGCCTTCAGCCTGCAAAATCTGGCCCTGCTTTTCGCCCTCGGAACGCAGGATTTCGGAAGCGCGGGCGCCTTCGGCATCCAGAATATTGGCGCGTTTTTCTCGCTCTGCCTTCATCTGACGGGCCATGGCGTTGATAATATCCTGTGGCGGGCGGATGTCCTTGATCTCGACGCGGGTGATCTTGATACCCCACGGCGTGGTGGCGTCGTCGATAACGGTCAGCAATCGTCCGTTGATCTCGTCGCGCTTTGAGAGTGTCTCATCAAGGTCCATCGAGCCCATGACGGTGCGCAGATTGGTGGTGACGAGATTGAGGATCGCATTGTAGAGATCGTTGACCTCATAGGCGGCCTTGGGCGCGTCCAGCACCTGGAAGAAGACCACGCCGTCGGTGGAGATCATCGCATTGTCCTTGGTGATGATTTCCTGACCGGGGATATCGAGTACCTGTTCCATCATGTTGACCTTGCGGCCGACGCGATAGAGAAAGGCGGGGTAGAAGTTGAGGCCCGGGAGCGCGGTCGTGGTAAACCGCCCGAAATATTCGATCGTATAATTATAGCCCTGGCGGACGATCTTGATACTCGCGAAGAGATAGACAATGGTGACTAACAACACCAATAATAACAGCGAAACATCCATAATCATTCTCCTGAGCGAGCCGGCTTATTATCATTGATTATTTGCCGGATAATGCCAAGGGAAAAGCGAATTTTCCGCTCTAGCCAAGAGGTTGCCCTGTCATGCGAACCATTGCTTTTCTGATCATGTCGGGCCTGTTTGTCTCTGCTACGCTGCGCGCAGAAGCGATCACCGAGGCCGACCTGCTCAAGCATATCGAGATTTTGGCCAGCGATGGCTTCGAGGGACGGGAGCCGGGAACGCTCGGCGAAAACAAGACCGTCCATTATATCGCGACCCAATGGTCCCGGGCAGGCCTTCGCCCAGCGGGGGAAAAAGGGTCTTGGTATGCCCCCGTGGCTCTGGTCGAGCGCACCCCGGTTACGGCGGATATCATCTTCGGAAGCCCCGACCGGCGAACGGCACTGCGGTTGCGTCGCGAGGAAACCATCCTGCGCAGCCGCGACGCTTTCTTCCAACAGGCGAATGTGCCCGTGGTTTTTGCAGGCTATGCTCAGGGCGGGGCAGGGCAGGAGCAGACGGCGGTCGAGGGCAAACTGGTAATTCTGCCGCAGACGGTGCCCGGCGATGCGGACGACAGCGCGGGCTTCCGGCAGCGCAAGACGCAGCTGATCGAAGCGGGCGCGCTGGCTATTATATCGGTTGTTGCCGATCAGGGCCGCTGGATGCGATCGTTGCGGCGGTACCAGCGGGGTGCGACGGGCCTGGGGGATGCCGATAATCACGCGGCGGTCGAAGGATTGATCAGCTTCAACCAGTTTCGCAGGCTTCTCCAGCCGACGGGTCTGGCCGCGGAAAACCTGCTGGCGCACAGCGCGGATACAGGGATCATTGATCTCGGCTGGAGCGCGGACGTGACGGTGGACACGAAGGTCCGGCGTTATGTCTCCCACAATGTAGTGGCAAAAATTTCTGGTCGCAAAGCGGACAGCGGCGCGCTTCTGTTTTTGGGCCATTGGGACCATTTCGGGATATGCCGCGCCGAAGACCCGCTGGAACCCGGCCAGGATCGTATTTGCAATGGAGCCATCGACAATGCCAGCGGGATATCGCTGCTGATCGAGACCGCGAAGCGTCTGTCCGGGGGCGATCTCGACCGGGACATCTATTTTCTCGCCACCACGGCAGAGGAAAAGGGGCTTCTGGGCGCGCGGGCTTTTGTTCGCAATCCGCCCGTGGCGCTGGACCGGTTCCAGGCGGTTTTCAATGCGGATACGATCGCCCTGTCCGACGACCGGACAAATATTGCGGTGATCGGATTGCAGGAATCCGGGCTTGGCAAGGATATCGGCGTTGTAGCGCAGCAGCAGGGACGGGAGATCGACCGAAGCGGATATTCCGACGCCTATCTCAAGCGGCAGGACGGTTATGTTTTTGTCGAGCGGGACATTCCGGCTCTGATGATTACCAGTGCTTTCGCGGACGAGGCGAAGGTCACCGCCTATCTCGACGGCCCCTATCATGATGTCAGCGACGAGGTGAACGAGGCCTTGGTCCTGTCCGGAGCGGCGGCGGATGCCAATTTCCACGTCGCGCTGGGGCGTTATTTTGGCTCGACGGCGACATATCCGGGAAAAGCCACTAGCGGCGGGGCCGATAACTGATTACATGGGCCGCCACAGAATCAAATTCACGACAGCGGAAAGTGGCGATCATGAGCAGGTCAGGCAAGCATAAAGAAATTCGGTTGGGACTGACCTTTGACGATGTCCTGCTGCAGCCTGCGGCGTCCGAGATCGTGCCCAGCCAGGCCAATACCAAGACCAATCTGTCGAAGCTTATCGGGCTGAACATCCCGATCCTGTCTTCTGCCATGGATACGGTGACGGAATCGGACATGGCCATTGTCATGGCGCAAATGGGCGGCATCGGTGTTCTGCACCGCAATCTGACCATTGAACAGCAGACCGCCGCGGTGCGGCAGGTGAAGCGGTTTGAATCCGGCATGGTGGTCAACCCGATCACCATCGCGCCGGACGCGACGCTGGCCGAAGCGCAGGCGACGATGGAGCAGAACCGCATTTCGGGCATTCCTGTGGTCGAGAAGTCGGGCAAGCTGGTCGGCATTTTGACCAACCGCGACGTGCGCTTCGCCGAAAATCCGAAACAGCTGGTTTCCGAGCTGATGACCAAAGACAATCTGGCCACGGTCCCGGCGGGCGTCAGCCAGGAAGAGGCGCGGCGCACCCTGCATCAGCGGCGGATCGAGAAATTGCTCGTCGTCGACAATGATTATCGCTGCGTCGGGCTGATCACGGTCAAGGATATCGAAAAAGCCGTGACCTATCCGAACGCGACCAAGGATGAAACCGGCCGGTTGCGGGTCGCGGCGGCATCGACCGTCGGCGACAGCGGGCTGGAACGGACGCAGGCCTTGATCGAAGCGGAATGCGATCTGATCGTCATCGACACCGCCCATGGCCACAGCGCGATGGTCGCGCGGGCCGTCGAGGAAGTGAAGAAGCGGTCGAACGGCGCGCAGATCATTGCCGGCAACGTCGCGACAGCCGCAGCCACGCGGGCGCTGATCGATGCCGGCGCCGACGGTATCAAGGTCGGCATCGGGCCAGGTTCGATCTGCACGACCCGAGTGGTCGCGGGCGTGGGCGTTCCGCAGCTGACCGCGATCATGGATTGTGCGGAAGAAGCGGAAAAGTCGGGCATTCCCGTGATCGCCGATGGTGGTCTGCGGACATCTGGCGACGTCGCCAAGGCGCTGGCGGCCGGCGCGTCGGCGGTGATGATCGGGTCCTTGCTGGCAGGGACCGAAGAAGCACCGGGCGAGACCTTCCTCTATCAGGGCCGCGCCTATAAGAGCTATCGCGGGATGGGATCGGTCGGCGCCATGGCGCGGGGCTCGGCGGACCGCTATTTCCAGCAGGATATCAAGGACCAGATGAAGCTGGTGCCAGAAGGGATCGAGGGTCAGGTGCCGTTCAAGGGACCGGCGCGCGATGTCATTCACCAGCTGGTTGGCGGCGTGAAAGCGGCGATGGGCTATACGGGAAGCGCCACGCTGGAAGATTTGCGGGAACGGGCCGAGTTCATCCGGATCACCAATGCCGGCCTGCAGGAAAGCCATGTCCATGATGTTGCGATCACCCGGGAAGCGCCCAATTATCCGACGCGATAACGCCTCGGGCGGTCTCTCATGATCGAGGCCAAGATAGTCCTGATGATATTCATCTGGCCTGCGGGGCAGGGGACCGATACGCCGCGTTGGACAAGCGATGCCTATCTGACCGTCGAAAGCTGCGAAAGGGAAGCTGTGCTGCTGAAGACCAGAATTGCCGCGAAATACGGTCCGGCCACCCGGATGGAGCATCATTGCATGCATCTGGACGATCGGGTGGACGCATGACCCCCGCAGCGAGACTGCAGGCTGCGATAGAGATGCTGGACTGGATCATCGCCGCCGCGCGCGACAATGGGGCGTCAGCGGACAATATCGCGAAAAAATTCTTTAAGGAACGGCGCTATGCGGGATCGGGTGACCGGCGCGCCATTCGCGAGCTGGTCTATTCCGCGATCCGGCGCTGGGGCGACCGGCCGGAAGGCGGCAGGCAGGCCATGCTCGGACTGGTATCGGAACAGCCGGAATTGCGGGAGCTTTTCAGCGGTTCCAACTATGGACCGGCCGCAATCGAAGAGGGCGAAGCAGTCGCCAGCGGCGCGCAAATTCCGGACTGGCTGACCGACCGCTTTGCCAGCCTGATCGACGAGGATGAGCGCCAGGCGCTGTTTGATCGCGCACCGCTTCATGTCCGGGTCAACGGCCAGCGTTCGACCGATATGGAAGTCAGGTCGGCCTGGCCGGAAGCCGTGGCTTTGTCCTTGCCGCATGGCTATGAACTTCCGGCTGGCAGCCAGCTGGAAGACAAAGCGCTGTTCCGCGAAGGCGCAATAGAGATTCAGGATCTCGGTAGTCAGGCGATTGCCATGGCGGGCGCTGCTTCAAAGCCGGAGCTGGTGCTTGACCTGTGCGCGGGCGCAGGCGGCAAAACGCTTGCTCTTGCGGCGCTGCTGCCTACGGAAAGCAAGATTATCGCGGCGGATACGGATCGCAATCGGCTAAGCCGGATAGAGCCCCGCAAGCGGCGGGCGAGCGCGCGGAATATCGAGACGATTTTGCTCGGTCCGGGTAAGGAAATGGAATCGCTGGAACATCTGAAAGGTCGCTGTGATCTGGTGCTGATTGACGCGCCTTGCAGCGGCACGGGCACTTGGCGGCGCAACCCAGAATTGCGCTGGCGGATGACGCCGAAGCGGCTCGAACATACCACGGAACTGCAGCAAAGGCTGATGGCGCTCGGCAGCGCGCTGGTAAAACCGGGCGGACGGCTTGTTTACGCCGTATGTTCGCTGCTTGATGCAGAGGGTGGCGACCAGACCGACAGCTTTCTCGAAAGCCATCCGGGGTGGCGGGAAATATCGATTGATTTGCCGATTGGCCGCCCATATCGTAAAGGCACTCTTCTTTCACCGCATCATGACGGAACGGATGGCTTTTATTTTACCTGCCTCGAAAAATTGTGATAGCAAAACATGTTAAGCCAGCATGCAGGTGAATCTGGCTATGGTCGCGAGAGTTTATTGGAGCTGATTATGCGTTTTTCACCGGCTGTTGTGGCCTTGTCTCTCGTCTTTGCCACCGTTTCGAGTGCCAGTTTTGGCCAGTCTGCCGACGTCGAGATCAAACCCCGGTCGGTCGAATATATGAAGCTCGGAGAAGCGGCTCAAAAACGTGACGAACTCGACCTCGCTGCCGATCTTTATGAAACGGCGCTGGCTGTGGACCCTCGCAACGGGTCGGCTTTCATTGCCTTGGCGCAAATTGCCAGAGTTCAGCAGCTGCCCGGCAAGGCCATCCGTCTCTATCGTGAGGCGCTGATACTGGATCCGAACAATCTGGATGCCCTAGCGGGTCAGGGAGAAGCCCTCATCCAGCGCGGCGCACTGGAAAAAGCGCGGGTAAACCTGTCGCGGATTGAAACCCTGTGCCGCTCGCGCTGCGCGCAAAATGATCAACTGGCGGCGGCGATCAAAGTGGCGGAGAAGAAACCGGTATTGTCGGCTGAAGCGGTCACGCCAAAACCCAAAATAGGCGATGAAGAGCCGGTTACCGAAGCGCCCTGAAGCGCTTTTTCACCAGATTAGAAATCATAGACCAAAGTCGCCCGGCTCAATGTGTCGGTCTTGATCCGGCCCGTCGGGGGGTTGGTTTCATGCTCAATCGTATAGGAAATGCGTGCGGACAGGGCGCCCAGCAGTTTTGCATCCAGTGCAGATGTGGCCGTCAAACTGGTGTTGTCGCTGTCGATGACCGCAACGGCCGAGGTAAATCCTTGCGCGTCACTGGCATAGGTGCCGCCGGCATCCTGTGAAAATTTCAGATGGTCCGAGATTTTCCAGTCAAAATCGAGACCTGCCAGCGCGGCCAGGCTGCTTTTGGTGCCACCGCCGGCAAAATCCGTTACGCGAATTGCCGGTCCCGCCTTTATCGACAGCCGAATGTCTTTCGTTTTGACCAGCTCGTAACCCAGTCCGCCGGACAACGTATAGCGGGCGGAGAAGCCCTGAAAACGGTCCCGTTCAAATTGCGCCAGGCCATAAGCATAGAGATTTTTGTCGAACTTGTAATTGGGCTCGATCGTTGCGCTGAGCTGGTCGCGCGTGGTGTTGCCCGCATTGCGTTCATAGTCGGCGCGGGCCTTCACGTTCAGCCGCCACTTGACGGCGTCCTTGACCAGTTTCAAACCGCCGGAAAGGCCCATGTTCCGTGTGTTGCCGGTGGAACGGAAGCCGCCGATCTCGCCCTGACCCTTCCAGTTCTCAAAAAAGCCTGCTTCCTGTTTTTTGCGCAAAGCGGCAGCGGCCTTTTCCGCCTGCCGGCTGTTATAGTCGGCCATCAAGGCGTTAATCTCGGCATGGGCGTCAGGGTTAGTCGCTTTGGCGATTTTTACTACAGCCGCAACATCCTGCTTGTTACCGGTCGCGATGGCGGCGTCGATCATGGCTTTGACCGGATCGGGCAGCGCGGCGGCGGCTGGCGTCGAGACGCATGCCGCAACGGATATTGCAGCCGCTAATATTGGTCTGGACATAGAATGTTCCCGCTTACTGTTACTAAATCAGCGGCAAAAACTCTTTCAACACCGCCCGGTACAGGTCCCTTTTGAAGGGAACGATCAAATCTGGCAAGCCCGAGGGATCGGTCCATTTCCAGTTCTTGAACTCGGGATGTTCGGTCCGGATATCGATATGATCATCCTCGCCGGTGAAGCGCATCAGGAACCAGCTTTGCCGCTGGCCGCGATATTTGCCCTTCCATATCTTGCCGAGCAGCTCGTCGGGCAGATCATAGAGATATTCTTCGTTGCTGCGGCCGATGACCTGCACGAGATCTTGGGCCACGCCGGTTTCCTCGCGCAGCTCGCGCAAGGCTGCCGTTTCGGGCTCTTCGCCCTTGTCGATCCCGCCTTGCGGCATCTGCCAGGCGTCGGGATAGTTGCTGTCTGCCGCATCCAGACGCTGGCCGACGAACACTTGTCCCTCGCGGTTGGCGAGCATGATTCCGGCGCAGGGGCGGTAGGGGAGATGGGAGAAGTCGATCTTATATACCTTTCCAAAATCATTCGCGGTGCCGCCCGTCGGTCAGCCGTGCTGTCGATCGTCGGGGTAGCAGGCGGGACGTTTCGGCGCGCCTTTAGCGCATAAGCGCGGGCTTACCTAGCGACTCTTTATAGGGAATCTAGTTATCCGCCGTGCGAACGGCAATAGAAAGACCGCTGCCAAAATCCGGAAATTCAGCGGCGAGCGATCCGGTCTAGGATTCCAGCGAAGCGAGCAGGGTTTTCCACGCGGCGATCATCCTGTCGACATCCTGCTGCGCCGAGGGCACGGCTTTGCGGATGTTGATGAAGCCGTGGACATTGCCCGCCATTTCCATGAAATTGGTGTTCACCCCGTGGCGGATCAGATCGGCGGCATAATCACGGCCCTGATCGCGCAGCGGATCGAGACCGGCGGTGACCAGCACCGTCGGCGGTGATTTGGCGAGATCGCCGAGATAGGGCGACACGCGAATGTCGTCATCCTTTGCCGCATAATGGCTGTTGAAATAATCCATACTGTCCCTGGTCAGCAGAAACCCTTCGGCAAATTCGTCCATCGATCCGCCCTTCGCATCCATCCGGCTGGCGGGATAGATGGGGAATTGCGCGACCACGGGGACAGAGGCCGGTTCGCTGGCCAGCACCTGTCCGACCACCAGCGCCAGATTGCCGCCGGCGCTGTCGCCGCAAGGGATCATGCCGCTGATCTGCAGCTTGAGCTGCGCCTGATTGTCGGCAACCCAGCGCGTCGCGGCCAGGCTATCCTCGGGAGCGGCGGGGAAGGGCGCTTCCGGGGCCAGTCGGTAATCGACGGCGATGACCGGGATATCCATTTCGCGGGCAATATAGGTGCAGAAACTATGGTGGGACTCGAGATCGCCGATCACGAAGCCGCCACCATGGTAGAAGATGATGGCGGGCGTTTCGGCGCTGCGTTCGGCCTGGCTGTCGTAGAGCCGCAGCGCGATATCGCCGGCCGGGCCGGGGCAGGAGAAGTCTTCGATTCTCGGCAGTTCGACCGCGTCCGCTTCGAGCATTGCTGCCATTACATTGTACATTTCGCGGGCCGCTGCGGGTTCGACTTCCGACATCAGCGGCTGGTCGGATTGGGCCATCATCGTCAGAATCATCTGCACATCGGGGCGTACATAAGCGTCAGTCATCTCTCATCTCCCAGCTTTTAATTGACCGATTAGATCAGGCCGCGCGCACTAGGCAAGCGCTAATCGGGACGGACGTCCCAAACAAATGCTTTATCCCTATTAGTTTTTGTGGTTTGAAGCGGGGCGCATTGCTGCTCTAGGGCGGGATGCGTAATAATAATTAAGGCACGGAAAATCCATTATGGCCACCGCATTGAAGCAGGAAGAACCGAATAGTCCCAATAGTGATGGCGCAGAAAATGTCGTCGTCCGCTTCGCCGGAGACAGCGGCGACGGGATGCAGCTGACCGGAGGGCAATTCACCCTGTCGACCGCGCTGGCGGGCAGCGATCTTGCGACCTTCCCCGATTTTCCGGCTGAAATCCGGGCGCCGCAGGGGACCCTGTTCGGCGTCTCCGCTTTCCAGATCAATTTCGGCAGTCGCGCGATCGAAACAGCGGGCGACCAGCCGGATGTACTGATCGCGATGAACCCTGCCGCGCTGAAAACCAATGTCGAGGCCTTGCGTCCCGGCGGTCTGATCATCGCCGACTCCGGCGAGTTCGGAAAACGGAATCTCGACAAAGCGAAATATGAGAATAATCCGCTGGAAGACGGGTCGCTGGCCAAATGGCAGCTGCTCAAGCTGGATATTTCCGCGCTGACGCTGGAGGCCGTGAAGCCGTTCGGACTGGGCAACAAGGAAGCTTTGCGCTGCAAGAATATGTGGACGCTGGGCCTGGCGCTGTGGATGTTCGAACGCGACCGCCAGCCGATCATTGACTGGCTGCAGGGCAAATTCGCGAAATTGCCGGATGTTGCGGAAGCCAATATCGCGGCGCTCAACGCCGGCCATGCTTATGGCGAAACTGCGGAACTGTCGGGTGACGGGCTCGGCAGCGGCCATCTGACCACTCGCAAGGTCGGCGCTGCTCCTTCGGCCCCTGGCAAATATCGCACGGTGACGGGCGCAGAAGCGCTGTCGCTCGGTCTGGTTGCCGGTGCGCAGCTGGCCGGCTTGCCGATGTTCTTTGGCGGCTATCCGATCACGCCGGCCTCGGCGATCCTGCACCATTTGTCGCGTCTGAAAGAATTTGGCGTGACGACATTCCAGGCAGAAGACGAGATCGCCGCGATCGCAGCCGCGATTGGCGCGAGCTATGCTGGGAAACTGGGTATCACGTCGTCGTCTGGTCCGGGCATTGCGCTGAAGGGTGAGGCAATGGGTCTTGCGATCATGACCGAGCTTCCGCTGGTCATCGTCAACTCCCAGCGTGGCGGACCTTCGACAGGTCTTCCAACCAAGACCGAGCAATCGGATCTCTATCAGGCTGTTTACGGCCGCAACGGCGATGCGCCGATGCCGGTCATTGCCGCGCGCTCGCCGAGCGATGCATTTGAGTGCGCGATCGAGGCGGTGCGGATTGCAGTGCAATATATGACCCCCGTGATGCTGCTGACCGACGGCTATATTGCCAATGCGGCGGAGCCCTGGAAAATCCCGGATGTTAGCGGTCTGGAACCATTCCCGACGACCTTCCTGGAAACAATGCCCGCAGACGGACTGAAGCCTTATGCGCGCGACGCAAAGCTGGCGCGGCCCTGGATCAAGCCGGGCACACCGGAACTGATGCACCGTATCGGCGGCATCGAAAAGGGCATTGATACCGGCCATATCGATTATGGCGCGGCCAATCACCAGAAAATGACCGAAATCCGTCGTGACAAGGTTTTGGGTGTTGCGGACAGCATTCCCGATCAGGATGTTGCGCTCGGCAATACAAACGGCAAGCTGGCGGTTGTCGGCTGGGGCTCGACTTTCGGTCCGATTCATCAGGCGGTTCGCCGGGCCGTCGAAGCGGGCAAGGATGTCGCCCATATCCATATTCGCAATATCTGGCCGATGCCGAAAAATCTCGGTGACTTGCTGAAAAGCTATGACCGGGTGATCGTGCCGGAAATGAATACAGGACAGCTGAAAACCGTGTTGCGCGATCAATATCTGGTCGATGCCAAGCCGGTGAACAAGGTTTCCGGCCAGCCCTTTACCATTGCCGAAATTGAAGCGGCGATTGAGGAGAATCTGTCATGAACGAGATGACAAAAATCACGACGACGCTGAAAGACTGGGAAACCGATCAGGAAGTACGCTGGTGCCCCGGTTGCGGCGATTATGCCATTTTGAAGGCCGTACAGCGCACCATGCCCGATCTGGGTGCCGATCCGTCCAAGACGGTCTTTGTCAGCGGTATCGGCTGCTCCTCGCGCTTTCCTTATTATATGGAGACTTACGGTTTCCATACGATCCATGGTCGCGCGCCCGCGGTTGCAACCGGCGTGAAGCTGGCCAATCCGGAACTCGACGTCTGGATCATCACCGGTGACGGCGACGCGCTGTCGATCGGCGGCAATCACACGATGCATTTGCTGCGCCGTAATCTCGATTGCCAGGTGATGCTGTTCAACAATGAAATTTACGGCCTGACCAAGGGGCAATATTCGCCAACCAGTCGTCAGGGCACGCAAAGCCCGTCGACGCCTTATGGTTCGGTCGATCGGCCCGCATCTCCCTGTGCCTTTGCTCTGGGCGCCGGTGCGCGCTTCGTGGCGCGCGGTATCGATATCCACAAAGGACTGCCCGACGTACTCAAGGCGGCCCATGCCCACAAAGGCACGTCCTTCATCGAGATTTTCCAGAATTGCATCGTCTATAACAAGGACGTGTTCGAGGAATTTGCGGCGAAGAAAACCGCAGCAGATACGCAGCTGCATCTCATGAACGGCGAACCCATGCTGTTCGGCAAGGGCACCAAGGGTATCACGCTCAATCGCAAGACCCTGCAGCTGGAAGTCGTCGACGTTGTCGATGGCGACTGGGAAGCGGCTGATGTGATTGTTCATGATGTCACCAACCGCTCGGTGGCGCATATGCTGATCGAAATGCAGTTCGGCGAATTCCCGATGGCTCTGGGCGTCCTCTATGACGATCCGCGGCCGACGTTCGAAGCGGCTGTGGTCGCTCAGAATGAAGCGGCAGCGGCAGGCAAGGCACCGGATTTGCAGGCTTTGTTGAGCAAGGGGCAGACCTGGACTGTGACCGAGGGTGGGCCGGAACTGTAAAGTCTGGGGACTCGCACGAAGACACGAAGGCACTAAGATGAGAGCGTGCCAAGTCTTGAGGAAATCGCGAAAATATCTGTTGATTGCGGGTTTCACCTGCACAGGGATATTGGGCCGGGACTCCTCGAATCCGTCTATGAAGTTTTGCTTTTCGAAAGCCTGAAGGACAGGGGGCTTTTTGTCGAAAGACAGAAGATCATACCTGTTACGTTTAAGGAGCGGGTTTTGGACGAGGCGTTTCGTGCGGACCTCATCGTCGAAAAGCGACTGCTGATAGAGTTGAAGTCTACCGAACGGCACTCGCCTGTTCATGCAAAGCAACTGTTAACTTATTTGCGACTGATGGATTTG
>CAXHZT010000011.1:0-96728 GCA_964022345.1 uncultured Sphingorhabdus sp.
AAGGCACCCGCGAAGAAAGCCGCTGCGAAAAAGCCTGCTGCAAAGAAGGACGACGCCAAAAAGGCCCCGGCCAAGAAAGCCGCAGCGAAAAAGGCTCCGGCCAAAGCTGCTGCTGACAAAGCGCCAGCCAAAAAGCCCGCAGCCAAGAAGCCAGCGGCGAAAAAGCCGCCTGCTAAAAAGGCGCCAGCCAAGAAATAATCTATCCCATCGGGACATTAAAAAGCCGGGCAGGGTGAACCTGTCCGGCTTTTTTTTTGGCTGCGATCAACGAAATCTGGCTGCCAAATGAGCGCGCTAGCACTTGTTAGATGATGACTTCGCTAGCCTTGTCAATCACGGTGCCGAGAATGCCATATTCCTTGGCTTCTTCGGTGCTCATCCAATAATCGCGATCAATATCCTTGCGGACCCGCTCGACGTCCTGTCCGGTTTCGTCCGCGATAATCCGTGCCAATCTTTCGCGCATCTTGACGATTTCCTGCGCCTGAATTGCGATATCCGATGCCTTGCCGCCGGCACCACCGGATGGTTGATGGATCAGGAACCGGGTATTGGGCAGGCAGAAGCGCTGTTCCTTGGGAACGCCGAGGAAAATATGCGTGCCGGCGCTCGCGACCCAGCCGGTTCCGATCATGGCGACCGGTGAGCTAATATAGCGGACAAGATCGTGAATCGTGTCGCCCGATTCGACGTGACCGCCGGGAGAATTCAGAAAGATGCGAATGGGATCATTGTTGACATGGTCGAGATAGAGCAGCTGCGTCGAGACCCGCTCCGCCAGCTTCTGGTCAATGCCGCCGAATATCATGATCGTACGGGCTTCCAGAAATTTCGTCATCATGGCGCCGGGCAGGCCACCGGACTTGTTCTCTTCCTCGTCCTCTTCGTTGTAAAAGGGTGTAATCGGGCTGTTGGTGGTTATCATTCTTGACTCCGCAGATGGAAATTCGACTGGCACCGATCACGGAACGATCAGCATTGCCTTGCATAACATGTAGGGATAGCCGGGATGGTGCACAATGATCCTTGTCTCGACAAGGTATTTTTTATTGGCGGCAATCATTCTTGCTCAAGATCGTTAAAGCCCTTGAACAATTCGGCGATAATCCCGATGTAGTGGCGACGCTGAAGACAGGCGCAAAAGAGATAAAAACAGGACGACCTACAACATGCATGATCCGATCACAGACGCTCTAGTCCCGGTTGTTATCGAACAATCCAACCGCGGCGAACGCAGCTTCGACATTTTTTCCCGACTGCTGCGCGAGCGGATCGTATTTGTCACCGGCCCGATCGAGGACGGCATGGCATCAATCATCACCGCACAATTGCTGTTTCTGGAATCAGAAAATCCCAAGAAAGACATCTATCTCTACATCAATTCGCCAGGCGGCGTGGTGACCGCCGGCATGGCGATCCACGACACGATGCAATATATCCGGCCGCGCGTCGGCACTGTTTGCGTCGGTCAGGCGGCCTCGATGGGCAGTTTCCTGCTCGCAGCCGGTGAACCGGGCATGCGCATGGCGACCACCAACGCCCGGATCATGGTGCATCAGCCCTCCGGCGGTGCGCAGGGTATGGCATCGGACATCGAGATCCAGGCGAAGGAAATCTTGCGTATCCGTGCGAGAATGAACGAGCTTTACGCGAAATATACCGGCAAGCCAGTGGCCGAAATTGAAGCGGCGATGGATCGTGATACGTTCCTCGAAGCTGATGAAGCCAAGGCATTTGGTATTGTCGATGAAGTCTATGACAAGCGCCCGGTACCGACCGATAGCGACAAATAAGCAGTTGGCGCTATAACGGGTGAAATCTGCAACATGGTTGACAGGCTTGCATATCCGCCGAAAGGGCGGGTAAAAAGCTGTGGCAATTTAGAATTTGACGGTTAGATTACAATATTGGCCGGTTTAAAGGACTTTTTATGACGAAATTGACGGGATCTGATTCGAA
This sequence comes from uncultured Sphingorhabdus sp., assembly GCA_964022345.1. GTDB lineage: Bacteria > Pseudomonadota > Alphaproteobacteria > Sphingomonadales > Sphingomonadaceae > Parasphingorhabdus. The sequence goes on from CAXHZT010000011.1 coordinate 1,960, forward strand.
GAGCACCTTATATTGCTCCTTCTGCGGCAAATCCCAGCATGAAGTCCGCAAGCTGATTGCCGGACCCACGGTTTTTATCTGCGATGAATGCGTTGAGCTATGCAACGACATCATCCGTGAGGAAACCAAGGGTGCGGTGACGGGTCGCAAGGATGGCGAAGTTCCGACACCGCAGGAAATCTGCGACGTGCTGAACGACTATGTAATCGGCCAGAAGCGTGCGAAGCGCGTGTTGTCGGTTGCGGTTCACAATCATTACAAGCGCCTCAACCACGCCGCCAAGTCTGGCGATATCGAACTGGCAAAGTCGAATATTCTGCTCGTCGGTCCGACCGGTTGCGGTAAAACGCTATTGGCGCAGACCTTGGCGAAGACATTCGATGTGCCATTCACCATGGCGGACGCGACCACATTGACCGAGGCCGGTTATGTCGGTGAAGATGTCGAGAATATCATTCTCAAGCTGCTTCAGGCATCCGACTATAATGTCGAGAAAGCCCAGCGCGGCATCGTCTACATCGATGAAATCGACAAGATCAGCCGCAAGGCGGAAAATCCGTCGATCACCCGCGATGTTTCCGGTGAAGGTGTGCAGCAGGCGCTGCTGAAGCTTATGGAAGGCACGACCGCCAGCGTACCACCGCAGGGCGGCCGCAAGCATCCGCAGCAGGAGTTTCTGCAGGTTGATACCACCAATATCCTGTTTATCTGTGGCGGTGCTTTCGCTGGCCTGGAAAAGATCATTGGCGACCGTCTGGAGGGCAAGTCCATCGGTTTCGGCGCCCATGTCGCCGCTCCCGAAGAGCGCCGTATCGGCGAACTGCTGGCCCAGGGCGAGCCCGAGGATCTGCTCAAATTCGGTCTGATCCCTGAATTTGTCGGCCGTTTGCCGGTTATCGCGACACTCGAAGATCTCGATGTCGATGCGCTGGTGACGATTTTGCAGGAACCGAAAAACGCGCTGGTGAAGCAATATCGCAAATTGTTCGAGCTGGAAGATGTCGGTTTGACATTCACCGACGACGCACTGGTTGCGGTTGCCAACAAGGCTATCGAACGCAAAACCGGTGCGCGCGGCCTGCGTTCCATCGTCGAAAATATCCTGCTCGATACGATGTTCGACCTACCCGATCTGGAAGGTGTGGACGAGATTGTGATCGACAAGGATGTCGTCGCTGGCACGAAAGAACCGGTGAAGGTGATCGCGAAGAGCAGCAAGGCGAAGAAGGAAGACGCCGCCTAATGTGACGGTGCCCCGGCGAAGGCCGGGGCCCATCTCTTGGCATCTCCAACTATAAGCCAACGCCTTTTTGCACGTGTTGGACTGGCCACTCATTCTCAGAACACTGGCGTGTTGTCGCGGGCTCCCGAGATGGACTCCTGCCTTCGCAGGAGAACGATCACTTATAGATACACCGATCCAGCTTCTCGTTCTGGACAACATTAATCCGCGCCGCAATCGTGTTGCCATAGCGCCGGGTAAAGCCGCTGGCGCCATTGACAGCGCGTTTCTTGGGGAGGGGCAGAGCAGCTGCGATCCGCGCGGCCTCGATCTTGGTTAGATCCTTGGCGTCCTTGTTGAAATAGCGCTGGGCACCGGCCTGCACGCCATAAGTTCCGATGCCGGTCTCGGCGATGTTGAGATAGACTTCCATGATCCTGTGCTTGCTCCAGATCGTCTCGATCAGGAAGGTGAAATAGGCTTCCAGCCCCTTGCGGAAAAATCCGCCGCCCTGCCAGAGAAAGGCATTTTTCGCGGTCTGCTGCGAAATGGTAGAACCGCCGCGTATCCGGCCACCGCGGGCGTTCCGCTCGATTGCCTTCTGGATCGCTTCGGTATCAAATCCGTTATGGCTGCAGAACTTGCTGTCCTCGGCGGCGATGACCGCCCGCGCCATATTGGGGGATATGTTCCCCAAGCTGGTCCAGTCCTTGGTTATGCCATTCTCGTCAAGGATCATGGTGGCGGTGACAGGTGGGGGCACCACCGCATAGACTCCGACCCAGACAACCGTGATCAGAACGAAATAGAGGACAAGTTTAAGGAGGAATTTTATGGCCCGCATCGCTGCAGCCTAAATGCAAAACGCCCCAAAAACAAATCCTGTTTCGGGGCGCTTCGCTATTTCATCTTGCTGTCAGACTTTGAGATTAACTCGCTGAAAGCAGGTGTTTTTCTCCAGCAATCCGCAGCATTGCCTTTTGCAGTTTTTCAAAAGCGCGAACTTCGATCTGACGAATGCGCTCGCGGCTTACTTCGTAGACCTTGCTCAGATCCTCGAGCGTTTTCGGATCTTCCGACAAACGACGCTCCGAGAGGATATGTTGTTCACGCTCGTTCAGCGATTCCATCGCTTCGGTCAGCATTTCATGACGGAAATCGGCTTCCTGGGCCGCAGCGATGGATTCATCGTGCAGCGGGCCGTCATCTTCCAATATATCCTGCCACTGGCCGCTATCGCCGTCTTCGGACGACAGGGAGACGTTCAGCGATGCATCGCCGCCCATCGACATGCGGCGGTTCATATTGACCACTTCATGCTCGGCCACGCCCAGATCGGTGGAGATTTTTTGCACGTCTTCCGGTGAGAGATCGCCGTCCTCAAATGCATCTAGATTGTTTTTCATCCGGCGCAGATTGAAGAAAAGCTTCTTCTGTGCAGCGGTGGTGCCCATTTTCACAAGGCTCCAGCTACGCAACACATATTCCTGAATGGATGCGCGGATCCACCACATCGCATAGGTGGCGAGGCGGAAACCCCGCTCCGGTTCGAATTTCTTCACGCCCTGCATCAGGCCGACATTGCCCTCGGAGATAAGATCCGAGACGGGCAAGCCATAGCCGCGGAAACCCATCGCGATTTTCGCGACAAGCCGCAGATGCGACGTTACCAGCTGTGCGGCTGCTTCCTGATCCTTATGTTCAGAATAGCGTTTCGCCAGCATATATTCTTGTTCTGGAGTCAAAATCGGAAATTTACGAACTTCCGAGAGATACCGGTTCAGGCTCGCGTCCCCCCCTAAGGCAGGGATTTTTGCCGGAACATTGCTACCATTAGCCATTTTCGTTCCTTCTTATGTTGTGCCTCCGGGCCTCATCAAGCACCCTTTGGTCAAAAGCTGATATAAGGTGTATTACTTATATGCGCAACTTCATGAATAGTTCCTGCATATCGTCCGGAAAACCGATAGAAAATATCAATTTTTCATCCGTTATGGGGTGAATAAATCCAAGACTAGCAGCATGCAGGGCCTGGCGTCCAAATTGAATATCTTTTCGGCGGGAAAGTAATGATTTTCGACCAGCACCATAAAGCGGATCGCCGATTAGGCTATGCCCAATATGGGTCATATGCACCCGCACCTGGTGGGTCCGCCCGGTTTCGAGCGTGCATTCCACCAGCGCGGCGCCGTCGAGCGTTTCCTTGACCGTATAGTGGGTCATAGCCGCCTTGCCGCGGTCGTCGCCGACAACGGCCATTTTCTTGCGATTGACGTTGCTGCGGCCAATACTGCCCTCGATCGTCGCGGAGGGCGGATTGGGCCGGCCGTTGACGATCGCCAAGTAGCGGCGCTCGATATCATGCTTGGCAAAGAGGGCGCTCAGCCGCTTGTGAGCCGCGTCGGTCTTGGCGGCGACCATCAATCCCGATGTGTCTTTGTCGATCCGGTGCACGATTCCCGGTCTCGTTACCCCGCCGATGCCGGACAATTGCCCCCGGCAGTGGTGAAGCAGGGCATTGACCAGCGTCCCGTCGGCATGACCGGCGGCAGGATGGACCACAAGACCCGCCGGCTTGTTGACGATGATCAGATGCGTGTCCTCGAACACCACATCCAGCGGAATGTCCTGCGGCTGCGCAGGGCCTTCGATCGGCTCGGGAATAGTGAGGTCGAAGGACTTGCCGCCCAGCTTCTTGGCGGACGGGTCCGTGAAGACCGTGCCGTCGACCAGCAGATTCCCGCTCGAAATAAGCGATTTCACCCGCTCGCGCGAAAGCCCTTCCACGGCCTCTGTCAAAGCCGCATCCAGACGCTGTTTTTTCTGAGATTCCGGTAATTTTCCGGATATTGTAGATTGCCCCGCGTTCATCGCGTAGATGTGGGCCATGCGACTGTTTATATCAAGCACGATGTTGGCGGAACTCCAGCGCTTGGCGAAAGCCGGAGCACCGCAGGAAATTTGCGGGATATTGTTCGGCGCCGACGGGCGGGTGAGCGGTTATCAGGCGACCGCCAATGTTGCCGGCGAACCATTGCGGCATTTCGAGATTGATCCGCGCGCGCTGATTGCCGCGGAACGCGAACAGCGCCGCGGCGGTGACGCTATTGTCGGCTTTTACCATAGCCATCCGGGGGGACGGGTGGAGCCGTCCCGCACGGATGCGCAATGCGCCGCACCGGATGGCCGGATCTGGCTGATAGTGAACGGGGAGGACGCGGCGGCATGGCAAACGGCGCAAAAGGGCGAAGTTTATGGCCGTTTTGACGCGATCGGACTTGATTGCCCCGAAGCAACAGGCCAAACAACGGCGAAATAGAAATCATTGTTTGAGGGCACTTGCACTATGGCGAATAGCGACGTTGATCTGGCATCCTTGCTTTGTTCGAAAATCTGCCATGATCTGCTGAGCCCGGTCGGTGCGATCAACAACGGGCTGGAATTGCTCGAAGAGGAGAGTGATCCCGTCATGCGTGACCGGTGCATGGACCTGGTGGCCGACAGCGCCCGGACCTCTGCCGACAAGCTAAAATATTTCCGGCTCGCCTTTGGCGCTGCCGGCGGTTTTGGCGAGGAAGTCGATCCTGCCGAGGCCCGGCACCTGATCGAATCACTGATCGGTGATTCCGGAAAAATCACCCTGGGCTGGGGGCTCCAGAACGGCGCTTTGCCCAAGAAAGCGATCAAGATTCTTCTCAATCTGGCGCTGATAGCCAAGGAATCCTTGGTCAGAGGCGGCACCCTTGATGTCGGTGCGGAAAAGGGAGAAATCGGAATCGAGGTCGTGGTCCGCGCCGAAGGAAAGAAGATCGCACTGGATGCCGGTATCCGCAAGGCGCTCGATGGCTCGATCAATCCGGCTGAGCTCAGCGCCCGCACTGTAGCGGCCTGGATGACCCGCGAACTGGCGCAGCAAAATGCGGGAGAACTGAAGATTTCCCCGCCGTCCGAGACAGAATTGCTTCTGGGCGCTATTGTCACCGCCTGAATTCCACAAGGGGAGGCTTCTCATGGATATGATATCGACGCCGTCCCCCAATTTCGACGAACGCCAGTTGCCGGTCAGTATTTTGGTCATGCATTATACCGGGATGAAAGACGCCGCTTCCGCGATCAACTGGCTCGCCAATCCGGAAGCCAAAGTGTCAGCCCATTATGTCGTGACGGAGGACGGTCAGATCGTCCAGATGGTCGACGAAGAAAAGCGGGCATGGCACGCCGGGCGCGGTTACTGGCGGGGGATTACGGATGTAAACAGTGCCAGCATCGGTATCGAAATCGTCAATCCTGGCCATGAATGGGGCTATGTGCCCTTTCCGGAAGAGCAGATGGACGCGGTAACCCGCCTGGCCCATGAAATCGTGAAACGGCACCATATCTCGCCATCAAATGTGATCGGCCACAGCGATCTGGCACCTGCCCGCAAGCAGGACCCGGGTGAATTGTTCGACTGGGAAAGGCTGGCCCGGCACGGGATAGCGCTGAAAAAACCCTCTCTGAAACTGGGCGACCCGCCGTGGTCGGATGGCGGCTTCATGCTGGCGCTAGAGCGGTTCGGTTATGATATCTCCGACCAGACCGCGGCCGTTGTGGCGTTCCAACGACGCTTCCGCCCAAAAAATATCGACGGCGTGATCGACGGCGAGTGCCGCTCGCTGCTTTTGTCTTTAATGTTGGACAGAGAGCGGGGAATCACTAAATAGGGCGCACCAGAGGGTCGGCCAGCCGTCCGCCGAAGCTTTAGCGAAGGCGGAAGGAAAGTCCGGGCTCCACGATTAAAAGGTGCCGGATAACGTCCGGCGGGGGCAACCCTAGGGAAAGTGCAACAGAAAGCAGGTCGCGACGACTTCGGTCACGTGACAATGAAAGGGTGCGGTAAGAGCGCACCGCGGGACTGGCAACAGGCCTGGCATGGTAAACCCCACCTGGAGCAAAACCAAATAGGGGCGGCATATGGCTTTTTCGGCTTGCTGCCCGGGTTGGTTGCTTGAGCCACGCAGCAATGCATGGCCTAGATGAATGGCTGGCTATTCCGTTTCGGCGGATGGACAGAACCCGGCTTACAGACCCTCTGGTATTATCTTAGCGGTGGAAGTCGCCCGGTTCCTCTGTTAGAACGGGGTCTATGCCAAAAGCTAAACGATCCGATAACTGGGGCTTCCCGAGATGGGGAAGCTACGAAAGCTCGCGCGAAACACAGCAGGTCAAGATTTGTGACCGCCACGGTTGCGATGAAGCGGGCAATTGTCCTGCGCCGAAGTCTCCCAACAGTCCTGAACGCTGGTATTTCTGCCAGACCCACGCCGCGGAATATAACCGCGGATGGGACTATTTCGAAGGTCTCGACAAGGAAGAACGCAAGAAGCGCGAAGCCGACGAGCAGCGCGACGCCAACGCCTATCAGGAAGCGGCGCATTACAGCTGGATGGGGTCCGGCGACGGCAGCCGCTCGCGCGATGAAATGACGGCGCTGGAGATTTTCGACCTGACCCCCGATGTGGAATTTGAAGCGGTGAAAAAGGCCTGGCGCTCGATGGCCAAGGAATTTCATCCCGACGTCAATCCGGGCGATGCAGAGGCGGCCAAGAAGTTTCAGGCCGCGCAGGCGGCTTATGATGTGTTGCGGATTGCCGAAGAACGCCGGGTCTGGAAGCCGATTTAGCCGCTGTATTCCTGCGCAGACAGGAATCCATCTTGTGCAGATGCGACGATCACGGTTTTCGCTACGCTACCAGACGATAAATTCGAGCGGCCAGACCAAAAGCTTCAGGATCGAAGATCGGGAGATGGACCCCTGCCTTCGCAGGGGCACTAGCCATTCCGTAGCCGTTCGGCCGTCTGCTGGATCAGCGCGATCATATTGGGAATGCCCTGGGTGCGGTTTGAGCTCAGCTGGTTTTTCAGATCAAAAGGCTCCAGCACCGCGGCTATATCAGTGCTAACAATAGCATCCGCAGCCTGATCCTGCACGGTTTCCAGCACCAGCGCGATAATGCCCTTGGTGATCGCAGCATTGCTGTCGGCCAGAAAATGCAGGCGTCCGTCATCGACTTGCGTGGGATAGACCCAGACCGAAGCGGAACAGCCGCGCACCAGCGTCGCATCGGTTTTCAGCGCGTCCGGCATCGGATCGAGCTGCTTGCCGAGATCGATCAGCAGGCGGTAGCGGTCATCGGGTTCGAGAAATTCATATTCTTCGATCAGGTCGTCAATTTTGCTCATGGGGAGGGCGGTTAGCAGGGTCGGCGGGCGAGGTCACCCGATTTAAACGTTCGCCTCGAGCGAAGTCGAGAGGCTCTTGCGTGTCTCGACTTCGCTCGACACGAACGGATCTTTTGCCGCTTGACTAAAGCTCGACGCCGGCGGCAATCGCTTCCAGCTTGCGGATACGTTCCTTGAGGTCAGCAACCTCTATCCGCGATGTTGCGGTGGGCGGATTATCCTCGCGCCTTTGTTCGATCTCGCGGGATTTGAGGGCGATCCAGTCACGCCAGCCACGCAGGGCGACCAGAGCCACGACCGTCAATCCAATCAGCGAAAAAGCCGCAGTGATCATATAAAAAGCAGGTTCTTGCATCATGCTTATCCTTCCACTTTCCGGACCGGCTTACCGGTCGCGCAATTTCTCAATCTCGTCTTGCAATTCCCGGGCGCCGCGATCGTCGGTGGCGATCTTCTCGAGCACCGCGACGCGTTCCTTGAGATATTTGACTTCTTCCTGCAGGCGACCAGCGTCTCGATTCTGGGCGGCAATCTCGTTGCCATGCTGGTCTTCGATAATTCCATTTTGCGCCCGATAGCGGGTGCTCAGCACTTTGCCGATCGTCACGACGATGATGATGGCAACGACCATTTCAAACGGATTCATTTAGACATTCCCTCCCGTGTTCGCAGGGCAGCTTACCGGCTGCGCAATTGTTCGATCTCGCTTTCCAGCTGTCTGGTGCTGTGACCGTCGGTGGTGATCTGTTCGAGCACGGCGACGCGGTCTTTCAGATATTTCAGCTCTTCGCGCATCCGCTCCGCATCGGCGTCATGGGTCCCGGGAAACTCACCGCGCATTTTAATCAGCTTGCGCTGGTGGCCCGTCCAGATGGCAAAGCCGGCTACGGCAAAAGCTCCGAATGGTATGAGTAGAGCGATAATTCCTTCCATCAATCCTGTCCCTTCAGTTCGCGCGCTTGTCGCGCAATTGTTCAATTTCCTGCGTCAGCCGGTGGCTGTCATCGGTGACAATCCGTTCGACATTGGCGAGCCGGTCTTTCATCGAGCCGATCTCGGCGCGCAGTTCGGCATTCTCGTTGGTCAGCAGTTTGACCCGCTCGACCGCTTCCTTGTCGGTCTTGGGATAGACGGACTTGCCCCACTGGTTTTCCAGAGGATAGCCATTCTTGATCCGCATCCACGTGGTCAGGACCCAGCCGCCGACTGCGATGGCGGCGACCGTCGCGATGATTGGCGCAAGATCTGTGATCATGGCGATCTTTTCCGGATCCATCAGTTCTTCTCCCTCAGCGCTTCAATTTCGTCTGCCGTACGTTTCGCAGGATCTGTAGCGATCCGCTCGAGGACCTGGAGGCGTTCCTGCAGGCGGTCGATCTTTCCGACCAGCTCGGCATTCTCGTTGGAAAGAAGCTCGATTTTGCGCTGTTCGTTCGGATCAGCCTTGCTGCTTTTTCCGCCCCATTCATCTTCCAGTTCATAGCCATGTTTGGCTCTGATCCAGTTGTTGATGATCCATCCTCCGTAGCTGACGGCGATGATGGCGATTACAAATTCGGGGCTCCCCCAATCCATATCAATTCTCCCTGTTCCGGCGTCTAGCGCAGGTTTTCAATTTCGTTCGACAGCGTCGTGTTCTTGCTGGTGTAATAGAGTTCCATATCAGCCAGTTTCCGGTCGATTTCGCGGAAGCGCGATTTGATATCGCGGGTCGTGCGGCGGGGCGACTGGCGCACACCTTGCCAGAATTTGGTTTCGTCAGGATCGTTCAGATACATGCCGATCGGTTTCGGTTCGGAAATCTTTGCCGCGATCCAATAGGCCACCAGGGTCCAGGGGAATGCGAAGGTAACTGTAGCAATGATCGCTGCCAGCCGGACCCAGGCGACATTGATCCCGGTATAGTCGGCGATCCCGGCGCAGACACCGCTCCATTTTGCGCGCTGCTTGTCGAGATAGAATTTGGTGCGTGAGGAGCTCATGATGGGTGCCTTTCTTTCTTCAGAAGCTCGTCAAAATTTTCGAGCGTGGGGGCAGGGTCAGCATTGGAAGCCGGCAGTGCGGATTGGCGCCAATCCGGGTTGTCCGCGGCCATGATCCGTTCGATTGTTTCCATCCGGTCGTCCAGACGGCGGGCCATATGGTGCAATTCTTCGAGAAGATTTTCATCCTCGTTGGTGATGGTCGCGGCGGTTTTCCATTTTGTCACATAGTGGAAGATCAACCAGGGCAAACCGATGAACAATGTACCCATGACGATGGGGATGATGATGAGTTCTTCCTGCATTATGCGTCACCCTTTTTCATTGCGGCCTTCATGGCCTCCAGTTCTTCATCGACCTTGTCGCTGGATTCCAGCGCAGCGATCTGGTTTTCCAGGCTCTGCGGCTCTCCGCCCATGCTGAGCGAGTCGGCACGGCCTTCGGCAAAATCGACCTGGCGTTCGAGATATTCGAAACGGGAGAAGGCATCCTGTACCTTTTCGCCATTATACATTTCACGTAATTTGACGCGGTTTTCAGCGCTTTCAAGACGATTGACCAGGCTGCTCTGGCGAGAGCGGGCTTCCTGCAATTTCTTCTGCAGTTTCGCGATGTCACCCTCTGACGCCCGGAGCGCGTCGTCGAGAACCTGGATTTCGGCTTTCAGCTGGTCGGCCATGTCGGCGGCCTTGCGCTTTTCCACCAGCGCTGCCTTGGCCAGATCTTCACGGTCCTTGGAGAGCGCGAGCTGGGCCTTTTCGCTCCAGTCTTCGGTCAGATGATCGAGCTTGTCGATATGCCGGCGCATTTCCTTCTGATCGGCGATCGTGCGAGCCGCAGAGGCGCGAACTTCGACCAAAGTTTCTTCCATCTCCAGGATGATCATGCGGATCATCTTCGACGGGTCTTCGGCCTTGTCCAGCATGTCGGTGACGTTGGCTGCGATAATATCGCGCGTTCTTGAAAAAATACCTGCCATGTACATACTCCGGTTACGTCTATGGTTGTGTCTGAACTTGTTGGAGCCTTCGCTCGATCGTTGTTCTACATCAACCGGTTGAATTTCGAAAGGTGGCCGGGACTTGACTTCGACAAGGGGGAAAGAAGTGGTCCCGGCCTTTTCGTCTGTCATGCTCGATAACCCAGGTTATTGAAGCTGACAGTGGGGGAAGCGGTTTCGTGGGCTGCCATCGTGCCTTCTGCTTGTGCAGGGCCGACGGCGCTGATCAGAATGGTGAAGCCAAACAACACCACCGAGATGATCGCGGATATATCGGTGCGGGTCATTTTGTGCAGTGCGGGCATGGTGTCCTCCAAATTCTGGTTCGTTTCGTATATGAAACCAACATTGCAGAAGCCGTGCCAACTCTTATAAGATATTGAAAATAAGGAATAATCCCATTTTTTCGCAATCAGGCGCATAGTATTAATTGCCATTTAGTGGGATTTTGCACTATATCTTGGTCATGGAACGGGAAGGTCAATTTGTCGGCGAATCAGGCGCGTTTCTCGACGCGGTGGAAAAGGCCAGTCGGGCGGCGCCTTTGCACCGTCCTGTCCTTGTGGTCGGCGAACGCGGCACAGGCAAGGAACTGATCGCAGAGCGTCTCCACCGGCTTAGCATGCGCTGGGATGGCCCCTTCATTACCCTGAATTGCGCAGCCATGCCGGAAACGCTGATCGAGGCCGAACTGTTCGGCCACGAAGCGGGAGCCTTTACCGGGGCAACCAAGGCCCGCACCGGACGATTTGAAGAAGCGGACGGCGGGACCTTGTTCCTCGATGAACTGGGCACTCTGTCGACCGGCGCGCAGGAACGCCTGTTGCGGGCAGTCGAATATGGCGAGATCACAAGGATCGGGTCCTCGCGACCGGTCCGGGTAGATGTGCGCATCGTTGCGGCGACCAATGCCGATCTGCCGAAAATGGCGGAAGAGAATAAATTCCGGGCTGATCTGCTCGACCGGCTGTCATTCGAGGTGGTTACCCTGCCGCCGCTGAGGGTCCGCGAGGGCGATGTGCCCGTGCTGGCCGACTATTTCGGCCGCCGCATGGCCGCCGAACTGGAATGGCCGTCGTGGCCCGGCTTTGGCCGTCTCGCGTCCGAGGCGCTCAACCGCTACGAGTGGCCGGGCAATGTCCGCGAACTGCGCAATGTCATCGAACGGGCAGTCTATCAGTGGAACGACCATTCAATCCCGGTCGACCATGTCGTCTTCGATCCGTTTGAGTCGCCCTGGAAACCCCGGGAAAGACCAGCCAAAACCGAAGCCGAGCCCGCGGCGCCGGCGGCCGCCGAACCTCCCGCCCAGCAGCCCGAGCCCGCTTCACCGGAACCGGCTTTCCACGCGGTCGACGATATGAAGGCGGCGGTGGAAGCCTACGAGAAAAGGATCTTGGAGGCGGCGCTGGCCAAGTCCCGTTATAATCAACGGCAGACCGCCAAAGCGCTCAATCTCACCTATGACCAACTGCGCCATTCCCTGAAGCGGCACGACCTGCTCGGGACATAAAAAAGAGGGCCGCGAGGCCCTCTTTTCATGCTTCCAATTCTTCCAGTTTTACCCGGCGTTGGCATTCACCATCGTGTAGAACATCGGCAGCGAAAGCAGCACATTGGTGCGCGATGCCATCAGCGCGACCTTGCCCGCAGAGGCCTTCTGGTCAGCCGTGGCTTCGACGATGCCGAGAACCTTTTTCTGGTTGGGCCAGATGATGAACCAGACATTGGCCGCCATGACGATGGCGATCCACATGCCCACGCCGATCAGCGTGAACGGTTCCTGCAAGGTCATGGCCTGGTGAACCCAGCCGCTAGCCCAAGCGACATAGAGACCGGTAACCACGGTGAGCAGGGCAGCCCAGCGGAAATAGAACAATACTTTCGGTGCGATATGCTTGCCGACAGCCGGTTTCAGCTCATCCGGGATGGTCGGCATCAGTGGCACCTGAACAAAGTTCAGATAATAGAGCAGCCCGATCCACAGCACACCGAAGAACAGGTGCAGCCAGCGGCCAATTGCATTGCCGGTGACCATATCGCCATCCAGGCCGAACATCAGTGCGATTGCCGCGATCAAGCCGACAATCATCACCGCATTCAAATTTCCGAAAAATTTCGCCATTATATTCCCCCCAAGTTGTTTCGTAATCCAGATGTAACTTTATGTCCGCTGTGGCACGATGTCACGGAAAAATCGCATTTTTACTGCGTCTGAGCCTCAAAGGCATATTTGTCATTGCATCTTTTTGGCAGTTCGTGCGTTAACGGCCCATATCTCAAAGAAAACTGGAGAATAGAAAAAATGGCTTTTGAACTTCCCCCGCTTCCCTATGAAAAAACCGCCTTCGGTGACCTGATCTCCGAGGACACATTCAACTACCATCATGGCAAGCATCACAATGCCTATGTCAGCAAGACCAATGACGCGATCGAGGGCACCGATCTCGAAGGCAAGAAGCTTTCTGAAGTCATCAAGGCGGCAGATGGCGGCCTGTTCAACAATTCCGCGCAGGTCTGGAACCACAGCTTCTACTGGCTGTGCCTGTCACCGGAGAAAAAGGAAATTACCGGCGAACTGAAAGAGCGGCTGGAAAGCAGCTTTGGTTCGATCGACGAATTCAAGAGCAAGTTCAAGGACGAGGCGACCGGCCATTTCGCCAGCGGCTGGGCCTGGCTGGTGCTGGAGGGTGACGAGCTGAAGATCACATCCTATCACGATGCCGATACGCCAGTGGCCCACGATGTGAAGCCTGTGCTGACGCTCGATGTCTGGGAACATGCCTATTATCTGGATTACCAGAATGCGCGTCCGGACTATGTGTCCGCGCTGCTCGACAATGCCATCGACTGGGACTTTGTCGCGCTGAACCTGGACGGAGACGGCGTCAGCCGCGCCGACCAGGGCTAAAAATCAGCCTCCGCTACAAATTCAAGCCGCGTCCTGGCCTTCAGGGCGCGGCTTTTCTTCTACCGAAAAGCCGTGCTTCATCAGCATCGGAATATTCGCCATGGCAAAGATGAACGATGCGGTGGTCACGCCCCAGACCTTGATTGTCAGCCACCAGTCAAAGGTCAATGTAGCCACCATCAGTTCGTTGACAACTGCCATGGCCGTGAAAAAGAGCGCCCAGTTGCGCGACAATTTCAGCCAGCCTTCGTCGGTTAGGCCTTCAAACGCCGCCTGCAGCAAGCTTTTCAGCATGGCCTTACCACGCAGCAAGCCGCCAAACAATATCAGGGCAAAGCCGGCATAGATGATGGTAGGCTTGTGCTGGATGAAACGCGGGTCGTTAAAATAGATAGTGAGGGCGCCAAAACCGAGGATCAGGATCGCCGACATCCACATCATCGGCGAAACCTTCCCGAGCTTCCATTTGGAAACGATCATCGCGATGACGATCGCGATCATGAAGGCGACAGTACCGTAAATTGCGGACGTAACCGGACTGCCCTCGGGCGAACCGAATTTATAGACCAGAAAGAACACCAATAGTGGTCCGAAATCGAGCGCGAAGCTCAGGCCTCTATGGTCTTTGGGGATTTCTTCAATTGCTGTGGCTTCGGTCATGTTTCTATCCCGGCTATGGCTGCGGCCAGATCTTCGGCTTTGAAGGGGCGCAGGTCCTCTATTGTTTCTCCGACCCCTATGGCATGGATCGGCATTCCGAACTGTTTCGCTGCCGCCACCAGGACGCCGCCGCGCGCGGTACCGTCGAGCTTGGTCATGATCAGACCGGTAACCTTGGCTACATCGCGGAAGACTTCAATCTGGGACAGGGCATTCTGTCCGGTCGTCGCATCCAGCACGAGCACCACATTATGCGGCGCTTCCGGATTGAGCCGACCCAGCACCCGCCGGATCTTGTCCAGTTCGTCCATCAGTTCGGTACGGTTTTGCAATCGTCCGGCTGTATCGACGATTAACACGTCAATCCCGGTTGCAGTGGCCTGCTTTACGCCCTCATAGACGATGCTGGCACTGTCGCCGCCCTGCGGCCCGCTGATGATGGGCACGCCCAGGCGCTCGGCCCAGACCTTTAGCTGGCCGATGGCCGCCGCCCGGAATGTATCGCCCGCCGCCAGCATGACCCCATAATCCTGTTCGAGAAACAGATGGGCCAGTTTGGCAATCGTCGTGGTCTTGCCGGAACCGTTGACGCCGATTACCAATATGACCTGTGGCCGCGGAAAGGCGTCGATTTCCAGCGGAATGGCCACCGGCTCCAGTATCGCGGTGATTTCGCGTTTGATAATTTCCTTCACCGCATGTTCGGTGAGGCCTTTCTCAAACCGCTCGGTCGCCAGCTTTTCGCGGATCGATGCGGCTGTTGCCGGCCCCAGGTCGGACATGATCAAAGCGTCCTCGATATCATCGAGCGTCGCCTCATCAAGCTTCGCCTTGGTCACCAGACCGGTGAGATTCTCGGTCAGCCGCGAGGATGTTTTGCTAAATCCGCCGAACAGGCGGTCTTTCCAACTGTTATTCTCGCTCACGCTGTCACTCTACCAATCAATTGTTTGTTTTGAACACCGGTAATCTGGGCCTGTACGATCTGTCCCTTATCGACCGGACCGTCGAGCTTCACCCGGCAGAAATTCTCCGCATATCCGGCATCACCCGACATTTCTATCAGCAGCAGCTGTTTGCTCCCGATCAGCGACTGGCGCCATTGTTTGGCGCGCTTGGTCACCGCGTCGCGCAAAATCTTTGCTCTTTCCCGAATGATTTGCCCGTCAACCTGCGGCATTTTGGCCGCCGGCGTTCCCTGTTTCGGCGAATAGGGGAAAATATGGCCATGAACAATGTCGCATTGATCGAGGATAGCCTGACTGTTGGCAAACATGGCTTCGTCTTCGGTGGGAAATCCGGCGATGATGTCCGCGCCTATGGCAATCTCCGGACGTTTGGCTTTCAGCCGCTCTACCAGCGTAACCGCTTGTTCGCGACTGTGCCGTCGCTTCATCCGTTTCAGGATCATATTATCACCCGATTGCAGCGACAGATGAACATGCGGCATGATCCGCGTCTCGCCCGTCAGCAGGTCAAACAGGCGGTCATCAATTTCGATGCCGTCGAGCGACGAAAGCCGCAGTCTTGGCAATTCCGGAACGAGTTTCAGGATCCGCTCGACCAGCATGCCGAGAGTCGGCTCGCCCGGCAAGTCCGGTCCATAGCTGGTGACATCGACACCAGTCAGAACGACTTCCTGAAAGCCCTGATCGACCAGAGCCTGAACCTGGCTGACCACTTCGCCCGCCGGCACCGACCGGCTGTTTCCGCGGCCGTAGGGAATGATGCAGAAAGTGCAGCGATGGTCACAACCATTCTGGATTTCCACAAAGGCGCGGGACCGGTCGGCAAAGGCGCTGACCATGTGCGGTGCGGTCTCCGTGATCTGCATGATATCCGATACACGGATGTCGGGGCGGTTGCTTTGCAGGCCGAGCTTGAAATTGGCCGCATCATATTTGTCGAAATTCCCGACCACCGCGCTGGTTTCGGGCATGTCGGCGAACATGGCCGGGTCAATCTGTGCCGCGCATCCCGTTACGATGATATTCTTGTCCGGATTGGCTTTCTTCGCCCGCCTTATGGCCTGCCGCGTCTGTCGGACCGCCTCGTTGGTGACCGCACAGCTGTTGACGATCACCAGATTTTCACCGTCGACATTGCTGGCCGCAAGATTTTGCCGCAACGTTTCGCTCTCGGCAATGTTGAGCCGGCAGCCCATGCTGATCATCTCCGGTGCGTTCACTGGAACAGGCTCCAGTCCGTTTCGCCGGAAAAGACATAGGTTGTCGGACCCTGCATCTTGATCGGTTCGCCATTCTCCCACGTGATCATCAGCGATCCGCCGGGCAGATTGACCTGCACCGGGCTTGCAACCAAGCCCCGTCTGATCGCTGCGACCGCAGTGGCGCAAGCGCCGGTACCGCAGGCCTGCGTCAATCCCACGCCCCGTTCCCAAACCCGCAGGTTGACAATGCCGTCCCGGATGTCCGCGACGTTCACATTCACTTTTTCGGGAAATAGCGGATCAATTTCGATCATCGCGCCGAGCCGGTCGAGCTCTACGGCAGAGCTGTCCTCGACAAAGAAAATGACGTGCGGGTTGCCGACATTTACGGCAGCAGGGTTCTGCAAATCTTCCCAGCCTACCGGCATGTTCAGGCTATCCATGGAGTAGGCAAGGGGGATCGCCTGCCAGTCGAAGCGGGGCTTGCCCATATCGACGATGGCGCCATCCTCTGTGGCGGTCCCGATAATCGTGCCGCCTGCCGTCTCGATACGCGTTTCATCGCCGAGCAGCTTGGCGACGCATCGCGAAGCATTGCCGCAGGCCTCGACCTCGCTGCCGTCGGCATTATAAATATGCATTTTGACGTCGGCCTGATCGGACGGACGCAAGATGATCAACTGGTCACAGCCGATCCCGTTGTGGCGATTGGCAATAGCGGCAGCCATCGCCGGAGTCAGGTGAAGCTCCTGCTCGCGTGCGTCGACAATGACAAAATCATTGCCCAGTCCGTGCATTTTGTGAAAGCGCCCTGTGGTCATGACAGGCGATTTAGGGATGCTGTTACCGGGAGTCCAGCAATTCGGCTCGCCGTAGCAAACGGAAAACGGGCCTAGCCCGCATTCCGGGCGAGATTTTGGTCGTCTCCGGGATGAGCGCTATCATCAGGCTGCGTCGTGGCGCCTTGCGGCGGGCTCGCGATCAGATTGCGTTCGCTCAACACCTCGCGTGCCTGTCCGGCTGTCAGCGGCCGTCCATAATACCATCCCTGACCCTTGTTACAGCCGATGGTCCGCAGCTCGCTTTCGGTATCCTTGTCCTCAACGCCTTCAGCGGTGATCTGCATGCCCAGGCTTTCTGCCAGACCGGTGATCGCCTTGACGATCGCCTTGCTTTCCGGATTTTGCAGGATCGAGGTTACAAAGCTGCGGTCGATCTTAATCCGGTCAAAGGGGAGGGCGCGCAAATGGGCCAGCGATCCGTATCCGGTGCCGAAATCGTCCAGCGCAATCTTGATGCCCTGGT
The DNA here is from genome assembly GCA_964022345.1 of uncultured Sphingorhabdus sp. Classification (GTDB taxonomy): domain Bacteria; phylum Pseudomonadota; class Alphaproteobacteria; order Sphingomonadales; family Sphingomonadaceae; genus Parasphingorhabdus. Next base: position 19,432 of record CAXHZT010000011.1, read on the forward strand.
TCTGGAGACTGCCGACGATCGACTGGGCTAGGCTGAGATTTTCAAACAAGGAGCTTTCGGTGATCTCGATTTCCAGACGGTTGGGTGGAAATCCGGTTTCGACCAACAATTTGACGATTTTCTGTGCCAGCCAGGGGTCGAGCAATTGCACGGGCGCGATATTGATGGAAACCGTCAGGCTCTGGTCCCACTCTTTGGCATCCTCGAAAGCCTGCCGCATGACGCTGAACGAGAGATCTCCTATCATGCCGGTTTCTTCGGCGATCGGAATGAATATCTCCGGAGATATCAGGCCCTGTGTCGGCGAATCCCAGCGCGCGAGCATCTCGAAACCTGTCAGCTTTCCGGTCGCCAGATCGATTTGCTGCTCGTAATAAGGCACAAACTCGCCGTTGGGAATTCCGGAACGCATCCCTGTTTCCAGCATGCTGCGGGTCTGGAGCTCCTGCTCCATATTGGCATCGAACCAGCTGTAGCAATTGCGGCCCTGTTTCTTCGAACTGTACATCGCGATATCAGCGCGGCGCATCAGGACATCGACGCCTTCGGATTCCCGATCATAACGGGCCATGCCGATAGAGGTGGTTACGACAAGCTGGGTACCGTTTTCTATGATCGGCTCCGCGATGGCGTCGATCAGGTCGGCGGCAATGCTATCGACCATCTTCGGTTGATCGGGGTCGAAGATGAAGGCGCAGGCAAATTCATCGCCACCCAGGCGTGCGAGCAGATTGTTGGGCGGCACAACCCTGGCAATGCGCGATGCAACTTTCTTCAATACCGCGTCGCCCGCGCTGTGGCCGTGAACGTCGTTGATATTCTTGAAATTGTCGAGGTCGAGCATGAAAAAGGCGATGCATTTCTGCTTCTGCTGCGCCGTGCTGATCATTTCGGCGGTCTTTTCGCCGATTGTGCGACGGTTGAGAAAACCCGTCAGCGGGTCGGTGACAGCAAGCGAATGCGCGCGCTGTTCTGCCGCTGCACGCTCCTGCACCTCGTTGGCCAGGTCCTTGTAACGCCGCCACCCGAACAGGATGAGCGCAATATTGAGAAGGAAGGCGGGGACCAGGACATTGTCGCCGCCCCTGGCCTTGCCAGCGATGGAGTCGATGGCATCCGACAATACGGTACCGCCGGTTCCGACAAACATAAGGATCGCAAGGATGACGATAGTGCCGGTGACCACATCGCGTCCTGCAGACTTCTTATATTCGTTGGTCTTCAACCCGACATTCTCCCCGGTCGCTGAACGATCCATATTGCTTTTCCCACTGTTGTCGCACGCCCTTAGTGCCGGACTTCTCAATTTCTGGTTAATATCGGTTCATATTTTGGCCAATTCCGGACTTGCGATATCCGCCGAACTCGACTAATAGCCTGCGGGAAAGCGGCGATATCAGGTCGTCAGTTCAGTTTAGAGTTCGAAAAACTCACACGCCGGTCAGCGAGGTTTCGCCCACCGGCGCTTTTTGCGTTGGCCGGGAAACCGGCCTTTTGAAGGAAGAAAGGCGGAAACATGTTTGATAAGTTGAGCGACCGCCTTGGTGGAGTTTTCGACAAGCTGCGTGGCCGCGGCGCCCTGCGGGAAGAAGATGTTCGCGGTGCCATGCGGGAAGTGCGGATCGCGTTGCTCGAAGCCGACGTCGCGCTCCCTGTCGTCAAGGATTTCGTCGAGAAAGTAACCGAGAAGGCTGTTGGCCAGTCGGTTCTCAAGTCGGTCACACCCGGCCAGCAAGTGGTCAAGATCGTGAATGACGGTCTGGCGGAAATGCTGGGATCCGAGGTTAGCGGGCTGGAATTGTCGGTCGCACCTCCCGCCATTATCATGATGGTCGGTCTGCAGGGCTCCGGCAAAACGACCACCACCGCAAAGATCGCCAAGCGGCTAAAGGACAAAGAGAACAAGAAGGTCATGATGGCCTCGCTCGATGTCAATCGCCCCGCAGCGCAGGAACAGCTGGCTGTGCTGGGCGAGCAGATCAACGCTGCGACTTTGCCGATCGTCGCTGGCCAGCAACCCGTTGAAATCGCGAAGCGTGCGCTGCAGGCTGCCAAATTGCAGGGCTTTGATGTGCTCTTGCTGGATACCGCCGGGCGCCTTCATGTCGACCAGCAGTTGATGGACGAGATGAAAGCAGTTGCCGATATCGCCCAGCCGCAGGAAACCCTGCTGGTTGTCGATGCGCTGACCGGCCAGGACGCTGTCAATGTGGCGCAGAATTTCTCCGATCAGGTCGATCTGAGCGGTGTTGTCCTGACCCGGATGGATGGCGATGCCCGCGGCGGTGCGGCGCTGTCCATGCGTGCGGTCACCGGCAAGCCGATCAAATTTGTCGGCGTCGGCGAAAAGATCGATGCGCTCGAAGAATTCCATCCGGAACGCGTTGCCGGCCGGATATTGGGCATGGGCGATGTCGTCAGCCTGGTCGAAAAAGCGGCCCAAGTTGTCGACAAGGAAGAATCCGAAGCGCTCGCCGAGAAAATGCTCAAGGGGCAGTTCGATCTCAACGATCTGCGCTCCCAGCTCAACCAGATGACCAAGATGGGCGGTCTGGGTGCCATGGCATCGATGATGCCCGGCATGAAAAAGGCAAAAGCAGCGATGGCCGGCGGCGCGATGGACGAAAAGGTCCTGGTCCGCATGGATGCCATCATCGGTTCGATGACCAAGGAAGAGCGGACTCGTCCGGGCCTGCTCAACGCCAAGCGCAAGCGGCGGGTCGCGATTGGTTCGGGCACCACGGTGCAGGACGTCAACAAGCTGCTCAAAATGCATCAGGAAATGGCCAAGGCGATGAAGCGCATCAGGAAGATGGGCGGAATCAAGGGGCTGATGTCGATGTTTGGCGGTGGCGGCGGAGCGGCCGGCGCCGGAATGGGCGGCCAGGACGGCGGCATGGCAGGCATGCCAGGCCTCCCCGATATGTCCCCCGGCGGTCTTCCACCTGATCTCGCGAATTTATTGAATAAGAAGAAATAGTCGTAACAAATTGAATTTTTGAATTTTTAGAAAGGTTTATTACAATGGCAGTAGCAATGAGAATGTCCCGGGGCGGTTCCAAGAAACGTCCTTATTACCGGATCGTAATCGCGGATGTCCGCGCACCACGCGACGGCAAGTTCATCGAACGGATCGGCAGCTACAACCCGCTGCTCGCAAAGGACGACGAGAAGCGCGTTGTTCTGGATACCGAGCGTGCAAAACATTGGCTGGAAATGGGCGCCAAGCCTTCCGACCGTGTTGCCCGTTTTCTCGACGCCGCCGGTTTGCTGAAGCGCGAAGCCCGCAGCAACCCGAACAAAGGCAAGCCTGGCGAGAAGGCCACCGAGCGTCTCGAAGAAAAAGCCGAAAAAGCGGCTGCTGCTGAAGAAGCGGCCAAGGAAGCCGCTGCGGCTCCGGCTGAAGAAGCTCCGGCTGCGGAAGAAACACCAGCAGCTGAAGAGGCTCCTGCAGCTGAAGCGGCTCCCGCCGAGGAAGCAAAAGCTGAAGAAGCGCCTGCTGAAGAAAAGTCCGAGGGTTAATCCTTGGACACGGTTGATCCGGACAAACCCGTCCCCCTTGCCGTCATTATTGGCGCGCACGGGGTGACCGGGGAAGTCCGGCTCAAGCTGTTTTGTGATAGTCTGGACAGTCTCAAGGCGCACAAGACGTTTAACGGCGGCGCACTGACGCTGAAATCCGTCAAACCCCATAAAATGGGCGCAATTGCACGGATTGCCGAAATCACCGACCGCAACGGCGCTGAAGCCGCGCGCGGCACCGAACTCACCGTCCCGCGCTCCGCACTGCCGGAGCTCGACGAGGACGAATTTTACCATATCGACATCATCGGTCTGCGCTGCGTCTCCGACGCCGGCGAGGAACTGGGCAAGATATTCGCCATCTACGAATTTGGCGCCGGTGATGTGATCGAGATAGAGCGCGCTAACGGCAAGAAGTTCATGGTTCCGGTCATTGCGATCGACATGAGTGGCGATCCGGCAATCGTCGAAGCGGAGTTTGTCGAGGAGTGATCGGCCCGATATTCTATATCCTGCTGGTCTTCACGCTGGTTGCCGGGCCTGCCTTTGCGGGCTGGAAGCTGAGCCGGAAGCACGGTCAATCGATCCGCATGGCGGGAACGGTAATGGCAGGGCAGTTGGTTCTCACCCCCGTCATGGCCTATATCATTTTCTCAAAAAGCACGGTTATTGCTGATAATCCCGTAAAAACAGCGCTAACATATGCCGCCATGGGGGTAGTCATCTCGATCATGACATTCGTGGTTCTGGAGATCAAAATCACCACCAAGAGCGGAAAAGCGACGGTTCGCGCGACTGGGATCGATACAGGTGATGATCCGGCGATTGTCGAACCGCTATGATTCTGATTGCCATCATTTTCCTGATAGCAGGGCTGACCATCGCGATTATCGAGATTGCCAAACGGCTCAAGCCGGACATAAATCTCGCCTGGCTGCCGTTCTGGGCCAGCCTTCCGATACCGGGATTATTTGTGGTCTACTGGTTGTTCAACATGTGGTGGCTGCAATCGGATCAGTGTCGGGATATTCAGGTCTGTGGCCGGGAAGGCATGGTGTATATGTCCGTCGGAGCCGCCGTGGGCATGTTCGGCAGTTTTTTCGTCGGTATGACAATCGCTATTTTGTGGATCAATTGGCGCAAGAAGAAATGACGGTCACCGCGCCAATTTTGACTCTTTCTCCAAGCATTTCGAACTCGGAGCTTGTTGTGTGAACAAAAATACACTCTCAAATGTTATTTCTATGGCTAGGCAAGTGTCCGGCTTAAAATCGATTGATGCAGAGACCGCCGTCGATCAAGATTTGAGGATCGCTGGTGACGATGTAGTAGAGTTTATCGATCTTATAGCTAAAAAATATGGAGATGAGGTCTATCAATGGCCGTGGAGGCGATTTGCGATGATGGGCGAAGGGCTATCGCTTCTTTTTTTGCCAATGTTGATCTGGCAGTTGATTAGTTGGCCGTTTCGCGGGACATTTGGTTATCCCGGCAAATTGGAACGATTGACCTTGGAGCACATTGCTAAAGCGATAGACGCTGGTCACTGGATAGAACCAATACGATGACCTTCACCGCCCAAATACTCACTCTCTATCCGGAAATGTTCCCCGGACCGCTTGGCACATCGCTGGCGGGCAGGGCGCTTGCAGCGGGAAGATGGACTTGCGACCCTATCAATCCACGCGATTTCACCACCGACAAACATCGCAGCGTCGATGACACGCCGGCGGGTGGTGGTGCCGGCATGGTGCTCCGAGCCGATATCATGGCGGCAGCGGTAGATCATGCGGTGGAGCGGATGGCGGCGAAGGTCCGTTCGTCTCAAGCGCACTCGAGAGACGGTGTGGCGGCTAGCGGTGTCTCGACTTCGCTCGACACGAACGGGGAGGGGGCGCTCGATACCAGCGGACAGGGACTGTCCTCCAATTCCGTTCGTCCTGAGCCTGTCGAAGGACCTGATGCAGCGGAAAGCGATGCTTCGACAAGCTCAGCACGAACGGTGACCCCAACAACCGCCCCTATCCTCGCCATGACACCGCGCGGAAAACCACTGACCCAGGCCCGAGTCCGCGAAATCGCCGCGGGCCCCGGTGTCACCATAATCTGCGGCCGTTTCGAAGGATTTGACGAACGGCTGTTCGATGCCCGCGAGATCGAGGAAGTCTCGATCGGCGACTATGTGCTTTCCGGCGGAGAAATGGGCGCTTTGGTGCTTTTAGACGCTTGCATTCGGCTGCTTCCCGGGGTAATGGGCGCGTCTTCTAGCGGAGATGACGAGAGTTTCGAACACGGAATACTCGAATATCCGCAATATACCCGACCTCAAATATGGGAAGGGCGCATTATCCCTGAAGTCTTGCGATCGGGGGATCATGCGAAAATAGCTGCTTGGCGGAAACAAAGGGCAGAGGAAGATACACGGCTAAGGCGGCCGGATTTATGGGAGCGTCACAGGGATGCTCCGGATCAGTCGCCCTCTGGTGCGCAGGAAAAAGATAAAGATAAGGAATAGGTCATGAACCTGATTCAGACATTGGAAAAAGAAGCTGTAGAAGCATTTGCAGCATCAAAAGAAATCCCCGATTTCCGCGCTGGCGATACGCTGCGGATCGGTGTTCGCGTCGTCGAAGGCGAGCGCGTTCGTACCCAGAATTTTGAAGGTGTGTGCATCGCGCGGACCAATCGCGGCATGGGCTCCAACTTCACCGTTCGGAAAATTTCCTTCGGCGAAGGCGTCGAGCGTGTATTCCCGCTGTACTCCCCGAACATTGAAAGCATTACCGTGGTTCGCCGCGGTATCGTGCGTCGCGCGAAACTTTACTATCTGCGCGGACGGACTGGTAAACGGGCCCGTATTGCGGAGCGCCGTTTGAACCAGCCAGCGAAAGGCACCGAAGCGAAATAAGATACGCTTCTTTAAAAAGTTTCAAACAGCCGGTTCTCCCACACAGGAAAACCGGCTGTTTTAATATCAGGGACAGGAAAAGTTTCATGGGTTACAAAATCGCAGTTGTTGGCGCCACCGGCAATGTCGGGCGCGAAATGCTCAACGTCTTGGTCGAGCGTGAATTTCCCTATGACGAGATCGCGGCTGTCGCGTCGTCACGCTCGCAGGGCAGCGAGATCGAAATTGGCGACACCGGCAAGATGCTCAAGGTCCAGAATATCGAGCATTTCGATTTCTCCGGATGGGATATTGCCCTGTTTGCTGCCGGTTCCGGTCCGACCAAGGAATATGCGCCGAAGGCTGCGGCTGCCGGTTGTGTGGTGATCGACAACAGCTCGCTTTACCGCATGGATCCAGACGTGCCCCTGATCGTTCCCGAAGTGAATCCCGAGGCGATCAGCGGCTATACCAAGCGCAACATCATCGCCAATCCCAATTGCTCGACCGCCCAGATGGTTGTGGCTCTGAAGCCACTCCACGATGCGGCAACAATCAAGCGGGTTGTGGTTTCCACCTATCAGTCGGTCTCCGGTGCCGGCAAGGGCGGCATGGACGAACTGTTCGAACAGTCTCGTGCCATTTTCGTCGGCGATCCGAAAGAAAACCACGTCTTCACCAAGCAGATTGCGTTCAACGTGATCCCGCATATCGACGTGTTCCTCGACGATGGTTCGACCAAGGAAGAGTGGAAAATGGTCGTCGAGACCAAGAAAATCCTCGATCCCAAGATCAAGCTGACCGCGACCTGCGTGCGCGTACCGGTCTTTGTCGGTCACAGCGAATCGATCAATATCGAATTAGAAAAAGAATTGTCCGCCAAGGACGCCCAGAAAATCCTGCGCGACGCGCCCGGCATCATGCTGGTCGATAAGCGCGAGGACGAAGGCTATGTTACGCCGGTCGAATGCGTCGGCGACGGCGCCACCTTCATCAGCCGCGTGCGCGAAGATCCGACGGTCGAGAACGGCCTGAACATCTGGTGTGTCAGCGACAATCTGCGCAAGGGCGCGGCGCTCAACGCGGTGCAGATTGCAGAGCTGCTCGGCCGCAAGCATCTGAAGAAGGGCTAGTGCGCCGCGCTGGCCGCTTCGGCTGAATCAACTTTCATCCGCTGGGGTTTCTTCATCAGGAACACCAGCGGAACACATAAGCCGGTCACCACTGCCATCAGCCAGAAATCTCCGAGATAGGCGATCATCAGCGCCTGCCGGTTCACCTCGCCGTCGATCATCATCATCGCCTGCTCGCCATATTGGCCGAGCCGAGCAATGCTGGTCGGGCTCAGTGGCGAGAGCCGTGCTTCAGTTACATTGGCGGCGAGATCGGCGTGGCTGGTCTGCCAGTTGCGGCCGAGCAGCCCGACAAATACCGCTATCCCGACCGAAGCCCCGATCGTCCGCGACAGATTGAGCAGACTGGCGGCATCGGTTCGCAGCGCGGACGACAGAGTGGAAAAAGCCAATATATTCATCGTGACGAATAGCGCGCCCATCCCCAGACCCTGGACGACGCCGCTGGTAATCACCGGCCAGCGGTCCATTTCCAGGCTCCACCCGGTCATCATCCAGGCCGAATAGGAAGCCAGCGCCATGCCGGTCGCAACGACGAACCGTGCGTCGACAACGGTCGCCAGGCGACTGCCGATGGCCATGCCCAGAAACACACCGACGCCACGCGGTGCCAATATTATGCCCGCATCAATCGGGGTATAATGATAGATATTCTGCAGCATTGGCGGCAGCAGGGCCATGGTGGAAAACATCGAGACGCCGGCGACGATCATCAGCAGCATCGCGGTGACCAGATTGCGGTCCCGGAACAGATCGCGCGACAGGAACGGATTTCGCGCAGTCGACATGTGGATGGCGAACATCCACAGGGCAGCGGCGGCAATGCCGAACTCGATGATGATCTCCCAGCTTTCAAACCAGTCCTCGCCATTGCCGCGATCGAGCATCAGTTGGAAAGAAGCCATGAAGGCGGCGAACAGGGCAAATCCGAACAAGTCAAACTTGCGCCGGGCAATCGGCCGCGACGGCAATAACGTCCAGAGCATGATGAAAGTAATGATCCCCAGCGGAACATTGATCAGGAAAATCCATTCCCAGCTGTAATTTTCTGTCAGATAGCCGCCGATGATCGGCCCGGTGATCGGCGCAATCATCACGCCCATGCCCCAGATCGCCATCGCTCTGGGATGGTTTTTCGGCGGGTTGATGTCCAGCATGACCGTTTGCGAGAGCGGCATCACAAAGGCACCGGAAAGGCCCTGCATCACCCGGTAAAAGACCAGCATTTCCAAACTGGTAGCGGTCGCGCACAACAGCGAGGAAAGCGTGAAGCCGGCGATCGACCAGAGAAACAGCTTGCGCGATCCGATCCGGTCCGCGACCCAGCCGGTGATCGGAATGGCGACCGCCGAGGCTAATATATAGCTGGTCAATACCCAGGTCACCGTGTCGAGCGTGGCGCCCAAGCCCGACTGCATGTGCGGCAGCGCGACATTGGCGATCGTCGAATCCAGTATCTGCATGATATTGCCGAGCATGACGGCAATGGTGAGCAGCAGCCGGTTGTCTACCGGCAGCGCTGCTTCATCGGGATTTTGCGTATTCACTCTTTACCAGTGCGCAGATCGACGGTTACCTCCGCAGAAATCCCCGCAATCAGCTGCCGGGGCGAGGGATCCACGATCCTGATCCGCACGGGAACGCGCTGCGTGACCTTCACCCAGTTGGCATTGGCATTCTGGGCCGGCAGGACAGAGAATTCCGATCCGGTGCCCGCACCGATGCTATCGACACGGCCGTTGAGTTCCAGCTTCGGATAAGCGTCGAAGGTGATTTTTGCTTTCTGACCGACCTTCATACTGGCGAGGTCGGTTTCCTTGAAATTCGCCTCAACCCAGCTGTTCTTGTCGTCCACGATGGAAAGCGCCGGCAGTCCGGAGACCATCATCTGCCCGATTTGCAGCCGGGTAGACTGGGCGACCCGTCCGGCGACCGGAGCCACCACCCGCGTGCGTTCGAGATCGAGCAAGGCCTGATCCCGGGCCGCTCTGGCCTCGGCGACATCCGGATTTTCGCCCGGAGCGGCCGATCCTGTCGACAGGCGTGACCTGGCCGCGACGACATCCGCCTGTGCGGATTTCAGTCTGGCTCTGGCCAGATCGACTTCATGCTGGGCGGCGTCGAGCCGGGCCCGGGTGGTAAAGCCCTTCGCCATCAAGGCCGCCTGCCGCTGATAGTTGGACTGGGCGAAGGCAATGTCCTGTCGCGCGACCTCTATGTCCACGCCGCTCACCTGATAATCGGTCCGGAGATTCTGGACTTCGACTTGTGCGGCGGCGATGCGCGCATTGCTTTGCGCGACGGTCAGTTCAAACGGCGCTGGGTCTATCGCAAAAAGCAGATCGCCGGCCGCCACCTGCTGGTTTTCCTCGACCGCCACTTGCACGATTTTTCCGCCAACCTCGGGAGAAATGGACACAATATCCTGCTGCACATAGGCATTGTCGGTGGAAGCGTAACGGTCGCTGGCGATCCAGTAATAAATACCCAATGTTGCGAGCAAGAGCGGCACCGACAGCATCAATATCCAGCGGCCGATATTGCGGCCAGTCGATCGCCGGGAGGCGGGGTCGGGGGCCGGCCCTTCAGTCACAGGCGTGATATCGATGTCCGGATTGGGATTGTCAGCCATGGGCGGTCCGCTTCTCGTGTAAATCATCGTCGTCGATGGATTGCAGGTTGGCGCGGAAGCGTTCGAGCAAATGATGGAGCTTTTCCTGCTCCGCCGGCGGCACATCGTGCAGCGCTTCCTGCAGCAATTGCTCGCCAATCGGTTGCAGCTGCTCGGTCAGGGCGATGCCCTTGGGGGTGAGATATAATTTCCAAGCGCGCCGGTCGGCGGGGTCGGCCCGGCGTTCGACCATATCTGCGGCCTGCAAACGGTCGACCATTCGGCACAGCGCCATTGCGTCCAGTTCCAGCATGTCGGCCAGCGCGCTCTGGTTGATCCCCTCGTGCCGTTGCAACCAGGTCAGCACCCGCCATTGCGGACGGGTGATGCCAATTGCCTTGGCCCGCTTGTCGAAAGTCCGGCGGATCAGACGAGAAATATCGCCGACCAGAAATCCCATATTATCGCTCATCGGGGCAATTTAATAACATATGTTATAATAAGCAATGATTAGCTTTGAAATTTCTAGAAGCCGGTTGACGATTGTGCCATATGATCGCGATGACATTACAAGCAGACGTTTATTGGTCCTTCCGCTCGCCCTACAGCTATCTGGCGACGCGGCGTTATGTTGCGCTGACGCAGGACTATGATCTGAAGATCAACCAGCGCTTCGTTTATCCGCTGGCGATAAGGGAACCGGATTTTTTCGAGAAAAATCACCCCAACTGGCTGGGCTACACGTTTCGGGACATGTTCCGGGTGGCGCAGCATATGGGTATTCCGATGGCACCGCCCAATCCCGACCCGATCGTGCAGGATATCGCCACCCGGAAGATCGCTGATGAACAGCCCTATATTTTCGAACTGACCCGGATGGGGCAGGCGGCGTCGCGGCGCGGCAAAGGGCTGGAATTTGCCAATGAAGTTTCACAGCTGATCTGGGGTGGCACTGCAGGCTGGAATGAAGGCGACCATCTCGAAAAAGCCGCCGAACGCGCCGGGCTGGATCTGACCGAATTGCGCGTCGAAGCCTCGACCCAGTCGGAAGGACTCGACGCCGAAATTGCCGAAAACCAGAAGGCTCTCGAAGCCGCTGGCCACTGGGGCGTGCCGACGCTGGTGTTCGAGGACGAACCCTTTTTCGGGCAGGACCGGATCGAACTGGCGCTATGGCGGATGAAACAGAAGGGTCTTGCCGAGAAATGAGCGACCTCCTGACTGGTGGCTGCCAGTGCGGCGCGATACGATACCAGTTTGAAGGCCCCGTTCCGGTTGCCTATGCTTGCCATTGCGGCGAGTGCAAGAAGCAGAGCGCCAGTGCCTTTTCAATGTCCCTGCCGATGCAATATGCGAGGCTGCAGGTCGAAGGCGCGGCTTCATATTTTGTCAGCACAGCCTTCAGCGGGCGGACCAAATATAATTATTTCTGCGGCGATTGCGGCACGCGGCTCTGGCATTCCGGCAGCAATCCACCGGAAGCTATTACCTTGAAAGTGGGAACGCTGGATGATCCGTCCGGCGTCGCGCCCATGGGTCATTTATGGGTGTCGAAAAAACAGTCGGGGATCGAACTGGATCCGGCAACCGACCAGCATCTGACCCAGCCGGACGATCCGGCCGCTTGGCGCAGCAATTTGGAAAGTGGAATATGACGGCCGAAAAATGGGATTTCTCGTCCTTCGACGGGGTGAAGCTCAAAATTCATGAAATGGGGGAGGGGCGTCCGGTTGTCCTGCTCCACGGCCTGTTTTCCAACGCCGACACCAACTGGATCAAATTCGGTCATGCGCAGGCTTTGGTCGATGCCGGCTTCCGGGTGATCATGCCCGATCTGCGCGCCCATGGTGAAAGCGAGGCTCCGCATGATCCGGCCGCCTATCCCGATGATGTGCTGGTGCAGGACGCGCTGGCACTGATCGCGCATCTGCAATTGACCGATTATGATCTCGGCGGCTTTTCGCTTGGCGCGAGGACGACGGCACGCCTGCTGGTGACCGGCGCCAATCCATCTAAAGCGATACTCGCCGGCATGGGGCTGCAAGGGCTGGCCGGATGGGAGCAGCGGCAGGAATTTTTCCAGAAAGCGATCCGGATCAAGGACAGCGCCAAACGCGGCGACCCGCACTGGCTGGCCATCCAGTTCATGAAGAGCCAGAAAATCGATCCGGTGGCGGCAAGTTTGTTGCTTGCGACATTTTCCGATATGGATCCCGCCGATGCGGCAAGTATAGAAACCGAAACACTGGTTCTGTGCGGCAGCGAGGATCGCGATAATGGCGATCCGGAAGAACTGGCGGCAATTTTGCTCAATGGCCACCATGTTGCCATTCCCGGCACCCATATGAGCAGCGTGACCAAAGCGGAAATGAGCCAGGAAATGGTGCGCTTTCTGGTCGGATAGGAGGGACGATGTCGAAACTGTATAATTGGCGGAATTTCTGGATTTTCTGGGGCGCCGGGCTGGCGCTATTTCTCTATCTGGTCGCCACGGGCGGGGTCCTCGAAACGGCTGTCGCACCCGCGGGCATATTGGACCACCAAAGCGCGGCAACGGCGGAGCGTGTGAATGCTATCCAGCAAAGCTGGGCCGCAGCAGGGGTGATGGATATCGCCCGTTGGGGCATGGTCGCCGATCTCGTCTTCATCACCCTCTATATGTCGGGCGGGATCATTGGCGGGCGCCTGATCTGGCAGCGGGCCAATTCGCCTACACTCAAAAAAGTCGGCTTGCTCTGCGTGCTCAGCTATTTCGTCTTTGGCCTGACCGACTATATCGAAACGGTCTGCCAGCTGGTCCAGCTGGTCAACGAACAGGGCAGCGACATTCTGGCCGGAACGGCGGCTCTGGCAAAACCGGTGAAGGTTGCGAGCTGGATTGTCGGCACGGTGGCAATGATTGCCGCGCTTATCTGGCGATGGAGCGAAACGCGGACTTGACCGGCGGGGAATAAAGTTTCAATTTCAACCAAAATAGTAACATCTGAGGATCATGATATGAAAACCGCTGCTTCGATCGTCGCCATTGCGACCATGGCGCTGGCAACTCCGGCATTGGCTAAAGATCAGGAAAATGGCGCGACCGAGGCGACGGCTGCCCCGACAGCGGCTGACGCCAAGCAGTTTGTCGCCGAAACCGAACAGCAGCTGTTCGATTTCTCGATCGACGCCGGACGGATTTACTGGATCAACTCAAACTTCATCACCGATGATACGGATGCTTTGGCCGCCAAAGTGGGCGCAGAGGGCACAACGATGTCGGTGCAGGCGGCCATTGATGCGGCGATGTTCAACGATGTCAAAGGGCTTGATGCGGTCACCAGACGAAAGCTCGACAAATTGCGCGGGGGGATCGTTCTCCCGGCACCCACCACAGAGGGCGCTTCGACCGAATTGAACGAGATCGCAACGAAGCTGAACTCGGCTTACGGCAAGGGCAAGGGCACGCTGGGCGGCAAGGAGATCAACGGCTCCGATATCGAAGCCGCCATGGGCACCAATCGCAATCCCGAAGAACTGTCCGAAATGTGGGAAAGCTGGCATAGCAACGTCGGCGCGCCGATGAAGGATGATTATGCCCGCATGGTCGAGATCGCCAATGAAGGCGCCCGGGAACTGGGTTTTGCTGATGTCGGCGCGATGTGGCGCTCCGGCTATGACATGCCGGCCGACGACTTTGCCAAGCTGACCGACAAGCTCTGGGCGCAGGTCAAGCCGCTTTATGACCAGCTGCACTGCTATACCCGCGACAAGCTCAACGAAAAATATGGCGACGCCGTACAGCCCGAAACGGGCCCGATCCGCGCCGATTTGCTCGGCAATATGTGGGCGCAGGAATGGGGCAATATCTATGACATCGTCGCACCGGAAGGGGCTGGCGATATCGGCTTTGACACGACGGAATTGCTGGTTGCCAAAGACTATGACGCCATGAAAATGGTCAAGGCCGGTGAAGGATTTTTCTCCTCGCTCGGCTTTGAACCGCTACCCGAGACATTCTGGCAGAGATCGCTGTTCACCAAACCGGCGGACCGCGAAGTGGTCTGCCACGCCAGCGCCTGGGATATCGACAATAAGGACGATATCCGGATCAAGATGTGCATCAAGGTGAACGGCGACGATTTCACCACCATCCATCACGAACTCGGCCATAATTATTACCAGCGCGCCTATAACAAGCAGAGCTATTTGCATCTCGACGGCGCCAATGACGGGTTCCATGAAGCGATCGGCGATATGGTCGCGCTGTCAATCACACCGGAATATCTGGTTCAGGTCGGATTGCTGGATGCCAAAAAGGTGCCGAGCGCCGACAAGGATATCGGTCTGTTGTTGCGTCAGGCGATGGACAAGGTAGCGTTCCTTCCCTTCGGTCTGCTGGTCGACAAATGGCGCTGGGGCGTCTTCAAGGGCGACATCAAGCCGGCCGACTATACGACCGCCTGGCATGGGCTGAAGCTGGAATATCAGGGCATCACGCCACCGGTTGACCGGCCCGCCGATGCTTTCGATCCCGGCGCGAAATACCACATCCCGGGCAACACGCCTTATTCGCGCTATTTCCTCGCCCGGATCCTGCAGTTCCAGTTCTACAAGGCCGCCTGCGACGAGGCCGGATGGAAAGGGCCGCTGCACCGCTGTTCCTTCTATGGCAACGAACAGGTCGGTGCGAAGCTGAACGCAATGCTGGAAATGGGCGCGTCCAAGCCGTGGCCCGATGCGCTCGAAGCCTTCACCGGCAAGCGCGAAATGGATGGATCAGCGATGATCAGCTATTTCGCCCCGCTGATGGACTGGCTGATGGAAGAGAACCAGGGCAAGGCCTGTGGGTGGTAAAACCACTCTGATCTGTTCGGCCGCCCTTTTGTGGGCGGCCTTCCCGTTGCCGGCTGCGGGACAAGCTACTGATGATCTGGCCGCCCTGGCCGATTGGCATTTCGACAAAGACCGGATCACCGAACTGCGGAACGCACATTGGTTCGATGGCGCGCGGTTTCGCTCCGGCCCGCTTTTCGTAAAGGGCGACCGGTTCGTCGAGCCTTCTGCGGAACCGGCTGCCCGGATCTTCGACGTGGAGGGTCGCTATCTGATCCCGCCCTTCGCCGATGCGCATACCCACGCCTTTGACAGCAGCTTCGGCTTTCCGGCCCAGCGCGCGCAATTTCTGAAAGACGGCATATATTATGCGCTGACCGCCACAGCGCCCGCGCGATCGGTCGCAAAGATCAGGTCTGAATTTTCCGGTCCGCAGAATGTCGATGTTTTGACTGCCCTTGGAGGCATTACCGGTCCCGACAGCCATCCCGCTGAAATCTACGAAGCCTATGCCTTGCGGTTTTACAGCTTCGAGCACCAGGTTGCCAATCAACCAGCCATTCGTGCCAGCCGGAAACAGTCCGACAACGCCTATTATATTATCGAGGATGCGGCCGATATCGATGCGAAATGGCCGTTGATTGAAACCACGCGGCCCGACGTGATCAAAATCTATCTGCGCAACAGCGAACGTTTTGGCGAAGACCGGGGCGACAGCTGGGCAGGGGGCGGGCTGAACCCCGTTTTGCTTCCGGCGATTGCGGACAAAGCGCGCGCCGCCGATTTGCGACTGCTGGTTGCCGCTTCATCGGTAACCGATTTCCGGCTTGCGGTAGAGGCCGGTGCCGCCATTCTCTCGCACATCCCCTGTTATCAGGCGGCGGTTGCCGAGGGTATTTACCGGTCCCCGCCGGATAGCGACGCGGAATGTCTGATCAGCGCGGCCGACGCCGAGAGCGCTGCCCGTGCCAATATGGTGACGACATTGATTACCTCGGAATGGGCGAAGGACCGCCCGGACCAGACCGTCGAGACAGAGAATCGCAATATCGACATGTTGCGCAATTCCGGTGCGGCTCTGGCGGTTGGATCCAATGCTTATGGGACGACCATCATGGACGGGCTGATTGCCCGAGCCGCGACCGACATATTCTCGAATGCCGAAATCCTGGATCTGGCGACGACCAAAACGGCACAGGCGATTTTTCCCGAGAGAAAAATCGCCTGTTTCGAAACTGGATGTGAGGCCAGTTTTCTGGTTTTGCGGCAAGACCCTCTGGAAGATATCAACGCGATCCGCGATATCGAGATGCGGATCAAAGAGGGTCATATCGTCAAGGACGAGCCGCCTGCTTTATAGCTGATCGAGCATATATTCTGCGGTGCTGACCTTGAAGTCGCCCGGTGCTTCGACGTTCAGTTCTTCGACGACGCCGTCATTGACGATCATCGAGAAGCGCTGGCCACGTTTGCCGAGGCCAAAGCCGGAGCCGTCCATTGTCAGGCCGACTGCTTCGGCAAAATCGCCATTGCCGTCGGCCAGCATGGTCACGTCTTCCGAACCGGCGGCGTCATTCCATGCGCCCATTACAAAGGCGTCATTGACGGCGGTGCAGGCAATTTCGTCAACGCCCTTGGCCTTCAGATCGGCTGCTTTCTCGACATAGCCGGGAAGATGTTTTGCCGAACAGGTCGGCGTGAATGCGCCGGGTACGGAAAAAAGCGCCACTTTCTTGCCGGCGAAATATTCGCTGGAGCTGACTTGCTGCGGACCGTCGGCGGTTGCCTTGACCAATTTGACTTCGGGAATTTTATCGCCTTTGTTAATCATATCTTGCTCCTGATTTTGATTGGACCGACTATGCCTGCCTCTATATGCGATAGTGGTGACAGCGGGCTGAAATTGCAAGCTGGCAAAAAGGGGCAAAGGCAGGAACTGTGACATTTGCCATGGGCAGTTCAGATTTGCCCCGCTATGATGCAGTCATGCACGAACCAGCCTTTTTCTCCGGACAATTTTTGCTTGCCACGCCCGGGATGGCCGACCCCCGGTTTGACCGGTCGGTGGTGGCGCTCTGCTCGCATGATGAAAACGGGGCGCTGGGCATCAACATCGGCGAGACCGTCGAAGGCATTAATTTCCACGATATTCTCGGGCAATTCGATATTGATCCCGGCGATGCGCCGAACAAGGCGGTGTTTCTCGGCGGACCGATGGAACCGCAGCGCGGCTTCATCCTCCACAGCCTCGACATCAATATGTCCGATACGCTTCAGGTCGGCGATCGCTGGGGCATGAGCAGCTCGATCGATATTCTGCGGGCGATCGCCAAGGGGCGCGGACCGGAGAAGTGGATCATCGCTCTCGGCTATGCCGGATGGGGCGAAGGACAGCTGGAAAGCGAGCTCACCCAGAATGGCTGGTCGATCGCTAAAGGCGCGCCGGACTGGCTGTTTGAAACCGGATCGGGAGACAAGTGGCTGATGGCCTGGCAGGCGCAAGGCATTGATCCGACCAAATTGTCGAGCGGTTTCGGAAGCGCGTGACCGTTTGATTGTTTCGGCCTGTGTGGTGCCAGGCTTACAAAATACCAAATATAAAGACATCTTTATATTTGCTTCCGGGGCCGTATGCCGTTATTGAAAAGCCATATTGCCGCACCGGATTGCCCGTGCGGCATTTCGTTTTTCAAGGAGACAAGACGTGGCAACCGCAACCCAAGATTATGTTATCAAGGATATTTCTCTCGCCGATTTCGGTCGCAAAGAGATCGAAATAGCCGAAACCGAAATGCCGGGCCTGATGGCGCTGCGTGAAGAATTTGGCGCAGAAAAGCCTTTGAAGGGCGCTCGCATCACCGGCTCGCTGCACATGACCATCCAGACGGCTGTGCTGATTGAAACCCTGCTCGACCTAGGCGCAGAAGTCCGCTGGGCTTCCTGCAATATTTTCTCGACCCAAGATCATGCCGCAGCCGCGATCGCCGCTGGCGGAACCCCCGTCTTCGCGATCAAGGGCGAAACGCTGGAAGAATATTGGGCCTATGTCGAACGCATCTTCGACTGGGGCACGGACCAGACCTGCAACCTGATCCTCGACGATGGCGGCGATGCCACCATGTTCGCGCTCTGGGGCGCGCGGGTTGAAGCCGGCGAAGAATTGTTCAAGCCGGAAAATGAAGAAGAAGAAGTTTTCGTTGCGACCCTGACCCGTTTTCTCGCAGAACGTCCCGGCTATCTGACCAAGACGGTTGCCGCGATCAAGGGCGTTTCGGAAGAAACCACCACCGGCGTTCACCGTCTTTATGAACTGGCGAAAATCGGCAAGCTGCCTTTCCCGGCGATCAACGTCAACGACAGCGTCACCAAGTCCAAGTTCGACAATCTCTATGGCTGCAAAGAGTCGCTGGTCGACGCGATCCGTCGCGCAACCGACGTCATGCTGGCCGGTAAGGTTGCTGTTGTCGCCGGTTTCGGTGATGTCGGCAAAGGTTCTGCCCAGTCGCTCCGCAACGGCGGCGCGCGCGTTCTCGTAACCGAAATCGATCCGATCTGTGCGCTGCAGGCGGCCATGGAAGGCTTTGAAGTCGTGACGATGGAAGAAGGCACCAAACGGGGCGATATTTTTGTCACCACGACCGGCAACAAGGACGTTATCACCGTGGATCACATGCGCGCCATGAAGGACCGGGCGATTGTCTGCAACATCGGCCATTTTGACAGCGAGATCCAGATCGGTGCGCTGAAGAACATGGAATGGACCGAAATCAAGCCGCAGGTTGATGAAGTCAAATTCGCGGACGGCAAGAAGCTGATCGTTCTGGCGCAGGGCCGTCTGGTGAACCTGGGCTGCGCCACCGGCCACCCGAGCTTCGTCATGTCTGCCAGCTTCACCAACCAGGTGCTGGCCCAGATCGAACTGTGGCTGCGTCCCGAACAATATGAAAATGACGTCTATGTTCTGCCGAAGCATCTCGACGAGAAAGTCGCCGAACTGCATCTGGCGAAACTGGGCGTGAAACTGGACAAGCTGAGCCAGGACCAGGCCGATTATATCGGTGTTCCGGTCGAAGGCCCGTTCAAGCCGGACCACTATCGCTACTAGGCGACAAGATATTCCGAAAAGAAAAGCCGGGCAGTGCGCGAAGCATTGCCCGGCTTTTTATTGTTCGGCGCTGGTGTCAGCGGGAAGTGAACTGGGTCTTGCGACCGTCCGGCTTGCCCGGAAATTGCGGCCACAGATTTTGCGATAGCGCGCGGGCGCTTGCCGACTGGATGCCGGCCTGTTTCTCGTACATCCAGTAGTTGCGCAGGATGATCGAGACATAACCACGGGTTTCCACATAGGGAATGCTTTCCATGAACAGCAGCGGATCATCATTGTCCTGCACTTCGCTGTTCCAGCGCTGCACGGCTCCGGGGCCGGCGTTGTAAGCGGCTGCGATCTTCGGCAGCTTGCCGCCGGTGATCGAGGATTTGCCGAGATATTCCAGATAGGACTGGCCATATTCCAGATTGGTCGATGGCCGGTAGAGATCGGCTTCTTCAAATTTCATGCCGTTGGCTCTGGCAATGTCGCCGGCCGTGCCGGGGCGGACCTGCATCAATCCGATGGCGTTGGCGGGGCTGACAACCTGACTGCGAAACGCGGATTCCTGCAATGTATGGGCATAGATCAACGCCGGATCGACGCGCCATCCACCATCAGGCTTCCATTTCGGAGCGGGAAAACGGGCCTGTGCGTCGGGCTTCATCCCGCGCGGTGCATTATGCGCGAGCCAGAGCTGGGTCCGCGGCAAATCGAGTTCCCGGGCCAGCTTGATCAGGGCAGGGTGGTCGCGATCCTCGCCAATTGTTGCCTGGTGGCGCAGCACTTCGTCGGCCAGCTGCTCTTCGCCGATTTCAACCAGAGCGATTGCGGCGCGGACATTTTCGTGCCGTTCGAGCGCGCGCCAGTCGGATTTGGCAAAATTGTCCGACGTTTCGGATATTGCCGGCTCCATGCCGAGCGTCTGCGCGGCAAGCATGCCGTAAAAACTGTCTTCCAGACGGGCCGCAGCCTGCAATTTCCCCTGCACTTTCTGGGGCTGGCCGCATTTCAGGTCCGAACGGGCGCTCCAGTAAAGGCCTGCGGCGCGCAAATCGACATTGCTGGCCGACCGTCCGACCTTTTCAAAGGCAGCGCTTGCGGACTGGCAGTCATTTTTCCGCCAGCTGGCGAGACCCGCGACCCAGTCGGCGTGAACAACCCATTCTCCCGCGCCCTGCTGGGCCTGGCGGGCCATGCGGAGCGCCGAGGAATCGTCATTCTCGATATAATAGGACCATGCAATCCGCTGCTGCAATTCGGTGCGGCCTTCGGCTGACATGTGCATCGCGCTTGCGTTGAGCAGCTCTTCCGCGCCCTGCGGATTGTCGTTCTTGACAAAATCATTGATCTGGCCGCGGATGCTGTTGGCGGTGCTGTCCGAACTCACGTCCTTCGGTTTGGAGCGGATGGGAGGGCCGGGAACCCATGACAGATTGCGGCGCTGCGGCAGGCTGGGCAGCAATTGCGCCCCGCGCTTCTGCGCCAGACGGCCCAGCTGGGCGGCTTGCGGGATCTGTGGTGCTTCATTGACCAAGCTGAGCAGCGGACCGAGCTCGGCGCGCGGACTGTTGGCAGCAAGAAAATATTCCGCCTGCGCAATGGACCGCAACGGACCAGTCGGCGCCGTGTCGATCAGATTTTTCGCGGCATCCCATTGATTGGTGCTCATCGCGGAGAACAGAGCGCGATAATGGTCGGATTGCTGGCGCTTCAATTGCGAAGGTATATCTTTGGAGATGGCGGCGCTGTTGAAGATCACCGCGCCATCGTCCGCCAGCGCGGCGGTTGCGGGGAGAGCAAGAAAAGAAGCCGTCAGTATCAATTTCAATTTCACGGGTCAGAAATCCTTGTCAGCATTTGCAGATCCTTCCACGCCTCGGCCTTGAATAGGGGCCGTTCGATGAGGATCCGGGGGTGAAACGTTACGATCGCCTCCGTTTGTGAGGAACTATGGTTAATAAATTGTTTATTCTTGCGCGCTGCCAGCAGATTGTCGCCGAATATGATTTTTGCCGCCAGATCGCCGAGGCAGATTATGCGCTTGGGGCGGACCAGCCCGACATGGTGAAGCATACGCTTTTTCAAGGCTGGCCAATATTGGTCCTCGATCCTGCCGTCGGCTGAAGGAGATATGGCAATCGTGGCCAGATAGACCTGTTCCGAATCGCATCCGATGGCGGCCAGCATCTTGTCCAGCAACCGCTGATTGGGCGGCGTGAACAGATCGACCTCGCCGTGACCGGTTTTTTCGGGAAGCGCCGACACGACCATGATTTCCGGTTCCAGCACGCCTTTTGGCAAGGCGATTTTTTTCGACCAGCGCGTCTCGATCAGGCTGTCGGAATTGGCTAGCCAGTCGATAAATTCCGCATGGGTCGTCGGCAGGACATCGTCCTGGACCGGTTTTTTGGCGATCTCGGGCGCGCGTTCCGTAACGGCGGGCCGGGCGGTCTGTTCAGCTGGTTCGGATATGGATTTCTCGACCAAAAGCGGTGCGGGCTGGTCTGCATAGTCCAGCTCGACACCGGCGAGTGCCCACCAGTTCTGCAGGCTCTCGACCATCGCTTCAGAGGATGGATTAGCCGTTGGTGAGGAGAATAATTTCATTTATGCATAGAGTCATGAGTTGACGAATAGGTCAATTGGCGAGAAAGCAGGTTTCTGCCCAGCGGGTTGCGGTTTACGACGGACCGAATGTACAAGAGAATAAAAGCAAGAACTGTAGGAAAAGCGACATGAGTGAACGAGAGTCAATGCCGTATGATCTGGTGATAGTCGGGGGCGGTCCCGCCGGTCTCAGCGCAGCCATACGATTCAAGCAAATGGCCGACGAGGCAGGCAAAGACCTGTCGGTATGTGTTTTGGAAAAAGGCTCCGAAATCGGCGCGCATATTCTGTCCGGCGCTGTTGTCGATCCAAAAGGCCTGGACGAACTGTTCCCCTCATGGCGTGACGAGGACTGCCCGCTGGCAAAGACGCCCGTCACCGAGAACCATCACTGGATTCTGACCAAGAAAAAGAAATTCGCCTTCCCCCATTTCATGACACCCTCGTTCATGCACAACAAGGGAACCTATACCGGTTCGCTCGGCAATTTGTGCCGCTGGCTCGGCGAGCGGGCCGAGAATATGGGCGTCGAGATTTTCCCCGGCTTTGCCGCTGCGGAAATCTTGTACAATGAGGACGGTTCGGTCAAAGGCGTCGCCACCGGCGACATGGGCGTTGCCCGCGATGGCAGCCATAAGCCGGATTACGAGCCCGGTCTCGAACTGCACGCCAAATATACTTTCTTTGCCGAGGGCGCGCGTGGTCATCTGACCAAGATCCTGAAAAACCAGTTCGCGCTTGATGCCGAAAGCCAGCCGCAAATCTACGGTCTTGGCGTCAAGGAATTGTGGGACATCGATCCGGCCAAGCACAAAGCGGGCCGGGTCATCCACACCCAGGGCTGGCCGCTGAGCGAAGGCGCCAATGGTGGCGGATTTCTCTATCATCAGGCGGACAACCAGGTCGCGCTCGGCTTTGTCACATGGCTGAACTACGAAAACCCATATCTCTCGCCATTTGAAGAAATGCAGCGGTGGAAACTGCATCCCGAAATCCGCAAGATTCTCGAAGGCGGCAAGCGCGTTTCCTATGGCGCGCGAGCGATCAATGACGGCGGTTTCCAGGCCGTTCCGAAACTCTATTTCCCCGGTGGTGCGCTGATCGGCTGTTCCGCTGGTTTCGTGAATGTGCCGCGGATCAAGGGCACCCATACCGCGATGAAGACCGGTATGATGGCCGCAGAAGCCGCTTATGAGGCAATCGTGGCAGACCGCGCCAATGACGAACTGGCCGCTTACGGCACCGCCTATGAAAACAGCTGGGTGCGCGAGGAACTCCGCGTGGTCCGCAATGTCCTGCCGGCGGTCGAGAAATATGGCGATTTCCTCGGCACGATCATCTCCGGCATCAACATGTGGGCCGAGCATCTGAAGATCAAAATGCCGTTCACGATGAAATTGCACCCCGACTGGTCGCGTCTGAAGCGCGCCGAACATTGCGTGAAGATCGAATATCCGAAACCGGACGGGAAAATCACCTTCGATCGCCTGTCCTCGGTCTTCTTGTCGAACACCAATCATGAAGAAGACCAGCCGGTGCATCTGCAGCTGAAAGACCCAAATATCCCGGTCGATGTCAATCTGCCGGTCTTCGCCGGTCCGTCGGCACGCTATTGCCCGGCAGGGGTTTATGAATTTGTCGAGGACGAAGCGGGCAAACCGAAGTTCCAGATCAACGCGCAAAATTGCGTGCATTGCAAGACCTGTGATATCAAGGACCCGTCCCAGAATATCAACTGGGTCGTACCGGAAGGCGGCGGAGGTCCAAATTATCCGAATATGTAGTCTCGGTTTTTGTGCGCTGGTCGCCGCAGGGCTGGCCGGTACACCGGCATTGGCCGTTCGCGGCGACAGTACGGCCGCATTGAACCGTTTTGTCGAGGCGCGTCTGGCTGAATCGTCCGACCAGCTGATTGCTGCTTCGGCGCTATATGCGGAAAGCCTGCAATCCCAGCCGGACAATATATTGCTGGCCGGGAAGGCCTATATAAATGCAGTCGAGGTCGGCGATTTCGAACTGGCGCTGAAAGCCGTCCAGACGATGCGACTGCGCGGACAGATCGAACCGGAAATGCCGCTGCTGCCTTTCGCGGAGGCTTTTGCGGAGCGCGACTGGAAGGGCGCCGATCGGGCGATTACCGAGCTGGAGGCGCTCGAGAACTTTGCCTTCATGGAGCCCTTTCTCGAAGCGTGGGTGGCCACGGCAAGAGGGCGCAGCGGCAATGCGGCTTTGGCCCGGGTCAAGGCCAGCACCACCGGACGCTATTATCTGGAAGAACAGCTCATTCTATATTTGCTGGCCAACGGACAAGAGGGTGAAGCTCTGGGCCTGCTGGACGCTATGGTGGAACGCGAAGAACCCCGGATGGGCCCCGTCCGGATAATGGCAGCGCGGCATTTCTGGGCGAAAAACGCTCCGGAAACGGCCCGCGGGCTTTTGCAATCACCGTCCTCGGGGCCCGAGATCAGGCTGTTGCAGCAGATTGATGCCGGACAGAAGCGCGGTGTCGCCCAAAAAGTGGACGCCGCGACCGGTCTGGCCTTTCTCTTTCAACGGCTGTCGAATGATCTGGCGGTGCAAAGAGCCCATTTCCCGGCGCAAGTCATGGCGCAGGCGAGTACGCGGATTGCCGGCACTTCGGACTATGCCCAGCTGACGCGCGCGCGGGCCTATGCCAGTGCCGAAAACAATAGTCTGGCAGCGCTCGAATTTTCGAAGGTCGGTGCTGACAGCCCCTATTATCTGACCGCTCTGAGTTCCGAGATTTCCTTATTGGTCGCGGCCGCGGAATATGACAAAGCCATCGCCCGTCTGGACATCGCGATCAACAGCAATCCGGAGGCACCCGAATTGCATATTCTGAAGGGGCAGGCGCTTCAGGCGCAGAGCAAACATGCTGCTGCAGCGGGCTCTTTTGAAGTGGCGATTGCGCTGGCGGAGAAGCTGCAACGCTCGGACGCGCTACTGGCGAACTACTGGCTCGCCTTGGGCGGTGCCCAGGAACAGGCCGGGCTCTGGCCGGAAGGGTTGCGCTCGTTGCAGAAAGCCAACGCACTGGCACCCGATTCTCCGACCATATTGAACTATCTCGGCTATGCCCAGCTGGAGCGTCGCGAGAACAAGGAAGCGGCGGTCGCGGCCATCAAGCGGGCGCATGAATTGCGCTCCACATCGCCTGCCATCACCGATTCGCTCGGTTGGGCCTATTTTGTTACCGGCGAGCCCGAGCGCGCTGTCACCTATCTGGAGACGGCTCTTCAAGGCCAGCCGCAGGACCCGACCATCAATGAACATCTGGGTGACGCCTATTGGAGCGTGGGCCGGGAATTCGAGGCGCGCTATGCGTGGCAGTCGGCAAAATTATTCGCCGACGATAGCGACGAGCAGCGTCTGGCGAGCAAAATAGACCTGGGCTTGCGGCCCGATCTCATAGCGCCCTGATGCCGGTTTCGACTTCCGGCCCGACGGATAGCGAGACGGCCTATGCAAAAATCAATCTGGCGCTCCATGTCCGCAAGCGGCTGCCCGACGGCTATCATGATCTCGAGACGATATTTGCCTTTCTCGATCAGGGGGATCGGGTTTCCGTGCAGCCCGGCGAAGAGATCACGCTCGAGATCGACGGGCGGTTTTCGAACGGGCTGAGCAGCAGCGACAATCTGGTGGTGGAAGCGGCCGTCCGGCTTGCCGATATATCCGGGACCAGTCGCGGTGCCTGTCTCCATCTCGACAAGCAGTTGCCGGTCGCGTCCGGTATTGGCGGCGGTTCGGCCGATGCTGCGGCGACTCTGCGCCTGTTAAACCGTTTCTGGGGGCTTGGTCTGTCCTTCGCCGAACTCGCCGATATCGCCAGGCCGCTGGGTGCCGATGTTCCCGCCTGCGTCATAAGCCAGACCTGTCGCGGCACCGGCATCGGTCAGGATCTTGAGGCGCTGCCCGAAAACGATGCCCAGGGCTGTGGCGTATTGCTGGTCAATCCGCTGGTCCCCGTTTCGACGGCCGAAATATTCGCGGCGTGGGACGGCGTGGACCGGGGGGCTTTAAACGGCGATGGCGTTCTTTCCATTGCCCGCAACGGGCGTAATGATTTGCAGGCGCCCGCGCTTGCGCTGGTCCCGCAACTGGCGGATGTGTTGCTCTTGCTGGGGGATTGCCAGCCGCTTGTTTCGCGCATGTCCGGTTCCGGCGCGACCTGTTTCGCGCTGTTTGAAACGCCAGGCGAAGCACAAGCGGCAGAGCGGCAGTGTCGCAAAGCGATGGACGGCATCTGGACGCTGACCGGGAGAATCCGATGACAGAGGCTTTTGAAATATCGGGCGTACCGTCCGAAGGCGGCGTGCTGATCGCCGTCGACCATGCGTCCAACCATATTCCCGCCGACATCGGTCTGGGCATTGCGCCACAATATGCCGACGATCATATCTCTTATGATCCGGGGATTGCGCCGATTGCCCGGATGATGGCGGAGAATAGCGGCTATCTGGCTATTCTCAGTACAAATTCCCGGCTGATCGTGGACCTGAATCGTTATCCGGACGAGGCAGCGGTCATCGTGGAGCGCAGCGATGGCGTCGAAATCCCGGGCAACCGCCTCTCCGCTGTCGAGCGGCAGGACAGGCTGGACCGCTTTTTCACCCCTTATCATGACCGGCTCGCGTCGCTGATCGCCGATCTGAAGCCCGCTCTTGTTGCCTCGC
This sequence comes from uncultured Sphingorhabdus sp., assembly GCA_964022345.1. Taxonomy (GTDB): domain Bacteria; phylum Pseudomonadota; class Alphaproteobacteria; order Sphingomonadales; family Sphingomonadaceae; genus Parasphingorhabdus. The sequence continues at coordinate 45,794 of CAXHZT010000011.1, forward strand.
TGCACAGCTTTTCGCCGGTGTTGCGGTCAGATCCGAAGCTTGAGCGACCCTGGGACATGGGCATCATGTATAATGAATATGAAACCGCCCCGCATCTGGCGCTCCAGTTTCTTGGCGAAGAAGACGGTTTGATCGTGGGTGACCAGATGCCTTATTCGGGCAAAGACCTGAACGCGACGATGAACCGCCAGTGCGAAACGATCGGCCAGCCCTATATCGGCGTCGAGGTTCGTCAGGATCTGATCCGGGACGAAACCGGCCAGCGCCGTTTCGCTGATATTTTGTTGCGTACATGCGATAAAATAAGAACGGCTCTTGCTTAACCGGCGGACTTTTGGAAGGACGATCCGGAAATTGCCATATTGGAAGCCAGAATGACCAACAGATTCGACAAGTCCCATTTGCCCAGCCGTCACGTCAGCGTCGGACCCGAGCGCGCACCGCAGCGCAGCTATTATTATGCAATGGGCATGACCGAGGAGGATATCGCAAAACCCTTCGTCGGGATCGCCTCTGCGGGCAATGACAGCGCGCCTTGCAACACCTTGCTAGACGGTCAGGCCGATATCGCGCGTGAAGGCGTGATCGAAGGCGGCGGTACCCCGCGCCGGTTTAACACGATCACCGTGACCGACGGCATTGCGATGGGCCATCAGGGCATGAAAGCCTCGCTGGTGTCCCGCGAAGTGATCGCCGACAGCGTCGAGCTCAGCGTCCGCGGCCACTGCTATGACGCGGTGATCGGCTATGCCGGTTGCGACAAGAGCCTGCCCGGCATGATGATGGCGATGCTGCGGCTCAATGTGCCGTCAATTTTTGTCTATGGCGGCTCGATCCTTCCCGGACGATTTCATGATCATGACGTCACGGTCGTCGACGTGTTCGAAGCGGTCGGCCAGCATAGCGCCGGCAATTGCCCGTTGCAGGAGTTGATCGAACTCGAAAAAGTCGCATGCCCCGGCCACGGTGCCTGCGGTGGCCAGTTTACCGCCAACACCATGGCCTGCGTCGCCGAGGCGATCGGCCTGTCGCTGCCAAACAGCAATATGGCACCGGCGCCCTATGAAACCCGCGACGATATGGCGCGGGCCGCGGGCCGCCAGATCATGAATCTGATCGAGCTCAATTTGCGGCCGCGCGACATCTGCACCCGCGATGCCTTCATCAACGCCGCCCGCGTGGTCGCCGCCACCGGTGGCTCGACCAACGCGGCGCTGCATCTGCCCGCGATGGCCAGCGAAGCGGGAATCGAATTCGATCTGTTCGACGTCGCCGAAATTTTCAAAACAACGCCTTATCTGGCCGACCTGAAACCGGGCGGCAAATATGTCGCCAAGGATATGCATGACGCGGGCGGCGTCTACATGTTGATGAAGACGATGATGGATAACGGCCTGATCAACGGTGACTGCATCACCGTCACCGGCAAGACCCTGGGCGAGAATATCGAGGAAATCGTCTGGAACCCCGACCAGAAGGTCATCTATGACGTCCAGCACGCGATCACCCCGACCGGCGGTGTCGTCGGCCTGCGCGGGTCGCTGGCTCCGGAAGGTGCTATCGTGAAGGTCGCCGGCATGGCGCGCCTGCAGTTCCGCGGTCCGGCGCAGGTTTTCGAATGCGAGGAAGATGCTTTCCAGGCTGTCGAAGACCGGCAGATCAAGGAAGGCGCTGTCGTCGTCATCCGCAACGAGGGACCCAAAGGCGGTCCCGGCATGCGCGAAATGCTGGCCACGACCGCTGCGCTCTACGGGCAGGGCATGGGCGAGAAAGTCGCGCTGATCACCGATGGCCGTTTCTCCGGTGCCACCCGCGGTTTCTGCATTGGCCATGTCGGTCCGGAAGCCGCCGCAGGCGGGCCTATCGGCCTGATCGAGGAAGGCGACATGATTAATATCGATGCCGAAAAAGGCATCATCGATCTGGAAGTCGAGGATGCCATATTGGCCGAACGGCGGAAGCGGTTCACCCAGCGGGAAACCGATTACGGTTCCGGTGCGTTGTGGCGCTATGCCCAGAATGTGGGACCGGCCTATCAGGGTGCGGTGACCCATCCGGGAGCCAAGGCTGAAAAACATGTCTATGCGGATATTTAGCGCTGTCGCCTTTACGCTATTGCTGAGCGCCTGCGAAAACAGGCCGGACAATGCTGTGCTTGCGGAAGCGGAACAGCGCGCGGCCGCCCAGGCCGGGGACGACGGGAAAATCAGCTGCGCCATAAACGGCGCCAGCGATTTTAGCCGCGACTGCCTGATCGAGCGGCTGAGCGGAGAAAATGGCGTGACGATGATCATCCGGCACCCTGACGGCGGTTTCCGCCGCTTCAACGTGCTGACCGACGGTCACGGGCTGGAAGCCGCTGACGGTTTTGACCGGGCCCAGATATCGATCGTCGAGGAAGGCCGAATCCAGGTCAGCGTCGGACCGGATAAATATCTGTTGCCCGCCCAGATCAAGGCGGAAGCCGGAGCCAGCGGCGTCGCCGCTGCCGGAGAAGAAGCGGCGCAAGCCGGAAACTAGAGGCCGGCATGATCAATCAGGGGAATATATTGACCGCCGCTGAAATGAAGCGCGCGGAGCAGAGGCTGATCGACTCCGGGACTTCGGTCGAGGAACTGATGCGCCGCGCAGGGCAGGGCGCCGCGCAAATGATCTGGAGAATCGCTGCCAATATGCCGACTCTGGTGCTCTGCGGCCCCGGCAATAATGGCGGCGACGGCTATGTCATCGCCCAGTGGCTGCTTGAAAAAGGCGTCGATGTCAGCATTGCCGCACCGCTCGAACCGGCGACCGAGGCGGCGCTGCATGCCAGGTCGCTGTGGCAGGGCAAGACCGTAAGTCTGCACGATGCGCAGCCGATCGCACAATTTGTCGACTGTCTCTTCGGTACCGGACTGACCCGCGCCGTTGGCGAAGACTGGTTCGCCGATTTTACGCGCCTGTTCGCCGGCGCGAAACGGCGGGTCGCAATCGATCTTGCCAGCGGGGTCGAATCCGATCACGGGACCCTGCTCAATGACATTCCGGCATTTGATACGACCATTGCGCTCGGGACTTACAAGCCCTCGCATTATCTCGAACCGGCGCGGTCGAAAATGGGCAATCTGGTCGGCATCGATATCGGCATATCAGCGGACAGTAATCTGGAAATATTGCCGAAACCGCGGATATCCGGACCGACATCGCGGGATCATAAATATAGTCGCGGTCTGGTTGCCGTGGTCGCCGGTGCGATGCCCGGCGCCGCGCAACTCACTGCGATGGCGGCCCAGAAAGCGGGGGCGGGCTACGTTAAAGTTTTTGCGCCCTCCGGCTTTTCATCGCCCCACCCCAGTATCGTGGTCGAGACCGTGCAGGACATGGCGGACCTGCAGCAAAAGCTTTCCGACAAACGTATTTCCGCGATCATCGTCGGTCCCGGCCTGGGCCGGGATGAGCGGGCGAAAGAGCTTCTGACAATCGCACTGGCAGCCGATGCACCGCTGCTGATTGATGCCGACGCGTTGACCGTTGCCGGATCGCAATTCACCGATCTTGTGAAAGGGCGCTCTGCCGAAACGATCGCGACTCCCCATGGCGGAGAATTCGCCTCCCTGACGGGACGCGCGCCCGAGCATAAAATCGAGGACAGCCGGCAACTCGCGCAGCAGTCCGGATGCAGCATTTTGCTGAAGGGCTCGGATACGGTGATCGCCGGTCCTGACGGCAAGGCCTCGATATCAGCCCAGGACTGCCCATGGCTGTCCACGGCGGGCACTGGTGACATATTGGCCGGGATCATCGCAAGTCGCTTGGCAACGGGCCTGAGTGCTTATAAGGCAGCCTGCGAAGGCCAGTGGCTGCACAGCCGGGCCGGACAACTGGCCGGCGTCGCTTTTACGCCGGAAATGCTTGTCGACCAGATCCCCGCCAGCTTGCAGGAATGTTTATGACCGCGACCGCCGATCCAGACCTGATCATTCGCGTCGCCGCGAAGGGGGACGGCGTGACCGCCGATGGCCGCCATATTGCCTTTTCCGCTCCGCTCGACCGGTTGAATGACGAAGGCGGCCTGATCAAGGGCCCGCATCATGTCGAGCCGCCTTGCCAGCATTTCCAGTCCTGTGGCGGCTGCAGCCTGCAACATCTCGATGCCGAGAGCTACGCCCGCTTCCTGACCGAACGCGTGGCCTATGCGCTGGAAGGACAGGGGCTGGTGGCCGGAAAACTCCACCCGCCGCAGATTTCGCAACCCAGAACCCGGATTCGCGCCAGCCTGCGCGCGGCCAAGCTCGGCGACCAGTTCAAGCTCGGGTTCAGCGGTGCCGGCAGCCACCGCATCGTCGACCTCAAGCAATGCGAGATCATGGCACCAGAACTGTTCGCGCTGCTCGCGCCGCTCCGGACCTTTCTCAAAAAAGCCTCCCGCCGCAAACATGACATGAACATCGAGATGACTCTCGTCGATCAGGGTATCGATTTGCTGATCGGCAATTACGAGCCGGAAGGTCTCGAACAGCGGGAAGCCCTGTCCGCCTTTGCCCAGGCCAATGGTCTCGCGCGTCTGTCAGTCGATGGCGGCTATGGCCCGGAAACCCAGTGGGAGCCGGAGCCGGTGACGGTCACGCTGGGCGGCACCGTGGTCAGCTTTCCGCACAGCAGCTTCCTGCAGCCGACGCGGGAAGGCCAGCAGGCGCTGGTTGCCGCCATGCTGGAAACGGTCGGCGAGGCGCGTCTGGTTGCGGACCTGTTCGCCGGACTGGGTACGTTCACGCTTGCTCTGGGCCCGGATCAGAAAGTCTACGCCGCCGAAGGTGCGCGGGATGCGATCGGTTCGCTGAAAATGGCGGCCAACCATTCGACTCGCCAGATTTTCTGCGAGCATCGCGATCTGTTCCGCCGGCCTCTAAGCGTCGAGGAACTGAACCGCTTCAATGCCGTGATTCTCGATCCGCCACGCGCCGGTGCCCGCGACCAGATATTGCAACTGGCCCAGTCCGATGTCGCGAAAATCTGCTATATCAGCTGCAATCCCGCCAGTTTCGCGCGCGATGCGAAGCAACTTTGCGACGCCGGCTACAAGCTTGACCAGGTCTGGCCGGTGGGCCAGTTCCTCTGGTCGACCCATGTGGAGCTTGTCTCCAGCTTCAGCCGCTAGCTAAGCCTTGCAAGGGGCAAGCCCCCTGCAAGGATCGTCCTCATCTAGTGAAAGACGGCAAGCGCCGCGTGGATCGCCAGCGCGATAATGCACAGGCTGGACAGCGCGAAGGCCGAAAAGCGGAAGATCACGCGGTTGCTTGTGACCTGGATCAGGCTGTGCACAACGCGCAGACCGACATATATCCAGGCAATGGTCAGGTTCAGTCCATAATCCTGTCCGGCAAGGATCAGCACCACGCATATCGCATAGAATAGCGTCGGTTCGGTCAGGAGATGGTTGTAATTATGCGCCTTCCACTGCACTTCCGGCGGCAGCAGTTCGTCGAGATCACCGCCTTTGCCGCCGACCAGATTGGCGGTGTCGATCTTGGCCTTGTTCATCGCCGGAATCCGCGTGACATACATCCACAGCCAGATCAGCATGGTCCATAGAATGAGCGCAACCATCGGTTGCAGCAAGGGGCTGTTGTCCATAAATTTTCCTCCCGAATATTGTTAAATGCTAGAAAAGCGTGGCCCACAGGGCGTTGACCGCCATGATCAGCAGGCAGATGGTCGATAATATGAAGAGCAGAAAGCGCACTTTCACCAGATTGACCGTCGCCTGCCAGATGCTGTGAATGATCCGGATGATCGCATAGGCCCATGCCAGATAGAGATTCATCCCGTGGCCTGCGCCGGTCATGGCCAGGATCACGACCGTGGCATAGAATAGCGTCGGCTGTTCCATCAAATGGGTGTAATTGTGGGATTTCCAGTTCACCTTGTCGGGGATCACCCCTTCCAGATCGCTGCCCCGGCCGCCCGGCTTGGCGTTCGCCAGATCCGCGCCGGATTTCGCCATCGCGGGAAATCTCGTTCCCGCCATCCATAGCAGCATGATCAAAGACCATAAGACCAGCACGGCCGCCGGTGCCAAAATTGCAATATCCATGATTCTTGTCCTCCCAAACAGGGAGAAACTGCGTCAACTGTAACAGATTGTCAATTGCAACCTAATTAGGGCCTTATGCACCGGGAAAGGACACGACATTTTCCCGATCGGAACGGTCGAGATTGTCACCCACATAGAGGCTGGCCATCGGTTCATCGGTGACATCATATTCGTCGCTGCTGCCATAGCCGTTGAACCTGGTGCGCATCGCCGAGCCATAGGCGCCGAGCATACCGATCTCGATATAGTCGCCGGCCTTGATGCTGTCGGGCAGGTTGAACGGTCCGGCCATGAAATCCATGTCATCGCAGGTCGGGCCGTAGAAGCTGAAACCGGTCGTCGCGCCACCGTCCTCGTCGGCACCGATCTGCCGCACCGGAAAGCGCCAGCCGATATGGGCCGCGTCGAACAGGGTGCCATAGGCGCCGTCATTGATATAGAGCTCGTTGCCACGACGGCGCTCGACCTTGACCACCAGCGAGCTATATTCGGCCGACAGGGCGCGACCGGGTTCGCACCACAGTTCGGCGGAATAGCTGATCGGCAGATCCTCGAACGTGCGGTCGATGGCGGTGAAATAATGGTTCAGCGAAACCGGCGCCAGATCGGGATAGATGGACGGAAAACCGCCGCCGACATTGACGATGTCTACGGTCACCGACGCGCCGACAATCGCGGTACGGACCCGCTCCAGAGCATGGACATAGGCGAGCGGCGTCATCGCCTGGCTGCCGACGTGAAAGCAGATGCCGAGGCAGTCGGCCCGCTGCCGCGCACGCTGCAGCAGTTCGGCCGATTCATCGACATCGATACCGAATTTCGAAGCAAGGCTGATTTCGGCAAATTCCGACGCCACGCGAATCCGGACGCAGAGCGTCAGGTCTTCGGCGTTGTCAGTGCCTAGTTCGATCTTCTCCAGCTCCTCGATGCTGTCGAGCGAGAAAATCCGCACGCCATGCTCGTGATAGGCTTCGCGAACCGACGCGAGCTGCTTGACCGGGTTCATGTAGCAGAGCGTTGCTTCGGGCAGCGCCGCGCGGACGATCCGCACTTCGTCGATCGAGGCGACGTCGAAATGCGTGACGCCTTCTTCCCACAGCAGCTGCAGCAAGGTTGGTGAGGGATTCGCCTTCACCGCATAGAGCGACTTGCCGGGAAATTGCTCGACGAAATAGCGCGCAGCACGACGGGCAGCGTGTGGCCGGTTTAGCAAAACTGGAATATCGGGGCTGAGAGCCCTCGTTAGCTCCTCAGCATCATGGTAATAGTGCAACTCAAGGGACCCCCTATCGGCTAAGATCGATTGAGCTGCCTTGCGGATTCGCAAGCGGCCATGGGGCAGCGAAGCGCGGCTATATGGCCGCTGGATTAATCTGTAAAGACCTGCATTTACAGAATTTGTCGCAACAGGTCAATTTTCTAGCTCAAACGGTCACGAAATGTCGACCAGTCGAAGCTTTTGACACATTTCAGCTCGTCATTTTCACTGTTCCACAGCCAGATCGAGGGCAGGGGAACACCGTTGAACGTGTTCGTCTTGACCATCGAATAATGCGCCTGATCGAGAAAGGCGATCCGCTGCCCGACATGCGGCTCAACGGGCAGGATATAATCACCGATGATGTCGCCTGCAAGACAACTGGGGCCACCGAGACGAACGGCCGTGCCGTCGCTCCGCTCTCCCAGCATCGCCGGACGATAGGGCGCCTCGATCACGTCCGGCATATGGCAGGTCGCCGAGATATCGGTGATCCCGACCGGCATGCCATTGCCAAACACATCCAGTATCTCGCCGACCAGGATCCCGGCATCCAGCGCCACGGCCTCGCCCGGCTCGAGATAGATGTCGCAACCCGACCGCGCTTTCAAATCTTTCAGGAAACCCACCAGCGCCTCGCGATCATAATCGTCGCGCGTGATATGGTGCCCGCCACCCAGATTGATCCATTTGAGCGAGCCGAAATGCGGCGCGATGAATGGTTCCACCTTCTCCCACGTCCGTTGCAGCGCATCGAAACCTTGTTCGCACAGATTGTGAAAGTGGATGCCGCTCAAATGCTGGAAATGCTCTGGTGCCAGCTGGTTGATCGGGAAGCCGAGCCGGCTGTGCGGCTGGCTCGGATCATATTTCTCCGTCTCGCCCAGCGGGATTTGCGGATTTATTCTTAATCCAATTTCTAAACTATCGTTTAAAAGCTTTTGATTAGAATCACTTTTCCATCGCTCAATCTGCTCGGGATTGTTGAAGGTAATATGTTGGGAAATCCTGACTAATTCGGCCAGATCGTCCGCTTTATAAGCAGGAGAATAAGTGCTGATCGGCCCGCGGAAATGCTCCTTCGCAAGCCGTGCCTCCCAAAGACCTGAAGCGCAATAGCCATCAAGATATTCGTCGATCAACGGCGCCAGAGACCACATCGAAAAGGCCTTGAGCGCCAGCAGAACCTTGGCGCCGGAACGCTCCCTGATATCCGCCAATATCGCCAGATTCCGCCGCACAGCAGCCTCATCCACGACAAAGGCGGGCGAGGGCACGCGGCCCAGATCAAAATGCGCAAAAGCGCCGGGATCGCCTGCCTTGGTCTCCATCCTAGAAAGCCAAAGGTGCTTCCAATTCTTCCAATGTCCATGGCAGGCCATGCTCGTTCAGCATCGCCATGAACGGATCCGGATCGAATTCTTCCATGTTGAAAACGCCATCGCCTTTCCACTGGCCGGACAGCATCATCGCCGCGCCGATCATCGCCGGAACGCCGGTGGTATAACTGACACCCTGGTTGCCGGTTTCCTCGAACGCCGCTTCATGACTGCAGATATTCTTGACGTAGAGCGTCTTCTCGACGCCGTCTTTCACGCCAGTGGCAATCACGCCGATATTGGTATTGCCCTTGGTCGTCTCGCCGAGGCTGGCCGGTTCCGGCAGCACAGCTTTCAGGAACTGGAGCGGGATGATCTCGCGGCCTTCGTACATCACCGGATCAATCCGTGTCATGCCGACATTTTGCAGCACTTCGAGATGGGTCAGATAAGCGTCGCCAAAGGTCATCCAGAAGCGAATCCGCTGGATTTCCGGGAGATGCGTCTTCAGCGACTCGATTTCCTCGTGATACATCAGATACATATTCTTCGGACCGACGGCCTCGAAATCAAATTCCTGCTTCTGGGTCAGCGCCGGTCCCCCGACCCACTGGCCATTCTCCCAATGCCGCGAATTCGCGGTCACTTCCCGGATGTTGATCTCGGGATTGAAATTGGTGGCGAAATGCTGGCCATGGTCGCCGCCGTTGCAGTCGAGAATGTCGAGCGTGTCGATCCGGTCGAAATGATGCTTCTTCAGCCAGCAGGTGAACACGCTGGTCACGCCCGGATCAAAGCCGGAACCGAGCAGCGCCATGATTCCCGCATCCTTGAACCGGTCCTGATAATCCCACTGCCATTTATACTCGAACTTGGCTTCGTCGCGCGGTTCATAATTGGCGGTATCGAGATAGTCGGTCTTGGTCGCGAGGCACGCATCCATGATCGGCAGATCCTGATAGGGCAGCGCCAGATTGACCACCAGATCGGGCTTTTCCCGCTCGATCAGCGCGGTCAGTGCCGGAACATCATCAGCGTCGATCTGGGATGTGGATATCGCCACATCGGTCCGCTCTTTGACCGACTCGGCAATCGCTTCGCATTTCGACAAGGTGCGACTGGCCAAGATGATCTCGGTGAAGGGGCCGTTGCCCGCTGCAATAAGCTGCGCCATTTTATGCACCGCTACCGAACTGACGCCGCCGGCGCCGATCACCAAAATTTTACCCATGATTTTCACTCTAAATGCTGGAGAAATGAGAAACCCGCATATAGGGAGAGACTATGACAGAGCAAGACCTGATGGACCCGCAACGGCAACCCACTCTGGCGGGGGTGGAGCGAGCTGCACAGAAAATCGCCGCGATATTGCCCGCTACGCCGCTGTTGCCACTGGAAATCGACGGCACGACAATCTGGTGCAAGGCGGAATGCTTGCAACCGATCGGCGCGTTCAAGATCCGCGGTGGCTGGCACCGATTGACCGACCTGACCGACGACCAGAAGAAGCGCGGTGTGATCGGCTTCTCCAGCGGCAATCACGCGCAGGGCGTGGCATGGGCTGCCCGGGAACTGAATATATCGGCAACGATCATCATGCCCGAGGATGCGCCCAAGGCGAAACTGGAGAACACCAGGGCAATGGGGTCCAAGGTCATAACCTATGACCGAATGAGCGGTGACCGGGTGCAACTGGCGGCTGATCTGGCGCAGGAAACCGGTGCTATCGTGGTGCCCAGCTTTGATGATCCGTGGATCGTCGAAGGGCAGGGCAGTTGCGGTATCGAGATACGCGAGCAGATGCTGGCGCAAACCGGATATCAGCCGGATCAGCTGGTCATCTGTTGCGGTGGCGGCGGCCTTGCCAGCGGCACGGCTCTGGCCAACCCCGATGCGAAAATCATGGTCGTCGAGCCGGAAGGCTGGGATGACATGAAACGCTCGCTGGAAGGTGGAGCGATCGTGCCGGTCGGAGATAACCCGCCCGCGACCGATTGCGACGCGCTGCAGACACTTAGTGTCGCCCCAATCACGTTCAATATTCTCAAAGACCGCAACGCCACAGGAATCGCCGTTTCTGCCGCCGAGGTGCATCACGCGATGCGGGTCGCATTCGAGAAATTGCGCCTGGTCGTGGAACCGGGCGGTGCGGTTGCGCTGGCTGCCATTCTTGCCGGCAAGGTCGGAGTGACCGACCGGACCGCCATCACCCTGTCCGGCGGCAATGTCGACCGTCAGCGGTTCGCGGACATCATCGCGGATGGCTAGGGCCTGATAAGCCTTTCCTACATTGGTCCTGATGGCCTATTCTTCTGGCGGCTTTGATTCAGGCTCTTTGACAATTTGGATAGATGATTGCGCCGCACGCAAAACCATCCGGATTTTGATGGCGATCTGGAAGGTCACACTCGGCAACCAGCGGCGAAACGAGAATGGCCGGAGTTCTGCGGATTGCAGCCAAAGGTCACAGAAAAGAATAGCACGCGCATGTGCAAAGTTCTGGCGGATTTTTATCGCGCGGCGAAAACATTGAAGATCAGTCGGGAGAGTGCCCGGACGATTTTACTGCAGTGCGGAAAAGCTGATCCGGTAACTAGGCGGCGATCGCCCGTTCTAGGTCCATCCGGCTCCAGATTTCCACCAGCGCCTTGGTCAGGTCAACCATCATCGCCTCGCTGTGCGCCGGTCCGGGCGTGAAGCGCAGACGCTCGGTACCGCGCGGTACGGTCGGATAGTTGATCGGTTGCACATAGACGCCATATTCGGCGAGCAATATGTCGCTGATTTTCTTGGCCTTGACCGGATCGCCCACTTGCAGCGGAACGATATGGGTCGAGGAATCCATCACCGGCAGACCGGCATCGGCAAACAGGTCCTTGAGCGTCTGCGCGGCGGCCTGTTGACCATCGCGTTCTGCGGTCGACTGTTTCAAATGACGGATGCTGGCCAGCGCGCCGGCTACAAGCACAGGCGACAGGCTGGTGGTGAAGATGAAGCCGGGGGCATAGGACCGGATCACATCGACGATCTTCTGGTCTGCAGCGATATAGCCGCCCATGACGCCAACGGCCTTGGCCAGCGTTCCCTCGATGATGGTGATCCGCTCGGCCGCTTTGTCGCGTTCGGAAATTCCGCCGCCGTGCTTGCCGTACATGCCAACAGCATGAACTTCGTCGCAATAGGTGAGGGCGTTATATTTGTCGGCCAGATCGCAGATGGCGTGCAGCGGTGCAACATCGCCGTCCATTGAATAGATGCTTTCAAAGGCGATCAGCTTTGGTGCTTCGGGATCTTCAGCGGCCAGCAATTCTTCGAGATGCTCGAGGTCATTGTGCCGGAACACCCGCTTTTCGCAGCCGCTGTTCTTGATACCGGCGATCATCGATGCGTGATTCAGCTCATCGGAAAAGATGATGCAGCCCGGCAGAACCTTGGTCAGCGTGGACAGTGTCGCTTCGTTCGATACATAGCCCGACGTGAACAGCAGCGCGGAGGATTTGCCATGCCAGTCGGCCAGTTCGCGCTCCAGCTGGATATGATAATGGGTATTGCCGCCGATATTGCGGGTTCCGCCCGAACCGGCTCCGACATCGTGCAGCGCTTCTTCCATGGCAGCGATCACATCGGGATGCTGGCCCATGGCGAGATAATCGTTGGAGCACCAGACGGTGACCGGTTGGGGGCCGTTGTGATGCGCGAAACAGCGGGCGTTGGGGAAGGACCCCTTGTTGCGCAGAATATCGATGAATACCCGGTAGCGTCCCTCGGCATGCAGCCGGTCAATCGCTTGCGAAAAGATTTTATCGTAGTCCACTATGCACCAAATCCTGCGTCAAATCTGCGTTTGCTGTTTTCTTGAAATGGCCTTTAGCGGCCTTTCCTCACAATTTCCAGCGCGAACCACTCGCAATAAGGGTTGTTCATCATAGGCTTACAGCATTTCAAATTGCGTGATGCCGTATTTTGTGAAGGCAGGACGATAGGGTTCGACATCGGCAAGCGCGCCGGTGGTGACGAATATACCGTCCCGGCGGGTTTCGGGCCAGACCTGGTTTTGCGTCAGATAGGCGATGCGACGGGCGATCCCCTTTGCCCCGTCGATAAAGGTTATCGGCCTTTGCGCCACGCGGGCCAATTCGTCCCGGAGCAGCGGAAAATGCGTGCAGGCGAGGATGATGGTATCGATTTTCTCGCCTTCGGCCTGGTCTGTCAGCCCCTTCATGGCCTGTTCGATAATCCCAAGATCCGCCTGTTCTCCGCGCAATTTTGCTTCTGCTGCATAAACGAGTTCCGGTGCTCCATGGCGCAGCAACAGTTTGTCTGCTGCAAAATCAGCCGCCAGCCTGTCGACATAGGGCTGTCTGATAGTCGCCTGGGTCCCGAGAAGGCCGATCACACCGGTTTTCGTCAGTTCGCTTGCCGGCTTGATGGCGGGCACAGTTCCGACCACCGGTATGTCCAGCGCTGACCGGACGTGGTCGAGGGCGATGGTTGAGGCTGTATTACAGGCAATGGTCGCCAATACCGGCCTGTAACGCTCGACCAGCCGGCCCAGCAGAGCGGGAACCCGTGCAGCCAGTTCGGCTTCGGATTTCATGCCGTAGGGCAGGCCTGCATAATCTGCAGCGTAGACAACGGGAGCGCCCGGCAGCAATTTCATGGTCTCGCCCAGCACCGAGAGGCCGCCGACGCCGGTGTCAAAAAACAGCAAGGGAGCTGATTGGCTATTCTGCGTTTCATTCATGATCTGCCCATAGCCAGAATAGGGCAGCGACGGCAACTGCTTCGGTTCGTCTGATAAGCGTCTGACCTTGGCGGTTTTTGCGATGATTTACTTGCTCAAGTCGATGCGCGAATATAGCGGGGGTCAATCAAGGGGTATTTGCAGTGCAATCCATGTGGATCGAACCGATTTTGGCTTTGTTGTTCGGCTATTTGCTGGGCTCGGTCCCTTTTGGCCTTTTGTTGACGCGCCTGACCGGTGGCGGAGATTTGCGCGATATGGGCTCCGGCAATATTGGCGCAACCAATGTTCTGAGAACCGGAAACAAGGGCATCGCGGCTTTGACGTTGCTCCTTGATATCGGCAAGGGATTCGCTGCGGTCTTCATTGCCTTGCAGATTTCACCGGGTCTGGGTGTTCTCGCCGGATTGGGAGCCTTTCTCGGCCATCTGTACCCGGTGTGGCTGAAGTTCAGAGGTGGCAAGGGTGTCGCAACCTTGCTGGGAGTGGTTCTTGCCCTGATCCCGTTGGCGGGATTGATATTTGCGGTCACATGGCTTGGTTCGCTCGCGCTTTGGCGCTATTCGTCAGTAGGTGGAATGCTTGCTGCGATATCGGTTCCGATAGCGGCCTTCGCCCTGGGAGAATATGCCATGATGCCTATGTTCATCGGCCTGGCCCTGCTGGTTTTGTGGAAACATCGCTCCAATATCGAGCGGTTGATCGCAGGTGAAGAGCCGAAAGTCGGGGCCTCGAAAAGCGTCTGACGTGGCTGGCGCAAGCCGGGACATATTTGATCGGCTGCGGCTGATCCGCTCGGAGAATGTCGGGCCAGTCACCTATCGCCACCTGATCAGCAAATATGGTTCGGCTGCACGTGCACTGGAGGCTATTCCCGATCTGGCGGCACGGGGTGGTGGAAAGTCGCCAAAGATCGCCGATGCAAGCCTGATCGATGCGGAATTGAAGGCGATCAAACGTATCGGGGCTGAATTGCTGTTCCTCGGCGATCCGGATTATCCGGCCTTGCTCGCAGAACTCGGAAATCCGCCGCCCATATTGCTCTGGAAAGGGAGGCTGGAGCTTTTGCGAAGGCCCATGGTGGCGGTGGTCGGTGCCCGGAACGCGTCTGCAGCCGCCTGTCGGTTTGCCCGGGATCTGGCCAATAGTTTGGCGAATAAAGGTATGTGCGTTGTTTCCGGCCTTGCCAGAGGTATTGACACTGCAGCCCATCAGGGCGCGCTCGAACAGGCAACCATCGCCGTGATAGCGGGTGGGCTGGACGTATATTATCCGCCTGAGAATCAAGCCCTTCAGAAGAAAATAGCGGAACGGGGGCTGTTGTTGGCAGAGCAACCAGCCGGGACCGAACCCCGTGCCAGGCATTTTCCCTATCGCAACCGGATCATTGCCGGACTGGCGAGAGGAACGGTGGTTGTCGAAGCCGCGCCGCGATCCGGTTCGCTTATCACCGCCCGCCTGGCCGCCGAAGCTGGCCGGCAGGTCATGGCGGTTCCGGGATTTCCGCTCGATCCCCGGTCAAGGGGCTGCAATATGCTCATTCGTGAAGGAGCCAACCTGATCCAGTCCGCTGATGACATTATCGAATTGGTCCACCATTTCGATGACCGGGCGGAGCAGCACATCGAAGCAAGCCGCGACCGAGGGAATTTTAATGCTGCCGAAATTCCAGCAGATCAATCGGAGGATATCGACCGGGCACCGGTTATCAGCCTGCTCAGTGCGACGCCGGTCACGGTAGACGAAATTGTCAGGCAATCCGGATTCGAACAGGCTGCTGTCCAACTGGCGTTGCTGGAACTGGAGCTGGCCGGTCGGCTTTGCCGCCATGCCGGTGCCCGGGTAAGCCTGGCAGACTAGTCGTTGGTCGACAGAGTAATTTCCGATCGCCATTGACAAAATTCTTCATTCAGGGCCTTGACCTGAGGCCAATCCCTGTCACAGCCTCGCGCGTATACGTGAGAACAAAGAAAATCGGAACATATGCAGCTAGTTATTGTCGAGTCACCCGCCAAAGCGAAAACCATCGAAAAATATCTGGGATCGGATTTCAAGGTATTGGCTTCCTACGGCCATATCCGCGACCTTCCTCCCAAGGACGGTTCGGTCGATCCCGATGACGGTTTTGCGATGACCTGGCAAAATTATGCTGACAAAACCAAGCAACTGAAGGCGATCACCGACGAGTCGAAAAAAGCCACTCGATTGATCCTCGCGACCGATCCTGACCGCGAAGGGGAAGCAATCAGCTGGCATGTTCAGGAAGTTTTACGGAAGAAAAAAGCTCTTCCGGACAAGGTTGACCGGGTCACGTTCAACGCGATTACCAAGGCCGCGGTGACCGATGCCATGGCCCATCCCCGCGCGTTGGATGAGGATCTTATCGATGCCTATCGGGCAAGGCGGGCGCTCGATTATCTCGTGGGATTTACTCTGTCACCGGTGTTGTGGCGCAAGCTGCCGGGTGCGAAATCCGCAGGGCGCGTGCAATCGGTGTCGCTCAAGTTGATCGTTGAGCGGGAGCGGGAAATAGAAGCATTCAAGCCGCAGGAATACTGGTCGGTAACGGCCCAGATGGAGCAGGGCGGTCAGGCGTTCGACGCCCGACTGACGGTACATCAGGGCAAGAAGCTCGGCAAAATGGACCTGGCGAACGAAGATCAGGCTGCAATTGCGAAAAACGCCGTCGAAAACGGCCTGTTCACCATCGAAACGATCGAAACGAAACCGCTAACCCGCAATCCGCCCCCACCGTTTACGACGTCCACGCTGCAGCAGGAAGCGGCCCGCAAGCTCGGCTATTCGGCCAGCCATACCATGCGGATCGCCCAGCAACTCTATGAAGACGGCGCGATAACCTATATGCGTACCGACGGTGTCCAGATGGATGGCAGCGCCATATCCGCCGCGCGCAAGGCGATCGCGGATCGTTATGATGCTAGCTATGTTCCGGACAGTCCGCGGATGTACAAGTCGAAAGCCAAAAATGCGCAGGAAGCGCATGAAGCCATTCGCCCGACGAGCTTCACCCAGCGGACCGTGGGAAGCGGTGACCATGCCAAGCTTTATGATCTGATCCTGAAGCGGGCGATGGCCAGTCAAATGGCGTCGGCACGCCTGGAACGCACGACCGTCGAAATGCTCGACGGCACCGGCCAGACAGGTCTGCGGGCCAATGGTCAGGTCGTCAAATTCCCGGGATTTCTCGCGCTTTACGAGGAAGGGCGGGATGATGACAAGGATGAGGATGGCGGTTTGCTGCCAGCGATGTCAAAAGGCGATAGTCCGGCGAAGAAGTCGGTCGATGCTTCCCAGCATTTCACCCAGCCTCCGCCACGCTACAGCGAGGCGAGTCTGGTCAAAAAGATGGAAGAATTGGGAATTGGCCGTCCGTCGACCTACGCGTCGATCATTAAAACGCTGAAAGACCGTGCTTATGTCCGGATCGAAAAGAACCGGTTCTTCGCGGAAGAAAGCGGTCGGCTTCTGACCGGATTTCTTGAGCGCTTTTTCGACCGATACGTCGCTTATGACTATACCGCGGGCTTGGAAGACGAGCTTGACGAAGTCAGCGGCGGTCGCGCCCAGTGGCAGGAGATTCTTGAGGCCTTCTGGCACGACTTCAAGCCCAAAACCGTGGAAGTGATGGAGAAAATGCCATCGGAAGTAACCGCGGAACTGGACAAGTTCTTGGGTGACTATCTGTTTCCCGAGAAAGAAGACGGTTCCGATCCCCGGCTTTGCCCGCGTTGCAACGAAGGCAAGCTGGCCCTGCGCGGTGGACGTTTCGGGGCTTTTGTCGCGTGTTCCAACTATCCGGAATGCAAGTTCACCCGGCGCTTTGCGCAAGGCGGTGGTGCCAATGCCGACGAGGACGAAGGACCGCAGGAATTGGGCGTCGACCCCGACAGCGATGAAAAAATCACGAAAAAGGTCGGGCGCTTCGGCCCCTATGTGGAAAAGGGCGAGGGCAAGGAAGCGAAACGCTCCTCTATTCCAAAGGATATCCCACCAGAAGATTTCGGCCTCGAATGGGCTGTGAAATTGCTGTCGCTCCCTCGGGAAGTAGGCGTTCACCCTGAAAGCGGTGAACCTGTGACGGCTCAAATTGGTCGCTATGGTCCCTATCTGAGCCACAACGGAAAGTCCGCCAGACTGGAGAATACCCAGGAAGTTTTCGAAATCGGGATGAATGCGGCGGTTGCCAAGCTGGCCGATGCTGCGAAAAATGGTGGCGGCCGTGGACGCGGCAAGATGGAGCCACTCAAGATCATGGGCAATCACCCCCGAACCGAGGCCGAGATCAAGCTGATGGATGGTCGTTATGGCCCTTATGTCACCGACGGCACGACCAATGCTTCTCTGCCAAAGACAGTCGATAAGGACCAGCTGACCTTGGAAGAGGCCGCCCAACTTATCGATGATCGCGCCGCCAAGGGTCCGGCGAAAAAACGCGCCAAAAAGGCGGCACCAAAGAAGAAAGCTGCTGCCAAGAAAAAGCCTGCAGCAAAGAAAAAGCCGGCGGCAAAAAAGAAGCCTGCCGCGAAAAAGGCACCGGCCAAAACGAAAGCTGAATGAACTGGAGACTGGCAGGATCCTGACAGGTTCTGCCAATCCTCGTTTTGATCGTAACCACGGCCCTCAAGCGGTTGCGACTTACTATCCTTGATGGAGCGTGAGCCGCTTTAGGCGGCGATTTCCAAGCGATTGCGACCGCCGTCTTTCGCAGCGTACAGCGCCGCGTCGGCAAGCGACAACATTTGTTTCACGCTTTGGATGCCGTCACTATCGGCCAGCCCAGCGCTGACGGTGACGCCAATCCCCAGGTTGTCCAGCCGCGCGTTCATGATGTTCACGCGCAGTCTCTCGACATGTTTCTCCGCCTCCGAGATGGAAGTGTCCGGCATCAGCACCAGAAATTCTTCGCCGCCGATACGCCCGATCTGATGGCCCCTGCCAATGTGCTGTCTGGCGATCTCGCCTACCATCCGTAGGATATCGTCCCCCGCCGCGTGACCGAACCGGTCGTTTACAGTTTTGAACTTGTCGACATCAAATATGGCGATGGAAAAATGGCGGCGTTCGGCTTGCGCCCGCCGCAATGCTCGCTCGCATTCTTCCATAATGTGGCGCCTGGAGGCGAGGCCGGTCAGGTCGTCTCGCGCCAGAAGCCGCATCTTTTCCAACTTTGCCTCCTCTGCCTTCCGGTGATCTTTCTCCGCCATCATCCGGAGCAGTTTCTCGCTCTCCAAAATCTTGTCCGCCTTGTTCTTCCGATCTGCCAAAAGAGAAGCGATGGGCAGCGCCAGCATGAGCTGACTGGCTATATAGGCTTGCAGGACAAAGACTTTGATGATTTGGCTGGCATCCAGCTGGGCGATCGGGCCGTAGCCGGAGACAGTAAGAAACTCTGCGACGATTGCTACGATCAAGGTAGAAGCCATTCCGCCGAGCGGGCCGAACCGGAAGACCGCCATGAATACCGGTATTGCGGTCAGAAACAAAAGCGGCACGACCGACTGGATGAGCGCTATCGTCGAGAATGCGAACACCAGGATCATGATTCCTGCAAACTCGAACTTCCTGTTGCCCGGCCACGTATATTTTTCGGCACCTGTCCAGATCGCATGAATGATATTGAAACAGGGGAGGAAGATCAGAAGCCCAAGCAAGTCCGACGCAAACCATGACATCCAGGCATGGCCAAAGTCATTCATGCTGCCCAGGGAGGCTGTCGTCGCCGAAACCGCAGCGGCTAATGCTGCCACCGCGCCGAATTCCACCAGTTGTGTCGGATTGTACAGTCCGGTCTTGGGAAAGCCGAGTCGCACGATGATATGGAATACCAGCAGTGCCTCCAGCACGTTGGAGAATGAGTAGAAAAATGCGGTTTGCAGCGGAAAATCCGCTGCAATATTGACGGCCAGACTGGCGAGAAACACGCTCGCGCAGTAAAAGGGCTGCTCTTTTCGCGGGAAAATCATCAGCATGAAAACGAGACTGGCGTTGGCCGACCAGAGAGCGGCGAAACCGCCGGTATAATTCGATGCGGTAATCACGATCAAAGAGTTGATACAGAACACGGCCGCTATAAGCGCAGAGCGCACAATAGTCTGTCGCATGCTGTTCAAATCTAATGCCACCTGCTGCACCGTTTTCCTCAATTCAGAACATATCTCGTTCCAGAAGACGACCATCGGCACAAAAAGCTAACTTATCACTAATTAATTGATAACTTTACACATGTTTACTGCGGAAATGGCTTGAGAGAGACGATCCTCCGTTCAGGAGCATTACATCTTGCCTGCAATCGAGCTGCGCCTGAGCGCGGTCCGTCTAGGCTATTTTACCCAATCCAGGCCCATGTCCTGGTACAGGCTCCGGTCTTCATCCCAGTTGGCACTGACCTTGACGTGCAGATAGAGATGGACCGGCTTGCCCAATATGCCGGACAGCTCGGCACGGGCCTTGGCCCCGATTTCCTTGATCTGGTGACCGCCCTTGCCAAGAATGATCGCTTTCTGGCTGGCCTTCTCCACCAGGATCTGCTGATGAATTTCAAGTGATCCATCGGGCCGCTCTTTATATTGTTCCATCGCAATGGCGGTGGCGTAAGGCAGTTCGGCGTGCAATTGCCGGAACACCTGCTCGCGCGTAATTTCCGCAGCAAGAATGCGTTCGCTGGCATCCGAAACCTGATCCGCAGGAAAATGCCACGGGCCTTCCGGCATTGCCTTCACGAGGTAGGATCTCAGCTCTTCCAAACCATCTCCGGTTTTGGCACTGACGAAAAATGTCTCGTCGAAATCGGCCAGTTCATGCAGCTTGACCACATGACCGAGCATCTTGTCCTTTGCGGCGATATCGACCTTGTTCATGACCAATATGGTCTTTTCGGACCGATGCTTGATCCGTTCGACAATCGAAGTGACCTTTGTTCCAAGTCCCGCTCGTGAATCGACTAATAGAACGATGATATCGGCATCTTCCGCGCCTTCCCAGGCTGCAGATACCATGGCGCGGTCGAGCCGTCGGTGCGGTTCGAAAATACCCGGCGTATCAACCAGCAGCAGTTGGGTGTCTTCCTCGATCGCGATGCCCAGCAGCCGCGTTCTTGTGGTTTGCGGTTTAGAGCTGGTTATCGCGACCTTCTGGCCGACCAGCGCATTAATCAGGGTCGATTTTCCGGCATTGGGGGCACCGATCAATGCCACTACGCCGCATTTTTGAGTCATGTGAATTTTTCCAGAAATTTCTTTGCGGCTTCGGTCTCGGCTGCCTGAATGGCGGAGGCCGTCGCCTGAACTTCGCCAATATTGCGAACGCTCACCCGAACGGTGAACTTCAAATCATGGTGGGGGCCGCTTTTTTCGACCAGTTCATATTCGGGGATCTTCCGGTTATTGGCCGCAGCCCATTCCTGTAGCGCGGATTTTGGATGCCGGACGTCCCCGATTGTGGAGGCAACCCGGCTTTTCCAGTGGCGTAGAATAAAATTGCGTGCCGCTTCCATGCCATGGTCAATATAGACAGCGCCGATCAGGGATTCCATGACATCACCCAGCACCTTGACGCTTTGTCTTGCACCATCGTCCCGCGCTTGTTTGCCCAGCAGGATATGATCCCCGACGCCGATGTTTTTGGCGATTTCACCGCACACGGAGCCCGATACCAGACCGTTGAGGCGCTGCGATAGCTGTCCTTCCGGTTCTTTGGGAAACTGATGATAGAGATGGTCTGCAATTACCAATCCCAATACCCGGTCACCCAGAAATTCAAGGCGCTGATAATCCTTGTCGCCATGGCTGCCGTGGGTGGCTGCCCTGATGTAAAGATCCGGGTTCGAAGGCTGCTCGCTGGTGATTTCGGCCACCCATTCAAGAAAATCGGGGCGGTTCAAAAACCTTCTCCAATACGGTCCCAGCGCGTGGCACCCGGCCAGGTCCAGGGCTTGATCCATTCCGCCGAGCCGTCGGTCGAGAATATCGAGACCAATGCTTTGCCGACAAGGTTTTCCTGCGGCACCATGCCGATGGCCTGACCTTCTTGAGCCGGAAAGCGGCTATCGGCGCTGCGGTCCCGATTATCGCCCATCAGGAACATATGCCCGTCCGGGACCACGAAAGCCTGCGTATTGTCGCCTTGTGAATCTTCAAAGATGTCGAGAGTCCGATACGTTACTCCATTCGGCAGCGTTTCCTGAAACTGCGGATAGCTGCATACTGAATTACCATCATTTGCGGTGGTTTCAAACTCTTCTCGATAACAGGGACTATTGGGAGATACCGGAATTTCGAAATCCTCGATCCTTTTGCGCTCAACCGGGGTGCCATTGATCGAAACCACGCCGCCGGTAACCTGAACGATATCGCCAGATAATGCGATCACCCGCTTGATATAATCATCCGTAGCGCTTGGCGGTGCCTTGAACACAACGACATCACCCGGTTCTGGCGTATTCGGCAGGACGCGGCCCGGAAAGAGAGGAACATTGAAGGGCAAGCTATATTTGGAAAAGCCGTAAGGCCATTTTGCAACCAGCAGATAGTCGCCGACAATCAGACGCGGTTGCATCGATTCGGACGGAATGTTGAACGGGGAAATGATGAAACTGCGCAATATCAAAATGAACAGAGCCAGTTTTACAAGGAACGCGACAAAGTCCCGCGTTTCAGATCGTTCTGCTTTATCTCGCGCCATGGCGCCCCTTCGCCGACATTGGCATTGGCGTCAAGATTTCTTGCGATCTCCGCCCAGCGGCGATTTTCAACTTGAGACCAGTCTATCCGCCCGATAGGGCTAGGCCGGTCGACGGGCGCATATGTTTTGCAATTTCAGGATCGGATGATTGAATGACGAAAGACCAATGGCAAACCCTCAACGAACTTCCGCAAATCTCGCTACCCACTCTTTTTGAAACCGACAGCGATCGGGTTGCCAAGTACGGGATCGAGCAGTCCGGCATTTATTTCGACCTGTCCAAGACCCATCTCGACGAAGGCACCGTTGCTGCCTTCAAGTTGCTGGCACAAGAGATGAATTTGTCCGAGCGGGTTCAGGCCCTGCTGTCCGGCGAACCCGTGAATATCAGCGAAGCACGCGCTGCGGAACATTGTGCGGAAAGAGGCACGGGCAATCCGCCCAGTGTCGCCAATGCCCAGGCGCTGCATCAGCGCGTGAAAAGTCTGGTGGAAATTATCGATTCCGGGGCACTCGGCGAATTCACACAAATCATCCACTTGGGTATTGGCGGCTCGGCACTGGGTCCCAAAATGCTGCACCATGCGCTCAGGCTGGGTGATGAGAAATATGAGCTTGCCGTCGTCTCGAATATCGACGGTGTCGCGCTGGAACCGGTTCTTGAGCGCTTTGATGCGGGAAAAACGCTGCTGGTCATTGCTTCAAAGACATTTACCACTGCGGAAACACTGATGAACGCCCAGTCGGTGCTTGACTGGATGCGGGAGCAGGGCGTTGCCGATCCGCTGGGGCAGGTGGTCGCGCTGACCGCCGATCCGGATCAGGCGGTGGAATGGGGCGTGGACGAGACGCGGGTCCTTCCGTTTGCCGAGACGGTTGGCGGGCGTTATTCGCTGTGGTCCTCGATCGGTTTCAGCGTGGCTCTGGCGTTGGGCTATGACGTGTTCGCCGATCTGCTGGCGGGCGCTGCGGCCATGGACCAGCATTTTCAGGATGCGCCCTGGGAAAAGAATATTCCGGTGCTGGCGGCATTTGCCGATCAATATTATGCCCAGATTCGGGGTTGCGAGACCCGCGCGGTGTTTGCCTATGACGAGCGCCTCGGACTGTTGCCCGACTATCTCCAGCAGCTGGAAATGGAAAGTAACGGCAAATCCGTGACGCTGGATGGCGAACCGCTTGCGTTGAATTCCAGCCCGATTGTCTGGGGCGGGGTCGGTACAGACGCGCAACATGCGGTGTTCCAGTTGCTTCATCAGGGCACGCATCTGGTGCCGGTCGAGTTTCTCGCGGTTACCGAACCCGGGGATTCGCTCAGTCCGGCCCACCACAATGGGTTGCTGCTCAACTGCTTCGCCCAGGGCGCGGCGCTGATGGCGGGCAAAAAATCCGATGACAGTCATCGAAACTATCCGGGTGACAGGCCCTCGGTCACGATATTAATGGAAGAATTGGAAGCACGTTCACTGGGTGCGCTCCTTGCTTTTTACGAGCATCGGACATTCGTGAATGCAGTTTTATTGAATATCAATCCATTCGATCAGTTCGGCGTCGAGCTTGGCAAGCAGATGGCGAACAAGCTGGCGGCCGAGGATGGTAACCGATTGGACGCATCGACCGAAGAATTGAAAAGGCGGGCCTTTGGAGCCTGACAACAAGGAATTATAGATGGCTGAATATGATTATGACCTGTTCGTTATCGGAGCAGGTTCTGGCGGAACGCGCGCCGCTCGGGTCTCTGCATCCTATGGCGCGAAAGTTGCGGTTGCCGAGGAATATCGGGTCGGCGGGACCTGTGTAATTCGCGGCTGCGTGCCCAAGAAGCTGCTGGTTTACGGTTCGCATTTTTCGGAAGAACTCGAAGACGGCAAGAATTTCGGCTGGACCTGGGACAATGCCAAGTTCGACTGGACCAGATTGCGGGACCATGTTCTCAAGGACGTTGACCGGCTGAACAATGCCTATACCGATACGCTGAAAAACCACGGGGTTGAGATCATTCTCGAGCGGGCCGAACTGACCGGACCGCATGAGATCAAGCTGGCTGGTGGCAAGACTGTGACGGCCAAATATATTTTGATTGCGGTTGGTGCTTGGCCTGCGGTTGCCGATTTCCCGGGTAGTGATTTGATGTCGACTTCGAACGACATGTTCCATCTGGAGAAGCTGCCGGAGACTATCATCATTGCCGGTGGTGGCTATATCGCCAATGAATTTGCCGGTATTTTCAACGGCTTGGGTAGCGATGTTACGGTGGTAAACCGGTCCAACATCATATTGCGCGGCTATGACGAAAGCGTACGCGACCGGCTGATCCAGAT
Organism: uncultured Sphingorhabdus sp.; assembly: GCA_964022345.1. Classification (GTDB taxonomy): domain Bacteria; phylum Pseudomonadota; class Alphaproteobacteria; order Sphingomonadales; family Sphingomonadaceae; genus Parasphingorhabdus. The sequence goes on from CAXHZT010000011.1 coordinate 70,209, forward strand.
CTCGCTTGCCAAGGGCATCGATTTCAAATTCAACTGCGCATTCGACAAGATCGAGAAGCGCGATGATGGCGCCCTCGACGTGTATATGGATGGCAAAAAAGAGCCGATTCGTACCGATATTGTGCTCGCAGCGACCGGAAGACGACCAAAAGTCGACGGTTTGGGGCTGGAAAATGCCGGCGTCGCGACAAATGACAAAAATGCGATCATCGTCGACGACTATAGCCAGACCAATGTCGAGAATATCTACGCTGTCGGCGATGTGACCGATCGCGTGCAGCTGACACCAATCGCGATCCGCGAGGGCCAGGCTTTTGCCGACACCGTATTCGGCGACAATCCCCGCACCGTGGACTATGACAATATTCCATCCGCCGTATTCTCGCAGCCGCCCATTGCCTCGGTCGGTCTGACAGAGAGCCAGGCGCGCGAGCAATATGGCAATATCAAGGTCTATTCGTCCGATTTCCGCGCCATGCGCAATGTCTTTGCCGACCGGGCCGAGCGCAGTCTCTACAAGATGATCGTCGAGCATCCGACCGAGAAGATCCTCGGGCTGCACATGATCGGTCCTGACGCACCGGAAATTTTGCAGGCTGCGGCTATCGCGGTAAAAGCGGGCCTCACCAAACAGGCGTTCGACGATACCGTGGCCCTGCATCCGAGCATGGCCGAGGAACTGGTCCTGTTTAAATAGATAACGTTACGGCATACCCCGAGAAAGCTGGAGTTTAATCGCGCGATTAATTACGAGGGACGATTGCCGACCCGGCTGCGCATTGACTAGGCCATAGCGCCCCAAGCGATTCACAGCGGGGGGTTTGATGTCAGACATTATCGCACAATTGGAAGCCAAGCGCGCCGAAGCCATGCTCGGCGGCGGGCAGAAGCGGATCGATAGCCAGCATGCAAAAGGCAAGCTGACCGCACGCGAACGGATCGAGATCCTGCTCGACGAGGATTCGTTCGAAGAGATCGACATGTATGTCGAACATAATTGCGTCGATTTCGGAATGGAAAAGACCAAGATCGCGGGCGATGGTGTGGTGACCGGCTCCGGCACAATCAACGGCCGCCTGGTTTTCGTCTTCTCTCAGGATTTCACCGTGTTCGGCGGCTCGCTCTCCGAACGCCATGCCGAGAAAATCTGCAAGGTACTCGACAATGCGATGAAGGTCGGCGCACCGGTCATCGGCATCAATGACAGCGGCGGCGCGCGTATCCAGGAAGGCGTGGCATCGCTTGGCGGCTATGCCGATGTGTTCCAGAAAAATGTTCTCGCCAGCGGCGTCATACCGCAGCTCAGCCTGATCATGGGGCCCTGTGCCGGTGGTGCGGTCTATTCACCTGCAATGACCGACTTCATCTTCATGGTGAAGGACAGCAGCTATATGTTCGTCACCGGCCCCGATGTGGTCAAGACCGTAACCAACGAGATCGTGACGCAGGAAGAACTGGGCGGGGCGGTCACGCACACGACCAAAACCAGCGTTGCCGATGTCGCTTATGACAATGATATCGAGGCGCTGCTCGCGGCCCGTGATTTCATCGACTTCATGCCCTTGTCCAATCGCGAAGAAGTGCCGGAGCGGCCGACCGCCGATCCGTGGGACCGTCTGGAAGAAAGCCTCGACACGCTGATCCCCGACAATGCCAACCAGCCTTATGATATGCACGAAGTCATCCGCAAGATGGTCGACGAAGGCGATTTCTTTGAAGTGCAGCCCGCCCATGCCGGCAATATCATCTGCGGCTTTGGCCGGATGGAAGGCTCCACCGTCGGTGTGGTGGCCAACCAGCCGATGGTGCTTGCCGGATGCCTCGACATCAATGCCTCCAAGAAAGCGGCCCGCTTCGTCCGCTATTGCGATGCGTTCAACATTCCGATCGTCACTCTGGTCGATGTTCCCGGCTTCCTGCCCGGCACTTCACAAGAGCATAACGGCATTATCAAGCATGGCGCCAAGCTGCTCTTCGCTTATGCCGAAGCGACCGTGCCGAAAATCACCATCATCACCCGCAAAGCTTATGGCGGCGCTTATGACGTGATGGCCTCGAAGCATCTGCGCGGCGATCTCAACTATGCCTGGCCGACCGCGGAAATCGCCGTGATGGGCGCAAAAGGCGCGGTCGAGATCATCTTCCGCGGCAAAACGCCGGAAGAGATTGCCGAACATACAGCCGAATATGAAGCCCGCTTTGCTAACCCGTTTGTCGCGGCGCAAAAGGGCTTTGTCGACGAGGTAATCATGCCGCACTCGACCCGGCGTCGGGTGGCTTTGGGCTTACGGAAACTGCGGAACAAGCAGTTGGAGAACCCTTGGAAGAAGCATGACAATATTCCGTTGTGATCCTTCCCAAGTGATTGTCCTTCGTCATTGCGAGCGAAGCGAAGCAATCCAGGGCGTCGCTCGCGGCTCTGGATTGCCGCGTCGCATTCGCTCCTCGCAATGACGGTGGTTTATCTATGAACTCATTCCTCTCGATTCCGAACAGCAACTCCGTCATTGCGAGCGAAGCGAAGCAATCCAGTGCCACACAGGCCGCCCTGGATTGCTTCGTCGCTTCGCTCCTCGCAATGACCAGGTGGCGGGATGACAAATGAAGCAACCCGCCGTCTATATTATGACCAACAAGCGCAACGGCACGCTCTACACCGGGGTGACTTCAAATCTTCCCCAGCGAGTTTGGCAGCATCGGGAGGGCGCAGCGGACGGCTTTACGAAACGTTATGGATGCAAAATGCTGGTCTGGTTTGAGATGCATGACAATATGGAAGCCGCGATATTGCGAGAAAAGCAGATCAAGGCGGGGTCAAGGAAGAAGAAATTGGCTTTGATAGAGGCGTTTAATCCGCATTGGCGGGACTTGTATGGAGATATTGCCCATGGTTGAGCGACGTTCCAACATTGCGAGAAGCGAATGCGATGAAGCAATCCAGAGCCGCGAGCGACGCACTGGATTGCTTCGCTGCGCTCGCAATGACGGGGGCAAATAATGCCAACAGGACTTGTAGCCCTACTCGACGACGTCGCAGCCATTGCGAAAGTTGCTGCCGCGTCGGTTGACGATATCGGCGCGGCTGCGGCGCGCGCTGGGACCAAATCCGCTGGCGTGGTGATCGACGATGCGGCGGTTACGCCGACCTATGTCACCGGCTTTGACCCATCGCGCGAATTGCCGATGATCTGGAAAATCACCAAGGGATCGTTCAAGAACAAGCTGGTCTTTTTGCTACCCGCAGCGGTCCTTTTGGGACAATTTGCGCCCTTTTTGATACCGATCATCCTCATTTTCGGCGGATTGTTCCTCTGTTACGAAGCCGCCGAGAAGGTGCTGGAATTTTTCCACGTCGACGAATCCACAAAGCATGAGCAGCCCGCGATTATCGAGGGGCCGGGGCGCGAGAAGGAGATGGTCTCGGGCGCGATCCGTACCGATCTGATCCTGTCCGGCGAGATCATGGCGATTGCCCTGTCCGAACTGACCGACCAGGTCTGGTGGGAACAGGCGATCATCCTCGCGATCATCGGTATAGCGATTACCGTGGCGGTCTATGGCGCGGTCGCGCTGATCGTGAAGATGGACGATATCGGCCTGCACATCGCGCAAAATAATGAGGGCGCGTTGCGCTCCTTTGGCTGCAGTCTTGTCCGGTTGATGCCGAAGCTGCTCGCGGCCCTGTCGATTATCGGCACTTTGGCCATGGCCTGGGTCGGTGGCGGATTGCTGGTGCACAATATTGCAGCCGTTGGCTGGCATGGGCCGGAGCATCTGATCGAATGGCTGTCGCATCCTTTGCTCGGCCTGTTCCCCGCCTCGGCCAAGCTGATGGTCGGCGGCATCGCCTTTGCCCTCTTGTCGGGCATATTGGGCGTTCTCGTCGGCGCGGGCATTGCGCCGCTGGTCCATAAATTCATTCCGCACGGAGAAGCACATTGAAACTAGGTCGCCTCAATCACATCGGCGTTGTCACGCCGTCGATTACCGACAGTATCGCCCATTGGCGCGATGTCATGGGCGCTACGTCTATTTGCGAGCCCTTTGATCTGCCAGCACAGGGCGTGAAGGTCTGTTTTGTCGATACGCCGGCGGAAGGCCCGACCAACGGCACCCAGATCGAGCTGATCGAGCCGCTCGGCGAAGACAGCCCGATACACGGTTTCCTGACCAAAAACCCGCTCGGCGGGCAGCATCATATCTGTTTTGAAGTGCCCGACATTCACGCCGCCAAGGCCGAGTTCGAAGCAATGGGCAAGCGCGTGCTCGGCGAACCGCGCATCGGCGCGCACGGCACGCTTATCTTTTTTGTCCATCCCAAGGATATGGGCGGGATGCTAACCGAGATCATGGAAACGCCTGAAGGGCATTAATTATACAATCGTCATCCTGAACTTGTTTCAGGATCTCGCGGGGTCCTGAAACAAGTTCAGGATGACGAGACATTCAAAAGGACCGAACATGGAATTCGAAAATATCAAGCTCGACATCGCCGATCAGGTGGCCACCATCACGCTCAACAAGCCGGAGCGGCTCAACGCCTGCTCTCTGGGTATGGCGGATGACATGTTGATCGCGCTCGACAAGCTGGAAGACGCGCGCGCCTTGCTGATTACGGGCGAAGGCCGTGCCTTTTGTGCCGGCGCCGATTTGCAGGCGACGAATGACAGCGCCTTGTCGGGCGGGCAGGGCAGCTATGCCGCGCTCAACCAGCATTATAACCCGCTGATGCTGAAACTGGCGAAGCTCGACATTCCGACGATCACCGCGGTCAACGGACCGGCTGCAGGTGTCGGTTGTTCGATTGCGCTGGCGAGCGACTTCGCGATCGCCGGGAAGTCGGCCTATTTTCTGCAGGCCTTCGTCAATATCGGCCTGGTGCCCGATGGCGGCGCATCGTGGATGCTGACCCGTATTGTCGGCAAGGCGCGGGCGACGGAAATGATGCTGCTCGGCGAGAAGATCCATGGCGAGAAGGCTGCGGACTGGGGACTGATCTATAAATGCGTTGAAGATGCTGCGCTGATGGATGAAGCGGGCATGCTGGCAAAACGCTTGGCGGGTGGCCCGACCGTGGCTCTCGGCGTAATGCGCCAGAATCTGGCAGCTGCGCTCGAAAGCGATTATGCTTCGGCGCTGGTTCGCGAAGCCGAAGGCCAGCGGATCGCCGGCGACAGCAAGGATGCGCGGGAAGGCGCGATTGCCTTTCTGCAGAAGCGGCCAACAGAATTTAAGGGTGAATAGACCGCTCACCGTTAACGGCTGATTTGGACGAATATTACAAGCAAGGCAGATATGACCGATAAACCGACGATCAAAGACTGGCAGGAACTGGCTGACAAGGAAGTGAAGGGCCGCGACCTCACTTGGGAAACGCCCGAGGGTATCGCTGTCAAACCGCTTTACACCGCAGAAGACGCTGGTGATCCCGGTCTGCCCGGCTTTGGTCCGTTCACCCGCGGCGTCAAGGCCAGCATGTATGCCGGGCGTCCCTGGACGATCCGGCAATATGCCGGCTTCTCGACCGCCGAGGAATCTAACGCCTTTTATCGTCGCAATCTTGCCGCAGGGCAAAAAGGCCTTTCGGTAGCCTTCGATCTTGCCACGCACCGCGGCTATGACAGCGACCATCCACGCGTGGTCGGTGATGTCGGCAAGGCCGGCGTCGCGATCGACAGCGTCGAGGATATGAAAATCCTGTTCGACCAGATTCCGCTCGACGAAATGTCGGTTTCGATGACGATGAACGGCGCTGTTATTCCGTGTCTCGCTTTCTATATCATCGCGGCGGAAGAGCAGGGGGTTTCTCAGGAGAAGCTTTCCGGCACGATCCAGAATGATATTCTCAAAGAGTTCATGGTGCGGAATACCTATATCTATCCGCCTGCGCCCTCGATGCGGATCATCTCCGACATTATCGGTTATACGTCCGAACATATGCCGAAGTTCAACAGCATTTCAATCAGCGGCTATCATATGCACGAAGCCGGCGCGACGGCGGTGCAGGAACTGGCCTTCACGATAGCCGACGGCCGCGAATATGCCAAACAGGCGATGGCGACCGGTCTGGATATCGACGCCTTTGCGGGCCGCCTGAGCTTCTTCTTCGGCATCGGCATGAACTTCTTCATGGAAGTCGCGAAGCTGCGGGCGGCGCGAACCCTGTGGCACCGGGTGATGACCGATCTCGGCGCGCAATCCGAACGGTCGAAAATGCTGCGTACCCACTGCCAGACGTCGGGCGTATCGCTGACAGAACAGGATCCGTACAATAACGTGATCCGCACCACGATCGAAGCCATGGCCGCGACTTTGGGCGGAACCCAGTCGCTGCACACCAATGCGCTGGACGAAGCGATCGCGCTGCCGACCGATTTCTCGGCCCGAATTGCCCGCAACACCCAGATCGTGTTGCAGGAAGAGGCGGGCATAACCAAGGTCGTCGATCCGCTCGGCGGCAGCTATTATGTCGAGGCGCTGACCGAGGAACTGGTCGACAAGGCCTGGGAAATTATCGAACGCGTGGGTTCGGAAGGCGGCATGGCGAAAGCGGTTGCCGATGGCTGGCCCAAGGCGATGATCGAGGAAGCCGCTGCTGGTCGTCAGGCCGCAGTCGACAAGGGCGATGCAGTCATCGTCGGCGTCAACAAATATCGCCTTCCCGAAGAAGACGCGATGGAAACGCTGGACATCGACAATGCGAAAGTCCGCCAGGGCCAGATTGCCCGGCTCGAGAAAATGCGCGCCGATCGGGATGAAGCAGCTTGCCAGGCAGCGCTCAAGGCGCTGACCGATGGCGCGAAAGGCGGCGGCAATGTGCTGGCGCTGGCCGTCGATGCAGCGCGCAAACGGGCTTCGCTCGGCGAAATATCCGATGCGATGGAAGCGGTCTTCGGTCGCTACGAAACCCAGCCGACACCGGTGAAGGGCATTTACGGCAAAGCCTATGAAGGCGATGCCCGCTATGCGATGGTCATCGAAGGTGTTGATGCCGTGTCGCAACGGCTTGGTCGCAAGCCCAAGATATTGGTCGCGAAAATGGGGCAGGACGGTCATGACCGTGGCGCCAATGTCGTGTCGAGCGCCTTTACCGATATGGGCTTTGACGTGATCTCCGGTCCGTTGTTCCAGACGCCCGGCGAAACCCGCGATCTCGCTCTGGCGGAAAATGTCGATGCGGTCGGCGCGTCCAGCCTGGCGGCGGGGCACAAGACTTTGATCCCCGAACTGATCGACCTGCTGAAAGAATCCGGACGCGGCGATATCAAGGTTTTTGCTGGCGGCGTTATCCCGGCCAAGGATTACGAATTCTTGCGCAAGAGCGGTGTGGTCGGAATCTATGGACCGGGCAGCAATATTGTGGAATGTGCCGCCGACATATTGAGATTGCTGGGGCATAATATGCCTCCTGAAGAGGAAGCTGCGGAATGAGTTTAGACGAAAATATTAGTTCCCCGCCGCAGGGCGGGGCCCAGACGATTGCTCAGGACAGTTCTGGACCCTGCCCTGCGGCAGGGAACACAGTCCGCAACGACTGGACCCGCGAGGAGATCGCGGCGCTGTTCGACCTGCCGTTCGACGAGCTGGTTTTCCAGGCGGCAACCGTCCACCGCGCCAACCACAAGCCCGGAGAGGTTCAGCTATCAACCCTGCTGTCGATCAAGACCGGCGGTTGCCCCGAGGATTGCGGCTATTGCAACCAGTCCGCTGGCGCAAAATCCGGTCTGAAAGCGGAAAAGCTGCTCGACGTCCGCACGGTGCTGCAAACCGCGGCGCAGGCCAAGGACCGCGGTTCCTCGCGCTTCTGCATGGGCGCGGCCTGGCGCAACCCCAAGGACCGGGACATGCCGGCGATTATCGAGATGATCAAGGGCGTCCGCCAGATGGGCATGGAAACCTGCATGACGCTGGGTATGCTGACCAAGGAACAGTCCGAAATGCTGTCCGAGGCGGGCCTCGATTATTATAATCACAATATTGATACCTCGCCGGAACATTATGAGAAGGTCATCACCACCCGCACCTTCGGCGACCGGCTCGAAACGCTGGAAAATGTCCGCAACAGCGGCATCAACGTCTGTTCCGGCGGCATCGTCGGCATGGGCGAGACCCGCGAAGACCGGGTTGGCTTTGTCCACGCTCTGGCGACCTTGCCGAAACATCCGGAAAGCGTTCCGGTAAACGCACTGGTCCCGGTCAAGGGCACGGTGCTCGGCGATATGCTCGCCGATACGCCGCTGGCGAAGATCGACGATATCGAATTTGTCCGCACGATCGCGGTGGCACGGATCACCATGCCCGCCTCGATGGTGCGCCTGTCCGCTGGCCGCGAAAGCATGAGCGAAAGCACGCAGGCTTTGTGTTTCCTTGCCGGTGCCAACAGCATCTTCACTGGCGACAAATTGCTGACCACCGGCAATGCCGGTGATGATGCGGACGAGACGTTGTTCGCTAAACTGGGTCTGGTTCCGATGGAAGCGGAACAGCGGGATTGTAAGCTGGAGGCGGCGGAGTGATTATGCTCAGAAATATTCTGATCGCAAACCAGCACATTGTCATTGCGAGCGCAGCGAAGCAATCCAGAGGGTCGCTTGCCGCTCTGGATTGCCACGTCGCTCCGCTCCTCGCAATGACGGCGCCGGGAATGCGTAACTTTGGAGAAGAACTTGTTTAAGAAGATACTCATAGCCAACCGTGGCGAAATTGCCTGCCGCGTCATTCGCACTGCCCAGAAAATGGGTATCAAGACGGTAGCCGTCTATTCCGATGCGGATGCGCGGAGCCCGCATGTCAAGATGGCGGACGAAGCGGTCCATATCGGTCCTTCTCCTGCTGCAGAATCCTATCTGATCGCCGAAAAGATCATCCAGGCTTGCAAGGACACCGGCGCAGAAGCCGTGCATCCCGGCTATGGTTTCCTGTCCGAGCGCACCAGCTTCGCGCAGGAACTGGCGGACAATGATATTGCCTTCATCGGGCCGCCACCCAATGCGATCGCCGCAATGGGCGACAAGATTGAGTCCAAAAAACTGGCCGAGAAGGCAGGCGTCAGCGTTGTTCCCGGTCATATCGGCGAGATTGACGATACCGAACATGCCGTGCGCATTTCTTCGGAAATCGGCTATCCGGTGATGATGAAGGCCAGTGCCGGCGGTGGCGGCAAGGGCATGCGGCTCGCGTGGAACGAGAAAGACGTCCGCGAGGGCTTTGAAGCGACCAAGCGCGAAGGGCTTGCCAGCTTCGGCGATGACCGCGTGTTTATCGAGAAATTCATCGAACAGCCGCGCCATATCGAAATCCAGGTACTCGGCGATAAACATGGCAATGTGATTTATTTGGGCGAACGTGAATGTTCGATCCAGCGGCGCCACCAGAAGGTTGTCGAGGAAGCGCCATCGCCCTTCGTCGATCCCGAAATGCGCAAGAAAATGGGCGAACAGGCCGTCGCTTTGTCGCAGGCCGTGGGCTATTATAGCGCCGGTACGGTCGAACTGATCGTCGGAGCGGACAAGAGCTTCTATTTCCTCGAAATGAACACCCGCCTGCAGGTCGAGCATCCGGTCACCGAATATATCACCGGTCTCGATCTGGTCGAACAGATGATCCGCGTCGCCTATGGCGAGAAGCTGCCGCTGACCCAGGACGAGGTCACGCTGACGGGCTGGGCGGTCGAAAACCGCGTCTATGCCGAAGATCCTTATCGCGGCTTCCTGCCTTCCACCGGACGTCTGGTCAAATATCGGCCACCGGCAGCCGAAGAGGGCATCCGCGTGGACGATGGCGTGGCCGAAGGCGGTGAAGTATCGATCTTCTATGATCCGATGATCGCCAAGCTGATCACCTATGGCGAGACCCGGATCGAGGCGATTGACCGCCAGATCGACGCGCTCAACCGGTTCGAGCTGGTTGGCCCCGGTCACAATATCGATTTCCTCTCGGCGCTGATGCAGCACGAGCGTTTCCGTGAAGGCAATATCACCACCAATTTCATCGCCGAGGAATATCCCGACGGTTTCCAGGGCGCTCCGGCGTCGGACGAACTGATTGCCAATCTTGCCGCTATCGGCGCTTTTGCCGCGACAGCGCACGCCGACCGCGCGCGCCGCGTCGACAGCCAGCTCGGCAAGCGGCTCGAAGCGCCATCGGAATGGCAGGTCAAGATCGGTGACAAGACGATGGATGTTACCATCTCGGAAGAAGAAATTGCGGTCGATGGCGTCGCGATCGATCTGTCCACCGAATATACGCCGGGTGACAGCCTGATCCTCGCCGAGGTTGCGGGCAAGCCGCTGTCGGTGAAGATAGCCAAGACCGCGGACGGTTTTGCGCTCAACAGCCACGGCGCCACCCACAAGGCGCGAATATTGCCCGCCCATGTTGCGCAACATGCCGTGCATATGATTGAGAAAATCCCGCCCGATCTGTCGAAATATCTGCTCTGCCCGATGCCCGGCCTGCTGGTCGCGCTGAACGTGGGTGAAGGCGAGGCGGTTGTCGAGGGCCAGCCGCTGGCGGTGGTCGAGGCCATGAAAATGGAGAATATTCTCCGCGCCGAGAAAAACGGCGTGGTAAAATCTGTGGAAGCCGCGCAGGGCGATAGCCTTGCCGTCGATGCCGTGATATTGGAGCTCGAATAAGCGACAGTAAATCGCCTTGGGGAGGGCATATATGACCAGTGATGCTGCGATGGCGGGGCAACGCGAGCCGACGCAAAAGGAAATTAGACTGGTCATAGCGGCGTCCTCCGCCGGCACCATTTTCGAATGGTATGACTTCTTCATCTACGGCACGCTCTTCTACATCATCGGGCCGACCTTCTTCCCGAGCGGCAACCCGACGCTCGAAATCCTGATGGTATGGGCGACCTTCGCCATCGGTTTCGGTTTCCGTCCGGTGGGCGCGATTCTCTTCGGCTTTCTTGGCGACAAGCTGGGCCGCAAATATACGTTCCTTGTCACGGTTACCCTGATGGGTATTGCCACCGCCGGGGTCGGTTTGATCCCGAGCGCCGAGACGATCGGACTGGCGGCACCGCTAATTGTGATTTTCCTGCGGATATTGCAGGGTCTCGCGCTCGGCGGGGAATATGGCGGCGCGGCCATCTATGTCGCCGAACATGCGCCGACCAACAAGCGCGGCTATTATACCAGCTATATCCAGGCCAGCGTTGCCGGCGGTTTCGTTCTGTCAATCGGCGTCATCCTGGCCTGCCGCTTCCTGATTCCCGAGCAGGCATTCAACGACTGGGGCTGGCGGGTGCCGTTCCTGCTGTCGATCATCCTCCTGGCCATATCGCTCTGGATGCGGCTGAAGCTCAATGAAAGCCCGGTCTTCCAGGCGATGAAAGAAGCGGGCGAGACCGCCGGCAATCCCTTTGTCGAGAGCTTTACCTATCCGGGAAACAAGAAGCGGATCTTTGTTGCCCTGTTCGGCATCACCGGCATATTGACGACCATCTGGTACACGGCTTTCTTCTCCGGCATGTCCTTTTTGCGCGGTCCGATGAATCTGGAAGCGCGTACCGTGGATATCATATTGTTCGTTTCCGGCCTGATCGCCATGTCCTTCTATCTGGTGGTCGGCAAATGGTCGGACAGGGTAGGGCGCAAGAAGCCGATCATCGTCGGCGCTCTGCTGTCGCTGCTGTTGCTGTTCCCGGCTTTCTGGGGTCTTGGCCATTTTGCCAATCCCGGGCTGACAGAAGCCGCGGAAGCCAATCCGGTGCGTGTCGAGGGCAGCGCCTGCAGTACCGATCCGTTCGCCGAACTGTTCAGCCGCGAACAGAGTGATTGCGGCAAGATACTCGAAACCCTGACGTCCGCTGGTGTGTCTTACACCCTGACCGATGCCGACGAACTGAAGCTCAGTGCTGGTAACAATGCTATCCCGATCGATCCGGCGTGGATGGAAGATGGTGCTACTCGCAGCGGCGGTATCCGCGACGCGCTCACCGAATATGGTTATGATTTTGCCAAACAGCAGCCGGACATGACCAGCATATTGGGCATCGTCGCGATCCTGCTGGTCCTGGGAGTGCTGAGCGCGCTGACCTACGGATCGGTCGCGGCTCTTCTTTCGGAAATGTTTCCCGCCAAAATCCGCTACAGCTCAATGTCGATACCCTATCATATCGGGGCCGGTTATCTCGGCGGTTTCCTGCCGCTGATTGCCGGATATATCGTGGCCCGATCCGGCGATATCTATGCCGGTCTCTGGTACACATGGGGCGTCGTCGCATTCGGGGTCATCGTCGCCTGGTGGGGCATACCGAACGACCCAGAAGCCGCTCTCGACGAAGCGCCATAAAGGCCGTATCGGTCACGGCATGAGTGACGAAAAACCGAATATTCCGCCGACCGCTCGCGTGAAGCTGGATTCCGGGGCGCTGGTTGCGAACTGGCGTGCGCTGGACCAGATGTCGGGCGCGGCCAAAGCGGGCGCGGCCGTCAAGGCCAATGCCTATGGTCTCGGCGCACGCGACGTTGTGCGCAGACTGATCGCGGCAGGCTGCACCGACTTCTTTGTCGCCAACTGGCAGGAAGCGCAGGAAATCGAAGACCTGACCACGGGCAAAGCGGACGTGTCCGTGCTCAATGGCGTGCGCGCCGCAGACCTGCCTTTTGCGCTCCAATCCTCGGCAAAACCCGTCTTGAACAGTCTTGAGCAGGTGCAGCGCTGGAAATCGACGGGCAAGCCATGCGACGTGATGATCAACAGCGGGATGAACCGGCTCGGCATCAATGTGGAAGATCTGGAAGCCAATCTGTTCGCCGGCATGGCAATCGATATGGTGATGAGCCATCTTGCTTCGGCCGACGAGGACGGACCGCAGAATGAAGATCAGCTCCAACACTATCGAGCGGCTCTGGAAATCGTGAACGGCAAACGAACCAGCCTCGCCAATAGCGCCGGCATAGCGCTGGGCAGTGCATATCATTTCGACGTAACGCGCCCGGGCCTGTCGCTCTACGGCGGCATCCAGCGTCCGGCTCTGGAAGACATGATCACTCAAGTGGCCATCCCGCAAGCGGAAATCATCCAGGTCCGCTCGCTTCGCGCAGGTGACAAGCTGGGTTATAACGCGCAATATGTTGCAGCCGAATCCCACAAGGTCGCTATTCTGGCGATGGGCTATGCCGACGGATATTTGCGCGGCTTTTCCAACAGCGGTTTGTTCATGCATGACGGAATGCTGCTGCCGGTTCTGGGCCGCGTGTCGATGGACCTTATCGCGATCGATCTTGCGGCCGCCCCCTATCTCCAAGAAGGGGACTGGGTCGAGTGCGAATATGATCTGGAAGTCGCGTCCGCACAATCCGGTCTGTCGCAATATGAGCTGATCACCGGACTGGGCAATCGTCTGTCGCGGGACTGGACCTAGGCCGACGCGTAGACGCGCGCGCAACGCGCTTGCACAAATCGAAAATGCTGCGGGAAAATGCTGCGCAACATGAAAAGTTGCGGCAATGCACAAATAGGTTTAGTGCAAGTGCAATATATAAATATTTTGCGGTTAGGGACTCCTGATTACGTTCAGAAATTCTAACCCACCAGGAGCTTATATGGCAAAGTCGAAAAGCAAGACTCAAGACGGTCCGATTACGATAAAAAAATATGCCAATCGCCGTCTCTACAACACCCAGACATCAAACTATATTACTCTCGATTTTCTTGCCGAGATGACTCGCAACGATGAAGACTTTGTTGTTGTCGATGCAAAAACCGGCGAGGATATCACGCACAATATCCTGACCCAGATCATTGTCGACGAGGAAAGCAACGGCAAGCATATGCTTCCGGTCAATTTCCTGCGCCAGCTGATTTCCATGTATGGCAACAGCATGCAGTCGCTGATGCCGTCCTATCTGGAAGCGTCGATGGATAATTTCCGGAAAAACCAGAAGCAGTTTCAGGAAGCTGTGGAAGGCGCTCTCAACAAAAACCCGCTTGGCCAGATGGCTGTGAAGAACCAGAAGCAATTTCAGGAAGCGGTTGAAAACGCGCTAAAGGCCAGTCCGCTGGCTGGTGTTTTCGAAAAGGCGCTCAGCATTGGTCAGGGTGACCGCAACGAATCCGACGAGGAGCCCGAAAAACAATTGTCCGACAAGGATATCGAAATTATGGAGCTGAAAAAGCAATTGGCCGACATCCAGTCCAAGATTGACAAGATCGACAACTGATCACCAGCCCAACAATCCGCAGGAAAAACCAGTGAAGAAAAATGCCCTTTCCATCACCCGTGAAGATGATTTCGCGGGGTGGTACCAACAGGTGATCACAGAAGCCGACATGGCTGAAGAATCCGGCGTGCGCGGCAGTATGATCATGCGCCCCTGGGGCTATGGTATCTGGGAACGGGTGCAATATCTGATGGACCAGCGGATCAAGGCATCCGGCCATGAAAACTGCTATTTCCCCCTGTTCATTCCGCTCAGCTATTTCTCGAAAGAAGCCGAGCATGTCGACGGATTTGCCAAGGAAATGGCGGTCGTCACGCATCACCGGCTGATCAAGGGCGAAGATGGCGGGCTGGTTGTCGATCCGGACGCAAAGCTGGAAGAGCCGCTTGTGGTGCGGCCGACCTCCGAAACGGTGATCGGCACCGCTTTTGCCCGCTGGGTTCAGAGCTGGCGTGACCTTCCGGTGATGATCAACCAGTGGGCCAATGTGGTGCGCTGGGAAATGCGCACGAGAATGTTTCTGCGGACCACCGAATTTCTCTGGCAGGAAGGCCACACCGCCCACGCGACCAAAGCCGAGGCGATGGAAGAAACGCTGAACGCTCTGGAAATGTATCGCGAGTTTTCGGAAAACGTGCTGGCCATGCCGGTCGTCGCCGGAGAGAAGCCGGAGAATGAACGTTTTCCCGGCGCGGATGCGACTTATTCGATCGAAGCGATGATGCAGGATGGCAAGGCCCTGCAGGCCGGCACCAGCCACTTCCTTGGCCAGACGTTCAGCAAGGCGCAGAATATCCGCTATCAGGACAAGGATGGCGAATTTCAATTTGCCTATACCACCAGCTGGGGCACGTCGACGCGGATGATCGGCGGCGTTATCATGACCCATGGCGACGACGACGGCATGCGCGTGCCACCGCTGATTGCGCCCTATCAGGTGGTGATCGTGCCGATGCTGCGCGACAAGCCGGAAGACGAGGAAGTGCTCGATTATTGCAAGACGCTGGCGAAGGATATTGCCCAGCTCAGAGCCTTTGACGAACCGGTCCGGGTGAAGCTGGATATCAGCGGCGCCAAAACCCAGACCAAACGCTGGTCCTGGATCAAGAAAGGCGCGCCGATCATTCTCGAAATCGGTCCGCGCGATATGGCCGACGACAAGGTCGCGATGATCCGGCGCGACACGCTTTATCAGGACAGCGGCAAGCTGGACACGAAGTTTCTCGCCAAGGCAGAATTCTTGCCCGAAATCCCGGCGCTATTGTCCGAGATCCAGATCGCATTGCACACGGAAGCGAAAGAACGTCTCAATAGCAACGTCAAGAAAGGCGTTGAATATTGGTCGGACGTTGAACGTTTCTACGCGGCAAAAAAGAAACATCCAGGGTGGCTGGAAGTGCAATGGTGCAAGGCGACCGGCGAAGAACTGGAAGAAATAGAAGAACGGCTCAAAAAACTGAAGCTGACGTTCCGCAATGTACCGGTTGATGCTGCGCCCGCAGACGGCAAATGCATCTTTACCGGCAAACCGGCGGTCGAGCGCATAATCATAGGTAAAGCTTATTAATGGCAGGTCCCAAAAAATCTCACAAACCGAAACAGGTTCCCTCTCGCCAGCAGATACTGGATTTTATCGAGCAATCGGAGCGGCCTGCAGGACGGCGCGAGATATCAAAAGCCTTTGGATTGCGCGGGCCGGACAAGATCGCGCTGAAAGCGCTACTCAAGACCATGACCAAGGAAGGCCTGCTGGAAGGCGAACTGGAGCGCGCTTTGCATAAGGTCGGCGACGTTCCGAAAGTCACCGTGCTCAAGATTGTCGAGATTGACGGCAACGAAGCCATTGGCATTCCTGAGAAATGGGAAGACGAAGGTGGGCCTGCGCCCAAGATCAGAATCAAGGAAAAAGGCCGCCGCGCCGCACTGGCGATCGGTGACCGGATACTCGCGCGAACCGAAGAGCGAGGGCAGGGGCATGTTGCTTTTCTGATGAAGAAACTGGCCCAGAGCAGCGAACTGCTGCTGGGTGTTGTCGAAAAGGATGAACGCGACCGTTACTGGCTGAAGCCGGTGGATCGCAAAATCCGCCGCAGCACGCCGATCCTGGAACTGGGAGATGCGCAGCCGGGCAATCTGGTGCTCGCTGAACCGTTCAAGCGCGGCTCCGAGGTCAAGGCGCGGGTGAAGGAAATATTGGGCGATCCTTTCGCGCCCAAGTCGTTCAGTCTGATCGCCATTCACAAATTCGAAATTCCGCTGCACTTTCCCGATGCGGTGAAGGAGGAAGCCGAACAGGCAACCAAGCTCGAGATTTCGAAAGATACGCGCGAAGATTTGCGCCATCTGCCGATTGTCGCGATCGATCCGGCCGACGCCCGCGACCATGATGACGCGATCTGGGCCGAGCCGGATGACAATCCGGATAACAAGGGCGGCTTCAAGGCGCTGATCGCCATCGCCGATGTTTCTTATTATGTCCGTTCGGGCAGCAAGCTCGACCGCGAAGCCTATAAGCGCGGCAACAGCGTCTATTTCCCCGACCGGGTTGTACCGATGCTCCCGGAAGCCTTGTCCACCGATGTCTGTTCGCTGAAACAGGGCGTCGACCGGGCCGCTTTGGTCTGTCACGTCACCATCGACGCGAAAGGGAAGGTGATTGGTTCCCGCTTTACCCGCGCGATTGTGAAGCTTGCGGGCAATATCGCCTATGAAGATGCCCAGGCAGCGATGGACGGGAAGCTGGATCATCCGCTGAAGAGCAGCGCGCTGGAGCCTCTATGGGCTTGCTGGAAACTTCTTGCCAAAGCGCGAGACGAACGCGAACCGCTCAATCTCGATCTCCCGGAAAAGCGCGTTGTGCTGGATGATCAGGGCAAGATTGTCGAGATAGCGATCCGCGAACGTCTCGATGCGCACCGCGTTGTCGAGGACTATATGATCGTCGCCAATGTCGCGGCGGCGCGGATGCTGGAGTCGAAAAAATCTCCGGTCATCTATCGGGTCCACGAAACTCCGTCCCGCGAGAAGCTGATTGCGCTGAAAGACTATCTCAAGAGCTTCGATATGAGCTTTGCCATGGGGCAGGTGATCAAGCCGGCGGTCTTCAACAATCTGATCTCGCAGGTCGATGATGAATTATTGCTGCCTCTGGTCATGGAGCAGATATTGCGCAGCCAGACCCAGGCTTATTACGGCCACACCAATATGGGCCATTTCGGCCTGTCGCTGGGCAGCTATGCCCATTTCACCAGCCCAATCCGCCGCTATGCCGATCTCATCGTGCACCGCGCCCTTGTCAGCGCCTGCAAGCTGGAGCAACCGGCCCCGAAAAACAGCGCCATTCCGGAATTTTCCGGACTGAGCAAGGAAGAGGCCGGTCGCCTCGAGCTGATCTCCGAGAAAATCTCCAAACTCGAACGCCGCGCGATGAAGGCCGAATGGGAAACCATCGACCGCTATATCTCGGCGCATCTCGCAGACCGGGTCGGCGAAGTCGTCAAATGCCGGATCACCGGCGTGCAGAATTTCGGTTTTTTCGCCACCGTCGAGGAACTGGGCGGTGATGGCCTTGTGCCGGTACGCACGCTGGGGGCCGAGCGCTTCGACTATGACGAGTCAAAGCAGCAGCTCACCGGCATGGACAGCGGGACCACCTATAATGTCGGCCAGAAGATCGAATTGCGTCTGGTCGAGGCCAATGCCGCGACCGGCAGCCTGTTGTTCGAGCTGGCCGAGGGCGCCAATCATATGGGATCGCGCCCCGCGCCCTATCGCGCCGGCAAGGGAAAGCCCCACCGCAAGGGCAAGCCGGGTCGTCCGGCCAACATTCGCGGCAACAAGGGCAAGGCACGCCGAAAGAAATAGTTCATTGCCAGAAGGCAACCAATCCGCTCGGATGGGGGTATATCCTGTAATAGAAAAGGAGTTCCCCCCCATGTCGAAACTATTGCCAACCAGAACTGTCCCTGACTTCACCGTGCCGCTGATTGATGGCGGCAAATTTCAGCTCAGCCAACGGCTTGGCGACAATTTCACCCTGCTGATATTCTATCGCGGCGTGCATTGCCCGATCTGCAAGATGCAGGTCCGCGAATTGCAACGCAAATTGGGCGATTTCGCAGAGCGCGGCGTCACCGTCGTGGCAATCAGTATGGACAGTCAGGAACGCGCCCAGAAATCCGTGGACGAGTGGGGCGTGGACGATCTGTTGCTCGGTTACGGCCTCGAGGAAGGTCTGGCCCGTGATCTCGGCCTCTATATTTCGTCCGGACGTCCCGACAGCGAAGAGCCGGAGATATTTTCAGAACCAGCCATGCTGCTGGTGAAGCCCGACCGGACTCTTTATTTTACCAGCATTCAAAGCATGCCCTTTACCCGGCCACCGCTCGACGAGCTGCTCAAGGGTATCGATTACGCGCTGGAGAATGACTATCCTGCGCGCGGCGAACTGGCGGCATCGCGCTAGCTTAGCCGGTCAATTTCTTCCTTGGTCAAAGCGCCGGGGACAACCATCACCGGGCAGGGCAGCGTCCCTGCCTCGGTGGCGGCGAAGTGGCTGACCAGCGGTCCCGGCGAGCCGGTCGCTGCTGCTCCCAGAACCAGAGCTGCCAAGCCGTCGACCTCGTCCATCATCTTGCGGACGACTTTCGGTCCCTTGCCCTGTTTGACCGTGATCGAAGGCCGGATGCCGGTTTCGTCGAACAACGTGCCGGCGGCGCTGGATACCAGTGCTTCGGCCCGGCTCTTCGATTCTTCCTCCAGCGTGGCCTGAACCCCGCCCCAGGCAACAAAGCCCTCGCTCTCCACCAGCGCAAGAATGTGCAGGGCGCTGTTCGTCTTCATCGCCCGTCGCGAGGCGAAGCGCAGCGCAAGGCTGGCCTCGTCGGTCTCGTCGATCACTACCAAATAGGTACGCATGAACCCTCCTCACCCTGTCAAAAACACTTGTTGCGATAAAAACGGGCGCAAGGCAAGCGACTGCCCTTGACGACATAGGCGCAATGTTGGACAGCTTTTGCTGATAACAGGACTTAATTCAGGAAAGATCATCGGCCATGCCCATCAATCTCCAAATGCCTGCGCTCTCCCCTACGATGGAAGAAGGAACGCTTGCCAAATGGCTGGTGAAGGAAGGCGATAGCGTCTCCTCCGGTGATTTGCTGGCGGAGATCGAGACCGACAAGGCAACAATGGAATTTGAAGCGATTGACGAAGGTGTGATCGCCAAGATCGTGGTCACCGAGGGCACCGAGAATGTGAAGGTTGGCGATGTCATCGCGATCATCGCCGAAGAAGGCGAAGATGTCGGCGATGCGAAAGCCGCGCCTGCGCCGAAGGCCGAGAAGGCCGCGAAGCCTGCGTCCGAAAAAGAAGAGCCAGCGCCGGCACCGGCACCCGCTCCCGAAGCTAGCCCGGCACCGGCACCCAAAGCTGCGGCAGATTCCGGCGAAGACCGTCTGAAAGTCAGCCCTCTGGCCCGCCGTCTGGCCGAGCAAAAAGGTGTCGATCTGACCGCTGTGTCGGGCTCCGGTCCCAACGGACGGATCATCAAGGCCGATATTGACGGAGCGGAAGGCGGTACCCTTCGACAAGCTCAGGGCGAACGGCCTGAGGAAAAATCCGTTCGTGCTGAGCCGGTCGAAGCACCGGCCAAGCAGACTTCGGCGGCTACCAGCGACTTCGACATCCCGCACACCGCCGAAAAACTGTCCGGCATGCGCAAGACCATTGCCCGCCGCCTGACCGAAGCCAAGCAGACGATTCCGCATATCTACCTGACGGTGGATGTCGAGCTCGACAAACTGCTCAAATTGCGCAGTGAACTTAACGCCTCGCTGGAACCGCGCGGCATCAAGCTGTCGGTTAATGATCTGCTGATCAAGGCGCTTGCTGTCTCGTTGATGCAGGTGCCGAAATGCAATGTCTCGATTGAGGGCGACCAGCTCAAGACCTTCGAACGCGCCGATATCTCGGTAGCGGTCAGCATTCCCGGCGGTCTGATTACGCCGATCATCAAGAGCGCCGACACGAAATCGCTCAGCGCCATTTCCACAGAAATGAAAGACCTTGCTGATCGCGCCAAGGCCGGCAAGCTCAAGATGCACGAATATCAGGGCGGCACCGCCAGCATCTCCAACATGGGCATGTTCGGGATCAAGAATTTCGACGCCGTAATCAACCCGCCGCAAGCGATGATCATGGCAATCGGGGCAGGGCAGAAGCGCCCGCATGTCATTGACGACAGCCTGCAGATCGCAACGATCATGAGCGCGACCGGCAGCTTCGACCACCGCGCGATTGACGGTGCGGACGGCGCACAATTGATGAAGGTCTTCAAAGAACTGTGCGAAAACCCGCTGGGAATGCTCGCTTGACCGACCTGAGCAAGAAAGTCCCCGCTATCCGCACCATAGTCATGCCGACCGAAGGCAATCCTTATGGCGTGGCCTTTGGCGGCTGGTTGATGGGACAGATGGCGCAGGCCGGCGGGGCGCTGGCAGCAAAGCATAGCAAACACCAGTCGGTTGTCGTGGGCGCCAATGACGTCCGCTTTGGCCATCCGGTCGAAATTGGCGACGAATTGTCAGTCTATGCCGAATTCTCCAAAATCGGCCGCAGCTCGATGACCGTTCAGGTCGAAGCCTTCCGGCGTGACCGGCACGAGGATGAAATGACCAAGGCCGCGTCCGGCGTCTACACATTTGTGGCGGTAGACCAGGATGGCAAGCCGGTGCAGGTGCCCGCTTTAGATTAGAGATTGTCGAAAAGGAATAACATGGCAAACGGATATGACCTCATCGTTCTCGGTTCCGGCCCGGGTGGCTATGTAGCCGCAATCCGCGCCGCGCAACTGGGCCTGAAGACCGCGATTGTCGAACGCGAAAATCTGGGCGGCATCTGCCTCAACTGGGGTTGTATCCCGACCAAGGCCTTGCTCCGTTCGGCCGAAGTCTTCCACAATATGAAACATGCCGCCGACTATGGTCTGGCTGCCGAAAAGATCAGCGCCGATCTGGACGCGATTGTCAAACGTTCGCGCGGCGTGGCCAAGCAGCTCAATCAGGGCGTCACCGGCCTGATGAAGAAGAACAAGATTGATGTTGTGATGGGCGATGGCACGATCACCGCGCCGGGCAAGCTGACCGTGAAGACCGACAAGGGCGAGGAACAGCTTGAGGCCAGCAATATCATCATCGCCACCGGCGCCCGCGCCCGCGATCTTCCTTTTGCCAAGGCCGACGGCAAGCGCATCTGGACCTATCGCCACGCGATGACGCCCAGCGAGACGCCGACCAAATTGCTGGTCATCGGCTCCGGCGCGATCGGCATCGAATTTGCCAGCTTCTATAATGATATCGGTGTTGACGTGACGGTTGTCGAAATGCTCGACCGGATCGTGCCGGTGGAAGACGAGGAAATCTCGAAGTTCCTCGAAAAATCGCTGAAGAAACAGGGCATGACAATCATGACCGGCGCCGGGGTGAAGAGCATCGAAACCGGCGACAAGGGCGTCAAGGCGGAGATCGAGGACAGCAAGGGCAAAAAGGAAACTCATGATTTCAGCCATGTCATCGTCGCCGTCGGAATCATGCCCAATATCGAGACGATCGGTCTCGACGAACTGGGCGTGCAGCCGGACGAACGCTATCATATCAAAACCGACGAATATTGCCGCACGAATATCGACGGCATTTACGCCATCGGCGACTGCACCGCTGGTCCCTGGCTGGCGCACAAGGCGAGCCATGAAGGCGTCATTGCGGCGGAAACCATCGCCCAGTCGATGGACAAGGACGGTCATCCCCATGCCATGGACGTCAACAATATCCCCGGCTGCACCTATTGCCACCCGCAGATCGCCAGCGTCGGTCTGACCGAAGCAAAAGCGAAAGAAGCAGGACATGACGTCAAGGTCGGCAAATTCCCGTTCATCGGCAATGGCAAGGCGATTGCGCTCGGCGAGACCGAGGGTTTCATCAAGACCGTGTTTGACGCCAAGACCGGCGAATTGCTCGGCGCGCACATGATTGGCGCGGAAGTCACCGAGCTGATCCAGGGCTATACCATCGGCAAGACGCTCGAGACGACCGAAGCGGAACTGATCAACACCGTCTTCCCGCATCCGACGCTGAGTGAAATGATGCACGAGAGCGTGCTGGATGCCTATGGGCGCGTCTTGCATATGTAACGAGCTCCTGCGGAGGCAGGAGTCCATCTCCTGTCCTATGCTGCGATAGGCAATTGCAAAAGATAGCCCCCTGCCTGCGCAGGGGAACAGGCGATATTCTATATATGCCAGGCATTTCCAGCCGTTCCCTGCCGCAGGGCAGGGTCCAGAACAGTCCTGCCCGATCGTCTGGCCCCCGCCCTGCGGCGGGGAACAAGCTGTCCGAGTTTGTCCCTAGAGATTTTGGCGCGATTTTTCCTTCTCCCGCGAGGGAGAAGGATAGGAAGCCTTGCTGAGGAACGAAGCTAGGCGCAGTTGGATGAGGGCGTTCTGTACTCCGAAGCGCAGTACACCCTCACCCAGCTCAGGCTAGGCAGCAAGCTGCCAAGCCTGCACAACCCTCTCCCTCACGGCAGAGGGGGCTTTAGTGATCACCTAAATGTTCCCTGCCGCAGGGCAGGGTCCAGAACTGTCCTGCCCAATCGTCTGGGCCCGACCTTCGGCGGGGCACAAATCGCTTTCCTACACGCCCCCGTTTGCGCTAGCTTCGGCGCCATGAGCGATCTTGTTGTCCACCCCGCTACACCCGCAAAAAAGCGTCTTTCTCCTCGCAGTCCGTTTCTTTTTCTTAACAGTGTAAAGTTCGTAAAGTTCACCAGACGCTTTCCCTAAATCAAAAGGTTCGATTCCATGGCCAAAGGCACGCATGACTTTACCGCCGATCCGCGCAACGCAAATATATTGATCAACGTCAACGGCGTGATGACGCCGCGCGCCGAAGCGGTTGTTTCGGTTTTTGACAGCGGCTTCATGCTCGGCGACGGCGTCTGGGAAGGGCTGCGCGTGCACAAGGGCAAGGTTGCTTTTCTGGACGCCCATCTCGACCGGCTGTTCGAAGGATCAAAGGCGATCGCGATGGATATAGGCATCACGCGAGATGCATTGGTAGAACGGCTGTACGAGTCCATTGCTGACAACGGCATGGCCGATCAGGAAGGCGTCCATATCCGCTTGATGGTAACGCGCGGTATTCGCTCGACGCCCTATCAGGACCCGCGCGTGGTAATTTCTCCCGCCACCATCGTGATCATCCCGGAATATAAGGAAGCGCTGCCGAGCACGGTCGAGAACGGCATTCGTCTGTTCACCGTCCACGTCCGGCGTGGTGATCCGGCGGTGCAGGACCAGAAGCTGAATTCGCACAGCAAGCTCAACTGTATCACGGCCTGTATACAGGCCACACAGGCGGGCGCGGACGAGGCGTTGATGCTCGACCCGCAGGGTTTTGTCGCGACCTGCAACAGCACCCATTTTTTCATCGTCCGTAAAGGTGAGGTCTGGACCTCGAGCGGAGATTATTGCCTCGGCGGGATCACCCGCGCCAATGTCATCCGCATTTGCCGGGAGAATGACATCCCGGTGTTCGAAAAGAATTTCTCGCTCACCGATGTTTACGGCGCGGACGAAGCCTTTGTCACCGGGACATTTGCCGGGGTGGTGCCGGCGACCGAAGTGGACGGGCGGATATTGACCAAGGGCAGGGGACCAATGGTCGAGCGGCTGCAGGGGTTGTACAAGGAACTGATAGACCGTGATGTTTCCTGATTCCGTCATTGCGAGCGCAGCGAAGCAATCCAGAGCGTCGCTTGGGGCACTGGATTGCCGCGTCGCTCCGCTCCTCGCAATGACGAAGGCACGGTCATGACCGGTCCCACCCGCATCGCCATGTGGTCCGGCCCGCGCAATATCTCGACCGCGATGATGCGCAGCTTCGGCGGGCGCAGCGATTGCGCGGTTAGCGACGAGCCCTTTTATGGGGCGTTCCTGAAAGCGACAGGCCAGCGCCAGCCGATGGCCGACGAAGTCATCGCCTCGATGGACTGCGACTGGCAGTCAGTGGCAACAGCGATGCGCGGGCCGGTACCGGGTGGGAAGGCCGTCTGGTACCAGAAACATATGCCGCACCATATGGTCGCAGACGTGTCGATTGCCGACTTCCCGGACCATCGGCACGCCTTCCTGATCCGCGATCCGGAGCGGGTCGTGGCGAGCTATTCAGCCAAGCGAGTAGAAGTGGCCGTCGACGATCTCGGCTACGCCCGGCAGCTGGAATATGTCGACCAGGCTGCACAAATGACGGGCGAGGCGCCGATCGCGCTGGATAGTGCCGATATATTGCGCGCACCGGAGCTCCATCTCAGGGCATTGTGCGCAGCGCTGGACATCCCCTGGGATACGGGCATGCTAGCGTGGGAAGCGGGACCGCGCGAAAGCGATGGTATCTGGGCGAGCCACTGGTATGGCCGGGTGCTGGAGACGACGGGCTTTGGCGGGACGGAAAGTGCCACACCCCGATTGGATGCGGCCGCACAGCGGATAGCCGACGCATGCCGGCCTTTTTACGAAAGCCTGTCGCGCTACAGCATCAAATTGTGAGAAGTGGCGACAATCCAATGCCGCCCCTCTTTATTCACCGGTCCAGCGGATCCAGCCCTTCGACAGGTCGCCATTATCGCCGGGATCCGCATATAACGTGTCGGCGATGATCTGGGCAGACTCAACCAGTCGCGGCCCCGGCCGATTGAAGAAATGATGACCGTCGGCTAGGAAGACCTCGCCATTTTTGACGGCCCTCAATTTTTCCCAATGCGGATGCTTCACCATGGTCGGCATCTCGGCCAGCGTCTGGCCGATCTGGTAACCGCAGGGCATGAAGATGATCTTGTCCGGATCGGATTCGAGCAGAGTGTCCCACTCCAGCCACGGCGAATGCTGGCCGGCCGTGGCAAAGAGCGACTGCCCGCCGGCAATCTCGATCAGTTCGGGAACCCAATTCCCGGCCACCATCAGTGGCTCGATCCATTCAATCGCGGCAACGGTTGGCCGAGGGGCGTCGTTGGCACCCAATTGGCGCAGGCGTTCCTGCAATTCTGCAATTGCTTGCTCCGCTTCCTCCGTGCGCCCAACCGCTTCGCCGACGCTGCGGAAATCACGCCACACGTCGTCGAGATTGTCAGGGGCGAGAGAAATCAGTTTCGGCTTCTGGCCGATCCAGCTCGCCAGCGCCTCTTCCAGATCATCCGGCGTCACCGCGCAGACCGCGCATTGGGACTGGGTCAGGATGACATCGGGCTTCAATGACTGCAGCAATGGCGTATCGACTTCATAGACCGACAGGCCCTGGCGCACGATTTCCTGGACCCGCTTGTCAATCTCGTCCGATTGCAGGCCCTTTTCCAGCTTGGTCGAGGTGCAAATCGGAAGATCGCGGACGAAATTGGGAAAGTCGCATTCGTGCGACCGTCCGACAATATTGGGTTCGAGGCCCAGCGCCACGGCAATTTCCGTGGCACTGGGTAATAGCGATACGACGCGAAGGTCGCCGCTCATGCGGATCGCGCAGCCAGCTGTGGTGCGTAGAAGCGGGGCAGGGCGCGGGTCAGAACCGTGCGCACGGCCAGCAGTCCGGCGAACCAGATCATGTCATTCTTGGCGATCAGCCAGACGATATCCGCCGAGAAGTTGGCAATGCCGCCGAGGTAGAGAGCCGCAACATAGAGCAGGGCTTCATAGGCGACAAAAGCTGCAACAAAGGCCATGCCGAGGCTGAGGAGCCCTTCATCCTTGCGCATTTTCAGCACCTGATGGGCGACCAGAAGACCGGCCACGCTGGCCACCAGCATGCTGCCGCCATGGGCGAAGCTGTTGAGCGTGCGCGGATAGTCGAGGATCAGGAAACCGACCAGCTGGTTCGAAATCCAGACACCGGCCATCCAGGTCATCGCCTTGCGTACCGGCAAGGTTGCGGCAAGCAACACGCCGATCGCGGTGAACGGCATCATGCAGGCAAATATCCAGCTTCCCAGAACGGAAGCGGAGGCCAAGGTCGCGGCCCAGATATTTTCCGCCCTTCCGGACAATGATTGCGTCGTCATAAGCATGTTTCCCTTTGTTTTTCTGAATTCAAAAATGACCGCGAATGCCGGCATAGGCAGATCTACCGGGCGAAACGAAACTGAACACCTGTTCATAACGCTCATTGAACAGGTTTTCAACGCGCCCGAACAGCTCGAGATTGCCGGCAATTTTGACGCGACCGTTCAGGTTGATGAGGAGATAGTCGTCGAGGCGGACATCGACCGGCACATAGCTGGGGTCGGTAAATGCCACATC
>CAXHZT010000012.1:0-95502 GCA_964022345.1 uncultured Sphingorhabdus sp.
TTTCCGGACTGAGCGGCATAAACGGGGAAATTGACGCCCGATCTGGATATCAGCCCGCCAGATTCTTCTCTGTCTCCCCGACATAGTCACGCGTCAGCGGCAATGTGCGACGATTGCGGCTGAACTGGATCTGGTAATTGCACATGCCGCCATTTTCGAATGCCGCAGTCGCGCCGGCCAGATAGAATATCCACATCCGGTAGAAACGCTCGTCATAGAGCGCGACGATCTTCTCCCGGTTCTGAACCGTTCGCCTGTACCACTCGCGCAGAGTGAAAGCATAATGCAACCGCAGGTTCTCTACGTCGGTCGCGATCAGCCGGTAAGGCTCGCTCGCCTCGAGTGTTTCGCTGAGCGCCGGAATATAGCCGCCCGGGAAGATATATTTGCGGGTGAAGGCATCAGTCGTGCCCGGCCCGCCCATACGTCCGATCGTGTGCAGCAGCATCACGCCCTCGTCGGTCATCAGATTGGCGCAAGAGCGGAAGAAGGTACGAAACTGCGGCGTACCGACATGTTCGAACATGCCCACCGAAACGATCCGGTCAAAGGCTCCGGCCTCGCGCCGGGCAAGGTCGCGATAGTCGATAAGCTCGAACTTGACCTTGTCCGCCACGCCTTCCTCTTCGGCCCGCTCTCGCGCTTTTTTCAACTGTTCTTCGCTCAGCGTGATTCCCAGGACCTCGACGCCAGTCTTGCGGTGCAGATAGAGCGCCATACCACCCCAGCCACATCCGATGTCGAGCACTCGCTGTCCCGGCTTCAGGTCCAGTTTTGCAGCGATATGCGCTTTCTTGTCTGCCTGCGCCTGTTCAAGCGTCATATCCGGCCCGCGCCGGTCAAAATCCCAATAAGCACAACTATATTGCAGGTCCTCGTCCAGAAACAGATCGTAGAGGTCGTTGCCGATATCATAATGGTGCGCGACATTGCTTTTCGAACGGCCGAGGAAATTGATCCGGTCCAGACTGCCCGCCACATGGTCGCGGATTTTCTTGAAAGCGCCCGGATCCTGCAGCCTGCCACCGCGCTCGAACGGCTTGTTCGCGCGCAAGAGCTGGACCACCTCCATGATATCGCCCTTTTCGACGATCAGCCGGCCATCCATGAACGTCTCGGCAGCCCCCAGCCGTGGATCCAACAGAATCTGCCGCACGACATTCTTGTCGGCCAGCCGTATGCCAACGTCGGGATAGCCAGGGGTCTGCGTCCCGAAGATTTCCGTAGACCCATCATGATGAATGACCTGTATCGAACCCTTCTTAACCACATTATTCAGAAACCGGCCCAATATTGTCATATGATCACTCCTGAACGACCCTCGAAATCAGATACCAGCATACCATTCGTAATTGGCAACATCCTGCCAGTAGCCACCCTTGCCTTCGCCGATTCCGGCCAGCGTCGCGACCGCTTCGACCCCGGTTACATATTTGGCATGTTTATAGCCCAGTTGCCGCTCCACCCGCAGCCGCAGGGGCGCGCCATTTGCTATGGGTAGCGGCTCGCCGTTCAAGTGATGAGCCAATATCGTCTGCGGATGGAAACCGTCTAGCAAGTCAATACTTTCATAATAGGGCCTGCCGCCCAATCGGTCGGCGCAGTGAAACACCAGAAAGCGGGCGCTGCTTTTCAGCTGTGCAATATCGAGCAGGATTTTCAGCGGAACCCCTGTCCATTGTCCGATCGCGCTCCATCCCTCGACACAGTCATGCCGGGTGATCTGGGTCCGTTGCGGCAGCGATTGCAACGCCGCCAAGCTGAACTGCTGGGGCCTGGCGAACAGTCCTGTCAGTCGCAGCTGCCAGTCGGAGAACCCCTGTGCCGCGCTGCGTGTATATTCGGCGGTGCCGGGATTACGGGTACCGTTCGCTCTGAATACGGGCGATCGATCGGCTGGACTATATTCGCTCGCCAGTTCCATCCGGTCCCCCAATGCCCGCTGAACCGCGAAGTTCGCGGTCTCCGCGCTTTTCAGTAGCTTCTGAAAGGCAGGGCTGCGGTTCAGGGAATCACAGCCGGACAGCAGCCCCCCAGCCCCGATAGCGGCGCTGCTGATCAAAGTCCTGCGCGTGATGATCGTCATATCCGTGGTCCCTCCTGCTTCCCGCCCGTGATCATCGCTCGCACTTGCCGAACCGGGCCGGAAATCAGCACCATGGCCACGTGGAACAGGAAAAATACCACCAACAAAAAGGCGGCAATGAAATGCACCGACCGGGCCGACTGGCGGCCACCGAACAAGTCGGTCAGCAGCGGCCAGTTCGCGTCCATGGCGGGCGACATCGCCAGACCGCTGAAAATCATCAGCGGCAACAGGAGGAAAATCACTCCGACATAGCTGAGTTTTTGCAGGATATTATAGTCCTGCCCTGCCGATTGCCTGATCGAACGCGGATCGAGATGGCTTTTGAAAGATGCCCACAGGGCCGAGGGCCGGCAATCCTCCGGACGGATGCGCAAATCCCGCTGAACGTGTCGGTTCCAGAGCGACCGGATCATGAAAAGGGCCAGCCCTATGCTAAATATCCAGGCGAAAAAGAAATGCCAGCGCCGGCCATCGGCCAGACTATATGTGGACGGAATTGTTGCCCAGCCCGGAAAAGCCCATTTCTGGGTCCGGCCCTGGCTATCCTGCCAGTTGCCCAGAACGCCGGTTGTCTCGATGCGCAGTTCGCCAAAGCGCAAATAACCCATAGTGTCCGATGATCCCACAGCCATCCATGCCGCATCATCATTTGCTCCATATTCGCCCCAATATAGCCTGGGATGGGCGTTGAAGATGGTCAGGCCACTCATCAACAACAGCAGCAAACAGAGCGCATTCGTCCAATGCCATATTCGTGTCGTCAGACCGTGGCGCGATTGGGTGGGGACGTTCGGCGATTCTGACATGCTATCACTCTAGCCTCTGGTTCGGCGTTGCCAAGCCGATCGTTACATCACCCTTGTTGCCCATCCACGACACAAACCAAAAAGAATGTCGATTTCGACAATTCTGACAGAGTCATGCAGTCAGCATTCATGTTTGTAAACTTATACCCATTGGTGGTCTCTAGATAATAATAGACAGTATCGAAAACATAGTGGCCAGTTAGTTTAAACATCAAGGAAATAATAACATGAAAAATGTAACAATAGCATTCGCTATTGCAGCATCTGTGCTTGCATCCCCCGCAATGGCTCAGGAAAAAGGTGATTTTTCCGGAGCGAAAGCCACAGCAATCGCAGGATATGACAATATTGACCTCGATATTGCCGGCGTGGATAATGTCGAAGGCTTCCTTTACGGCGGCGCCATTGGTTATGACGTCCAGTCAGGCAACGTCGTCTATGGTGCAGAGTTGGAGGCGACCGAGTCCACCGGCAAGATTTCGAATGCGGCAGGCCGCGTCGAAGCGGGTCGTGATCTCTACGCTGGCGGCCGTCTCGGTTACGTCGTAGGCGGCTCCACCCTGCTCTACGCAAAAGCAGGCTACACCAACGCACGCATCTCCTCCCCCGGAATAGGCGGCGAAAACGGTGATGGCGTCCGTGTTGGCGCCGGTCTCGAATATAAGCTCAGCGACAATATGTTCGCCCGTGGCGAATATCGCTACAGCAATTACGAAGATGGCGTATCCCGCAATCAGGGACTCGTGAGTCTCGGCGTGAAATTCTAATTCTGTCGGATTAATATCAAACGACGGGGCGGGCAGCGATGCTCGCCCCTTTTTTATGGCTTCCCCTCCCCTTCGCCACTAACCTGCAAAAGGACATCACGAACCGGGAGAGATGATATCATGAGCGCGACAAAACAGGTCATCAAACTGGACCCCGATCCGCTTGCGCCCTACGCTATCTCACCGGGATGGCGGGTAGGAGACCTGCTGTTTCTGTCCGGTCAGGCGGCAATCGACGAACAGGGCCAGATTGTCGGGTCCGACGATTTCGATGCCCAGCTAAAGCAGACTTTCGTCAATATCGACCGCGTGCTGCATGCAGCCGGCAGCAGCCGGGACCAGATTGTCAAGGTCACCATCTACCTGACCGACATGAAAAACTTCCCCAAGATTGTGGAAGCGCGCAAATTCTATTTCGCCGATCCCTATCCCGCCGACACAATCGTCGAGGTCAAGACACTGGCCTTGCCGGACCTGATGGTCGAGATCGACGTAATCGCGACGGCCTAGCCGAGCGCCGCCTGCTTTTCTTCGGCCAGCCGATCCAGCTCGGCGCGACTTTTCTTTTCGCTGGCCGATTTAAGCTGCCCACAGGCCGCCATGATGTCCCGGCCTCTAGGAGTCCGTATCGGCGCGCTAATACCTGCATCGAAAATGATCTTCGAGAAGGATTTAATCCGTTCGGGCGTTGAGCATTCGTAATCCGAGCCGGGCCAGGGATTGAACGGGATCAGGTTGACCTTGGCGGGCAAATCATAGTTGCGCAGCAGATTGACCAGTTCGCGGGCATCCTGATCGCTGTCATTCTTGTCCTTCAGCATCACATATTCAAAGGTGATCCTGCGGGCGTTGTTGGCACCCGGATAATCGGCGCAGGCCTGCAGCAGTTCCTCGATCGAATATTTGCGGTTGAGCGGTACAATCTCGTCCCGGGTTTCCTTGTTCACCGCGTGCAGCGAAATAGCGAGATTAACGTTGATCTCGGCTCCGGCCCGCGCAATCATGGGCACAACACCGCTGGTTGACAGCGTGATCCGCCGACGGGAAAGCGCGAGCCCGTCACCATCCATCACGATCTTCATCGCATCGCGGACATTGTCGAAATTGTACAACGGCTCGCCCATGCCCATCAGCACGATATTGGTCAGCAACCTGCCGTCGGATTTATAGGCCTGGTTATAGACTTTGGTATTTTCCGCGTCCTCGTCGTCGACAAAATCCATCACGCCCTTGGGCCATTCACCCAGCGCGTCGCGCGCCAGCATCACCTGGCCGACAATTTCGCCGGGGGTCAGATTGCGCACCAGCCGCATCGTGCCGGTGTGGCAGAAGCGGCAATTGAGCGTGCAGCCAACCTGGCTGGAAATGCAAAGCGTCCCACGATCCTCGTCGGGAATGAAGACCATTTCATAGTCTTGCGCGTCGGCAGAACGGAGCAACCATTTGCGCGTACCGTCTTCCGACAGATGCGCCTCGACCACTTCCGGACGACCGATCACGAAGCGTTCTGCCAGCCACGGCCGCAGGGTTTTGCTCATGTCTGTCATCAGCGCGAAGTCGTTGATCCCGCGATGATACATCCAGTGGAACAGTTGCTTGGAGCGCAGTTTTCCCTGCTTCTCCTCCAACCCGGCCTCGACAAGCACATCGCGGATTTCCGCAACGCTGAGACCTATCAGGTCGACGCGACCGTCAGCACGCGGAGTGACCTTGGCGGGCAAGGGAACGGGATCGATATGGCCGGGAATCTGCATGGGAGCGCATATAGGGTGAGTCCCTGGTAAAATCTACCGCAACCGCGAACATCCCAAAGATGCCGCGTCAATCGCTGTTGCCGCGCCACGCAAGCGGTAGGCATCGACGATCGGCTTGCCGTCACGCCCCACGCTTTCCACCGTCATGCTGGTGGCCGAACGAATGGTAGCTATGATCGCGGCATCCATGCGCTTGTCCTGCGACCAGCCGTCGGCACGGGTGGCAGTCAGCCGAAAGCGGCGGCCGGCGATGCTGACAATCACCCTGCTGTTGGTCGAACGGTCCCGGCTCAGACGGACGTGAAACTGCCGTCTGATCTCGCGATTGGGCCAAAAACCGATGGTTGCAAAGGATTTGCGCTCTGCCTTGCCGGTAATTTCTTCCGATTCCGCTATGGCATAGCAGCGGGGAATTTCCGGATCGCGGAACGCGCCCCAGCTGTCGAATATGCCGAGAGCATCCTTCGCCCCGGCCGGTACGGGATTCAGGGCGACGAGCAGTACGGCTAGAAGGAACTGCTTTTTCAAGCTTTCTCCCCTTCCCCTCCGCCCAGGTGAATGACATGCTCCACGCCATCACAAATCTGAACGATCGAACCTTGTGGCAGGCCCTCGGCAATCGGCGCCCCGAAGCGCGGATGCGGATCGGCGCCAACGAGCAGCCCGCGCAATACCCGGCTCGTCATGCCATGGCTGATCAGCACAGCGTCACGGGAAAAATCCTGTTCCCCGATCCAGTGCTCCAGCCTTTTGGCGATATCACGATAATCTTCCCCGCCGGGAGCGACCGTCACGAACAGCCGTTCCTCCTCGTCAATTTCAAGCTTGCCGCCGAGGTCACGGTAATAGACCCCGCCCCATTCGCCCATGTCGATTTCCTGAAGCCGTGCATCGCTGCGGGCCTGATGCCAGTCAGCGCCGACATGTTCGGCAACCACAGACAGCGTCTGCAACGCCCGATCGGTGTCGGAGGCGATCAAGTCCAAATCCGGCTGTTCCTCGGCGAGATGCCGGGCCAGAGCCCGCCCCATCCCGTCTGCCTGGGCAAAGCCGGCGCGGGTCAGCGGTGTATGCACATGCTCGCCCTGAATCCTGCCAGCAAGGTTGAAGATCGTCTCCCCATGGCGCGCGATAAACAGGCGTTTTCCGTTCGTATTGATGCCACTCATCTTGTCTCTGTCCCACTTAAAAATCGCAAAAACCACGTCGTGCAACAGCGGCTTTACCCGCCTTCCGTATTTTTTCCACAGTTTTTCCCTGCAATATCGGACGTTAACGGCGATCAGGCTTGCCCTACCGGACTTTATTGTTAATGAAGCGGTGAACTATCCGTGAACCCGTGCGGAGTCTTGTGCTCAGCTAATTTCACGGTCGATTGGGAACAAAAAGGACGGTTTATGAAAGCGACCATTGAACGCGCGGCATTGCTAAAGAGCCTGGGCCATGTCCAGTCCGTGGTTGAGCGGCGCAACACCATCCCCATCCTGTCCAACGTGCTGATCGAAGCCAGCGCAGACGGCAGCATCAAGCTGATGGCGACCGATCTTGATCTCCAGGTCGTAGAAACCGTGGAAGCCCAGGTCGAGACTGCCGGGTCGACCACCGTCTCCGCGCACACCTTGTTCGACATTGCCCGCAAGCTGCCAGACGGTTCGCAGGTGCAACTGGACGCAGCCGATGGCAAGATGAAGGTCAATGCCGGTCGCGCGCGGTTCAATCTGCAGACGCTTCCCCGCGACGACTTTCCCGTCATTGCCGAAGGCGAATTGCCAACCAGCTTCGAATTGCCAGCAACCTCGCTGATCCAGATTATCGACAAGACCCGCTTTGCGATCTCGACCGAGGAAACCCGCTACTATCTCAACGGCATCTTCCTGCACGTGCAGGACGAGGAAACGCCGGTACTCAAGGCCGCAGCCACCGACGGCCACCGGCTCGCCCGGGTTACCCTGCCCCGCCCGGCGGGCGCAGAAGGCATGCCCGACGTGATCGTTCCGCGCAAATGCATCAATGAACTGCGCAAATTGCTGGATGAAAATAGCGAGTCGTCAGTTCAGATCGATCTGTCGGCGAGCAAGATCCGCTTCACCCTCGGCACCGCAATCCTGACCAGCAAATTGATCGACGGCACTTTCCCCGATTACACCCGCGTCATTCCAACCGGCAACGACAAGCTGCTCAAGATCGATCCGAAAAGCTTTGCCCAGGGCGTCGACCGCGTCTCGACCATCGCGACCGAAAAAACCCGCGCCGTCAAAATGGCGCTCGGCGATGACAAGATCACGCTTTCCGTTACCTCGCCCGAAAATGGCAAGGCCGAGGAAGAAGTGCCGGGGTCCTACAAAGACGATACATTCGAAATCGGTTTCAACTCGAAATATCTGATGGATATTCTCGGCGAGATCGAAGGCGATACGGTGGAATTGCATCTCGCCGACGCCAGCGCCCCGACGCTGATCCGCGAAAATGACAAGTCGACCGCGCTCTATGTGCTGATGCCGATGCGGGTTTGATCTTCATTGACGGAAACTGAAATTGATATATTCTCAATCCAGCTGCCAGCACGCATTGAAAGCGTCAAAGATAAGCACAATACGCTGACCATATTGATTCAGGAAACAACCGGTTTGGGTCCCGAAGAAGAGCAGATATTTGCAGGCGTGAGTATTGGAACCGCCCGGGAAATTATTCCCTCTTCGTCAGACCGTCTGCTAGAAATCTATTGGGAAGACTATGTCGGTTACTCCGTACTGAGTGAAGATTATGCGAACGTGGAAGAAGGAAACCAGCTTCCTGAGCGCAATTATGAGTTTGCTGTGAGATTGTTATCGAACGGCTGGTTTACGGAGTATATGAAGCAAGCTACTTTTGCCGACAATGAATTTCCAGGACCATTGAAATATTGGGAAGTCTTGGGAAGCGATTACGGTGTGCATGTTTGGTCTCACATAGAACCAACAGTGCGGCTTATGAGGCCAACTTATTCAGTTACAACTCACTAGCTCCTTCTCTTTAAGGGGGAGGGTTGTGCCGACGTAACCAACATAACAAATTTAGTCGGAGCTCGGTGAGGGGTAACTTTGCTATCGACAACAGAGCAGCCTCATCCAACCGCGGCTAATTTTCAGATAAACCTTCATATCCTTATCGTTTATGGGAGAAGGCTTGTCACTCCAGCGAAGGCTGGAGTCCAATTCAATCTGCTATCTCTCGCAAATTCACGCCAAGAACAACATTAGCGTGCCAACCACAGATTGGGTTGCCCCCCAGCCTCCGCTGGGGTGACGGGAAATTACTCCGCCGCCATCGGGCCCACCTGATTTGAAGTGATATTTCCGGCCTCTCGCTTCCGACACGGTTGAGAACACTAGCATTTGTCCTCACCGCGCAATATAGCGCCCGCATAGGCGATGACTCGGCACCTCTCCCTCTCCCGGTTCCTGAAAACCAGCCCGGCGATCCACGCTTTCGCTTTGCTCGCAATATTGCTGAGCGCGCTGGCGCCGCAGGGCTTCATGCCCACGCACAGTGCCAGCGGTTTTGCGATAAAACTCTGCTCCGGCCATCCCGACAGCAAGCTGTCGATCACACCGGACAATCCCGACTTTGAGCTGCTTTCGCTGGTCTATGGTCAGCAGGACGAGACCGCGCCGGAACCCGAACAAGAACCATCAACGCCTGCCTGCGCTTTTGCCGGCGGCACGTCCTTTGGACTAATCTCTTCCGCGCCAGAGTTCACAATGTCTACCTTGGCTCCGGCCAGTCACGAACCAACCGAACCGCGCCGCTTTGCACTGCGCAACCGGATCAATATCCCACCTGCGACCGGACCGCCTGCGACCGTCTGAACCCCGCCTTTTTTTGCAGCTCGCCCTGATGCGGCCGCTGCGTTCAGATATTTACAGGAAATTTTCATGAAGAAATTCGCTTTTGCAGGCGCGATGATCGCGTCCTGTACCCTCGCCTCTCCGGCACTCGCCCATGATGTGCGGGCCGACGACCACGCTCCCATCGGCGTATCGGCCGACCATACACACAAGAAAGGCGAGATCATGTTCTCGCTGCGCTACATGCATATGGAGATGAGCGGCAACCAGATCGGCACCGATAGCATCAGCAATGATGCCATCGTGACCACCATCCCGAACCGCTTTTCCGGCATGCCGATGCAGCCGTCAACCTTGCGGCTGGCACCCCAATCGATGTCGAAGGACATGGTGATGCTGGGCGCCATGTATTCGCCCGCAGACTGGATCACCCTGGTCGCCATGCTGCCCTATAGCGAGCGGGAATCCACGATCACCACCTATGCAGGAGCCACCGGAACGACGGTGCTCGGGGAATTCCAGACCAATCCCAAAGGCATTGGCGATATCAGCGCCGGCGCGATCTTCCCGCTGCTCGGGCAGAAGCCGGCGACCAGCGATACCGGGACGGAACTGAACCTGCGCGCCGTAGTCGGCATGCCAACCGGCTCGATCGATGAAACCGCCCAGACACTCACGCCAATGAACATGCAAATGACCATGACCATGCCCTATGGCATGCAGAGCGGGTCAGGCACCTGGGACCTGAAGCCGGCGCTGACACTCAAGCACTGGACAGGAAAATGGAGCTTTGGCGCCCAATATGCGGGAACCATCCGCACCGGCACCAATGATAATGGCTATCGGCTCGGGGATGTCCATGAGGGCTCCTTATGGGCCAGCTATCTGCCTGCGCAATGGATCAGCCTCTCGGGCCGCGTCCGTGCACAATCCACCGGCAAGATCGACGGCCTCAACCCCAATGTGATGGGACCGGTACAGACGGCCAATCCAGACTTTTCCGGTGGGGAGCGGATCGACCTGCTCGGCGGCGTCAACTTCGTCGCCACCCACGGCGCGCTAGCCGGCCATCGGCTTGGCATCGAGATCGGCGCGCCGGTCTACCAGAATGTCAACGGTCCCCAGATGACCGGCGACTGGATGCTGACGGTCGGTTGGCAGAAGGCGTTTTAGACAAAAATGTGCTCCGCACTTGATGCGGAGCCCTGGAGGCAATCAACTTCAAGCCGCCCAGGGCTCCGCGTCGATGCGCGGAGCACAGTTCTTTCCAGTTTCGCGTGGTTATTCCGCCGCTTCGAGCATTTCGACCATTTGCGGCCCGCGGATCAGACCACCGGGACGTTTGTCAGTCACGACACCGCCCTTGAACGTCACCTGCCCCGACTTGATCGTATAGTCATAGCCGTCGGCCTTTTGCAGCAGGCGCTTGCCGCCCGCCGGCAGGTCAAAGGCGAGCCATGGCTTGCCAAGCTTGATCCGCTCCATGTCGATCACGTTGACGTCTGCCAGATAGCCGGGCTTCAGCACACCGCGATCATTCAGGCCATAGAGGCGCGCGGTATCCAGACATTGCCGCTTGATCGCATTTTCAATGCTGATCGTGCCGCGCTTGCGGTTCTTCACCCAATGTTCGAGCATGAAGGTCGGGCTGGCCGCGTCGCAAATTGTGCCGCAATGGGCGCCGCCGTCGGACAGGCTGTTCACCGTGTCATCCGCCTGCTGCAAGGTCTCGAGGAAATCGAGATTGCCGTCCATATAGTTGAGCAGAGGCAGATAGATGAAGCCCTTGCCGTCATCCGCCATCATTAGGTCATAGGCATATTCCGCACCGGATTTGCCCGCAGCTTCCGCCCGCGCGGCGATGCTTTCGTCGGCCTGCGGTTCATAGTCGAAATCCTCGTCCATCTCGAATTGCGCGGCCCAGCCTTGTGTGATCACCATGAAGACCGGCACAATATCGACCTGCTCCGGCATCTCGGCAGTCTCGCTCAGCAATTGCGCCTTGAACGCCGGATCCTTGAGCTTGGCATATTTCTCGTCCCAGCCCAGCTCTTCCATCGCCATCCAGCTCGGGTGACGGACAAAGGGATGCACCGTGCCCTGCCAGGCCATGATGATGCCGTTTCCGCGCAGCGCGATTTGCGCAACGATATTGGCACCATTGTCATTTTCCGCCCGCATATTGGCGATCTGTTCATCGAGCGACTGCTCCTTGGCGATCGACTGCAGCGCCGCAAAGGTCACCGGCATGCCGGTTTCGCGGCTGAGGTCGCCCATCCAGCCAAATTCGTCCCATTCCTTGTTGAGATCGCTCGCCATTTCGAACACGCCATAGCCGACCCGGCCCATCGCGCGGCCGATGCCGATCAGCTCTTCCTTGGTTGCCGTCGTGCCGGGAACCAGCTCTCCGTCGATGCTGCGATGCAGGATCGTCCGCGAAGTCGAGAATCCGAGAGCGCCGGCTTTCAGGCCATCCTCGACGATCTTCGACATCTGCTCGATTTCGTCTTCGGTAGGAACCGCGCCGGGCTTCTCTCTGTCACCCAGCACATAGGCACGGACCGCTCCATGCGGCACATGGGTTGCGACATCGACGGTGCGTGGCATTCTTTCCAGCTCGTCAAGATATTCAGGGAAAGTTTCCCAGTTCCAGCTCATCCCTTCGGCCAGCGCGGTGCCAGGAATATCCTCGACGCCTTCCATCAGATTGATCAGCCATTCGTGCCGGTCGGGCCGCGCCGGCGCGAAACCGACGCCGCAATTGCCCATCACGACGGTGGTGATTCCGTGCCAGCTCGAGGGCGCCATTTCATCATCCCAGGTCGCCTGCCCGTCATAATGGGTGTGCACGTCGACGAAGCCCGGCGTGACAAATTTTCCCGATGCATCAATCTCCTCACGGCCTTGCGCCGCAACCGTTCCGACCAGCGAAACGCGATCCCCATCAATCGCCACATCAGCCACGAAGGGCGCGCCGCCAGTGCCGTCAACCACCGTACCGCCACGAATTACCAAGTCATGCATCGAGTCTCTCCTTATTATTTTCTGCATGCTTAACAGATTTAACTGGATGGTTAAAGCCGCCTGCTGCTAGCATGTACTTATGACAGAGAAAATATCATGGCAGCCCGATCCGGCGAGCGGCATTGCGATTGATTGGGTCGACGCCAACGGCCAGACATTTGAAATTGCAAAGGCCGGCACAGGCAAGAAGCTTGCGCTCTGTCTGCACGGCTTCCCCGAACTGAATTACTCATGGCGGCACCAGATCCCTCTGTTGGTGGAACTGGGCTATACAGTCTGGGCTCCCAATTTGCGCGGCTATGGCGGTTCCAGCAAGCCGGAGGGTGTCGAGGCCTATCGCCTCGACACGCTGGTCCAGGACGTTGCCGCCTTGATAGATGCCAGCGGCGCGGAAGATGTCACCCTGATCGCCCACGACTGGGGCGCGATCATCGCATGGCAGTTCGCGATCCAGAAAATCCGGCCGCTAACCAGGCTGGTCATCATGAACGTGCCCCATCCCAAATGCGCCCAGCGGGAAATGAAACATTGGTATCAGCTCAAGAAAAGCTGGTATATTTTCTTCTTCCAGCTGCCGTGGTTGCCCGAAAAGTTGCTCGGAAGAAATCGGGCCCAGCCGGTCAAGGAGGCCTTCTCCAAAATGGCTGTCGACAAAAGCCGTTTCCCCGACAGCGAGTTGCAGGTCTACGCCGACGCCGCCCGCCGCCCCGGCGCTCTACGCTCGATGATCAACTATTACCGCGCCCTGCTCCGCACCAAAGACGCGCGGGAGACTGGCGATGCCATGGTGACCATTCCCACCCTGATGATCTGGGGAGAGGAAGATACCGCCATCGATATCCGCTGCACCGATGGTACAGAACAATGGGTACCCGATCTCGAACTGCACCGTCTGCCCGGCGTATCGCACTGGGTACAACAGGAAGCCCCGGAGAAAGTGAACACGATTTTGCGGAGGTGGTTGTCGGCTTAATCCCGCGCCGCGATCATGTCGGCGATATCGGTGAATTTCTCGCGCGGTGAGCCTTCTCTGGCCCGGGCGATTTCGGCTTCCTCGATTTTTTTCCAGTCGCGGAAAGTGACCGCCTCTACGCCGCGTTTCTCGAACAGTCGGTCCAGCCCTGGACGTCCTTTCTTGCCGGCCCCCGAGCCAATATCTTCTGCGATTGCATCGACGATCGCGAAGCCGTCGGGCTTGTTGGTGCCGATAGTGCCCGAAGGCCCGCGGCGCGCCCAGCCGACGCAATAGAGGCCCGGCAATATCCGTCCATCGGTATTGGCGAAGCGACCGCGGCCATGTTCATAGGGCACGCCCTCAATCGGCGGCGTCCGATAGCCGATGCAGCTGATCACCATCTGGCAATCAAGTTCGTAGCGTTCTCCGGTGGCGACGGAGCGCAGGTCCTTGTCGAGCTCGGTTCTCTCAACGATCAGTTTTTCGACTTTATCATCGCCGCGAATTTCGACCGGCATTGCAAAAAAGTCGAAGACAATCTCGATTGGCTTATGCTGCGCATCGGCCGCCTCGATCTGGAAATTGCGCAAATGCGTCACCGATTTCCGCATTCCCGGCTCGAGCATGGCATCATCACCAAGGTCCGGAAAATCCTCCCCGTCGACGACCGGTCTCGCTCGTTCCAGTTGCCCCAATTCGCCCAGTTCCTTCGGCGTCATTGCAATCTGATGCGGCCCTCGCCGTCCGAGAAAGGTGATCTTCTCGACCTTGCTCGCCTTCAGGCCGTTAAGCGCATGGCCAACAATATCGCTGCCCGCGAACTCATCTTCCGTCTTTGCCAATATCCGCGCGACATCGAGTGCGACATTGCCATTGCCGATGATCGCGACCGATTTGGCGTTCAATGGCGGATCAAGGTCCTTAAAATCCGGATGGCCATTATACCATCCGACAAAGGCGGCACTGCCGATGACACCCTTCAGGTCGCTGCCGGGGATATCCAGAGCGCGGTCATTCGGTGCGCCGGTTGCCAGGACCACCGCATCATACAGGTCCTGCAGTTCCGCAACACTGACATCCTCGCCAACGGTAACATTGCCGACAAAGCGGACATTGTCGCCGAGATTGGTTTTTTCGTAACGCCGCGACACCGCCTTGATCGATTGATGGTCGGGTGCGACGCCGGTGCGGATCAGGCCGAAGGGAACGGGCAAGCGATCGATGATGTCGACAGCGACATCCTCGCCGAATTTCTTCTGCGCCGCTTCCGCGGAATAATATCCTGCGGGTCCCGATCCTATGATCGCAATATGACGCATCGTCCTGCCTCCCCAATTGGCTCGCCCGATTATCCGGTCATGCTAACGTCATAATTTCAAAAGAAAAGCAAAAGGGCGCTCTCATTTTTGCGGAGCCACAAATAGCAAGTCGAAACTCTAGTCGCTGACATTTGCCACATTATAGCGGAGCGCTTCCTCTGGAGAGAGGCAACGGCGGGTGGCCGTGTCGCCATCCTCGCTTTTGACTGCATTGGTCTTGTACATGACTTCAGACAGCAATTTGCGCGAGACACCCATGCGGATCAGGAAATCATTGTCTTCGGTGGCCAGCAACGCGCTTTCCTGTTCCACTTCGCTGATCAGACCAACCGTGGAATCGGTGCCCATCTCAATGCTGTAATTTATCGCGTTCCTGTCGCCGGTCATGGTGAACATATGGACCATGAAATGTCCGCCCTGATCAATGATCCGGGCCCGCCCGCCCATGAACACGAAATTGCATGCGCTGAAGCAGGTCCAGCCGGAAGGGATACGAGTGATTAGCAGACTGCCGTTATTTTTGGCAAATTGGCGAATGGCCTGCCCCGCCTCGTTACCGGCCCGCGCGTTTCCGCCCGGGGACCGCAACCAGATTTCCGCAATATCCGGATTATCCTTGAGCATCTTATCCATTCGTTTGGGCAGCCCTTCATCCACAACGCCTTCAGCAAGCAGAATCTTGGAACCCTGGCGGTCGACGGTGGTCAGTTCCATTTTCTTGTTGGATGACCAGTTGGGATAGCGCGGACACGTCGGGTTTTCCGGGTCCATCCCTACGCCCGCCTCGGTGGCGCCCATTGCCAACAGGGAGGCTGCAGCTATTGCGGCTTTGATCTTTTTGTTCATTTTTTCCACCACAAATATCTATCGGGATTCACCAGCCGATTTGCACGGCCTCGCGAATAGGCGCGTATCGTGAGCCGACGATAACAACATCCATGGAGATGATGCAACGTCTTGTGCCCTGACGCGGCTCCATTTTGTCCGCGCAGGGCGCAATTTCTTCGGATATTGCCGGCGCGACGACAACCGATTGAGCCCGTGTGAAGCAAATTTTCCGCATCGACCTTGCCTTGACGGGAGTTGCGGATCGCCATCATATCAAAATCAGATATGGAAAATGGATAATTAGCTGTTATCCTGAAAGACATTGGGGGGAGAGTCACAGGATGATAGCCAAGAAATATCTGTTTTCCTGCGCGGCAATATTGGCGATCGCCGGTGGCACATGGTCCGTTGCAGGCGCTGCTCCGGAAACCAGCGCGATCTCCGGCACGCTATTGGTCGGCAACAAGGGCGAAGACAGCCTGAGCTTCATCGATCTGGAAACCGGCCTTGAAACTGCGCGCCGCAATACCGGCCATCAGCCGCACGAGATCGCCATATCCCCCAACGGCAGGCTCGCCGCAGTGGTCTCTTATGGCGGGGAAACGATTGATATTTTCGACATCGCCGCAAGAGACAAGATAGAAACAATATCCCTTGCTCCGAGCAAGCGTCCCCATGGCATCATCTGGCTAGACGATGGCCGGATCATCGCCACCACCGAAGGCAGCGACAATATCACCATCGTTTCTCCACCAACGGGCGAGGCGCAACAGCGGGAGATCTACGCATTGGCGACGGGACAGAAAGGCAGCCATATGCTGGCGGTCACGCCCGACAAAAGCCGCGCCTTTGTCTCCAATATGCAATCGGGAACGGTGAGCGTTCTCGATCTCGGGACGATGACGAAGATCGCCGATTTACCGGCGGGAACCGAACCCGAAGGACTGGCGATCACTCCCGATGGAAAATCCATCTGGGTGGCCGATCGCCGGGGCGACCGGCTGCGCGTATTTGATGCCGACAGTCTTGACCAACTTGCCTATATAGAGACCGGGAAATTCCCTATCCGCGTCGCGATCAGTCCGGACGGCACCACCTCGGTAACATCCAATCTGGGCGACGGGGCGCTGGGCTTATTCGATGTGGCGGCATTCCAGCCCATTGGCGAGATCGAGGTGAGCGGAACCGCGGAATCGCAGCAAGTGACGATCTTGTTTTCACCCG
Organism: uncultured Sphingorhabdus sp.; assembly: GCA_964022345.1. Classification (GTDB taxonomy): domain Bacteria; phylum Pseudomonadota; class Alphaproteobacteria; order Sphingomonadales; family Sphingomonadaceae; genus Parasphingorhabdus. The sequence goes on from CAXHZT010000012.1 coordinate 16,594, forward strand.
ACGGGAAAATATTATATGTAGCGGAAACCGGTCCGGATATTATTGCGGAAGTCGATCTGGCTGGCGGGGAAGTTCGACGCCGGTTCAAGGCGGGTGCCGATGGCGATGGCCTGGGGATCATTGTCGATCAGGGCAAACCGGCAGAATAGCCTGAACCAACAAACACCTTGGGTCGCACCGAGGGAGATGAAAATTGCAGAAACCGTTCAACCGACTGCAGGCCATGATGATCAAGGCTATGGCAGAGGCCCTGTTCCATAACCGGAAAATGGCGATATCCGCCGATCAGGTTGTCGATAATCTGCAGGAGCATTTCTCCAATATCGACGGTGACAAACCGGCCGAAATCGGCATGGCGCTCTACGGTCTGCTGGCCGTTCTCGGCGGTCCCATATTTCTCGCCGCGTCGCCGGGTGTTCGGAAAAGACTGATACGGCGGCGGTTGCAAAAGGCGAGAATCGACCTCCTCCAGGATATCGCGCGGACCAAGGGCGTGATTCTGGCGGGCTATTACGGACATTGGCAGCACGGCGACGAGGAGGAGAATTTTGACAATCCGGTGCTCGCCGATCTCGATTTCGAACTGCCGGCGCGCCGTGACCGCACGGGGCCTGGCGAGCGTCCGGTCCGAAGAAAAACGGAACGGGATCTTACCGCAAGAGCCTTTGTCGGCCATCAGGCCGTGCCGGAGGAAACCGACGTTATCGTGATCGGCTCCGGCGCGGGCGGCGCGGTGGCGGCTGCGGCGGTTGTCGACGAGGGGCATGAGGTGCTGATCATCGAAGCGGGCAGCCATTATCCTTCGTCCCGTATTACCCATGAAGAAGCGCGGATGACCGCGCGGCTGTTCAAGGACGGCGCGCTGCAAACCACATCGGACCGGGACATCATCGTTTTTCAGGGGCGCGTGGTTGGGGGCTCCACCGTCATCAATAACGGTATCTGCCTGCGGATGAAGCAGGAGGGCCTGGTTCATCCCGATGCCGAAGATGTCTATGACACCTGGGCCAGGCTGGGCGCGCCGATCAGCGAAGCAGAGCTGGCGCAAAGCTACGAAGCGGTCGAGGAGGCGCTGGAAGTCTCCGAAATCGACCCGATTCTCGGCCGCAACAACGGACCCCATCTGATCGACGGTTGGCAAAAATATGCCGCGCGATCAGACGATCCGATGGACAAGAAGGCAGTCACCGCCTGGTTCCGGAAAAATTACGGTCCGCCCACGCCTGACAGCGAATGCATCTATTGTGGCTATTGCAATACCGGCTGTCCCTATGGGCGGAAGAAGGCGATGCCCGAAAGCTATCTGGCGCATGCAACAAGTGACGCCCACGACAAGCCGGCCCGGATATTGGACCGGGCGGAGGCGACGGAAATTTTGTGGGACGACGGCGCCAACGGCAAACGCATCGCGCACGCCGTTGAAATCCGCCTCCGCGACGGCGGCAAGCGAACCATTCGCGCCCGCAAAGGTGTGGTCGTGGCGGCTGGCGCCCTCGCCTCCAGCAATCTGCTTTACAATAGCGGGATCCTGCAATCGGGAAGCAATATTTCTCTCAACATCGCTTGCCCGGTCGTCGCCCTGATGCCCGAAGGCATGAATATGAACGTCTGGAACGAGGACCAGATGGCAACCTATGTCGATCGTGGCGACTTCCTCATCGAAAGCCATTTCCAGCCGCCGATGAGCATGGCCACTCTAGTGCCCGGCTGGTTCGAGGACCATTTCGACCGGCTCAAAAACTACAACCGTCTTGTCTCCGCCGGCGTCCTGTTTCCGGCAGACCGGCTCGGTTATATGAAGAACGGCAAGCTCAATCTGAAAATCGGTGAGGACGAACTGGCGCTCCTGCGCCGCGCGCTTGCGGCGATGACCAAAGTCCATTTCCTCAACGGCGCGATCGAAGTCTATCCTGCGCTACTGCGTGGCCAGACGCTAACCCGCGATATGAGCGACGATGAGATTGACGCCTTTTACCAGAAGGCCATTGTTGAACCTGATGACGTGGTGTTGTCCAGTTCCCATCCTCACGGCGGCAACGCGATCAACGAGGACCCGCACAAGGGCGTCGTCGATCTCAACCAGCGGGTTCACAATACAACCAATTGCTATGTCGCGGATGCCAGCGTGATGCCCAGCTGCATCCGCGTCAACGCCCAGCTGACCACGATGGCGATGGCGCACCGGGCGATGGCCGGAAAAAGGCGCTTCGGCTAGCTTTCGAAGCGGAAATCGGGAAGCGACTGGAACGCGCTTCTCAGTGCATCGCCCCATCCTTCGGAGATAGTCTGGAAATAGGGATCGTCTTTTTCGACCCGTTGCTGGTGGGTAATCGCAAAGCTGTCGGCTTCATAGACCTGCATATCGAGCGGCAAATCCACCGCCAGATTGGCTCTGATGGTCGAATCGAACGAAACCAGCAAAAGTTTCACGGCATTTTCAAAGGACATGTCCGGATCGAAACCACGGACCAGTATCGGCCGCCCATATTTGGTTTCGCCGCTCTGGAAAAAGGGGCTGTCATCGCTGGCTTCGATGAAATTTCCGGCTGGATAGATCATGAAAAGCCGCGGATCGCTGCCGTGGATCTGACCACCGAGAATCAGCGTTGCACCAAAGGGAGACTTGGCTTCCTGCCCTTCGCGAGAATAGGTTTTGACCACTTCGCGCAAAGTGTCGCCGATAATCGTCGCGACCTGAAACATCGACGGGGCCTGTAGAATCGACGGATTGCGATCGTCCGGATGCTTGCCGCGTTCGTCCAGCAGGCTCACGACCGCCTGGGTGGTGGCCAGATTGCCCGCCGAAAGCAGCGTGATCACGCGGTCGCCCGGCACTTCCCAGCTGGTCAGTTTCTTGACCTGGGCGATATCGTCGACACCGGCGTTGGTGCGCGTATCCGACATGAAAACAAGGCCGCTTTTCATCCGCAGTGCCACGCAATAGGTCATTGGTAATGTTTGTCCCTGATTAGAATTGCCTGTCTCTCTACTGCTGCACCTGCAGGCTGACAATCATATCCTCGCTGCCCGCGCCATAACGCAATCCGGTAATTGGCGATGCGTCTCGATAATCCAGGCCCGTTGCGATACGGACATAGCGCTCGTCCGGCGAATAGCCATTGGATATGTCGAAGCCGACCCAGCCGATATGCTCGACATAGGCCTCCGCCCAAGCGTGCGTCGCATCTTGATCGATCCGGTCACTCATCATCAGATATCCCGACACATAACGCGCCGGAAAGCCCAGCGAACGCGCCGCCGCACAGAATATATGGGCGTGATCCTGACAGACGCCGCCGCCGATGGCGAGCGCCTGCTCGGCAGTGGTCTCGGCGTCGGTCTTGCCCGTTTCGTAGGCAACCTTGTCGGTGACCGCCGCCGAAAGGGCGTGCAGGCGGACTATGTCATCCTCATAATCCTGATCCAGCGATGCGACCAGTCTGGCGATTCTATCCTCCGGCCTGGTAAGCGCGCTTGCCCGCTTGAAATACCACAAGGGCGCAAATCCGGCATGCCTGCCGATGACCCCACTGCCGTCGCTATTCTCCACTTCGCCGGTGCAGCGGATGATGATCTCGCTGCGCCCGCGCTCGATATTGATCAGATCGACATGGTTGCAGTGCTGGTCCTCGAACGACAGTTCCAGCGCTCCGCCCTCGATCTCGATATTCCAGTCGACGATCCGCTGTCCGGCTCTCTCCTTCGGGCGGAGGCGCAATTGTTGCAGGCCATATTGCACAGGCCGGTCGTAATTATAGCGGGTCTCGTGTTCAATTTTCAGCAGCATGTTCAGCTAATCCTGTCTTGAAAATTATAGTCGCTCTCGATCTGCGCCGCGAGGCTGTTGTTGGCCGCCAGAAATTCGACAATGAATTCGTGCAGCCCGCCTTCGAAAATATTCTGGACCGGCTGGCCGAGCAGCCGGTTGCAAATATCGGTGGCAAGCCGGTGCGAGGTGACTTCGCTGCCATATTCGTTTTCCAGATATCCGAGATTGTCGGATATCTGGGCGTAGCAGAATGCCAGCGAACGCGGCATCTGGCGATGCAGGATCAGATATTCGGCGACGCTCAGGGCGCTGATATCCGAACCGTTGAGCCAGCGATAGGACCGTTGCGCGGACACCGATCGCAATATCGTTTCCCACTGGACATTATCGACTGCGGTGCCGATCTGGGCGATAGAAGGCAGCAGCAGATAATATTTGACGTCCAATATCCGGGCAGTGCTGTCGGCCCGCTCGATGAACGTACCGAGCCGGATGAAATTGAACCCGTCGTTGCGCAGCATCGTCCCCAGTACGGCACCGCGTACCAGCGAACTTTGCTTGCGGATGACCGCCAGCACCTCGGGCAAATCCCGTTCTTCTACCGGGTTGGACAAAGCCGTCTTCAGGTTCATCCAGGCTTCGTTGGTGGCTTCCCAGACCTCCCGGGTCAGGGCAATCCGTCCGGTGCGTGCGCTGTCCCGCGCCTGTTTGATCAACGAGATGACGCTGCCGGGATTGTCGTTGTCGCGCAAAAGATAGTCGATCACCTTGGCCGAACTATAGTCGGCATGTTTGGCCAGATAGCTTTTCTTGGCGCCCGACGAGGCCAGGATGGACGCCCATTCGTCGGACGCAGACGAGGAGTGGGTCAGCGCGATGCGAAAGCCCGCCTCGATCAGACGCGCGCTATTCTCTGTCCGCTCGAGCAGACGCGACATCCAGAACAGACTGGCGGCGGTTTTGCCTAGCATGATCCCTGCCCCCTCATTCTTCCAGCACCCAAGTATCCTTGGTCCCCCCGCCCTGGCTGCTGTTGACCACCAGAGATCCCTCGGTCATCGCAACGCGGGTCAGTCCGCCGGGTGTAATATCTATACGATCGGGCGACACGAGCACGAACGGCCGCAGATCGACATGCCGTGGCGACAGACCCTTTTCGGTGAAGATCGGCACGGTCGAAAGCGCCAGCGTCGGCTGGGCAATATAATTGCTGGCATTGTCGATCAGCTTGGCACGGAAATCCTCGACTTCCTTCTTGGACGCCGCCGGGCCGACCAGCATGCCATAGCCGCCCGATCCGTGCACTTCCTTGACCACCAGTTCCGCCAGATGCTCGAGCACATAGTCCAGCTGGTCCTTCTCCGAACAGCGCCATGTCGGGACATTTTCGAGCAGCGGTTTCTGGCCGGTGTAGAATTCAATAATGTCCGGCATGTAGGAATAGAGCGCTTTGTCATCGGCAATCCCCGTACCGGGCGCGTTGGCGATGGTGATCCCGCCGGACCGGTAGACATCCATGATCCCGGGCACGCCGAGCATCGAGTTGGGCAGAAAATTCAGCGGATCGAGATAATCGTCGTCGATCCGCCGGTAAATCACATCGATCGGCGTATAGCCCTGCGTCGTGCGCATCGCGACACGGCCGTCGACGATCTTCAGGTCATGGCCCTCGACCAGTTCGGCACCCATCTGGTCGGCGAGAAAACTGTGCTCGAAATAGGCACTGTTGTGGATGCCTGGCGTCAGAACAGCAACCACCGGCTTGCCCGTACATTGCGGCGGCGCGCAGGCGGCGAGCGACCGGCGCAGATTGTTCGGATAGCTGCTCACTTCCTGCACGCCGATCTTGGCGAACAGTTCGGGGAACATGTGCAGCATCGTTTCCCGGTTTTCCAGCATATAGCTCACCCCGGAAGGTGTCCGTGCATTGTCCTCGAGTACGTAGAACTCGCCCGGCCCGGTGCGGACGATATCGGTACCGATGATATGGGTGTAAATCCCGCCGGGCGGATCGACGCCGATCATCTGCGGCAGGAAAGCAATATTATTAGCGATCAGCTCGACCGGTATCCGGCCTGCGCGCAAAATCTCCTGGCGGTGATAGATATCATAGAGAAAGGCGTTGATCGCCTTGACCCGCTGCTCGATGCCGCGCGACAATTTGCGCCATTCGCCGGCCGACAATATCCGCGGGATGACGTCGAAGGGTATCAGCCGCTCGTCGCCCTCGTCCTCGCCATAGACATTGAAGGTGATACCGGTCCTGCGGAAAAAAGCCTCGGCGTCCTCGGATTTGCGATGGAGACGCTTGGTATCTTCACCGTCCAGCCAGTTTTTATAGGCAATATAGGGCTCGCGAGCGTTTCCGTCGCTACCCAGCATTTCATCGAACAAGCCATTTCCCCTAAGGCGAAGTGTGTAAACCTGTCCTCCCGCCGTCAGGCTACTGCAACAAGATGCTGATAGCAAAGGAAATAGCGGACTTCCGCGGGCGGGAGGCGCGAGCGGGATATCTGGCCCCGCTCCTGTCTTCACGGACGTTACGGAACCCGTTCGCCATTGAGGTCCAGCCGATAGCCACGGATTTCCGATCCCGGCGGCCTTTCGCACCGCCGCAGGATGCGAAGGAAAACCGCCTTCGCCCTCCCCACAATACTTTACTTCCCGCCGATATCGTCTAATCGCTGCTGCCACTAGTTTTGGAGAATATCATGCGTGCCGACGCGCAAGCCTTTGTCGACAGGATCGACGCCGCTCTTACCCTGATCAAGACCGCCCTCAATTGGGATGTTGCCCTGCGTCGTCTCGACGAGCTCAACGCCCGGGTCGAGGATCCGACCCTGTGGGACGACCAGAGCGCCGCCCAGGCGGTGATGACCGAACGCCGCCGCCTCGATGAATCGATCAGCGCCGCGCAGGAAATCCAGCAGGAACGCGACGACGCGCTCGAATTTATCGAAATGGCCGAGGAAGAAGGCGACGCGGGTCTGGCCGACGAAGGCGTCGCCACGCTCGAAAAACTCGCAACCCGCGCCGACCGCGATAAGGTCAAGGCCCTGCTCTCCGGCGAGGCCGACAGTCTCGACACCTATATCGAAATCCACGCCGGCGCCGGCGGCACCGAAAGCCAGGACTGGGCCGAAATGCTGCTGCGCATGTACCAGCGCTGGGCCGAGGCACGCGGCTACAAGGTCACCATGGTCGATTATCAGGCCGGCGACCAGGCAGGGATCAAATCCGCCACCATCGAGGTCAAGGGCGAGAATGCCTATGGCTATGCCAAGACCGAAAGCGGCGTGCACCGGCTGGTCCGCATCTCGCCCTATGACAGCGCCGCCAAGCGCCACACCAGCTTTTCCAGCGTCTGGGTCTATCCGGTGATCGATGACAGTTTCGAGGTCGAGATCAACGAGAGCGATCTCAAGATCGATACCTATCGCGCCTCCGGTTCCGGCGGCCAGCACGTCAACACCACCGACAGCGCCGTGCGCATCACCCACCAGCCGACCGGGATCGTCGTCGCCAGCCAGAATGACCGCAGCCAGCACAAGAACCGCGCCACCGCGATGGGCATGTTGAAAGCGCGCCTGTTCGAGGCCGAACTGCAACGCCGCGAAGCCGAAGCCTCTGGCGAATATGAAGCCAAAACTGAAATCGGCTGGGGCCACCAGATCCGCTCCTACGTCCTGCAACCCTATCAGATGGTCAAGGACCTGCGCACCGGCCACACCAGCAGCGCCCCGGGTGATGTGCTCGACGGCGCGCTGGACGATTTCATCGCGGCGACGCTCGCACAGAAGGTGACGGGCGAAGCGGTCGATGTCGAGGATGTGGATTAGGCAACCTTTGCCCCTGCGCAGGCAGGGGTCCATCTCCAGAAATACAGCCAGAAACCATTGGTGGCAGATCGAGCTGCGCGGCAGCTTGAGCGCTGCGCGCCCTCCATTCTTTAAACTGGAGAAGACAAGAGATCGCCCCCTGCCTGCGCAGGGGAACAAGACCATGCCCCCACCCCGTTCGTCCTGAGCCCGTCGAAGGACCGCGTCCAACCGAGAACCATGCTTCGACAAGCCCAACTCGAACAGAACGGTTCAACCTTAATTTTCAAGCCAGAAACCAACACCCGCGCACCCCCGCCACGGCTACACCACGTCCGCAAGCCGTGCCTAAATCCATCCCGAATGGAACCAATGGCCCGCCCAAAACGTAGGACAGGCAGACTCTACGCGATATCGACCCGCAGCTGACTATCATCACAGATACGAGACCTTGTCTCTGGCCAGTTCGCGCATGTCACGTCGCCACTCTTGGGAAGGACGCCGTCATATGGAAAGCACCGAACTTGTCGTAAACGGGAAAACGTACAAGCTGGAGGCGGACAGCCGCGTCACCTTGCTAGATGCGCTCCGCAACCATCTCGGGCTGACGGGGACCAAGAAAGGCTGCGACCATGGTCAATGCGGTGCCTGCACGGTGATTGTCGAGGGACGGCGGGTCAATTCCTGCCTGACCCTGGCCTGCATGCATGACGGTGACGAGATTACGACAATCGAGGGTATCGGCCAGCCGGACAATCTGTCGACCCTGCAATCGGCCTTTGTCGCGCATGACGGCTTCCAGTGCGGCTATTGTACGCCGGGCCAGATCTGCTCGGCCACGGCGATGATCGAGGAAGCCAAGGCCGGATGGCCAAGCTTTGTCTCCGACGATCTCGACGGTTCCGCTGAACTGAGCAACGAAGAGATATCGGAACGGATGAGTGGCAATCTCTGTCGCTGCGCCGCCTATCCCAATATCGTCAATGCGATCCGTCAGGCCGCCGGAGAACAGTCATGAAGCCCTTTGAATATGCGAAAGCCACCGCGCGCGCCGATGCAACCGCCCAGGCAGCCAATGATGCGACCTTTATCGCCGGCGGGACCAATTTGCTCGACCTGATGAAGCTCGAGGTGATGGCGCCCGACAAGCTCGTCGATATCAACCGGCTCGATCTCTCCGAGATCAGCGAGACCGATGATGGCGGTCTGCGGATCGGCGCTTTGGTGACCAACAGCGATTGCGCCGCCGATAAGCGCATCCGTGACGATTACCCTGTCCTGTCGCGCGCCATTCTTGCCGGCGCGAGCGGGCAACTGCGCAACAAGGCGACCACCGGCGGCAATCTGTGCCAGCGTACTCGCTGCTACTATTTCTACGATACCGCGATGCCCTGCAACAAACGCGAGCCGGGCTCCGGCTGTCAAGCGATGGAAGGCTTCAACCGTATCCACGCCATTTTGGGCGCGAGCGACGCCTGTATTGCTACTTATCCCGGCGACATGGCGGTGGCGATGACGGCGCTGGATGCCGAGGTCGAAATCGAGGACAAAACCGGTGATATCCGGCACGTTCCGGTGCAGGAATTTCACCTTCTGCCCGGTGACCATCCGGAGAAGGACAATATCCTCGAGTCCGGCGACCTGATCACTGCGGTGATCCTGCCGCCTCCGGTCGACGGAAAACAGATTTACCAGAAAGTCCGCGATCGCGCCTCTTATGCTTTCGCGCTCTGCTCGGTGGCTGCCATCGTAAAAATGGATGGCGACACAATAGATGGCGTCGCGCTGGCTTTTGGCGGACTGGCCCACAAGCCATGGCGTGACGAAGCGGTTGAGGAATTGCTGGTCGGACAACAGCCTTCCGCCGAACTGTTCGGCAAGGCCGCCGACCAATTGCTCGCCGAAGCGCAGGGCTATGGCAGCAATGATTTCAAGATACCGCTGACCAGACGCGTTCTGATTTCCGTCCTGAAAGAAGCGACACAGACAGGAGCCGCATCATGAACGCGCATCGGAAAATGGACAAACCGGACTCTCGCAACCGTCTGGATGATATGCGTCAGGGACTGGTCGGGACAGCGATGGACCGCCCCGATGGCCCGCTCAAGGTCTCTGGCCAGGCAACCTATGCGCACGAATGGGACGTCCCGGACATGGTCCACGGCGTTCTGGCGCGCGCAACAATCTCCAAGGGACGCGTCACCGACGTGGCCAGAGACGAGATTCTGGCGGACGATGCGATACACGCCGTGATCACCGACGATCGCCTGCTGCGGCGACCGGCGCAAGGCGGTGCCAATGAAGCACCCCCGCAGGGATCGAAGCAGGTCGATTATTTCGGCCAGCCGATCGCACTGGTGGTAGCCGACACTTTCGAACAGGCGCGCCATGCCGCGAACAATCTGAAAATCAGTTACGAGGCCGAAGGCAATGCAGCCTTTGACCCCGAGGCAGCCGGCACCGAAACAGACAAGCCCGAGGATGACCAACTGGATCAGGGTGACCTTGATCAGGCGATGCGCGACGCCGCTTTCACCGTCGATCAGGTCTATCGCACGCCCGGCCATAACAGCGCCGCGATGGAACCGCATTGCGCCATCGCCAGCTGGGAGGGCGACAAGCTGACCCTGCGCGGCAGCTACCAGATGCTGAATTTCAACATCAACGAACTGGCCGACGCGCTGCATATCAGCCCGGACAACATCCGCATGCTCTCGCCTTATGTCGGCGGCGGCTTTGGCTCGAAACTGGGTCTTTCAGCGGAAGCGGTCGCGGCGGCTATTGCGGCGAAGGAAATCGGTCGCCCTGTCTGTGTGACCCTGTCGCGCCAGCAGGTTTTTGAAACCACCGTGCGCCGCTCCGAAACCCGGCAGCATGTACGGTTGTCCTGCGGCGAGGACGGCGTTCTGACCGGACTCGGGCACGAATGTCTGGTATCCAATCTGCCGGGCGAGGAATTTTACGAACCGGTCACCCAGGCCACCCATTTCCTGTACGGCGGAAAGAATCGCAGGCTCGGCATCGAAGTCGCGCGGCTCAACCGCACCTGCGGCGGCTCGGTCCGCGCGCCGGGCGAAGCGGTCGGCATGCAGGTGCTGGAAAATGCGATGGACGAACTGGCGGAAGCCGCCGGTATCGATCCGGTCGAGCTCAGAAAGCGCAATATTCCCGAACAGCATCCGGAGAAGGATATCCCCTATTCGTCCCGCCGGTTCACCGAGGCGCTCGACGAGGGCGCGAAACGGTTCGGATGGGACCAGCGTAACCGCAAACCCGGCGCAACGCGAGAAGGTGACTGGTTGATCGGTCACGGCATGGCTGGCGCCGCCCGGATCAATGTCCTGTCCGAAGCCAAGGCCAAGGTCACATTGCTGGCAGATGGCAGCGCCGTGGTCGAGACCGACATGACCGACATCGGCACCGGAACCTACGCGATTCTGACGCAGATCGCCTGCGACATGCTGGGTCTGCCGGCGGACAAGGTTGAAACGAAGCTTGGTGACACCGATTATCCGGCGGGTCCGGGCTCGGGCGGGTCCTGGGGCGCCTCCTCTTCCGGCTCGGCGGTCTTTCTGGCCTGCGAGGAAATCCGCCGCAAACTCGCCGACAAGCTGGGCAGCGATGAAAGCGATCTCGATCTTGCAGACGGCAAGGTGGGAACGGGAGATTCGGCGCAATCGCTGGCCGACATATTGGACGGAGAAGAAATTTCCGCAATTGGCCATATCGAACCCGGTAAGACGCTGGAAGACTGGCAACAGGCGACCTACGGTTCGTATTTTGCCGAAGTTGCGGTCAACGCTGTAACCGGAGAGACGCGCGTAAAGCGGATGCTCGGCGTATTTGGCGCAGGGCGTATATTGAACGAAAAGACCGCGACATCGCAATGCTATGGCGGCATGATCTGGGGCATCGGCAGCGCGCTGACCGAGGAACTGGCCTTCGACAGCCGCGACGGCCATATCGTCAACCACGATCTGGCCGAATATCATATCCCGGTCAATCTGGACGTGCCGCAGATCGAGGTTGTGCTGCTCAAGGAGCGTGACGAATTTGCCAGCCCGATCCAGGCCAAGGGAATCGGCGAACTGGGCATCTGCGGTGCTGCCGCCGCAGTCACCAATGCGATCTACAATGCGACCGGGATTCGGGTCCGCGACTATCCTGCGACGCTCGACAAGGTGCTGGCGGGATTGCCGGACGAATAGGAATAACTTGGGAGAGCGGTTTGAACCTACCGGCGATAGCTGACACGACGCGAAAACCGCTTTCCTACATGGTTGCGGATCATTATCCTGCTGCCCATAATGGAAGCGGAAATGACCGGTGGACCTTTTAAAAGACAATCGCCGACCGATCGCGTGGTCGCGCCGAAGAAGCTTTGAATTCTTCAATATACAGTTTTATATCAATAGCTTATATAGAATTATTTACACAATATTTGTTTGAGTCTTAGGGGGTGTGACCCGTGTGACCCTGGTGCTTCTCGACCGAGCGCTGCACCTTGCATTACCGGCCAATAATCCAGCAGACTGTCTCGAGCCAGCGCAGCAAAAAATACCATTGCGCTTGAGGGGCACAAACAGGGATTGAACCGGACGGCGCGCTCCCCTACTCTTCCGCTAATGATGAATATCACCGCCAGAACCGCGCTGCCGCCTGCCCACCTGATTGCAGGCCTGTCTGCCCTGATGCTGCTGACCGCGCCGCTCGGCGCCTGCAAAAGGCTGCCCGACGAGGATGAAATGCGCGCAGAGACCGCGCGCGCCTATCCGCCGGCTTCGCGACCGGTGTCGGAACTGGCCGGCAATCAATGGTCGACCGAGACCGCCCGCGACAAGCGCGGCGAGGCGGAGGAGATCATGAAGGCCGCAGGGCTGGAGCCGGGCATGACGGTCGCCGATATCGGGGCGGGCGAAGGCTATTATACCGTACGGCTGGCCGAAAAAGTGGGTGCGGCGGGCCGGGTGCTGGCGCAGGACATCGACGAAGAAGCGATCGACCGGCTGGCCGAGCGGGTCAACCGGGAGAGCCTGGACAATGTCTCGATCAAGCTCGGCGCGCCGGACGATCCGCGGCTGCCGGAGAATAGCTTCGACCGGATATTCCTGGTCCACATGTATCACGAGGTCCGCGAACCCTATGCCTTCCTCGCGCGCCTGCGTCCCGCCCTGCTCGACAAGGCAGGAGATGGTGGCGCCGGGGAAGTCATCGTGGTCGACGTCAACCGCGATGTGACGCAGCACGGTATTCCGCCAAAGCAGCTGTTCTGCGAATTCGAGGCCGTCGGCTACGAACTGGTCGGCTTCATGGAACGGCCTGAGTTGGGCGGCTATTTTGCGCGCTTCCGCGCCAAGGGACCGGCTAAGGCCCCCGGGGACATCATACCCTGCCCTTATCAGGCGGTCGGTCGATAAAGTCAGTCGGGCCCGCTGTCAGCCAGCCAGTCGCTTTTCTGCCGGCGCGCCTTGCGGGCCAGCCGCGCCCAGTGGCTCCGATCGCGGGAGGATAGCGAAGGATCATCCGCCCGGTCGCGCAACACGCTGGGCGCCTCGGCACCATATTTGGAATAAAAATAGCGGATTTCACGCTTGTCCTTGAGGCGGCGTTCCCGTGACTCAAACAACCCGAACATAATCATTCCCGATCATCAGTCGCGACCCCGATGTGTTTATGATCTGCTAAGCATAACCGATCGGACGCCGGAGTGCAATCGCGGAAAACCGCGACTTTTGAAAGCAGATCCCGTCATGGGCCCGCAACATACCGGTTGCCGGACGGCGTCGACAGGCATCTGCATGCCGGCGCCGTAAGACGCTAGCCCTCGTCGCCCATCTTCAGCGCGGCGATAAAAGCTTCCTGCGGGATGCTGACATTGCCATATTCGCGCATCTTCGCCTTGCCTTTCTTCTGCTTGTCGAGCAGCTTCTTCTTGCGGCTGATATCGCCACCATAGCATTTCGCGGTCACATCCTTGCGCATCGCCGAGATGGTCTCGCGGGCGATCACCTTGCCGCCGATCGCGGCCTGGATCGGGATCTTGAACAGATGCCGCGGGATCAGGTCCTTCAGCCGCTCGCACATGTGCCGGCCGCGGGCTTCGGCGGCGTCGCGGTGGACGATCATGCTCAGCGCATCGACCGGATCGCCGTTGACCATGATGTTCATCTTGACCAGCTGGCCGGTCCGCAGGCCGATCTGGTGATAGTCGAAGCTGGCATAGCCGCGCGAGATGCTCTTCAGCCGGTCGTAAAAGTCGAACACCACCTCGTTGAGCGGCAGTTCGTAGACCACTTGCGCCCGGTCACCGACATAGGTGAGATTCTTCTGCGCCCCGCGCCGGTCCTGGCAAAGCTTCAATATGCCGCCGAGATATTCGTCGGGGCAATAGATGGTCGCCTCGATCCACGGTTCCTCGATCTCGCGGATCTTGACCACGTCCGGCATGTCCGCCGGGTTGTGCAGGAACAGCTCGCTGCCGTCGTTCATCTCGATCCGGTAGACCACCGACGGCGCGGTGGTGATCAGGTCGAGATCATATTCGCGGGTCAGCCGTTCCTGGACGATTTCCAGATGCAGCAGCCCCAGAAAACCGCAGCGGAAGCCCTGCCCCAGTGCTGCGCTGGTCTCCATCTCGAAGGTGAAGCTCGCGTCGTTGAGCCGCAGCTTGCCGATGCTCTCGCGCAATTTCTCGAAGTCCGCCGCGTCGACCGGGAACAACCCGCAGAAGACCACCGACTGCACTTCCTTGAAGCCCGGCAAGGCCTCGGGCGCCGGGTTCTTCACCGTGGTGATCGTGTCGCCGACCGCGGTCTGGCTGACCTCCTTGATCTGCGCCGTGATAAAACCGATTTCGCCCGACGCCAGTTCCGGGAGCTGCTCGATCTTCGGCCGCATGCAGCCGACCCGGTCGACCAGATGCTCGGTGCCCTGGGCCATGAACTTGATCTTCAGCCCCTTGGTGATCACCCCGTCGATCACCCGCACCAGGATGACCACGCCGAGATAGGGATCGTACCAGCTGTCGACCAGCATCGCCTTCAGCGGCTTGTTGCGGTCACCGCCCGGTGGCGGGATCTTGGCGACGATCTGCTCCAATATATCCTCGATGCCGATGCCCGACTTGGCGCTCGCCATCACCGCGTCCGACGCGTCGAGCCCGATGATTTCCTCGATCTCGTTGCGCACCCGCTCCGGCTCGGCCGCCGGCAGATCGATCTTGTTGAGCACCGGAATAATCTCGTGATCATGCTCGATCGACTGGTAAACATTGGCCAAAGTCTGGGCTTCCACGCCCTGTGCCGCGTCGACTACCAGCAACGCCCCTTCGCAGGCGGCCAGGCTCCGAGAGACCTCATAGGCAAAGTCGACATGGCCCGGCGTGTCCATCAGGCTGAGCTCATAGGTCTCGCCATCCTTCGCCGTATAGTTCAGCCGCACCGTCTGCGCCTTGATCGTGATCCCGCGCTCGCGCTCGATATCCATATTGTCGAGCACCTGCTCGCTCATCTCGCGCGCGGTCAGCCCGCCCGTATGCTGGATCAGCCGGTCGGCGAGAGTCGATTTGCCATGATCAATATGGGCAATGATGGAAAAATTGCGGATATGGGAACGTTCGGTCATGGCCAGCCGTTAGCAGGGGCGCAAGCCCTTGTCAGCAGGAAACGTCCGCCCCGCGCCCGACATTTTCGCGGCGATTCCATCCCGCGCCGCCAATCGAACTTTACAAACTTTACACTGTTATGAATTTGAAAACTTCCGGGGTTTTTCGGGCGGCATTCGCGCAGGATTTCAGGCCCGCAAAAGGTGTTTGTTCAGTTTTGGAGCAGCAAGGCTGAACGAGGTGAGAGGGGAAAGCAGCGGGCAGCGGCGAGCGCTCCCTTTCCGCTTTTGCAGGAACGGGGGATGAGGGTTTGATTGTCAAAGAGCCGCTAGGGATATGCCACAAGCCAAGGCCTGTAGGAAAGCCTGTTGGAACCCCTCCACCATCCTGCGGATGGTCCCCCTCCCCACCGCTGCGCGGCAGGGAGGAAAAATCCCCATCGAGTGGCAGGAGACCCCACTATCCTCCCTGTTGCGAAGCAATGGGGAGGTGGCAGCCGGAACGGCTGACGGAGGGGCGCGTCCGGCAATAACAACCCTCCGAAAGTCACCCCGCTCCCCAAGGCTACCACCAAGACCAACCGCCCCCTCCACCATCCTGCGGATGGTCCCCCTCCCCACCGCTGCGCGGCAGGGAGGAAAGCATATCTTGCCCACTTTCCCGCAAGTCCCTAACCACACCCCATGCGCACCCGCCTCGCCATCTGCCGCAAGAAAAAGCGCTTTGCCAGCGAAGCGGACGCCATCGCGGCGGCGCAAGTTGCGACCATCGATCTGCGCCCCTATCATTGTGACCGCTGCTTCCAATATCATCTGACCAGCCGGACCAAGGGCAAGCGCCGCTTGCCGGCT
Source organism: uncultured Sphingorhabdus sp. (assembly GCA_964022345.1). Lineage (GTDB taxonomy): Bacteria > Pseudomonadota > Alphaproteobacteria > Sphingomonadales > Sphingomonadaceae > Parasphingorhabdus. The sequence continues at coordinate 32,635 of CAXHZT010000012.1, forward strand.
GCCGGTTGAGGGCACGCCGCCTCGCGCCCCCTTCACCGTCGCCCCGCGCCGCCGCCTCATCACCCTGGCCCGGCACCACCCAGCCGCGCCCTGTCACAAACGTGAAATAAATATGCCATGAAAGGGCAACGCTCCGGTCATAGATCGCTCACCATCATGCAACGCAAATGCAACGGACAGGCGATTATGAAAAACCATATGCTCAAGACGATAGGCCTGCTGGCCGGGACCGCGGCGATCGGACTTTATCCCGCGGCGGCCATGGCGGAGACGATTTCCGCCGAGCAGGCTGCGGCCCTGCTGAGCAAGCTGAACCAGCTTGAACGCGAAGTCGCCGATCTGAAGGCGCAGCTCGGCAATGTGCAGCAGACGCAGCAGGCCTCGACCAGCGCGATCGCGGCAACCGAAGCCAAGCTGGCCGCGACCGAGGAAAAGCTGGAGCAGCAGAAGCCGGTCAAGGTCGCCTTCAAGGGCGCGCCGGAAATCAAGGGCGAAGACGGCTGGAGTTTCAAACCGCGCGGACGGATGCTCTATGACTTTGGTTCCGTCAACGCGCCGGAGTCGATCAACGACGCCGGTCTCGGCTTTGCCAATGAAGCCCGGCGCATCCGGCTCGGCGCTTCGGGATCAATCCCGGGCGGCTTCGGCTACAAGCTGGAAGCGGATTTTGCCGGCAATGATATTGATCTGACCGACGCCTTTTTCACTTATGAAGACGGCGGCCTGACGGTGACGGCGGGCCAGCACAACACGTTCCAGGGGCTGGAAGAGCTGTCGAGCAGCAACGACACCAGCTTCATCGAGCGCGCCGGCTATACCGATGCCTTCGGCTTCGAGCGGCGGGTCGGCCTGTCCGCGCAATATGGCGTCTCGGACCTGCTGTTCCAGGCCGGGGTGTTTACCGCCAATATCGACAATCTCAACGATGACGAGGACAATAGCATCGGTTTTGACGTGCGCGCCGTGGCTATGCCGAAATTCGGGGACACGCAGACCCATTTCGGGGCGTCCTATCACTATCGCGATCTGGGTGACACGATCGGCTCGCGCCGCTATCGCCAGCGCCCGGCGGTCCATTTCACCGACACGCGCTTCATCGACACCGGCACCATTTCTGACGCCGAGTCAGAGATCAGCTACGGGCTCGAGGCAGCAGTCATTTCCGGACAGTTCCACGCGGCGGCAGAGGGCCACTGGCTCAACCTGAATCGCAGCGGCGCGCTCGCCGATCCGACCTTCTTCGGCGGATCGGTCGAGGCGGGCCTGTTCCTCACCGACGACACGCGCGGCTATAAGGAAGGCGTGTTCAAGGGCGTGAAAGTGTCCAATCCCGTCGGCCAGGGCGGTCTTGGCGCGTGGCAAGTCAATGTCCGCTATGACCGGCTTGATCTGGTCGATGCAGGCTTTGCCGGTGGCACGCAGGATGCCTATCAAGCGTCGCTGATCTGGACGCCGGTCGACTATGTCCGCTTCCTGCTATCCTATTCCAAGCTCGACTATAGCAACGCGGCGATCCTCGCGGCGGGCGATGGCGACTATTCGGTCGATACGCTGGCCGGACGCTTCCAGATCAGCTTCTGAGCCAGCTGCCGGGCACAGCACCGGGCGGCGGTCAGGCGATGTCGCCGAGGCAGTAGCCGAGCGAGCGTATCGTATGGATATGGTTGGTCAGACCGCCGCCGTTCAGCGCCTTTCTGAGCCGGAGGATATGGACATCGACGCTGCGCAGGTCGACCTCGCGCTCGTCATCGCGGATCGCCCGGCACAATTTGTCGCGTGACAGCACCCAGTGGGGATGTTCCAGGAAATGCCTTAGCAGGCGATATTCCGTCGGCCCGAGGTGGATTGCGGTCTCCCCGCGCGACACCCGGACCGCGGCCTTGTCGAGCTCGATATCGGCGAAGCGCAATATTGATCCGTCATCCGGCGGTCCGCACCGGCGCAACAGGCTGTTGATCCGCGCCAGCAATTCCCGCTCGCTGAACGGCGTCGTGACATAGTCGTCGGCCCCCGCCTCCAGCGCCGCGATCATGTTATTCTCATGCCCGTCCGCCGACACGACGACAAGTGATGTGCGGCTGTCGGCATCCTCGGCGCGCAGCTGACGGCACAGATTGAGAACCCGGGAATTGGCCATCGCGCAACAGACGACGACAAGATCCGCCCGCGGATGACCGGCCGCCTCCCCGCTCTCTTCCTCGGCATTTATCGTGCAGACATCGAAGCGCTGCTGCGCACATAGACGGGACAGCTGCTGCCCGATATCGGGATCGAAACTAACGATCCGTATTTTTCTGCTGGTCTGGCCAGATTGCGCCAACATCGTCCCCCTTGTTGCGATCAGGCATCTGTCGGCCGGTTTCGGAAAAATAGGTCAGCTCGGCGATATTGGTGGCATGGTCACCGATCCGCTCGAGATTTTTGGCAATGAACAGAAGATGCGCGCATTCCCCGATACGCGCCGGATTCTCGACCATATAGGTGATGATCGCGCGGAAAATGCTGGTGTAGAAATGGTCCAGCGTCTGGTCCTTGGCCCAGACCGAAACCGCCATATCGACATCGCCGTCGGCATAGGCCTTGAACGAATCCCGGACCAGTTCGGCCGCGATATTCGCCATCGAGGGCAGCAGCGCTGCCGGCTCGATCTGCCGGCTGGATTGCGCCACCAGCGGCACGCGCTTGGCAATATTCTTGGCATAGTCCCCGATCCGCTCGGCGATACTGGAAATCTTGAAGGTCGCGATCAGGTGGCGGAGGTCGTCGGCCATCGGCGCGCGCAGGGCAATTGTCTGGATCGAGAGGGAGTCGATACGCCGCTCCAGCTCGTCAATCTCGCGGTCGTCTGCGACCACGGATTTCGCCAGTTCCAGATCGTTACGCTCCAGCGCCGCGATTGCCCGGACAATGGCGCGAGTGCTCTTGTCACCGATCTCGAGCACCATTTTCCGGAGATCGAGAATTTCCGTGTCAAAAGCCGTTACAGTATGCTGGGCAGCGCCAATGTTCATCAGGGTTCCTTGTTACAACAACAGTGATTGTAACAAAAATGTCATATAAAAAGCAACCTATTTGCATTTCCCTGCTTTGCGCGGCCTCCCCTGACCGCTGGCACATATGCTCCGCGCATGGAAAGAGGGGCTGTCGTTACCAACAGCCCCTCCGATATTTGCCGCATTGGGTCTAGTTCACCCGGCAATTCCGATATGGATTGAACGAAACAGGCTGGCCTATTTCAACACATCCTTTTTCAGCGAAGGCAGGTTTTTCACCGTCCCCAGCATTTCAGACCGCTGCGCGTCCGGCAAGGCGATCAGCCCGGCTGCCACAAGATAGCCATCGCGGGTGCCGGCGTTGACGAATTCCGTGACATATTCCTGCAGGCCGGGGATCACACCCACATGCTGTTTCTTCAGATAGATATAGAGCGGCCGGGCACCGGGATATTCGCCGGAGGCAATCGCATCATAGGTTGGCTGCACGCCGGAAATTGCAATTCCGCGCACCGTGTCCTGATTTTCTTCCAGGAAGCTATAGCCGAAAATACCCACCGCGTTCGGATTGGACTTCAGCTTCTGCACGATCAGATTGTCATTTTCGCCGGCGTCCAGATAGGGCCCGTCGGTACGGATATCGTGGCAGACCGCCTTATATTCGTCTTCGTTGCTTTCCTTGAGCGCCTTGGTCGCCGCGTCGGTTTTGCAACCCACTTCCATGATCAGCTCGGTCAGCGCGTCGCGCGTTCCCGATGTCGATGGCGGGCCATAGACGCTGATTGCGATCGACGGCAAAGACGGATCGATATCGGACCAGTTCTTGGTCGTGTTTTCCTTGCCGAACGGCTTGGCTGCTATCGCCTTATAGACCTGTTCAGGGGTCAAAGAAAAGCCGGGCCCCTCATTGGACTGGGCCACCGCGATACCATCGATACCGACGGTAATTTCGACAATGTCTGTAACGCCGTTTGACTGGCACAGCTCAAATTCGGACGCTTTCATCCGGCGGGAGGCGTTCTCGATATCGGGCGTATCCGCGCCGACACCCGAGCAGAAGAGCTTCATCCCTGCGCCGGTACCGGTTGATTCCAGAACCGGGGCCTTGAAGCTGGCCATGTTGACAAAATTTTCGGATACGGCTTTCGCGAAAGGAAAGACGGTGGAGGATCCGACGATCCGGATCTGGTCCCTGCTACCGCCACCGGCGCCATTGCCGGCCTGATTCTCACAGCCTGCCAAAGCCACGGTGGCCAGAGCGATCAATGCAAACTTGCTTTTCATCTACAATTCCCTTGTTATCCCCTGATGCCGCAATGAACTGATCTGCAGCACCTTTCGAGAATGCCAACTACTGCGGCACAATGACTTGTGGATGACGAAATTGTTTCACAATTATTTCAGGCCGCCTGACGGTGAGCAATCCTGCAGCTTTCATGCATTGGGCGCATCTGCTTTTCAGCGCGGCATTCGCTTCATCGGCTCCATGGGCGGGCTGTCCGGCCGCGCGTGGAAGAGCGTCATGCTTTCAAATCCGAGGCTGGCGTAAAAGCGCCGGTTCGCCGGATTGCTATTCTCGAGATAGGCCATGGTTCCGGTCCGGTCGCACGCTTCCAGCACCGGTGCGAGAAGCTGTCGCCCCAGCCCCCTGCCCCGTCCTGCGCTGGCGACACCGACGGTGAAGAGATAGGCATGGGGTTCTTTCGGGTGATGTTTTGCCATCGCCTCGGCGGTCGCCTTGCCTCGCTTGAGGGCCGCGAGACCGCCGCCGGAAAACAGCGACCAATAGAGTTCCAGCGTGGCGGAGAGAGACAGATCGCCGCTCTGTCCCGGCAATGTCCACATGGCGGCCGCACGCGGCTCCCCCTGATCCTGCAACAGCTGGCAAAAACCGTTGGCTGTGTAGATATTCTTGGCCATCAGGCCAAAGGTCCGTTGCATCGCCGCGTAATCGTGAAAGAACCAGTTGTTGAACGGATCATCGCGAAAGGCGTCGGCGGTCACCTCGGCAAGAATATCGACGCTCTCCGCGCCGACCGTGTCTATGCCCGGCACAGACCGTATGTCCGACGCCTTCAGCACCAGCTTCCGGAACGACGGCGGCTAATAGATACCACCTTCGGCCTGCAGGAATTCGTCGTCATTCTGGGCCGGTCCACGATTGCGGCGGGCCTCCAGAGCACGCGCCTCTGCTGCGGCCTGCTCGGCCAGCAACTGGGCCTTGCGGGCTTCCAGCCGGGCGAGCAATTCTTCCTTGCGGATGGAACGGCGGGGTTCGGTTTCCGGCTTGAACACATCCCAGATGACCGCCGCTTTCGGATCGTCGGTCGGCCAGCCGCCATAGACGCGCTTGCCGGTTTTCCGGTCAACGCGGACCATGCGCACGCCTTTGGGCGCGACAAACGGAGTCTTCGGCATTCCGGCCATCGCCCGTTCCGCAAAGCGCCGGAATACGGGCGCTGCCAAAGTGCCGCCTTGGGCATAGCCGCCCATGTTGCGCGGCTGGTCATAGCCGAGATAGACGCCGGCAACCATGTCGGGCGAACCGCCGACGAACCAGACATTGGTCGGGCCGCTGCTGGTTCCGGTCTTGCCGAACAGGGGACGGTCGAGGCTTCGCAAATTCTGGGCGGTGCCGCGAGTGATAACACCCTGCAAGATATCGATCATCTGATAGGCGGTCATCGGATCCATCAATTGCCGGCCAGAGGGACGCGGACGCGGCATCGGCTGCCCGTCCCAGTCGCTCATGTTGCAATTCTCGCAGTTCCGCTTGTCGGCGCGGAAAATCACCTTGCCCCTGCGGTCCTGGACAAAGTCGATCACCGTTGGCGTCAGTTCCCGGCCGTGGTTGGCGAGCATCGAATAGGCATTGGTCAGCTTCATCACCGTTGTATCGCCCGCGCCGAGGGCAAAGGCGAGATAGGGCTGATAGTCGCCGATCCCCATCGTCTTGATCGTCCTGACGACATTTTCCATTCCGGCATCATTGGCCGCCCGCACCGTCATCAGATTGCGTGACTGTTCGACGCCCCAGCGCAGCGTCTGTTCGCCGGCGCTGCGGGAATTGCCGAAATTCCGGAAACATTTCCGGCCAAGAGACGCCGATTGATAGACGCAGAACGGACTGTCCGCGATCAATGTTGCCGGCGTCATGCCATTGTCGAGCGCCGTGGCGTAGACAAAAGGCTTGATCGTGGAGCCGGGCTGACGTTCCGCTTGCGTGGCGCGATTGAAAGAGCTCATCCGGTCGTCAAACCCGCCCTGCATCGCCCAGATCCGGCCGTTGCGCGGATTTTGAACAACCATACCGCCCGATACTTCCGGAACATTTTCCAGCCGGTAGCTGCTGCCGCCGAGAGGGCTGACGGCGATTATATCGCCGGCCTTCAGCTTGGCAGGAACGGAATTCACCCGCCCCGTGGTCCCGTCGGTAAAGCCGATTTCCGCGCCGCCGCCGCTGGGCCGGATAGCAACGGCGATCCGCCAGTTCGCATAATCCGTGTTGATGAAGGTCGAGGCAAGCCGCTGCGGCCATTGTTCGTCAATCTCGATCTTGTTGATCGGACCGGTCCAGCCCTTGCCGCTGCTATAACGCAGCAAGCCGCCGCGCAGGGCGTCCTTTGCATATTCCTGCAGTTCGGGGTTCAGCGACGTGCGCACCCAGAGGCCGCCGGAATAGACGCTATACGGGCCTGCCTTTTCATTCTCGCCAAATTGCTCGATCAGCTGGCGCCGGACTTCCTCGATAAAATAGCCTCCGACGCGCTCGAAACGTGGGCCGGAACGCGAAATCGCTCCAAGCGGTTGCGCGATCGCGGCCTGATGCTGGGCGTCGGTGATCCAGCCATTTTCGTGCATTTCGCCGAGCACCCAATTGCGGCGGTTGATCGCCCGCTGCTCGTGTACTTCCGGACGATAGTTGGACGGCCCCTTGGGCAGGATCGCCAGATAGGCGATTTCATGCAGGGCCAGCGCATCGACATCCTTGCCAAAATAGGCCTGCGCCGCGGCCTGCACGCCATAAGCATTGCGGCCGAGAAAAATCTGGTTGAGATAAAGTTCGAGAATCTCTTCTTTCGTCAGCACATCCTCGATCCGGTAAGCCAGGATCGCTTCGCGGACCTTGCGCCGATAGGAAACTTCGCTGCTCAGCAGCAGGTTCTTGGCGACTTGCTGCGTGATGGTGGACGCGCCTACGGGTCGGCCGCTTTTGGTGATATTGGTTACGATAGCGGTCGCGATGCCGGGATAGTCCAGTCCGCCATGTTCAAAAAAGGTGCGGTCCTCTGCGGCCAGATAGGCGCGCACCAGAAGCGCGGGATATTCCGAAAACTCCAGCTGCACGCGCCGTTCGCGGGCATAGCTGTGCACCGGCTCGCCGTCATAGGCGCGGACCGTTGTCGGCAAGGGCGGTTCATAGGTCTGCAAGGCCGTCGCATCGGGGAGGTCCCGCGCGAAAATCAGCCAGATCAGCAACCAGCCAAGGATGCACAGACCGACAAAAGCCACGAGCAACCGAAACCATTTCTTCTGCCAGAAATCTTCGATCCGCTCGAAAAAGCTGCCCGTGCTACGTTCCAGCTTATAGGCGAGGCTTTCTCCAGCCGTATCAGACGCATCATTTACCATAGGCTCGGCTATCTAAACGGCCTTGTTCCCATTTTCCAGCGATTATCGATGAAAAGCGCGCGCCGCTACGACGCGGCGGCACGGGCAAAATCTGCGGACCGATATTATCTCAGCGCATCGCCAGTTTTCGGGCGAAATGCGACTCGATTGCGCTGGCGACGCCAGCCGCGACCTTGGACCTGCCATCCGGAGAACTGAGAAATGCGACATCGTCCTTGTTGCTCAGATAGCCGCTTTCCAGCAACACCGAAGGCGTGTCCGGAGCCTTGAGCACCACCAGCGATGCAAAGCGGTGCGGATTGGTGCGGAAATTGATTTTGCGCTGCCCTTCGCGGATCAGCAATTTGGCAAAGTCGGCGGACACATTGAGCGTCTCGCGCTGTGTCAGATCGATCAGGATGGACGAAACATCGTGATTGGCACCGCCAAGATTGACGCCGTTGATGATATTGGAGCGATTCTCGCGCGCCGCCAGTTTCGCCGCCTCCCGGTCGGAAGCCACTTCGGACAATGTATAGACGGTCGCGCCGGACGCGTCCTGGTTGCTGGCAGCGTCGGCGTGGATAGAGATGAAGAGATCCGCATCGAGACGCCGGGCGATACCGTAGCGTTCTTCCAGCACCAGATATTTATCTGTGTCACGGGTCAGTGCCACGCGCACCTGTCCTCCGGCGACCAGCCGGTCGCGCAGCGCCTTGGCAATGGCCAGAACGACCGTCTTCTCATATTTGCCGCCGTGCGGGGAGACGGTGCCGGGGTCATGGCCGCCGTGGCCGGCATCGATGACCACCAGCGGGCGACTTGGATCATTCGGACCCTCGATTTTCGGCAAACCGACCGAATCCCGTGGCTTGCCGAGAGGCATTTTGACACTGTAGTTTTTCCGTGGCGGCTCGGCCCGGAACATGGGAGGCGGCAGAAAAGATTTCCGCCCTGCTGCGATCTGGTTCTGGGCGACCGGCTGCAGGCTTAGCTGCAGGCTTTTGCCGTCTTTCGAAAAACGACCGCCGCTGATCACCGCGGGCCGGTCGAGATCGAACACGATCCGCGCGGTGTTCGGGTTATATTGTCCCTGGCGGATCGCCTTCACCATGCCGGTTGCAGAGCCGCCCCGCCCGGCCTTGCCGCCGCGCACGTCGATGGCAATGCGGTCCGGGCCGACCAGGGAAAAGGTCGAGGCCCCTTCTACAAGATCGTCAAAGGAAACCGTAATCTGTGACCCGCTCGCTTCGATCCGGCGGACCGATCCGGCATCAGCCGGTTGTGTCATCAGGAGGGTAGAAGCCAGAATTGTTGCCAGTGCCATGGAATGCTTATGCATCGCACGGCCCTTTTTGGTCCAGTCAATTTTCATACGCTTCAGCTTCCTGCCTTAATCACAACTCATTACGCGGTGAACAAGCCATTAAGGATGCTTTCGTAATGGCGCGTTTATTGACAGGGTTAACGGGCCGTTAGCCATAAACTGGCAGCCGCTTGCTTGCGCGGATATGTTGGCGTCACAATATAGTTTGTGTTGCCGATCCGCGCGAGCGGTGCTAGCAGTCCATTTAAACCACTCGGGAAGAGTCCTGAGACGGTTTGACTAAATGCCGGAAATCATTCGGCATATACCAGGTTGACGCAACATGAGGCATGAAATCTCCGGCTTTGAAGCTCTCCATATGGGAAGCGCTTCCACAGGCGGAACGACCTTGGCTACCGGCCAGGGCCATGCAGTTGTTGCAGAAGCATTTTTATCCGAAACAATTGAAATTAACCGGATAACGCCGCCCGCCCCTCATCAAAGGACCGCGCGCGAAAACCCGTTATCCCTACCATATCGCATGGCCTCGACAGGCTCCGCCTCTCTGAGCCATGCCAGGAGACTATTGAATGACAACGCGCATGCTAATCGACGCGCGCCACCAGGAAGAAACCCGGGTGGCGGTCGTAAAAGGGAACAAAATTGAAGAATTCGATTTTGAATCTTCCGAGCACAAACAACTTAAAGGCAATATCTATCTCGCAAAAGTAACCCGCGTCGAGCCTTCGCTGCAGGCCGCTTTCGTGGACTATGGCGGAAACCGCCACGGTTTTCTGGCCTTTTCGGAAATCCACCCGGACTATTATCAGATCCCGACAGAGGATCGCGAACGGCTGCTGGCAGAAGAAGCCGAACATGCAGCCGAGGAAGCCGCCCTGCGCGCCCAGGAAGAGGAGGAAGAAGATTCCCCTGCCGACATGGTGCGCAGCGAGGCAACCGAAGAGCTCGATACCGCGCTCGTGGAAGTCGACAAGGACGACAGCGTCGATACGATTGACGTCACCGAAGGCGAAATCCCCGAGGAAGACGGCAGCGACGACGATGATGACGAAGACGATGAAGATGATAGCGACTCCGACGACAATGCGGATGACGCCGCCGAGAAAAATAATGGCAACAAAGGCAGAGGCGGCCGTCGCGGTCGCGGTGGCCGGCAAAAGGGACGCGGCAAGGGCAGCATGCCCAAAGCCAGCGACCAGGCGCGCCAGAAGCGCATGGCCCTGCGCAAACGCTACAAGATCCAGGACGTTATCCAGCGCCGGCAGGTCGTTCTCGTCCAGGTCGTCAAGGAAGAACGTGGCAACAAGGGCGCTGCCCTCACCACCTATCTCAGCCTGGCGGGCCGCTATTGCGTGCTCATGCCGAATACATCGCATGGCGGCGGCATCAGCCGGAAAATCAACAATGCCGGCGACCGGAAGCGGCTGAAGTCGATCATTGCCGATCTGAACCTGCCGACCAGCATGGGCTGCATCGTCCGCACCGCCGGACTTTCCCGGACCAAGCCGGAAATCAAGCGCGACTTCGATTATCTTGCAAGACTGTGGGACGAAGTCCGCGAAAAGACATTGAGCGCGACAGCACCAAGCCTAATCCACAGCGACAGCGATCTTGTCAAACGGGCGATCCGCGACATTTACAATCGCGAGATCGAGGAAGTGCTGGTCGAGGGTGCCGAAGGCTATACGGCGGCGAAAAACTTCATGAAGCTGCTGATGCCGAGCCACAGCAAGCGTGTGAAGAGCTATGCCGATCCGGTCTCCCTGTTCCAGCGCTATGGCGTCGAGGATCAGCTGTCGGCCATGTATTCGCCGGAAGTCCAGCTGAAATCCGGCGGCTATCTGGTGATCAACCCGACCGAGGCTCTGGTGTCGATCGACATCAACTCCGGACGGTCGACCCGCGAACATGGTATCGAAGCCACGGCGGTCAAAACCAATATGGAAGCTGCCGCCGAAATCGCGCGCCAGTTGCGATTGCGCGACATGGCCGGACTGGTTGTGATCGATTTCATCGACATGGACCGCAGCGGCAATGTCCGCAAAGTCGAGCGGGCGATGCGCGAAGCGCTGAAGAATGACCGCGCGCGGATTCAGGTCGGAAGGATTTCAAGCTTCGGCCTGATGGAAATGAGCCGCCAGCGCCTGCGCACCGGCGTGCTCGAAGCCTCGACCAAAGTCTGCCCGCATTGTGAAGGCACCGGACTGGTCCGGACAGCATCGTCTGCTGCCCTGTCCGCGCTCCGCCTGCTCGAAGAAGAAGCAGCCAAGGGCAAGGCCAGCCAGATCAGCCTGCGCACCAGCCAGGAAGCCTGTATCTACGTGCTGAACAGCAAGCGCCACGAAATCCAGGATATCGAGAACCGCTACGGTGTCTCGATCGAAATCGCGCCCGATGGCGAGACCGAAGGTGCCCGGATGGAAATCCAGGGGTCCGGCAGTCCGCCAAAGAATATGCCGAAGTTCGAGCCGATCGTGGATGACGACGAGGATCCGGTCGACGATTCCGAAAACACGGAAAGCGAAGCACGGGAAGACGGCGGCGAACGGCCGAAGCGCAAACGGCGGCGTCGTGGCAGACGCAATCGCGGTGGTGATCGTTCCGAAGCCGGCACATCTGAAAATGGCGGCGAGAATAACGGCGACACCAGGGACGAAGTCGCTGCGCAGCCGAGTGAAGGCGGTGCCGAGGAACAGGCCGCGCAGCCCCAGCCCCGCGGCCGTCGCAACAGCGCCCGCAAGGCAGATGCTGCGCCCGCAGCGGAAACCGAAACCGGTGGCGAGGACAAGGCCGAGGCGAAAGCCGAGCCGAAGCCACGCGGTCGGCGTCGCTCTGCAAAAAGCGAAGCCGAACAACCGGCCACGAGCGAGGCTCCCGAAGCAGAAGCGACCGAGGAAAAGCCAAAACGTCGCCGCGCACCACGGAAAGCGAAAGAACCTGCCGCTGCCAAGCCAGCTGCTGAATCCGAAGCTTCCAGCGCCGACGTCAGCGCTCCTGCGGATGAAAAACCACCGGTAAAAAGAGCGCCTAGGTCACGGGCCAAAAAGGCCGACACTGCCGAGGCAGCCGAGAAGCCTGCGACCAAAGCGGCCAAGGAAAAAGCACCGGCCAAACCACGCAAGCCCAGAGCCGTTGCTAAGCCGAAAGAGGAAGCAGCAGCCAAGCCGAAAGACGAGGCCGTAGCCAAGACGGCGGACAGCGATGCCAAGGAATCCAGCGACGGTTCGCCTCGCCAAGGATGGTGGCAGCGCACGTTCGGATAAAATATCCCGCATCCTTCCCGTCTCGATATACGAGGCGGGAAGGATGCGGTTTTCATCCGCGGTTAAGACAAAGAATGTCAGGAGAAACAGCTTCAACCGGATTTTCATGCTGAGGAATTTCATGCGCAATAAATTTGCTCTTCCGTTTTCCCGCATTGGCCGCGTTGCCGTTGGCCGGTTGTCCCGTTTCATAATCCTGTGTTTGACGATGATCTCGATCATCGTTCAGCCCGTTGCCGCCCAGTCCATTTTGCGCGACGCGGAAACAGAGGCGCTGTTCACAGACATGGTGTCGCCGCTGGTCACAGCATCCGAACTGGATGCCGACGAGGTCGAGGTCATCCTGATCAACGACAGCCAGATCAACGCATTTGTGGCCGGCGGGCAACGGATGTTCTTCTATTCCGGTCTTATCGAAAAAGCCGGGAGCGCCAACGAGGTGCAAGGCGTCATGGCCCATGAACTGGGCCATATTACCGGCGGACACGCAATCCGGTTTGACGAGGGCATACAGACGGCCACTGGCATCACGATACTCAGCCTGATTCTCGGGGCCGCAGCCATTGCGGCCGGCGCCGGTGATGCCGGCATGGGGATATTGGCCGCGGGCCAGCAAGCCGCCATGGGCAAATATCTGGCCTTCAGCCGGGTGCAGGAACGCTCCGCCGATTCCGCCGGCGCCCGCTATCTTTCGGAAGCCGGCATTACCGGCAAGGGCTCGATCGATTTTTTCAAACGGCTGCAGAATTACGAGTTCCGGCTCGGCATTCCACAGGAAGACAGCTATGGCCGCACCCACCCGCTGTCCGGTGAGCGGATCAGCGTCTTGAGGGATGTCTATCAGGCCGATCCCGCGTGGGACAAACCGCCGGACCCCAACATCGAAGCGCGCTTCCAGCGGGTTAAGGCAAAATTGCTCGGCTTTACCGCAGACCCCGCTGTCACGCTGCGGGAATATCCCGAAAGCGACCAGTCTGTCGCCGCCCGCTATGCGCGCGCCTATGCCTGGCACAAGAGCGCCTATCCGGATCGGGCGCTGTACGAGGTCAACAATCTGCTCAAGTCGGAGCCAGACGATCCCTATTTCCTCGAGCTGCAGGGCCAGATATTGCTGGAATCCGGCAAGCCGGACGAAGCGCTGGCCGCCTTGCGCAAAGCGGTCCAGCTGACCAACAACCAGCCCCTGATCGCCAGTCTGTTCGGCCATGCCCTGATTGCCACCGAAGATCCCCAATATTTCGACGAGGCCGCCCAGGTGCTGAAGGCCGCGGTCACCAAGGATAATCGCAATCCTTTCGCCTGGTACCAGCTGGGCGTCGTCTATTCCCATCAGGGCGACATTGCCCGGGCGCAACTGGCTACGGCGGAAAGCTCCTTGTTGGAACGCAATTATGCCGGTGCCATACGCAGTTCGCAAATCGCCATGGCCGGAATAGCCGAGAATACACCTGACTGGATAAGGGCGCAGGATATCTCGTTCATCGCCAAGGCCGAATTCGAAAAAAACAGCCGCCGTCGCTGACGGACGATTGGTGTGAACCGGCCTTTGGGGCTGGACAAGTCGCGTGGCCGCGGTCAATGCCATCCCTCAACGAAAGAACGCAATTGTGGACGAAGTCTCGAACAGAAAGTGGATGATTATGACAGGTGGCGGTCTGGCCATAGCGGCGGCACTGGGCGTCTGGTTCTGGCAAAGCGGAAGCGTGTCTTCCACCGAGGCAGCGAGCGAGGCGGCATTGGCGGCGGGCATCGACGCCCGCGAACAGAAAGCCATCGAAGCAATTGTCCGGGACTATATTCTGAAGAACCCCGAAATCATTCCCGAAGCGGTCGAGATCCTGCAAAATCGCCAGAAGGCGTCCGCGATCGATTCCGTGCGCGCCGAGATTGAAGCGCCCTTTGCGGGCAACGCCTTTGCCGGCAATCCGAATGGCGATGTCATTGTCGTGGAATATTCGGATTTCAACTGCCCCTATTGCAAGCAGACCGAACGCGACATCGCCAGGCTGATCGCGGAAGACAAAAATGTCAAAGTCGTGTTCCGCGAATTGCCAATCCTCAGCGAGGCAAGCAATGACGCGGCCTTGATGGCGCTGGCCGCCGCCAAGCAAGGCAAATATTACGCCTTCCACAAAACCATGTTCGCAACCGGCCGGCCGACGCCATCAACCATAGAGGCCGCCGCCAACGAGGTCGGCCTTGATATGGCCGCAGCGCGGGCCTTTATCGCATCACCCGAAGCGAAGCGCGAGATCGAGAATAATATCGCAGTCGCGCAGCAGATGCGTTTCACCGGTACGCCGGCCTGGGTGGTCGGCAACCAGACAGAAGTCGGCGCTGTCGGCTATGACGGGTTGAAGGAAATGGTGGCGAAGGCGCGGGCTGCCGACTAGGCGTCGTCCGCCCTGCCCTTGAACCCCTGGGCAATCACATACCATTCGGATGAACCCTTGCGGCTCGCCGGCGGCTTGGCATGTTTTACCACGTCAAAATGTTTCTTGAGCAAGGTCAGCAGCTCGTTGTCGGTTCCGCCTGCCAGCACCTTGGCGACGAAGGCACCGCCCTTCTGCAGGTTGTCGACGGCGAAATAGGCCCCGGCCTCGACCAGGCCCATGGTCCGCAAATGATCGGTCTGCTGGTGGCCGACTGTATTGGCGGCCATGTCGGACAGCACCAGATCCGGTCGGCCGCCCAGCGCGTCTATCAACATGTCCGGCGCGGCATCATCCATGAAGTCCATCTTGAAGATGGTCACGCCTTCGATCGGATCGACATCCAGAAGATCGATTCCCACCACCGCCGCTTTCGGCGCATATTTGCGCATCACCTGCGCCCAGCCGCCCGGCGCGATGCCGAGATCGACGACTGCCCTGGCGTTGCGCACCAGTTTGAAGCGCTCGTCCAGCTCGAGCAGCTTGTAGGCCGCACGCGAACGATAGCCTTCGGCTCTCGCCTGCTTCACATAAGGATCGTTAAGCTGCCGTTCGAGCCATCGGGTGGAACCGATCTTGCGGCCCTTGGCGGTTTTGACGCGCTGCTTGTTTCCGGATCTGCCGCGGCTCATCAGACGGGGTGCCGTTCGTTCGCCGACATCAGCGAGCGCAATATGCCCTCGCGAATGCCGCGGTCGGCAACACCGACACGCGTGGCCGGCCAGATATCGAGGATCGATTCCAATATGGCGCAACCACCTACCACCAGATCAGCGCGTTCCTTGCCGATGCACGGAATATCGGCCCGCTCCTCGGGTGAAGCATTGGCCAGCATATTGCTGATTTCACGCATCGAATCCGTCGGCACGATCAGACCGTCGATCACCTTGCGGTCATATTGCGGCAGCTTCAGATGAAGACTGGCCAGCGTCGTCACTGTGCCGCTGGTACCGAGCAGACGATAGTCGCACTGGTCCAGCGTCGGCAGCCGACTGGCGAACCCGGAGAAACTGTCGGTCACCCGCGCCCGCATGGCGGCAAAGGCCGCGCTCCGCGCAACCGGATCGCCGCCGTCGAATTTTTCGCTTTCGGTCAGCGATACCACGCCCCAGGGCGCGCTCTGCCAGTCGATAATTTCCGGTGCCGAGCCGCTGGTATCGACCAGCACCAGCTCTGTCGAACCGCCGCCGATGTCGAAAATCAGCGCGGGACCGTTGCCGGGCTCCAGCAAAATCTGGCAACCGAGAACCGCCAGCCGGGCTTCTTCCTCTGCCGTGATCACGTCCAGTGCAATGCCGGTTTCCCGGCGCACGCGTTCGATGAATTTATCGCCATTGCTGGCGCGGCGGCAGGCCTCGGTGGCGACCGATCGGGCCAGCGTGACATTGCGCCGGCGCAGCTTGTCGGCGCAGATAGACAAGGCAGCAACCGCCCTGTCCATCGCCCGGCTGCTTATCCGGCCGGTCTCGACGAGACCTTCGCCCAGCCGTACCACACGCGAAAAAGCGTCGGTGACGATGAAGCCGTCGGAAGACGGTTTCGCCACCAGCAACCGGCAGTTGTTGGTGCCCAGATCTATCGCTGCATAGGACCGCAATTTGGGCCAGCGCCCATTGCCTTGCTGCACGGCAGGCGCAACTCGGCCCTGCCCTTTATGTGTCGCCGCATGTCGCGGGCGGGATTTCCTTGCGGATGATCCGCCTTTTGCATCTTGCGGCGATGGGGATGCTTGATCCGCCATAACCGTACTCTTATGTTCTCCGGATCGGATAATACCGCCGGTACTTGCCGGGGAAGATAACGCTGCCGCGCTTAGGACGCAAGGGGCGGTAACCAAGTCGAACCGAAAATATCAATTGCGACCACCTATCCGGCCCCGAAGAACAGCCATGAGCAGAATATCAGGGCATATTGGGCGCTTGACCAGATGAGAGCGCCTTACGGTGTCCGCACCGGTCTTGGGAGAAAGCAGGCGAAGAACAGCACCCTATCCGGCCCTTGCTGATGCCACCACCTGCCCTGCGAAATTCTTGCAGCCTGAAGCCACCAAAAGGGTTGACCCCGGCCATCTCCATGCCTATTGCCCCGCGCACCGGCACTCCCCTGTCGTATAATGGTAATACCACGGACTCTGACTCCGTTAATTGAGGTTCGAATCCTCACGGGGGATCCAGTTTTTCCTACATCATGCGTTTCGCGTCGACAGCGCTTTGATATTCGGTTTCAGGCTATGCCATTAGGCCGGAAACGCATCGAAGCGACAAACGGGTGATCGCTTGCCGCTTCGACGGTCTTGCCATTGTACGCCCCAGTGCGACGGCTTTCGTGGCCAGCGCTACAGCTCTGAGGTTTTTTAGCCCGAGACCCGGTCCCAGTAGCGCAATTGCTTGCATTGGGTCAGGAAGTCCGCAGCGTCCTTCTTCGCTCCGATTTCCACCACACCATCGTCCATCTTGTCTACAATACCCGCAGCCTTTAGCAGCGGCATCGCGCCTTCGGAATAAGCGATGAACTTCACATGGGCGAAGGCGTCGCTTACGAAATCCTGGCTAGGCTTGTTGGTCGACAGTTTTTCTGCTGCGTCCTCGGACATCACCAGAGCAACCGCATCGAAGACCACCGACGGGCCACCGTCGATCTTTTCGTCAGCAGGCATCATCTTGCCGTCTGACAGCTTCGCGCCAGCGATATGCGGCGCGATGATCGCGGTGGTGCCGCCTTCATCCTCGACCGCCTTTTTCAGCGCCTCCACCAGATCGGCATCACCACCCTCGGCGATATAGATACCAAGCTTGCGCCCCGAGAAGCTTTCCGGCGGGTTTTTGAGCATGCTCAGCGCATCCGATACCGGCAGATCGTCAACCGGCTTGCGCGCGGGTTTGATCTTCTCGGGCAGCTTGTCCATGCCGATGCCGTCGGCGACATTTTTCGCCAGATCATCGTCGATATTGCGCAGATGGCCAACCATGCGTTCGCGGATCGCGGCCTTGCCCACCTTGGAAAGCTCGAAGGTGATCGCGGCGGCAATATGGTCCTGCTCGATCGGCGTCTGGCTGATATAGAATTGCCGGGCCTGGCTATAGTGATCGGCAAAAGTCTCGGAGCGGACGCGCTGCTTGGTGCCGTCCACCTCTTCCGGATAGCTTTTGAAGCCTTTCGCCGGATCCTCGCGGGGCCCCTCGCCTTCGTCCCAGCTGTTCGGCTCATAATTGACCCGCCCCTTGGGGTTGGTCATCGCCATGTGGCCATCCTGCTGATAATGGCGCACCGGACATTTCGGCGCGTTCACCGGAATATGGGTGAAATTGGGGCTGCCTAGCCGCTTCAGCTGGGTGTCGAGATAGGAGAAATTCCGGCCCTGCAGCAGCGGATCGTTGGTGAAGTCGATGCCGGGCACGATATTCTGCGTGCAGAAGGCGACCTGCTCGGTTTCAGCAAAGAAATTGTCGACATTATTGTCGAGCACCATCTTGCCGATGATTTTCACGGGCACCTGTTCTTCCGGAATCAGCTTGGTCGGATCGAGCACATCGAATTCGAACTCGTCGGCGAATTTGTCGTCGAACACCTGCACGCCCAGTTCCCATTCCGGATAGTCGCCGGAGTCGACAGCGTCCCACATGTCGCGGCGGTGGAAATCGGGGTCCATGCCGTTGATCTTGAGCGCTTCGTTCCAGACCACCGACTGCATGCCCTGCTTCGGCTTCCAGTGGAATTTGACGAAGTGGGATTTGCCGTCTGCATTGACCAGACGGAAAGTGTGCACGCCAAAACCTTCCATGAAGCGCAACGAGCGCGGAATGGCGCGGTCGGACATCACCCACATGATCATATGCATCGATTCGGGGCTCAGCGTGACAAAGTCCCAGAAATTGTCGTGCGCGCTCTGCGCCTGCGGGAAGCCGCGATCAGGCGCCGGCTTGACCGAGTGAATCAGATCGGGGAATTTGATCGCGTCCTGGATGAAGAAGACCGGGATGTTGTTGCCCACCAGATCCCAATTGCCTTCCTTGGTGTAAAATTTGACGGCGAAGCCGCGCACGTCGCGCGCGACATCGGGCGAGCCCTTGCTGCCGGCAACGGTGGAGAAGCGGCAGAATAGAGGCGTCTTTTCACCAACGCGCTGAAAGATATCGGCGCTGGACAGTTCCGGAATGGCTTCGGTCAGCTCGAAATGGCCGTGCACGCCATAGCCGCGCGCGTGAACGACGCGCTCGGGGATGCGTTCGTGGTCAAAGTGGAAAATCTTTTCCCGCATGACCTGGTCTTCCAGCATCGTGCCGCCGCGGGCATGGGCTTTCAGGCTGTTCTGGTCATCCGATACCGGCATGCCCTGCTGGGTGGTCATGATATCGTCGTCGCCGGTTGCGGTCTGGCGTGGCTCGCCATTCTCGCCGAGTTTCAGGTCTTTCATCGCTTATTCCTTTGTTGGGGACACATCTCTTCACTCAAACCTACGCAGCTTGAGCAAGATGGTTCACCGGAACAGCCGATAAAATTTCAGGTTGGTGCCGCGCGCCGGAGCGGCAGGATCAGTTCGCCCTGGGCGTGAAACCGATATGCAGTTCCTTCAGCGAGCGCAGCAGGAAATGCGGATGGATGGCGAAATCATTCTTGCCCTCGATGAACCACATATCCTCGAACCGGTCGACCACCGCGGTAAAGCCCCAGATCAGTTCACGTCGGGCCAGAGGCGCGCCGAGACAATGGTGGACACCGGACCCGAAGCCCATATGCGCCCCGGCCCGCTTGCGCTCGAGATCAATTTTCTCGGGACATTCGAACACGCTCTCGTCGCGGTTGGCGGCAGCATAGCGGACATTGATCAAACTGCCCTTCGGGATGGTGACACCGTGCATCTCGACCTCTTCGCCGGCAAAACGCATCAGGCTCTGTACCGGAGACTCCAGCCGCACCACTTCCTCGACAAAGGTCTTCATATATTTGTCGGGATCGCTTTTCAGCTGCTCCCAGACGTCCTTATTCTCGATCAGCAGCCTTATGCCCGAAGCCAGCGCATTGGTCGTGGTTTCGCTGCCACCGACAAATGTGTCTGCCATCATTTCAGCGTGCAGTTCATTGTCGTTGAGCGGCCGGCCCCATTCCTCGATCACCCGGTTGACCAGCTCGCTGAGCAGGCTGTCATCGGGCTGCTTGCGCAGCCGTTCGAACACCGGATTGAAATAATGCTGGCCCTCGATTTCGCGGTCGACCATTTCCAGCTCGGCTTCCTCGTCCAGCATCATCGAAATGCGGTGGAAGAAAGCATCGGTCCAGCTCTTGATCTTCCACATATCCTCTCGCGGCGCGCCCATCTGCTCGCCGATGATATAGAGCGGTAGCGGCACGGCAAACTGGCTGACCCAGTTGCACTGGCCATCGTCGATAAAGCCGTCGATCAGTTCATAGGCGAGATTTTCGACCAGAGGATCCATGGTCTTGATCTTGCTCGGCTTGAACGCCTCGTTGAACATCGCCCGCATCTGCTTGTGATTGGGATCATCACGGCTCGACAGGGTTGGCTCCGGTAGCCAGCCGTTTTCCTCGAAACGCTGCTGCACAACCTGTTGCCGTTCGGTGGCGCCGGTCTTGTTGAAGGCGGCGAATTTCTTCGGGCTGCTGGGGAAAGCGACCGGGTCCAGCAATACGCGGCGGACATCCTCATAGCGGGTGATGACATAGATATCCGTACCCGGTTGCTTGTAGACCGGCGCTTCGTCGCGCAGCGTCTTATAGGCGTCATAAGGACATTGCTGTGTTTCCACATCGAACAGATTGATCTCGGCCTTGGTCGCCATATTCTTTCTCCCTAGCGCACCTGAATTTTCTCTTCGCCCCATGGTGCAATGGTCTCGGCTTTCTGAAACGCTTCGGGAAGTTCGTCGACCATGTGCCAGGTCGCTGCTAGTCGACCGAAGCCGACGAAAAAGGCACAGGTCATGCCCAGTTCGACAATCTGCGCTTCGCTGAAATATTCGCGCAGACCGGCGTGGACGACGTCACCAATCGAAAGATGGTCGGTGGCCATCAGCTCACCATAATGGATCGCCGCTTTTTCCGCGTCGCTGAGATTATCCGCTTCCTGCGGCTTTTCGAGTGAACAGACCGCGCCTTCGTCGACGCCGTCATTGACAGCGTCAGTGTAGCGGATCGCCATGCAGCTGCGGCACTGGTTGAAGAACGCGATGCGTAGCCGGACCAGTTCGACCAGTCGCTCCGGCAAGCTGCGGCCGATCTTGAGCGCGCCACCGAATTGCATGAGGCCGAGCGCCTGTTCCGGGCAATGGGCAAAATGGCGAATGAGGCCCTGTTCCAGATCGGTAGCGGCATCGGGATTCACAGCATCCCTGATCCGCGGATCCCAGTCCTCCGGCGGCAGTTTCGATATCCGGCTCATCCGATCCTCTCCAATCCGACAATGATATTTTTGCCTATGCTAAGCTTTATCGCGCGTCCCGATACTGTCGAATTGGAGAAGGCGCACACCAGAGCCGGATAGCCGCAGGCAATCGCAATTCCGGGCTGGATGCAATAAAACCGGGCGCTTTCAGGGAAATATGAACGCGGTTGACTTGAAACGGGCTTGGCAATATTCAGGCGCTGGTTCTGGGACACCCGCCGCTTGCAGACAATCGTCTTGGTGAAGTTCCCTGAAGACAAACATCTCGTCATGTCCAGAACATGCTTCAAGATGGCAACGCAAGCACCATTCCGACGAAGCATATTTTGTAGTGAATGAGATAAATTATGAACGCCCTTCGAACATATGTCCCTTCGCTGAAGGATTTGAAACTGCAGGCCCGCCGATTACGGTCTGAGATTGCGGTTGGCGCTGCGCCCGTTTCGCACAGCAAGTCTCTGGAAATGGTTGCCCATCAAAACGGCTTCAAGGACTGGAATACGCTCCACGCGGCAGCCTCCAACCGTCCGGCTGTCGAAAAACTGGGCCTGGGTGATAGCGTGAACGGCCGCTATCTGGGCCAGCGATTTCAAGGTGAAATTGTTGGCATCCGGACCATGCAACCCGGCCAGCTCTACCACGTATCGGTCCAGCTCGATCAGGCAATCGACGTGGTTACGTTCGATTCCTTTTCGAACTTCCGCCGGCGGCTGAATTGTGCCGTTGGCCATGATGGTATTTCGCCGGCCAAAACGTCGAATGGCGAACCGCATATGGTTCTGGAGCTGTGATGATGGAAACCGGAAATATGTCAAAAAAGCAAATTCTGGCGGACTTCCTCAAAGAGGTTTGGACCGATGGCAAAGTTGAGAGAGTCGACCAGTATCTGTCGGAAAGCTATTGCATCCACCATGACCCCGGCGATCCGTGGGATGGCGAGACACTCTCGGTGGAGCGGTTCAAAGAACGGCTGGTCCAGTCACGGGCGATGGCTCCTGACCAGATTTTCCACGTCGAGAATATGGTCGAAGAGGATAACCAGATTGCCGTTGCGTGGAGTTGGTCGGGAACGCATTCGGGTGATATTCCGGGCATCGCTGCCACCGGAAAGCCGATCACTATGACGGGGCTGACGATATATATGTTCGATGGCAACAAACTGTCAGGCCACTGGCAGATTGCCGATCGACTGTCTGTGTTCCAGCAACTGACACAGCAGCAGCCCGGTTGATCCGCGCACAGGCATCCCGCCATGTCGGAATTAGCGCTGGACCGATCGGCAAGCGCTATTCCGCTTCAGCGCTCTTGTCATATTTGAGTTCGAGATAGCGACCGCGGACCGAAAGATTGTCGATGTCGCCCTTGGCGATCTGCTGCGTGACGCCGGAAATTTCCTTTTCGATCAGGGACAAGCCTCCAATGAGCTGCTCGTCGGGTGATTTGCCGCTATCATTGGCTTTCCCGCGCATCGAGGGCGGTATCGCCTTATAGCCGTTGATCAGCTCGGGCAGATGTTCGCCGACCAGCTTGCGCACCTCATAGGCGGCAGCATCGCCCTCGTTCAGCTTGTTGAGTTGCGGTGACAGCATGTCCAGTTGCACGCCGATGCCGTTGACGATCTGGACCGCTGGCGCCGGCAGAGCCGGACGCTGATTTTCCAGCCAGATTTCGGTCTTGCCCGCCAGCGACTTGAGATCCGATTTCATGATCGTCTCCGGCGTCGGGATCTTCATCTTCGGAAATTTCATCGACGCCCAAATACCCCCGCCGATCAGGCCGGCAGAAATCATCACGCCCCAGAAACCAATGCCACTCAATATCCCGCCAACAATGCTGGCGCCGACCAGCACAGCAGCGGTCCACATCGCCGCGCGACCCAGTTTCTTGAAAAAATGGCCGCGTTTCAGCTGGTGCGAGCGATTGCCGATCGACCGGCGGAATTGCGAATCCTGCAACGCCCGTTTGGCGCTGTCCAATATCTGCTGATTAGTTTCTGGCACCAGCCTCTATTCCTCCAGCGCTGACAGGGGATTTTCGGAAGGCGCTTCCAGTTGCGCCTTCGCCTGCCCTTCGGATCGCGCGATATAGCCCTTCGACTTCTCGATCTCGCCGGACAACGAATTGACGGTCGCTTTCATATTTTCCAATGCTTTCAACTTGAACGTGTCGATATTGTCCATCGTGTCATAGACATTCTGGAACGCCCGTTGCAGCGTTTCGAGCGGGATGGTCGACGACGCGGCCTGTTCGTGGATCTGGCCGGTCTGGTTTTTCAGCATCTCGCTGGTGCTGTCGATCACGCCCGCTGTTGTGGTGTTGAGCGCGGTTATCTGGTCGAGAACCAGTTTCTGGTTGGTCAGCGCCTGAGCCACGGTCACACCGGTGCGCAGCGCGCCCACTGTGGTTGTGCTGGCCCGGTCGACGCCTTTGACCAGTTCGACATTATTGCGCTTGACCAGATCGAGCGCGAGATAGCCCTGCACGGTCACCGCCATCTGGGTGAGCAGGTCCTGGGTCCGCTGGCGGACATAGAAAAGCGCGCTTTCGCGGATCGCCTTGGCCTTGGCCGGATCGGTGGCATCCAGTTCGGCAGCCTTGTCTTCCAGCCTCTGGTCCATGACCTTGGAAACATGGATCATCTGCTCCAGCCGCCCCATGGCCGCCCAGAGATTCTTGCGCTCCACATCGATGGCCGCATTGTCCATCAGCAATTCGTCCTTGCCGGAACGAAGCCGGTCGAGGATCGAACCGATATGGCCCTGCGCGCTTTTATAGCCGTCGAAATAGTTGCGCATCTTGTTGCCGAAAGGGATGATGCCGAAAATCTTCTTCTTGGCCGTCAGATTGCCACGCTTGCCCGGATCCAGATCCTCGACGGTGCGGCGCAGCTCGGCAAGATCGGAGCCAATGCCGCTTTCCTCGTCCATCGACCGGATCGGACGATCGAGAAAACGGTTGGACTGGCCCGCCGCTTCAGCAATTTCCTTGCGGCCCATATTGGTAATCTGGTCCACTTTTTTGCCGAATTCGGGACTGTTTTCGTCCTGAGCGATCAGATCGTCGATAAAACTGTCCACTTTTTCTTCCAGTTTCGACTTAATTTCGTCACCGACCGGCACCAGGCCAGCGGCCTTTTCGGGCGCGACAGGCACCACCGGATCAGGCGGGGTCAATTTCAGGTCGTCGGTCGCGGTGATTGTTTCGGTCGCCATGCTCTTCAGCCTCCCTGCCCCGGCACCAGTGCGGGGCTTTCTCTATAAATGGATGCAAATGCCCCGCTTTTCAAGCGTTTCAACTGCTGTATTAGTAAAATAATACAGTTTTTTCGGCACGGCGCAACATGCTTCCAATTCTTCCAATTTCCAACAAGGCTCAGCCGTCCAGCAATTCCGCCACCTGCGGCGTGATCTTGCCAACGATGATATCGATACCCTCGGCGGTAGGATGCAGGCCATCGGGCAGGAAAAGCTCAGGATTTCCAAGCACACCATCCATGAAAAACGGATAGAGCGCGACATCATATTTTTTGGCCAGCGCGGGATAGATGACATTGAATTCATCGCTAAATTTCGCCCCCAGATTGGGCGGAGCGAGCATCCCCGTCAGCATCACCGGAATGCCGCGATCCTGCAGATTCTTGACCATCGCTTCCATATTCGCCCGGGTATCCGCCGGCTTCAGGCCGCGCAGCAGGTCATTGCCGCCCAGTCCCAATATCACCAGATCCGGTTTCCGCGGCAGGCTGTCGAGCACGAAATCCATCCGCCGCAATCCCGCTGCTGTGGTGTCACCCGAGACACCGGCATTATGCACCCGAACATCCTTGCCAGCGGCCTCCAGCGCTGCCTGAAGTTCGGGAGCGAAGCCCTCTTTCTGGTCCAGACCATAGCCGGCATAGAGGCTGTCGCCAAAAGCGACGACGAGAAATTCGGCCTCCTCTGACGGTGCCGATTGATCGACGCTGCTGTCCGCCGGAACCGCTGCTACGTCCTCTCGAACAGCTTGCTGCTCGTCCGCCGCAGGACCACAAGCGATCAGAAGTTGCAGAAATGCCAGCGTGAACCCATATAAGACCAAATTCTTCAACATCGGATATCCTTACCCCCATGATCCAGAAAACCGCCGCATCGAGCGACGCCGCCACAGTTGAACCCCATATCGCGATTGCAGCCCGGAATGTCACCCTGTCTTTGGGGGAAGGCGACGCCCGTGTCGATATATTGCGCGGCATCGATCTGTCGATCGAGGAGGGCAAGACCGTCGCCTTGCTCGGGCCCTCGGGTTCGGGAAAATCGTCGCTCATGGCGATCCTCTCCGGTCTGGAACAGGCAACTGGCGGCTCGGTGAATATCGCGGGCGCTGATTTTGGCGCGATGAACGAGGATCAACTGGCGGTTGCGCGGCGGGGCCGGGTCGGCATTGTATTGCAGGCCTTTCACCTGCTTCCCACGATGACCGCGCTGGAAAATGTCGCCGTGCCGCTCGAACTGGACGGCCAGCCCGATCCTTTCGACATTGCGGCCAAGGAACTGACGGCGGTCGGTCTCGGCGACCGGCTGGGCCATTATCCGACCCAGCTTTCCGGCGGCGAACAGCAGCGGGTTGCCATAGCCCGCGCCATGGCATCGCGGCCGACGATCATTTTCGCCGATGAACCAACCGGAAATCTTGACGGCGCGACCGGCGAGAAAATCATCACCCTGCTGTTTGATCGCCAGAAAGCCACGGCGGCAACCCTGCTGATCATCACCCATGATCCGGAACTGGCCAAACGCTGCGACCGGATTATCGAATTGCGCGACGGCCTGATCGAACGGGACAACGCCGCGTGAGCGCTGAACTAGGCAAAGCGTGGACCATTGCCCGCCGCGATCTGCGGGGGCGGTTCGTCGGGCTGCGACTGCTGATCATCTGCCTGTTCCTCGGTGTCGCCACACTGGCCGCCATCGGCAGTCTGACCAACGCGATCACCGAAGAACTCGCCAATCGCGGGCAGGCAATATTGGGCGGCGATCTGGAGATTGCGGTTGCCCAGCGCGAAGCCACCAGCGAGGAACTGGCCGCTCTCAAACAGGCGGGAACCCTCTCCGAGACGCTGCGGATGCAAGCCATGGCGCGGCTGCCGGACGGCAGCGACACACAGTTGGTCGAACTGAAGGGCGTCGATGACAACTATCCGCTTTACGGCAAATTCACGCTGGAAAGTGGCCAAACGGTCTCTGCGCCAGATCCGCAGGACATCTATGTCACCCCTGCCCTGATGCAGCGCCTGTCGCTGGAAACCGGCGACAAAATTGACTTCGGCGAAGCCAGCTTCACTATATCCGGAATCATATCCGAAGAACCAGACCGGCTTAGCGAAGGCCTGTCGCTCGGCCCCGTGGCGATCACATCGCTGGACAGTCTACGCGCCACCAAATTGATTCAGCCGGGCAGCCTGTTCGAAAGCAAATATCGCATTAAACTCCCGCAAACAGCGATTCCCCGCGAGGTCGGCGACCGCCTTTCCGAACAGTTCCCCAACGCTTCGTGGGAGACCAAGACCCGCGACGATGGCGCGCCCAGCACGCGGCGCTTTATCGAGCGCATGGGACAGTTTCTGACTTTGGTCGGGCTGGCCTCCTTGGTCATCGCTGGCATCGGTGTCGGCAATGGTGTCGCCTCCTACCTGCGCGGCAAACAGGGCGCGATTGCGACGCTCAAGATACTCGGTGCCGACAGCGCGATGATTTTCCGCATCTATCTGTTCCAGATCATGGCAGTGGCGCTGGGCGCGATTTCTCTGGGGCTCGTGGTCGGGGCTCTGGCGCCGCTGGCCATCATCCAGATCGCCGGCGATGTCCTGCCCATCAAACCGGAATTTGCCGTCTATCCGCTGCCGCTGCTGGTTAGCGCGCTTTACGGACTGCTGATCGCCGTCATCTTCGCCCTGCCTCCGTTGTCGCGGGCAAAGACGATCCCCGCGGCGGGCATCATCCGCGGAGAAGGTAAGTCCTGGCGTCAGATTGACCGGCAAAGCTGGGTTGGCGTGGGCCTGGCGATTGCAGCGATCATCGCGCTCGCCCTGGGCACGGCCAACGAGCCTCTGTTCTCGGCCTCCTTCATCGGCGCGGCTGCCGCTATACTGCTGCTATTGACGGGACTGGGGGCGCTGATCCGCTGGCTGGCGAGCAAGGCGCCGCGGCCGAAACATCCGCTCATGCGGCTCGCCCTCACCAGCCTTCATCGTCCCGGTGCGCAGACCGGGCAACTGGTGGTGGCATTGGGTCTGGGCCTGACGCTGTTCGCCACACTGGCCGCTATCCAGACCAGCCTGACCAACGAAATCCAGTCGACGGTGCCGCGCGATGCTCCCAGCTTTTTCGTACTCGACATTCCGGTTGAACGGGCGGACGAGTTCCGGTCCAAGGTCGCCGAAACTTCCAGAGCGGCCGAAGTGAATATCGTACCCACATTGCGCGGATCCATCACAGAGTTCCGCGGCCAGCGCGTATCGGAACTCGAAACACTGCCGGAAGGTGCCTGGGTACTGCGTGGCGATCGCGGCCTGACCTATAGCGCGACCATCCCCGAAGGCAGCGAAATCGCCGAGGGCGAATGGTGGCCCCAGGATTATGACGGACCGCCGCTGGTCTCAGTCGACGAAGAACAAGGCGCCGCAATGGGACTCAAGATCGGCGACAGCCTGACGGTCAGCCTGTTGGGCGTGGAAATCCCGGCCAGGGTCGCCTCCTTCCGCAAGGTCAACTGGCGCAATTTCGGCTTCAACTATGTGCTGGTCTTCCCGCCCAGTGTGCTTGCCAATGTGCCGCATAATGTCGCGGCGACCATCCAGATGGACACGGCAAAAGAAGATACGCTCCTCAATATCCTGCCCAAGGAATTCCCTTCCATCTCGATGGTGAAGGTGAAGGAAATCGCCTCCCAGATCGGCGACATATTGGACCAGATGGCCACCGCGATTGCCGCCGCCGCCTCGATCGCGATCTTCTCCGGCATAGCGGTGCTGATCGGCGCCATTGCCGCGTCGCGTCAGGCCCGGGTTTATGACAGCGTGATCCTGAAACTGCTCGGCGCCACCCGCGCGCAGATATTGTCGGTTCAGGCCATTGAATATGCGCTGCTGGCATTTCTCCTCTCCGCAGTGGCATTGGGCCTCGGCCTGTTTGCCGGCTGGTTCGTGATCACGCAGATTTTCGAGTTCACCTGGCAGCCGGATTGGGCAATTGTCCTGCTGACGCTGGCCATCGGCGCGGTGGCTACTCTGGGTATCGGCTTGCTGGGGTCCATTCCGGTATTGTCTGCCAAACCGGCCAGAGCCCTAAGAGAACTTTAGATTTTCCCGTTCGCACTGAGCTTGTCGAAGTGCTTCTACCGCCACGCGCGGTCCTTCGACAGACTCAGGATGATCGGGCGATGATTCGTTAATCCTCGTCCCTGGCCAGACGCACGGCCACTGGCGCGGACAAGAACAATTGCGCGAGATGATAGAAAATCAGCGGCAGGATCACGAGGCCGGCCCGCTCGGGGGCAAAAATGATCGCCGCCAGCGGAGCGCCAATGGCGACGCTCTTCTGGGCGCCGGAGAATAGCAGGGTTTTACGGTCTCCGCGTGTGAACCCCATAACGCCGCCCAGCAACCAGCTGCCGCCGAAAGCCAGGCCGAGCCACAGCAGCAGGGCCGCTGCCAGCCAGGCAAATTCTACGCCGCTCACCCGGCTCCACATGCCGGCAATGATCGCGGCGGAAAAGGAAACATAGACCGCCAGCGCGATCGCGCCCCGGTCGATCCAGCCCGTTAGGTCCCTGTGTTGCATCACCCAGGGCCGTAGCCATTTCTGAAAAGTCTGCCCCAGAACGAACGGCAGCGCCAATATCGCGGCAAGCTTGATGACCGTATCTGACGTAATCTCGACGCCGGCCGCACTGGCCAGCAAGGCAAACAGGAGCGGCGACAGGAAGACACCGACGAGATTTATGGCTGCACTGGCCACAACCGAGGCGGCGACATTGCCTTTTGCTATCGCGCAATAGCTTGTCGCTGATTGCACGGTGGACGGCAAGACGCCCAGAAACAGAAAGCCCAGTGCGACATCGGCGGGCAGGACCTGATCCACCAGTTTCGAAAGCGTCAGGCCGATGGCCAGCATTACGCCGAAGACCCAGACGAATATCGTTCCCTGCAACCGGATATTGCGCAGACCTGCCTTCACTTCATGACGTTCGAGACGAATTCCGTGCAGCAAAAATACCGCGAAGATACCGGCATTGAACAATATACCGGCAATATCCTTCGCCGCGCCCTGCACGGGAATCAGCGTTGCCAGCAGGACCGCTCCGCTGAGCAGCCAGATGAATTTGTCGGTGAGGATAAGGCGAAGGGTTTGCATGGTGAAACCGCCAAATGGATGGCGTCGAATGATTTGGCAAGCTTTCTAATGTTGCGGCGCAGCACCAAACAGGCTAAGGGCGCGGCAATATTGGGGCTTTGCCTATGGCCGCCCTATCCTCTCTTACGGTAGAATTTGATATGTCCCTTCGCAATATCGCAATCATTGCGCACGTTGATCACGGCAAAACCACGCTGGTTGAC
Source organism: uncultured Sphingorhabdus sp. (assembly GCA_964022345.1). Lineage (GTDB taxonomy): Bacteria > Pseudomonadota > Alphaproteobacteria > Sphingomonadales > Sphingomonadaceae > Parasphingorhabdus. The sequence continues at coordinate 62,254 of CAXHZT010000012.1, forward strand.
CAGCTTTTCCGCCAATCTGGTACTTTTCGTGAAAACGAGCGGGTCGAAGAGCGCGCGATGGATTCCAACGATCTGGAAAAAGAACGCGGCATCACGATTCTTGCCAAATGCACCAGCGTCGAGTGGAAAGGCACGCGGATCAATATTGTCGATACGCCGGGCCATGCCGACTTTGGCGGCGAAGTCGAACGCATTCTTTCGATGGTCGATGGCGTTATTCTCCTCGTCGACAGTGCTGAAGGCGCGATGCCACAGACAAAATTCGTGACCGGCAAGGCTCTGGCTCTCGGCCTTAAGCCGATAGTCGTCGTCAACAAGATCGACCGTCCCGACGGTCGCGCGGAAGAAGTGCTCGACGAAGTGTTCGATCTTTTCGTCAACCTTGATGCCAATGACGAACAGCTGGATTTCCCGGCTCTGTTTGCCAGCGGCCGCAACGGCTATGCAGGTGAAACGCCAGACGTTCGCGAAGGCGATCTCTCGCCGTTGTTCGACAAGATCATCGAACATGTGCCGGAGCCTGACGTCGATCCTGAGGCCGAGTTCAAATTTCTCGTTACCTTGCTCGACCGCGACAATTTCGTCGGCCGCATTCTCACCGGCAAGGTTGAAAGCGGAAAGATCGACATCAATATGCCGATCCACGCGATCGATATGGATGGCAAGGTCGTCGAAACCGGCCGCGCGACTAAGATCATGGCATTTAACGGTCTCGAACGCGTTCCGGTAGAAAGCGCCAAGGCTGGCGATATTATCTCTCTCGCCGGTCTGACCAAAGCGACTGTTTCCAATACCATTTGTGATGTGTCGGTAAGCGAACCCATCGCAGCGCAGCCGATTGATCCACCGACGCTTTCGATGCGCTTTGCCGTTAATGACAGTCCTGTAGCGGGCCGTGAAGGCGACAAGGTTACCAGCCGTATCATCCGTGATCGTCTGCTCCGTGAAGCCGAATCCAATGTCGCCATCAAAGTCACCGAGAGCGAAGACCGTGACAGCTTTGAAGTGGCTGGCCGCGGCGAATTGCAACTGGGCGTCCTTATCGAGACGATGCGCCGCGAAGGCTTTGAACTTGGCATTTCCCGTCCGCGCGTTCTCTATCGCGAAGAAAACGGCCAGCGCCAGGAACCTTATGAAACGGTGGTCATCGACGTTGATGACGAATATTCCAGCACAGTGGTCTCGAAAATGCAGCGCCGCAAAGCGGAACTGACCGAGCAGCGCCCGTCGGGTGCCGGCAAGACCCGCCTGACCTTCTCCGCACCGTCTCGCGGCCTGATCGGTTATCACGGCGAATTCCTGTCAGACACACGCGGCACCGGCCTGATGAACCGTCTGTTCGAAAAATATGGCGAGTATAAGGGTGTTATCGAAGGCCGTCCGGTTGGTGTTCTGGTCTCCAACGGCACCGGCGATACAGCGGCTTACGCGCTGAACATGCTCGAGGAACGCGGCATATTGTTTATCGGCGCACAAACGCCGGTTTATGAAGGCATGATCATTGGTGAGAATGCCAAGCCGGGCGATCTGGATGTCAATCCCATGAAGTCCAAGGCGCTCACCAACTTCCGCGTTTCGGGCAAGGAAGACGCGATCCGGCTGACCACCCCCAAAGTCATGACGCTCGAGCAGGCAATCGCCTATATCGACAATGACGAACTGGTCGAAGTTACTCCGAAAAATATTCGTTTGCGCAAGCGCTATCTGGATCCGAACGAGCGCAAGAAAGCGTCGCGACGGGCAGAAGCGGCTTAAAATTCGAGCCAATCGAAACAAAAAAGGGCGGCCAGTTTGGCCGCCCTTTCTATTTGTATAGTGGTTTCAGACTAGAAACGGAACGCCGCCGTCAATCTGATGCTATGCAGATCGAAGTCCTCGTCGCTGCGCTTCATGTCCGTACCGCCGGAAGCCAGGAGAAACGGGTTCGTCGCGCCTGCAGTGCCCGGCCCAACGTTCACGACATAATCGTCGTCGTTATAACGGGTGAAGAGATATTCGAGACCCATGGTGATATTGTCGGTCACCTTGGCCTCTGCACCAACGCCGCCGGTCCAGCCGAAGCTTTCTGTCTTGCCGTTGTCGGTGAAGCTGTTCGTTCCGTTGGTCGTGGTGAAACTATTGTCGAACTTGGCATAGGATATGCCGCTGGTCGCATAGAACAATACGCCGCCGGGAGTATAGCCAACCCGCCCACGAGCACCGATGGCATAATCCAGCTGGCGAGTGAACGTATAGGACGCCGGCGTGGTGCTGAATGCGGTCACGCTGTCGGTAGATTCACTACGGCCTGCATCGACCATGAATCCGATGACAAGATTGCCATATTGCTTGTCCGCGCCTGCACGAACGTAATAGTCCATATCATCCTTGTCGTTCTGACAGCCAGCCGTGCGAACGTTGCCGTTAGCAGCGCCGTTGCAGAAACCAGGCGAGAATGCGTTGGCACCGGTCACCGTGTTGACGTTGTTGTCGAACGCACCGTCACGATTTGTGTCGAATGTAATAGTTTCGTTCCGGTCATTGGTCTGGGCGCCCAGTCCGAACGATCCGCCGAGATAGAAACCGTCAAATTCCTTGTTTTCAATTTCCTGAGCCTGGGCGGGAACAGCGGCAATTGCCGTAAGCATGGTGGCTGCGCCAAGTGCGCATTTAATGGGGGACATAATATACTCCTCTTTTTACTCTAACAATTCAGAGGTTCATCAAGCGCTTGGCAGCTGCGATGGTTCCGCCGCAAAAAAGAATATACGAGAGTGTGACATTTCAGGCACAGAGGATATTGCCGACAGTATCTCGATCCGCCTGTTGCAAAATATGTCTGGCGCCAATGCGAGCGGACTTGATTATCCGTTTGTTTGTGGCAAAGCGCAGGCAACATCAGAAAACGAGTGTAGATTATGACCGACGAACAAAAACCCGATCAGGCCGACAACGCAGCAGCGGGGCCGGACACGCCTCCCGACCGCCTCGCGATCAACCCGCGCAGCCCGCATTATGGTGGCGAATTGCTATCTCGCGGTATCGGGATCAATTTCCGCGGCGACCGCAAACATAATATCGAGGAATATTGCGTCTCGGAAGGCTGGGTCAAGGTCCAGGCGGGCAAGACAATGGACCGCAAAGGCAATCCGTTGCTGATCAAGCTGAATGGCGAAGTCGAAGCCTGGTTCGAAGACCTCGGCGATGATGCGCCAAAGATTGGCAAAAGCGCTTAACCGGCAGAGTGAGCATGACACCGAAGCGCATTCAGTTTTTCATCGCGCTGGTGTTTTTCATTCTCGGCGGCTGGGCGGCCTTCTTCCCCCAGCATGTGATCGACACGACCTTTCTGCCCGAATATCGCGAAGGCGGACGCATCTTGCCGTTCGCCGTCGCCTGTTTCGGCGCGCAGGCCCTGCTGTCAGGTCTCTTCGCCGCCTTTGCGCGCTTCTCGTCGCTGACCTTCCTGATCTACGGCATCGCGCTGCTGCCCTTTTTCGGGTTCAATTATTATTTCACCTTCCACGATCCGGTGTTCACCAGCATCGGGCTGCTTGACGCGATGGGCAATATGATCATGCTGGCGCTTTGCTATGTCGGCTGGAAAAAATGCAAAGCGGCAGAAACAGGAGCGGACTTATGACATTCGAGGGTAAAATTGTCTGGATTACCGGAGCATCCTCCGGGATTGGCGAGGCGCTGGCCAAGGCCTTTGCCAATCAGGGCGCGCATATCATCTTGTCGGGCCGCCGCACCGAAGCGCTCGAACAAGTCACTGCCGATATCAAGACCGAGACTTTGATCCTGCCCTTCGAAACCACCGACTATGACGCCCTGCCCGCAAAGGTCGAGGCAGCGCGCGCCTGGAAGGGCAAGGTCGACATCCTGGTCAACAATGCGGGCATCAGCCAGCGCAGTCTGGCGCTCGACACCCATCCCGACGTGCATCACAAGATCATCAATGTCGATTTGCTCGCCCCGATCTGGCTAACCCAGCTGTTGCTGCCGCACATGATAGAAGCCGGTGGCGGACATATTGTCGGGATTAGCTCTGTGGCGGGTCGTGTCGGCGTACCTTTGCGCTCCGCCTATTGCGCCGCCAAACACGGGCTGATCGGCTATATGGATGCCCTGCGCGCCGAGACCGAGAAACTCCACAATATTCATGTTACCAATATCCTCCCGGGATCAATCCGCACCAACGTCTCGCGCAACGCGCTTACCAATGAAGGCGAACGCCGCGGAAAATCCGATGCCGCGATCGACAATGGCATGGAACCGGACGAATGCGCGCGGCAGATTCTGGAGGCTGTAGCCAATAATGTACCGGAACTTCTGATCGCCGAAGGAATGGAACAGCAAATTGCGCTGTTGCGGCAGAGCGATCCGGAGCAATGTTTTGCCATGACCGCAGCATTGGGCGCGCAAATTGCGGAGAAATATGAAGCGGGAGAAAGCGACTGATGGCCCTGATATTGCTGGAAAAGGCCGACGGAATTGCAACCATCACGCTCAATCGTCCGGAAGCGATGAACGCCCTGTCCCATGCGTTGCGGACAGAATTGTTCGACGCCTGCCAGGATATTTCCCGGGATGAAGATATTCGTGCTGTTATCGTGACCGGTGCGGGCGAGCGGGCCTTCACCGCCGGTCTTGATCTCAAGGAACTGGGCGAACAGGGCCTCGGAGCAGCCACCGACCAGAATCCTGTGCGCAACCCGTGCCGGGCGCTGGAATCGCTGAACATTCCTGTCATCGGTGCCATCAACGGCGTTGCGATCACCGGCGGTTTCGAACTGGCCCTCGCCTGCGATATCCGTATCGCCTCGACCAATGCGCGCTTTGCCGACACCCACGCGCGTGTCGGGATCATACCCGGCTGGGGCCTCTCCCAGAAGCTGTCCCGCTTTATCGGCCTTTCCAGAGCCTGCGAGCTGAGTTTCACCGGCCAGTTTCTCGATGCCCAGACGGCGTGCGATTGGGGTCTGGTCAACCATGTCTACGCGCCAGAAGAACTGATGCCCAAAGCGCGCGCCCTGGCGGCGGATATGGCCAGTATCGATCCAGAATTTCTCAAAGCCTACAAGAAGCTGATCTTCGACGGCTATGACCGCAATTTCAGAGACGCGCTGGCGCTGGAGAAACAGACTACCGACGCATGGAACGGCAATGTAACGGCGGAAGATGTCGAGCAACGCCGGCTGGCAGTAATCGAACGGGGCCGGACCCTGAAAGACTGACTTCAGCCTTTCGAAGCGAGCAGAAATCCGGTAATTTCGTTCAATGCCTTTTTGGCCTCGGGAATGGGAAGCAGCATCCAGACATGCTGCATCCGGTCGTAGAGTTTCAGCTCGATATTGGCCCCGCACTCGTCGCCCTTCTGTTTCAGACGAAGCGAGTCCGCCAGTAACACCTCGTCTGTTCCGGCAAACACCAGCATCGGTGGCAATCGATCCAGCGGCGCAAATAACGGGCTGGCGGGGAACATGGCAGGGTCCTCGCCTTCGCGCATCCACCAGGACCCGAGGCGGCGAATTCCCTCGACCGAGATCAGCACGTCGGTCTTTTCCAGCTCCGCCTGCGTCGCGTCGGCAGCGGTTTGATCCAGATAGGGGCTGAGCAGCACCAGCTTGGCCGGCAACGCCTTGCCCTCGTCCCGCAGCATCTGGGACAGGCCAAGAGAGAATCCGCCACCCGCGCTATCACCCATCACCACGATATTCTCTGCGCCATGGCGCGAAACAGCTTGTTGGAATGCTTCCATCACCATTGCATAGCTGCGGTCCCATTTGTTTTCGGGGGACAAGGGATAGATGGGCACGGTGACGCTCGCGCCGGTTTTGCGGATCAGTTTCTTGATAAAATGCCAGTGCAGCGAGACAATGTTGAAGGCATAGCCGCCGCCATGAAGGTAGAAGATGTGCAGAGACGTCCCGTTCTCTTTCGGGCGGAGCCGATAGAGCGGCTGGCCGTCAATCTCGCTCTTCTCGATATCACAATGTTTGCGCAGCCAGCGCACCGGCGACGCGGGTCCCCGGGCATGATCCCGGGCGATATATTTTTCAGCCCGGCCGGGTTTCAGCAAATAATTCTTCAACCCCGAAAGCCGCACAATGGCAAATAGCAAGCGCGCCCGTAAACTGATCATATCGTCCCCCGAAAATGCTGCACCACCGGTCAGCGGAAAAAACAGTTGGTGCCTGAATAGAGACTATCTACCGTCGCAGTCGCGCCGTTGTCCGAGAGGAAGCCACCGATAAATCCATCCTCGCCAGAGCCGGAGAAAAATTCGATACCGAGCGTGCTGTCCGGTTGCATCTCGATTGGCATAGTCGTTTCCAGTTCGGCTCGGGTAGATCCTACACTGATATTCCGATCTGTCATTGCCGACTTTGCATCACCGTCAAAATACCAGCCGACGAGCTGCTCATCCTGAAAATTGGTCGTCAGACCGGTTGCGGCGGAGGAAGCGAATTCCATCGGCCCCGCGCCGCATTCTTCATTGCTGTTCTGATGGACCGGACCATATTCTTCCAGCATCGCGATGACAGTGCTTTTGTCGGTACCGTAGGAGAAACGCTCCCCTTCTCCCGAGGAAATTCCGTCTGGCTGGAGGACTATTGCACCAACCTGCGCCGCTTCTTCGGTATCATCCTTTGGGGGTTGTTCGACCGGCTCAGCACATCCGGACAGCATCACCAGTACGAGGGCCGTTGCCATCATTGCCCTGTGCATAGTCACCCCGGATTTCCCTCTATCTGCGGGACATCGGAATCAATCTCGACCCAGGCCTGTTTGCTACCGGTCCAGAAATGGACTTGGGGATGCAGCACGCTGGTATCATCCAGCGTCCCTGCCTTGATGAAGGTTACCCCCGGCTGTGTCGGCAGCGAGGTTTTTACCGGTGACCCGCACGTACCGCAGAAATGGCGATGGACCACATTTCCGCTGTCGGCATGATCATCATATGTGGTGAGAACACCATCAATCGCGATCTGCTCGTCCGCGACCGCGAACAGGACCGAATAGGAACTGCCCGCCTGTCGCTGGCAGTTCTTGCAATGACAGACGCCGCACATCTGCAGATCGCCCTCGATTGTGTAGCTCACCGCGCCGCATAGGCACTGGCCTGTCATTGTCATCTCAATTCTCCCTGATCACGCAACCTTGCGTACGAAAACCGTTCCGGCCGAATAACCCGCCCCGAAAGAACAGATCAGGCCGATGTCTCCTTCGACCAGATCGGCGCTATGCTTGTGAAAGGCGATGATCGAACCGGCCGAGGACGTATTCGCATATGTGTCGAGGACGGTCGGGCTTTCGTCATCGCTCGCTTCATGGCCCAGCACCCGCTGGGCAATCAGCCGGTTCATCCCGGCATTTGCCTGATGCAGCCAGAGACGGCGCAATGCTCCGGCCTCGATGCCGAGCCGATCGGTCTGTTCGTTGATCATGTTGGCTACCATGGGCACCACTTCCTTGAACACCTTTCTCCCCTCCTGGACAAACAGCTTGTCTTTGTCGTCGCGGCTTTCCGGATGGGTGCGGTTAAGGAAACCAAAGTTGTTGCGGATATTGTTCGAAAACTGCGTCTTGAGCTTTGTTCCGACGATTTCCCAATGCTGGGCCGGCGCAATATCCTTGGCTTCGACAAGGATCGCCGTCGCCACGTCACCGAAGATGAAATGACTATCCCGGTCGCGCCAGTTGAGATGGCCGGAGCAAATCTCCGGATTGATCACCAGCACCGATCTGGCGCTGCCCGAGCGGATATAGTCTGCCGCGGTCTGGATGCCGAAGGTCGCGGAAGAACAGGCGACATTCATATCGAAACCGAAGCCGTCTTCCATGCCGAGAGCGTCCTGGATCTCGACGGCAATGGCCGGATAGGCCCGCTGCAGGTTCGAGCATGCGCATAGCACCGCGTCGACATCCTCCGGCTTGCGCCCTGCCCGTTCCAGCGCCTGCAGCGCAGCTTTCACACCAATTTCGGCCAATATGGATATTTCGCTGTCGGGTCTCTCCGGCAGACGGGGACACATCACCTCGGGATCAAGAATTGGGTCCTTGGACAGCACAAAACGCGACTTGATCCCCGATGCTTTTTCAATGAACTCCACCGAACTGTGCTGCAGTTCCGCGGCATCCCCTGCAGCGATAGCATCGGCATTTTCACGATTTGTCAGATCAACATAGGCGTTGAAACTGGCCACCAGTTCCTCGTTGCTTATGCTGTTCTCCGGCGTGAACAGGCCGGTTGCGGAAATGACGGGAATATTGCTGTCGGTCATGGGAAGAACTTGTTCCTTTTGCGCTCGCGCCTTCTGGTGGCGTCTGAAAGATGACGGTAATCTCCCCGGACGAAACTGGCAAGCCGGGTCGATCATGCTTTGCCTATCAATTCGGGCTTGCTATCAACCGGATATGAATGACCGTGTCCAATTGAACGACAGCTGGAAACAGCCGCTCTCCGAAGAATTTGCCAGTGAATATATGGTCGGTCTACGGAAATTTCTCCTGCAGGAAAAAGCGGCCGGCAAACAGATTTACCCGAAAGGCGGGGAATATTTTCGCGCCCTTGACCTTACCCCGCTCGACAAGGTCCGGGTCGTGATATTGGGCCAGGACCCCTACCATGGCCCGGGACAGGCCCACGGCCTGTGCTTCAGCGTACAACCGGGTGTTCGCCCGCCGCCATCGCTGGTCAATATATACAAGGAGCTGGAAAGCGATCTCGGTCTGCCCCGCCCTGCCCATGGTTTTCTCGAACATTGGGCCGACCAGGGCGTGCTGCTGCTCAACAGCGTCCTGACGGTCGAAATGGCCAATGCCGCGTCCCATCGCGGCAAGGGTTGGGAGATATTTACCGATGCCATCGTCCGTTTGATCGCTGCTAAGCCGGAACCGGTCGTGTTTCTTCTGTGGGGAAGCTATGCCCAGAAAAAGGCCGCTTTCGTGCAGAGCGTCGAACAGGGCGGCAGACATCTCGTGCTCAAAGCCCCTCACCCCTCGCCGCTATCCGCCTATAACGGTTTCTTCGGCTGCAAGCATTTCAGCAAGACCAATGCATTTCTGGAACAAAACGGAATGGCACCGATTGACTGGAGCCTGCCCGACGTCAGCGTCTAGCCCAGCTACGACACGGTTTGGATTTTATTCCGGTTCAACCGCCGCTCCGTCCAGACTCTGTATCCAGACATCAATATCCCTTGCCACCTGCTCCGGCGTTTCTTCCATAGGCAGATGGCCAGCATCGGCATAGATGATCAGCTTGCTGCCCGGGATTGCCGCTGCAAACGCGCGGGCATGAGACACGGGAATGACCCGGTCCTGTTCCCCCCAGAGCAACAACACGGGCATTTCGAGAGTGCCGACCTCGTCCCATTTTTCCGGCTGGCGCGGGGTCTGGCCCCGGTCCACTGCCGCTTTGCGATTGCCGGGAAAGCGAAGCAATTCCCAATAGCGGTCTACCTGTTCTTCCGTCAGTCGCTCGGGCTGGGCAAAATTTTCTTCAAGCGAGGATTTGACCAGAAAGCGCGGCGTAATTTCCGGCAGCAAGATTTGCCCGATGGATGACCGGGCCAGTCTCGCACCGAGATAGGGTTTGATCTTTTCTGCGACCTGGGCGCCTGAAGCATCAATCAGAACCAGCCCCGAGATACGCTCCGGCACCGACAGACCGGCACGCCAGGTCAGCCAGCCACCCATGCTGTTGCCTGCCCAATAGGCCTTGTCGACACCGACAGTATCAAGCACCCGGACCGCCGCCGCGATATTGGTGTCGGCATCATAGGCACCGGTCGGATGAGGGCCGGTCAGGCCATGGCCGTATAGATCCAGCGAAATGAGGCGATATTTGTCGCCCAGCAGAGCCACCATCGGCTCCCATGTCTGGAGCAGACTGTTAGACCCGTGGATCAGCAGCAGCGCGGGACCATCCTTGTTGCCTTCATCGCGATAGTGGATTTTTGCGCCCTGGCCATCTTCAACAAAACGCGAGTCTTCGTTGCCATATTTGGCGATCATCTCGGTGCGGTCGGTGTCCGGCGTCCGGAAAATGAGGAAGGCCGCTCCCAGAACGAGCAACAACAGCAGAATGATCCGGACCATCTTTTTCATTATTTTATCCCTCTCCCGATAGGCTGTTCTATCGAAAAAGCGGGCAAGCGCAAATGGCCTATTCGCCGGCCCGCCATTCGCCGGGCTGCAATCCCTCAAGCGCCCAGTCTCCGATACTCCAGCGCACCAGCCGCAGCGTGGGATGGCCGACAGCAGCCGTCATCCGGCGCACCTGCCGGTTCCGGCCTTCGCTTATGGTGAGTTTGAGCCAGCAATCGGGCACATTTTTGCGCACGCGGATCGGAGGATCGCGGGGCCAAAGGTCCGGATCCGCAATCCGTTCGACTTCCGCAGGCCTGGTCAAACCATCCTTCAGTTCGAGGCCGGTCCGCAACTGATCGAGGCTCTCTTCCATGGCTTCTCCCTCAACCTGGACAAGATAGCTTTTCGGCATCTTATATTTCGGGTCCGATATCCGCGCCTGCAATTTGCCATCATCGGTAAGCATCATCAGTCCCTCGCTATCCCGGTCAAGCCTTCCAGCCGGATAGACGCCGGGAACGTCGATGAAATGCGACAACGTCGGACGTTTGGTCTCGCTGCCGCGATCGGTGAATTGCGGTAAAACGCCAAAGGGTTTGTTGAAGAGGATCAGCTTTGCCATGCCTCCCCTTTGGCAGCGACGAGCGGAATGGGCAATGTTACAACAGCGGCGCCAACAAAGTAATGGCGTCTGCCCGATGTTGATTGCCGGTATCACTACCGTTCCGGCTCGAAATTGTGTAGCGCATGCCGATGCAATTAAACAATTTCGATACCGCCGCTTTCCTGCGCGATTACTGGCAGAAACGCCCCCTGTTGATCCGAAATCCGTGGCAGTCGTGGCAAAACCCGCTGTCTCCGGACGAGTTGGCCGGCCTTGCTTGCGAGGATCATGTGGAATCGCGCCTGATTACCCAATCGAGCGACGACTGGAACGCCGAACACGGCCCCTTGCCCGAAGCGCGCTTTGGCGAGCTGGGCAAGTCTCCCTGGACTCTGTTGGTGCAAGCAGTTGACCATCATGTCCCGGATGTTGCCGCGCTGATCGAGCCTTTTCGCTTCATTCCCAACTGGCGGATCGACGATGTCATGGTCAGCTTTGCCAGCGATGGTGGCGGGGTTGGGCCGCATTTTGATCATTATGACGTATTTCTCGTCCAGGGTCTCGGCCAGCGCCGGTGGCAGATTGGCGGCATGTGCGATGACCGTACACCCCTGCGTTCGCATGAAGACCTGCTGCTGCTCGCCAGTTTTGAAGTGGAGGAGGAATGGATTCTGAACCCGGGTGACATGCTCTATGTGCCGCCGGGCATCGCCCATAATGGCGTCGCAATAGGTGCGGATTGCATGACGTACAGTATCGGTTTTCGCTCTCCGTCGCGCAAGGAACTGATCGGCAGCTGGTGCGATGATTTGTTGCCGCAAATGACCGATGACGACCGCTATTGCGATCCTGATTTGACGGTCCAGGCAAATCCCGGCGAGATCCCCGCCGCCGCGATCGACCGGCTGCATGCCATGCTGACCGAAAAGCTGACCGACCGCGCGGCGTTTGCGCGCTGGTTCGGCGAATATAGCAGCACGCCGAGATATCCGGAAACCGACTGGCGCCCCGAGGAAGCGATCGAGACCGACCATCTGCGCGGTTTGCTGACGGAGGATCATCCGCTGTTCCGCAATCCCGCCAGCCGCTTTTCATTCGTTCGTGAGGACGAGGACGAGCTGCTGCTATTTATCGACGGGGAATGCTTTCCCTGCGCCGATGAAACGGCGTTGCTGGCCGAAATGCTGTGCGCTCAGGAGCAATTTGTCATCAATCCCGAATGGCGAAAGTCGGACGCTGTGGTCGAGCTACTCGCCGAACTGTACAATCGCGGCAGCCTGTCCTTCGACTGGGGATAAGCCCCCAAATTGAAGACAAAAAAAAGGGCGGGAATGCTGTGCACTCCCGCCCTTTCCGTATTCGGTGTAAGGCTTAAGCCTGCTGCAAGTTTACAGCGGCTTTCTTGCCGTTATTTCCGGTTTCGACATCATATGTCAAACGCTGTTCTTTTTCGAGCGACTGCATTCCGGCAGCCTGAACTGCTGTGATGTGCACGAAGCTGTCATCGCCACCATCTTCAGGAGCGATGAAACCATAGCCCTTGTCGGTGTTGAAAAATTTTACGGTGCCTGTAGGCATAGTCTTATTCCTATTCATAACTTAATTATGCCCGATTATGCGAAATGCAGAACCGGACGGGATTGGCCAACTTCGAGAAATGGGAAAAAGAGTATGCGACCGTTGGGGTTGCGAAACCTAGATTTCTTCGTAACGCGATTTATTAGCTATTGGCTCTATAGCAGGCAATTCCTCAATAAGCAAACATATCAATTTCTAAGGTTTCACGGTTAGCCGAATTTGTGTAGCAATAGCACCGATGAAAAAATTTATATTAACCGGCTCCGCAGCGCTTTTTCTCTGTATCCCGCTTGTTGCGTGCGATTCATCGCCCGCTCCCGCGCCGGAGCCATCCCAGCAAGATCTCTTTTTTGAACGGCTGAGCCTGCTTTGCGGCAAAGCCTATGCCGGAACATTGGTGTCCGATCAGGAAGCAGACGCCGATATGGCGGGCAAGCCAATGATCATGCATGCGGCGTCCTGCGATCTGAACGAAATCCAGATTCCCTTTCATATTGCAGAAGGGCCTGACACGTGGGACCGGTCGCGAACATGGTTCATTACCCGGACCGATGATGGTCTCCGGCTCAAGCACCGGCATCGCCATGAGGATGGCAGTCTGGACAGCGTCACCAATTACGGCGGCGACACAGCCACCGAAGGCAGTGCAGACCGGCAGGAATTTCCGGTGGATGCAGAATCCATCGCCTCGTTCAAAGCCAATGGCCTCGATCAGTCGGTGACCAATGTCTGGGCCGTCGAGGTCAGTGAACCCGGTCAGGGCAATGCCCGGTTCGCCTATGAATTGCGCCGGCCGGAAACCGCAGACGGACGATATTTCCGCGTCGAATTTGACCTGTCCAAACCGGTTGCTGTCCCGCCTGCCCCCTGGGGTAGCTGAAACACGATGTTCGCAGAGCTTGCCGTCGGTGGTTTCATGGTCCTTCTGACCGTCCTGATCCACGGCGTTGGAGTCTTCGGGCTTGGGCGCTTTCTGCGGATCGAGGCCCGCGAAGAGGCGGCAGAGCATATCCATCCGATGTCACCGCACGGTATCATCGTAACCTTGGCGCTGGTCTTCGGTCTTTTCGTACTGCACGGCATAGAAATCTGGGCCTATGCGATCGTCTACCGACTGGTCGATGCCATTCCAACCTTCGAACAAGCGATTTACTTCTCCACGATCACCTATTCCACCACCGGCTATAATAGTGACGGCCTCGACATCAAATGGCAGATGATCGCGGCGATTGAAGGCCTGAACGGCTTCATTCTGCTCGGCTGGTCGACGGCTTTCTTTGTAACGGTGGTGGCGCGCATGGGGCGCCGATAGTGGAACAGGTCCGGCGACAAGAAGGCCTGACCAGACCCTTTTTCCGCTGGCTGCTCGCCATATTCTACCTGATCGCCGGGATCGCCCATATCCGCTCGCCCGGGGGCTTTCTCGCGATCACGCCGGACTGGGTACCCTTTGCAGAACAGGTCATTCTGTTTACCGGCCTGGCCGAGATCGCCGGAGCAATCGGCCTGATGATCCCTCCGACCATCATTCCCCGCGCGCGCTATGCCGCGGGCATCGGCCTCGCGCTCTACGCGCTGTGCGTCTTTCCGGCGAACATCAACCACGCGATCAACAATATCGCCATCGGCGGCGAAACCGCGAGCTGGCTCTACCATGCCCCTCGCCTGGCCTTTCAGCCGGTTTTTATCTGGTGGGCCCTGATTGCCGGCGGCGTCATTAACTGGCCGTTCGGCCAGCGAAAGCCGTGAAACTGCCCACAAGCACGTATTTATGCTATGAGTGCTTCTGCTAACTTCGCAATGGCAAAGGAGCAGGACATGGAAAAGCATGGTGATCAGATCGAAGTGACGGAGCGGGAAGCGAGCAACAAACCGCGCGCGCCACATAATGTCAGGATCGTTCTGGCGGTGTCCCTGCTGCTCGCTGTGGTCGTGATGTCGATGGCGTGGATCATTCCCGCGCTGAGCTGATATCTGCAGCTATGGTTTGAAACCGTGCCGCAGGCACCCGCGAGGCTGACCACAGCCCAGCGCGAAATTATTCGTTAAGAACGTGACGATTCATCCATTTCGACCAATTAGCGTCGTTCGCGACCGGTACCGGTAACAACCGTACCGCGGGGATCACCACCAGGACTCGCGCCGTCGCTGTCTGTACCTGCGCTGTCGCTACCTGTACTTGCGCTGGCTCCCGCACTACCGCTTCCGGACGAGCTTGAACTGCCCCCGCCGGATCCCGTGCTGGTGTCACCTGAGCTGGAAAAACCGTCTCCCGATGAACCGTCGGAGGAACTGCTGGCTGAAGAGGAAGCTTCTTCACTACCCTCGGCACTCCCTCCGGCCCCCGTTATTTCGCTGCAATCGCCCTCCAAACAGGCTTCAACATTGGTGATACTGTCATCCACGGCCTGGCCGGTGCCCGTGAGGGCAACCAGAATCCCCACACTGATGAGCGCGGCGAGCAAGCCATATTCAATGGCTGAGGCACCTGAAGTGTCTTCGATTATATTTTTGACGGTCAATTGCTGGCCCCTGTGCTGATATTTCTGGTCTGCGGAGATTTCCAGTAGGGAATAAATGCATAAAAATGGCTTAATGGTACGCACGGTCGTCAAGCCAGGATAATTTCTTGTACTAATTTGCGTGCGATAAAACGCCGCATATATCGGAGCGCGGAAATCTCCGTCGCTACATCCTCATCATCCTCGGCCTTTTGTAAATATATTTACATTATCACTCGATCAAGTCGTGCTATGACGACATAATGACACGAAAGTTGACAAGAAATTCTGGCATAGCCCACTAAACTCGGCCAAACATGCTCTCAGACGCTGAAAATAATTTGACAGCACAACGCATAACCGCCTCCCCAGCTTAAGGAAGTATATTATGTCCTATCAAGATCTCAAAAATTCCGCCGACAGCCTGATCAACAGCCAGAATGGCACATGGAGCGGCATCGACGCAGAATCCGTTGCCCGCATGCAGTTGCAGAACCGATTCAAGACCGGCCTCGACATCGCCAAATATACCGCAGCGATCATGCGCGAGGATATGGCGGCCTATGACGCCGACAGTTCCAAATATACCCAGTCGCTGGGTTGCTGGCACGGATTTATCGCGCAGCAGAAGATGATTTCCATCAAGAAGCATTTCGGCGACACGAAGCGCCGCTATCTCTATCTGTCCGGCTGGATGGTTGCCGCATTGCGCAGCGAGTTCGGCCCCCTGCCCGACCAGTCGATGCACGAGAAGACCTCGGTTCCTGCATTGATCGAAGAGCTTTACACTTTCCTCCGTCAAGCAGACTCCCGCGAACTGAACCTTTTGTTCCGCGATATTGATGCGGCGCGCGAAGCTGGCGACACGGCGGCAGAAAAAGCGGCGATGGACAAGGTCGAGAATTTCCAGACCCATGTCGTTCCGATCATTGCCGATATCGACGCCGGTTTCGGTAATGCCGAAGCGACCTATCTGCTTGCCAAGAAGATGATCGAAGCGGGTGCCTGCGCCCTGCAGATCGAAAATCAGGTGTCTGACGAAAAGCAATGCGGCCACCAGGACGGCAAGGTTACCGTGCCGCACGAGGATTTTCTCGCGAAGATCCGCGCCTGCCGCTATGCCTTCCTCGAACTGGGCGTCACCGACGGCATCATCGTCACCCGCACCGACTCTCTGGGTGCTGGCCTGACCAAGCAGATTGCGGTTTCGAACGAACCCGGTGATCTCGGCGATCAATATAACAGCTTCCTCGATTGCGAAGAAATTGATCCAGCCACCGCGAAGAACGGAGATGTCATCATCAACCGCGATGGCAAGATGATGCGTCCGAAGCGCCTGCCTTCCAACCTGTTCCAGTTCCGTCCCGGCACCGGCGAGGACCGTTGCGTTCTCGACAGCATCACCTCACTGCAGAACGGCGCCGACCTGCTCTGGATCGAAACCGAGAAGCCTCATGTCGAGCAGATTGCCGGCATGATGGACCGGGTCCGCGAAGTCGTTCCGAATGCGAAACTGGTCTACAACAACTCGCCTTCGTTCAACTGGACGTTGAACTTCCGTCAGCAGGTTTATGATGCGATGGCCGCTGAAGGGCTCGACGTTTCCGAATATGATCGCGATGCCCTGATGGACGCGAAATATGACGATACCGAGCTGGGCGAAGCGGCTGACAAGCGCATCCGCACTTTCCAGGCCGATGGTTCGAAACGCGCTGGCATCTTCCATCACCTGATCACCTTGCCGACCTATCACACTGCGGCCCTGTCAACCGACAATCTGGCCAAGGAATATTTCGGCGACGCCGGCATGTTGGGCTACGTTCTCGGCGTGCAGCGCAAGGAAATCCGCGAAGGTATCGCTTGCGTGAAGCATCAGAACATGTCCGGCAGCGACATTGGCGATGATCACAAGGAATATTTCGCTGGTGAAGCCGCTCTGAAAGCCGGCGGTGCGCACAACACGATGAACCAGTTCGGATAATATCAGATAGGTCGGGTGCTCCCTACCCCCTTTGGGGGCACCCGATCCAACCCGTTTTCCTGGGGAGGAAAAAACTATCCGTCGGCAGCAATGTCGGCGGATTTTTTCTGTGTGGACAATTGTCCCCAAGGCTATCAGGGTCATCTCATCAGACTTCAGGCCGTTGTGCCTGATGTTCGTTGACGTTCGCATGGGAGGCAGCATGGCGTTGCGAAAATCCGGTTCGATATTGGCACTGGCTGCCCTGCTTTCGTCCTGTGGCGGTGGAAGCGGCAGCAGCAGTCCGGTAAGCCTGCCAACCGGTGGCGGAGCTACGCCGACGCCGGTCAGCACCACCTGCTCGCTGCAAAGCCGTCAGAACTGGGCGTTCGGCCAGATCAACGAATGGTATCTCTTTCCCGAGACCCTGCCTGCCAGCCTCAGCCCCGCGCCCTATACATCGGTGCAGGACTATATCGACGCCCTGACTGCCACCGCGCGCAACCAGGGGCGGGACCGTTATTTCACCTATATCACCTCGATCGCCGAGGAGAACGCCTTCCTGAATTCCGGCGCGACGGCGGGCTTTGGCATCAGGCTGAGCTATGACAACAGCGCCTCGCGGGTCTATATTCTCGACGCATTCGAAGGCGCCCCGGCGCTGGCCGCCGGTATTGATCGTGGCGCGGAATTGCTCGCCATCGGGACCAGCAGCAGCAATCTCCAGACCGTCGCCTCGCTCTTTGCCCAGGGCGGTGCCGGCGCCGTCAGCAACGCGCTCGGCCCCTCGACAGCGGGGACCAGCCGCGTGCTGCGCTTCCGCAACGCAGCGGGTATCGAGACCACGACGACGGTGAGCAAGGCCGACTATGCCATCCAGCCCATCTCCCCCCGCTATGGCGTGCAGATCATCGACAATGGCGGCACGCAGACCGGTTATATCAACCTGCGCACCTTCATCGACAGCGCCGAGCCGCAATTGCGCGATGCGTTCCAGCAGTTCCGCAACGCCGGCGTGACCGAGCTGGTCATCGACCTGCGCTACAATGGCGGCGGGCTGGTCCGCACCGCCGAGCTGTTCGCCGATCTGCTCGGCCGCGACCGCTTCACCAACCAGGTACAGGGCGTGACCCGTTTCCGCGCCAGCAAGTCGGCGAACAACGAGACCCGCAACTTCCGGCCCCAGATACAATCGGTCGCCCCGACCCGCATCGCCTTCATCACCACCGGTGCCTCGGCCTCCGCCAGCGAGCTGGTGATCAACGCGATGATCCCCTATCTCGACGCCAATATGGCGCTGGTCGGCAGCAACACTTATGGCAAGCCGGTCGGCCAGATCGCCCGGGACCAGAGCAGCTGCGACGACCGGCTGCGGATCGTCGCCTTTGCCACCGAAAATGCCGACGGCAACGCCAATTATTTCGACGGCCTCGCCAGCTCGCTGACCAACAGCTGCCAGGCCGCCGATGATATCAGCCGGCCGCTCGGCGACCCCGCCGAGGCATCGACGGCGCGCGCCCTCGGCTTTCTCTCCGGCGCCGCCTGCACCCCGATCAGCGGCGTGCTCGACGGCGCGACGGCGAGCACCAGCCGGGTTGCGACCGGGCCTGCCGCCGCGTCCCGCGAACTGCTGATGCCGGCCCGACCGACCCCCGCGCAGCGCGAAGTGCCGGGATCTTTCTGAGATGACCGCGCACCAGACCGACCACGCCGTGATGGAGGACAGTCTCGAGGCGCTCGGCGACCGCTATGACGGCATGGCCGCCGAATTGTTCGACCGGTTCATCGCCGATCACCCGCATTATGCCCCGGTCTTCCTCAACCCTGAAGCGGCGCGCGAGCGGATGACGCGGGAGACGCTCGAGGCGATGCTCGGGCTGGCGGCGGGCGAATGGTGGGTCGACCATGCGGTCACCAATTTCATTGACCTGCATCACAATTATGCCGACTTCACCCCGCACGACTATGCCGCCTGGTTTGCGCTGGTGATCGAGACCATGGCCAGACGCGCCGGTGCCGACTGGCCCCTCGGTGCAAGCGCCGCATGGCAGCGGCAGGCCGACGGGCTAGTCGCCAGGGTCGCGACCGTGGACCGCAACAGCGAAGTGCCGGTGCGGACATGAGCGAGGCACGGGCGATCATCGAACAGCTCGGCCTCCAACCGCATCCCGAGGGCGGCTGGTATCGCGAGACCTGGCGCGCGCCGGCGGCGGAGGCCGAGCGGGCGAGCGCGACCGCGATCTATTTCCTGCTCGAAGCGACCCAGTCCTCCCACTGGCACCGGGTGGACGCGACCGAGCTGTGGCTCTGGCACGCCGGCAGCCCGCTCAGCCTGCGCACCGCGGCGGACGACAGCGGACCGGTGGCGGACGTCAATCTCGGCCCCGATATCATCGCCGGACAGGCGCCGCAGCACCTGATCCCGACCGGCCACTGGCAGGCGGCGCGGGCGGACCGGGGCTGGACGCTGGTCAGCTGCATCGTCTCCCCGGCCTTCGAGTTTTCCGGCTTCGAGCTGGCTCCGGCAGACTGGTCGCCCGGCGGCTGAGCCTCCCGGAGAACGGCGCCCGGCCATCTCAGGGCGGCCCGTAGAATAGCGGATGGAAGGCGACCACCGCCTGCGGAACCGCCACCCGCAGGGGCAATATCTGGTAATAAGCGGCGGGTTCGCCTTCGGGGCACAGATCGGAAAATATCCGAAAGCCGAAGCGGCTGTAATAGGCGGGATCGCCGGTCAGTACGCAGCCTGCGGCATCGCGCTCGCGCAGCATGCCAAGCCCCGCTTCGATCAGCTGGCTGCCGATATGCTGCGCCTGCAAGTCCGGTTCCACCGCTACCGGGCCGAGCGCATACCACCCCGGGCTGCCATCCGCGGCAAAGGCTTCGGTAAAGGTCACTTGCCCCACGACGACCCCGTCCCGCTCCGCCACCAGCGAAATCGCCAGCGCGCCAGCGTCGCGGAACCGGTCGATCAGATCCTGCTCGTTGCCACCGGCATATTCCATCGGCGCAAAGGCGCGCCTGGTGATGTCGTGGATTGTAGCCTGATCGGCGGGCCGTTCGGTGCGGATAATGAGGTTCATTCTATCATGGACTCCTGCGCTTCATCGCTCGGCAATCGCGCCGATTAGCAGCGCCAGCGATACCACGCAGCTCACCGTCCGGCAATGGTTCCACGGCAGCCAGCGCTGCATAAAGCGGCGCCACATCGCCTCGGCCTCCGGCCCCGCCGCGTCGGTCGCCTCGAGCGCATTGTTGAGCGGGACATTGGCCGCTGCGGTCACCACCAGCATGCCGGCCACATAGAGCAAGCCGCCGATCACCATCTGCCACGCCCCGGCGCTGCCCCAATGCATCGCGCCAATGGTCACGAGCAATATGCAGGCAAGACTGCTGGCGAAAAACAGCGGCAGGAACAGCGACCGCAGGATGATCCGGTTGATCGATTGCATCGCCAGCATGCCGGCGGGCCGCTCCGTTGCATCGAGCGATCGCATGACAAAGGCGGAAAAAGCAAAATAGACCCCCGCCATGATCCCGACCGACAGCGCGGCGAACCAGAGCGTTGCGGTGATGACTTGTTCCATCGGATATTCTCCTCGTCTGTTGCGCGGGGGACCGGCGCATCTTGCGGCGAAAGAAAGTCCGAGTCACGTTTTTCCCGCCATACTGCTCCGCGAACTTTACACAGACGCGCGTTTTTCTTTTCTGTGACCTTCCGTCCCCTCGCCCGGATCACCCTCCGGCGGAAGCAGCCGGTCGAGCCGCCCGAGCAGCGCCAAAAGCGCGCTATTGTCGGGTTTCTGGATCGTCCCGACATAGCGCCCGCCGCGTAAAATCGGGCGATAACTGCCCTGCTGGAGCCGCTGGAAGAGCGTTTCTAGTGTAACCTTTCGCTGCTGGCTCATCGGCACGCCCATTATCATATCCCACGCCGCGACAAATTCCCCGGCGCCGGGCTTGCCGCGCAGGCGGTAAGCGCTATCCCGGCTCATCCCGACCAGCGCCGCCGCTTTTGAGACGCAGCGCGTCTGCGCCAGCAGCCCGATAAATTCCGCTTGCCGGACCGGTGACCAGCCATCGGCGCGCGGGCGTAACGGGACGGGGGTGAAAGCGGGGATGCGGGAGATGCGGCGCTTCTGGACAAAGCTGCTGCGGGGGTCGGGGCGGGAGGTTGATTGATCGCGGGACATGGCGGGAATTAAGCCATATCGGGAGCGGTGTAGGAAAGCAGTTTTTTGGCAGGTTAAGCCCCTCCTTTTCAAAGGAGGGGTTGGGGTGGTTTCTCAAAACAAAACGCAATCCCAACAATCAGAAATATCAACCGCCGCACGCCCCTGTTCGCTGACGCGAGCGATGCCTGCGCATCGCCACCACCCCTGAATCCCCTCCTCTGAAGAGGAGGGGCCGGAATTGTTCCCCGAAGTCCCGGCACAAGTTGACCACATGGGTCCTTGGCTCAGAATGACGAATGTGCGTCCTGCTTCGTCATTGCGAGGGGCAACGCCCCGAAGCAATCCAGAGCGGCGCGCGCGGCTCTGGATTGCCACGGACCTGCGGTCCTCGCAATGACGGACCATAGCACATCACCCTCCCCTTCGTCATCCTGAACTCGTTTCAGGACCCCGCAAGGCAAGCGCGCAATCGAGGGAGGTCCTGAAATAAATTCAGGATGACGAGTGCTGCGCCCCCACCCCCACAAACCCGATTGCATTCCCCTCCCCGCTGCGCGAAACTCCCGCCAATAAAAAGGGAGAGCGAAAATATGACCGACCTCGAACAAGCGCGGCTGAAGGTCGTGCGCGATCATATGGCGCTGGAGATCACCCATGAATGGGATGCGGTGATCGATACGTTCGAACATCCGCGCTATGAATTATACGGCAATGGCACCATATTCGACGGCGAGGAAGCGGTGCGCGCCTATTTCGCCATGTCGCGCACGCCCTTCCCCGACCAGGCCAATGAAGTAATCGCGATCGGCGCGGCGGGCGAGCATGTCGTGCTGGTCGAATTCTGGCTGACCGGCACCCATCTCGGCCCGCTGACCATCGGCGAGCGGGTGATCGAGCCGACCGGGAAAGCCTTTCGGGTGCGGATGGCCGCGAGCTTTGAATTTGCGCCGGGGACCGACCGGATTGTTTGTGAGCGGGCTTATTTTGGGGAGGGGATGATTGCGCGGGAGTTGGGGTTGTGAGGGGGTGATGACTAGTTAGTCTCTATCCACAGTCCGCGATAAAAATCCAACACCGTGTCATATGCTTCATCGAAGTCGGGAAGGTGATCAACCTCGCTTCGCAGCGTCTCCCAGTCTTTTTCAGATCGGGACCGAACCTCCGCATCATTGAATGAGTTTATATTTGGATCGATGGAACGAGACTCACATTTTATTTTGAATACTTGAAGAATCTCATTTCTCTCAGCCTGAGAAGGTGGATAGTTTCCAATGAGGAAATTAATATCATAAATATCTTGCCGTCGGTTACGATTGCGGGTTTTTTGCTGCAGTACAGATCGAAGTTTTTCGGCAATAAGATCGACTTTCGAATAAGCAAAAAAGCTTAAACCCGTTTGCCCGATGGATATTTTGTCTATGGATTCAATTTTTTCGTTGAAACTAATATCAGCATACAAGATTTGATTTGAGCGAGATTCAAGCAGCCTTTTTTCTTGGTCTGAGCCTCGTTCCGCAAACGCAAATTTTACTTCAATCCCTGGCGCATCTGCTTCAACAAAGCTATCTTTTCTGGGACGATATCTTACTGATTGAATTCTAATAATAGTTCCAGGCGAACCGAGTTGAGCAGCGGCGGCAGGTAATGCTGCTTCCAATTCAAGTTCCAGTTCTGCCAAAAATTCCATCGAAGGTTCGATAGTCGTCGAGAAATCGAGATCCGCAGTATTCCTTCCGCTTTCATATACTGCGCCAACCAAGACGCCGCCTTTTAAAAATATCTTTTTGCCAAACTTTGGTGTGGAACCTAAGGCGGCCAAAAATACCTCCGACGCTTGGCGTTCATGGTAGGTTTGCTTGTCCGTTATCGCTCGCTCTTCCCAAGCTTCAAAATTTGCAAAAAGCGGTTTAGAGTTTTCCTTTGGTTCAGACATTTAACGATAGCATCCACTTTTCTGAAAAGTGGTTTGCATATTCCGCTTTTGGGTCTAACTTTTGGCTTCCCCCACGTTGTGCAAACCTCACCCATTTGTCGACTCTTGGATCATGAAAATGAAGGAGTTCATCAAAAATATACCCTGCACGAACTTTGGTGAGCTTCCTATCCACTTGGTCAATGCGACTGACAATTGGGAGAAAATATTTTTCAGCATGGGCTCGGTAAACATCTATTACATGAGACATCCCTCCACACCGATTAGGGTCTTCCAACATATCCAAAAATGTTTGGCCTATTTCTGTGACCCGTACAAATGAGTTACGAAGTTGAGTTGTTGCTGGAAAGTTTTTGGTTGTTAGTGCATCAATCATTCTTGAACGAACTCTCGCGGGGTGGTGGCGTCGTTGAACGGTTGGCGCATTTTGGCCTAAGTTTTCATTTTTGTCTTTAAATTTTTCTTTCCATTCTTCACTGCTAGCAATCGTCAGATATAGTCTCTTTGGACGTCTTTCCGAAATTTTATAAACTTGCATTGCACTTAAATGCGAAACACAGGTGCCTCTATCAACAAGACAAACTGCTTCATCAGCAGTGATATCGGGTAGCTCATTTACTCGCCAAGACCTTTTATAATCTTCGTCACGAGAGATGACTCTTTCCGACCTCAATAGACTTTTTACTCGATCGAGGGTGCTTGCCGTTGGAGAATCTCCACGAAGGTATTTTACTTTTTTCTCTTTATATATTTGCTGGAGGACCAACCAGATATCTATATCCTCGATAATTGGTTTTTTTTGCTGCCGGAGCACGCGGGTTACCGCTTCTCCAAGTTGGGTCATCCGCTTACGCTCAACAAATGGCTTCATCAAACTTACCTACCTCTACCATATAATGATGTCCTAAGGACATCATTATATGGTAGAGGATGTTAAAGTCAAGTTGTTTTTGCCATGCTGAAACAGACGATTGTGAAATTAGCGATTGACTTATGACAGAGGCCCCAATACCCTTGTCCTCAGGACAAGGGTATTGGGGCCTCTGCGTTTATTCTTTGGAATCTCATCGCTTTTAACTACTGCAGTACCAGAAAAAGGAGGGTATCCCTCTTGTCCTTAGAAACCTTCACCATACCGTCAACCGCTAATGCTTTAACGGTCAGGGTCCAAGCTACCGCAGTTGAACCCCTGCCCCACAGTAATATTACCCCATGCAAAAGCAATCAGCTTTTGATATCTCTCGTCCCATCGACAATCCACGGAAGATAGCAGAAGGCAAAACCATGACCACTCCCCAACCAACCCACCGCCAGGGCCACTGCCTCTGCGGCGCCATCACCATCACCGCCAATCACGCCGCCAGCCATGTCGATGCCTGTCATTGCCGGATGTGCCGGCGCTGGGGTGGCGGGCCGTTTGTCGAGATTGATTGCGGGACGGATGTGCTGATCGGCGGGGCGGAGCGGATGACCGTCTACAGCTCGTCGGAATGGGCGGAGCGGGCCTTTTGCGGGGATTGCGGCTCGCATCTCTTCTATCGCCTGAAGGGTTCGGGCGAGCATATGGTCTGCGCCGGGCTGTTCGACGACGCGACCGACAAGGCCGATCTGGCGCTCCGGCGGCAGGTGTTTATCGACGAGAAGCCGTCTTATTACAGCTTTGCCGGGGACAGCGAGATGCTGACCGGGGCGGAGCTGTTTGCGATGGTTGAGGCGGAGGGGGAATAGATACTCGAGTCCGGTTCGTGCCGGGTCCTTCGACAGGCTCAGGACGAACGGTGGGGGTGGATACTCGTCATCCTGAACTTGTTTCAGGATCCCCCAAGGCGAGCGCGCAGTCGTTGGAGGTCCTGAAACTAGTTCAGGATGACGACGCGCACCGAACCCGCCTCATAGGCGCGCCCCTCATCACTCCTACCCCCGCCCCAGCATCCGTTCCGCGCGCAACAGGGCGCGCTGGCTGTAGCTTTTGAGGCGGTTGTTTGCGGGGTAGAGGCGCGGCGAGGACGGGCGCAGGCCCAGTCTGCGCAGGCGGCTGTTGAAGCGGCAGGCGTCGGCGTGGTGGAAGCTCCATTCGCTGCGCCAGGTCAGCGACAGCGAGACCGAGACCTCGTCGTGGACCTTGACCCAGTGCGGGCTGAGGATCGGCGAGTAGATGGCCTGGCCGGGGGTGACGGTGATTGGCCGGGCGCGCTCTTGCCATTCCGGTTTCCACGGCAGGTTGCGCGGGCCGCCGTCGAAATATTGTTCGAAGAACAGATCGCCGACCATGTCGGGATCGGCGGTGGGAAAGAAGGTCATCGTCTTTTTGCCGCGGGCCTGGAACAGGATATTATAGTCCGGGTCAAAATGCAGCGGCGTCACCGCGCGCGGCGAGGAGATGAAGATAAAGCCCTCGAGCCGCATCATTTTGCCGGTGCGGGGCTCCACCACCGGTTCGATCGCGCCCAGCACATCGCTCATCAATTGCGCATAGGCCGGGTCCTGCTCGATGGTTTTGAGCAACACCCAGGAGCCGCAGGTTTCGATCTGCGCGATCGTTTCGTGCACGTCGAGATCGGTATAGGGCGTCTCGTCGTTGCGAATGCCGAGCGGCAGGTCGGTGGCGGCGTTGAATTCGATCGATTCCGGGCGGACCCGGCGGGCGAGCGCGGCGAGCGCGTCGAGCTCGAGCAGGGGATGGTCGGCGATCTGGTGCTGCAGATGGCGCGGCTCAAGCGGATAGGCCGCGGCAAGCGCGTCGATCGTATCGCTGGTAAAAGGCTCTTTATCCATCGCCGGGTGGGTCCTGTTGTTCGTCAGGTCCGCGAGAATAGGGGATGATGGTTAAAAAACGGTCAATCCCGGCGCTATTCCGCGCTTTCCCCGACCGCCGCCACCGATACCAGCCACCGCCGGATCACCGCTTCGTCGGCGGCGCTGGTCGCGGCCAGCAACTGCTGCTCGACACGATCGGCAATCGCCCGGCAGGCGGCGAGATCGCGGGCGCCCTGTTCGGTCAGGCTGAGCACGAAGATCCGCTTGTCCTCCTCCGAGCGAACCCGCGCAATCGCCCCGCGCTTGAGCAGATTGGCGGTGATCACATTGACCGTCTGCGGCGTCAGCATGGCGAGCCGCGCCAGCTCCGCGCCGGACAGGCCGGGATAGGATTTGAGCATGGTCAGCAGGGTGAATTGCGGCAGCGTGATATGGTGCGCGGCGAAGCCCTGCTCCAGCCGCTGCCGCACCGCCGCCGAGGCCTGGCGCAGCAAATAGGCGATATGCCCGTCGGTGCCGCGCTTGCCCTCGCCTATCGCGGGAATCTCCGAATTGTCCATGGCGCTGCCTTTCCTGGCTTGACATTCATCAGTGTTCTGATGATTATATATCAGAGCTCTGATAATATAGCGATGGGCCGATCAAGCAAGAGGAGAATGATATGAGCAGGAATTTGCCGATGCTGGGGCGCCATCTGGCGGCCGAGAATGACCATGATCTGGCGGGCACGCTGGCGACACTGCACCCCGACTGCGAATTTTATGATCATGCGACGCAGCAGACCTGGACCGGCCATGCCGGGGCCGAGGCGCATTACCGGCAGCATTGGCAGGCGTTCGACGTGACCGTGGAGCGCGCGGAGGGGCAGATCAGCTTCTGGCAGGACGATGATGTCTATGTCGCGCAGGCGGTCTGGCGGGGCACGCATATCGGCGAATTCCTCGGGATCGCGCCGAGCGGCAGGCAGATCGAGCAGCCGTTCACCGTGTTCGTGCGCTTCCGCGACGGGCTGATGGTGGCGGAGGAATTTTTCTACGACCTCGCCTCGCTGATGCAGCAGATCGGCCGACCGGGGATCGCGGCGCTCGACACCCTGCCCTTCCGGAACGCGGCATGAGCGGCGGGTCCAAACCGCCAGCGCTGTTCCTGATCTGGCCGGAGGGCCGCGATGCGATGATCGCGGTCGACCGGCTGTGCGAGGCGGAAGGCCTGTCGCTGCGATCGCTGGAGCTGGTGCGATTGTGGTGTTCGGTGCTCAACCGCTGCGACTTTTGCATCGCGATGCACGGGGAGCTGGCGATGACCGCCGGTGTTGCGCCGGAGGTGGTGGAGGCTATTGCCGAACGGCGGGACATGAGGGGGCTGGGCGATAGCGAACGGGCGTTGCTGGGGCTGGCGAGCGCGATGACGGGGTTGGGAAATATCGCCGCCCTGCCCGCTGCGATGCAGAGCATGGCACAGCATTTCGAGGAGCGCGAGACCGCGCTGTTCAGCTATGCCATTGCCCAGATCAATGCGTGGAACCGGCTGGCCCTTGCCAGCGAGGCGATGACCGCGAGTGACTAGCGGCCCTGCGCCGCAAAGCGCACCGGATAGCTCGGCAGGTTCATGATTTCCGCCGCCTGCGCGGGTGTCGCGATCGGGCGGCCCAGCCGCTTCGCCAGCGCCACAACCTCTTCGACCAGCTCGACATTCTGCGGCGTGCGCGGGCCGCCATAAGGCTCGATACCGACCTGCACATGGCCGCCGCGTGTGATCGCTTCCTCGGCCAGCCCGCAGCCGACGCAATCCTCGCCAAAGCTCGACACCAGCCACGGCAGGCCGCTGCCCTCGATCATCTCGAGATAGGCGTCGAGCGCCGTGGCGGTCGGCGGCAGGCCGAAGGGCTGGTCATCGGCACCGAAATAGAATTTCATGATCCCGCCCGGCGGCAGGCGGCCGGCGCGGTGCAGCGCCATGATGAATTTCACAAAGCCCGGCTCGAAGATCGAGATGCTTATCCCCAGCTTGAGCCGCCGGCACGCCTCCACATAATAATGACTGTCATGCATATCGTTGCGGTAGATCAGTTGCGTCGGCGCAAAGACGCCGTCCGACCCCGGCACCGAGACATTGAAACTGCCCGGATCGCACAAGCCCTGCGCGATCAGCCCTTCCTCTGCCATCGCCTCGATATGCGAGAAACGCTGCTCGACCGGCACGCCTTCCTTGCCCGGCATGGTCGGGGTCAGAATGGCGTCGGGACGGAGCTTGAGCAGCTTCCGCCACGGCCGCGCATAATTTTCCGCGTCCATCACGCCGGTGCCGCCGAACACCGGGTCCTCGGTATGATTATGCACCAGCGCCGCGCCCGCCTCCATACAGGCCACCGCCTGCGAGACGATCTCGTCGTCGCTATAGGGAACGTTGGGGTTCTGCGCCTTCTTCACCGAGCCGTTGAGCGAGACTTCGATGATGAGGGGTATCTGGTCAATTTGGGTCATGCGGCGATCGTAGCATAACCTCCCCGTCATCCTGAACTCGTTTCAGGACCTCGTAAGGCAGTGCGCTCTCTCGGGAGGTCCTGAGCCGAAGGCCACCGAAGGTAAACGAGTTCAGGATGACGGAGGTCGCGGTGCCCCTGCCCTCCCAACCGCCTTGACAGCATAACTGTATGGCCATAGCAATACAGCATGAAACGCAAACTCGCTATCGCCATCTGCCTGGCCTTCCTGATATCCGGCCTGGTCCGCATCGGCGTCAGCCTGATCATGATCGGCCAGACTCTGGGCTGGTGGGCTCTGGGCGGCGAAGCCACAGAGGCGCTCGCCGATACGCAGCGCTTCATTGCCGAACATGACGCCAATCTCGTCGGCTTCACGCCGCTGTCCTATTTCGGCTTCATTCTCTTCATGGGCGTCACGATCAGCCTGGGCGCCATCGGCCAGCTATGGCGCAGGTCATGGGGCCTCGCGCTGATCATCCTCTATCTGGTCAGCCACGCGGCGCTGTTCCTGAACTTCATGACCGTGAACCCGAAGATATTCTACCTGGAGCTTGCGATCGTCGCGACGATGGTTCTGGTCTGGGCGAACCGGGCGCCGGAACCGGAGAGCCAGCCCCTTCCCGCCTGAAACCGGCTATTTCTTCCAGCCGTGCGACAATAGCTTCACCGTCACCTTCCCGGTGGCGACATGCGCGCCGTCGGCGTCGTGCATCGGGAATTCGGCGAAATAGGTGGCGCTGCCCTTGCGCTCGAGATCGGCGAGCAGGCCACTGATCTCTTCGTCCGACAAGCGATATTCAGCCGTGACATCGCTGGCGGCAGGCCTGTGGAAATCGACATAAATGTCTTTCAGGATCGGGAAATGGCGCTCCGTGTCGAGGAAGGAAATGCCCGGCAGCGCCGCGACCGCTTCGGCCAGCACGGTATAGGCGCCCATATAGAGCACGCCGACATGGTTCTCGTTGCCCGCCAGCGGCATCAGCAGCCGCGCATAGCCATGGCTGTCCTCGAGATATTGCAGCCCCGTCCGTTCGACGAAGCGGACATTATATTTCGGTTTGCTTCTGCCTTCTGCGCTCATTGCTCTCTCCCTGTTTCGGTCTGACGGCTTTCCGTCTTGCCGATAGTTTTATCACGCAATCGGTCCGGCCAAAGGCCTGCTTTTGATAGGGACCGGGCGGGACGGATGCGCCCCACCACCCGTCTTTTTCCCGGCCAATCCTCGCATAGCGCCAGACCGTTTCGATTGAGCGCCGACCCGTGATGGCCGCGGGAACGATCCGGCTGTTCATGCATAGATAGACTGTGCAGGCAACAACGCCTGCATCCCCCAAGGGCCGGACAACCGGCCAAACAGAAGGACCATGAAAATGGGCGAACTCGTAGACAAAGTAAAAGGCAATGTGAACGAAGCCGTTGGCAAAGCCAAACAGAACAGCAATGACCCCGAGACCCGTGCCAAAGGCGCGGCTCAGGAAACCAAGGGCAAGGCCCAGCAAGTCAAGGGCTCCGTCAAGGGCGCTCTGGGCGACAAGGTCTAGGCCAACCCCTCCCTGAACCCGGCACTGCCCGCTCTCCCCCAGTCCCTCTCCCCATGCTGCGGGCAGCGCCAAACGAAAAGCCGTCCCGGATGGGGCGGCTTTTTTTTGGTTTGGTGGATTGCTGGGGGTTCGCGGGAGGTTTGGTTCGGGTGGAGATTAGGGAAACGCGCGGCACCCGATCCGTTCGTGCTGAGCTTGTCGAAGCACAGGTGGGAATAACATCAACCTACCTCATAGAGGCGGCCCTTCGACAAGCTCAGGGCGAACGGTGGTGGGCGGATGCTCGTCATCCTGAACTCGTTTCAGGACCTCGTTCGGCAGGCGCGCAGTCGAGAGGGATCCTGAGCCGCAGGCCACGGAAGGTAAACAAGTTCAGGATGACGGCGCGAACCGACCTGCCTCACAGACGCCTGCCGTTGACCTTCGCTCGCCTTCGGCTCGACAGGCTCAGGGCGAACGGGTCTTTATACCGAAGCGGCGTTACGCACAGCCCTCGACATAACCAAGCACCGGCATCGTGCCGACATGGATCTGGCTGACCGTACCATCGCTGCCGATCTCGAACCGCAGCGCCGAAGCACCGCTGGCGGCATTGGGCGCGGTCAGATATTTGGCGGGCGGGTCGCCATATTTATGCGGCGTGGCCTTGAAGGAGAAATATTGCTTCACCACAGACTCGCTCGCCCCGGGACCAATGCCCTCGGCCAGCTTGACCCTGGAACCCTTGCTGATCGAAATCCGCCGCAGCTTGCCGCCTTCGACAATCGCATAAGCGTCGGGATAGTCGGGCGAGGACAGGACATGACAACCCTCGGAAATCTGCGCCCCGCGCTCGGCCCAGCGACTGCCCGCGGGAACCGTCTGCCCGATACGGAGATCGCCCAGACCGGCGAGCGTAAGGGTGGTTGCCGATGGCGCAGGAGCGGGTGCGGGGGCAGCCTTCTCCGGAGCCACCGGCGTTGCGGGTGTCACAGAAACAGTCTCTTCCGCGGTCGGCTCGGGGTCGGAGGAGGACTGCGATGAACAGGCCGCCAGAAGCGCGAGAGGGATTAGGGAGAGGGTTTGTTTCATGATGGGGTTACTCGTTGGTGGGGGGAAGGTTGCCTCTTTTGAAATAAGGGTTTGAAATGCTGCATGCTTTTAACAGCGCACTGTCACTGCAATCCGTGATCATGTGACCGGATTTGGTGCATTTGGGAAACTGTCATCATAATCCCGTACTCCCATTGACTAGTCCGTATGGAGTTCCAATATCGACTAGGCATAACCGACAATCAAAGCCGATAGGAGAATATGATGGGTGCATCGAAAAGGTTGCTGGAAGAGCAGCAAGAGAAACTGGAACGAGCAGTGTCTATGCTTATAAGTCACGGCGCCGCTAAAACGTGTGAAAATCACGGCTATGCAATCGATGCGGAAGACGGAGAAGCTGCGGATTCCGTCAAAGAAGAGCTTGCCAACGAAATGACCGCCAGTGAAGCTGAAGAGTTGGTCGATAACGCGATGGCTAACTTGTACTGGGAATGCCCCGGTTGCGTTTCCAACATGAAGGGTTGAGCAAAGTTATCCCTTGAGAAGAGTACGAAAAGTCAGATTTATTCTGGGTCCGCATGGCTGTGTTTGCTTGTTGATTCCGTGTTTCCAAAAGTGTTGTGTTTTTCCTTTCATCAACAAAACGGTTCCTGCTTCTAGAGGTATCTTTTTAAGCGAAATTTCCTTATTGTATTTGTGCTTCATCAGAAATGTCCGCGTCGCACCGAAGGTGAGCGACGCGATGACAGGGTTTTTACCGAGTTCTTTTTCATCATCGCTATGAAATCCCATACTGTCATTTTGATCCCGATATAGGTTCAAAAAAACCGCATTGAACGTTGCATCAGTACAATCTTCTATCCGTCGTTTAATTTCACGAAGTAAATCGGTCCAAGGCAAAGGGTGCATAGATATGCCAGAATAATCGTACTGCTTTCCAGGCTCGCCATAAAGAGCGACGAGCCTTGGTTGTTTATGTTCCTTACCATAAACTCTTACGTTTTCCTGTCTCCACTTAGTCTGATCATTGAGCTTACGCATGATCGCATCATAACCGATCGGCATTTCTATTTCGTGCAAAATCGATACATCAGCGTCCGGCATATCGATAGGCATAAATTGCCGATCAAGAGAAAACAAATCTCTCACGTCAAACCCTAACTAACAGTTTGGACAAAGCATCACTTGTCAGATGGGGCGTCGCGTCAAAATCTTCGATATATTTTTCGTAGGTCACTCCAAAGTCCAAATCCACAGCAACTTTCTGGATACACTCATTCTTCTGGCTCGCTTTACCAAGACCTGTCACATATTTCCGTGTCTCATTGAAAAAATAGTAGAAGCTAGAAGCATTGCTGTCATTGTAGAATATTTTTGAACCGCTATCGATAGTTTTATACAGCCCTCTCATGCACTCCAAAACGTCATTTTTCTCAGGAATTGAACAAAGCTCAGATATCACAAAGCTCAAGACCAGCAGATCGTCGCCTTCTAGAGAAACTTTACTGCAAGCCTTTCGATCACTTAAATCTAATGTGTCAAACACAAGCTCAATTGAAATTAACTCCGAAAGTTCTTCGATCAAGAAACTACAGGGATGCTCCCAATGCTTGTCTTTATCAAAAACCCAATACTTTAGAGCATTCACTTTTTCACCATTCGTTGGGTCTAGAAGGTATTTTACTATTCCGGCGATCTCGCTGCCTGGCCCACCACCTAAACTCGTGATTTTGGCCTCCTCGCTTTCAAATATCGGCTTTCCGAGTGCAGCACGATGTTGCTTCAACAACTGGTATGTAAACTCTGCTCGTCCAATCGCATAAGCGAAAACATATGCGGCTTGAGTAGACAATTCACTGTAATCGATAGCTTGTCTTTGACTTTTAGTAAGATTATCGTAAGAAATTCGAAGACCTTCAAGGCTATCTGCAACCTTGCCCTCCCATCTGTCCCCCCACTGCTCGCCCCCTTGTTGGTCTAGGCTGTAAAGCAATTTTTCGAAAATCTCTTCTATCACGCCATCTCTCCAATTGTTCTACTTATGTTCTCATAAAGTATGCACCAATGCAAGCTGAAGCATGAGACTTCCATACTTCATTCCTCAGTAAACAAATATACCCATTTGGTGCTGTTCTTAACAATCTCGGATCACGTTGGCAGTCTACTAGGATTACGGGATTACGGTGACAGTCTACTAAATACCCGAGATTCTAGCCATCTTTGGTGCCGTTGGATAAATGAACCCTCGAGCAAGTTCGGGATGACAAGGTTTTAGTATTGATATGATAGGTACCACCCCCAACCCCTCCTCTAAAGAGGAGGGGCTTTTAGTGGTTCACTCCGCCGGCTCGCTCACCTCATCTTCGGGCAAATACAACCGATCCCCCTTGTCCTTATAGACCTTGGCCATCTCCCGCATGCCTTCTTCCGCTGCGGCCTTGCTCGCCGCAGCCGTATCGGCACCCAGTTTCTCCGAGGCGATGAAGCCTTCGGCGCTCTGGTTCTGTTTGCTGGCGAAATCGCGGACTTCCTGGCTGATTTTCATGCTGCAGAATTTCGGCCCGCACATCGAGCAGAAATGCGCGGTCTTGGCGCCTTCTGCG
>CAXHZT010000013.1:0-92094 GCA_964022345.1 uncultured Sphingorhabdus sp.
GTCCGGCTTTCTGGACCGATACGGCAATGCCATAGGGGGTGTGGACATGGATCACACAACCCGCATCCTCGCGCGCGCTGTGCACGGCGCTGTGGATCGTGAACCCTGCCGGGTTGATGAAATAGGGTGTATCCTGCTTGATATTGCCGTCGAGATCGATCTTGACCAGTGCCGAGGCGGTCATTTCGTCGAACATCACGCCATAGGGGTTAATCAGAAAGCGCTCTTCGCCATCCTCGTCCGGCAGGCGGGCGGAAATATGGGTGAACACCAGATCGGTCCAGGCATGCATGGCACAGAGACGATAGGTCGCAGCCAGTTCACAGCGCAACTGCCACTCCACATCGGAAACCTTGCCTTGCAGGCTCTCGATTTCATGCGGGTCTGGGATAGCGAAGCCGGGTCCCATTCCCACTGCGGATTCATGGTTTTGGATCGCGGTAGCCATGATCAGTTCCTTTAGCTCAGATTTCTTGTCGGCCCAAATTGGCATGCCTTGCGGCCATTCGCAACATATCTCTGACATGGATGCCGAAGCCGCCGAAGCGGCAACAGCCAGTCGTTCCTGGAAAGGAACAAGCGAAGGTACCCGGAACTTCGGCACCAACGGCGACCGGGACCCCCCTGCCCCATATCCGCTATTTGGTCCGGTCAGACCCCACCGGTCCGCGCTTTTGCCGGCAGTCAGTGTTTGGCGGCCTCGAGCTTCGCCTCCACTTGCTGCAGCCAGTCGTCGCAAATTCCTATTCCCGGCGAAATCTCGGACATGCTGAAATCAAAGAAAACGTCGGCGTCGGCCGCGTCTATCCGCTGCTGCAATGCCTCCGTCGCCCGCAAGGCTTCCGCTGCCGTGGTCCGGGTGAGAAGGATTGCAAATTGCGTCCCTCCCATACGTCCGATGCAGTCTGACGATCTGAGCATATCGATCAGCGGCTGAATGATGCTCTTCAAAAGATCATTGCCGGCCGGCCGATTGGCGCGATGCTGGACCATTTTATACAGGTCGACATCGAAACGAATGATCGTGCTTTTGATTTTTTCGCGATCGTAGAGCGAGATGGCTTTCTGCACTTCCAGCGCAAATCCGCTGCGCGAGAGCGCGCCCGTCAGACGATCCTTTTCCGCCTGCTGCCGTAATTCCAGCTCGTGAATTACCAGTTCCGCCAGTCGTTTCACCAGTTCGACTTTCTGGGGGCTGAATTTTCTCGGCACAAAATCCATGGCGCACAAGGCGCCGATATTGTGCCCGTCCGGTGTGGTCAGCGGCACGCCGATATAGCTTCTGGTATAAGGCTCGCCAATGACGCTTGGCTGATCCTTGAAGCGCTCGTCCTGCAAGGCATTTTCAACGATCATCGGATCGCAGTCTTTGATGGTGTGATTACAAAATGTGGTGTTGCGCGGCAGTTCGGATGGCCGAACACCGGTTTTCGATTTCAGCCACAGCCGGTCTCCGTCGACCAGGGAAATCGCTGCGACAGGCACATCCAGCGCCGCCCGGACGGCATTGGTAATATGATCGAAGCTATATTCCTCGGCAGTATCCAGAATATCATATCGCTCCAGAGCGAACTGCCGGGCCGCTTCCGCTTCGAACTCAACGCGCCTGTTTAACCGCATAACATGACCAATCCCCTCTGCATCAAGATAAGAAACGGTCGATCCGGCACGATACTAAGGGAATTTTTCACCGTTGAGAAAAAGACCTGCAAGTGACAGACCAGAGATCGTATCGCTATAGACCAGAAGCAGAAGGTTGATTGAGCCGAGAGGCGTTAAATAGTATTGAACAATCAAGGTTCACGACATTTTGTTGCAATTTCTAAAGAACAGGGCAAGATTGGCAACACTCGGGAATATGATCTTATATTTTGGAGCCAGATAGTAAACCCAAGGGGGCTGTTAATTTGCAGCATAGTAACAATCGATAGCATTGAATCCGAACTGGCCAAGCTGCGCGTGACTATGGAGCTGGCCAACGAACAATTTGAAATCTTGGACAAAAAACTGTCTGAATCCGGCGGATCGTCCGACAGCGAGCAAATTGCCAGGAGCAGGAAACTGCCCCCCTCAGACCTGATGGCCCGCGCGGAGCAATGTCTGCAATGGGGGCGTTTGAAATCCCGGACGCTGGATTTCGGCAACGGCTTATTTTCCGATTCCTGCTGGAACATGTGCCTTGATATTTACATCTGTGGCCTCAAGGACGAGCAAGTCACGGTGTCGGCGATAGCGCATAGCTCGGGCATCCCCATGACGACCGCGATGCGATATATCAACGTGATGGTCGAACAGGGCTTGCTTGAAAAGTCCCAAAATCCCGACGACAATCGGATGATCTTCGTCACGGTGTCGCCCGAATATCAGGAGCGGATCGCAACGCTCCTGTCCGCGGCTCCCGGACAAGAGCAGAGCCGCGCATAGCCTCAAGTCGGCGCGAATGCCGTCCCGCTCTTTAACCAATATTTAACGATATTTGGGCATTTCCCGCTGAACCAGGTGACGGTTCGACGATTGCGGGATTTGCGAACCACCCCTCTCCGATAGTCAGGAGAGCTGTGTGTATAGTTATCTGGGTAGTAGTTATGACCAAAGTAAATCTCGAAACGCCGCTCGCGGAAAAGCTGATCGGCGACAGTCCGAAAATGCGCCATTTGCGCGACATCATTGCCTTTGCGGGTCGCTCCGACAGTTCGATCATGATCACCGGCCCCTCGGGCAGCGGCAAGGAAGTCGTGGCCCAGGCCATTCACGCGATTTCAAATCGGAGAAATGGTCCGAATATTGCTGTTAATTGTGGCGCTTTGCCCGAAAATCTCATTGAATCGGTCCTTTTCGGTCACGAAAAGGGCAGTTTTACCGGTGCGGTGAAGCAACATATCGGCTTGTTCGAGCAAGCGGACGGCGGCACGATATTTCTGGATGAAATCGGCGATATGCCGATTGATATGCAGGTCAAACTTTTGCGGGTGCTGGAAACCCGTACGGTCAATCGTGTGGGCGGAAACCGGAATATCCGCGTTAATGCCCGGGTGATCACGGCAACACACAAACAGCTGCGCGACTGCATCAGCAACAAGTCGTTTCGCGAGGATCTCTATTATCGCTTGTGCGTTGTTCCGGTCGAAGTCCCCGCGCTTTGTGACAGGACCGAAGACATTCCCGCGCTGGTTGCCCATTTCCTGAAAAATCACGACCAGCGGCACCCCCTGCCCGTATTCACGCCGCAAGCCTTCGCGGCAATGGGTTGCTATGACTGGCCGGGCAACGTCCGGGAACTGCGCAATGTGGTCGAACGGGCATCCGTATTCTTTGCCGGCAAGCCGGTTTTGGCCGAGGATATAGCGATGCTGGTCCAGTCTGAGATCGCGCCGAAAACGCGCGACACCGCTTCCGACAACAAAGCGGCTGAAAGTGCCACGCAAGGGCCCGCTATGCCTGATCTCGACAAGGGGGAACCCGGAGTTTCTCGCGATGATATCTGCGATCTCAACCTGCACCTGCAATTTGAGGAACGCCGGATAATCATGGATGCCCTGGACCGATCGCATGGCGTCGTTTCCCAGGCCGCACGGGCAATCAACGTCAAGAGAACAACGCTGATCGACAAGATCCGCAAGCATGATATCGACTGGCAGACGGAAGATCGCGCGCACTCTCATATGGTGCGCTAGGCTGGCGCGTTTAAAGAGCGCTCTCTCCTCACCTTCGCGGGATTCTCGACTGTCTTCCGAGCCGCCGCTTGGCGCGCAAAACATGCTTCCAATTCTTCCAGTCACATCCACCCGCCAGCCGGCTTGTCGATCATCGAATGCATGCTGAAAAGCTTCTGTCCGGAATAGCTTCGTATAACTTCCCACGTCGCCACAGGCTCTATCTTTGGCGGTTACTGCAGCTGTCGGATTTTCGTCAGTCCTGTCGGATAATCGACCAGGCCAGCGCTATCTGCCGGAAATCCGACAGTCTGTAACAGGTTATTCCGCTAAGCTGTTGCCACTCGAGAATTGCCATTTCTTGCTGAACGTCAAACCGCTTTCCATCACCATTCCTTCCGGAACGCAGCTCGAAATCCGGTAAAAATTTCAGCATCCAGCCATCGCTATCTGAAGTTTTTCCAACGCACGCTTCTTGATCTGGCAGATACGCACGGACGAAACCTCCAATATCGCGCCGATCTCATCAAGCTGCATTTCTTCAACAAAATAGCAATTGAGGACTAGCTGTTCGCGTTCGTTTAACTGCTCCAGTCTCGCCGACAGCAGCTCGACCATCTGGGATTTTTCCAGTTTGTCATGCTGATCATCCTCGGTGTCAGCAAACCAGCTGCTGGAATCACAATAAAATTCTTCCAGTGACCCCACATGAATATCAATCGCCCGGTCGGTATTCTTGCGATACTCGCATGGCTTCATGTCCATCGCAAAGGCGAGTTCTGAATCCGTCGGTTCGCATCCCAGTTCCTGAACCAGTTTCCGTCGAAACTCGCGGACTTTCCTGTGCCATTCAACCGAGGCCCTGCGCAAATTGCACGCCGACCGCAGATAATCAATCATCGCACCCCGCACGCGGACATAAAGATAGGTGCTGAAATTATGTCCCTGATCCACATATTTTCCGGCCGCCTCGACCATCGCAACCAGACCGACCTGAATGAGATCCTCAATCTCGATATGATCGGAGGCGAAGGCCTTTACCTGCCATGCAATTTTGGCCACCAGCGCCTGATTTTCAGCAATCAGCTGGTTGCCACTGCGGGGCATTCCACTAACCGGTGGTGATGTTCTATCTGCAGTTTTCAACATAAGGGATTTCCGGTTAACAACTAAAATTGACTTGAATCTGTGTCAGCCAGTTTCCGGCTGGGTGGCGAGAGGCCGATATTGCTGACCACCGCGATCGACCTGTTGCCCGGAAGCTCTGTATCGGCGATCACTGTTACGCCGTGGAAACGTTCTTTCAGCAAGGCAGCGAGAACCCGCCGGGTACGCGGGTTCGTCAAAAGCGCGATGTTCCGTGCTTCCAATGGCAATGCGCGCACGAACTGATCCAGCGCGGCGAGTAGTTTCTCTGCCAGTCGCGGGTCGATAGGTTCGCCGGAATGCTGCCCCTTTTCCAGCAACAACGCTTCAAGTCCAGGGTCCAGCGTGATAACCGGCAGAGGCATACTGGCGGGCACAATGGTTCCGGCAATGAGATCACCGATCTTCTGCCGAATAGCGTCGACCATCTGCGGCGTTTGGCTATGCTGACCGGAAGCATCCAGCATTGCGGCGCAGATTTTTCGAAACTCCCTCAATGGGACTTGGTCTGCCAGAAGTGCACGGCAAATTTCAGTTATCATATGTAGCGAAAGGGATTGCGGAGCCAGACGGTCCACAAGTTCCGGCGACGCCTGGTTTAGCGCCTCTAGCAATTCCTGCGCCTGATCCATATTGAACAGTCGAGCCGCGTTACGCCGCACCACATCATCCAGATGGACGGCGATGATTGCGGATCCGTCGAGCACAATATAGCCCTCTGCAATTGCATGAGACCTGGATTTTTCATCGATCCAAACTGCATCCATCCCGAAGGCCGGGTCCTTGCAGGCTCGGCCCTCTATTGCCGACGCAACATATCCGTCATTCAATGCGATGAGGGCTTCCGGACCTATCGTTCCGCCAGCTAAAATCTCTCCTCCCATCGTGATCCGGTAGTCATTTGATCCAAGCAAAGGCGCGGCCTTGATCTGCACCAGCGGTACGAAGAAGCCCAACTCCTTGGAAAGCTTCTGCCGGATCTCGCCAACCTGATTCAGCAGCGGGGCCCCTGCAGATTGTTCCGCCAACGGCACCAGCCCAGATCCGATTTCAACAGCCAACGGCACTTGTGCGGACCCCGGCCCACAATTTTCCCGCGGATCAGCCTTTTCGGTATGCAACCCAATCATGGCTTTCGGGAATTGCGGAGCGCGCAGCAGGCCGACAGCAATCCCGCCGGCAAAAGCCGCTGCCGGAAGAGCCACCACATGCGACATTTGCGGCAAGACCCCCAAAATCGCCAGAACGACTGCAAGCATGGCCCAAGCTGTTCCGGCACCGGATGATGCCGTGGTTCTGCCAGTCCGATCGTCAATCATGACATCGGCCTATGTGCAAGATGCGATATCCCGACGAGCGCTCCGCCGTCGGGGTCTTCTGCATTAAATGGCACGATCAATCGATTAGGCATGTGATACGCAAACTCCGCTACTGCAGAGAGCTAAGCAATCATCGTGCCAATATTGGTTCGGCAGGGGCTCGGCAGGAGCACCTGCGATTGAGCGGCAATCCTTGCTTCCATTCCGTGAAAGTCAAATCCCCGCCTGACAGGATCGACTGTATCGGAGACCCGGCATTCAATGCGCCGGACCTTGCCAAACCTGCGCAGCTCCAAACCGGTCATATCGGCCCTCTCCGCCGATTGGAGCCTAACCCTTCGGCAAGTTCATGCCGAGGACGCCTGCATGGAGTATCTTGCCTGCCAGGGCTTTTGTATCGACATCATAGCTGCCGGAAGCGATCTGCTTTCTTATTTGCCTCACCCGATCTGTATCAAATGCCGACCGATGTGGTGGAAGGCCTGATTGCAGCGCCGGCGCTGGCACATCGGCGCCTTCCTCAACCGGTTCGTCAGGGCAGTCGTCTTCAGCAGGACGGTTGAACCGCGAGGTCAATGCAAGATG
Source organism: uncultured Sphingorhabdus sp. (assembly GCA_964022345.1). GTDB lineage: Bacteria > Pseudomonadota > Alphaproteobacteria > Sphingomonadales > Sphingomonadaceae > Parasphingorhabdus. The sequence continues at coordinate 6,704 of CAXHZT010000013.1, forward strand.
GCCATCATAAAATCTCATGTCAGTCCGGTAGAAACGTCTATCACCAAAGGCTGGTCCGCGCCGTTGCCCTCGGTGCCTTGCTGACATCGGCCGCTTCTTTCAAAATCATTTACGGCCCGTTGAGAAAAAATTAAGGTCTTTGCCACCGATTTTCAAAGCTTCAGAAAGGCCTTTGGAATATTTGGGCCCCACTCGCATTTTGGAAAAGCGCGTCGGGAGAGACATTGCTGTGCAACTCTGCGGGCTGGGTCGATATTCGCTCCACTTTGGGTGCAATATAGCGGTATCCCGCCAAATCGGAACGGATATGAATTGATCTCTGGGCAATATTTCCAGACTGTGGCCTTCTGGAAAGCTGAAAAACTTTCCGCCGGGACTGGCTAGCCCCCGCAGGCTCCAGTCCGGGTGAACGCAGTGCACCTGGTATGCGCTCTTCAGATTTGGGTAGGATGACTTTCATCGTCCTACCCAATTGAAAGTGACCCTTTCGTTCTACGATTGGATGCACTGCCTCAGCACTTCTTTATCGAGAAGCCGCCCCCGCAAGCGGGCTGCTTCAAACCTGATTTCACCTGCGACTACACCAAAGCCAGCCCATGATGCAGCACGGCGACCTTAAAATCAGCAGCCAGAGGCACAAATCGCGAGAATATTGTTATGCAGATGTTGATAACCAGGCTTCACGAAATACTGAGGTTTCTCGATGAAAATGAACTGGCCGTTCCAGCCATAAAGGTTGAAGAAGCCATCAACGCCATAAAGCCCGAAGCCGGCGCCAAATGCAAGCCGTCGAAGCCGCACTCCGATCCGGAATAAATCCAGCCGCGCCGCCGCGTCGCCACGAAATTTGTCTATCGGGCGGTCATCACAACAGCTTTAACTTTCTTAAACTCGTCCAGCCATTTCCGGCTATGATGATATGGTCGTGCAGGCATATATCGAGCTCGCGACATAAGGCTTTGAGAGAGATCGTGAAATCGATATCCTTTTGGCTCGGCATTGCGTCCCCGCCAGGGTGGTTGTGCGCCAGGATTATTCCGCTCGCATCATGCTCAAGCGCCCGCTTCACAATATTCCTCGGCTGGACAAACATACGCTGCGGAGAGCCGTCGCCAAATGCCTGATCGCCCAGCAAATGGTTGGTACTGTCGAGAAATATGACGTGCATCGCCTCTATTGAATGCGAGCCCATACGCGCCTGTAAATAGGTCACAAGCCTCTGGTCGGTAGCGGAAATGAGCTTTCGGGGCAGTTCATTGTTCAATTTGACGAGCATGAACTGTTCCGTCGCCTTCAGCAGATTCGCAACCGCTGTATTCGCCCCCAATATTCTTTGCAACGCGGCGTCGGACTGCCCCAGCATGCGCCCGATAGACCCGAATTCGTCCAGCAAATCTCGAGAAAGCCTGACGGCGTCCTCCGGCGCGACAACCGCGATCAATTGCGCCAGGGCCTGTCTGTCCCGATGATCTGCATTCTTTTCTGGTGGTAATATGTGCCCATCATCAAAACGATCAACAATGGATAAGAAGAAGCTATTTGCATGATCATATAGGCTTTTGGGTGAATCGTCATGTCCAGCAGCCTCGTCGCGTGAGACACCATCGCGATTGTCTGGAGGGACACTACCCATAATGGCCAAAATCTATTTGCTCGCAACGCGATTGCCAGAAGGGCAAGCCATCCCGCCAGGTCGATGACAAAATGTCCTGGATCCAGTGCCGCATATTCCAGCGGCGTAACCAGATGCACTGCCGGATCCAGGACCAGCATCCCGATAATGACGACCGCAACCCACCGCTCCGGCGCCCCTCCCCGGTACAACGCATAAATGCAGGCGGCACCGAAGAGGATGAGAAAGACGGTTGTTCGCATGGAACGAATGGACCATTGTGAGGCACGTCAGTCAACCTCTGATCCTTCAAGCAGCAACAGAATGTATTTTTCCCTGGCGCGCAGACGCTTGGGCAGGAGGACAATCTTCATGCACATCCATGCCCGCCAATTCCTGGCCAACCTTTTTCAGGTCACCATGTACCCGCAATACATCGCTACTGGCCTCAACAAGGGCCATCTGTGCTTTTACCAATCTGCGGACAGCGACTTGCCCGGTTGCGGTCGGTACTCCCGTGTCCATGCGCGCCTGGATCAAAGTCGCCATCAAGCTTGATACTGAAACCAGAGCCTGATCGATTGAAACTTCTGTGTCCGGCACGTCCCGTTTGAGGCGATCGGTTGTCATTCTGATCTGATAAGACATAGTTTTTCCTTTCCGCAAATCGCGGATTGAGGCCAATTCAAAATATGAGAGCCCAGGTGGCTGGTCAGGCTGTCACAAGGCTGGAAAGAGACTGAGAAACTGACAAGCCAATCAATACGATAGCCAGAATTCCAATAGTCAGAATGACTATAATGGCTATCCGTTGAGCGGTGCCCCAGTTTCCGTCCGACTCTTTCAGGATTTGCGGCCAAAAATTCAAATCATGCTTGGTATCAACGTCATATGCGCTGGATACTTCTTCAAGTATGAATGAACTTGAACGCTCGTCCTGGAGCCCTTCTGAACCAAAACTGTCGTCTGAGGGAACACCCACCGGATCATATAGTATCCGATCATAGGTCCCGGATGCCCTGGCGTATATCAAAGCGGCCTCGTCACGGGTGGCAGCTCCGAGCACTCTGCGGGCACTGACCAGCCGTTGGTCAACTGCCGGCTTTGAGATTTCCAATATGCGTGCAATTTCCTTGGACGATTTCCGAAGCACTACCAGATGTAAACATTCTCGCTGCTTGGCTGTTAATTTTGCCACACGCGAGGATTCGTCCGCGATATCTTCCAAGGTAAGACCCCATAAATTCCTCCCTGCCATATCGTCTAGAACCAAGTAACGCAACCGGTTGCGGCCTGATGAGGGAGGCATAAAGACCCATTTTGGGTACCGGACAATCTGGGTAGAAATGAGTCGACCGAACGCTTAGTTTTGCGGGTCGGGATCAGCCGACGCGCGGCGTTTTTACGCTCGGTTAGGCACAACAAAACTGGCTGGCAGCGCCCTTAAACTCCCAAGCTATGCTGCTACCCCACTGTCTCCTGAAGTCCATTTCCGGAGAACCTCTTCAAATTGAACAAGATCTAGCGGCTTGGACAGATGCGCCTGCATACCCGCATCCAGTGCGTCTTTGACATTCTGCTGGAACGCGTTGGCCGTCAGGGCAATGATCGGAAGCTCTTTCGCATCAATCCCATTGGATCGCACCATACGGGTGGCCTTGATGCCGTCCATATAGGGCATCTGCAGGTCCATCAGCACAAGGCTGTATTGCTCGCCTGCCTCATCCGCCTTCCTGATCATCGCGACCGCTTCGGCTCCGTCGACTGCAAGTTCATATTCATAACCGAGCCTGGACAGCATTTCACCGATCAGCACCTGATTCACATTATGGTCCTCGGCTACCAAAATACGTTTGACCGGTGCCGCTTCGCCGTTTTGCGTGTCCGTATTGGACGGAAACTCGACCAAATTGTCCGACGGCTTCTGCTCGAGCTTTCCGACTGGTATCCTGATAGTGAACTTGGACCCGCGACCGACGTCGCTTTGCATTGTAATCGAGCCCCCCATCAGCTCGACCAGTTGCTTGCTGATCGTCAATCCCAAACCGCTACCGCCATGTTTGCGCGCCGTTGAGTCGTCCCCTTGGGTGAACGGCTCGAATATCGCGCGTTGACGATCTGGCGGAACACCTACGCCCGTATCGGAAACGGAAATAACCAATTCCGAAGTCGAACCGTCTGCATTGTCAGATTGGGGCAGTTCGTTGAGTTCGCCGGACAAAGTGATAGTTCCGGTCTCGGTAAATTTTATCGCGTTCGCGGTCAGGTTGGTCAATATCTGCCGCAAACGGAAACCATCCAGCTGAACCCAAAGCGGCACATTCTCGTCGACGTCCACCACAAGTTTCAAGTGTTTTTCTTCTGCGTTGGGCGAAAACAACCTCACACAGCTGTTCATCAGATGACGTATGTCAAACGGCTCGGTCGTAATCGACATCGCCCCGGAGTCCACCTTCGCGATATCCAGAATGTCGTTCAAAAGCGACAGCATCGATGAGCCGGAATCCGAGATCAAACGGACATATTTCTTCTGCGTCTCGTTCAGGGTGCCGTCGTCCAGCAGCTGGGTAAATCCGATCACGCCATTCATCGGCGTGCGAATTTCGTGACTCATATTGGCGAGAAATTTGGACTTCGCTCCGGTTGCAGCTTCAGCGGTTTTCAAAGCGCTGACAATCTCTTTCTCTTTATCGACCAATATTTGGGTCTTGCTCTGAACCTCGGCTTTTACATAAGCTTCCCGGCGCGCATAAAAGATAACGAGGGTCGAATAGGCCAAAATCAGCCCCAAGCCGCCAAGCAGCGTAAACAGCGGTTCCTTGGTGCCCACACTGCTCTCAAATTCGGGCGTACTCTGCCAAGATACTGTCCATTGCTGCCCCATGATAGGCAGGACCTTCGTCACAGAATATTCCGGATCCCGCGAAACATCATCCTGACTTTCACTCTCGAATATCAATTCCGTTTCGCTAGTCGTTTCCCCATCATAGACGGCGATACTGAAGTTCGTTCCTTGGCTGGCGGTCAACCCCTTCATGAAACGCGAAGCAATGAAGGGCGCATATATCCAGCCGCGAAAAGCTGCACGGCGTTGCGATACTGAAGTCACGGGTCGCCCAGGCTGATACATAGGTCGTAGCAAGAGGAAACCGGCACTTTTTTCCTTGTCCTGGACCAGGAATATCCGCTTGGTGATCGTCGCGGCGCCAGTGTCTCTTGCGGTATATGCCGCCGCGCGACGATTGGCCTCGAAACCTATATCCAGCCCCAGCGCCTCTTTGTTGATAGCCATAGGCTCGATATAGACGATCGGCAGAACTTCAGCATTCTGGCTCGGCGGATGAACCGCAAAATCCGATACGCCGCGTGAGGCGACCGCTTTTACATATTCGCTTAGGTCAGCGCGCGAAACCGGCTCGATAAACCCGAGCCCGTTGATTCCAGGGAGTGTCTCTTCGATCCTGAGAATATCGACAAATGTTTTCCAGTCCCCGTTGGTCACCGAACCGGAAGCCGCAAAAAGCGCACCGCCACTGTCCAGCGACTGCCGATAGGATTCTATGCGGTGGGTCAGCGCGAGTTCGCTGTCCTTTGACAATGTTTTGAAAGCTGCCAAATTTCGTTCGTAGGTAGCTGTGCTCGCCAAGTTCCATGTAAAAATCGTCACACAAACCAATATGATTATACCCAAAACGAGCGTAATCATGGCGGTAGAGGCTATGGGGAAAAACTCCTCAGGTTCCCCGCCTTGTCGGATCTTATTGAGCAAAAGCTTCACGTTTCTATTCCGGCTTGCTGCAAGGCTCGATCCGAACCCAGCAATCTGGCCACGCGGTCGACCAGATCCTGAGGCAAAAAGGGTTTCCCCATATAGTCAGCTGCGCCGGCTCGATAGGCTTGGGTCATATCATGCTGGCCGGTCTGGCTTGTCAGAACCAGAACGGGAATATTCAAGGTCAAAGCGTGCTTTTTCAACACCGGCAGCACCTCGGGACCTCTCAGGCCGGGCATGCGGTTATCCAGAATAATCAGATCGGGCCGGATCCGGAGAGCGGTGGACAAGACACCATATCCATTGTCGACAACGGTGACATCATGACCATCGGCTTCCAGTTTGTGACAAACCAGATCGCCCAGCAGAGCGTCGTCGTCTGCAAACAAGATTGTCGTCAATTTCAACTCCTTCAGCGCATGATTTCTCGCAAAAACTCGTACGAGAAAACGAAATGGATAAGATTCAATCTAACCAGTCTAATCAAAACATTACCGTAGTGACGGACTGAACAGACAAAATTTAACCACTCCAAGCCCAACCTATATACAGAATTTATCCACTTCGCTCATAATTTGTCGATTTTCTGTAAATTTTTGTAAATAAAGGGCTAATCATGGTCGAAGAGTCTGATCGTTTCTTATACCGTTCCAGTGACGGTTTTGATGTAGAAGAATATCTGATGGGGTTACTGGATTTTGATGATCGATTTCACGGTATGACTTTTATCACTTAATCAAAGCTCTGAATTACCGTCCTTTACGCTGGCCAACGCAAAATCCCGGCTGCCTCGGGTCCCTATCTTGCGAAAGCCGAAGGAAGGAAAATACATGCGCCAGACACAGGAAGCGGAAAACGTTCCGGCTCACTGCGCCGTCGAGCCCCCACATCAGACCGTACAGAAAGCACGGTTGCTGATAGTGGAAGACCATGATGTGAACCAGATTCTGATTCAGGCGATGACCAAGCGTCTGGGTTATGAGACCGAATTGGCTGCAGACGGGATCGAGGCGATCGCAAAGCTGAACGAGGCCGCATCCAGCAACAATCCGTTCGATCTGATACTCATGGATATTCAATTGCCCATATTGGACGGCTATGAGACAACACGGATGATAAGATCGGGCGGATTACCGCCAGATACCCTGCCCATTATCGCGATTACCGCAAATGCGTTCAGAGATGACGTCCAGCACTGTCTGGAAGCGGGAATGCAGGGTCATATCGCCAAACCCATAGAGATCCATAATCTCAAATCCGTTTTGGAGCGCTGGCTGGAACCTGCCAATCGCCATGAAAAACGACCCGTCTCGGTTGAGGGACAAAGCCAGACATCCGATGACCTGATCGAGCGCTATCGGCTACGCAAGGAAGCCGCGATCGACAATGTAAAAGACCTCCTCGAGAAAGACACGCTATCCCGCAACGCAATACGTGAGACATCTGAAATAATGCATCAGCTGGCCGGTATCGCCGGGATATTTGGCGACAAGGAATTTGGCGAACATGCGAAGCTGATCGAAGACGACTTGGAACAATGGCAAAATTCGGAGCGACCTTCGGACATTTTACCTGCGCTAGAACGTTTTCTCGAAATGGCGTGAAAGGATTTTTCCGCGATGGCCCGCATTATCTATGCAGAAGACGATCAGCTGATGGCGGAAACTGTCCGCCGTACCCTGGCTAGGGACGGACATGTAGTCGGGGTGGTCGCAGACGGCAATTCGGCGTTGCGAGCCATCGCGCTGAAGCACCCGGCGCTTGTAATCCTCGATTGTGTGATTCCCGAATTATCCGGAATACAGGTATTGGAGAAGATCCGTCTCAATCAGGTTTTGTATGACGTACCAGTGTTAATGCTGACAGGCCGTCAAAGCGACAAGGATGTCGATCTTGCGGCCTATGCAGGAGCAGATGCCTATGTGAAAAAGCCGTTTGATCCCGAATATCTGCTATTTATCGCAAGCTCTCTGTTGAAAGATGGCCGTGCCGGAGGAAATTTGTGACGGCTTGGAAAATAGCCGGCGAACCGAACCAAAATAGCAGAACTGTCGGCAGTTAAGACTTTAGCGCATCGAATACCTTCTCCACCCATTCTTTCCTGCAAATCAGAAGATCGGGAACATAAGTATCGGACTGGTTATATCGGAGCGGCGAGCCGTCGATCCGCGAACAATGCAGGCCATGGGCCATCGCTACGGCCACTGGTGCACAGCTGTCCCATTCATACTGCCCTCCTGAATGAAGATAGATTTCCGCCTCACCGCGGACCACCGCCATGGCCTTTGCCCCCGCGGATCCCATTTCAACCAGTTCGCCGCCGAGGATTTCCGACACGGAGACCGCTTCGGCCGCAGGGCGTGTACGGCTAACAACCAGACGGGGGGGACCGTCATGTTCAGGGGGCAGACCCGAACCATCACTTTGCAAGATCAAACCATCGCCGACCCCGGGCAAGGCCACTGCACCGACCGAGGCTATACCATCAATAGCCAGCGCGACATGAACCGCCCAATCCGATCTGGATTCACCATATTCCCTCGTGCCGTCCACAGGATCAATTATCCAGACCCGTGATTTGCTGAGCCTTTCTTCCGTATCCTTGCTCTCTTCAGACAGCAGCCCGTCGTCGGGGCGCTGATGACGCAGGGCGTGGATCAAGAACTCATTGGCAGTCTTGTCTCCGGCGTTACCGAGAGCCTTTCCCTCGAACATGCCGCTCTCTCTTACCTCAAGCAGAATGCGGCCGGCCGTTTGGGCCAGATGCGCGGCGAGCTCTAAATCGGTCATAAATGTGCTCATTTCAGGGGCAAGATCTGGCGGATGATGAAGTCAGCGGCTTCGGCCGGTGTCATTTCGACCGTATTCACGCGAATTTCAGGGCTTTCCGGGGGTTCATATGGACTATCGATCCCCGTAAAATTCTTCAGCTTGCCGCTGCGGGCTTTCTTGTAGAGTCCCTTCACGTCCCGCTCTTCAGCCACTTCCAATGGTGTATCGACAAAAATTTCGATGAACTCCGCATCCGGCAGCATTTCGCGTACCATTTGCCGTTCAGCGCGAAACGGACTGATAAAGGCCGTCAACACAATCAATCCGGCGTCAGTCATCAATTTAGCGACTTCGCCGACGCGGCGAATATTCTCGATCCGGTCGGCTTCAGTGAAACCGAGGTCTTTGTTGAGACCGTGACGCACATTATCGCCATCGAGCAGAAATGTATGGCGGTTCATCAGATTGAGGCTCTTTTCCACCTCATTGGCGATTGTCGATTTACCTGATCCGGACAGACCGGTGAACCACAGCACCCGCGGCGTCTGGTTCTTGAGCGATGCGTGCTCTTCCCGTGTAATCGTGGTTGGCTGCCAATGCACATTATCGGCCCGGCGCAAGCTGAAATGCAACATACCGGCAGCGACAGTCGCATTGGTAATCTTGTCGACCAGAATGAATCCGCCAAGCTGCCGGCTGTCGGCATACGGCTCAAACACGATCGGCTTGTCGGTATGGACTTCAGTCACACCAATACCGTTCAGCTCCAGCGTTTTGGCCGCAAGACGTTCCATCGTGTTGACGTTGATTTCGTATTTTGGCTCTTGGACCGAGGCACTAACCGTTTGTGTGGCGAGCTTAAGCCAGTAACCGCGACCAGGTTTTAGCGCTTCATCGCTCATCCAGACAATCGTGGATTCAAACTGGTCGGACACTTCGGGCGGATCCCCGGCGGCGGCGATCACATCGCCGCGCGAACAGTCCACTTCGTCCTCCAGAGTGATCGTGACCGACTGGCCGGCCACCGCTTCGTCGAGCTCACGATCCAGAGTTACTATGCTTCTTATCCGGCTATTCTTGCCCGACGGAACAACACGAACCGGATCGCCCGGCTTGATGGTACCGCCGGAAACAAGACCCGAGAAACCACGGAAGTCGAGATTGGGACGATTGACCCATTGCACCGGCATACGGAAGGATTTGTCCTGCGCTAGGGTCGCCGTGATTTCGATATTCTCCAGATGAGCGATCAACGCTGGACCGTCGTACCATGGTGTATTTACCGATGGTGCTTCGGTAATATTGTCGCCCTTGAAGCCGGAAATCGGGATTGCAGTGAAGCTTTCTATGCCAATTTCGGCAGCAAACTCGCCATATTCCTTCACGATCGAGTCAAAGGTTTCCTGACTGAAGTCGACCAGGTCCATCTTGTTCACCGCCAGGATCAGATTCTTGATGCCAAGCAAATGAGCGAGATAGGAATGGCGCCGTGTCTGCACCAATATCCCTTTTCGCGCGTCGACCAGTATGACGGCGGCATCGGCGGTGGATGCCCCCGTGACCATGTTGCGCGTATATTGTTCATGACCCGGTGTATCGGCGACGATGAACTTGCGTTTTTCGGTCGAGAAAAAACGATAGGCAACATCGATGGTGATACCCTGTTCGCGCTCGGCGGCGAGCCCATCGACCAGAAGGGCAAAATCAATCTCCTGCCCCTGCGTCCCGGATTTCTTGCTATCCGCTTCAAGGGCCGCGAGCTGGTCTTCAAAGATCATTTTGCTGTCATAGAGAAGTCGGCCAATCAGCGTGCTCTTGCCGTCATCTACGCTTCCGCATGTGATGAAACGAAGCAGTTCCTTGTTCTGGTGCTGAGCAAGATAAGCGTCGATATCCTCTGCGATGAGCGCGTCGGTCTTGTAGACCGGTTCATTTCCACCATGTTCGGTCATCAGAAATAGCCCTCCTGCTTCTTCTTCTCCATGCCGGCGCCGCCTTCATCCTTGTCGATGATGCGTCCCTGCCTTTCACTGGTGGTAGTGAGAAGCATCTCCTGAACAATTTCGGAAAGAGTCGATGCCGAACTCTCGACAGCACCTGTCAACGGGAAGCACCCCAAAGTACGGAAACGGACCGAGCGGGTGGTGATTTCGGGTTTCTTCCCCATGACCTTCTCGAGCCGGTCCAGATCGTCAGCCATGAACAGTCCGCCTTCATAAATGTAGGTCGGACGCGGTGCCGCAAAGTAGAGCGGCACAATTTCGATATTCTCGGCCATGATATACTGCCAGATATCCAGTTCGGTCCAGTTGCTGATCGGGAAAACCCGGATGCTTTCCCCTTTCGCCTTTTTGGCGTTGTACAGATTCCACAATTCAGGCCGCTGGTTTTTCGGGTCCCAGCCGTGACTGGCAGTGCGGAACGAAAATATCCGTTCTTTCGCACGACTTTTTTCCTCGTCGCGCCGCGCGCCGCCAAAGGCCACGTCAAATTCGTGCAGGTCGAGCGCCTGTTTCAGCCCTTCCGTTTTCCACATATCGGTGTGCAGCGGACCGTGATCAAAAGGGTTGATCCCGCGTTCCTTTGCTTCTGCGTTCTGATGGACGATCAATTCCATCCCCGCATCCTGCGCAGCCTTTTCACGTAACGCATACATGTCTTTGAACTTCCAGGTCGTATCGACATGGAGCAGTGGGAACGGCGGAGGAGACGGATAAAAGGCTTTCTTGGCAAGATGCAGCAAAACCGCGCTATCCTTGCCGACACTATACATCATCACTGGTTTTTGCGCATCCGCCATGACTTCTCGCATGATGTGGATCGCTTCAGCCTCGAGCCGCTCCAAGTGGGTTAAGATACGGGTCAATTGTCATTCCATCCTTGATCGTTCACACCCCTACTAGCCCTTTTTCACTGGCATGCAGTTCCCAAATGGGATACACACTGCCATGGCTGTCATTCTTAGCGAAGAACATGATCTGGTCGCAGCGCTGCATCGCGGGACGCTGGGGGCGCCGCCATGGGAAGATTTTCTTGAACAGCTGCGGCGCAGAACCGGCGCGGATTATGCGCGTTTACTTTTTCAGGGCGATCATGACTGGTTGCAATCCATCCGCATACCGGCGCTCCAGGACAGTTCGGACGATATAAACGAAATCTACCGGGAGGAATTCGGAACCTCGCAGGCCCTTCCTCATCAGGCCATGCGCCTTAACCGGGTCTATTCTCTCGACGAGTTTCTGGATTCAACTGACCGCCGCCAAAGCCGCTTCAAATCGCTATTCATGCAAGATGCGGATATTCGCTTCGCCCGCAACATGCGGGTCGCGGAGCCCAATGGCGGGCAAATCTGGATTTCGTTAGGCCGGACAAAAAGCGACTTCTCGTCAAGTGACGGGGCGTTGCTCGGATCCCTTGCCAACCATCTTGCAATTGCCGCCGGCACCCATTCCGAACTCCAACGCCAAAGACTGAAAGCCGGCATATCAGCCGATGCGATCATGCGGCTCAACTTCGGCTGGTTCATGTTGGATGGATCAGGCCGGATCATCGACATGAGTGAACAGGCCGAAGCGTTGATCCAGGAGGCCAAGACCCTGCGGAAATCCCCGGACGGGAGACTGATTGCCGCGCAGGCCGATGCCCAGGGCATACTCTATAAATTCCTGAAAATGCGGCGAGCCGGAGAAAGCATCGTCCGTACGGTTCATCTCTCAGACGAACCTTGGCTGGACATGCTGCTTACCAATCCACCATCGGACTTGCTCGGCCCGCTCCAGCCTGTCGCAATCGCATTCGTGCACGGCGAGCGTTCCAACAGTGTCGAGCGTAGCCAGCAGCTGGCCAACCTGTTCGGCCTCACACTGCAGGAGGCACGGCTTGCACTGCATATCAGTCGCGGCGTGACCATCAGGGAAGCGGCAAAACTGCTCGGCCTAACCCATGAGACGACGCGCCTTTATTCGAAACGGATATACGCCAAAACCGGTACCCGGGGGCAAGCCGACCTCGTGCGCCTGATTTTAGCGAGTATCGTGTCCTTGGCCTAAGCAGGAAGTAAGCGCTCATTTGGACAATAGCGACTGAAGCGATGGTGCGTCCGACACAGCAAAACTGGCCCCTTAAGGCATTGGCGTGCTTTTGTTGGTCAACCAACAACATGAAAATGCCAATGCTCGGGGCGGGCGCTATCGAGGATGTATAGATGGCAAAAAACCTGACTAGAGAGAATATCCGTAGCGCTCGACCCACGGCTCCAGGACCGGCAAGACCGGCTGGAGATTGTCGCGGTAACGGGTCCAGCGGCCACTGGCCCGTTTGTAGATCGGTTCAGTCACCTGCGAATAGCTTGCGGTGGTGATCAATCCGCGGGCCTTCGCCGTGCGCTGGTGATCGAGCACCTGATCGCGCCATTCGAGGCCGAGAAAATCGAACAGGGGCCGGACTTCCGCTTCGGCATTCTCGACCAGATTTTCATATCTGACGACATGAACATTGGCCGGGAACAGGTCGCAGGAGCGCTGCCAATGCCGGAAGGTGAGATCATAGAATTGCGCGGCGTCCTTGAGCCGGAGAAAGTTCGACATCGCGGAGTTGAGGCGAAAATTGCTCATGAAGCAGCTCAGCAGGACATCGCAAGGGTGACGCATGGCGAGAATGAAACGCGCCTCCGGAAACAGCCGCTGGATGAGCGGCACTTTCTGCAGAAAAAGCGGCGACTTGTCGATCAGCAGGTTCGATGCAGGCATGTCCTCGATTTTCTGCACTTCCTCAAAATATTGCTGCTGCGCCCCGGCAATATCCTCTGCCTCGAGAGCGGGCAGCTTTTCCAGTCCCCCAATCGCTTCGTCGACGATGTTCAGCGGCGGTTGTTCCTCCAGCACGGTGGCATCGGGATGGCCCATCAATATGGTGTCCAGCAAGGTGGTACCGGATCGCGGGAATCCGACCAAAAAGACCGGATCAGGGCAGTCGGCGACAGCCCTGTCTGAAGACCATGTCGAGACCCATTGGGGAGTGAGCAAATCCATTTCGGCGCGCAGTTCGTTCCGAAGCTCTTCGGCACGCCGGAGCGGTTCGGTGGGATTGTCCTCGTGCAGATGCGCGGCCTTCTCAAAGGCGGCAAAAGCCTCCTGCGATCGGCCGAGACGGTCGAGCAGCGTCGCCCGAATATGCGCGCTACGTTCGGTTTCAATTTCCGCCGGCACCTTGGACAGACTTTCAAGGCCTTCCGCAAACTGCCCCGCCCGGCGATGTTCGAGAGCGCGAAGAAAACCGAGCGCGCCCTCGTCCACACCATTGACTTCTGCCAATGTGATCAGCGGCGCAAACTGGTCTTCGCGATTGCTATGCTCATATTGAATGGCAAGGCCGAGATAGGCGTCGACGGCTGTCGGATCGAGTTCGATCGCGCGTCTATACGCTCGCTCGGCCTGCTCGATTTGTCGCAACACACCATGTTCGATCCCGAGTTTCAACCAGATATCGGCGGAGTCCGGGTCACGGCCTGACGCCTCCAGCAAGGCCGCAAGAGCCTCTTCCTGCTTGAGCCGCGCCTTGTAGAATATGTAAAGCCGATAGGGCGGCTGCGATTCATCCGGAAATTCTTCCGTCGCCCTGATCAGCTCTGCTTCGGTCTCTTCAAGGCGATCGAGGGCCTCCAGCGCAGACGCCAGATTGAGACGGGCCGGTGCCGCGTTCGGATCGATCTCTATCGCCCGCCGCAATGCCGTCACCGCCTGCTCATGCTCGCCCAGCCCGGCGCGCGCATTACCGAGATTGTTCCAGCATTCGAAATTGTCGGGCTGCTTCCCGACGATCAGTTCATAGGCCTCGACCGCGGCCGGAAAATCTTCCAGATTCTGGGCAAGAAATCCGCGAAAGCGTGCCACCCGCAGGCTCTCGTCTTGCTGCATCAGATCGGTGCCGGCAATGACCAGAGCCTCAGCGTCCCGTTTCTGGTCCATCAGGACCGAGATCAGGTTGCAGGCAATTGTGATATCCTGCGGTCGCAGCGCATGTGCCTGCTCCAGATGTTTCGTCGCGGTCGGCAGATCACCCGAGCGCGCGCAGATCATGCCGAGGAAGCCATGAAAGGCCGCCGGATCGCCATGTCCGTCCTTGAGAGCTTCTTCTGCAATCGTTCTGGCTCGCGCGAAATTGCCCTGGCTCGCCACCTGCACGGCTTGGGTCAGCATATCGCTGCCATTGGTCCTGTCGGAAGATTCTCCGGCCATTTCTTGCCCTTGGTCTGCAGCCTCATGGGGCACCGATTAATATATCCGCCCCCAAATGAATATGGAGGGTCACCCCGAGGCAACCCTCCAATATCATAGATCAAGCCGGTTTTAGAAGTCGAGCGTGACGCCGGCGAAGAAATAGCGTCCAAGCGCATCCCAAGTCGCCGGATAGGTGTTTCCGTTGCACGGACCGGTAGGGCAAAGGTTCGGTGTCCCGCCTCCGCCAGAGGTCACCAGCGGCGGCTCCTTGTCGAACAGGTTGTTGACGCCAAGACGGAACTGGAACGTCTCCTGCAGATTGAACGAGAGCACGGCATCGATATAGTTGAATGCCGGAATACGGGTGCCCGGCCCGGCATGATCGGTGACGCCGCCTGAGTTCAGGGCCGCAAAGGAAGAGACGGTTTCCGCCGTCACCTTGCCGACATAGCGCCACTGGATCGACGCTCCGATGCCGGAGTCCGTGTTCAGGGATACCCGGGCCTTGTGGCGCCAGCGCGGAAGCGGAGCGCCCGCATCCGATGAGCCGCCGACGCTGCAGGTAGGACCATAGAGACCCGCGCAGTCATAGGTCACGGGGCTGCCGTCTGCGTTGGTCAGGCCGTTCTCCACTTCATAGGAATCGAGATAGGTTCCGTTCATCGAAAAGGAGACGGTGCCAAAGCCCACCGGTACGGCATATCTGCCGCCGACCTCGATGCCCGAGGTCTGGAGACGGCCGACATTGTTCGGCAGGTCGACCGTAAAGCCGTTTGGCGTCAGCCAGAGCGAACCCGCCGCATCGCGATTGATCAGCGCGCAGGAAGCAGGCGTAAAGGTCGCAGAGGCATTGGTGACGCAATTGTTGAGCACTGCATCGACCCCGAAGGTGCGGATCGCATCGTCCACTTCGATATTGAAATAGTCGACAGTCAGCGACAATCCCGGAATGAAACTGGGCTGCAGCACGACACCGGCCGTCCACGTCTTCGCTGTCTCGGGCTGCAGGTCGGCATTGCCGCCGAGCAGGCCGTTATATTGACCCGCCGGATTGGGGGTCACGCCCTGACCGACAGTCAGGCCCTGCGCGAGACAGCCGTAATTGGTCGCAGTGATGGTGAACCCCGCACAGGGATCGTTCGATCCGCTCAGTCCGACCGCCGCCGTCCGGAACAGCTCCTGGATATTCGGTGCGCGCACCGCCTGGTTGTAAACCGCACGAAAGCGGATGTCAGGAATCGGTGCCAGTTCGGCGCCAATCTTGAATGTGTCGGTATTGTAAGTCCGGTCGGCGCTGGTTTCATAATGCGAGCGACGATAGCCAGCATTAATCTCGAACAGGTCGACAATGCCGTCCTGAATGATCGGGATCTGTGTTTCGGCAAAAAACTCGATAACGTCGAAACTGCCCGAGAGAGGCAAGGTCGCGCCGCCCTGACCGGTCAGGTCACCGGTCGCAAAGGCGGTGTCGACGTTCAGCTCGAGCGTCTCTTTGCGCCACTCTCCGCCGACATTCACTCTTACGCCGTCCTGGGCCCATGGGAAAACAGCCCCATAATTTGTCAGATCTCCGGTGAAGGAAATATTGGCAACCTGCTCGGTCGTTTCGCCCTTCTGGAAACCCGACACGTTCAGATAATTGACCGCCGCCTGGCTCGCTCCGCCTTCGCCGGCGAACAGGTCATAGGGAACACAGTCGGTATCACCGGCGGTGATCAGCGAGCGGCAAACCACCTGCCCCTGGGTTGGACTGCCGGGACGATTATCCGTCACCGCATCGAGCGCCCGGACCAGTCGGGCGATCGAGAATTCATTGTCATAGACCTGCGAATATTCGACCTTGCCATATTGATAATAGGCGTCGTAGCTCCACACGTCCGAAATATCCCCGTTCGCGCCGATGACGCCGCGATAGGTGGTGTGGCCAAGATTGGAACGACGCGGACCTCCTTCGAGGTTGCGACGGAGAGTGAGCGCATAGCCCTGATTATAAGTTCCGCCCTGACCGTCGGCGAAGTCGATCGGAGGCGCGGTCGGATCGGGATTAAACGGCGCCGTGGTCGCTGCCGGGAAGGTTCCGACATAGCCGCTGATCAGATTGTCGGTGTCGCAGATAACCGCTCTCTGCGCTGCCGACATCAGCGGGTTGTCGCAATTCAGAGTCAGGGTATTGCCGAAGTTGCCCGACGGGGCGATCTGGGCCACCGTCTGGTTGTCCATGAACTGGAATTCCATATAGGGCCGGAAGGCGTCGCTGACTTCATATTTGACAAAGGCCCCTCCGGTAAAACGCTCATCGGGACGTTGGAAATGATTGAACGGCGCGAAGTTGAAGACGCCCAGCCCGTTCACGAATCCGCGATTGGGCGCGAATGTATAGAAGGTCGAGGTCCCGGTGGTGACCGCAGTGTCGAACACCAGCACATTGCCATTTGGCGTGGTCGCGGAACCGCCGCAGACATTGGCGCCGCCCCCGGCATTTTGCAGAACGCAGGCGCTGAAGTCGCGCTCGGCCTGAGTCACCGCCTCGATCTTGCGATAGCCGCCATAGATCATGAAATGACCGCGATCATCGGCAAATTTCGAGCCGAATGCGACCGTCGCATCGACAGAACCACCATCGACCGTGTTGCCGTTCGGGAAAGGAAATCCACGGGCATTGAGAAACGGCCGGACGAAATGGTTGTTGTTGTCGTGCTGGTAGACGCCATATTGAGCGTCGATCCGGAAGCCTTCGAATTCGTCGTCGATGATGAAATTGACCACCCCGGCCACGGCGTCGGCACCATATACCGAAGAAGCGCCGCCGGTCAGCACTTCAACGCGCTTGAGCATCGCAGCAGGGACGATGTTGATGTCCGCTGCGGAACCACTGGCCGGTGACGGATCGCCCGGGACCAGCCGGCGACCATTTATCAGTGCAAGCGTGCGAGTGGAGCCGAGACCGCGCAGGTCGACCGTCGCGGTCCCGTCGGCACCATTGGCAAGCGACGATGCCTGGCTGGCGGCAACCGCAGGCAACGAATTGAGAACATCCTCGATGCGCGTCGTGCCCTGCAGCTTGATGTCCTGGCTGCTGACCACTGCGACGGGAGACGATGCCTCCACATCGGGACGTGCGATACGGGATCCGGTCACGACGATAAGCGCATCGTCGCCTTCGGCAGTCGCATCGGCGCTGTTGGCGTTCGCATTATTATCTTGTGCAGCCGCTGGCGTTGCAATCAGCGCGAGGCCGAGAGCGATGGGAGCGACGGTGGTTTGCAATGTGTGAAAGCGTGCATTTTTCATGGGTCTAGCCTTTCAATATCGACCTCAACACATGAGTGGCCACTCATGCATCAAGGTCTGTTATGAAAGCTGCCCTTACAGCTTTGTTGGTGATTTTTATTAGCCAGACAATGTCCGCCGCGCAAGAAATCCTGTGGGACCGAAACCGAATATTTTTGCATTTGTAACTTTTCGGCAACAGTCTGTAACTGTGCAATTACGGCTCTGTCAGCTGCCTTTCTATCCTGCATAATTGCTGCTCACCGCAGCAAACAGAGCTTTCGTGCAGTCGAAGATGCCGTCGGGCCGCAGCGAATTGGTTGCAGAAGTTACAATCAGTTACATTGATCGACGTAGATTTGCGGTTGGTCGAAACCGGGCGAAGCCTGTCGACAAATGCATGGGGGTTTGTCGAAGTCCTGCTGATTGTTCGGTCTTTTCAGAATAACCAATGATGACCGATCCAGATGTTGGAGAGATAGAAATGACGAAATCAATATTCCCCCGAACAGTCCTCGCCGCAACTTCTGCAATATTGGTAGCAACCGGATTATCCTCTGCCGCAAACGCCCAGTGGCGTGAAGTGCGTACCGCGACTGTCGAATATGGCGACCTCAATTTGCTGAGCGACGAGGGCAAGACAGCCCTGCAGGGCCGTATCAAGGGCGCGATCCGTTCGGTCTGCGGAACATATGACACGCGCTCGGTCAGAGACAGGATGGATCACAGCCAATGCTGGGAGGAAGCCAGCATGTCCGCGCGCCAGGCCAGCGTCACGATCATGGCAGAAGCGGAGGCAGGCAAGCTCAAGGAAACTGCCATGGTGATCCGCAGATAATTCGAGAATACGAGAGCCGCCAACCCCAAATGAAGCGGCTCCATTTGGCCAAATAGACTAGATTATGCCTCGGTGCCCTTACACCGGGGTATATTTTTGCCTGATTTGCCGGCTACCGTTCATTTCATTCAAACGGTAAAAATCCAACCTATTTTCATGGAATCGAAAGCGGGCAACCAGCCCCGCGCGGAAGTGCTCCTGCCAGATGTGCCGCAGCGGCTCTCCCCCAACAAGTCGGATGCCTTAGCTTGCATATCCACAAAAATGGCAAAACTGGTGCGCCCGACAGGATTCGAACCTGTGGCCCCCAGATTAGGAATCTGATGCTCTATCCGACTGAGCTACGGGCGCTTCCAGTTTGCGCGTTTAGCGCCATTGAGGGGTGCACACCAGAATCAATTTTGCGATTCAGGAGGCACCACCGGGAGAGGCAATGGCAGGGCCGCGATACCCTCTTCAGTCAAATCAGCGATCTCATCCGGTGATGCGGTGCCGTGAATGGGTTTTGCGTCCGCATCCCCATAGTGAATGTCGCGCGCCCGATGGGCAAACTGGTCGCCAACCCATTCGGAACCGGCCAGCATTTTCTCTTGTGCCTTGGCTAGTTTGCCAACCAGTTCCTGATATTCGGCAGGCACTGCCACCGCAGTGGCGACTGGTTTTTCAACCGCGTCGGACCCGGCACGCTTTTCGTTGCGGATAGCTGGAGCCGGTTCCTGGTTTCCCTTCTTTCCCAGATTCGGTGCCATCACGGCTTTGGAAATATTGCTGCTCCCACAGACCGGGCAATCCAGCAATCCACGGGACTGTTGATCGGCATAATCGTTCGAAGAGCCGAACCATCCTTCGAACCGGTGCTCGCCATCGGCGCAGATCAGGTCAAAAATTATCATTTCATATCCACCGGCATTGCGAAACTCTTGCGATTGGCGACAGCGGGTATCCGAGAGCGTGTCTCCTGGACCTTTGCCATATCCAACTCACAATAGCCGAGCCCGTTCCTTTCGCCCATATCCAGCAAAATATGACCCCAGGGATCCACGACCAGGGAATGGCCATAGGTGGAGCGCCCGTCCTGATGCCTACCGCATTGCGCTGCTGCAACGACAAAAGCACCAGCCTCGATTGCGCGAGCCCGCAGCAATATTTCCCAATGCGCCCGACCGGTCGGAACGGTGAAGGCGGCGGGGACCGACAATATGTTTGCACCAGCGTTGGTCAAAGCTTCATATAGTCCGGGAAATCGCAAATCGTAACAAATCGACAGGCCCAGAGTTGCGTCCGGGATCGCCGCCACAACTGCATCGTGACCACCGGAATAGGCGGCGGACTCACGCTGGGATTCGTCGGGACCCAAATCCACGTCGAACAGATGAATTTTGTCATAATGGGCGGCTATTTGGCCCTCCGGACTAACGAGATAGGAGCGGTTGATCCATTTCGCGTCGGGATTATCCGGATCTCGAATTGCCAGAGAACCCAGATGCACCCATATTCCGGCTGCCTTGGCCGCAGATCGAACCGTCGCCAGAACAATATCCTCAGCTTCACTGCGAATGGCTTTTGCTGCACGCGGCCGATCCCGGTCGAGCAATCCGCTCATCTCGGGCGTAAAAAGAATAGAAGCCCCGTTCGTCGACGATTCCGATATGAACGAACAAAGTTGCTCGGCATTTTCTTGCGGGTCAATGCCACTGTTCATCTGGGCCAGCGCGACTTTCAAATCAGCTCAGCCTGCCAGCAATCTGTCTAGTTCGCCAGATTGGTCCATGGCAGCGAGATCGTCCGACCCGCCGATATGCTTACCATCGATAAATATCTGGGGCACGGTCATTCGTCCACCGGAACGCTGGATCATCTCCTCACGTTCCGCGCCTCCCATGCTGATGTCTGTCTCTTCAAAGCTAACATTCTTGCTTTCCAGCAACGATTTGGCCCGAAAACAATAACCACAGGTGAATTTTGTATAGATTTCAACTTTCGACATATATGCTCTTTCTGCCATCCGCCCTCAAATGGGCTGATAGCAGACAAAATTCAAGCTATCGCTTTCGGTTCCGAGAATTAGCCATTTTCCGGTTCATCTATTACCCGGGCCCAGCAAAAAACGAACACCTCTTTTGCACCTGCCCTCTTGAGCAGCCTTGCACAGGCATTGCTCGTGGAGCCGCTGGTGTAGACATCATCCACCAACAATACTGATTTGCCGGCGATACTCGACCGCGCGCCGACATCCAGCGCGAACGCCGCATTAACAGTTTTTCTGCGCTGCGCACCTGTCATACCTCTAAGCGGGGGCGTGGCGGTGCTGCGAATAATTGCTTTGCAGGTCATCGGAATACCGGTTTGATTAGCAAGTTCCCTGCCAATCAATACCGACTGATTAAACCCCCGCCGCCACAATCGTGATCGATGGAGCGGGACAGGAACGATAATTCCAATGTCGGAATATTCTGTGGCAAATTTCTGAAGATGTTCTGCAATCAGTCTGGCAAGGCCCAGCCGGGAGCCATATTTCAGACGCATCGCTATCAACGAGCTTATCTCATCGTAGCGCACCGCCGCCCGAACGCCATCATGGGCGGGGGGACTCGTGAGACAGTGTCCACAGACGCTGTCCGGCGACCGCTGATACGGAAAGGGCAAACCGCACGATGCGCACCAAGGCTTCGCGATAAATGATAGTTGCTGCCAGCATGGCAGACAGAACCGGTTATCGGCCTCAACCGTCACCCCGCAGACAGGGCATCTCGGCGGCAGGGCGAAATCAAGCACGGGTTTCAGAACGGCTGACAACGGCATTTGATCTTTTTGTCCAGCGCTTCTAAAGCCACAAGACCCTATGACCGATACAGTCAATGTTCCCGAAGTTTTTGACCGCAGAAGAAGACGCATCGTCCGTGATCGCGCTTATGCCCGGGCCCATGGCAAAGATTTTTTTTCACAGATAATGGCCGAAGAGATTCTGGAGCGCCTTGATGTGGTGAATCGTTCCTTTCAACGCGTGCTGATAATCGGCCTTCCGGCGGCAAGACTGAAAACCGAGCTGGAAAACCGAAATATGACGGTTTTTCATGCGGATTCCAGCCAACAATCGGTAACCGCAACCAGCGGTGTACTCTGCGATGATGACCGCTTGCCATTCGCCGATCATAGCTTTGACCTGATTATCAACATCGGTTCGCTGGACACCGTAAATGATTTACCCGGCGCGCTGGTTCTATCCCGTAAGATACTGGTTCCGGACGGCTTGTTGCTCGCCGCGTTGATCAGTGCTGAAAGCTATCTCTCTTTCAAATCGCTTATTATGCAAGCCGAGGGTGACAGAGTATCCGCCCATATTCACCCACAGATTGACGTCCGAACCGCCGGTGATCTTATGGCGCGCGCGGGACTGACGATGCCAGTGGCAGATAGTGATGAGCTAATTCTGAGATATTCGAGCCTGGAGCGATTGCTTGCCGATATCAGAGATGTCGGCGGTAGCAATATTATGAACGGTGGCGTCGCTCCAATGGACAGGGAGGTCTACAAAACTGTCCAATCGCTGTTTGGAAAACAGGCTGACCGCGACGGAAGGTTTCTGGAACGGGTAACGATATCGTATCTTTGCGCCTGGGCACCTCACCCCGACCAGCCTAAGCCGGCGCGTCGCGGAAGCGGTCAGGTGTCGCTTGCAAGAACATTGTCGGATCGCGGCGAAGGAAATTCGGGCCGTTAAGACGGACCTCTAAGAAAACGGGATAATTTGTCGACCAGCGGGCCATCTGCCGGCGGCATTGCAAGTTCCTGAATTCCGTCCAGGGGCAACCATTGCATCTCCAAAGCCTCCGGACTTTCGACGCTTCCGATCCAGTGACGGCAAACATAGAGCAGTAGGATTAAATGCTTGGTCGCGATGGCTTCGCTTGCAAAGGCGACGGGCTCCACATTCCGCGCATCGACGTCTATGCATAATTCTTCATGAAGCTCGCGAACCAAAGCAGACTCCGGAGTCTCTCCTGCTTCGACCTTGCCTCCCGGGAATTCCCACAGCCCGGCCATGGGCTTTCCCGCAGGCCGCTTCTGCACCAGAATCCTATCATTCTGATCGACCAACGCCGCAGCCGCGACGAACAGATATGTCGGATTTTTTTCCATATTTTTTTGCGATGTAAGGACTTTATTAATCCATTTCTGTGAAACCAGTCTCGTTCGCGACTTAGCAGAACTTTATCTATGTTGAGAGAGATATGATGGTTTTTTTGAAAAAATTATATCGATCCAACACGGGTGCAACGGCTGTTGAATACGGTTTGATATTGGCCCTCATCGCGCTTGCAGCAATTGTTGCAATCACCGGTGTTGCCAACGAGACCGCTGACATCTGGGGTGGTGTTGCCAATCAGGTAACCGACGCTTCCTAAAAGGCCAGAGTGCTTAAATTTATGGTAAAGTTTCTGCTGTAGGGCGCTGGATGTTGGATAAAAATTTTGTTCAACGGGGTAAGTGAATATTGTCAAATCTAGGAGACCAGACATGAAATTCGTACGTAAAATGTTTAAAAATGAAGAAGGCGCAACCGCAATTGAATATGGCTTGATTGCTGCCTTGATCGCAGTTGCAGCTATCGTAGCTATGGGTCAGCTGGGCAACACGCTGAGCAACACCTTCACCGAAGTCGAAAGCTCGATGGCTGGTTCCGACGACTAATTGACGTCCAAATAAACGAAGAGGACGGCAGCCCTGCGGCTGCCGTCTTTTTTTGCCTGATCGGCTCAATAGGTTATAATTTTTACCTTTTGACCCGTTTGCAAAGTATCGCTTGCATTCAGCCGGTTGAGCACGAGAAAACGGTCCAGTTGGTAATTTGCGTAGGCCATCCGCGAAGAGAGACTCGAAATCGTATCCCCGCGTTTTACCGTCACAACATCGACTTTCCGCGGTCGTATCGCCGCAGCTTCGGTTGCCGAAAGCCTGACAACACTTTGGTACATCGGCGAAAAGACCGACGCTTTTCCAGCCGGCGCAATCGTCGCGAAATGAAAGGCGCTGTTTTTGGAAAATTCATAAGCAAAGACCGTTACGTCGACTTGACCATTGCTGTTGTTAACTCTGGCCATCGCATAAAATGCCGGGAGTCCATTAACCGTCGTTTTTTCTATGCTACCATAAGATATGGTATTCCCATCTCCGGCCAACCCTTTGAACGCGGCATCAATATAGGACGTCATGTTGCCGTTATATGCCGCAGTTGTGAACTGCCCTTGTCCGCCAGAGCCGGTTATCGAAACCGCCCTTGCACCGTTTTGCATGGAAAAGCCGTTGGGGACACTGAATCTGAGCTTAAGATCAGGATGCAAAAAGCTACTACCCTCGATTACGCCCTGCTTGGGATCGTCGCCGTACAAGATACCGTCCAGATTTTGGAGAAACTGTTCCCGGTTACGCATGCCGCCAGATCGTGTCAGTTTACTGGCGTTTGTCGCTGCCCGCGATACCCGACGCGCCGGATCAGGGTGGGTGCTGGCCCATTCCGGTGCGCTCCGAGCATCACGTCCGGCTACGCGGGCATCAATTGCTGATTGTGCGGCTAGTGAATATAACATGGATGACAATGCTTGTGGGTCATAGCCTGCCGAAGCGAGATAGCGGATCCCAAGATCATCCGCCTCATATTCCTGCTTGCGTGAATATTTCAACGTAAGCAGCTGACTCCCTGTACCGAAAAGTTCCTGACCGATCCGTCCAAAGGCTGAATCCCCCAAAAGGACCTGGGACCCTATCTGACCCAAAATCCCCAAGATACTGTTGCGCGTCGCTGCTTTCTGCCGCTTCTCACTATGTCTCGCGGCTACATGACCGACTTCATGACCCAGAACACCCGCCATTTCCGCTTCATCATTCATCAGAGCCATCAATTGGCGGGTGAGGTAGACATAGCCTCCGGGAATGGCAAAAGCGTTGTTCACAGGGCTGTTCAGCAGGGTTACCGTAAAGTCGCTGCGGGCATTGCCTAGACCAGACTGAACCGCAATATTCTGCCCCACGCCCACAACGTAACCAACCTGGGGACCAGTATAGGCACCGCCAAATTCCTCGAGCAATTGCGGATGGGCTTCTGCGCCCTTCTGTTTTTCCGCGGCTGATATCGAGCGTGCCTCGCCGGCTTGACTGCCAGCAGATTCAACGGAACCGGCATCTGCTCCGCTACCGGTACAGGCCACCAAAGCAATAACGCCGGCGGCACTCATTAGTTTCGTTGAAAGACGTCCCATATCAAGCTCCTCTGTATGACAGTCTATAAGAACGGAGCAGCGGGCAAAAGGTTCCTTATGTAAAATGAGGTGTCAGCCGCTGTGGCCTTGGCTAAACCTGCGGTCCAACGCCTAGAGCGCGCCCATTTGGAGGAATTTTTCCCGGCGCAATTGCCGCAGGGCTCCGCGGTCCAGTTTCTGCAACTGGTCAATCTCCTCTTCGATCGCCTTGGCCAATGACGCGATAGCCAAAGCCGGGTCCCGGTGCGCCCCTCCGACAGGCTCCTGTATTATTCGGTCAATAACACCCAGTTTTTCCAGGTTCTGAGCGGTAATCTGCATCGCGTCGGCAGCAACATCCGCTTTGTCACCGGTGCGCCAAAGAATCGAAGCACATCCTTCCGGTGAAATTACGGAATAAACGGCATGTTCGAACATAAGAACCCGTTCGGCAGCCGCCAAGGCGACCGCCCCGCCCGATCCGCCTTCGCCGACAATCACCGCCACCATTGGCACACCCAGTGAAAGGCATTTCTCGGTCGAACGCGCTATCGCTTCCGCTTGCCCTCGTTCTTCTGCAGACACACCGGGAAAGGCTCCTGAAGTATCAACCAACGTCAAAACAGGGAGCGAAAAGCGGTCAGCCATATCCATCAAGCGGATGGCCTTGCGATATCCTTCCGGCTTACCCATCCCGAAATTATGCCGCAAGCGGCTCTCGGTATCGTCACCTTTTTCGTGCCCGATGACAACGAACCGGCGATCTCCCATACGAGCAAAACCACCTAAAATGGCCTGATCATCACCAAAATTCCGATCCCCGCCGAGTGGTATGAACTCGTCAAAAAGGCGCGCCGCAAAATCTTTGAAATGAGGGCGTTCCGGGTGGCGGGCGACCTGTGTTTTTTGCCATGGCGACAATTTTCCGTATGTGTCGCTGAGCATCTTCGCCGATTTGGCCTGAAGCTTCTCAATTTCCGTCTGGATATCAAGCGAGCCTTCATCCGCCGTATCTCGCAGTTCGAGAATACGGGCTTCGAGTGCCGCGATCGGTTTTTCAAAATCAAGATAGGATGTCATGAAAACGGGTTAGAACCGGACAAGCTAAACGTCAACGCACGAGATTTAGCTGACTTAAGGGATGACGATTATTCACCAGCTCAACCAAACGCGCACTGTCGATATGAGTATAAATTTGCGTAGTGCTTATGTCACTATGACCAAGAAGCGTCTGTAGCGCACGAAGGTCTGCTCCACCTTCAAGCAAATGGGTAGCAAATGCGTGGCGCAGCACATGTGGGCTGACTTTAGCAGGGTTGATTCCGGCTCTTGCGGCATGTTGCTTGATGATCTGGAAAAGTCGAATCCGGCTGATGTGTCCCGCTCGTGAAGGAAACAGCCATTTATCTTCCGAATCTACAAATTCGATCCATCGTCGCACGGCAACGCGCGCCTGCTGTGAAATAGGAACCAGTCGTTCCTTGTTGCCCTTCCCCTTTATAATCAAAAAGGGTCGGTCGCCACTGATCGACGATCGCGGCAAACTCACAAGTTCACTTGCCCTCAGTCCCGAGCCATATAGCAATTCCAATATTGCAGAAAGCCTGACGGCGGACGATTGGACCGGCATCCGGGCCAATTCTTCCGCCGCCAGTTTAAACAACCGGTCGATCTCCTCGTGCGAAAGGGTTTTCGGCAAGGAACGCGACAAACCCGGCCGAGGCAGCGCATCCGACGGGTCGCTATCCCGAAAGCCTTCTTCTACGAGAAACCCAAAAAAACGTTTCAGACTGGACGATTTTCTGGCGACCGTGCTGTTCTGCAAAGTCCGCCAGTGCGTGGGAAGGCTCTGAATCATCGTCTGGTCAGCACTCGACAATCGGCCACCCAACAAACGCGAGACTTGCTCCAGATCGCTGTGGTAGGCCGCTAACGTATGTTTGGAAGCGCCAGTTTCTGCCACCAGCATTTCGAGAAAGCGTTCAATCAGATTGGCATCTTCGCTCATATTTTGCACAGATAGACCTCTCAGGTCGCAAAGCAAAGCTTATGTCCGGGACAAGGCTTCTGCTGCTATCATCCGCGCTTCGGGTTCGAGACCTACGCTCTTCAGACTCCGCACGATGTGAAAGAGATGCAAGGGCGACATGACCTTCCAGCTGCGGCCCTGCATTCCGACCGCTGCGAGCAATGCCACCGTCCCGGGTTGAGCACGTAGAGAAGCAGACCGGATCGCCCTTGTCCATCGGGTGGAGCGGCCCAGGTCCAAATCCAAATCGGCCGCGAAATCATCAATCGTTTGCTGGTCGGCTCGCTCCAGGCCTGCCAGAGCAGCTAGCAAAAATTTGCTCCGCAGCTGGTTTTCGCTGTCGTCGCTCGCGCCAAAATCGTCCAGCGCGTCATAAGAAACCGGAATGTTCTTGTTAGGCGAAGCCGCGGCCAACAAAGCCCAGCCGTCACTGCCCTGCTCAACGATATCTGCCCATCGTATGGCACTTCGATCCAGTCCGGCAGCAAGCATGGATTCGATGATATCCGAACTTTCATCGGCTAGCGCAGCTGCAGGTGGAATTTTTGCCGCAGCGCGGGCAGTCAATATCTTGGCAGAATAGCGCGTCAGCGCGCCGTTGGACCGACCCCACAAATCACGCATCGCTGACAGTCGCGATTTCGCTGTGTCGTTCGTATAGGCTTGCCGCAAAACCGATGCCAGAGCCCTGCGATCATCGCCCGTTTCCGGATCGTCATAGGCCGCGGCGTAAAGGTCAACCATGGCCTGGCTCGACAATACGCCCATTGCAGCGGCGATATCTGCGGCCTTCATTCTGGATTCCATCGGCAACATGGGTGCGCGTACTCGCCAGCCCTGAACATGGCGGCCTGCCTGAGCATATAGTCGATCAGGCGGTTCGACACCGGTAGCGACGCCCAATCCGAAGCGCCAGTTGTTGAAATATTCGATATCATCCCAGAGGATAGAGACAGCTCTGCGGCCTTCGAAACCGGCACCGATTGTTTTCTCGGCTAGCAAATAATCGATTCCCGTCGCCACCTTGTCGCGCCGAGCTCTTTCAAGAAGCCTCGTCGCCCGACTTTGCTCTCCGGCGAGAGAAGCACATATGGGTCGAAAGAGTTTCCAGGTCGGTGCGTCACTGACTTGTGCGCCGCCATCAACGAAAGGGCAGATACCTGCAGGATCGGCTGTCGCCAGATGTGCCTGCATCGCGACCTCATATAATCGGGGTGTATAATTGCCGCCATCAACTTTCAAAACGAGCGCACGGGCAGCGTCGGCTTCCCCCATCAGCAGCAGACGCCATGCACGTTCTGCTGCCCAATCTGCGGGATTTACGTTCTCGGGGCTGCCCACTTTACTGAGCAAGGCGCGACGGAGCAGTATCGAACCCCAGCGAGAGATTATCGGGCCATTCAGATTCCGGATCAGATTGGTGAGATATTGCCCGCCTTCTTGGCCGAAGGCATCTGATGGCAAGCCGTTATATTCCGGCGTCAAAACGCCAATTTCTGCCATTGACCGTCGTTCGCCCGCCGATAACGCATATTGAGGCTGTAGCGCGTCGTCCAGCGCATTCAGATCAAGCTCTCCATTTTCGTCCCGCGTTAGCAATGGCATGTCCGGATCGGAACCTGCGACGGATTGCTCGTCGCCGGCGATGCTCGGCGGCACGCTTGTCGGCGGGGCAACAGGACGGGTTGACACCGGACCAGGTGCGGGCGTCGGAGAAGGTGCTGGTGCAGCTCGGGGCGCCGGCGCCGGGTTTGGAGCGGCGGCGGGCTCACCAAAACCTGGCGGCAAAAGCGATTCCGGGGAATTTTGGCCGAGGACCGGGATGGCGACGAAAAGCGCACCTAAACTGGCAGCGGCCAAAGATACATGCTTGATACGCATCTGCATCTTATTGCAAATCGTCACCAATTACAGGCTTCTCGACTGGTTGCAGGGGCTGTTCCACATCCATAGAGGCCAGCGCAATAGCGCCGCCGATCAAGATGGCGACAAACAAAACAAGAAAAACCAACTGACGCGGCATCGATGTGACTCAATCTTCCAAACGGTTAAAAAAAACTAGCATAGCCAGCATTGGAATTTGCACCCCAAGCCAACCCTTGTATAGCCTTTGCCCCAATGGACAAAAACATAAAAGCCTCTTTCGACAAATCAGATGGAAATTCCGGTGAAACACCGGATTTCTTGCCGGACCGGTCCATTGTACTGGTTGGTTTGATGGGTGTGGGAAAAACAACCGTCGGACGACGGCTGGCGAAACGCTTGGGCCTCGGCTTTGTTGATGCCGACGAGGAGATCGAGCAGGCCGCCGGACTTACCGTTGAAGAAATCTTTAGCCGCTTTGGCGAGGACTATTTCCGCGACGGCGAACGGCGCGTCATCGCGCGGCTTATGGAGGGCGAACGGCAGATTATTGCCACCGGCGGCGGTGCCTTCATGAATGATGAAACGCGCGCGCTGATCCTCGAGAAGGCTATCTCCATCTGGCTGGATGCCGATCTGGAGACTTTGGTGAAGCGCGTCGCCCGCCGCAATACCAGACCGTTGCTGAAAACCGGCGATCCGGCAAAGATATTGGCCGAACTGGCAGCGGTCCGGAATCCCGTTTATGCCACCGCGCATATCCATGTCACGGGCAATGATTCGCCACATGAGATAACCGTCGAAAAGATAATCGAGGCATTACAGCGTTGACCCAGATCACAGTCGAACTTGGCGAACATAGCTATCCCATATTGGTCGAGCCGGGGGCTTTGGATCAGGCCGCCACGCATTTGCAGCAATTTGCCAGCAATCGGCGGCTGTTCATTCTGACGGACGCAAATGTCGAGGCGCATCTGCTGCCGCGATTGCAGCAAGCCTTTGCCGGAAGCGGGATCGCGCTTGTCGTCAAAAGCCTGTTTGCCGGAGAATCAAGCAAGAGCTGGCGTCAGCTTGAACTGGTTACCGACTGGCTTTTGGCCGAAGGCGCTGAACGTTCCGATACGCTGGTGGCACTCGGCGGCGGCGTTATCGGTGATCTCACCGGCTTTGCCGCGGCGATCGTCAAGCGCGGCTGCGGCTTCGTCCAGATCCCCACCAGCCTGCTCGCGCAGGTCGACAGCAGCGTTGGCGGCAAGACCGCGATCAACAGCTCGGCCGGCAAGAATCTGATCGGCAGTTTCAACCAGCCGCGCTTCGTTCTGATTGACCCGCTCGTGCTGAACAGCCTGCCGGACCGGGAATTGCGCGCCGGCTATGCCGAAGTGGTCAAATATGGCCTGATCAGCGACGCCACTTTCTTCGCCTGGTGCGAAGCCAATGGCGGCAGTGTCCTGAACCGCGATCCGGAAACTCTCAGCAAGGCGATCATCCACAGCGTAGGGGCGAAGGCCCAGATCGTCGGAGAAGACGAGAAGGAACTCAGCGGACGTCGCGCCCTGCTCAATCTCGGGCACACTTTCGGTCACGCGCTAGAAGCCGAGACGGGCTTTTCCGACAAGCTGGTCCATGGCGAAGCCGTGGCTGCGGGCATGGCGCTGGCCTTTGCATATTCGGTCCGCCGCGGCCATTGCGATCCGGCGGATGCGGAGCGCGTCAAAGCCCATTTGCAGGCGATCAATCTGCCGCACGACCTATCCACCGCTTCGGTGCGGGCTTCCGGCCAGCGGCTCGTCGCCCATATGATGCACGACAAGAAAATGAGCGGCGGTACCCTACCCTTCCTGCTTGCCAATGGTATTGGTCAGTCTTTTCTGGCCAAGGACGTCGACCTGAATGACGTTGCTGCCTTCCTGGACGAATCGACCTGAGTAGCGCCGCCAGGCCGATAGTCAGGATTTTTGTCCCGGATTATTTTCGAACCTGAGCTCCGCACCAGCGAGCATGTCACCGCCCGACTTCAGTTGCGCTTCCAGCCGGTCGCAGTCGCGCTGACGGAATTCCTCCTCGACCTCTTCGATCAGGCTGCTGTCCAGATCGATTGCGAACATGGCCTGGCGTGCGAGATGGATTGCCGATTCAAACATCTCCCGCTTCATCCCGACGATGCCAAGCCCCTTGAGTGCGATCAGCTGGCGGCGGTCATAGACTCGAACGAACATCTTGGTTTCCGGGAAAGACTGCACAATTGCGCGCGCCTGTTCCGGGCCGAAATTCTGGTCGTCCATGCAGAAGACAATCGCGTCCGCGTCATCGGCACCGGCCCGTCGTAAGAGGTCAATACGGGTCCCGTCTCCGTAAAAGACCTTGGCACCGAACCGTTCGTGAAGATCGATCTGTTCCGGTTTGATGTCGATCAGCGTCAGCGGGATTTTGGCAGCCATCAACATTTGTGACACCGTCTGCCCGAATCGTCCCTGTCCGACCACGATCACCGACGCCCGGTCGGCATTGGCAGGATCTTCGAGATTGGTGGACGATTTGGTGCCACCATTGCTGAACCGGCGAGCGAGCAGCATCAGGAAGGGTGTCGTGGCCATGGATATAGTGATGATCGCACCGAACAGGCTGCTTGCCTCGGGTTCGATCAGCAGCGCCTTTTCGGCTTCGGAGAACAGCACAAAACCGAATTCTCCGCCCTGGCTGAGCAACATGCCCATCGCCAGCGCCGGATTGGTTTCCATGCCGAACAGCTTGCCCAGCCCGAATATGATCGCGATCTTGACGGCAACCAGCACAATCGCCGCGCCAAGCACGAAGCCGGGGTTTTCGAGTACGACATTGACGTCCAGCATCATGCCGACAGCGAGAAAGAAGAAGCCGAGCAGCAGCGAGCGGAACGGATCGATGTCGGCTTCCAGCTCGTGCCGATAAGGCGAATTGGCGAGCATCACCCCGGCGATAAACGCGCCGAGGGCCGGCGAAAGCCCGATAAATTCCATCAGCGTTGCGCCACCGAGGACAGCCACCAGACCGGCGACGATGAACAGTTCCCGTTCGGCAATCCGGCCGATCACCTTGAGCAGCGGCTGCAACAGATATTTGCCGGCCAGGATCAGTCCGCCGATAGCCAGTATCGCGTAAAATGCGGTCATCCATCCGGACGGGCCGCCTTCGTCCTGAGGCGCGCGCGAGAGTGCCGCGATGATGGTCAGAAGCGGAATGATCGAGAGATCCTGAAACAGCAGGATCGAGAAGGCTTTTTCCCCTGTCGGCGTGTTCAGCCTGCCGGAGGATTGCAGCATCGGCAGCACCTGCGCGGTTGATGAGAGCGCCAGCGGCAGACCGATGGCAATCGATGCCGCAAGCGTGAAATTGGTCGTCGCCATGATCAGCAGGAACAGCGCGATACCGCATAATACCACCTGGCTCATGCCCAGGCCAAAGATTGCCTGCCGCAAGCGCATGAGTCGCGCCGGTGCCAGTTCCAGCCCGACGATGAAGAGCAGGAGTATGATTCCGATCTCGGAAAATTCCAGGATCGTGCGGGCGTTGCTGATCAGCTGGAAGCCATGCGGGCCGATCAGGACCCCTGCAATCAGATAGCCGAGAACCGCACCGATGCCGAACCGCCGGAAGATCAGCACCATCACCAGAGCCGCGCCGAGCATGACAAAGCCGCCCAGCAACAGATCGGCCATATGGGTTTCGCTTTCCATCGATCAGGCAGCCTTTCGTTTGGCAGCGGCATCGGCGCAAGCCGCGATCATCGCATCAAAGGGAAGCAATATCGCGGCATGACGGCCCTTGTGATCCCGGGCCGCCGTCAGTTTATCCATATTCGGCCACTCACCGGGAGAGTCGCCTGATCCCTCCAGAAACGCTGCCAGATTGTCTCGCACAGCGCTGATGTCCGCGGCCGTCCTGCCGATGGCTTGTGCCCCCAATATGGCGGCAGAGGCCTGACCCAGCGCGCAAGCGCTTATTTCGAGACCGATATCCCGCAGCGCGCCATCAGCGCCGAGCATCACGTCCGCCGTGACCTTGCTGCCGCAGGTTCGCGACCGAAGTTCTGCCGTGCCATCGGGTTTATCCAGTCTTTGCTGATTCGGAATCGACACGGCCAGACGCAGAATCTCGCGGGTGTAAAGCACGCCGCTCATTGATCCGTTACCGCTTGCTCGTCGTCCGCTTTCCGCTGTTCCTCGACAAAGTCTATCATCGCCTTTCCGCTCGCATGGAGCAGTGGATAGGTGCGGGATGCCTCGAGCCATTCCGGTCGAGGCTCATCCGCA
The DNA here is from genome assembly GCA_964022345.1 of uncultured Sphingorhabdus sp. Classification (GTDB taxonomy): domain Bacteria; phylum Pseudomonadota; class Alphaproteobacteria; order Sphingomonadales; family Sphingomonadaceae; genus Parasphingorhabdus. The sequence goes on from CAXHZT010000013.1 coordinate 39,606, forward strand.
CTATAGATTGTGTCATAGACCAGTATCACCAACAGATAGATCAGCGTGGCGCCTATCAGGCCCTTGATCATGCCGAAACCGAAACCCAGCACGCGATCGATGGGACCTAGGACGGATTTCCGAGAGCGCGCGCCAATCGAGCGAGCCAGCCAACGGCCCAGCGCATAGATGACGATCACGATCGACGCGAACGCCAGCACCGAGGCTCCGCTCTCGCTGCCCACCGGGCTGATCAGCCGCTCGTAGATCGGCAAATGCAGCATCCGCACTCCGATCACGACCAATATCCAGACGATCAGCGAAAGCGCTTCCTGGACAAATCCCCTGAGGAATCCGAGAACCGCGGCGCCGCCCATCAGAACCAGTACAAATATATCAAGACCCGTCATGGGCTCTAGCTAGTCACGGTCGAGCATATGGTCAACGAGATTGGCGAGTTTGGCGAATTGCAGTTTCTTCATGCTGTCGCTGCTTTTCTCGCCGGATGCCGGGATCAGAGCGCGGTCGAAACCGAGCTTGGAGGCTTCCTTCAACCGCAGCGGCGTGCGCGAGACCGGGCGTATCTCGCCGGACAGCGCGATTTCGCCGAAGATCACGGCATCGCTGGGCATCGGACGCTCGGCATGGGCCGAGATCAGCGCCGCCGCCACCGCCAGATCGGCAGCGGGATCGGTGAGCCGATAGCCCCCCGCGACATTGAGATAGACTTCCGCGCCGGAGAAGCTCAGCCCGCAGCGCGCTTCCAGCACCGCCAGGATCATCGCCAGCCGCGAACTGTCCCATCCGACCACCGAGCGCCGCGGGGTTGCGCCACTCGCCAGCCGGACCGTCAGCGCCTGTATTTCCACCAGCACCGGCCTTGTGCCTTCCATCGCCGGAAAAACGGTAGCGCCAGTGACTTCCTCGCTGCGATCAGTGAGGAACAGGGCGGAGGGATTGGCCACTTCGGTGAGGCCTTTTTCTTCCATCGCGAACACACCGATTTCATCGGTGCCGCCGAAGCGGTTCTTGATCGAGCGAAGGATTCGATATTGGTGACTGCGTTCGCCTTCAAAGCTCATCACCGTATCGACCATATGTTCGAGCACACGCGGACCGGCGATATTGCCGTCCTTGGTAACATGGCCGACGAGCATCACCATCGTGCCATGTTCCTTGGCAAACTTGATGATTTCTTGTGCCGACGCGCGTACCTGGCTGACCGTCCCCGGCGCGCCTTCGATCAGATCGCTGTGCATGGTCTGGATCGAGTCGATCACGACGAAATCCGGCGCATCGCGGCCCAGGGTCGTCAATATGTCACGGACAGAAGTCGCCGAGGCAAGCTTCACCGGTGCCTTGCCCAGCCCCAGACGCCTCGCCCGCAACCGCACCTGATCCGCCGCTTCCTCGCCCGAAATATAGGCCACCGAAAGACCAGCATCGGCCAGCCGTGCAGAAACCTGCAATAACAGAGTCGATTTGCCGATCCCCGGATCGCCGCCCATCAGCGTTGCAGATCCCGCCACCAGACCGCCACCGACGGCGCGGTCAAATTCGGCGATACCGGTCTTTTTCCGGTCCGGCAGAGCGATTTCGCTGTCGAGCCCGACCAGCCGCACTTCGCGCCCGCCGCTCTGCAGATTATGCTTCGAGGCAAAGACAGTTTCGCCCGCTTCCTCGACCAGCGTATTCCATTCGCCGCAATCGCCGCACTGCCCTTCCCAGCGATGCGCGATCGAGCCGCAATTCTGACAGACATATTTTTTCTTCGGTTTGGCCATGGGATTTACCTAGCAGAACAAATAAGGAACGCCAGTGCTTTTGCCTCAAAAATTAAAACAGGGCCACACGGGTCACACCCCCTAAGCGGGAAAATGATTTCAGCTTGTGGAGACGCGCGAAACGCCACGGGCCAAATCGCTCTCGCCCGCCTGACTATCCTGTTTCCGGTTCATGGATCGACCATAGCAAAGAGGTTGGGCTGTAGGAAAGCCCTCCCTGTCTGGTGGAAGCCGGGTCCACGCCCGGCGGCGTTTTGCCACGAAGGCCATGCGGTGCATTACGGGTTGCGCCCTCCCCGCCATCCTGTAGTTAAAAGCCATGCGGCAGAAAGAACTCAGACTGGCCTTGATCTGCTATGGCGGCGTGAGCCTCGCCATCTATATGCACGGCATCACCAAGGAAATCTGGAAGCTGGCGCAGGCCAGCCGGGATTTCCATGACGGCGCGCGGATCGACCAGTGCAGCCGCGGAATCTATTATGACATCCTCGAATGGCTGGAGCAGGAGACGGGCACGCGGCTGCGCATTCTGCCGGACATTATTTCCGGCGCCAGCGCCGGCGGGATCAACGGGATATTCCTGTCTCAGGCGATCCTATCGGGCCAATCGCTCGATCCGCTGACCGACTTGTGGCTCGACACCGCCGATGTCGACAAGCTGCTCGATCCCGACGCAAGGCCGCTGTCGCGCTTCTCGAAATTCTGGGCTGAACCGATTGCCTGGATGGCGCTGGGCCGCAAAGGCGGCGCGGTCGAACAGACCGTCTCGAAAGAGGCGCAGGAAGAGGTCAAGATGAAACTGTCGCGCTTTGTCCGCGCGCGCTGGTTCGCTCCGCCCTTTGGCGGCAAGGTGTTCAGCGGCCTGATCTGGGACGCGCTGGCCGCGGTCCGGGCAACCGAGCGCGGGCCACGCCTGCTGCCGCCGGGTCAGCCGCTCGACCTGTTCGTCACGGTCACCGATTTCGTCGGCCATCCGGAAAAGCTGCAGCTGCACAGCCCGCCCGAAGCGCTCGAGATGGAGCATCGGATCACCATCGGCTTTTCGACCCGGGGCAAAAGAGACGATACAATTGCCGATCCGGCGGCGCTGACCTTTGCCGGCCGTGCCACCGCCAGCTTCCCCGGCGCCTTTCCACCATTCACGGTACGGGAGCTGGACGGCCTGCTCGAAGACCATGATTATGTCTGGGAGGGACGTTCCGCCTTTCTCAAGCGGATATTGCCCAACCAGTTTCGCGCCGGCACGGCTGAGGATACGGTGCTGATCGACGGTTCGGTCCTCGCCAACGCGCCCTTTGCCCAGGCAATCGAGGCGCTGAAGAATCGCCCAGCCAAGCGCGAGGTCGACCGGCGTTTCGTCTATATCGACCCGCGCCCGGATCTCGACGTCGCCAAGAGCGATAAGGCGACGCAGCGGCTGCAGGCAGCCCAGGAGGCCGAGAATGAGGCGCTGCCCGGCTTTTTCTCGACGATCTTCGGGGCGATTTCAAACATCCCCCGCGAGCAGCCGATCCGCGACAATCTCAACGCCATTGCCGGACGGTCGAACCGGATCATCCAGATGCGGCTGATCACCGAGAATCTGCGCGGCGAGGTCGAGCAGCATGTCGAGAGCCTGTTCGGACGCACCTTCTTCCTCGACCGGCCGACGCCGGCACGAGTCGCCGCCTGGCGCCGCAAGTCGCGCGACAAGGCGGCCAAGCTCTCCGGCTTTTCCTACAGCGCTTATGGCCATCTCAAGCTAGCGACGGTGATCGAGGATATCGCCCATACCATTCGGCGCGCGAAACCCGATCCCAACGGGCACAACCACCCCGGCCTTCGCAGTGCTTTATGGTCCGAGATACGCCGCCTCGGCCTCGATAATGTCGGGCAGAAGAGCGGCGGGCCGACCAAGCCGGCGGCCGAGTTTTTCCGGCAGCATGATCTGGGCTTCCGGGTGCGGCGGCTGCGATTCATGGCGCGGCAGCTGGCGGAGGACCTGGACCGCACCGACCCGGCCACAGCCGAGGTGATGGAAGGTATGCACGATGTCATCTATGACTGCCTCTCCCTTTATATTGAGCGCGAGACGATCGACTATCTCGGCGACGATTTCGTCAGCCTCGCCGAGCAGGCGGAGGAGCATCCCGGAACCATGCTCGACGCGCTGGCCAAGGCCCGCGATCTGACCTCGGCCGACGCGATTGTCGACGCGAGGCTGGCCGAAGCGCTGGCGGTGGTCCCGAAGGCGGAGAAGCGCTCGATGCTGCTCGCCTTCCTCGGCTTCCCCTTCTACGACATCGCCACCCTGCCGCTGCTGCAGGGTGAAGGGCTGGACGAATTCGATCCGATCAAGGTCGACCGCATCTCCCCGGAAGACGCCAAGACGATCCGCAAGGGCGGCGTGGCGGCGACATTAAAAGGCATAGAATTCAACAATTTCGGCGCCTTTTTCAGCCGCAGCTATCGCGAGAATGACTATCTCTGGGGCCGGCTGCACGGGGCCGAACGGATGATTGACATCATTTTCTCCACCCTGCCCGTTTCCAAGCGTCCCGGGGGCGACACAATCCTCGACTTCAAGAAGACCATCTTCCGCAAGATCGTCGACGAGGAAGAGCCGCGGCTGACCAAGGTCAAACCGCTGATCGCCGCCCTGCGCGAAGAGATTGAAGCCGCGACTCTCTGACTAGTGGGCGTGGTCTTCCACATGGGCCGGCTGCTGCAGGCTCTTGTAGACGGCCTCGACAAAGGCATCGCCCTTGATGAAGGCATCGGGGTTGGTATCCCACTGCGCCGCCAGCTTCATCGCCTGCACTTGCTCCAGCGTCTTGCCCTCGTCCTGCGCCTTTTCGACCGCGCCGATCACCGTTTTGAGCATATTGCGATAGGCGATCAGATTGGCCTTGGTCGCCATCGGTCCATGGCCCGGGATAATCTTGCTATCCTCATCAACCATGGACAGCACCTTCTCTGCCGCTGCCAGCACGCCGCGCACATTGCCGCCGCTGTTAAGGTCGATGAAAGGCAGGCTCATCTTGTGAAAGAACAGATCGCCCATGTGCAGGACATTGGCCTTCTTCCAGAAGATGACGCTGTCGCCGTCGGTATGGCCGTGTTTCATATGCATGACCTGCACTTCGTCGCCGTTGAGATGCAGCTTTAGTCCGTCATGATAGGTGACGGTGGGCAAGGCCTCGACCGGGGACGCCGGATCATTGCCGCGGCCCGACTTCTGGATACCCAGCATCCGCTCGCGAACATGGTCATGCGCCATGATCAGCGCGCCAGCCTTGCCGAAATTCTCGTTTCCGCCGCTATGGTCGCCGTGCCAGTGGGTGTTGATCAGATAGGTCACCGGTTCCGCGCCCAGGTCAGCGATCGCCGCCTGGATCTTCGGCGTCAGCGGCGCAAACTGGTCGTCGATCAATACGGTACCATCGGGCCCGTAGGACACGCCGATATTGCCGCCGGCGCCGAAAAGAACAGCAACCCCTTCGGCCAGAGGTTCGGCCTTGATCTCGACCGAAGCAAAGCGGTCCGCTTCTTGCGCATTGCTCTCGCTGCAGGCGGACAGCGCGAGCGGAGAAGCGGCGAGCAGCAAGGCGGCGAAAGTTCGGGATATCGTCCTGGGCATGTGAAGGGTCTCCTGTTTTGTCTCGTCGGGTCGGTGGTTTCAGCTAGCTATCGCTGATCCCAACTCCATCGGTTTGGACCCCAGCCTGCGCTGGAGTGACATTCATTGTAGCGACTTACCATTGATAGGCAGCCACCGCTATCCCTTGGCAAAGAACATAAGGTTGACCAGCCGGCCATCCTCCGGCGCCTTGCCAAATGCCATGCCGCTATTATGGAACATCCAGGGACTGAAAAGAATCAGCCGGTTGAAGCGCATCGGCACGGACATCACCTTCGTCCATTTCGCCGGATGGTTGGTATCCCTGTTGACCACATCCTCAATCAGCACGTTGATATCGGAATATCCGGCCTTGTGGATTCCCGGCAAGTCCGTCGGCACCCGCTCCAGCCCGGTACGCTTGTGGCGAAAAAACTCGGTCCCGCCCTTGCAATGTTCGGGCAGCGACAGATAGAGAATGCCGGAGTAGAACGCGGGGTCGATATGCACGCCGCTGCGGCCCTTGTCGCCTTTCAGGGTCACCCGGCAATGCAGATGGCTGGTATCGGGAGCGGCCTTGACCGGCGCGTTGATGATCCCGGAAATTCGTTCATTGAGCCCCTGTATCTCCAGTGGTCTGGTCGAGATATGGCCCGGATAATTGCCCTTTTTGTTTTCCGGATCATAATCGAGTCCCAGGGCAGCGTTGCGCGCGGTCACCGGGTCTGCGAGAAAATCATCAAGGACGAGGAGCGACGGCAGCATTAGCCGACGCTCTTTCGGGGGAACAGAGATCGATATGCGAAGCCCGCTTCGAACCAAAGTCTACGCCCGGCGTTCATATTGGGCGTAAAATTGCTGACGAACTTTACACACTTTACAGTGTCTAAAGAAAATTTCCTTTCTTGCCTCCGAACAGCAGATATAGACATCAACCCACTGGCAATCAGCGATAAATCACAAGAAACATATCCTATTATCATCCTCCTCCCCTATCATGATTGGCCGGTTGTAGGACAATGTTTATTTTACCGGCTCGCTCTCCAGCTCGCGCGGCCATCGCGTGCTCAGCAGGCTTTCGCGTTTGCCGATCCGGTTGAGCCAGTGGCGCAGCGGCAGCAACTGGCCGATCAGATTATTGCCTTCCGGCGTCATCTGTACCGGGCGCAAAACACAATAAAGAAAAATATCGGCAAGGGTAAAATCGGGACCGGCAAAATGGGGTGACTGCTCCACCCGTTCGCAGACTATGCCGAGATGCCGCGCAATTTCCGGCAGAGCCGATTCGATAATATCCGAGCGCAACGGTGTTTTCAGATATTCATGAGCGAGCCGCGGCATCAGCAATCCGCGTTCCGACACGGGAAACAGATAGTTGTTGGCAATGGCGATCCAGCGATCCATCTCCGCGCGAACCTTCGGATCCTCAGGCTGCAACGCGCCACGATTGTGGGCGTTGTCGATATATTGGGCAATCGCCACGCTTTCGTAGAGATTGAGCCCGTCAATTTCGACGGTCGGCACCTTGCCGAACGGATGACGCCGCTGGTTTTCCTCCGATTGTGCGGGTGTGGCCGTTATCGTCCAGCCTATCCCGGCCTCTTCGGCCACGGTCTGCACGATCCGGCTGTAGGTGGATATTATCGTGCCGTGAATGTGCAGGATCGCATGGGCCATCACGCCAGCCTAGTCAGCTTTTTACCAGCTGTCATCTCTCGCGATATGGGACCGCAGCAAAACAGACAATCTGGCCGACAGCGGAATCACCCTTCCGTCAGATCTTCCCAGGCATCTTTCAACTTGCCGAAAAAGCCGGTTGAATTGGGTGTTTCCTCGCCGGTTTCGGTTTCCTGAAACTGACGCAGCAGGTCTTTTTGCTGTTTGGAGAGCTTGGTCGGCGTTTCGACGTCGATCTGGACCACCATATCGCCATTGCCGCGCCCCTGCAGGACGGGCATGCCGGCGCCGCGCTGACGGAGTTGCTTGCCGCTCTGAATTCCTGCCGGAATCCGGATCTCATGCTTTTCGCCGTCAAGTCCGGGAATAGTGATTTCCCCGCCGAGAGCCGCCAGCGTGAAGCTGATCGGCGCACGGGTGAACAGGGTCGTGCCTTCCCGCTCGAAAATATTGTGCCGGATCAGGTGAATGAAAATGTAGAGATCGCCGGGAGGCGCGCCCCGGGCGCCCGCTTCGCCTTTGCCGGACAGCCGGATCCGCGTGCCGGTATCGACACCAGCCGGAATGTCCACTTCGAGCGTCTGCGGCTTGTCGACCCTGCCCTCGCCATAGCAGACGTGACACGGACTTTCGATAACCTCGCCGCGCCCCTGGCAACTGGCACAGGTCCGTTCGACGACAAAGAAGCCTTGCTGGGCCCGGACTTTGCCGTGACCGTGACAGGTCGGGCATTGCTGGACGCCTGTGCCTGGCTCCGCTCCGGAACCGTCGCATTCGTCACAGCTGACCGAGACGTCAATTTCTATTTCGGTATGTTTGCCATGGAAAGCATCTTCGAGCGTGATTTCCATGTCATAACGCAAGTCGGCGCCGCGAGCGGGGCCGCGTTGCTGTTGCTGGCCACCGAAACCGCCGCCGCCACCGCCGCCGAAAATCGTTTCGAAAATATCGCCGATATCGTTGAAGGCCGCTCCGCCAAAGCCGCCGCCACCGCCGGCATTATTGCCGCCGCCGTTGGTAAAGGCTTCATGCCCGTACCGGTCATAGGCCGCCCGCTTTTGCGGATCTTTCAGAACATCATAAGCTTCGCTGATCGACTTGAACTTGGCTTCCGCTTCCGCGTCGCCGGGATTCTTGTCGGGATGCCATTGCATCGCCAGCTTGCGATAGGATGACTTGAGCGTCGCGCCATCGCAATCACGCGAGACGTTTAGCTGCTGATAATAATCGATTTCGGATGCCATACTCATGCTTCCCCCAAAGCGGAAGGACCGGCGTCCTCTGGCAAGCTGAAACCGCCGGACCTAAATCCGGCGGTTTCACCGTGCGCGGGGACGACGTCCCTGTCTTTACTCAGCCGCCTTGGCGTCATCTTTCTTGTCGTCGTCAGAGTCATCGACTTCCGAGAATTCGGCATCGACCACATCATCATCGGCCTTGGCCGCCGCATCTGCGGCAGCAGCATCACCGGCGTCGCCGCCAGCAGCCTGCTCGGCTTCATAGATTTTCTGACCCATTTGCATGGAAACCTGTGCCAGCGCTTCGGATTTCGCCGTCATCGCGTCGGGATCGCCACCTTCGATGGCTTCCTTGGTTTCCTTCAGCGCAGCTTCGATCTGGCCCTTCAGATCGGCGTCGATCTTGTCGCCATGCTCTTCGAGCTGCTTCTCTGTGGTGTGGACAAGGCTCTCGGCATTATTCTTGGCTTCCGCCTCGGCACGCCGTTTCTTGTCTTCTTCCGCAAATTTCTCGGCATCCTGAACCATCTGGTCAATATCGCTATCGCTCAGACCACCGGAAGCCTGGATCTTGATCTGCTGTTCCTTGCCCGTGCCCTTGTCTTTTGCGGACACGTTGACGATGCCGTTGGCATCAATGTCGAAGGTCACGTCGATCTGCGGAACGCCGCGCGGCGCGGGTGGAATACCAACCAGATCGAACTGGCCGAGCATCTTGTTATCCGCCGCCATTTCACGCTCGCCCTGGAACACGCGGATCGTCACGGCCTGCTGATTGTCATCAGCGGTCGAGTAGACCTGCGATTTTTTCGTCGGGATCGTCGTGTTGCGGTCGATCATGCGGGTGAAGACACCGCCGAGGGTTTCGATACCCAGCGACAGAGGCGTCACGTCGAGCAGAAGAACGTCTTTCACGTCGCCCTGCAGAACGCCAGCCTGAATGGCAGCGCCCATGGCCACAACTTCATCCGGGTTCACACCGGTATGTGGTTCCTTGCCAAAGAATTTCTGCACCGTCTCGCGAACCAGCGGCATGCGGGTCATACCGCCAACCATCACGACATCATCAATGTCTTTGGCTTCGACGCCAGCGTCTTTCAGTGCCTTTTTGCAAGGATCAAGAGTACGTTTGACGAGATCGCCAACCAGCTTTTCAAGATCGGAGCGGCTGATCGCCTTGACCAGATGCTTCGGTCCGTTCTGGTCCGCGGTGATGAACGGCAGGTTGATTTCGGTCGTCTGGGCGCTGGAAAGCTCGATTTTCGCTTTTTCGGCAGCTTCCTTGAGGCGCTGCAGCGCGAGCTTGTCCTTGGTCAGGTCAATGCTTTCGGCTTTCTTGAAGTCAGCGGCGAGAAACTCGACCAGCTTGGCGTCAAAATCTTCACCGCCGAGGAACGTGTCGCCGTTGGTGGATTTCACTTCGAAAACACCATCGCCAATTTCGAGGATCGAAATATCGAACGTACCGCCACCCAAGTCATAAACAGCAATGGTCTTGCCGTCATTCTTGTCGAGGCCATAAGCCAGCGCCGCAGCGGTTGGCTCGTTGATGATACGCAGCACTTCAAGGCCAGCGATCTTGCCGGCGTCCTTGGTTGCCTGACGCTGGGCGTCGTTAAAATAGGCAGGGACAGTGATAACCGCCTGGGTCACCGTTTCACCGAGATAGCCTTCTGCTGTCTCTTTCATCTTCTGCAGCGTGTAGGCAGAAATCTGCGACGGGCTGTAATCTTCGCCGCCCGCTTTCACCCATGCGTCACCGTTGCTGCCCTTGACGATCTCGTAAGGAACCAGCTCCATATCTTTCTTTGTCATCGGATCATCGAACCGGCGACCGATCAGACGCTTCACCGCAAAGATCGTGCTTTCCGGATTGGTAACAGCCTGACGCTTGGCCGGCTGACCAATCAGGCGCTCGCCATCCTTGGTGAATGCAACAACGGACGGTGTGGTCCGCGCGCCTTCTGAATTTTCTATAACCTTCGGCTTGCCGCCGTCCATAACGGCAACACAGCTGTTGGTGGTGCCCAGATCAATTCCGATAACTTTACCCATAAATCCCTCATTCAATTTTCTAACAATAGCAAAATTGCCGCCCGGCCCTTGTCAAATGGCACCGATACGGCTTCGCAATGCGATATAGGTGGCATTTTTCTTGGCACAAGACGTGAGACATCCTACATTTAAAAAATCAACGCAAAACACCCATAACGGGACGGAAATACACAGGTTTAACGAGGTATCAGCATGAACAGGTTCTCCACAATACTCGCCGCATCCGCGTCACTCATCGTCGCGTCCTGTGGTCAGGGCGACATACTCTATGCCGACAATGCGGTCGTCAATCTGTCGCCCGTCGAAGGCAATCCGTCTGCGGGATATATGGACTTGCACGGCGGTCGCGTGGACGTGGCGTTGGTCGATGTCGTGTCGGACGACGTGCTGCGCATGGAAATGCACGAGACGGTCGAGGAAAACGGCATGGCCAGCATGAATATGCTCAAGTCCATTCCGGTTCCCGCCGGTGAAACGGTCAAGTTGGAACCCGGTGGCAAGCATCTGATGATATGGGGCGTGGGTGAAGGGCCGAAGAAACGCGGACTGCTGACCATGACCCTGATCTATTCCAACAATGACCGCATTGAAATCGATGCAGTGATCCGGAAGGTCGGCGATTCTGCGCCGGAGGCGGAATAATCTGACATTTCCATGACCAGCCGCGCGCTGACTTCCGCCGAAATCGATCTCTGCCGGTCAATATTCGGACAGGCGATCGACTATGATGCGGTGACCGTGTTCAACCGCAAATGGTGGCTGTTCCAGAGCCGGCGCGTGACCATGGCGCCCGATGGCAATCTCTGGTTTCATCCGGAAAGCAATCTGTTCTGCGAGGATTTTTGCGGGTCATCGTCCAATATCCAGTCGCTTTTCATCCACGAAATGGTGCATGTCTGGCAACATCAGCAAGGTGTATTCCTGCCCTTGGCGCGACATCCGTTCTGCCGCTATGAATATGAACTGCAGCCGGGCAAGCCTTTCGCCGCCTATGGCATCGAGCAGCAGGCGGAGATCGTCAGCCACTATTTTCTACTGAAAAACGGGGCGAAGCTGAAAAACGGTTACCGGTTCGTACCCTACAAGGGGTTGCTGCCTTTCTAGCGATGGACGGGCCCTTGGCGAGCAGACGACCGGGAAGCGCTGCCCCCCGATCCTCACGCTCGCTTGAAAACGGCTGTGGTGGCTAGAAGCGGTAAGCGAGACCGGCGCTGACCACCCAGGGATCGATCTTGTGGCGGGTTCGCAGCACTTCGGTCTGGCCCGCAAACCAGCGAGCCGTAGTGGTCACGAAATAGCGCTTGGCATCAACCGTCAGCCCCAGCCCCTCGTCGTTGACCGGCAGATCGAAACCCGACTGCAGGGCAAAGCCGACCTTGTCGTTCATTTTCTGCCGCGTCGCGCCCAGCGCCCGCGCGGTCGCGCCGGCTTTCTCGTCGATGAAGATGAAATAGGTCGGTCCGGCACCGACATAGGGTTTGAAGCCGCTGCCGTCGCCAAAATGATATTTTGCGGTCAGCGTCGCCGGAATGATATTCGCGTCGGACACCAGACCGGCCCCGGCAAGAGGACCGGTCCCGGTCACATCATGCTGGGTTACGCAGCAGATTGTTTCCAGTGAAAAATTGGGCGTCAGGAAATATTCCGCCGCTATGGTGGGCACGAAATTGTCATCCGCCTCGGTCTGGGTTCCGGCCGGCAGGCCGATATTATCCAGTTCGATGGAGCTGATCTTGCCATCGGGCGCAACCAGTGTGCCGAGCGCCTTGATCTGGAATTTTCCCTCGGTCGAGCCAGCCGTCGCCGTTCCACCCATGGCCAGTGCCGCTGCTGTTGCGGCCAATGTCATCATGTTTTTCATCATCATATAATCCCTGCATATCCCTGTCTTGGTTTCGGGTTGCAGCGATTAGCGGGACCGCATTTTGACGGACATACGCAAATATCCGGATCGGGAAAATCCGGAATAGCCATTGTGGAGCCTGTAAAAATGTCGCCCGGATTTCAGGGCAAAAGGCCGAGTTTCGCCCGCATCATCCAGCGCGAGAGCATCAGCACCGCGACCACTCCCAGTCCGCCGGCCAGCCCGGTCCAGATACCGACTCCTTCCCAGCCCTGCCAGAAAGCCAATCCGGCACCCAGGCCCATGCCGATGAACCAGTAGCCCATCAATGCGAACAGCATCGGCACTGTGGTATCATGCAGACCGCGCAACATGCCCGCGCCGACCACCTGGGCGCCGTCGACAATCTGGAATATGGCTGCAATCGCAAGGAAGCTCACGGCGAGCGCGGCGACTTCGGCATTGCCCGGCGCGCTCGCATCAATAAATATCGAGATCAGCAGATCGGGGGCCAGTACGAACACCAGCGCCATGGCCGCCATGAATGCGGTACCGAGAGTGAAGCTTACCCAGCCCGCGCGCATGATGCCGGCGTGGTTTTTCCGGCCATATTGGATGCCGACCCGAACCGTGGCGGCTTGCCCCAGACCCATCGGCACCATGAAGGTCAGCGACGCGAGTTGCAGCGCGATGGCATGGGCGGCCACCGATTCTGCGCTAATCAATCCCATCAGCAGGGCGGCTACGCCAAAAACAGAGCCCTCCAGACCCATGGTGATCGCGATCGGCAGGCCGAGCTTCCACATTGCCCGAAAGCGCGGCCAGTCACTGCGCCAGAAGCGTCCGAACAGATGGTAACGACGAAAGCGTTTGTGCAGCAGAACCACCAGAACCATGCCGCCAAACATCAGAACATTGGTCATCACGCTGCCGATGCCCGCACCGATGACGCCAAATTCCGGCACCCCGAATTTGCCGAATATCAGTGCATAGTTGAACAGTGCGTTGGACAGCACGCCGACGATACTGATGATCAGCGCCCAGACCGGCTGCTCCAGCGCAGAGATAAAATTGCGCAATATGATGAAGAAGAGAAATGGCAGGATCGACCACATATAGGCGCTGATATAGGTGCCCGCTATGGCCGCGAGATCGGGTTGCTGGCCGAAGATCAGCAATATGCTCTCGGTGTTCCAGAGCAATATCCAGAACGGCACGAGGACCGTCACCGCAGCCCACAAGGCCTGACGGAAGGTCCTCCGTACATCGCGCACGCTATGCTGCATGCGACCGATTGCGGTCGCCATCATGGGAGCCGAGGCGGTGATCAGGCCCATGCAGAAAATCGCCGCAGTCATCGCCAGATTGAAACCCAGCGTTGCCCCCGCCAGTTCACGGGCGCCCAGCCAGCCCAGCATCAGCACATCGGTGGCCCCGATGAGCGCCATTGTCAGGTTCGAGAGGATCAGCGGCCATGCAAGCGCCAGCGTGACGCGCAGTTCATGCCGCCAGGGGTGTTGCTCTCGCAAGCTAGGTGACGCGCCAGTCATAGGCGCGCGTTAGCCCAAGGCGCGGTGCCAAGCCAGTGAAACCGCGCCCTGGCTCAAAGAGTCCGGAGTTACCTCGGATCTTTGGGATAACCACGCGTTCCATAGCAGTCATCGTCCAGCCGTCCGTTACGGTCATAGCCGTCACATCCGTCGTTCTTGTCGATGAAATAGCCACCCGCTGCACCCGCTGCAGCGCCGATAGCGGCGCCTTCCAGCACGTTACCGCCGGTGATAGCGCCAATCGCCGCGCCCGCTGCGGCACCGGCGCCGGCACCTTCAGCCGCATAATTCTGCGCGCATGCCGTCAGGCTGAATGCTGCTGTTGTCGCCAGTGCCAATTGTCTTGCCCAGATTACCATAGTCATTCTCCTCGCATATTGTTCGGTTGCCCAATCAACACCGCAGCGGGTCTATGGTTCCTGAACAGATGATTTTTGCAGGCCAGAGCGCTTTCCACATGCGACCGGCTGCTTCTCCCGATGGTCGTGAAAATGGGTTTGCCCCGTTTGATTTCATTTGATACCATCCACCTATTGAGCAAGCGGCCCAACCCGCGCTTGCGCCAATGGTGACCTTATGAAATTGTCCGATTATGATATGTCCGCTTCCCGCGGATTTCTCTCGCATTTCGAAATTGTCGATATTGACCTTCCTGATATTTTTACCCCGATCGTGCAGGCGGCGGAAAATCTCTCCGGCCTGATGACAACCGGCCGGGTACGACACTGGCTGGCGCAGTTGCCGGTGCTTGACCTCGACGACTGGGCCGCCAATGCGTCCGAAGAACAGGTCCGGGTCGCGATGGTCCGCTATTCTTTCCTCGTGCAAGCCTATGTCTGGGGCGAGAGCGAGGCACCAACCGCCCTGCCCGCCAACCTTGCCCGTCCGATAGTAGCGCTGGCCGACCGACTCGATCAGGCACCGCTGCTGCCCTATAGCGGCTATGTGCTCGACAATTGGGCGCGGCTGGACCGGCAAGGCCCGATCACGCTCGACAATGTCTATATGGTGCAGAATTTCTACGGCGGAGCGGACGAGAACTGGTTCGTCCTGATCCATGTGGCAATCGAGACAGCGGCCGGTCCGCTTCTTGGCCTCGCCTGCGATCTGGTCGAAGCCGCCCATGCGAAAGACACCGCCAGAACGACGGCATTGCTTGAGGAAATGGACAGCCATTGGGACACGGTAAACGCGATATTCGACCGCATGCCCGACCGCTGCGATCCCTATATCTATTATCAGCGAGTCCGCCCCTATATCCATGGATGGGCCAATAATCCGGCCCTCCCCGAGGGCCTGATTTACGAAGGTGTCGAGAAATATGAAGGCCTCGGCCAGTCGTTTCGCGGCCAGACCGGATCACAAAGCTCGATCGTCCCGAGCATGGATGCCTTGTTCCAGGTGCAGCATGGCAATGACCCTCTGCGCAGCTTTCTCGATGAATTACACGCCTATCGGCCGGTCCAGCATCGGCGCTTTATCGAGGACCTGCGCGAACAGAGTAAATTGCGCGACTTCGCCATTGCCAGCGGCGATCCCGCGCTCAGAAAGGCCTTCAACGCCAGCGTCGAGCAGGTCGCGCGCTTTCGCACGCGCCATCTGGAATATGCAGCAAGCTATATCAACAAACAGGCAAAAAGCGGCACAGGCAATGATACCGAGGTCGGCACAGGTGGCACGCCGTTTATGAAATATCTGAAAAAGCACCGTGACGAAAACAGGGCGCAGGTGATCTGATAAGGGCGGCGCCCGTCCACTAAAGATGGTGGTTTTAGCAGTTGCACCCGGAGCTTGCCCTCTGCCATGAGGCAGCGGTCAAGTTTCGGGGGACAATATGCTATCGACAATCGGTCTAATCGGCGGACTGGCGCTGCTCATCTGGATGACGGTGCGCGGGGTGAATATCCTGATCGCCGGACCGGTTGCGGCGGCGGTTGTCGCGCTGACCAGCGGTATTGCTTGGCTGCCACCGCTCGCCGCAGCAGGCGATCCGGATTTCGCGACGGCCTATATGGACGGCTTTGTCGGCTTCTTCAAAAGCTGGTTCTTCATGTTCCTGCTCGGCGCGATATTCGGCGAGATCATGGGCGCCAGCGGTGCCGCCGCCAGCGTCGCCCATTGGGTGATCGAGAAGATCGGGATCAAACATGCCGTGCTTGCGGTGGTCGCTGCGTGCGCGATCCTCACCTATGGCGGGGTCAGCGTTTTCATCGTGTCGTTCAGCGTCTATTCGCTCGCTGTGCATCTGTTTCGCGAGGCGGATTTGCCACGGCGGTTCATTCCTGCCGCGCTGGCCTTCGGGTCGGTGACCTTCACCATGACCAGTGCTGGCAGCCCGGAAATCCAGAATCTGATCCCGATGGAATATCTCGGCACCAACGCTTATGCCGGCTGGCAGGTCAGTCTGGTGATCGCGCTGTTCATGGCGGTTACCGGACAATATTGGCTCAACCATATGGTCAAGCGCGCCGTCGCGAAGGGCGAGAATTTTGTCGGACGCGAAACGGACGACCATAATATCGACTATAGCAACCTGCCGACACCTTTGCTCTGTATCCTGCCGCTGGTCGCGGTTCTGGCGATCTTTCTGGTCTTTCAATATCCGCAGGACATGGGCCCGTTGTCGGCGATCCTGCCGCAGGAATCGCTCGACAAATGGGCGCTGGTGGCAGCACTGGGATCGGGCGCGGTCGTCGCCCTGATTGTCGGTTATCAGAAGCTGAAATCCATGCCGGAAGCCTTTTCGCGCGGCGCGACCAGCGCGGTTGTCGCGATCACCAATACCTGCGCCGTGGTTGGATTTGGCTCCGTTGCCAAACTGTCACCGGCTTTTCAGGAAGCGCTCATTTTGGTGCAGAATATTCCGGGCAGTCCGCTGATCGGCGCGGCCATTGCGGTTACCGTAATCGCCGGCCTGACCGGCTCCGCATCGGGCGGACAGTCGATCGCCCTGCCCCTGATTGCGCCGCATTATATGGATGTCGGTGCGCAGCCGGACGAGTTGCACCGCGTGGTCGCCATTTCCTCCGGTGCGCTCGATAGCCTGCCGCATAATGGCTATGTCGTGACAACGATCCGCGCGGTTTGCGGGGAAACGCATAAGGATGCTTATGGCGCAGTCGGCGCACTGACCGTGGTGATACCGGTGATCGGGACGATCATGGCGGTGATATTGTTCGGGATCTTCTAGCGCTCAGGCGGCCCTATAGCGCCGCCGCGAAGGCCATCAATCCGTCAACGACTGGAAGAATTGGAAGCATGTCGCGCCTTGCGGACAGACAAAAGGGATAGCTAAGATTTTACCTTAACTATCCCTTATAATTATCTGTTGAATTTATATTATTCCGTCCATTAGTCGGAGAGAATTTCTATTTCAGCCGCTCGATCTTGCTCGCGGCTTCATCGATGATCGCGGTGACGTCCAGGATCTTGTCTGATCCCTTTTCTTCTTCGGCGAGCCGGATGCGGATCGCGCTTTTCAGGTTGTGCATCGCGCGGCGGACGGACGCGCCATCGCTGGCCTCGCCCATTTTCGATACGCCTTCCAGCCGTTCGAGAATCTCGGCGATCTGCGCCTCGTCCTCGGCCAGACGGGCAGAACCCGCTTCGGTGATCGAGTAGATCTTCTTGCCGTCGCCATCGACCTTTTCGTCGATCAGGTCCATTTCCGCCATCAGGGTCAGCGTCGGATAGACGATCCCCGGACTGGGCGCATAATGGCCGCCGGTCAGCTCCTCGATCTGACGGATCAGATCGTAGCCGTGCCGCGGTTCTTCCGCGATCAGGTGCAACGTTAGGAGCTTCAGTTCGCCGCGCCGGAACATCCGTGCGCGCCTTTTGCCCTTGCCGCCTTCGAAGGCTGCCTGGGCGAAAGCCCGGGCGAATTTCTCGCCGGGCGGTCCGCCTCTTCCGTGGCCCCGGCCTCTGCCAGACCCCCGGCCAGATCCACGTCCAGACCCGTCGGGGCCTCCGGTTCCAAATTTCATTCCATGTCTCATTTTCTAATCTTTCTTTATATCTAAGATGTTCTTAAGATATATCTTATAATGGTCTTTGCAACAGGAAATTGCCGAAAAATGCACAAGCGTCTGAAAATTCGACAGAAAATCGGGGTGATTTCGTGGCCTGCGCTACGCTGCACCGGATTTAAAGATACTGGACTCGCGCGCACAAGCTGTTAACCAAGCAGTTAAAGTCGAGATGGAGAGAGCAATGACAACCCCGATACACGGCACCTGCGACCCCCGCTTTGCACCAGTCAAAGCGGCCTTCGCCAATAATTTCAGCGAGCATGATGATCTCGGCGCGTCCGTTGCGATCACCCTGAACGGAGAATTTGTCGTCGACCTGTGGGGCGGCCATCTCGACGAAGAGCGCACCCGGCCATGGCAGGAAGATACGCTGGTCAATGTCTGGTCGAGCACCAAGACAATGGCGGCCATGTCGTTGCTCTTGCTCGCCGATCGCGGAGATGTCGATTTATATGCAAAAGCTGGCAAATATTGGCCGGAATTTGCCCAAAATGGCAAAGAAGACGTCGAAGTCAGGCATTTTCTATCCCATAGTGCCGGCCTGTCCGGCATGGACGAGAAGGTCGAGGGCGACGCGCTCTACGACTGGGAATGGATGACCACTGCTCTCGCCAAGCAGAAGCCGTGGTGGGAACCGGGCACGCAATCGGGCTATCACGCCCTCACCCAGGGCCATCTGATCGGCGAAATCGTCCGCCGGGTGACTGGCCAGTCGATCGGCAATTTCTTCCGTCAGGAAATCGCCGAGCCAACCGGCGCGGATTTCCATATCGGCGCGGATGAATCACTCGACGCGCGCATCACCAATCTGGTGCCGCCGAAGAGCGGCCCTGCCCCCAGTCCGGATTCAATTGCCGGCCGCACCTTTGCCAATCCCGGCGTCGACGCGACCGAGCCGAGAAAACGGGCCTGGCGCGAAGCGGAAATTCCGGCGGCCAATGGTCATGGCAATGCCCGCAGCATCGTCCGCGCCCAGACCGCCATGGCCAATGGCGGTCAGGCCTTCGGCAAGACGATCCTGTCGGAAGCCGGAACGAAGCGGATATTCGACAAACAGACCGAAGGCACCGATCTGGTACTCGGCCTGCCGCTGACCTTTGGCATGGGCTATGGGCTGAACAACCCGGCCACACCGATCAGCCCCAATGCCAATACCGCTTTCTGGGGCGGCTATGGCGGATCGTCGGTGATTATCGATCAGGATGCGGGCCTGTGCTTCTCCTATGTCATGAACAAGATGGAATCCGGTTTGTTGGGCGACCCGAGAGGCTTCGGGCTGGCGGCGGCCATGTATATGTCGATGGCTTAGCCAGAGGCTGGGCGTTGCCCATAATGGCTAGTCGGCACGGCGCGAGGCTCTCGCTAGAACAGCCATTCAACCTTTCAGGATAGAGGCCGATATGGATCTGGGAATTGCGGGAAGAATTGCACTGGTCAACGGCGGTAGCGCCGGGCTGGGACGCGGGGCGGCGCTGGCGCTGGCGAGAGAAAAGACCGAATTATACGTCACCGCGCGCGGCGAAGAGCGGCTGCTGCAAACCTGCGACGAGCTGGCCCGCGAAACCGGCGCGAATATCACGCCGATTGTCGCCGATCACAGCAGCGACGAGGGCCGCGAGGCGATCCTGTCCATCTGTCCCAGTCCGGATATTTTGGTCGCCACCTGCTCCCCTCCCCCTTTCTCCGGCGATTTCCGCACCGTCGGTCGCGCGGAATGGGAGGAAGCGCTGTCGCTGACCCTGCTCAGCCCGGTGGAGTTCATCAAGTCTGTGATCGACGGCATGGTCGAGCGCAAATGGGGCCGGATCGTCAATATCGCCACCGGTGCGGCCAAATATCCCGCCGCGATGCGCGTGTTGTCGGGGCCGCCGCGCGCAGCCCTAGTCAATTATACGGTTGCGGTGGCGAAACAGGTCGCCAGACATGGCGTGACGATCAACAATATCCTGCCCGGCATGCATCACACGCCGGGGATTAGCGGCATGTTCGACAGCCAGGCAGAAGCCAATGGCACCAGCTATGACGAGGAAGTCGCCAAATTTGTCAAACAGGTCCGGATACCGGTCGGGCGCTTTGGCGACGCCGATGATATGGGCATGTTCGTCGCGATGTTCTGCAGCGAAATGGCTGGTTACGCCACCGGCCAAAGTCTGGTCGTCGATGGCGGCATGGGCAATTCTATTTTCTAGCGCAGGCGCGCGCGCCTATTTCGGTCGTACGCGCAAAATCTTGCTAGTCGGGCCGTCCGGTTCTTCGGTCAGCAGATAGAGAAATCCGTCAGGGCCGGTTCTGACATCGCGAAAGCGCGTGTCCAGCTCGCCGAACAATTCCGCCTGCTTGCCCAACGAACCGTCGGCGTTCATATCCACATGGCGAACATGTTTGAGCGCCAGCGCGGACAGGAACAGATCACCCTGCCAGTCCGGAAAGGCCACTCCCGCATATTGCGCAAAGCCGGATGGCGCGATCGATGGCGTGAAATGGACCAGCGACTGTTCGGTGCCGTCGAACGCCTCATAAGGCGAAATCCGGCCACCGGAATAATCCAGCCCGTAGGAAGCGGTCGGCCAGCCATAATTGGCGCCGCGCTTGATCTCGTTGATCTCGTCCCCGCCCGCCGGGCCATGTTCATTTTCCAGAACGCGGCCGTCCGCCGCGAGAATGATGCCCTGCTGGTTGCGGTGACCATAGCTCCAGATTTCCGGCAACGCGCCCTCTTTCCCGACAAAGGGATTGTCCTGCGGCACCGAACCATCGTCATTTAACCGGACGATCTTGCCGAAATGATTGTCCAGTTTCTGCGCTTCCTCGCGAAAATGGAAAGCATCACCGACCGGCATCATCAAGGTCCCGTCGGCCAGGAAGATGATCCGCGCGCCGTAATGATTGCCCTGGATCCGGCTCGGCGCAGCGGCGAAAATCTGCTCGCCATTGCTGATCCGCGGTGTGCCGTCCGCATCGCCATACGCAAAGCGCATTAGCGACAGCGTGTTGGTGCCGTCGCCCTGATCGGCCGCATAAGAAATATAGAGCAGGCCATTTTCGGCAAAAGCGGGGTGCAGCACCACGTCGAACAAGCCTGCCTGCGCGCCGGCGGCGGTATGCACCTTGGGATATTCCTCGCCGCTGGCAAAATCATGGACCAGCGTTGCGGTCCCGTCCGGGGCGATATGCTTCAGCTTGCCGGTGCGTTCGGTAACCAGCATGGCCCCGTCGGGCAGAAAGGCGAGCGACCAGGGATGGTCGAGGCCGTCGGCGACCGTCTCGATCGTGTAATTGACCGGAGCCGGATCGACACGGCCAGCGGCTTCGCTGGTTTTCGTGCCATTGGAGGAAGCGCCCTGGTTCGAACAGGCCGCCAATGCGCCCAGCGCGACAACGGAAAGGATGATCTTGAAGTTTCGCATATTGGCCCCTTTTGTGATCGCCCAGTCTATCAATTTTATCCGGTCTGGCCAGCCTCTCTAATTCAGCTCTTGCCAGTCCCGGCAAAGCCTTTAGGCTGGACCGCTGACAGGAGAATTTCATGACGCGCTTTGTTCGTTGGATTTTGGGTCTGGTTGCGGCGGCGCTGGCGACCTATGTCGTCGGGACCGCGCTGAATTCGCAAGCGGTCATCGCCATGCACGATATTTCGGTGAGCCTTGACGACCGGCTGAACATGACGCTATTCGACCTGTCCAACATGGTCGCCTATCTGGCGATCATCGCCATCGCCTTGATGATCGGCTTTCTGATCGCCACCCTGCTGAAACGTTTTCTGCCCAATCTGGCGCGCGTCGCCTATCCGATCGCCGGAGCCGCCGCGATCGCGGTCACGCTGGGCGCCATGTATATGGTGTTCCAGACCATCCCGATCAGCGGCGCGCGGTCGACAATGGGTTTCCTGTCGCAGATGTTGGCGGGTGCTATCGGTGGCTGGGTGTTTGCGCGGATTGCAGTCCAACCCGTCACCCCAGCGAAGGCTGGGGCCTAAACCAAGGGTAGCGAGACTCACATAGGCGGGTTGGATGCCAGCCTTCGCTGGCATGAGGATTAGCTAGTTTAACGCCTAGGGCCACTTCTTCTGTTCAGGCGGTGGAAGCTTGTTTTCTAAACTCTTCTGATCAACGGGATCGGCGAAGATTTCTCGAAGTTGCTCAGTTGCTTTCCTTGCAATGGAAACAACTTCCAACCATTTGGGGTTAGCCAATATAGAGGCGTGATCATAAGGATCGCCGGGCTCCTGATAATCTTTCAATGCAAGATGAACTGGCCAGATAATGTCTCGCTCCTCTGCAGAAATATGGCCTTGATCAAGATGTGCTTTAAAAGGCGCGCGCTCTAAATTGGGATCGGTCGCTTCGTAGCTACCTGCGCTAGCATCATAAAAACACTCAAAAAATTCAACGAATGTGAAATGCGGATTTTGCATTTCGGCATCAAGCCACGTTGCCTTCTGGTAACCGATATCGCCAAGTTCGGCGACACTACCAAAAATCACTAATCTGAAGTTTTTCCGATGTTCTTGATTGACCAAGTGTCCCTACTATTCCGGCTTCTTCGCCACACCCACAAACGCAGGCCGTAGCAAACGATCCTTGATCATATAGCCAGCCTGCATTTCCTGCACGATCGTGCCGGGTTCTTTATCAGCGGTGGGAATTTCGACCATCGCCTGATGCTGGTTGGGATCGAGCGGCAGGCCGACCGAAGCGACGCGCTTGATGCCGTTTTTCTCGAACACGGATTGCAGCTCGCGGCCGGTGGCTTCGATGCCGTTGATGAGGCCCTTCCACTTTTCCTCGTCCTTGACCTCGGCGGGAATGGCTTCGAGAGCGCGGTTCATATTGTCCATCACCGAGAGCATGTCGCGGGCAAAGCCGGTGGCGGCATAGGCGCGGGCGTCCTGCGCGTCCTTTTCAAGGCGGCGGCGGACGTTCTGGGTCTCGGCCTGGGCGTAAAGAACCGCCTGCTGGGCTTCGGCCAGTTCGTTCTCCAGCGCTTCGATCCGGTTGTCGGCATTTTCCGGCCGGGAAGCGTCCGCTTCTCCGCCCTCTTTCATCGACTCCGGCACGCCATCCAGCTCGGCTGCGGCCCCTGCGTCGCCATTGTCTTGTCCGGGATTCTGCTTGGTATCGCTCATGTTCTAAATCACTCTAATTTCTATCATTTGGTCAACAAACGCGACAGGCTCTGCGCGGTAAAGTCTACCATGGGTACGACGCGCGCGTAATTCAACCTTGTCGGGCCGATTACACCGACCACGCCGACCACCTGTCCGTCGCTGTCTTTGTAGGGCGCCGCTATCACAGATGAGCCGGAAAGGGAGAATAATTTATTCTCCGCGCCGATAAAAATTTTCGCCGCCTCGGCGTCGCGGGCATTGTCGAGCAGGCGGGCAATTTCCTGCTTGCCCTCAAGCTCGTCGAGCAGCCGCCGGACGCGGTCGAGATCCTGCAAATTGCTTTCCTCCAGCAGGTTCGCCTGACCGCGCACGATCAGCACCGGCCGGTCCGCCGGATCGCGGCTCCAGGTGACCATGCCGGCCTTGACCAGGTCTTCCGAGGCTTTGTCGATCGCCAGCTCCCCGGCGCTGATCTCGCGGTCGACGGTCGAGAGAGCCTGGCTGAGCGTCATACCGCCATAGCGGGCGGTGAGATAATTGCCGGCCTCGACCAGCGCGGAATCCGATACGCCCGGCGGCAGGTCGAGCACGCGGTTTTCGACAGCGCCATCCTGCGACACGAGGATCGCCAGCCCCTGCCCCTCGGACAGTTTGACGAAACTGAACTGTTTGAGCCTTGGCTCGCGCTTTGGCACCAGCACCAGACCGGCGCAGGAGGACAGGCCCGACAGAATCGAGGTCGTCGCGCGCAGCGCATCCTCGACTGGTCCCTTTTCGGTAATCTGGCTCTCGATCGCGTCGCGTTCCTGCTGCGTCGGGGCCGCCGCCTGCATCATACCGTCGACAAACAGCCGCAGACCGAGTTCGGTCGGCATCCGCCCGGCACTGGTATGCGGCGCGGCGAGCAGGCCGAGTTCCTCGAGGTCCTGCATGACATTGCGGATCGAGGCGGGGGACAGTTCCAGGCCGGGAGCCTTCGAAATGGTCCGCGACCCGACCGGCGCGCCGCTGTCGAGATAGGATTCGACGATGACGCGGAAAATGTCCTGGGCGCGGGTGGTCATTTCGGTGATCGGGGTGTTGGGCATGGGTGATAGATAGGTGAATTGTCGAGAGGTTTCCAGCGCGCAATTGAGAGCTGCCGTGCTCCGCACTTGATGCGGAGCTGGTCCGGCGAACATCGCTCTCAGCCGCCAGAGCTCCGCATCAAGTGCGGAGCACATGGCCCCTTCCAACCTTCAACCGTTCCTTAAGGGGAGAGCATTGCAATTTCACCCGTCATTGCGAGCGGAGCGTGCCGAAGACGATCGAAGGTCAACCCATCCAGAGTTTCGCGCGCAGACGTTCTGGATTGCCGCGTCGCTTCGCTCCTCGCAATGACGGATGGATGATGGCTATTTTTGAGTGAGGAATAGGGTGGCAACCACTTGCGTCTTTCTCTAAGCAACGCCCTTCAAAGCCACAGGAGAATCACATATGCGACCATCGGGCCGTGCGCCGGACGAAATGCGCGCCATTTCTATCGAAACCGGATTTACCAAACATGCCGAAGGAAGCTGCCTGATCAGCTTTGGCGATACCAAGGTGATTTGCACCGCCAGTATCGAAGAACGCATTCCCCCATGGCTGCGCGGCAAGGGTGAAGGTTGGGTTACCGGCGAATATTCGATGCTGCCGCGGGCGACCAACACCCGCAATTCGCGCGAAGCGGCGCGCGGCAAGCAGAGCGGCCGGACACAGGAAATCCAGCGGCTGATCGGGCGGTCTCTCCGCGCCGTGGTCGATATGAAGAAGCTGGGCGAACGCCAGATCACCGTCGATTGCGACGTCATCCAGGCTGATGGCGGTACCCGCACAGCTTCGATCAGCGGCGCATGGGTGGCGCTGAGGCTCGCGGTCAACGGTCTGCTCGACATGAAGCTGATCAGCGAAGATCCGATCGAACAGAAGATCGCCGCGATCAGCTGCGGTATTTTCGAAGGCACGCCGGTGCTCGACCTCGACTATGACGAGGACAGCAATGCCGGCGCCGACGCCAATTTCGTGCTGACCGGCGACGGCAATATCGCCGAAGCGCAGGCGACGGCTGAGGGCCAGACCTTTGACGACGAAGGCCTGATGCGCCTGATGCGGCTGGCGAAGATCGGTTGCGACCGTATTTTCGAAGCGCAGGACAAGGCGGTTGGTTAGGAACTAGAGGAAAATAGTCGTCATCCTGAACTTGTTTCAGGACCCCTTGAGAGCGCGCACAGCCTTTGGAGGTCCTGAAACGAGTTCAGGATGACGGAGATATGAGGAACTATGACCACCCACCGCAAACTTGCCCCCGGACGCCTCGTGATCGCCAGCCACAATCAGGGCAAGGTGCGGGAAATCCGGGCGTTGCTGGAGCCTTATGGTATTGAACCGGTATCGGCGGGCGATCTCGATCTGCCCGAGCCGGAGGAAACCGGGACGACCTTTGCCGAAAATGCGCTGCTCAAGGCGCGGGCGAGTGCGGAGGGTTCGGGTTGCGTGGCGCTGGCCGATGACAGCGGGCTGTGCGTGGCGGCGCTGGGCGGCAAGCCGGGGGTCTACACCGCCGACTGGGCCGAACGGCAATGGTTCGAAGGCGAGCCCGGCCGCGACTGGTATATGGCGATGGGCAAGGTCGAGGGAAAACTGGCCGAGCAAGGCCCCGACGTCGACCGCAGCGCCTATTTTGCCTGCACATTGGCGCTGGCCTGGCCGGACGGCCATTCGGAAGTTTTCGAGGGCCGCATTCAGGGCAATCTCGTCTGGCCGCCGCGCGGGACTTTGGGCTTCGGCTATGATCCGGTGTTTCAGCCGATCGGTTTTGAAGAGACGTTTGCAGAGCTCGATCCGGCGCAGAAACAGGCGATGAGCCATCGGGCGGATGCGTTCCGGAAACTGGTGGATGCCTGTTTTTAGGAATTGCCGTTCGCAATGAACTTGTCGAAGTGCAGCTCTCGGCGGATAATTGTCCTTCGACAGGCTCAGGACGAACGGGTCGACGCAATCAGTGCGAACGGATTGGGGCAATCGTCTTAGCTCCGCATCAAGTGCGGAGCACATGGCTCTACCGCCGCAACGGGTCCATGCCCATGACATTGCCCGCCGGGCTGTAGCGACAGACCAGATAATCCCAATGCCCGCTGCTCGCCATGGCGCAGCCGACGCGCCGGGTCGTCGGCCAGATGATCTGGGTATAATGGCCGATATCGCTCCAGTTGCCGGTGGTGCTGTTGTCTGGAAAACGGCCCGGCTTGAAATAGCGATCTTCCTCGACCCAGGATCCGACCATCGCCATATGATCATAAGCGTTGCGCGTACCCATCCAGAGATTTTCGCCTTGCCGTTCCCGGCTTCCGGACTGGTCATCGTGGCCAAATATGTCGGTCCGGGCCATGGATCGCGCATAAAGAGCGGCATCTTTCGCCAGCGCATCGCTCCACTGCAGGTCCGGCGCGCCAACCTTCGCGCGCGTCCGGTTATGGGAGTGCATCATCACCTTTTGCAGAGAGTCGGTTGCCTGTGTGGCGGGAGCCGGAATGGTACGCGGGGCGGGCGCTGGAATAACGGGCTGTTCGGGATTTTCCGTCACCCTCGGCTCCGGCTTCACCGCAACCGGCGGTCTGGCCGCCATATCCCGATACTGGATTTGCGGCCCTGCGGCGGAGCATGCCGCTAATGCTGGCATGATCAGGAGGATGGGGCTAAGGGCGCGGAATATATGCATGAACAAGCCTATACCCAGCCAAAGCTTAACAAGTCCGCCACAGGACCGCTGGCGCTCTACGTCCACTGGCCATTCTGCGTATCCAAATGTCCTTATTGCGATTTTAACAGCCACGTCCGCGAACAAGTCGATATTGTGGCGTGGCAGACGGCCTTGCTCGCCGATATGGCGCATGAAGCGGCGCTGGTGCCGGGGCGCAAGCTGTCGAGCATTTTCTTTGGCGGCGGAACGCCCTCGCTGATGCCACCCGCGCTGGTCGAGACATTGATCGCTACCGCGGAACGCCATTGGAGTTTTGCCGACGATATCGAAATCACGCTGGAAGCCAATCCGTCCTCGGTCGAGGCGGCAAATTTCCATGACCTCGCCAAGGCCGGCGTCAACCGGGTATCGCTCGGTCTGCAGTCGCTCGACGACCAGACGCTCGAATTTCTGGGCCGTGCGCATGATGTCAACGAAAGTCTCGCCGCGCTGGATACCGCGCAAAAGGCTTTTGACCGGGTCAGTTTTGATCTGATCTATGCCCGCCCCGGACAGTCGCTGGCAGACTGGCAGACAGAACTGGACCGGGCACTGTCTTTCGGTACCGGCCATCTCTCGCTCTATCAGCTGACCATCGAACCGGGCACGCGGTTCGAAACATTGGTGCGGACCGGAAAATTGATCCCGGCAGATGATGACCATTGCGCCGATCTGTTCGAGCTCAACCGCAGCATCATGACCGCAGCCGGCTTGCCCGCCTACGAGATCAGCAATCACGCCAAGCCGGGTCAGGAAAGCCATCACAATCTAACTTACTGGCGCTACGAGGATTATGTCGGCATCGGCCCCGGCGCGCACGGTCGGCGGCTGGACAGCGCGACCGAGCGGCACAAGAAGCCGGAGAATTTTCTCTCGGCTGTGGAGCGCAACGGCAACGGGTTGAAAGTCGAACAGGCGCTGTCGCCCGAGACGCGGGCGATGGAAGCGCTGATGATGGGGCTCAGGCTGGCGGAGGGCGTGGATATGAACGCACTGGCAGAGAAGACCGGACTGGTGGCGGCGCAGATGGTTGACCAGAAAGCCGTGGATCACCTCGCCGAGCTGGGCCTTCTTGACGCCTCAGGCGGGCAGCTGACAATCTCGCCAAAGGGCATGCCGCTCCTTGACGCGCTCTTGCCAAAGATCATCGCAGACATCTGAAATCCCGCGCGATTTTCTATCGTTCAAGGGGCGTTGAAATCTATCGGCTTAGCTGTCACACTCGCTTCAGGTCTGAGGAGAGAGAAGCCATGGGAATAATCAGCGTCATCAAACGCGAGATCAATTTCACGCGATCGCTAAAAAGCGTAATGGCGCAGGTCAAGGATATCGACGCGGACGCGCCGGTCCTGATCACCGACGATATCGAAGCCACGATCGACAGCTTTCCCGACAATATAGCCTTCCATTTTGAGGGCGACACGGTCACCTATGCAGAGTTTGAGGCGCGCGCCAACCGGATCGCGCACTGGGCGCTGGCGCAGGGCTATCAGGCGGGCGATACGGTCGCCCTGTTCATGGAAAACGCGCCGGATTTCGTCGCCACCTGGTTCGGCCTGTCCAAGGTCGGGACCGTCACCGCGCTGATCAACAGCAATCTGGAGGGCGCCGGCCTTGCCCACTGTCTGAACATCGTCGAGACCAAGGCGGTGATCACCACCGCCGATCTGGCCCCGCGCGTGTCGCATATCGCTGCCCAGCTCGACGGGTCGCCGGCGCTGTGGGACTGGGACGGCGAAGTTGGCCAGAACCTCAACAGTGCCCTGGCCACCCTGCCCGATGAACGCCCGGACCAGAGCCACCGCGCCGATATGACCGGCAGGGACCTGTTCCTCTATGTCTATACATCGGGCACAACCGGCCTGCCCAAGGCGGCGCGCATCTCCCATGCCCGCGCCCGGCGCAGCTTCCGCATCGCCATCTCGACCTGCCCGCTGACACCGGAGGACCGCATCTACATCACCCTGCCGCTCTATCATGTGACCGGCGGTTTCATTGGCATGGGCGGTGCCTTGCTGAGCGGGGCGTCGGCCATATTGCGGCGCAAATTCTCCGCCTCGCAATATTGGGATGACGCGGCCGATTATGGCGCGACGGTGGTCGTCTATATCGGCGAGCTGTGCCGCTACCTGCTCAACCAGCCCGACCATCCCAAGCAAAGCGCCCACAAGGTCCGGGTCGGCATCGGCAATGGTCTGCGCGCCGACATTTGGCAGCAATTTGTCGACCGGTTTCAAGTGCCCAAGCTGCTCGAAATCTATGGGTCGACCGAGGGCAATATCTTCCTGATGAATTTCGACGGCAAGATCGGCGCGGTCGGCCGGATTCCGAAATATCTGGAGAAGCAGTTCGGCGACACCAGGATCGTGAAATTCGATATCGCCGAAGAACAGCCGGTGCGCGGCGAGGACGGCTTCTGCATCAAGGCCGACTGGGATGAAGCGGGCGAGCTGATCGGGCGCATCTTCAAGGACAGCCCTTCCGATTTTTCCGGCTATCAGGACAAGGAAGCGACCGAGAAGAAAATCCTGCGCGACGTGTTTGAAAAAGGCGACGCCTGGTTCCGCTCCGGCGACCTGATGAGCCGCGATCGCTCCGGCTATATCTATTTCAAGGACCGGATCGGCGACACATTCCGCTGGAAGGGGGAAAATGTCGCGACCAACGAAGTCTCCGAGGTCCTCTCGCAATATCCCGGCATCAAGACCGCCAATGTCTATGGCGTCGAAGTCCCCGGCACCGACGGCCGCGCCGGCATGGCCTCTCTGACCGTGGCGGATGATTTCGACATATCCGGACTGCGCGCCTTTCTGGCCGCGGAAATGCCGCCTTATGCGGTGCCCCTGTTCATCCGGATCGAGCCGGAAGCGCAGACCACCGGCACGTTCAAATATCGCAAGGTCGAGCTGGTCAAGGAAGGCTTTGATGTCAACGCGATCAAAGATCCGATCTGGTTTTGCAAACCGGATGTCGAGGGTTATGCCGCGCTGACCAAGGCGGAACATGCGAAGATCCTGTCGGGTGAATATCGGTTGTAGAGCGCGTGCTCCGCACTTGATGCGGAGCTTCTATCGGCTGTGCAGTTTCTTGCCTCCAGAGCTCCGCATCAAGTGCGGAGCACATTGCGTTCATTCTCTCCTATAGGGAGAGGATGTTTGGTGCCCCTGCGCAGGCAGGGGGCCATCTCCAGATCGCGCCAAGTTGATCATCCGGGAGATGGATCCCTGCCTGCGCAGGGATACGAATCAGAACAATCGTTTGAGGAGTCTGCCTCCGACCTCGCCGTCATTGCGAGGAGCGGATGCGACGAAGCAATCCAGAGCGGCGCGCACCGCTCTGGATTGCTTCGCTACGCTCGCAATGACGAGACCGGAATGGGCGTGCCAAAATTCGCCCTACGGGAGAGGATGTTTGGCGATTGATTCCGGGTCTGCTAGATTCCCCCTATGGATAGCGCCACCACCCTCATCAACGCCTTCTCCGCCCATCTTCGCGATGACCGGCGGCGGTCGCAGCATACGGTGCGGGCCTATGTGACCACGGCAGAGCGTTTCTGCGCCTTTCTGATGGACCATATTGGCGGCGGCGTGGCGGCAGACGAGGTCAAGGCGGTGACACAGGCCGATATCCGCGCCTATCTCGCTTACAGGCGCGGAGACGGCCTGACCAACAATAGCGCGGCGCGGGAATTGTCAGCCTTGCGCGCCTTTCTCAAACATGTCGGCGGCGACGAGGCGCAGATACCGAAGATCAACGGCCCCAAGGTCAAGCGCGGCGTCCCGCGTCCGGCTTCGCCCGATGATATATTGGCTCTGGCAGGCGACGCGCAGGACAGCGCCAGCGAGGACTGGATCGGCGCGCGCGACTGGGCGGTGCTGCTGCTGCTTTACGGTTCAGGCCTGCGGATCAGCGAGGCGCTCGACCTTACCGGCGATGTTCTGCCCCTGTCCGACACGCTCAGGGTCACCGGCAAGCGCGGCAAGACCAGAATCGTGCCGCTGCTCCCCAAGGTGCGCGAGGCGATCGAACATTATATCGACCTCTGCCCCTATCCGATTGCCCAGGATTTCGCGCGCTGCAAAAATGATGACATCAGCGGATCGCCCCTGTTTCGCGGCAAGCGCGGCGGCCCGCTGTCGCCCAATCTGATCCGCCGCGTGGTCCAGCAGGCCCGCACCAAGCTCGGCATTTCCGACAAGACCACACCCCACGCCCTGCGCCACAGCTTTGCGACGCATCTGCTGGCCGGTGGTGCGGATTTACGGAGCCTGCAGGAATTATTGGGTCACGCCAGCCTGAGTTCGACGCAGGTCTATACGGCAGTCGATGCGGCGCATTTGCTCGATGTGTATAACAGCGCGCATCCGCGGGGAACCTGACGCCTTCCTTGGAGGGGCTCCGCGTTTCGTGTCCGTCATGCCAGCGAAGGCTGGCATCCAATCCGCCTATGGGACATGCGCCGGCCTTGGTTTGGACCCCAGCCTCCGCTGGGGCGACGGGATTGCAAGGTTTAGCGACTATTGGTCGCAGTCAAGTCACCCCCCGCGAGGCCGCCAGAAAATAATTCGCCAGATATAGACGGCGATTAGCAGCCCAATCACGCTGAGCGACACCGGCCCCAGATATCGTCCGATATCCTCGATATTCTGCTGCAGCATATAGCCCGCATAGACCAAAGCGCTGTTCCAGACGGCGGCGCCGGCGCTGGTGGCGAGGATGAAGCGTTTGTGCGACATGCCGAACAGGCCTGCGGGCACGGAGATCATCGTTCGTATATTGGGAATGAAACGGGCGACAAAGACCACCCATTGGCCGTGATCGTCGAAAATCCGGTCGATCCGGTTGACCGTCTCGACGTCGAGCGTCAGCCAGCGGCCGTGTTTGCGGACGAAAGCGCGCACATCATCGTCGTTCCAGTGGCGCCCGATCATGAACCAGACATAATTGCCGGCCAGCGACCCGATGGTGCCGACCAGCACCAGCCATGCCGGGTGAAAAGTCCCCTGCCCCACGCCGACGCCGCCCAGCCCCATGATCAGCTCGGACGGGATAGGCGGGAAGATATTTTCCAGCGCCATGAGCAACGCAATGGCCCAATAACCGCCCTGCTCGATCAGGTCTGTGACCCAGCTGTTCATCGCGTGCGGACCCGCGCCTGTTTATTCCGCCGCCAGCCGCCGCTCAATCGCATCCCAGATCATGCCGGACGTATCGCTGCCGTTGAAATTGTCGATCGCCACAATCCCGGTCGGCGAGGTCACGTTGATTTCGGTCAGCCATTTGCCGCCGATCACGTCGATGCCGACGAAGATCAGGCCGAGCCTTTTGAGATCAGGGCCCATCGCCGCGCAGATTTCCTTCTCGCGGTCGGTCAGCTCGGCCGCTTCGGCATAGCCGCCCTGCGCGAGATTGCTGCGGAATTCGCCTTCGCCCGGCTTCCGGTTGATCGCGCCGGCGACTTCGCCGTCGACCAGCACGATGCGCTTGTCCCCCTGATGCACTTCAGGGAGGAAGGGCTGGACCATATGCGGCTCCGGCCAGGTCTGGTTGAACACCTCGAATAGAGCGCTGAGATTGCTGCCATCTTCGGGCACCAGGAAGATCGCCTTGCCGCCATTGCCGTGCAGCGGCTTGACCACGATGCCGCCATGTTCCTTTTGAAAGGCCCGCACTTCGTCAAGATCGCGGGTGATCAGGGTTGGCGGCATGAACTGCGCATAATCGAGCACATAGACTTTTTCCGGCGCGTTGCGGACGGAGACGGGGTTGTTGACGACGAGAGTCTCGCCCTCGATCCGCTCGAGCAAGTGCGTCGCCGTGATATAGCCGACGTGGAACGGCGGGTCCTGACGCATCAAGACGACATCAACATCGCTGCCGAGGTCCAGTTTGACCGGGTCACCAAAGGTGAAATGATCGCCCTTCACCGGCTGCACCGTCACCGGATGGGCCGGCGTGGTCAGACGGCCATTCGCTTGCAGGGTCAGGCCCTTTACGTCATAATGGAACAGCTCGTGCCCGCGTTTCTGGGCGGAGAGCATCAGCGCGAAGCTGCTATCTCCCGCGATGTTTACGGTCTCCATCGGGTCCATCTGTACGGCGATTTTCAGGGTCATAAATCTGCTTTCATTCACACTGTGCTCCGCACCTGATGCGGAGCTCTGGAGGTTACAGAACTGCCAGCCTTCCGGGCTCCGCATCAAGTGCGGAGCACATGGCGCTGCGTTTTCCGATCCATAACCATTACTCCCAAGCTTGTCGAAGGGCCTTTTTGTTTAGCGGGGCAAAGAGAAAGTTCGAACCGCTTACCGTTCGTGCTGTGCGTGCCTGTCCCCGCGAAGGCGGGGATCGAAGCATCTTGACCGTCAAACCACCGAAAGTCCGATAGACGTCCTTCGACAGGCTCAGGACGAACGGATTGTTGGATTCTAGAATCCGTGCCAGACATTGGGAAGATGGACCGGCAGCCGTCTCGGGGCGATCAGGATCACGTCAATCCGGGCGTCTTCCCCCTTGGTGCAATATTGCGGATAGAGTATTTCCACCGCATCGGCGACGCGCTGCAGCCGTTTCAGGTCGATGGCCTGTTCCAGATCCTCCAGCTTCGTGCGCGCCTTCACCTCGACAAAGGCAACCAGTCCGCCGCGTTTGGCCACCAGATCGACCTCGCCGCGCGGGGTGCGGACCCGTTCGTCCAATATCCGCCAGCCTTTCAGGCGCAGAAAACGGGCTGCGGTCTTTTCGGCCTGCCGGCCGCGCTGCTCCGCTGCCTCGCGTTTCATTTTCTGGATACCGTTCGTGCTGAGCCTGTCGAAACATCTGGACCGCCAAGGCACCGCAGGACCGATAGAGGCCCTTCGACAGGCTCAGGGCGAACGGTATGGGGGGCGCTGGGCTTCACTTGTCATCACCCGTTCGTGCTGAGCCTGTCGAAGCATGTGGTCCGCCAAGGCACCGCAAGACCGATAGAAGCCCTTCGACGGGCTCAGGGCGAACGGTGTGGGCGGCGCTGGGCTTCATTTTTCCGACTTCCAGCGGTTGGCCAGGTCGTAAAGCGCCTTGCGGTCGGTGTTGAAGGCCTTGGCCACCTCGCCAGCCGCTTTCGATGCCGGCAAGCGCTCCAGCGCCTCGCGCAACGCTGCCTCTATATCCGCTTCACTGGCCGCTTCCGGTGCGCCAGGTGGCCCGATGATGACGACGATCTCGCCCTTGGGCTTTTCCGACCCATAACGCTCGGCCAATTGGCCCAGCGATCCGGTCACAGCTTCCTCGAAACGCTTGGTGATCTCGCGCACCACCGCCGCCTTGCGGTCGCCCAATACGGCCAGCGAGTCGGCCAGCATCGCCCCCAGCCGGGAGCCGTTCTCGTAGAAGATCAGACTGGCGTTCAGCGCCTTCAGCGCGGCGAGCGCCTCGGTGCGCGCCTTGGTCTTGCTCGGCAGAAAACCCTCGAAAAGAAAGCGGTCGCTGGGCAGTCCGGACAGGGTCAGCGCGGCGATCGCAGCGCTGGGGCCGGGAATCGTCGTGACATAGAGACCGGCGTCCTGCGCATCGCGGACCAGCTTGTAGCCGGGGTCGGAAATCAGCGGCGTTCCCGCGTCGCTCACCAGTGCGACAATTTTACATCGTATCGCATCCAAAATGCTCGCCCGGTCCGCTGCCGACTTATGGTCATTATAGACCATCATCTTCGACTTTTTACCAATGTGATTCAGAAGCTTGCCGGTAACTCTTGTGTCTTCCACCAAGATAATATCGGCGCTGCCGAGTATCTCCTCGGCGCGGCGGGACAAATCTCCAAGGTTGCCGATTGGGGTGGCGACGATATAGAGACCGGATTGGGCAGGAGCAGACATATGACCGTCATGGCAGACAAGATGCATCAAGGACAAGATCAAAGCAGAAAGCGCGGCTTTTTGAAGTGGGCCGGTGTGTCGGCTTTCGTGGTTCTCGCCGGCTGCTCGACAGTCGTTCCGCGCGGCGCGCAGTCACCCCAGACGGGAGCGCAAACACCGCCGCCGGTGACCGCTGGCCTTCCCGACGACCAGAAACATCATCGCATCGCCCTGCTGGTGCCGCTGTCCGGCAAGAATGCCGGCGTCGGCCAGTCGCTCGCCAATGCCACCACCATGGCTTTGCTCGATACCAAGGCGGACAATATCCGCATGACCAGCTATGACACGGCCAAAGGCGTGACCGCAGCGGCGCAGAACGCTATTCGCGACGGCAACAAGCTGATCATCGGGCCCTTGCTCAGCGACAATGTCGTCGCCACCGCCAATGTTGCCCGCCCTGCTGGCGTGCCAATATTGAGCTTTTCCAACGACAGCGGCGTCGCCGGCAATAATGTCTATATATTGGGCCATATTCCGTCCCAGTCGATCAACCGGGTTGTGGACTATGCCCGGTCGAAAGGCATGACGCGCTTCGCCGCGCTGGTGCCCAACGGCGTCTATGGCCAGCGCGCCTCCTCCACGCTGCTGCGCAAAGTCAAAGACGGCGGCGGCACGGTGGTTTCGATCCAGACCTTCAACCGCGATGCCAGTTCGCTGGAAGCCGCGACCAAGAAATTGACCCAGAATGGCGAATTCGAGGCCGTGCTGCTTGCCGACAATGGCGATATGGCGATCAAGGCGGCCCCCTATATTCGCAAAAATGCCAGCACGACGGCGAAAATTCTCGGCACCGACCTGTGGAACACCAGCAGCAATCTGGCCGGTGCGCCATCGATGCGCGGCGCCTGGTTTGCCAGTGTTTCCGATGGTCTCTACAAACAATATGCCGACAAATATCGCGCCCGCTATGGCAAGGCCCCGTTCCGGCTGTCGAGCCTCGGCTATGACTCGGTGCTCCTGACCGTAAAGGTGGCCCGCAACTGGAAAGTCGGAGAGCCTTTCCCGATCAACCAGCTGACCGACAAGGGCGGATTTATCGGCCTCGACGGTGTTTTCCGGTTCAAGTCCGACGGCGTTTCGGAACGGGCTCTGGAAGTACAGGAAATCCGCAACGGCAGTTTCGCCGTGGTCGATCCGGCACCGAAGGGTTTTTGAGAGTAGTCTTCGCTATCGATTTTGGAAAAAAGCTTCGTCATCCTGAACTTGTTTCAGGACCCCTTGAGATAGCGCGCTGCCGTGGGAGGTCCTGAAACAAGTTCAGGATGACGCATTAATTGCGGCTAAACTCAGCCGATATTCTGGCCGGTCGATTCCCAGTCCTTCAAAAAGCCTTCGAGGCCCTTGTCGGTCAGCACATGTTTGAACAGGCCGCGGATGACATTGGGCGGCATGGTGCCGACATCGGCGCCGATGCGGGCGGATTCGAGCACGTGGATCGGATGGCGGATCGAGGCGACGAGAATTTCGGTGTCGAACGCATAATTGTCGTAAATCAGACGGATGTCCTCGATCAGCGTCATGCCGTCGAGACCATTATCGTCATGGCGTCCGACGAAGGGCGAAATGAAGCTGGCACCGGCCTTGGCCGCGAGCAGCGCCTGATTGGCGGAGAAGCAGAGAGTCACATTGACCATCGTGCCCTCGCTGGTCAGCGCCTTGCAGGTTTTAAGTCCGTCCACCGTCAACGGCACCTTGATGCAAACATTGTCGGCGATCTTGCGCAGCACTTCGGCTTCTTTCATCATCGCATCATGGTCGAGCGCGACGACCTCGGCGGACACCGGACCGTCGGTCAGGCCGCAGATTTCCTTGGTCACTTCCATGATGTCGCGACCCGATTTCTTGATCAGCGAAGGATTGGTGGTGACGCCGTCGACCATGCCGGTCGCTGCGAGGTCGGCGATTTCCGCGGTATCGGCGGTATCTACGAAGAATTTCATCGGTCTGGCTCCAGAATACAGGAATAGGCTCTATTGCCGTTTGCCTATCCGCTTTCCACAGGTCGGGGAACTGTTGCCCCCTCCCGTCCGGCAAAAAGCTGTGGATAGATTGGGGGAAGATTGCGGGATAAATCGGCTCTAAAAGGCTTTCCCGACACCCAGGACCGCCATCAGCAGCGGATCGTTGGTGGACCGCGGATTGGCGCGTATGGCCTCCTCCTGCGCGCCAATCGAACGATAGATGGCATCGCTGACCTTGTCGGTCACGTCCCGGTTGATGCTGGAAAAATCGACGTTGGTGGCTTGCGAGAGCACCAGATTGATAATCTCGTTGTCGAACAGTCTCAGCCCGCTGCCGATGCCGGGCAGCATCCGCTCGACGAGCGTGTTTCCCAATTGCCCCTGCAGCAGGCTGGTGGCCGCGCGCGGTCCGCCGTTGATGATCGCGGCCGCGTCGGCGATACTCATATTGCGGATGGTTTCCGCGACGATCGGAGCGGCCAGTTCGGCGCCCTTTTCGGCCGCGCGATTGACCTGCATCAGCAAGCGATCCTGGACCGGCTTGGACCGCAGCAAAGCCGTGGCGATGCTCGTTGCCCGCGAACCACCCAGGGAATCGGGTACCGAAATCCGCGCCACCTGGCTGTCGAAAAAACCGTTCGGCTGCATCAGCTCGGCAAAAGCATTCTGCGACGACAGGGTCAGCAGCCGCTTGACGGCTTCGGTCAGGCTCAGCCCCGGCAGGCTCGAACAGCCGGGAAGCGCCAGCAATCCGGCGGCAGCGCCAAAGCCCAGAACCGATCTGCGATGATAGTGCATGATAGTCTCCTATATTCGTCAAAGCAGGAATGACGGATGATGATAAGCTGCCTATAGCATGAATATGAATCGCGTTCGTGTACTCCTGCTTAATGCCGCCCTCGGTCCGCTCGATTATCGCGTGCCCGACGGCATGCGGGTCGAGCCGGGTTCGATTGTCATGGCGCCGCTGGGTCCGCGCAAATTGCCCGGCGTGGTATGGGAAGCGGACAGCTTTCCGGTCGAGGAAATCGACCCGAAGAAATTGCGCCCGCTGCTCGAGGTCCGCGATGTGCCGCCGCTGCGCGCGCCGTTGCGGCGGCTGATCGAGTGGACCGCCTCATATTATTTTGCCTCGCCAGCCTCGGTGCTGCGCATGGTCCTGTCTAGCGGCGCTGCCTTTGCCGACAATCGCCCGATCAGCGAATATCGCCTGAACGGCACTGTGCCCGACCGGATCACGCCGCAACGGCAGCAGGCACTGGAAAAGCTGGAAGGCGTACAGGGCACGATCAGCGAGCTGGCCAACAAGGCCGGCGTTTCGATCGCGGTGATCCGGGGGCTGGAAAAGCTGGGGGTTTTTGATCGGGAAGAAGTCTCCTCTTTCGCCATCACCGCCAAACCCACGCCCGATTTCGACACGGTCGATCTCAGCGAGGATCAGCGGGACGTCAGCAATATATTGATCGAGGCTGTGCGCGCCTCACAGTTCAAACCCTTCTTGCTCGACGGCGTGACGGGATCAGGCAAGACCGAAGTCTATTTCGAAGCAGTCGCCGAAGCTTTGCGGCAGGACAGGCAAGTGCTGGTGCTGCTGCCCGAAATCGCGCTGACCGAGCCGTTTCTCAACCGTTTCGAGGCGCGGTTCGGGGCCGAGCCGCTGGCCTGGCACAGCGGCATGAAACAGTCGGAGCGCAAGCGGAACTGGCGGGCGCTGGCGGAAGGCAACGCCAAGGTAATCGTCGGCGCGCGTTCCGCCTTGTTCCTGCCTTATGCCAATCTTGGGCTGATAATCGTCGACGAAGCGCACGAGACCAGCTTCAAACAGGAAGACGGCGTCCGCTATCACGCGCGCGACGTCGCGGTGATGCGCGCGCTTTACGAGCAGATCCCGGTCATATTAGCCTCCGCCACGCCGGCGATCGAGACCCGCCATCAGGTCGAGCAGGGCAATTATGAACTGCTCGAACTGCCGGCGCGGTTCGGCGGCGCGACGATGCCGGATATCGAGGCGCTGGACCTGACCGAAGACGTGCCGCCGCGCGGCAACTGGCTGGCGCCCACGCTGGTCAACGCGCTGGAGGAAAATCTCCAGCGCGGCGAGCAATCGCTGCTCTTCCTCAACCGGCGCGGTTTTGCACCGCTGACCCTGTGCCGCACCTGCGGCCACCGCATCGCCTGCCCCAATTGTACCGCATGGATGGTAGAGCATCGCCTGACCCGCCGCCTCGCCTGCCACCATTGCGGCCATGTCATGCCGATTCCGGAAAAATGTCCGGAATGCGGCGACGAAGACAGTCTTGTGGCCTGCGGGCCCGGCGTCGAACGGATTTGCGACGAAGTCAAAATGCTGTTCCCGCAGGCACGGACCGCGATTGTCACCTCGGACACAATCTGGTCGCCACAGAAAGCCGCCGACTTCGTCCAGCAGATGGAGGCAGGCGCAATCGATATCGTCGTCGGGACGCAGCTGGTGACCAAGGGCTATCATTTTCCCAATCTCACTCTGGTCGGTGTGGTCGATGCGGATATCGGGCTGGAAGGCGGGGACCTGCGCGCCGCCGAGCGCAGTTTCCAGCAGATCGCCCAGGTCGCGGGACGGGCCGGACGGGCGGAAAAGCCGGGCCGTGTCTATGTCCAGACCCGCATGCCGAATGCGCCGGTGATCCAGGCGCTGATCGCGAATGACCGGGAAGGCTTTTATGCCGCCGAGATGGAGTCACGGCGTCAGGCGCTGGCCCCTCCTTTCGCCCGCTGGGCGGCGATCATCGTCTCGTCAGAGGATAATAAGGAAGCGATGGAAACAGCCCGCCTGATTGGCCAGACCGCGCCCAAGCTCGACGGATTTTCTGTCTTCGGCCCTGCCCCCGCTCCGCTGGCAATGCTGCGCGGCCGGCACCGGCACAGGTTGCTGGTCCATGCGCTGCGGTCGGTCGACCTGCAGAATATCATGCGCGAATGGCTGGAACAGCTGGAATGGCCGCGCGCGGTGCGGGTCGGCGTCGATATCGATCCTTATAGTTTTATTTGATTTCCAATCACCCCTCGCTTTCGAGGGAGGGGAAGAGCTGGGATAGGCAACAACGGGCTCGATGCCGGTTTGTGCCTTGATGTCGCGCAGGCTCGCTTGCGCTCGCAACCACCCCAACCCCTCCTTTGAAAAGGAGGGGCTAAAGAAGTACAAAAGTCCTTTGAATGTTGCGGCTATTTGAAGCATGAACCAATCCATGATCAAAAAGCTGACACTCATCCTCTCGATCCTCACTGCCACTCTGCTCACCGGCCCTGCCCAGGCCGATCCGGCCGATATCAGCGCCGCCAGCCGATCGGTGGTCCGCGTGGTGCTGGCCGCGAAAGATGGCAGCAAGGTCGCCTTTGTCGGCCATGGAAGCGGATTTGCCGTGGCGCCGGACAAGATCGTGACCAACGCGCATGTTGTCGAGATCGCGCGGCAGGAAAGCTCGGTCGTCATCGGTATCATTCCTTCGCAGGGCGGCACCAGCTATGGCGGGCGGATCATCGCCTATTCGCAGAATAATGATCTTGCGCTCATTCAGGTGCTCGACGGCGGACGATTGCCGCCAATGACGGTTTTCGGCGGCCCGGTCAGCGATGGCGCGGATGTGGTGGCAATCGGCTATCCCGGCTCGGTTGACCGTGCGCAGGGGCTTGATCTGGACGATCTGATCAATCCGATGTCACCGGTCAAGACCACGGGCACCGTGTCCGGTGGCCGGACGACCAAGCAATTCGACACGATCCTGCACACCGCGCCGATTGCCTCGGGCAACAGTGGCGGGCCGCTGATCGACAATTGCGGCCGGGTGCTCGGCGCGAACAGCTTCGGCTCGATCAGCGATGGCAATGACGCGGAATTCGGCTTTGCCGTATCCGCAAGGGAGATATTGAATTTCCTGCGCAAAGCCGGTGTAACGGCCGGTGTAACGGCGACGCCCTGTCGCTCCGCTGCCGAAATAAGCGAGCAGGAACGGCTGCGCGAAGCGGCTGCTAGAGCGCAGGTCGCGGCGGCGAAACAAGCCGAAGCCGACAAGCGGGAACGCGCCGAGACCAAGTTGCGGACGGGCATATCGCAGGATATCATTGCCGAACGGGAAAACCGCATTGCGATCGCGGCGCTGCTGCTGGCTTTGTCGCTGCTGGCGGCGGTCGGGGCAGCGGTGCTGCTGGTCCAGGGCAAGCGCAATCCGGGCATCGGCTCTGCCGGTGCTGCGGCGGTCCTGCTGCTCGGTGCCGTTATCGTATTCCTCTCCCGTCCGGATTTCAGCGAAATCGATGACCGCGTCGCCGCCGCGATGAAGGAGAAAGCCGAGGACAGCATTCCGCAGCAGACCGGCGTGACGGCATCAGGGAAATATCAGTGCACAATCAACCCGCAGCGCAGCCGGATAACGGTATCGCAGCAAAACGAGCTGCCGGTCGAATGGGCCGAGGGCGGCTGCGTCAACGGCCGCACCCAATATGGGCGCGATGGCGCGAAATGGTCGCGGATATTCGTTCCCAATGAAGAGCAGACGGTCACCAT
The DNA here is from genome assembly GCA_964022345.1 of uncultured Sphingorhabdus sp. Taxonomy (GTDB): domain Bacteria; phylum Pseudomonadota; class Alphaproteobacteria; order Sphingomonadales; family Sphingomonadaceae; genus Parasphingorhabdus. The sequence goes on from CAXHZT010000013.1 coordinate 80,624, forward strand.
CAGCAGCTTCCAGCCGGATCGCAGCGAATTTACCGAGGAGCGCTATCTTATGGGGCTGGACGCGATGACCAAAGCGCGGGCGATCCGCGCCCAATATGGTAACAGGGCCTGCACGACCGACATCAAGGCGCTGGCCGATATCGAAGACATGGTGAAGGCGATCAGGGCCGAATTGCCGTCACAGGCGAACGAGCGGCTGGTTTATGAGTGCAGGAAAACCGATTGACGCGAGAGGAAAGACCGATGGCGGCTGACACTGACGCTGGCAAGAAACCGGACTATTCCGGCCTCAAGGCCGTTTTCATCAACTGCACATTGACGCCTTCGCCGTCGTTCAGCCACACCGAATGCCTGATGGATGTCGTTCGCGACATCATGAAGGACGCCGGGGTGGCGATAGAATATCTGCGCAGTGTCGATCAGGATATTGCTCCGGGCGTCTATCCCGACATGACCGTACATGGTTTCGACAGCGATGCGTGGCCCGCCATTTCCAAATCGGTGATGGCCAGCGATATTCTGGTCATCGGCACGCCGATCTGGCTGGGAGACGTGTCCTCGGAATGCCGCAAGATCATCGAACGCCTCTACGCCCATTCCGGAGAGACCAACGACAAGGGGCAATATATCTTTTACGGAAAGGCCGGCGGCGTCGTGGTCACCGGCAATGAAGACGGCGTCAAACATTGCGCCATGAGCACGCTCTATTCGCTCGGCCATATCGGCTATACGATACCACCACAGGCCGATGCGGGCTGGATCGGACCGATCGGTCCCGGCCCTTCCTATGGAGACAAGAAAGACGACGGCTCTCGCGTCGGTTTCGACAGCGATTTCACCCAGCGCAACGCGACATTTCTGGCCTGGAACCTGATGCACATGGCCCATATGCTCAAACAGGCTGGCGGCATTCCCGATTACGGCAATTCGCGCGAAGCCTGGGATGACGGCACGCGCTATAATCATCCCAATCCCGAATATCGCTGAGCGCTGTTTTGCCTGAATCTGTGGCGGGGCTGAACGGTACCGATGGGCGCAGCAGAAAGCGCACTCAATAGTCGGGTTCGCCGCCTCCGAAAACCTTCTCGGCCTGCCCTGTCAGCCAGTTCATCGCCGCAGCCCATGGCTGATGCCCGTGACTGATCCGCGCGACGCCGAGGCTCGCCAGACGCGCATGGCTTGGGCCTTCGGATGAACGCAAAATATTGACCGGCAAGGGCGACGCGTCACAAATTGCGCCGATGCATTTTTCGTCGCTCAGAAACGGAACAAACAGGCTCCCTGCTCCGGCATCGGCATATCGTGCGGCACGCTCGAGAACCTGCTCGACCAATGCGTCGCCATCGGTCTCTGCCGATTGACCGCGGAAGACGTCGCATCGCGCGTTGACCCAGAGTCCGGTCGATGCGGCAGCGGCCACGCGCTCGGCAAAGATCGCCGGTTCAATCAGCAGGTCATCCCCCGGCATACGGTCCTCCATGTTGATGCCGCTCGCCCCCGCATCGAAGGCGCGCTGTACCGATTGGTGCACTTCATTGGCATCGTTGCCATAGCCGGCCTCCATATCGATGCTGACCGGCAGATCCGAGGCCGCAACAATATGTTCAAGATTGGCAATGGCGTCATCCAGCGGAAACGCCTCCCCGTCTGCGATACCCTGCGCGCCAGCCACACCGTAGCTTCCCGTGGCGAGCGCCTTTGCGCCGGCAGCCTCAACCGCCCTGGCGCTTCCTGCATCCCAGATGTTGACCAATATGAGAGGATCGCCCGGCATATGAAGGGCGGCGAAGCTTGCTATTTTCGGGTTCATTTTCTTTCCTTTTCCAGCAGACCTGCCTTGATCTCCAGCCCGTAGGCATAGCCGCCCATCGTGCCGTCGCTGCGCACCACCCGGTGGCAGGGGATCAGGACGGCGACATGGTTTGCGCCATTGGCGCTGCCCACGGCGCGCACCGCTTTCGGTTTGCCGATGGCAGCCGCGATATCGGCGTAACTGCGGGTTTCGCCTTCGGGTATCTTGCGCAATTCCTGCCAGACCGCTTCCTGGAAGGCGGTGCCCTGAACGTCGAGCGGAATATTATGCGGGCGACCGGGCGTTTCCACCTGCGCCACCACCTGCTCGAACAAGGCTGCGAACGCGGCACCGCCGTGCTGCAAGTCCGCTTTCGGGAACCGTTTGCGCAGCGCACCCTCGTCCTCGTTGAAAGACAGGCAGCAGACGCCCTTGTCGGTCGCAGCCACCATCATCGCGCCGAGCGAGGTGTCGATGACGGACCAGTGCACCGTCACCCCTGCCCCGCCATTTTTCCAGACGCCCGGTTTCATGCCCATTTTGCGTTCCTCGTAAAATCGCGAAGCCGAGCCATAACCGGCATCGTAAATCGCATCGGTTACCGTCGCGCCGCTGTCCAGCGCATGCTTGACTCGCTCGGACCGCAAGGCCCGTGCGTAAGCGGCGGGCGACAATCCGGTTTCGCGTTTGAAAATCCGCTGGAGATGGGTCGGCGAATAGCCCGTCAGGTCCGCCAGTTCGTCCAGCCTGGGCGCAGTTTCCGCAGCGCGAATGGCATCGATCACCAGCTTGACCGCGGCTTCGTCCCTGGCAACGTCATTGGGACGGCATCTCAGGCACGCTCTGAGCCCCGCCGCCTCTGCCTGCTCCGCTCTGGCAAAGAAGCGCACATTTTCCCGTTTGGGATGGCGCGCGGCGCAGGAGGGACGGCAATAGATGCCGGTGCTCAGCACGCCGGTGACGAATTTTCCGTCGAAACTGCGATCGCGGGCCTGCATCGCCGCCCACGCCCGGGCATCATCCACAATCTTCTGGTTCACGATTCAAACCTCTCCACCCGCGCGACGAAACATCCATGGGCTGCGTTATGCACGTCTATATAGGCAACCGCGTCCAGTTCAAACAGCTGACGGATCGCGCGGTCCGCTTCGCCGGGCAATGCGAGGCTGGCGGTTTTCAGCATCGCATTCGTGCCGAAAGCGCGCATGCCCAATGTGCGGCCAGCGAAAACCGGAGGAACACTATCAGTATACTGCGCAGCCGTTGTCAGCCCCGTCTTCGCGAAAATAGCATAAGAACTCCGGTAGGGAGAATCGACATCATGGGATATGTGGTGGAACAGGATCAGCTCGTCGCCCACTTCGGCGTTTTCCAGAGATATGCGGCAGGGGAAGCCCTGCTTGCTGGTCGCCGTCATTCGTACCGCACCCAGCGCCGAAAGCTTTTCCGCGCTTGCCTCTGCAAAGGGTCTGGCAATATCCGGGTTCAATCCGGTGATTTGATAGGTCATGGAAATGCTCCAGTGCTTGCTGTCGGCCCGGATTTAAATCACCCTGCCCCATGCGGCTTCCCGTATCTTGCGTTCAAAGCCAAATATTATGCGCGCAACAATGAAAGTCGCAAAAAACTGCCGGTTCGGCTTTCCGCGAAAATGATTCCCAAAGCCGTCTTGCCTCGCAGCAAAATGGTTGCTAGACGCCGCGCATCCGTGGGCGGAATCGCAGGATTTTCGGCCATAAAGCGGACCATTTCATGAACGGTTTTCAGACCATATAAACGGTCAGGGAGTAGCAAACGCGTGGATCAATCCAGCGGCATCAGAGCGAGTTTAGCGGGGCGTTACGCCACTGCTCTGTTCGCTCTCGCACAAGAAAAGAATAGCATCGACGCGGTGCAGGCCAGCCTCAACACGTTGAGCGAAGCCCTCGCCGAATCGGATGATCTGAAGGAACTGACGAACAGTCCGGTCCTGTCGCGTGACGATGCCGGCAAGGCGATTGCCGCAATCGCGAAGAGCCTTGGCCTCGACACGCTGACGACCAATGTACTTGGCGTGCTGGCTGCCAATCGCCGGCTGGACCAGATCCCCGCCGTCATTCGCGCCTTTTCGACGCTGGCTTCCGGCTATCGCGGCGAAATTACTGCCGAAGTGACCTCCGCCCATCCGCTGGATGACAAGCAGATTGATGCGCTCAAGGCGCAGCTCAAGAAACGTGTGGGAAGCGATGTTAGCGTTTCCACCGCCGTCGATCCGTCCATTTTGGGCGGGCTGGTCGTGAAGATCGGCAGCCAGATGATCGACAGCTCGATTAAAACCCGTTTGAACACCCTATCGCAGGCCATGAAGGGCTAAAGGAAGATACACATGGATATTCGCGCCGCAGAAATTTCAAAGGTCATCAAGGACCAGATCGCCAATTTTGGCAATGAAGCCCAGGTTTCCGAAGTCGGAACCGTGCTCGCCGTCGGTGACGGTATTGCCCGTATCCACGGCCTCGACCAGGTCCAGGCTGGTGAGATGGTTGAATTCTCCAACGGCGTTCAGGGCATGGCGCTGAACCTCGAGGCGGACAATGTCGGCGTCGTGATTTTCGGCTCTGACTCCGAAATCAAAGAAGGCGACGTCGTCAAGCGGACCGGCACCATTGTGGACGTTCCGATCGGCAAGGAATTGCTTGGTCGCGTAGTCGATGGTCTCGGCAACCCGATTGATGGCAAAGGCCCGATCAAGACGACCCAGCGTAGCCGTGTGGAAGTCAAGGCGCCGGGCATTATCCCGCGTAAATCGGTTCACGAACCCGTTCAGACCGGCCTGAAAGCGCTCGACGCTCTCGTTCCTGTTGGCCGTGGCCAGCGCGAACTGATCATCGGTGACCGTCAGACCGGTAAGACCGCTGTCGCCATCGACACGTTCATCAACCAAAAGACCGTCAACGCCGGCGACGACGAAAGCAAGAAGCTTTACTGCATCTACGTGGCTGTCGGCCAAAAGCGCTCGACGGTTGCACAGATCGTCAAGAGCCTCGAAGAAAATGGCGCGATGGAATATTCGATCGTGGTTGCTGCAACCGCGTCCGAGCCTGCGCCGCTGCAGTATCTTGCACCTTATACCGGTGTGACGATGGGCGAATATTTCCGCGATAACGGCATGCACGCCTGTATCGTTTATGACGATCTCTCCAAACAGGCTGTGGCCTATCGCCAGATGTCCCTGTTGCTGCGTCGTCCTCCAGGACGAGAAGCCTATCCCGGTGACGTTTTCTATCTTCACAGCCGTTTGCTCGAACGTGCCGCTAAGATGAACGAAGACAATGGCTCGGGTTCTTTGACCGCATTGCCGATCATCGAAACCCAGGCTGGCGACGTTTCGGCCTATATTCCGACCAACGTGATTTCGATCACCGACGGCCAGATCTTCCTCGAAACCGACCTGTTCAACCAGGGCATCCGTCCCGCCATTAACGTGGGTCTGTCGGTTTCCCGTGTGGGTTCCGCTGCACAGACGAAGGCGATGAAAAAGGTTTCGGGTTCGATCAAGCTCGATCTCGCACAATATCGCGAAATGGCGGCCTTTGCGCAGTTCGGCTCCGATCTGGACGCATCGACGCAGAAATTGCTGGCTCGCGGCGAGCGGCTGACCCAGCTGCTGAAGCAGGCGCAATTCTCGCCGCTTCCGTTCGAAGAGCAGACCGCGTCGATCTATGCCGGTACCAACGGGCATCTTGATCCCGTCGCGGTTGACGATGTTGTACGCTACGAAGAAGCTATGCTGGCCCATTTGCGCAGCGAACATGCCGACATTTTGAAAACCATCCGTGAAAGCGGTGACTTGGCAGATGACACCAAGGCTGCGCTCGAAGCGGCTCTGGCGACATTCGGCAAGACATTTGCCTGATCGCTCCTGTTACTAAAACATGAGTGATGGGATGCCGGAGCTGTCCGGCAGGACGAATTAAGGAGCCAATATGGCTAGTTTGAAAGAACTGAAAGATCGTATCGCGTCGGTGAAATCGACGCAGAAGATCACCAAGGCCAAGAAGATGGTGGCTGCTGCCAAATTGCGCCGTGCGCAAATGGCAGCCGAAGCCGCGCGTCCCTATGCCGAGCAGATGGAAAAGGTGATGGGGGGTCTCGCCTCCAAGGTTTCGATTGACGAGAATTCGTCGAAACTGCTGGCGGGAACCGGCAAGCTGGACACCCATTTGCTGGTGGTCGCTACCTCGGATCGTGGTCTTTGCGGTGCCTTCAACGCCAATATCGTCAAAGAAGCGCGCCTGACGGCGGAGCGTCTGATCGGCGAAGGCCGTACAGTGCTTTTCTACATGGTCGGCCGCAAGGGCATTCCGATCATCAAGCGTTTCTATCCCGGCCAGATTCTGAAGCATTTCGACACGTCCAATGTCAAAGCGCCCGGCTTTGAAGAAGCCAAGGCTATCGCCGAAGACCTGACGACGCTGGTCGAAGAAGGCAAATTTGACGTTGCCCACCTGTTCTACGGCAGGTTCAAGTCCGCACTGGTCCAGGAACCGACGGTCCAGCAGATCATCCCGATCGCGGTTGCCGAAGGTACAGTGGCCGAAGCCAGCGGCGCGGTCGAATACGAACCGGACGAGGAAGAAATTCTCGCCGAATTGCTGCCACGCAATCTGACCACCCAGATTTTCGGCGCTTTGCTGGAAAATAACGCGTCGGAACAGGGTGCGTCGATGACCGCCATGGACAATGCGACCCGCAACGCCGGCGACCTGATCGACAACCTCACGATTATTTACAACCGTAGCCGTCAGGCCGCGATTACCACCGAATTGATTGAAATCATCGCTGGCGCTGAAGCGCTCTAAAGCACGTACGCAAGGAAACGGAAAAATGGCAAAAACCAAAAATGTAGGCCGCATTTCACAGGTTATCGGCGCTGTCGTCGACGTAACCTTTGATGGCGAGATCCCGGCAATTCTCTCGGCTCTGGAAACCGACAATAACGGCAACCGGCTGGTACTCGAGGTTGCACAGCATCTCGGCGAGAACACCGTTCGTACCATCGCCATGGATGCGACCGAAGGTCTGACCCGCGGTCAGGAAGTCTCCGACACCGGTTCGCAGATCCAGATGCCTGTTGGCCCTGAAACGCTCGGCCGGATCATGAACGTGATCGGCGAGCCAATCGACGAACGCGGCCCGATCGGCAACAAGACCACTGCTCCTATTCACGCAGAAGCCCCTGCTTTTGTCGACCAGTCGACCGAGAATGAAATTCTGGTCACCGGCATCAAGGTTGTCGATCTGCTCGCACCTTATGCAAAGGGCGGCAAGATCGGCCTGTTCGGCGGCGCCGGCGTGGGCAAGACCGTTCTTATTCAGGAACTGATCAACAACATCGCAAAAGGCCATGGCGGTACATCCGTCTTCGCCGGTGTTGGTGAGCGGACCCGTGAAGGTAACGACCTCTATCACGAATTTCTCGACGCTGGCGTTATCGCGAAGGATGCCGACGGCAACCCTAAGTCGGAAGGCTCGAAAGTGGCGCTGGTCTTCGGCCAGATGAACGAACCTCCAGGAGCGCGTGCTCGTGTGGCTCTCTCCGGTCTGACCCAGGCTGAATATTTCCGTGATGTCGAGGGCCAGGACGTTCTGTTCTTCATCGACAACATCTTCCGCTTCACCCAGGCTGGTTCGGAAGTGTCCGCACTTCTCGGCCGTATTCCTTCGGCGGTGGGCTATCAGCCTACCCTGTCGACCGACATGGGCGCGCTGCAGGAACGCATTACGTCCACCAACAAGGGTTCGATTACATCGGTTCAGGCCATTTATGTTCCTGCCGATGACTTGACCGACCCGGCACCGGCAACGTCCTTTGCCCACCTCGACGCAACCACCGTTTTGAACCGTGCGATTTCGGAACTGGGCATCTACCCTGCCGTTGACCCGCTCGATTCGACATCGCGTGTTCTCGAACCCCGCGTTGTTGGCCAGGAACATTATGATACGGCCCGTGCTGTTCAGGAAACCCTGCAGAAATATAAGTCCCTGCAGGACATCATCGCCATCCTCGGCATGGACGAGCTGTCTGAAGAAGATAAGCTGGTCGTTCAACGCGCCCGCAAGATCCAGAAGTTCCTGTCGCAGCCGTTCCACGTTGCGGAAGTCTTCACCGGCATCCCAGGCAAGTTCGTTGATCTCGAAGACACGATCAAATCGTTCAAGGCCGTTGTCGACGGCGAATATGATCACCTTCCGGAAAACGCCTTCTACATGGTCGGCGGCATCGAAGAAGCGATCGAAAAAGGCAAGAAAATGGCTGCTGAAGCGGCCTGACCCATTATATCCCTCTCCCTCACGGGAGAGGGCTTAGGAATTGAAAAGACATGGCAAACCTGCATTTCGAACTCGTAACCCCAGAGAAACTCGTCCGTTCGGATGATGTGTTCATGGTGGTTGTGCCCGGTACCGAGGGTGATTTTGGCGTGCTCGCCAATCATGCTCCGGTGATGTCGACGGTCCGCGATGCCGACCTGCTCGTCTACGCCAGCGAAGGCGCTACGCCGGAAACGATTTCCGTGCAGGGCGGCTTTGCCCAGGTCGACGAAAAGGGCCTGACGGTTCTGGCCGAAGCGGTCAGCTAGAAACTCTAACGCTGTTTCCAGCGAGCCATGCTGAACCGATCCACGTCTGTCTCCAAATATAGACACAGGCTCCAGACTGGTCAGGCGGATCATCCGTCCGGATCAATCGCCTCCCCTATTCTGGCAAACCTGTGACTTTGCGGGTGATGAGCAGAGCCTGCCGAACTTTGCCGACCCCGTCCAGTAGAGCGCCCATTGGGCGACGCGCCTGCCAATGAACCAGAGCGCGTCCGATCCCGCCCCTATCGTCCATTTTCTGTACGAGCCAGGCAATGGCGGACTGGACCGGGTTGCGATCCTTCTGGCCAATGGCATGGCCCAACGCGGCCTGCCGGTCGAACTGTGGCTTACAAAGGCCGCTGGTCCGGTGGCCCATCTGATCGCATCGGAAGTGAAGGTCCGTATGGTGCCGACCCCTGGCATCGGCGGCCGGGGCGTCCAGCTGTTCCTCCAGATCCCTGCCGTCGCGCGGATGATCCGGCAATATCGTCCTGCAGCGATATTTTCTGCAGGCAACCAGTCGAACTTGTCGCTGGCAATTGCGCGGAAGCTGTCGGGCTACCGTCCGACGAAAATCATCCAGAAAATCACCAATCCGGTCATCCGCCCGGATTTCACGCCCTTGATGCGGCGCTACCGCACGTGGCGATTCGGCGTGACGGCGAGGCTGGGCGATATGACCTTGACCCTGAGCGAGGCCGACGCCGCAGATTATGCGCAGATATATCCGGATGCGGCGGACAGGTTCCATGCGGTTGCCAACCCCTATGTCACGCCTGAAATGCTGGCTTGCGGAGAAGGCCGGACCACGGGCGACCAGCAGACAGGCATCACGCGCCTGCTCGCCGCCGGACGCGTCCAGCCGCAAAAGGACTATCGGACACTGATCTCCGCCCTCGCCCGAATTAAGGACCTCCCCTGGTCGCTGACCGTTCTGGGCGATGGCCCGCTCCTTGAAGACACGAAGCGTCTGGCCGAAACGCTGGGTCTGGCCGAACGAATCGAATCCTGCGGATTTGTTTGCGATGCGACGCCTTATTATGCGCAGGCCGATATCCTTGTCCTGTCCTCCCAGTGGGAAGGATTCCCTGCGGTGCCCATCGAGGCCATGGCAACAGGCTGCGCGGTGGTGGCAACGGACTGTTCTGTCGGTCTAACCCATATCCTGCGTGAAATCGGCCAGGAAACAGTGCCCGTTCGCGATCCCGCAGCGCTTGCCGAGGCTATCCGTGCCCGGATTGACCATCCTGCGCCAGCTGAACCGCTGAGAGCCTGCGCGAAGGACTATATGATCGAGAATAGTGTCGAGCAGCATCTCGCGCTTTTGCAAAGGCTCTGCCGAGGAGCCTAGGCCTCCAGCACCGTCGTCGCCTTGCGCGAGCTGCGCCAAAGCATCAAGCCGCTGAAGATTATCAGCAGTCCCCCCATCATCGCGGTTGTGTCTATCGGGTCGCCAAATATAAATATGCTGATTGCTGTCGCGATCAGCAGCTGGATGTAGACGATCGGAGCGATTGCCGCCGCTGTGGTCCGCATTGTCGCCATGAACAGCAGAAAATGACATCCGGTGGCGGTCAGTGCGACCAGCATGCAACGCAGGATCACATCCCAGTCCGGCATCGAATTCACCGCCATGACGGGCACCAGCCAGTGGCCGACGACCGACGCGATCATCAGGAATATCGCCGCCCAAAAGGCAATATAGAATTGCGCCGCGAAAATGGACCGCTGGCTGGATACCATCCGGTTGAGGATCAGCATGGACGACATGGCAACGGCGGAAATCAGCGGCAGGATAGCCACCCAGCCGAAAGCCGCGACATTTGGCCGTAGCATGATCAGCACGCCGCAAAAGGCGATGATCGTCGCGCCCCATGTCCGCGGCGGCATTTTTTCTTTCAAGAACCAGCCGGAGAACAAGGCTGTCAGTATCGGGTTTACGAATGATATCGCGACAGCGTCGGCCAACGGCATGATATAGATTGCCGAAAAGAAAGTGATGGTGCCGACAAACAGGGCGAAACCCCGCGCTATGTGGAGCCAGGGACGGTTGACCTGAAAGCCGGAGCGCCCTTCCCGCAGGAACAGGATCAGGGCGAGAGCGGCCGCCCCGATCGAAAAGCGCAAGGCCGCGACCGCCGGCGCAGGCTAGTCTCCTGCCATTGACTTGATCACGGCGTCGCCCACGGGGAAACCGGCGAAGGCAATCAGGGCCAGCGTGATACCGCCAAGCGCAGCGGCCTTGTCGCGAGAATGATCAGCCGCCAAAATGTCGTTCCTTATCCATTTTCACGGCTTAGCGACTGCATTGTGCCGCACAAGCCACAAAACCCATATCGCGCTTCATCCACCCCTGATTGAGAGAATTTACCGGTTTATTAACCATTTTCGGGGAAAGAGAGCGCTGATCGTGTGACATTAGACATATCGGACAACATAGCATGAGCGCATTTGGCAAGAAAAATGGACTGGGTGGCGGAAAGCCATCCTTCGGGGTTGCAAAGCCGATGAGCGGTGGTGGCAAGAAAGTTTCCGAATCCGAAAGCCCGGAAGACAAATTGGGCGGGAATCAGTTCCCGCCTATCGAATCCATTCCTGCCGCCAGAGACGATTTTCCGCCTGCGAGTGGCCCCGAGCAAAGCGATGCCATGGCGCGGCTTTCCGAACGGTCGAAACCCCTGGCCGAACCTGCCGACAAGGACGAGGGCTTTGGCGCATCGGTCCACAAGATCAAGGAACAGGTTCTCCCGCGGCTGCTCGAACGGGTTGACCCGGAAGCGGCCGCCACGCTCAACAAGGAAGAGCTGACCGAAGAATTCCGCCCGATCATCATGGAAGTGCTGACCGAACTGAAGCTGACCCTGAACCGGCGCGAACAATTTGCGCTGGAAAAGGTTCTGGTCGACGAATTGCTCGGCTTTGGACCGCTTGAGGAGCTGCTCAGCAATCCGGATATTTCGGATATCATGGTCAACGGCCCCGAGCAGACCTATATCGAAATCAAGGGTAAGCTCGAAGTTGCGCCCATCCAGTTCCGCGACGAGGAGCATCTGTTCCAG
>CAXHZT010000014.1:0-89897 GCA_964022345.1 uncultured Sphingorhabdus sp.
CCTGCAAAACCCCTGGCCGGTTTTTCGCCTGCTCCATAAGTTCTGTGAAAGGTTGCATGTCCAGCGCTTCGGAGGGCATGATCGTCGAAATGGCGTGCTTGTAGACCAGTTGGGATTGCCCGTCCCGGCGCAACAATACGGAAAAATTGTCAAACCAGGTCACAATCCCCTGCAATTTCACACCCTTAACCAGAAACATCGTCACCGGAGTTTTGGATTTGCGCAGCGAGTTGAGAAACAGGTCTTGCAGATTATTTGATCTATCGGTCATATTTGACTCCAATTATTGGCCGTCTTTACGAGGGCATTTTATAGTTTATCAGTCATCGTCTCATTTTTGGGCGTAGAAATTACATATATGGGATAGTTGGGTGCTGGACAACCGCTTAACCCCATAGTTCATTCCCCTTCCGACTTCTTTCTGGAGGCGAGGCCCAATATCTTCAGTTTCCGGTGCAATGCCGAGCGTTCCATTCCAATGAAATTGGCCGTTTTCGAAATATTCCCCGAAAAGCGCCGGATTTGAACCTTCAGATATTCCCGTTCAAAGCTTTCGCGCGCCTCTCTCAGCGGAGATCCCATCAGCGAGGCCACGCCCTGATCGAGATCATCGTCATTGCCGAGCACCTCTGGCGGCAGCATTTCTATTTCAATCTTCGAAAATTTCTCTTTTGGCGCGAGGATTATCGTGCGCTCGATGACGTTGCGCAACTGCCGGACATTACCGGGCCAGTCGCACGCCTGCAGGGCGGCCATGGCCTCATCGGAAATCTCCGGCGGCCGCAGCCTCTGGTCAGCAGCGAAGCGCGCTGCATAATGTTCCACCAGCACCGGAATATCCTCCCGCCTCTGGTTGAGTGGCGGCAAAACGACCGGCACGACATTCAACCGATAGAAAAGGTCCTCGCGGAATCTTTTTTCTCGTATTTCCGTTTCCAGATCCCGTGATGTTGCCGATACAACGCGCACATCGACATTGACCTTCTGTGAGCCGCCTAGCCTGTTAAAGCTCTGCTCGGTCAGCACCCGCAATATTTTGCCCTGTGTATCCAGCGGCATATCCGCGACTTCGTCGATGAACAGGGTGCCGCCATGAGCCTCCTCCATCAGTCCGGTTTTCTCGATCTTGCCGTTACGCTCCGTGCCGAAAAGCTCTTCCTCAACGCTCTCGGGCGACAGCCGCGCCGCGCTGATGGTGACGAAGGCAGCGTTGGAGCGGGAACTCCAGTTATGCAGCAGCCGGGCGGCAACCTCCTTGCCGACGCCTGCCGGACCAGAGATCAACAGACGGCTTCCGGTACCCGCCACGCGCTTTAGCGTAGCACGCACATTATTCACAGCGGCGGAATTTCCGGTAAGCTCGTCCGCGAACCCGATACGGGCTTTGAGTATTTCGTTCTCCCGACGCAATCGTTCGGTCTCGGTCGAGCGGGCAACGAGATGTAACAAATGCTCCGCCTCGAAGGGCTTTTCGATAAAATCGACCGCCCCTTGAGATATGGCGGCGACAGCAGTGTCGATGTTGCCATGACCGGAGATGACGATAATCGGCAGACGTGCGTCGAGCTGTTTCAGCTCCGTCAGCAATTCCAGACCGTCCAGGCGTGATCCCCGCAGCCAGACATCCAGCAAAACCAGCGAAGGCCGCCGTTCGTTTACCGCTGCGAGCGCGGCATCACTATCGGCCGCCACCCGGGTGGTATATCCTTCGTCCTCCAGCACACCGGAAATCAGATCCCGAATATCCGGTTCGTCGTCGACAACCAAAATATCTAACGCCATTTTGAACCTCTGTACCTCATTGCTCGATAGTCGCGATTTGCTCGCCCCCGCGCCCGTTTTCGTCCCGTGTTCCGTCAGTTTCGCCGGCTATGCCATGGGCCAATCGGGCTAATTTCGCAGGGCTGAACCGGATTATCACTTTCGTTCCGCCATTGTCGGCATCACCGAATTTGATTTCTCCGAAATGTTCCTCGACGATCTTCTTAACGATCGCCAGCCCCAGACCGGTGCCGCTGGCACGCGTGGTCATATAGGGCTCTACTATCCGCTCTCGCTCGATCGGCAAGCCAATACCATTGTCGGTCAACTCGATAACGACGATCTGGTTGTCCGCTCGAACGGCAAGTTCAATGGCGCCATCGGAAAGCTGGAACCCGTCGCTGGTCTCTGCTTTCTGCTGGATCGCTTCCGCCGCGTTCTTGATGACGTTTGTAAGTGCCTGCCCCAGTTGCCGCCGATCGCACACCAGCGAAACAGGATGCTCGCCGGCCACGAATGTGAAGGAGATGGACGGATAGGCCACATCCTGCATGAACAGGGCCTGCTTCAGAATATCGTCCAGATTCTCTTCCCGGAAAACCGGTTTCGGCATCCGTGCGAAAGAAGAAAATTCATCGACGATATTTCTCAAATCGCCAACCTGTCGAACAATGGTGTTGGTGAGATTGTCAAATACGTCCGCATCGTCTTCAATACGGGGGCCAAACCTGCGTTTCAGCCGTTCCGCAGCAAGCTGGATCGGGGTTAAAGGATTTTTTATCTCATGCGCTATCCGCCGTGCAACGTCCGACCATGCGGCCCGGCGCTGATCTAGCAATTGCTGGGTGATGTCCTCAAAGGTAATCACGTGGCCCGTCGGACCACCGACGATTTTCACCGCGAGGGTCCGCATGTCGGAATCAGAAGCGAATTCGATGATGCTGTTCTCCACGCCTTCCTCGATCAATCCGGAGAATTGCGGCGCGACTTGCGCGATATTGACGTCCAGCAAGGCATCGGCAGGTTTTGAAAGCAGCGATTGTGCCTGCGAATTGACCAGCCTGATCTTGCCTTGTTCATCGAGGCTGATGATTCCCGCGGTGACCGATTCCAAAACGGCCTCGATAAACGCCCGCCGGTTGCCCAGTTGCTCATTCGCGGTAATCAAAGCGGTGGTCTGGGTTTCCAGCCTCTCGGTCATACGATTGAACGCGCGTCCCAATGTGCCAATTTCGTCATTTTCAAATGTCGTAGGGACTCGGGTCGCCAGATCACCTTCTGTGACCCGTTTCGCCGCATGAACGAGGTCGCTCACCGGTTTGACCAAACGATCTGCCACCACCAGAGCAATCCACAAAACCAACCCGACGATCATCAGCGAGATGACAAACAGCGCTATATTAAATTGTAGTTGCAGACTTCGGGAACGGGAAAAAAGCTGATCATAATCAGCGAGAACGGACTGCGCCCTCTCCCACTGGCTGAGCGCAAGCATGTCGGAATCCCGCGCCGCGTAAAGAAATATCCGGGCTTCCAGGTCGAGTGGAGTCACCGCTTCGATCTTGTTGGGCTTGGCGGTCACGACATAGCTCTTGCCTTGTTCCAGCTGCTCCAGAACGGCATCGGTGATTTTTGTTTCCTGATCCGCATCGTCCGGCTCGACAGCCGCTGCGGTTCGCGCAACGCCGTCATCGCCATATTCTATGATCGCCGATTCATTCAATTTCCGCGACAACACCTGCAAGACATAACCCTCGGCGAACTCTGGACTCTCCAGATCGGCCTGCTGCAAATAGTTGCGCAGATCGATCGCCATGGTGAGCGTTTCGTCTCCCACCTCGCGCTGGTTCTGTTCATAATAACCGCGCGCCAGACTATTGGCATTTTCCAGCATGCCCCGGGCCCGGTCCGAAAACCAGAATTCCACGCCATATTGGAACAGCAAAGAAGCAAAAATAACGACCAGTAGCATCGGGATGCTGGCGACGAGCGAAAAAAGGGCCACCAGCCGGACATGAAGCCGGCCCTTGCTCCCAATTGAGGATTTAGCCGCCCTTCCCTTCGCAATGCGCCGGCCAAAAAGGACGAGCAAGGTCATCGCGGGAATAAGATTGGCTACCAGCAGCGCCGCAGTCAGCGGCGGGGAAATAAAATCTGTTTGGTTCGACTGCCCGCTCAGCAAAAAATAGGTGCCCAGCATGATCGCGCCGAATAGCAGGATCGTGATCCGCTCCACCCGCCGCATGATGGCATCCTGCTCCGCCATTAACGATAGACGGCGCAGCCAGTTGGGAACCCTTTGCTCCAGGGGGTGGTTAGAAACCGTCATTGTGCTTTTCATACGACAGTTTCGTTGCAAGAAAAGCACAAATATTGTAAAAATATCACGGTTCGACGAAGCAAGTCGTCAGTTCGTCGTATCAGCTATTTGGATTGGGCGGGATCAATCTGATACTCGTTAAGTTTCTTGCGCAAAGTGTTGCGGTTGATGCCCAGAATCTTGGCCGCCTTTATCTGATTGCCATGCGCATGATGCATCATTTCGATCAGCAACGGCTTTTCAAATTTCTCGAGTGCCTGCGCGTACAGATTCTCTTTTTCAGGATTGGCCATCAAGTCGAGCACGATCGATTTTATATGGGCTTCGAATTCCATATTTGCCGAGCCGATCTGACCCTCGCTGCGTTCGGCGGCGAGAATTTGCCGGATCGCATCTTCAGAGAGCGTATCTTCCCTGCCTGTCACCACGAGCCGATAGATTACGTTTTTCAGCTCACGGACATTTCCCCGCCAATAATGATGGCAGAGCAGGTTCATACCCTCCTGAGAAATCTGTTTTTGCGGCAATCCTTCAGTGACCGCGAGTTTGAGAAAATGATTGGCCAGCGCCGGAATATCACTGGCCCGTTCTCTGAGAGGCGGTAGCTCGATCGGTACCACATTGATCCGATAATAGAGATCTTCGCGGAATTTACCTTCCTCGATCAGCTCAAGAAAATCGTGGTTGGTCGCGGCAATGATGCGGACATCAAGCTTGACGAGGCCCTTGCCACCGACGCGGTTGATCTCGCCCGACTGCAGCGCCCGCAGAAGGCGCGTCTGGGCATGCATCGGCATATCGCCGATCTCGTCGAGGAATAGAGTGCCGCCCTGTGCCTGCTCAAATTTTCCCGAGGCACTGGCCACAGCGCCGGTGAAGGCACCTTTCTCGTGGCCGAACAGCTCCGCTTCGATAAGCTCTGAGGGGATCGCCGCCATATTGACCGCTATGAACGGGCCTGATTTCCGGTGTCCCAGACCATGGATGGCCTCTGCGACCAGTTCCTTGCCGGTGCCGGATTCACCCAAAACAAGAACAGAAAGATCGTTCCGCAAGAGTCTCGCAATCATCCGGTATACTTCCTGCATCGCCGGACTGCGTCCCACGAGCGGGAGGCTTTCCTCGTCCATCGACGGCTCCACCGGCCGGATGCTCTTCGGCTTCAGTGCTTGCCCAACCACTTCGACCAGTTCATCGAGGTCAAACGGTTTCGGCAAATATTCAAAGGCCCCCGTCTCGGAAGCCCGCACGGCTGTATTGAGGGTATTCTGGGCAGAGATAATGATGACAGGGATGTCGGGGTGGGTCGCCTTTACGCTATCGAGAGAAGATATCCCGTCGCCCTCCCCCAGGCCGACATCGGTCAGCAGCAAATCATATTTGCTTGTAGCCATCAGCGCATCGCGCTCGGCAATCGATTTGCAATTCTCTATTTCATAGCCCTCGGCCCGAAGCGCAGTGATAATGACATGGCTCACGGACAAATCGTCCTCGACTAATATGATTTTTTCATTGGCCATAAGCTTGTCCTAAATCAGTTTTTGGGCGCGACAGGCAGGAACAGTGTGAACCTGCTCATTTCATCCTGGCTTTCGCGATCATAGCGGATCCGGCCGTTCATATCCCGCATCAGCTTTTTTACCAACGCGAGACCGAGGCCCTGACCTTCCTTCTTCGTCGAAACAAAGGGCGAGAAAATTTCGCGCTCGAGTTCCGGTGGCACGCCAGGACCATTGTCACATATCATGATCTGTATCGGAAGCCGGATCGCCTCTTTCTCGCCCTGAGCTGATAAAGAGGCACCGAAACTATAGCGCGTGACTATTCGGATTTCCGGGTTGGGCAGATGTCTGGTAGCTTCAACTGCATTTACGAAAAGATTTGTCAGGACCTGCATCATCGCGTCCGGATCGATCAAGGCATCGGGCAACGACGGGTCGAATTTGTCCGTGAATTTTACTGCCTGGACGGTAGCGGCCTCGACAGACTGGCGCGCACGATCGATCAATGTGTGAATGTTGACAGCAGCGGTCTGGGCAGGCTGGTTCGAAGACAGGGTCTGGACCCGGTTGAGCAAGCTCACCACCCGCTCCACTTCACCGGTGATCATTCTGGTCAACGGTTTTTGCGATTCATCCAGCTGCCGGTCGAGCAATTGCGCCGCCCCCCTTATTGCCGCGAGCGGGTTCTTGATTTCATGGCTCAGGATATCCGGTGCCCGGATCGCGAGACCGGAAGGGTCGCTATTATCATTTTCCAGGATCGGACCATCTTTCGGGATCAACGAAAAAGAAATCAGACGCCACGCCGAGTCCGAGGCAAGCGGATGGATGTCGAAATCGACAATGCCCAGTTTCCTGTCCTCGCTCATGACCAGAACACCCCTGGCGGTGAGGCTGATATCCTTGTCTGTCAAAGCCGCATCGAGCCTGGAGTCGGAAAAATGGAGGACGTGGTCAATCTTGCGGCCGATCACATGTTTGGCGCTGGTACCGAAAAGAGCCTCTCCCGCGGGATTAAGACGCACCACGATATTATCTGAATCCACCAGAAGCAGGGCGTGATTTAACCCGGCCAGTATCTGTTCCCCCGAAGGATTTCCGTCCATCAGGCCGCGGCTTTGTTCAGCCAGGGCGTATAGAATTCTTCAAGCATTTTAAGGACGGTGTGCGGGTCGCCCTCTTTATTCGCCCGGTTGCGGAATTCTGCCGAACCTGGAAGTCCCTTGGTATACCAGCCAATATGCTTGCGCGCGACTTTAACGCCGACATCTTCGCCATAGAGTTTCAGCATATCCCGGTAATGCTCGTCGAGTATCGCATATTGTGTTGGAACATCGGGATCGGGAAGCCTCTCCCCTGTTTTGAACCAATGCATGAACTGTCCGAGAAGCCATGGCTTGCCGTAAGCGCCGCGACCGATCATCACGCCGTCTGCGCCGCTCTGTTCCAGCGCAGCCTTGCCGTCTTCAATAGCGCAGATGTCACCGTTGACGATGACCGGCACCGAAACAGCCCGCTTTACATTCTCGACAAAGGTCCAGTCTGCGCTCCCTTTGTACATCTGGCAGCGGGTTCTCCCGTGCACGACGATCATTTTGGCACCAAGGTCTTCCGCAATATGCGCCAGTTCCGGAGCATTCAGACTATTGTGGTCCCACCCCATGCGCATTTTTACCGTAACCGGCACATTTACAGCCTCGACTGTCGCCTTGATCAGAGACGCGGCCAGCGGCAGGTCGCGCATTAGCGCTGATCCGGCATCGCCGTTCACGACTTTCTTCACCGGACAACCCATATTGATATCGATAATCTGCGCGCCCCGGTCTTCGTTCAGCTTGGCGGCTTCGGACATTGCGCCGGGATCACAGCCGGCCAGCTGCATCGAAACCGGCTCTTCTATCGGATCCCATGCGCATTTCTGCAAAGATTGCCGAGTTTCACGGATCATCGCCTGACTGGCGATCATTTCCGTGACATTGAGTCCGGACCCGAAACGGCGCACCAGTTTGCGAAAGGGCAAATCGGTGACACCGGTCATCGGTGCCAACAATACAGGGCTTTCGATTTCAATATCGCCAATAGAGATAGGTTTGAGTTTCATTGTGCTGCCTAAAATTTAAGCACCCCTTATCGGTAAATCTATTTCTAGGCAAGAATTGCTTCGTCTTCATTCTGACGGTAGATCGCGATCCATGGCCAGAACCGAGATCGTTGCCAAACTAACCCATGCGCTTATCGTGGCTGCAGGCAGTGGCACGCGCGCTGGACTTGATAAGCCGAAACAGTTCGAGTCGGTTCGCGGCAAGCCCATGGTAAGGCATAGTGTCGAACGTTTCCTGTCACATGATCAAATTCAACATATCTGGATCGTCGTGGCAGAAGGACAAGAAGATCAGCTACAACGCGATCTGGCAGGTTTAAACGGCTACGACGTGGTCATTGGCGGCGCAACCCGGCAACAATCAGTCTATAATGGGCTAGACGCCATCAGAAAGGCCGGTGGCACCGACAACATCCTCATCCATGATGCTGCGCGTCCTTTTGTAACCGATGTAGTTATTGATCGTTTGCTTAACGGGCTGAACACCGCAGCCGGCACCATTCCGGTACTTCCTAGCGTCGATACCATGGTTCAATTGGCCAACGGAAAGCTCCATCAGACTGTAGACAGAGATATGTTGTGGCGCGTCCAAACGCCCCAGGCTTTCGACTTTCGCAAACTTATTGCAGCCCACGATCACAACACATCCAGCCAGCATGCCACTGATGACGCACAAATCCTCAGAGCTGCAGGACATGATGTCGTCGTCGTCGAGGGCGACGAAGCCTTGAAAAAATATACAGTTCCCGCTGATTTTAGCCGACAGGAAGGGTATGATATGCGCCAGACACGAACCGGAATGGGTTATGATGTACATCGCCTTGCTGTGGGTGAACAACTTTGGCTGGGCGGCGTTAAGATCGACCATGATAAAGGGCTTGCCGGTCACAGTGACGCGGATGTCTTGCTTCATGCGCTGACTGACGCCCTGCTCGGAACGATAGGAGCCGGCGATATCGGCGACCATTTTCCGCCCTCAGACCCTAAGTGGCGCGGCGCGGCCTCCTCCCGGTTTGCCGAATATGCTGCCTCGCTCATCAGGGAGAAAGGTGGCGTCATCCATAATGTCGATATGACGATTATCTGCGAAGCGCCGAAAATCAAACCGCATCGCGAGGCAATCCGCGACACGGTCGCGAAAATTCTTTCGGTCGAGCCGGGTCAGGTCAGCATCAAGGCCACCACGACCGAAGGTCTCGGCTTCCCTGGTCGCGGAGAAGGGATTGCCGCGCAGGCGATCGCCACGATTTCACTGGAAGGAAGCACATGAACAAAAAATATATCACTGGCCTGGCTATTTTGGGACTGGCCCATTCTGCATCAGCGCAAGCCACACAAGCAAAGCCGTGTCTTAGCGTCGGCCAAGCCGAAGCTTTGGTGACCTATTTTCTTCCCTCGGCAGTGCTGGCCGGTCGCGACAAATGCGCGACCACCCTCCCCCCTACCGATCCGCTGTTGATAGAAAATTCTGAACGGCTCGCAAAATACCGCGCTGCGGCTGAGAACGCATGGCCGCAAGCGAAGATCGGATTTGGTGTCATGGCGGGCGACAAGCTTCCTGCCGAGATAGACGATGAAATTCTGCGTTTTACCGCTGACGCTATGATCACACAGCTGATTAGCGATGAAATCAAACCCAAAGACTGCGCCTTGATCGCCAAGATTTACAGCGATCTTGCGCCAATGCCCTCCGCAAATCTGGCCAGTCTGACGATAACGATCGTACAAGCAGCGACCAAGGATGACAAGAAACGGGATATTCCCATTTGCAAAGCACCGGCATGATGGTCTAACGGCGCCGACCTATGAAAAATCTCCTCCCTCCCGAACTCGTCGAACTGGCCACCAAGGTTGTCGACGCTAACAGAACAGCCGGTCGTCGCATCACCGTCGCCGAGAGCTGTACCGGTGGTCTTGTCGCGGCGGCCCTGACCGAAGTACCCGGGTGCAGCGATGTCTTCGACTGTGGTTTCAACACTTATTCCAATAGCGCCAAGCAGCGCATGCTGGGCGTCAGTGACGACCTGCTCGAGACATTCGGTGCCGTGTCCATCGCGGTAGCCTGGGAAATGGCGCAGGGGGCGCTCGAACGCTCGGGCTGCGACGTCGCAGTGGCGATTACCGGAGTTGCAGGACCCGGCGGCGGGACCGAGAAAAAACCGGTCGGAACCGTTGTTTTTGCCAAGGCCGAAAAAGGCAAGAGCGTCGATGATGTGGTCGCCGACCGCAAGAATTTCGGCGACGACAAGAGCCGTGCCGATATACGCTTTCAGGCCGTGCTGGTCGCGCTGGAACTGCTGCTGCCCGAAGACAGCGAGTAGCTGCTACCGTAAATTTCGCCGGCGCGGTCGACAAAGGCGCTGGTCATCTTGTGCAGCGCCTTGGCGAACATCTGTCCGGCCAGTTTCTCGAACATCCGGTTCTTGAAGGTGAATTCGACGTAAAAGTCCACATGACAGCCACCGCCGTCGCGCGACCGGAATCGCCATTCATTGTGCAACTGCTTCAGCGGGCCGTCGAGATAGTCGACATCGATCGACTGGTTGTGCGCCTTGATCACCCGTGACGAGAATTGCTCGCGCAGGCCTTTGAAGCCAACCAGTACATCGGCGAGCATTTCGGTTTCACTGTCGGCCCGGATTCGTGTGCCGACAACCCAGGGCAGAAACTCCTGATAGCGTCCGACATCGGCGACCAGCGCGTACATTTGGGCCGCGCTGTAAGGCAGGTCGCGGGTTTCCCTATGGACGGGCATTCAATTCACCGGAACGCGCCAGTTTTTCCTCACGCGCCTGCCGCATTTTCGCAAAGTCCTCGCCGGCGTGATAGCTGGAACGGGTCAGCGGACTGGAAGCGACCAGCAAGAAGCCCTTGGCGCGGGCGACCGAGGCATAAGCGTCAAAGGCCTGCGGCTTGACGAACTCGCTGACTTTCACATGTTTGGTCGTCGGCTGGAGATACTGGCCCATGGTCAGGAAATCGATATCGGCGTTGCGCATATCGTCCATCACCTGATGCACTTCGAGACGCTGTTCACTGAGACCAAGCATGATGCCCGACTTGGTGAAGATCGACGGATCGAGCCGCTTGACCTGCTCAAGCAGCCGCAGCGAGGCATAATAGCGCGCGCCGGGACGGATCGTCGGATAGAGGCGGGGTACGGTTTCCAGATTATGGTTGTAGACATCGGGCCGCGCGGTCACGATGGCCTCGACCGCTGCTTCGGTCTTGTTGCGGAAGTCCGGGGTCAATATCTCGATCGTGGTGTTCGGCGTCGTCCGGCGCAAGGCCTCGATCACTTTCACGAACTGGCTGGCGCCGCCATCGGGCAGATCATCGCGATCGACCGAGGTGATCACAATATGCTCCAGCCCCAATTTGGCGGCGGCATCAGCGGTGTGCTGCGGCTCCAGCGGGTCCACCGGCATCGGCATGCCGGTCTTGACGTTGCAGAAAGCGCACGCCCTTGTGCAAACGTCGCCGAGGATCATCACCGTAGCGTGCTTCTTGGTCCAGCATTCGCCGATATTCGGGCAGGCTGCCTCTTCACAAACCGTGTTAAGTTTATGCTCGCGCATCAGCGCGCGGGTCTTCTCGAATTCCGCGCCCATCGGGGCCTTGACGCGAATCCAGTCGGGCTTGCGCAGGCGTTCGGGGCGAGGCTCCGGCGGAGTGATCTTGGTGATTTCGTTCATTTCTATCAGATAGGGAAAGAAAACCGCTCTTGCCACCCCCAAAACCGGTGATATGGATTGAAACATGACAAAATTTTCAGACCTTCTCGATGGCTATCGCCGTTTCCGTTCCGACCAGTGGCAGACCCAGCGGCAACGCTGGGACGCGCTCAAGGAGGGCCAGAGCCCGAAGGTCATGATCATCGCCTGTAGCGACAGCCGCGTCGACCCGACGCAGATTTTCGACACCAACCCCGGCGAGACCTTCATCGTCCGCAATGTGGCCGCTCTGGTGCCGCCGTTCGAGACCACACCGGGCCAGCATGGCGTATCGGCCGCGCTGGAATTTGCCGTCCAGTTTCTCAAGGTCGAGGAAGTGGTCGTCATGGGCCACGGCAGCTGTGGCGGTTGCGCCGCAGCGCTGTCGGAGCAGATGAAGGACATGCCGCACGGCAAGGGCGGCTTTATCGCCGACTGGATCACCCTGCTCGACGATGCCCGGTCCAAGGTCGCGCACGAGCACGGAGATCTCGGCAGCAGCGCCGCCCAGCTGGCGATGGAACATGAAGGCGTCAGAACCAGCCTCGCCAATTTGCGGACCTTCCCCTGCATCCAGGAAAAAGAAGCGGACGGCTCGATTCGCCTGATCGGCGCCTGGTTCGCGATTGCCGAGGGAAAAATGCATGTCCTCGATCAGGAAAGCGACCAATTTGCGGTCGTGGACTGAACGGAACTTGTGAACCCCGTAATTTCAGTGACTTGATTCACTATCTTGAGAATGTAACGAATCTTGTCCTGTGGTTTCGCGCCTATTGTGCCGGCGAACTTTACAAACTTTACACTGTTATAAAAAAATTCCCTGTTCCCGGAATCAGGCCGAGCTTAAGCGCATGCGCCGGCGGTGTTCGCCGCGCAATCGATATGTTGTCTGTCAAAGAGCCACGCCCCATATAATCGATCCGCCCTGCTGTAGGACAGCGTTTTTCCTCTTGAACGCCCTCCCCCCGCGGTCCATCAATATGGAATGAACCAACATAATGACAATATCGCCCTGCTGATCGATTCCGACAATGCCAGCCACAATGGCCTCGATCCCGTACTGACCGCGCTGGCCGAACTGGGGACGGTGAATATCCGCCGCGCCTACGGCAACTGGCGCAAACAGTCGCTCAAGGGCTGGGTCGACATTTTGCACAAATATGGTGTCGAGCCGCAGCAGCAGTTCGACATGACGAAGGGCAAGAATGCCACGGACATGAAGATGACGATAGACGCGATGGACCTGCTGTTCCGCGGTAATGTTACCGGTTTCGGGATCATGAGCAGCGACAGCGACTTCATGCCGCTAGCCATGCGCATCCGGCAGGAAGGCCTGCCCGTCTACGGTTTCGGCAGCGCCAAGACGCCGGAAGCCTTCAAACAGGCCTGCAGCCGCTTTATCGACGTCGATGCGCTGATCAAGGCGGACAAGCGGCACCGCGTTGGCGGCAGCAAAAGTGACGTCAAGGCGTCAGCCAAGTCCGATGGCGCCGCTGGATCTGGCGAAAGCAGCGGCGGCAAGGTGGATGATGAACTGCTCAACCTGCTGATCGACGCCTATCAGGCGACCAAACGCGATGCCGAGGGCTATGCCAGCCTGAGCGAGGTCGGCAAGATTGCCGGCAACCGGTCCAGTTTCGATGTGCGCAACTACGGCTTTTCCCGGCTGTCGGAAATGTTCGAAGAGGTTCCGAACTTCCAGACCAAACGCGCTGAAAACGGGCAGTTATTTGTGAAACGGTTGCGGTGAGCGCTCCTTCTCCCGCGAGGGAGAAGGATACAGAGCCTTATGACCCCGGATTTGATCCGGGGGAATTAGGCGGCGTTGGATGAGGGTGTTCTGTACTCCGAAGTGCAAAACACCCTCATCCAGCTTCGACTAGGCAGCAAGCTGCCAAGTCGGCACATCCTTCTCCCTCACGGGAGAAGGTACACCACAACTGCCCCGGCCCGACGAAGCGGCTTCGCCAAAAGGCAGGTGGTGACTTGCGCGTCAAAACCGCTATGACCGTCGAATGCAAACCGGAGCCCTCTTCTCACTCGCCCTTTATTTCATCGGCATGCTGGCCATCGGCTATTATGCCTGGCGCAAGTCCACCGACAGCAGCGAAGGCTATTTGCTCGGGGGCCGAAACCTCCATCCCGCTGTGGCCGCCCTGTCCGCCGGAGCCTCCGACATGTCGGGCTGGCTGCTGCTCGGCCTGCCCGGGGCGCTTTATGCCGCCGGACTGGTCGAGGTGTGGATCGGCATCGGCCTGTTTCTGGGCGCGCTGGTGAACTGGATCGTCGTCGCGCCGCGCCTGCGCGAGCAGACCGAACGCATGGGCAACGCCCTCACCATCCCCGAATTTCTTGCCAACCGCTTTCCCGACAAGGCTTTGGCCCTGCGCGTGACATCCGCGATCATCATCGTCCTGTTCTTCGCCGTCTATACCGCAGCCGGTCTGGTTGGCGGCGGCAAATTGTTCGAAACCAGCTTTGCCGGCCTGTTTGGCGACACCGGGATGAGCGACTATATGACCGGCATCTGGCTCACCGCCGGCGTCGTGCTCGCCTATACGATGGTCGGCGGCTTTCTCGCCGTCAGCCTGACCGACTTCGTCCAGGGCTGTATCATGGTCGTGGCGCTGGTGCTGATGCCGATTGTGGTGATGACCGACGATGGCGGGATCAGCGCGATCAGCAGCCAGCTCGACGCGATCGACCCGAATTTCCTCAGCCTGACCGCCGGCCTGTCCTTCATCGGCTTTCTTTCCGCTGTCACCTGGGGCCTCGGCTATTTCGGCCAGCCGCATATCATCGTGCGCTTCATGGCAATCCGCTCGGTCGCGGACGTGCCCAAGGCGCGCAATATCGGCATGAGCTGGATGGGCGTCGCATTGCTCGGCGCGATCGGCGTCGGCATCACCGGCCGCGCCTATGTCGAGATGAACGGGCTGGCGCTCAAGGATCCCGAAACCATCTTCATCCTGCTGGCCAACACATTGTTCCACCCGCTAATCACCGGCTTCCTGCTCGCCGCGTTGCTCGCCGCGATCATGAGCACGATCAGCTCGCAATTGCTGGTGTCGTCCAGCTCCCTGACCGAGGATTTCTACCGCCTGTTCCTGCGCAAGAATGCCAGCGAGCGGGAAACCGTCAATGTCGGGCGGCTGTTTGTGGCTCTGGTCGCGCTGGTCGCGATCTATATCGCGCGCGATCCGGACAGCAAGGTGCTGGGACTGGTGTCAAACGCCTGGGCCGGCTTTGGTGCCGCGTTCGGGCCGTTGATCCTGCTGTCGCTGACCTGGAAGCGGATGACCGGCGCTGGCGCGGTGTCGGGACTGGTGATTGGTGCCGGCGTGGTGATCCTGTGGATCGCGATGGGCTGGAACAAGGAATTCCTGGGTGGCCCCGGGGTTTACGAGATTATTCCCGGGTTTGTGGCGGCGCTGGTGGCTATTGTTGGGGTTAGTTTGGCCAAGAGTGATTCCGATACAATATAGATTCTGTATACTGTAACAATTTCGATCTTGACTATCTCCATTTTTTGTTCGACATATGTTCTATGGCAGAAAATGAGAAAGCATCGAGCAACCCGAAGCCAACAAAGAACGAGAAACCAGTTCCGAGGCCAAAGCAGAAGAGAACTCGAGTAATTCGAAATTTCCCTGCTCAATCCTTTGAAGACGCTCTTGGTCTCGCAAAATCAATTTTTGAGTTCGGTTCTGGCCAACCTGTGCGCCGTGTCTCTGTCTTTGACGAGATGGGGAAATCTCCGGAGAGCAGTGCAAGTCGATTGCTCATAACTTCAGCGAGTAAGTACGGACTGATAAAAGGAAGCTATGCAGCAGAATTACTTGAGTTAACGCCTGAAGGTAGAAAAGCTGCCGACGACCAAATCCAGCCTCGCGAACGCGCTAGAGCCCGAGCGAACCTAGCCATTAAAGAGATTCTCCCTTTTAGTGCCTTATACGACGAATTGGAGGGGCTTAGGCTACCTGCTAAAGCTGCTTTGGTTGATGCCATGAAGCGGTATGATGTAGCTGAAAATGCTGCAGAAGAGGCGGTTGACACCTTCATAGTTAATCTCAGATATGTCGGGCTTTTAAAGACTCTTTCAGGTGCAGATCGTATAATCAAGATAGATCACCTCTTGGACGAAATTCCATCCAAATCTGAGCAGGTAATTAACGCAGAATCTACTAAACCATTGAACCGAGACCGTAGCTTGCTAACCGACGGCGAGGCTCATTTCGAACGCATCGCTTTTTATATCTCACCCATTGGCGATGAAGATTCTGAACATCGAAAACACTCTGATTTACTTCTTGGATCAGTTGTTGAACCGGCTCTCGAAGAATTGGGTCTAACCGTTGTGAGGGCTGACAAAATTGATCAACCTGGAATAATAACCAATCAAGTGATTCAATATTTGTTTCAATCTAGGCTGGTTATAGCTGATTTGTCGTATCACAATCCAAATGTCTTTTATGAACTAGCTATTCGTCACATGCTCAGGAAACCAGTCGTACAATTAATGAGAAAGTCGGACCGCCTGCCTTTCGATGTAAACCAAGTTCGAACGATAGTGATCGATACGACTGATATTTATAGTCTAGTACCGCAGATTGATGCGTACCGATCACAGGTTGCCGCTCAGGCAAGGCAAGCTCTTGACAACCCGGATGGTGTTGACAGCCCCCTTACGAAGTTCCTAGGCTCGAAAACAGCTGACTAACGCGTCAGCTTCTTATAAGCCACCCTTGTAGGCCGATCCGCCGCATCACCCAGACGACGCCGCTTGTCCTCTTCATAGCTCTCGAAGTTTCCTTCAAACCATTCCACATGGCTGTCGCCTTCGAACGCCAATATATGCGTGGCAAGCCGATCGAGGAAGAAGCGGTCATGCGAGATGACCACGGCGCAGCCGGCGAAGGTTTCCAGCGCGTCTTCGAGGGCGCGGAGGGTTTCAACGTCGAGATCGTTGGTCGGCTCATCGAGCAGCAGCACGTTGCCGCCCTCTTTCAGCATCTTGGCGAGATGGACGCGGTTGCGTTCACCGCCGGACAACTGGCCAACCTTCTTCTGCTGGTCGACACCCTTGAAGTTGAACGCGCCGACATAGGCGCGGGTCTGGACTTCATTCTTGCCGAAGGTGAAAAAGTCGTGGCCGCCGGAAATTTCTTCCCAGATATTTTTCGACGGGTCGAGCGTGTCGCGGCTCTGGTCGACATAGCCGAGCTTGACCGTATCCCCCAGTTCGAGCGTTCCGCTGTCCGGGGTTTCCTGACCGGTGATAATCCGGAACAGGGTCGTCTTACCCGCGCCGTTCGCACCGATAATGCCCACGATACCGCCCGGTGGCAGGGAGAATTCGAGATCTTCGAACAAGAGCTTGTCGCCATAGGCCTTGGTCAAGCCCTTGGCTTCGATCACCTTGGAGCCGAGCCGTTCCGGCGTCTGGATCAGGATCTGCGCCTTGCCGATCACCCGGTTCTCCTGCGAGGCAACCAGATCGTCGAAGGATTTGATACGCGCCTTGGATTTGGTCTGCCGTGCCTTGGGGCTCTGCCGCATCCATTGCAGTTCGTTCTCGATCGCCTTCTGGCGGCTCTTGTCCTCGCGCTCTTCCTGGGCCATCCGTTTGGCCTTGGCGTCGAGCCAGTTTGAATAATTGCCTTCGAACGGAATGCCTTTGCCGCGGTCGATTTCGAGCACCCAGTTCACGACATTGTCGAGGAAATAGCGGTCATGGGTGACGAGAATGACATTGCCAGCATAGTCGATCAGATGTTTTTCGAGCCAGGCGACGCTTTCGGCATCGAGATGGTTGGTCGGCTCGTCGAGCATCAGGATTTCCGGCTTGTCGAGCAGCAGCCGGCAGAGCGCCACGCGGCGCTTCTCACCACCGGATAGATCGGTCACCGGACTGTCACCAGGCGGGCAGCGCAGCGCTTCCATCGCGATTTCCAGCTGGTTGTCGAGGGTCCAGCCGTCAACCGCGTCGATTTTTTCCTGCAGCGTGCCCATTTCCTCCATCAGCGCGTCAAAATCCGCATCTTCCGGCGGGTCGCCCATGATCGTGGAAATTTCATTGAAGCGGGCGACCAGATCGGCGACTTCGCGGACGCCGTCCATGACATTTTCCTTGACCGTCTTGGTCTCGTCGAGATGCGGCTCCTGAGCCAGATAGCCGACGCGAATGCCTTCCCCTGCCCAGGCCTCGCCCTGATATTCCTCATCCTGGCCGGCCATGATCTTCATCAAGGTCGACTTACCGGCACCGTTCTTACCGATGATGGCGATTTTCGTGCCGGGCAGGAATTGCAGGTGGATATTGTCGAGCACTGGCTTGGGAGCACCGGGGAAAGTCTTGGTCAGACCTTTCATGACATAGCTATATTGGACGGCCATTATAAATTCTCTCTTATTCAAATATCGTTAGCGCCGAGCCTGTCGAACGCGCCGATCGTTCGGCATGTCTCGGCAAGCGCAGCATTAACGGAAAATAGGGCTTGTTTGATGGACCATGTAGCTATTCCGACCGCCTGTCGCAAGGGACCATTGGCCAGGCTATTGGCAAACAGCAAAAGGCGGGTTAGTCAGCGTCCATGAGAAAAATATCCACCCTGCTCGCCGGCGTTACCGCGCTCTCCCTGTCCACCGCCGCTGTGGCCAATGATCATGATCCCATGACTTTGCAGGCCAAGGCGCTGCAGGACGATGTGGCCTATGACATCATCGAGGGACTGACCACCGAGGTCGGCCCGCGGCAGGCGGGCACCGAGCAAGAGGCGCGGGCGCGCGACTGGTCGGTTGCCAAGCTCAAGGCTCTGGGCTTCCAGAATGTCCGCAGCGAACCGTTCATGATGCCGACCTGGGTCCGCGGCGCAGAGACGGCGGCGGTTGTTGCGCCCTATCCGCAGAAGCTGTTCGTCACCGCGCTCGGCAATAGTGCCAGCACGGGCGACAAGGGGATCACGGCGGAGGTCGCCTATTTCGACTCTCTTGATGCGCTGAAGGCGGTACCGGACGGCAGCCTCGACGGCAAAATCGCCTTTGTGACCCACAAGATGCACCGCGCCCAGGATGGTTCGGGCTATAGCGCTTTCGGTCCGATCCGCTGGTTCGGCCCTTCGATCGCCTCGCAGAAAGGTGCCGTGGCCTATGTCATCAAGTCGATCGGTACCGACTATCACCGCAATCCGCATACCGGCAGCACCGGCTTCGGCGAAGGCATCAAGCCGATCCCGGCGGGCGCCTTGTCGCTGCCCGACGCCGACAATCTTGAGCGGATGGTCAAGCTGGCGCGCAAGGACGGAAAGCCGGTCACGATGAATCTGGTGCTGACGCCGCAGAACATCGGCCAGCAGGAATCGGGCAATGTCATCGCCGAAGTCGTCGGCCGCGACCCGAATCTGCCGATGATATTGGTCGCCTGTCATCTCGACAGCTGGGATCTGGCTACCGGCGCCTTTGACGATGCCGCAGGATGCGGGATCATCACGGCGGCGGCGAAGAATATCAAGGATCACGGCCAGCCCTTGCGGACCATAAGGCTGTTATGGGCCGGAGCCGAGGAAGTCGGCATCTGGGGTGGCAAAGCCTATCGCGACGCCCATCGCGACAAGAAACACGCGATTGCGATGGAATCGGACTTTGGCGCCGACAATGTCTGGCGGGTCGAATTCACCCTGCCCGATGGCGCCAAGCCGGTAGCGGACGAGATTGCGTCCAGCCTGCTCAATCTGGGCATCGGTCGCTCTGCCGGCAATGCCGGTGGCGGCGCGGATATCGGGCCGATCATCAGCGACAGCAATCTGGCGATCATCGACCTGCAGCAGGACGGCAGCCGTTATTTTGATCTCCATCACACGCCGGATGACACGCTCGACAAGATCGATCCCAAGCAATTGCGCCAGAATGTCGCGGCCTGGACCACAGTGCTTTCGATCATCGCCAATAGCGACGCGGACTTCACCATGCCGGTGAAGCCATGAGAGCGCGGACGCTTATCGGGCTGAGCGTCCTGCTGCTGGCCGCCTGTTCTGAAACGCCGGTCGAGGAAAAGGGCGATGAGGCGATTGCCGAAATGGAGGCGGAAATCGAGGAGGACGCCAAATCCCTCGAAGAAGCTGCGGATGAAGCGGTGAAGGCGCTGGCGGAAGATATCGACGCCGAAATGGCGGCTGAAGGGATAAGCGCCACCGCCCAGGAAACACAAACGCAGGCGACGCTAAACTAGCCCGCCTGCATAGCGGGGCGGCCTGTCAAACGGCCGGCAATCAGCCCAGCGGCAATATCAGCGTGGCGCGTAGCCCGCCTTTTTCACGGTTTTTCAGGATGATATCCCCGCCATGGTCGCGGGCTATGGCGCGGGCCAGCGTCAGGCCCAGACCGGAACCGCCGGTTGCGCGATTCCGCGATGCGTCTCCGCGCAAAAAGGGCTCGAACATCGCGTCGATCCGGTCCTCGGGAATGCCGGGGCCGTCATCATCCACATGAATCAACAGGCTGCTACCGGACTTTTCCACAGATATATCCGCAACCGTGCCGTAAAGCGTCGCATTGCCAACCAGGTTGCGCAGCGCCCGGCGGACCAGGGTCTCGCGGACGGCGGCAATCTGCTTTTCGCCGCGCTGGTAGCGCACGTCGCGGCCGAGATCGGTAAACTCGTCGACGACAGTTTCGATCAGCGAGCGGATATCGACCGGATCAGACTGTTCGGCCGAGCGACCCAGCCGCGCCAGAGACAGGATGTCCTCGAGCATATTGTTCATATCCTCGATTCCCGCGACCATCCGCTCGCGCTCGACCTCGTCCTCGACATTTTCGACACGCACCCGCAAGGCTGCCAGCGGCGTCCGCAGATCATGGCCGATAGCCCCGAGCATCACGTCTTTTTCGTCGATCATCCGGGTGACGCGGCCGCTCATGTCATTGAAAGCACGGATCAATTCCCGCGTATCGGGTGGCCCCTGTTCTTCCAGCGCTTCGGTGGTACCGGGCTGAAAAGACCGGGCTCTCGCGGTCAGCGACTTCAGCGGGCGCGAAATATAGCGCCCGAGCAGGATCAGCGGGATCAGCATCAGCAGATAGATAGTGAAAGTCTGGAATATCAACGTGCGGACCAGCAAGGGAGAGCGCTCGCGTACGGCGGAGGCGATGCTGACCCACTGGCCGTCATCCTGCTGCGCGGATATAATAATGAAGCCCTTTGTTTCCGAAGTTTCAGGACCGCCACCCATCGACCGGTTTATCGGATTGTCGCGCCGGTCGCCCCGACCCGAGCCTATTACATGGCCTGTCATGTCACTCGCCAGATCGCGAGCCATGGTCGCGCGGATATCGGCAAAGCCAATGCCCATATTGGCAAAGGCCTGTCCGGCCCGCGCTTCCAGTTCGGGCAGCCGCCGCATATTGTCGCTAACAGGGCTGTCCGGACTATAGCGGAGCTGGCCCCAGCGTCGCGGCCGCATCGGATTGCGGCGCGAGACAGGGCGATCGCCGGCCTGCCGTTCCAGACCGTAAGCGATCCGGGATACTGCAGAGGTCGAGGCTTCGACCAGATTCTGGTTCTGGGCACCGCGATAGAGCAGGAAGCTGTTGATTCCCTGCGCCAGCAATAGAATCACCGCGACGACCAGCAGCAGCTGACCGACCAGACTGTTGGGCCACAGGCGCTTCACAGGGATTTCACCTCGCCGGCAAGCACATAACCGCCGCCCCAGACGGTCTTGATGATCTCGGGATTTTTCGGATCAGCCTCGATCTTGCGGCGCAGCCGGCTGATCTGGTTGTCGACCGCGCGGTCGAACGCATGGGCTTCACGGCCCTGGGTAATGTCGAGAAGCTGGTCGCGGTTGAGCACCTTTCCCGCTCGCGAAACCAGCGCCAGCAGCATCTGATATTCGCCGGTCGAGAGTGACACGCTCACGCCGTCGGCATCCACCAGGCTTCGCTTGTCGCATTTCAGCGTCCAGCCGGAAAATTGATAGGCGCCCCCGCTTGCGCCGTTTTGCGCGACACCGTTTTTTTCGGCACGGCGCAGCACGACCTTGATCCGCGCGACCAATTCGCGTGGGCTGAAAGGTTTTGTGATATAGTCGTCGGCGCCCAGTTCCAGACCGATGATCCGTTCGGTTTCCTCGGTCTTGGCGCTTATGAAAATGACCGGGATATCGGTCTTGTCGGTGACAAAGCGGCACAGGCTGAGGCCGTCTTCGCCGGGCATCATGATGTCGAGCAGGATGATGTCGAAGTCATAAGCGTTGAGCAGCGACCGCGCGATACTGGCATCGGCGGCCTGCTGGACCTTGTAGCCCTGCTTGATCAGATATTCGGCCAATGGCTCGCGTAGCGAGGCTTCGTCATCAACCAGCAATATGTGAGTCTTGTTCGTCATCTAATTGCCCTATCACAGGTTCTGGGAAAAGGAACGGACCGCCAGCCAATTTGGGGGAGAGGGGGAGATGGCTGACGATCCGTTCGCAAAAGAGTGGTTCAGGGATTAACCGCCTCTTTTATTCCGTTCACCCTTTTGGGCTTTGTAGGCTGCCTGACGTTCTTCCTTGGTCAGCTTGCCATCGTTGTTGGCATCGGCCTTGTCGAAACGGGCCAGTGCAGCTGCGGTAAATTCGGCCTTGCTGATCTTCTGGTCACCATTGGTATCAGCATCGCGCATCATCGCCATGCCGCCGCCACGTTTGTGACCTTTGCCGCGCATGCCTTTGCCACCGCGCTTGCCCTGCATGGCCTGCGCTTCTTCCTGGCTCAGCTTGCCATTGCCGTCTTTGTCGGCACGGGCAAATCTGCTGGCCTTGCGTTCAGCGCGAGCCGCTTCCATCTCGGCCTGGCTCAATTCGCCATCGCCGTTGGTGTCGGCTTTCGCAAAACGTTCGCCGCGTTTGGTTGAGCGGTCTGCGCGTTTCGCATCACGATCTTCCTTGGAGAGCTGGCCATCGCCATTCACATCCATCTTGGCAAAGCGGGTGTTCAGCGATGCGGTCATCTCAGCCCGGCTGATCGCGCCGTCGCCATTGGTGTCGGCCCGCATGCCGCGGTCACCGGGAGCAGCGACAGCAATGCCGCCAGCCATCAACAACGCGGTAGCGCTCGAAATCAAAATTGCTTTTTTCATAATATTTCCTCATGTTCCTGTTCAGGGAAACGGTCTTATCGTTCCGCCATGAAAGTTGTTCTAGTAGACAGTTGTCGCTGAACTTTGTCAGAACAGACGAAAATTGTCGCAATTTGTAACAGGCGTGGAACATGGTTCATATTCGCGACAGAATCGAGCGATGTCGAGCCTGATAAGCGTGGAACAGCTTGGAAAATCGAGGCTTAGCTCAAGCCTATACGATGGTATAGCGTGCGGCTCCCGGCAATTTGCACATGGTTTTCGATACTTTGAGCTCCTCCCCGTCCACAATCACGATATCAGCCAGCACCATGCACGGTGTTCCGTCGGGCAACGCGTTTTTAGAAGCCACAGTCGAGCTGCCCGACACATTTTCGCGGACGCTGCTTTGCCATTCGATCGTCTTGCCGATTTCGCCGCCTTCGGTAGCGACTTGCGTCGCTTCGGCAGCTTGTTCCTGCTCCTCCGGGTAAAGCCGGCAGGAAACCGCCTGCGACAGGTTATTGGCGCTGTCGACGAGGAAATCCCCGACCAGCGGAATTTTCCTGGTCGCACTGGCCATCCGGTCGGCCACGCCGAAAAGACCTTTCCGTTTGGGTCGGATATCCGCCGCGTCGGGCTTTCCCTGCCCGTTTCCGCACAGGTTGTCGAACGAGGTGGCACCATTTTGCCCGGCCGCCACGGTTTCCCCGTCCGATAGGCTATCGGCACTGCCCGCGGTTTCAGCCGACGACTGCTGGCTCTCTCCATCGGAGACAGTCTGCACTGTTTCTTCCTTCGACTGGCCGCCAAAAAGGCTACCAAACTGCGCCATTGCCGGGGCCGGCAGGGCCCCTATTGTGGTGGCCAAAAACACTAGTCGCAAATTTCCCGAAAAACCAGACTGCATGAACATCCCCCTTGTCCGGAACCCTAGTGACATGACAGGGCGAAGCAATGAATTTCAGGACACATAGCCTCAAGAGCGGGGACAAATAGCGATATAGCCACGGCAGCGGGGCGCAAGGAGGGCTGTGGTGCCGATATGCGGAATGGGAAGGAAGTGGAGCGGGTGAAGGGAATCGAACCCTCGTCGTAAGCTTGGAAGGCTTCTGCTCTACCATTGAGCTACACCCGCATTACCGGATCAACCGGATGCGCCGCTATTGCCATTGCTTTTCTGGTCCGTCAATCACGAAAGGGCGAGATTATCCTTTGGCGCTCCGCCCTGCCCTTCAAACCAAAGCGCGACAGCCCTTTGCTCGGCTGCGGTCATATGCAAGCCGAGTTTCGACCGGCGCCAGAGGACATCCTCTGCGGTGCGAGCGAATTCCTGATCTATCAGCCAGCGAATTTCGACTTCATACAGGTCAGCGCCAAATAACTGCCCCAAATCACTGATATCAATGACCTTTGCCAGAATATTGGCGGTGTCGGTGCCATAGGCTCGCACGAGACGATGCAGAACGGCGTGACCAACAAAGGGCCAGCGGCGCGCATATTCAGCCACCAGCGCATCGAAGCCGTCGGGCGCGAAATCACCGCCGGGAAGATGCGCATTCTTGGTCCAGTCGTCCCCGTCGACATCCAGCGCATCTGACAATGTCCGGATCGCCTGCAGGGCCAGTATCCGATAGGTGGTAATCTTTCCGCCGAAAATCGAGAGAACCGGCGCGCCATCTTCCTGATCATAGTCGAAAACGAAATCGCGGGTCACGGTGGCCGCGCTCCGGCTGTGATCGTCAAACAGTGGCCGCACACCCGAATAGGTCCACGCAATATCGTCACGGGTCACCGGGATCTCGAAATATTCGCTGGCTGCGTCGCACAGATAATCGATTTCGCCGTCGCTGATCGTGGCGTCACCCTCGGCATAGGTCCAGGGTTCGTCTGTGGTGCCGATCAGCGTATAATCGCCCTCATAAGGAATCGCGAAAATGATCCGTTCGTCCTTGTTCTGGAAAATATAGCTGTGATCGCCTTCATATTTCCGCTTCACGACGATGTGGCTGCCCTTGACGAGACGTAGTTTCGCCGCGTTGCTGCTGCGGTCATATAATGCGGTAACCGGATCGACCCAGGGACCCGCGGCGTTCACCAGAACCATTGCCTGCTCTGTCTTGGTTTCGCCTTGCTGCATAATTTGCAGGTTCCAGTGACCGGACTGACGCTCCAGACCGATGCATTCCGTCCGGGTGCGGATGTCCGCACCCCGCTCGGCCGCATCACGAGCGGTCAGCGACACGAGCCGGGCGTCTTCGACCCAGCAATCACTATAGGCGAATCCCTTTTTCAAGCGCTTCTGCAAGGGGTCGCCCCGATGATCTTTCAGCAGGTCGACGGTCTTGGTGCCCGGCAATATGTCGCGACCGCCAAGATTGTCGTAGAGAAACAGCCCGAGCCGCAGCAGCCACGCAGGCCGCATGCCTTCGTCTACCGGCAGCACGAAGCGCATCGGCCAGATGATATGCGGGGCGGCGCGGAGCAGGACTTCCCGCTCCTTGAGCGCCTTGCGAACAAGATTGAATTCATAATGTTCAAGATAGCGCAGTCCGCCGTGCACCAGCTTGGTGCTGGCCGATGAGGTGTGCGATGCGAGATCGTCACGTTCCACCAACAGGACCTTCAATCCCCTGCCCGCTGCGTCGCGCGCAATCCCGACGCCATTTATGCCGCCGCCAATGATAGCCAAATCATACATCAGCCACTTCATAGAGAAAGTAGCGATTAGTGCAATGTTGCATCGCAACATAGGCGATTTTCGGGCGCGGTTTCACTTGCCTTTTGCAGGCCAGCTTATAGCGTGAGCCTCAAAAGGGAGCCGACGATGGTCGCACAACATATATTGGTCATCGACGAGGGAACGACCTCGACGCGCGCGATGCTCTTCGGGGTCGATGGAAAGCTTCACGCATCGCAGCAGGAAGCGCTGACCCAATATTATCCGGCCCCCGGTCTCGTCGAACATGATGCCGTCGAAATCTGGGACAAGACGCTCAGTTGCAGCCAGAAAATGATCGAAAAGGCCGGCGGCGCCGACAAGATAGCGGCGATCGGGATTACCAACCAGCGCGAGACTGTCGTGGCCTGGGACAAAAGATCAGGGGAACCGCTCGGCCGGGCAATTGTCTGGCAGGACCGCCGCACCGCGGACAAATGCGACGCTCTCAAGGCCGATGGTCTCGAGCCGATGGTGCAGGAAAAGACAGGTTTGCTGCTCGATCCCTATTTCTCCGGCAGCAAGATCGGATGGATGCTGGAGAACTGGCCGGACGTGCGGGCAGCGGGAGACAATCTCGCCTTTGGCACGATCGAATCCTATCTGATTTACCGCCTCACCGGCGGCCAGCATGTTACGGATGCCAGCAATGCCAGCAGAACGATGCTTATGGGGCTCAATTCCGATGACTGGGATGACGATCTTCTGGCGCTGTTCGATATTCCCCGAAAGGCGCTCCCCCGGATTGTCGACTGCGCAGGAGATCTGGGCACCACGGCGGCGGAACTGTTCGGCAGTCCGATCGCGATCTGCGGTTCTGCTGGCGATCAGCAGGCCGCGACCATCGGCCAGGCCTGTTTCGAAATCGGCCAGACCAAGGCGACATTCGGGACCGGTGCGTTCATTCTCACGAACAGCGGCGAGAGGCCACCCCGATCGGACAACCGGTTGCTGTCGACGATATTATATCAGCATCAGGGCAAACGGGTTTATGCTTTGGAAGGCTCGGTCTTCGTCGCCGGCAGTCTGATGCAGTGGTTGCGCGACGATGTCGGCCTGCTGAAATATGCCGGGGAGAGCGAAGAACTGGCGCGATCCGTCGACGACAATGGCGGGGTCTATCTGGTTCCTGCGCTGTCCGGCCTCGGGGCACCCCATTGGCGCGCGGACGCGTCAGCGACGATCTCCGGCATAAGCTTTTCATCAAAAAAGGCGCATATCGCCCGGGCCGCACTCGAATCCATGGCCTATCAATGTCATGATCTGAAAAACGCCTTTTCCGCCGATGGTGTCGACTGGCAGAATCTGCGGATTGATGGCGGCATGGTGGCCAATGACTGGATGGTGCAGGATCTGGCCGATATTCTCGATCTCACGGTTGAACGCCCGGAATTTTTCGAAACCACAGCGCTTGGGGCCGCCATGCTCGCCGCCGTCGGGCGCGGTCTCTATCCGTCGCTGGAGGCCGCTTCCGCGATGATATCCCCGCTCGATGTGCACGAACCGGCCCTCGATTCGGAAACCAGAGCACTGCGTCTCGCCGGGTGGAAACAGGCCATAAATTCGGTTCTGGCCCGCTAGATATCCACCGGACATAAAAAAGCCCGCATCCAGCGGGCTTTTCTAATCATTGATCGCGGGAGGACTTAACCTCAGGCCGCTTTCTTTTTCTTCTCAGCTTTCACATCTGCCCAGATTGTCCGGTAGGACAGATAGGCAAGGATCGTCGCGATCAGCAGGAAGGCGAGAACCGCCCAGCCAGCCTGATGCCGCTCTTCGAGCTTTGGCTCAGCCGTCCAGATCAGGAAAGCCGTCACATCCTCGGCCATCTGGTCGATGCTGGCCTTGGTGCCGTCGGAATAGCTGACCATGTCTTCAGCCGCCAGTGGGGGCGCCATAGCCAGGTTCAGGTTCGCGAAATAGGGATTGTAATGCAGTCCCGGTCCCGGCTGGTTGGCTTCCGGCAGATTGGCCGGTGGGTTCTGATATCCGGTCAGCAGCGAATAGACATAAGGCGCACCGCCTTCGCGTGCCTTGGTGATCAGTGAAAGATCAGGCGGGATCGCGTTGTTGTTGGCAGCACCGGCCGCAACATCATTGGCGAATGGTTTGGGGAATTTGTCCGCAGCCAGCGATGGGCGTGTGCTCATCTCGCCGGTGTTTGGATCAATATCCGGTGTCTGGATTGGCCAGTTGGCTGCAATCGCCTTCACTTCGTCTTCGTTATAGCCGATTTCTCCCAGATTGCGGAAGGCGACAAGACGGAGCGAATGGCACGCTGCACAAACTTCCTTATAGACCTGAAAACCACGCTGCAGCTGCTGGCGATCAAATTTGCCAAGCGGACCATCCGAAGTGAAGGAGATATCCTTCGGATGTTCATGAAACGCATGTTCGGCGGTTTCCGCTGGCGGATTCGTGATATATTCTTTTGCACCCATTGCAAAAGAGACCAGGAGCCAGCCTGAAAAGAACAGACCAACCAATATTCCGATAATTCTTACCATTACGACAGGTCCCTGTTTCTTAGCTGGCAGTGTTGAGTGGCTTGCCGGTTACCGATTCCGTAATACTGTTCGGCAAAGGCTCTGGCTTTTCCATCCGCGACAACAGCGGCAATATGATCAGGAAATGCGCAAAATAATAAGCGGCGGCCAATTGGCTGATCATCACGAACGGTTCCTCGGCCGGTGCACCGCCGCAATAGCCCAGGATCAGCACGTCTATCACGAGGATAACGAAGAAAATCTTGAATTTGGGACGGAAGTTGCCCGAACGGACCGGTGATTTGTCCAGCCATGGCAGGAAGAACCAGACCAGGATCGCGGAGAACATCGCCAGCACACCAAGCAGTTTCGCCGGAATGAAGAGGAAGTCGAACGTGAAAGCGCGCAGCACCGCATACCAAGGCCAGAAATACCATTCCGGAACGATGTGGGCAGGTGTCGAAAGCGGGTTTGCCGGAATATAGTTATCGGCATGGCCCAGCGCATTCGGCAGGAAGAACATGAGGGCGGTGAAGAAGATCAGCGCCAAGCCGATCGTCCAGCCGTCTTTGGCCGTATAATATGGGTGAAATGGAACCGTGTCCTGCGGCCCTTTCACGTCCACACCGGTCGGGTTGTTCGAACCCGGGATGTGCAGCGCCCAGATGTGCATGATTACCACGCCGGCAATCACGAAGGGCAACAGATAGTGAAGCGAGAAGAACCGGTTCAGCGCGGCATTGTCCGGCGCAAAACCGCCAAGCAGCAGTTCCTGGATCGGCTTGCCGACCAGCGGAATGGCTTCGAACAGGCCGGTAATCACCTTGGCACCCCAGAAGCTCATCTGGCCCCAAGGCAGAACATAGCCCATGAACGCGGTCGCCATCGCTAGCAGATAAATAACTACGCCGAGCAACCACAGCATTTCGCGTGCCCGCGACCGATATGCAGATAAATGGCGATGAAGAAGAAGCTTGCACCGTTGGCGTGGGCATAGCGGATCATCCAGCCACTGTTCACGTCGCGCATGATATGTTCGACGGAATCAAAGGCGACGCCAGCATTGGCGGCATAATGCATCGCCAAAATGATGCCGGTAACGATCTGGATAACGAGGAACAGACCAGCCATCGAGCCGAAGTTCCACATATAGTTCAGATTGCGCGGAGCAGGATAACCGGCGCCAACGCTGTTATAGACGAAACGCGGCAGCGGCAGCTGCTTGTCCATCCACTGACCGAAATCAGTTGTTGGTGTATATTCTTTTGCCCAAGGAAAGCTCATTTTTCTTCTGCCCCTTAGCCGATTTTCACGACAGTATCTGAAAGGAATTCATGTTCCGGAACCACGAGGTTTGTCGGGGCCGGACCTTTGCGAATGCGGGCGGCCGTATCATAATGCGATCCGTGGCACGGGCAGAAATAGCCGCCAAATTCACCTTTTATTTCGCCCTGTGCGGCACCCAGCGGCACGCAGCCGAGATGGGTACAGACGCCCAGGGTAATCAACCAGTTTTCCTTGCCGGCCGTTGTCCGTTCCGCCAGCGTTTCAGGATCGCGCAAACCGGCAACATCGACCGCATTGGCTTCGGCGATTTCCGCTTCTGTCAGGTTGCGGATGAAAATAGGCTGCTTGCGCCAGCTGGTCTTGATCGACTGTCCGGTCTCAATCGCCGAAATATCGACTTCAATCGATGACAGGGCGAGAACATCGGCGCTCGGGTTCATCTGGTTGACCAACGGGAAAACCGTTGCCACCGCCCCGGCACCAGCGAAGCTCACTGCTGCGATATTGATAAAGTCCCGGCGGCGAACGCCGCTTTCTTCTGCGACTGCCGTATCAGCTGTTTCAACCGTTGCCATGCAAACAAGCCCTATAGAAAATTTATGACCCCAAGACTGCCAGAATGTCCGGTACCGCTCAACAGCAGTTTGAACAGGCAGTGAATTGCGCGCCTGATAGCCGCGAAGGATAGGGTTTGCCAACAGGGAATTTTCGATTGACCAAACATTCACTTCCCGCTCAAGGTGCCTGCCCTATGAGAATAGCTTTATATCAACCCGAGATAGCGGGAAATTTAGGAACAATTTTAAGGACTTGCGCCTGCCTGGACGTGGCTGTCGATATCATAGAACCCTGCGGTTTTCCGTTCAGCGACCGCAGTTTGAAACGCGCCGGAATGGATTATTTCGAACATGTCGAATATACCCGTCACGCCGACTGGAATGCGTTCCGCGCCACCGTTGATTCCCGGGAATCAAGGATTATCCTGCTCTCCAGCAAGGCAGAGGCGCCGCATTTCGAATTTGCCTATCGCAAGGACGATATTCTATTGTTCGGCTCCGAAGGATCAGGGGTTCCCCTTACTGTACATGACCAATGTGATGGACGAATCACGATCCCGATGAGACCCGGCATGCGCAGCTTGAATCTGGCGGTTTCGGCTGGCATGGCATTGGGCGAGGCACTTAGACAAACAGGACAATATCCCGAATGACGCACGCATT
This sequence comes from uncultured Sphingorhabdus sp., assembly GCA_964022345.1. Taxonomy (GTDB): domain Bacteria; phylum Pseudomonadota; class Alphaproteobacteria; order Sphingomonadales; family Sphingomonadaceae; genus Parasphingorhabdus. Next base: position 30,211 of record CAXHZT010000014.1, read on the forward strand.
GGATGACCAGCAACTTACAGCCCAGACGTGGTTCAAGGACCTGCGGGACCAGATTTGTACCGAATTTGAAAAGATTGAATCGGAGGCCGGCAGCGACGCGACGTTCGACTATATACCGTGGGACAGGCAGAATCCCGACGGCTCCCCAGGTGGCGGTGGCACGCAAGGCCTGATGAAAGGCAAAATATTCGAAAAAGTCGGCGTGAATATTTCCACGGTGGACGGCGTCTTCAGCGAAGAATTCCAGGCGCAAATAAATGGCGCTGAGGAGGATCCGAGATTCTTTGCGACCGGGATCAGTCTGGTCGCCCATATGACCAATCCCCACGTACCCAATGTGCATATGAACACGCGGTTTCTGTGCACGACCAAGCGCTGGTTCGGCGGCGGCGCAGATCTGAACCCGGCGATTGCCTATGACGAGGATACCGAGGCGTTCCACGCCAGGCTCCGTTCGGCCTGCGCGCCGCATAATCCGGAATATTATCCGCGGTTCAAGAAATGGGCCGACGATTATTTCTATATCCCCCACCGCAAGGTTCATCGCGGTGTGGGCGGGATTTTCTACGACCATATCGAACTGGATAAGGACACCGATTTCGACCGGCATTTCGCTTTTACACAGGATGTCGGGCGCGCTTTTCTGGATATTTTTCCCAAACTGGTGCGCAAGCGCATGGATATGGAATGGACCGCAGAGGAAAAGCAGCAGCAGCTGGAATGGCGCGGCCGCTATGCCGAGTTCAATCTGGTCTATGACCGGGGCACGACCTTCGGTCTCAAAACCGGCGGCAATGTGGATGCGATCCTGATGAGTCTGCCACCCGAAGCCAAATGGGTCTGATCTCCTGACCATGTCGGCTCAGGACGTTCCGGCTGGACAGGTCGCAACCATCATCTCTCATCTGGAGATGCTGGAAAAGCCTGCCCTGCCCCCGGTGGAAACCAATCTCTGTCTGGAAAGCTGGCCTGATCCGGCGGCAGACGAATATTGCGCTCTGTTTCGCAAGGTCGGAGAGCCATGGATGTGGACATCCCGGCTACTGATGGACGAAAATGAGCTAAAGGCCGTTCTCGATGATCCAGCGGTCGAAATCTCGATCGTTAGCGATGGCGAAGCGCCGGTCGGCTTTATCGAGCTGGATTTCCGTATAGCGGGCGAGTGCGAGATAGCCTTTTTTGGACTGATCCCCGCCCTGAACGGCAAAGGCCATGGCCGCTGGATGATGAACCAGGCCCTCGGGCGGGCATGGCGAGAGGATATCGGGCGGGTCTGGCTGCATACTTGTACACAGGACTCGCCCCGCGCCCTGCCCTTTTACCAGCAGTGCGGCTTCCGGATATTCAGGCAACAGACGGACAGGATGGACGATCCGCGGCTGAGCGGCCTTTTGCCGGAATCCGCCGCACCGCATGTGCCTATTATCCGCTGGAATACTAGAAGACGACGTCTGCCTTCTTGCCGCTGAGCTCAATATAGATCGACACAATCACCGCCGTGAGCACGAGTTGGAAAGCGGTCCCCGCCAGCGATGCCACCAGATTTTCAATAAACGGCCAGCCTGTGCCGCCCGTAACCAGTCCGGCAATCACACCGATGATGGCCCCCAGAACGCCAACCGCGATCGAGCCAACAATCACGATGATTGCAATGAAGAGCATGATGGAAAAGCCGTTGTCCTTGGTCATCGCCCAGCTTTTTTTGAGCATTTCGACCGGACTGCGCTCTCCCTGATCGGCAATCACCGCCGGAACCAGAATCAGCCGGCTGGTCAGATAAAGACCGGGAATGATAAACAGAATGAAGCCTGGCAATGTGACCAATGCGGTCAGCAAATTGGCGATCAGATACCAGAAGAAAAACTTAAGCGCGGCGCCCAGGTCTTCCGCGACGGTGTTGCTGCGTGACGGCGCGAGGGAAAAGTAAATCGCCAGACCACCAAAGCTCAACACGAGATTGGATGCCAGAATCGAAAAGCTGTTCTCGTTAAAATAGGCGGAATATATCGCGACCATTCCGCCGAGATCTTCGTTCCCGGTCAGGATGGGCGGTACGACATATTGCGCGAACAACAAGGTCGGCAAAAAGAGAAATACACCTGCTATTGCGAGTATCGCTTCCTTATGCGCGCCGAGCAGGGCCATCGCGCCATTCCAACATTGCATATAATTGAGCTTCATCTTTTCTGTCCCGGATCCATTTCTCTATTGTCAGCTCTTGCCACCAGGCCAGCAAAAGTGCACGAAATTTCTATGAACAGTCCTGATGATATCGAGTGGCAGATCTCGCCCGACAGGGTGGATTATCCCAGTGCACTTGCCGAAATGGAACGGCGCAACGCGGCGGTGCAGGCTGGTGATGAGAAAGAGCTGATCTGGCTGCTCGAACATCCACCGCTCTATACCGCCGGTACCAGCTCGGACCCGGCAGAGCTGCTCAGCGAAGACTTTCCGGTCTATGACACCGGTCGCGGGGGACGTCATACCTATCATGGCCCGGGCCAGCGGGTGGGCTATGTCATCCTGAATCTGAAAAAACGCCAGTCGGATGTGCGCAATTTTGTCCATGCGCTGGAAGACTGGGTTATCGCTGCATTGGCAGAATTTGGCGTTTCCGCGCGGGCTGTGGAGGGGCGAGTCGGCATCTGGTGCGACACGCCGGACGGCCAGGAAGCAAAAATCGGCGCAATCGGTATCCGCATCCGCAAATGGGTGACGATGCACGGTTTTTCTGTCAATATTGACCCGGATTTGCGCCATTTCGGCGGCATCGTACCTTGCGGGATCAGCGAATATCCGGTCACCAGCCTCGCCGATCTGGGCATCGCGATAAAGCTTCAGGAGTTTGACGAAGCGTTGCAAAAAACGGTCGGCGGATTTCTTGCGGCGATTGATCGCGCCTGATCCTAGGCTATGAAGGGCCGATTACCGATCCACCACGAGAGGACAAAATCATGCGTAAATTTCTAACCGTGACCACCACGGCCGCGCTTGCGCTGGCCGTCACGGCCTGTTCCGGCAACGATGCCCCCGACGCTGACAATGTGACGGAAACCCAGATGGACGATGTCGATGTGATCGACGGCACGATCAGCGACGAGATGGTCGATGTCGATACGATCAAGGAAACAGATGCGACAGGCGACGAAAAAGGCGAAGCGTCGGATCAGGCCGAAAGCTCGGCCGAGGAAAATGATGCGGACGCCGAAACCACGGCCGACAATTAGGTCGTCAGGCCAGACCAAGTATCTTGTGAGTCTGTAGCGACAGACGCCATTTCGGATGGGCCTGCACAAAAGCAATGGCCTGTTCGAGATGGGCCTGGCTGGCGGCCGGATCACCGATAGCATCTTTGGGCTGGAGCAAGAGATTGGGGAAATCCCAACCTTCCATTTCCCGCCAGTTGCTGTCGTCCTGAGGCCATACCAGCTTCAACTCGTCACCATGGTGCTGGACCGTCTCGCTTTGCGCTTTCGGGCTGACGCAGATCCAGTCGATTGTACGCGGCACGGCGAGCGTTCCGTTCGATTCGATGGCGATGTAAAAATCTTCGGCATGCAACGCGTCGATCAGGGCACCGTCCACTTGCAGCATGGGTTCCCCGCCCGTCAGGACGATGAAGCGAGAATCCCGGTCATCCCCCCACAGTCCGGCGACCGCCGCAGCGAGATCATCTGCGGTTTTGAACCGTCCGCCACCCTCTCCGTCCATTCCGACAAAATCGGTATCGCAAAACTGGCAGATCGCGGAGGCGCGGTCCCTTTCCAGTCCGGTCCAGAGATTGCACCCGGCGAAGCGGACGAACACCGCCCGACGCCCAGCGTGCACGCCTTCACCCTGTAGGGTGAGGAACATCTCTTTTACCGCATAGCTCATAGCGCTGCGTAGCGCGTCGGGTCGGCAATGCCCGCCTCTTCAAAACCCTTTTGCCGCAAGCGGCAGCTGTCGCAGAGTCCGCAGGGCAAATTGCCGTCGGCCGGATCATAGCAGGACCAGCTCCAGGCGGGGTCGAGTCCAAGCCGGATTGCTTCTCTGGCGATGTCCGCCTTGGTCATATGTTGCAGAGGCGTCTGGATGTGAAAGCCGCTGCCCTGATCACCGGCCTTGGTCGCCAGATCGGCCAAACGTTCGAACCCCTCGATAAATTCGGGCCGGCAATCCGGGTAACCCGAATAGTCCAGAGCATTCACCCCGATAAAGATATCCCGGGCATCTCTGGCTTCTGCCAGGCCGAGGGTGAGCGACAGGAAAATCAGGTTGCGGGCGGGGACATAAGTTACCGGGATATCATTGCTAACCCCGGTCTTCGGTACGTCAATGTCAGCGGTCAACGCCGATCCGCCAAAGCGACTCAGATCAAGCGGCAAGATGATATGTTCGGCGACGCCGAGCTTCGTTGCTATATTCTGCGCGGATTGCAGTTCGATCTTGTGTCGCTGATTATAGTCGACGGTGAGCGCAATGAGCCGATAGCCCTGCTCTGCGGCGATCGCTGCAGACACCATCGAGTCCAGTCCGCCGGACAATAATATGATTGCTGTTTTTGATTCGGAAGTCATGATGCGCCCCGCTAATGGCCTTGCCCGCGCGGTGCAAGTTTTGCGCGCAATTTACGCCGATGACCGGTGTCTAGCAACTGCCGGTGCGGCGTCCTTCAAAAGTGACGGAAAACGGCGCATTATTGCGGAAACCTTGCGAGAATATCTGCACCAAAGTGCTCGATTCCCGTTTGATTTCGGTCACGCCATGACCGGCGGCGCCACATTTATAGCTTACGCGAAGCTTCGTGGGACTATTTTCGATGACATAGCGCGTACAGGTCGCATTGCCGTGCTGGATCTGCAGCAAGATTTCGGGATTGCCCAGACAGACTTTTTTGGCGGCCCCGTCCGAGCCCCGCTCTTTCAAAGTCCATTCCCCCTTCATAAGTCCGTCAAGTAACGGAAGGCCGGGCGTCTGGGCCGGGGCGGCTGTGGCAAAGACCGACAGGACGGCGGCTGCGCTGATGGTCTTGATCAGTTTCAGTCCCTTCATTCTAATTCTCCTGTCGTGTCGGTTGCGGTTATGAGCGGGTACCAGCCCGGTGATAGATGTGAATTGTGACCAATATTGTGGCTAAATACGGCAATCGATAGGATTTTTTCGACAATTCCGGGTCATTGCCCTATTTACCGGTACGTTCAGTTGTTGAGGCTGGCGCCCGTTATTGTGAATTTCCTGCTGCAAAATGCGCAGTCAATCGCAATATTTCCCTGTTCGTCGACCATATCTGCCTTATCTTCAGCGGGGAAGCGTGCGATTACGTCCCGGATATGATCTTCATTACAGCGGCATCCCTTAACACACGGTTTACCGCTCAAAAGTCTCACCTCGTCGCTCTCGCTGAAAAGGCGCCATAGAATATCTTCCAGCGGCAGCGCGATATCGGTCAATTCTTCCGCTTTGACACTGCTTCCCATGATCGCAACATGCTCCCATTCCGGATGGTCCACCTGTGCGTGCAGCCGTTCGCGTCCTTCCTCGCCTTCGGGAAGATGCTGCACCAGCAGTCCGCCGGCGGAGATACTGCCGGCAATTTCGTCCACGGCAACGCGGATGAGCGTCGGGATTTGTTCGGACTGGAAGAAATAATTCTGCACAGCCTCCGCCAGGCTCGCGCCTTCGAGAGGGACAATTCCCTGATTCCGGCCCCGAGGCTGAGGCTGGTCAAAGGTTATTGCGAGATAGCCCTTGCCGAACAACGCCATAAGACTGGGCTCCACCGGCTGAGCGGCCAGCCTTTCACGGTCAAAATCGACATAGCCGCGCAACGCGCCGTCCTTATAATCGCACGCCAGCAAGTTGATCACGCCAGTTTCCGTCTGCGCCTGCAATGTGAGCTGCGCGCTCTCATCCTTCAACAGCGCACCCAGCATGGCCGTCAGGCAAACAGCCTCGGCCAGAATGTCGCGGATCACTGCAGGATAGTCATGTGCCGCCAAAATATCGTCCAGCGCAGGACCGAGCCTGACGACACGGCCCCGGCAATTTTTTGCGGGGATCGCAAAGGACAATATACTGTCGGTAGGGGAAATTTCGATCATCAAATCTGGCCAAAGCACCAGCGCAGAACCGATTTCTGGGCATGTATCCGGTTTTCCGCCTCGTCCCATACCACCGATTGCGGACCGTCGATGACCGAAGGCATGACTTCCTCGCCGCGGTGGGCAGGCAGACAGTGCAGGAACAGGGCATCCGCCTTGGCCTGCTCCATGATCACGTCATTGACCTGATAGGGCATCATCGCCGCAAGCTTGGCTTCCGCATGTTCCTGCCCCATCGATACCCATGTGTCGGCCACGACGACATCGGCCCCGGCAACGGCTTCATTTTCGTCGCGGTGGATCGTGATGTTCGCGCCGGCATCGCGAGCGTTCCTGATGAATTCGGGATCGGAATCATAGCCCTCGGGACAGCCTATCCGGACATTATATTTCATGAGCCCGGCACCTTCGACGATGCTGTTGAGCACATTATTGCCGTCGCCCAGCCAGGCAATTTCCAGACCCGGCAGGGATTTTCCATGCTCGACCAGCGTCAGCAGGTCGGCAACGATCTGACAGGGATGCGAGAGATCGGTCAGACCGTTGATCACCGGCACGCTGGCATTGTCAGCCATCTGCTCGATCTTCCCATGATCGTCGGTGCGGATCATGATCGCGTCGCACATGCGGGAAAGGACCTTGGCCGTATCATCCACGGTTTCGCCGCGCCCGAGCTGCATCGAGCCGCTGTCCATGACGATGCTCGAACCGCCGAGTTGGCGGATAGCGATATCGAAGGACACGCGGGTTCGCGTGCTGCTCTTTTCAAAGATCATCGCCAGCACATGGTCGGCCAGCGGCCGGTCGGCGTCCGGTTTGCCCTTGGGGAAACCGGCACGCGCTGCCTTGCGGTCGATCGCGTCATTGATCATCGCTGCAATGGCGTCCCCGCCCGCGTCCGAAAGATTGAGAAAATGCCGGCTCATGATTCAGGTGCCTCGTAATCGGCCGCGCCAGCGGACAGTTTCTCGATGAAGGTCGCGATATGACTGTCATCGATATTGAGCGGCGGCAATATCCGTAGTGTATTGTCCCCTGCCGCCACGGTCAGAAGGCCGTGATTGTCCCGCAGATGGGCCACAAAGCTGCGCGCCTCCTGCGTCATCATGATACCGAGCATCAGCCCCTTGCCCCGAACGCCCAGGAACAGCTCGGGATAATTGCCGATAAACTGTTCGATCGCTGCACGCAGCTTCTCGCCGGTGGTCCGGACATTTTCGAGAAACTCGTCATTGGCCACGATATCCCAGACCGCATTACCGGCTGCCATCGCCAGCGGATTGCCGCCATAGGTCGAACCGTGGGTTCCGGGCACCATGCCGCGTGCGGCCTCTTCGGTCGCCATGCAGGCACCCAGCGGAAAGCCGCCACCAATGCCCTTGGCCGTCGCGACGATATCCGGCTTGATGCCGTAAAGCTCGTAAGCGTAAAGCGCGCCGGTGCGGGCCACGCCGCATTGCACCTCGTCGAGCGCCAGCAAGATACCGTGCTTATCGGCAAGGGCGCGCAAGCCCTTCATGAATTCGTCCGACGCTGGCCGTACACCGCCCTCGCCCTGGATCGGCTCGACCAGAAAGGCAGCGGTCTTGTCCGTGATTGCCGCTTCAGCGCCCGCCAGATCGTCAAAATCGACATATTTGAAGCCGGCGAGCAGAGGCGAGAAACCGTGGTGCATCTTTTCCTGATTAGAGGCCGAAATGGTCGCCATCGTCCGGCCATGGAAGGCATTCTTGAAAGTGATGATCTCGAACCGGTCGCTGCCCGCCGACTGATGATAGGCACGCGCGGTCTTGATCGCGCACTCCACCGCTTCCGCGCCGCTATTGGTGAAAAACACCGTATCGGCGAATGTCGTGTCAACAAGGCGCTGGGCGAATTTTTCGCCTTGCGGGCTGCCATAGAGATTGGAGACATGCATCAGCGTTGCCGCCTGATCCTGGATCGCCTTGGTCAGATGCGGATGGCCGTGACCAAGCAGGTTGACCGCAATGCCGCTGGCAAAGTCCAGCGCCCGCGAGCCGTCTTCAGAAATAAGCCAGGCGCCCTCGCCTCGCACAGGACGAAAACCGCACCGGGGATATACGGGCATGAGCGGGGTAATCGTCATCTTATCTTCCTTCCGAAAACGGGACTTGAACAAAATAGAAAAGGCGACCCGACTGGCCGCCTCTCGCATTGGGATGTCTTTATATGCCCCTTCGTGAAAGGGGTCAATCATGGTATAAGCAGCGGTCGCCCTGCTGCAAACGATTAGCCTGAGTGACGATTCTGATCACAGAGACAGGGATAATTCGTTTAGTACGCCCAAGGTCATATAGTAAGTTGTGGCATCGGTGACTGGCGAAACAGACGCAGCACCAGAAAAGGAGATGTTCAAATGGATATGAAAACAAGCGGCTCCCCCGAAGGTTGCCCGATGGGCTTTGAAGGCGGGGTTCGAGCCCTGCTTGGCCGGACCAATCGCGACTGGTGGCCTGACTCTCTGCAGCTCGAAATTCTGACGCAAGGGGGCACCTCGCCCGATCCCATGGGTCCTGACTTCGACTACGCGGAGGCGTTTAAAGCGCTGGACTATTTCGCGCTCAAGGAGGACTTGAAGGCTTTGATGACCGACAGCCAGCCCTGGTGGCCGGCAGATTACGGACATTACGGGCCGTTCTTCATTCGCATGGCCTGGCACGCCGCGGGGACCTATAGAACCGGCGACGGCCGGGGCGGCGCCTCGAGTGGACAGCAGCGCTTTGCCCCGCTCAACAGCTGGCCTGACAATGGCAATCTCGACAAGGCTCGGCGGCTGCTGTGGCCGGTCAAAAAGAAATATGGCGAGAATATCAGCTGGGCCGATCTGTTTATCCTGACTGGCAATGTAGCTATCGAGTCGATGGGCGGACCGGTTTTCGGCTTTGGCGGCGGTCGCAAGGATGTCTACGAACCGGAAAAAGACGTCTACTGGGGCTCCGAAGAACAATGGGTCAACGAAGGTGTGCCAACACGCATCAACCCCGACGAAGGCAAGGCGATGGAAAATCCGCTGGCGGCCATCCAGATGGGTCTGATCTACGTCAACCCGGAAGGCCCGGGCGGCAATCCGCACGACGCCGAGGGCATGGCGCGCGATATGAAGGAAACCTTTGCCCGCATGGCGATGAACGACGAGGAAACCGTCGCACTGACCGCTGGCGGACATGCTTTCGGCAAGTGCCACGGCGCTGTTCCACCCGATCAGCTTAGCGGCGATCCGGAATCGGGCGACCTGCAACTGATGGGATTTGGCTGGGCTACCGACCCCGAGCAGATAGGTGAAGGCCATATTACGACTTCCGGTCTGGAAGGCGCCTGGACGCCGAACCCGACCCAGTGGGGTGGCGACTATTTCCGGCTCCTGTTCAAATATGATTATGAGCTGGTCGACAGCCCCGCAGGCGCCAAGCAGTGGCAGCCGGTCAATCCGGACCCCGAGGATATGGCGCCCGACGCGCGTGATCCATCCAAGAAGGTCCCGACGATGATGACCACCGCCGACATGGCGCTGAAGCGCGACCCGGACTATCGCAAGATTTCCGAACGTTTCCGTGACGATCAGGCAGCGCTGGACGATGCCTTTGCCCGCGCATGGTTCAAATTGACCCATCGCGACATGGGACCCAAGGTCCGCTATCTCGGCCCCGAGGTTCCCGCAGAGGATTTGATCTGGCAGGATTCTGTCCCCGCCGGAACGCCGGCTTCCGCCAGCGCGGTTGCGGACTTCAAGGCGAAGGCCCTCGACAGCGGTCTATCGGTCTCCGAGCTGGTCAAGGCAGCCTGGGCTTCGGCTTCCACCTATCGCAAGAGCGACCATCGCGGCGGTGCCAATGGCGCGCGCGTCCGGCTTGCTCCGCAAAAAGACTGGGAAGCCAATGATCCCGAAGAGCTCGGCAAGGTGCTGTCCAAACTCGACGCGTTGCGCGGTTCGCTCTCGATGGCCGACGCCATCGTCATCGCCGGCAGCGCGGCGGTCGAGAAAGCGGCACAAGATGCCGGTTTCGATGTCAGCGTTCCCGTCACGACGGGCCGCGGTGACGCGACGGAAGAGCAGACCGATGCCGAAAGCTTCGAACCGCTCGAGCCCTTTGCCGACGGTTTCCGGAACTATCTGAAGACCAAGGCGAGCGTGAAGACCGAAGATATATTGGTCGACCGGGCAAACCTGCTCGATCTCTCGATCCCCGAGATGACAGTGCTGGTTGGTGGTCTGCGCGTTCTCGGCGCCAACCATTCGAGCGCGCCGACCGAAGGCGTGTTCACCGACCGTCCCGGACAGCTGACCAACGACTTTTTCGTCAATCTGCTGGAAATGGGCACGGTGTGGGAAGTTGTCGACGAGTCCGCTGACGAACTTTTCATCGGCAAATGCCGTCTGAAAGGCGAAGAGAAGTGGCGCGCGACGCGGACCGATCTGGTGTTCGGATCGAATTCGCAGCTGCGGTCAGTCGCCGAAGTCTACGCCGAAGACGGCCATGAACGGAAATTTGTGGAAGATTTCGTTGCGGCCTGGGCAAAGGTCATGGACGCAGGCCGTTTCGATCTGAAGTAAATCGCTTCGTACAACAGGATAAGGGCTCGCTGGTGATTTCCGGCGAGCCTTTTTTATACCCGGTTACAGTCCCGCCTTTGCATTTTCCCAATTTCGCCCGTCAAATTTTCTGACCTTTGGTTTCAGTCCGTGCCCGCTATCCAGGCAATGGAAATTGACACTCCACCCGTCTGGGTGGGAGCGGGGCTGGTAAAAGCTTTTCACCCCGCAATGGCGGCAGAAAAGATGTTCGGCCTGTCCGCGGCCAAATCTGTAGCTGGTGAGATCACCGTCGCCTTTCAGCAGACTGAAGTCCTGATGCGGTACGATGAGATGCAGGAAACCGGTGCGCGCGCAGATAGAACAATTGCAATCCAGCAGTTCCGGCGCGTCTTCAACCCGCGCTTCAAAGCGGACCGCGCCGCAATGGCAACCGCCCGAAATCTCAATCATTCACGCACTTCCAGCGTATGAATGTCGATGCGATTCTCAAGGGTCCGGTGGACCGGACACTTCTCTGCAATTTCGATGAGCCTTTTCCGCTGTTCGTCGGTCAAATCGCCCTGCAGCACGATCGAGCGGTCGATCACATCAATTCGGTTGTCATCATTATTGCAGCTGCTGCAATCTTCGACATGCTCGCGGCTATGTTCAAGGACGATATGCACCGCTTCCAACGGGATATTCTTGCGGTCGGCGTACATTTTCATCGTCATGGACGTGCAACTGCCGAGCGCGGCCAGCAGCAGATCATAAGGTGATGGCCCGCTATCCGTACCGCCAAAGGACAGCGGCTCGTCAGCAAAAAACTCATGTTTGCCGACACGAACCGTCTGCTGGAACTTGCCGCGGGCGGTTTCGACGGAGACGAGAGAAGGGTTTGTTGCCATAATTATTCCACCGTTACCGATTTTGCGAGATTGCGGGGTTGATCGACATCCGTGCCCTTGGCGACCGCTACATGGTAGGACAGCAGCTGAACGGGCACTGCGTAGACCAGCGGCGCAATAAGCGGATGGACTTTCGGCATCTCGATCGTGGCCATGCACCCCTCGCCCGCTTCCGCGATTCCGTCGGCATCGGAAATAAGCACTACCTTCCCGCCGCGCGCCATGACTTCCTGCATGTTGGACACGGTCTTCTCGAACAATGGTCCAGATGGCGCCAGCACGATGACCGGCACCGATTCGTCGATGAGGGCAATCGGGCCATGTTTCATTTCGCCGGAGGCATAGCCTTCCGCATGGATATAGCTGATTTCCTTCAGTTTCAGGGCACCTTCCAGTGCCAGGGGATAGTCCGGACCACGCCCCAGATAGAGCACGTCGCGCGCCGGAGCTATCAGATGCGCCATATCTGCAATATCTTCGTCATGCGCCAGGGCGGCGTTCAGCGCAGCAGGTGCTTCGGTCAGATGCTTGACGACGTCGCGCTCCTCTTCCCGCGTCATTTTTCCCTTCACCACGGCCAGATGGGCGGCAAGTGCAGCCAGAACCGCAAGCTGGCAGGAAAAGGCCTTGGTGGATGCGACGCCTATCTCGGGGCCGGCATGGGTCGGCAGCAAAAGATCGGCTTCGCGCGCCATGCTGCTGGTCGGGACATTGACGACCACCGCGATCTTCTGTCCGTTTTCCTTGCTGTGGCGCAAGGCCGCAAGCGTGTCTGCTGTTTCACCGGACTGGGAAATAAACAAGGCCAGACCACCGGGTTCCAGAACGGGGTCGCGATAGCGGAATTCCGAAGCAAAATCCAAATCCACCGGGACCCGGGCAAATGTCTCGAACCAGTATTTGGCGACCATTCCGGCGTAATAGCTCGTCCCGCAGGCCACGATCGTGATCCGCTTTATATCGCGCAGATCGAAATCCATCTGCGGCAGCGCCACTTGCTGTTCGAGCGGACGGATATAGCTCTGCAGGGTCTGCGCGACCACCGTGGGCTGCTCGAAGATCTCCTTCTGCATGAAATGGCGATAGTTGCCTTTTTCGATTGCCACCGCCGATACGCCGGAAGTGGTGATCTCGCGCTCTACCCGATTATTCTCGTCATCATAAATCGTCGCGCCATCGCGGGTGATCACGACCCAGTCGGCTTCCTCGAGATAGGCGATTTTCTGGGTGAGCGGTGCCAGCGCCAGCGCGTCGGAACCGAGATAGGTCTCGCCGTCTCCATATCCGACCACCAGTGGCGACCCGAGCCGCGCGCCGATCAGCAGGTCGGGCTGCGAACGAAAAGCGATGGCCAGCGCAAAGGCACCGCGCAACTGTGGCAAGACCGTTTGAACGGCTTCTTCCGGAGATTTCCCGGCTTCCACCTGTTCGCTAACCAGATGCGCCACCACTTCGGTATCGGTCTCGCTCTCGAAGGTTCGTCCCCGCGCGCTCAGTTCCTCGCGCAGGCTCTTGAAATTTTCGATAATGCCATTGTGCACCAGCGCCACTTCGCCGGTTGCATGCGGATGCGCATTGCTGGTGGTCGGCGCGCCATGGGTGGCCCAGCGGGTATGGGCTATGCCGGTATCGCCCTCGGCATCGTCGCTCTTCAGCACCTGCACCAGATTGGCCAGTTTGCCTTCCGCCCGGCGGCGGATCAGCTGGCCATTGTGCACGGTGCAGACACCGGCGCTGTCATAGCCGCGATATTCCATGCGCTTCAGACCGTCGACCAGACGGTCCGAGACGGGCTGATTGCCTACAATTCCAATTATTCCGCACATGATTTTCGGGCCTTCTGCTATAATGTATAGGGTAGTCGGATTCCCGGCATATTTGCAGGAAAATCCGTTATGTTGCGCGTGATCAGGATAGCACCATTGACCTGCGCTGTAGCAAGAATCATGGCATCAAGCAGATTCATTCGCGTGCGATAGCGGATATCCGCTGCGGCATCACAAATTCGTGCATCCAGTTCGACGATCTCGAAGGGGGCCAGCAAATCCTGAACCGTGCGGCGGGTTTCCAGCGGTTCACCCGCGATCACTTCCGTCCAGACAATCCGGCTGATCCGGTGCTTGGCATAACGCTGCAATTCGGCCGCCGCTCCGGGCCGGTCCTGTAGCCAGTCGATGATGATATTGGTGTCGAAAAAGGGCGTGGACACGGGATTCTACGCCGGCTCGCGATCGGCACGGATTACGCGCTGATATGCTACACTGTCACCGATATCTTCACGATCCTTCCAATAGCCGCGGCCTTTGGCGATCCAGTCCTTGCTCCCTTCAACGCGATAGGCCGCCACCGCTTCCCGCAGCAGTTGTGCCCGCGACTTGCCCTGCTCGGCCGCTTGCGCGTCGAGCCATTTGATATCTTCTTCTGGGAGGTCTGCCAAGATTCGGGTCATAATGATATATTGATATCATATCGTGATATCATGTCAACTGTCTTTCCGGCTTCGGGCCATCAAGAATATTGGCTCTCACTCATTTTCCGGCCTTTTTCTTTGCACTGACGGCATTGAACCGATCGGCCCAGCCCGCCTTCGCCGTCTGCTCTGCCCGAACCAGAGCCAGATCACCGGCCGCCACATCCTTCGTCACCGTTGCTCCGGCCCCGACGATCGCGCCATCGCCGATTGTGACCGGTGCCACCAGAGCGCTGTTCGAGCCGATGAAGGCGCCCTTGCCGATCACCGTCCTATATTTGAAATAGCCGTCATAATTGCAGGTAATCGTGCCAGCGCCGATATTGGCGCCCTCGCCCACTTCGGCGTCGCCAAGATAGGTCAGGTGGTTCGCCTTGGCGCCTTTGCCCAAGGTGGCCTTTTTCATTTCGACAAAATTACCGACTTTGGAGCCTTCTTCCAGGACCGCCCCGGGGCGCAGTCGCGCGAACGGCCCGACGTTGGTATTCGGCCCGATGGTTGCGCCTTCGATATGGCTGTGACCATATATTTTCGCGCCCGAAGCGATGGAAACACCGGCACCGAAAATCACATTGGGCTCGATCATAACATCGGAAGCGACTTGCGTATCATGCGAGAACCAGACCGTGTCCGGCGCGATCAGGCTGACCCCATCGGCCATCGCTTTTTCGCGGCGGCGGGCCTGCCATTCGCCTTCAACGGCCGCGAGTTCGGCGCGGCTGTTGACGCCGGCGACCTCGGCCGGGTCATCGACCTCGATCACGGCGCTTTTCTGACCGGGAAGCATGACGATGTCGGGCAGATAATATTCGCCTGCAGCATTGTCGTTGCTGATCTGGTCGAGCAGGATGAACAGATCCGTCGAGCGCGCCGCCATCAGGCCGCTGTTGCACAGGTTGACCGCACGTTCGGCGTCGCTGGCGTCCATATATTCGACCATTTTCTCGATCTCGCCCTGGTCGTCGGCGATAATCCGGCCATAAGCGCCCGCATCATCGGGCCGAAATCCTAGTACGACAGCCCGTGGATCGGAGCCATTGTTCAGGCGGAAGATCATGTCGCGCATCGTGTCGGCGCCGACCATCGGTACATCGCCGTAGAGGATCAGTACGTCTCCGGCGAAGCCCTTGAGAGCGTCATGCGCCTGTGCCACCGCGTGACCGGTCCCGAGTTGGTCTTCCTGTACCGCGATCGCAACATTGCGTCCCATGACGCTTTCTTCAATCTGCTCGCGACGCGCGCCCACGACGATGACGGTGCGCTCCACACCGATCGCGTCAACGGTATCGAGAAGATGGTGGAGCATCGGCTTGCCGGCAATCGGGTGCAGCACCTTGTGCTTTTCCGATTTCATTCTGGTGCCTTGTCCGGCGGCAAGGATTATTGCGGCTAGCGGGCGATTTGACATCGGGTTACTCCGGGAACAATTTGGTCAACAGGACCCTCATCCGGGCCATTTGCATCGGCTAATGCCATGCAAAGAAGGGTTAAGCCAGCCTGTTTATCGGGCTTTCGGCGCGCTCATTTGGATCCCGCCCCGCCTTTGCGCCATTTGACCCACAAATGCCTGGCCAGCATCAGCGGCGGCATCCGGAGCCAGTGCGAACGCACGTAGAAAGCAAAGCGCGTCAATTTCCGCGTTTCTCGGCCATATCCGTCGCGGGCAAGCAGTCGGCGAACATAAAGACGGTCAAAATATTTGCTAAGGCCTGCTCGCGTTTCCGGCACGGGCGTTCCGTATAGACGAGCGGCCAGACGCAAGGCGCGCGCCATTGCATTTTTTAATCCGTGCATTTCTGTCCGCAGGGCCAAGTCTTCCCAAAAACCTGCATCTGCCTCCGAAAATTCTCGGATAAGAAGATTGATATCCCACAGGTTCCGGAGCCCGCCGGCAAGATCCCCATCGGCAAACAGATGCGCCGTCGAATGCAGCACCATGTCGGCAGGTGCCATCACATAGAGCCCGCTGTCCAGACGCACGGCATTGTCCAGGATTGCAGCGGCATCGGGTGCGGGCTTCGCAGTGAGCGGTAATATCGTATGATGGACATCAATCATCCCGTCCCGGTCCCGGTGAATGAGCGGCGGCAGTTCGTGCATATGATCACGATAATATTGATCATCGTAAGGATCCGGCTTCACCCACTCCCATCCCGCGGCCAGCAGGGCAGCCTCCACGACGG
This sequence comes from uncultured Sphingorhabdus sp., assembly GCA_964022345.1. Lineage (GTDB taxonomy): Bacteria > Pseudomonadota > Alphaproteobacteria > Sphingomonadales > Sphingomonadaceae > Parasphingorhabdus. The sequence goes on from CAXHZT010000014.1 coordinate 46,389, forward strand.
GAAGGTCCTTCCGATCCACCATGATATCGAGATCACCGATGCTGCGACCGACGCCGGCGCTCAGGCGCGCTGCAACATAGGCAGTGCCTTTCATCAAAACGATCTTGCCGGAATAGCCCGACAGCGCTCGTCTGGCACAATCCGCTTCCCAAAGTGCTTGCCTTCGCACCAGATCATGCGCTTCGCCAGCATCACGCAAAACAGGCAGCATTCGATAGGGCACGCCGACATCCCGGACATGGTGGGCGAGCGATCCGATAAGGGATTCTGCCCGGGCGATGCTCACCAATTCGGTCCATTGCTTGCTGTCCAGCGCCTCGACACTCGCCGGATCGCGGAGAGCCCGGACCAAGAGTCCTGCATTGCGCATCATGCCAACCGGCTCCACAGACGCTCTATCAATTCCTCGGCCTGATCTATGGATTGATAGTCCATCGCTTTTACCGGAACCTGGCTGACGAAACGGGTCAGTGCGGCAAACCCGGCCTCTCCGAGCGCCACATAGTTGGTGGAGGCCTGCGTGAGGCGGACAAACACTTCCGATTGTCCCATATCCCGCAATGCCGGAGCGTGGCCGAACCGGGGAAATAGCAGCAAAGCAGGTTTCGCGGACTCGTCCATGCGAGAGATCGCGCCGTGCGGGGGCACGAGATGCCGAACGTCGCCCTTCGGTGTGCCAAGCAACTCCGGTCCAAAATGGCCGGAAGGGGCGATATTTCGCATCGCCTGGATGGACTCGTTTTTCAGACTGATCAGGCGCGGAAACGGCACCACTTCCCCCTTGTCGAGGCTGAGTAGCGCGAATTCATCGCCCATGAAACGCCAGCCCCGGTTAGCGAGCATCGCCGACAATGTCGATTTGCCCGAACCCGACAGACCGGTCATGATCAGCGCCTTTCCGTCCCGTTCAACGCTGCTGGCGTGGAGCAGCAAATGCCGCCGCCAACCCAGCGCCATTTGCAGATTCATGCCCATTTCCGCAGCCAATAGCCCTTGGGCCAGCGGCAGCGGCGCGGCATCGGGCAACCAGAAATCGCCGCCTATATGCACTGAGGGCCGGACATATCGCCGCCAGGGCTTCTCCGGCTCCAGACGAACGGTAAAATCGACGCTTTCGCCCGGCGGAGCCGGATAGGCCTGATACATATCTGCCAGCTGGACCAGCGGCCGGCGCCATGCCGACACAATGCGGAAGGCTGCTGGCCCGATTTTGAGCATTATCCGGTGCATGGGTCCCATCAGGCCGACACGCGCGACACGAGGCCGAGGGCGAAAAGCTCCTCGAGACGCGCAAGGACAATATCTTCCGCGTCGACGTCAGCATCAATATCGAACAGCGCATCCAGGCCGGATGCGATCTCGGGAACCGTAAGCGGAATATTCCCCATCACTTCGAAAATTGCGGGGACCGGATCAGCCAGCATATGCGTGATTCCGGATGGTCGGTGAAACAACAAGGTCATGCTGTCCAGGCCATACCAGATCAGGTCATCTTTAGCCGCAGCCCGATATTTGTCGGTCATAATGGATTACCTGCAGTTCTGGTACGACATACCGGTCTGGTAACAGGCAAATGTTAAAATTAACTTTGAGAATCAACGGGGCATTTGCAACGAAGCGTAACAGGTGAACCCGCTCTGGCCTGATTGCAGCCGCCGGATATAATTCACATAGGCCTGCGACTGATCATAGGACGTGCCCGGCAAGGTGCGCCCGTTCATAGCCTGAAGCACTTCTTCGCCGGTAAAGTCGCGGCCTGCGGGTGGAAACGCCCCCGGAGTGTCGGCGGTCACAACCGTGCCATCCGCCGCAATATATCCACCGGCCGCGTGATTGCCTGGCACGGGGATTTGACAGTTGAGTACAGAGCCTGCTGTCTGCGCCAGGGCGGGCTTGATACTGACCACAGCAGAAGCCGTCACTGCACCCATCATCAGGGCCCGACGGCGGTTCACAATCCCGTTATTCTCGTCAGAATTGCCTGACGGCCCGGACGGAAGTTCATCTTTCATCGATTGTCTGTCCTGCTAAACTTTGCTTGCTGTGACTACATAAGCAGAAATCAGGTAAAAAGCGAGTAAACTGTCCCGCACCTGTTTCCCCGTCTAAAATCGGGACAGCGTCCCAGCATATCTTAACTGCGGAACAACGCCTCCGCTGCCAGCCCCGGCGCGACAAAATACTCGTTGCCGATCGCATACGGGACCGCCTAAACACAAAAGATGACATGGTCAGAATCGCTCCGGTGACTTCAGTTTCGCCCCTTCGCTTACTCGTAGCCCTGACATTCATTGCGGGCGGCGCCCTTTTGGCGAGCCAAATGCCGCAATCCGGCCAGCAATTTCTTGTTATACTGGCAACCGGGACAGCGGCGCTGTTCATAGTCCTTCAGGACTCTCCCCGCCCTGCCCAGCCCGACCCTGCCTCTCTGGAGCGGCAGCGCAAGCGCATACTCTATCAGGGCCGGGCGGAAGCCTATAACGATATTATCGGTCCGATTACCGACCCCATATTGCTCGTCCGCAATGCCAAGGTCGCTGCTGCCAATTCCGCCGCAGCCAGCGTACTGGGGGATCATATCGTAGGCGAAGACGTGAGAATTGCCATTCGTCATCCGGCGGCGGCCGATCGGCTCGCCAACCCCGACGCCCAGCATACGGGGGAACCGATTCTGCTGGTCGGGGTCGGCAGCACCGACCAGAGGTGGGAACTGCGGATTCACAAGCTGGAGGACGGCCTGAAGCTGGTGCAGCTGTCTGATCGCAGCAGTCGTTACGCCGCCGAGCGCATGCGCACCGATTTTGTCGCCAATGCCAGTCATGAACTGCGTACCCCTCTCGCCGCGATCAAGGGGTTTCTGGAAACGCTTGAAGACCCGAAAGCAGGGAAAGACGACGCAACCCGCGCGCGGTTCTTGAAGATCATGTATGACGAGGCGGATCGCATGCAGCGGCTGGTCGAGGATCTGATGTCGCTCTCCCGCATCGAAGCGGAGAAATTCGAGCTGCCTTCAGACGAGATTGACCTCAGGGACTTGGTGGAAGAAGCGCGTAACTTCTACATCAACAGCCGCGGAAAGAAGGAAAAGGACATCCAGGTCAGCCTGCCGCCGGACATGCCCCCCATCCACGGTGATCGCGCGCAATTGTCGCAAGTCGTGAATAATCTGCTCAGCAACGCTTTCAAATATGGAAAAAAGGGCGCGCCGGTAACGATTACCATATCCCCGAACAGAGCCGGCACAATGCTGTGCCTTGCGATCAGCGATCAGGGCGACGGTATCGCACCGGAACATATCCCCCGGCTTTCCGAACGCTTTTACCGTGTCGACAAAGGCCGCAGTAAATCTATCGGCGGAACCGGTCTGGGACTGGCTATCGTCAAACATATTTCCGAAAGGCACGGCGGGCGAATGGAAATCACCAGCGAAGTCGGCGTCGGCACCACCGTTTCGGTCCTCCTCCCGATCGCCAACAACCGCATTGGCGGCAGTGACGTCTGATGCGGGAAGAAAAAGCCCCTCGGCCTTCCCGGATTTTCAATCAAATGTCCGGGATAGCCCGCTGTCACATTACCGTAACATATCTGTAATGATCAGGACATTGCGCCTCCCTAGAAGCCACTCCAACCGGTCTGCAATTCCGGCGCTTGGCGGTATGGACCCCGAGTCGGACGCAGACGAATTAGGAACTTTTTCATGTTAAAGAAATTCGCACTTCTGGCGGTATCATCGCTAGCATTATCCGCCTGTCAGGATCAGGCCTCTGGCGGCCAAGGCGGAACCCGGAGCGAAATCCGGATCGTCGGGTCTTCCACGGTGTTCCCCTTTGCCAAGGCCGTAGCCGAGCAATTCAGTATCAATGGTGCGAACCCCTCTCCGATTTTGGAATCGACCGGAACCGGCGGCGGCATGAATTTGTTCTGCGCGGGTGTCGGCGCCGACAGCCCGGACATCGAAAATGCTTCCCGCCGGATCAAGGCGTCGGAATTTGAATTGTGCCAGAGCAACGGCGTCACCGATATCGTCGAAGTGCAGATCGGGATCGACGGAATTGCTATTGCACAGGCCAATAATGGCGCATCCTTTTCGCTGACCCCCGTCCAGATATATAAAGCCATCGCGGAGCGTCCATTCGGCAAGGAAAATACGGCCAAGAAATGGTCCGACATTGATCCGTCGCTGCCGGGTTTTGCGATCAGCGTGTACGGACCACCGTCCACCTCGGGCACGCGCGACGCTTTGACCGAACTGATCATGGAAGTCGGCTGCGTCACGGATCCGGTCACCAAGGCCCTCAAGGCATCCGACAAGGCCGAGTTTGAAGCGATCTGCCATGAAGTCAGGGCCGATGGCGCCTATATTGACGCGGGCGAAAACGATAATCTGATCGTTCAGAAGCTCAAGGCCAATCCCAATAGCGTCGGCATTTTCGGCTACAGTTTCCTGGAAGAAAATCTCGACAGCGTTCGCGGCATTGCGGTGTCAGGCGTCAATCCGACCTATGACGCCATCGCATCGGGCGAATATCCCGGTGCCCGCCCCCTCTACATCTATGTGAAAAAGCAGCATGTGGGTGTGATTCCCGGACTTCAGGAATATCTGATGGAATTTATGAAGGCCGGGACGCGGGATGGCTATCTTGTGAAGGCCGGCTTGATAGCCTCGCCGGATGATGTCCGCGAAAAGATGACCGAAGTGGTGCGCAATATGACACCACTCGCGATCAGCGAACTCAAATAAGCGCGCAAGTGCAAACCATCCTTTTGATATTATTGATGCAGGGGCGGAACCAGATATTGTGACTAGCACAACGCTTCTTTTTCTCGTGATCGGTCTTGGCCTGGTCGCGTGGTTTTTCGGTCGATTGAAGGCCTCCGGAATGCAGACGGGCGGAAGAACTTCCCGCTCGGCCCTGCATTCCCTGCCCAATTATCACGGCTGGTATGTCGCCTTGTGGGCGATTGTCCCTGCCGCAATTTTCATGATGGTCTGGAGCTTTGTCAGCCCTGCCCTGATAACCGATGCCGCGCTGACCAGTGCCGCGGCATCCGAACTGCCGCAAGGCGGCTTCGCCCGGGCGGCCATTTTGTCGGAAGCCCGCGCCATCGCCTATGGCAATCAGGTGAATGCCTTCAATCCTCTGTCGCAGTCGATGGTGGAACCCTATCGGGAAGCGATCGCCTATTATCAGATGATCGGGGCCGTCGCTGCTTTGCTGATGGTTTTTGCCTGCGGTGTTTATGCGTGGCTGCAGATCAAACCGGACCTGAGGGCCCGGACGAAAATAGAGCGTGTCACGATGATGGTCCTGCTGCTGGCTTCGCTGATCGCGATCATCACCACCGTCGGGATTTTCCTTTCGCTGGTTTTTGAATCGGCGCGCTTTTTCTCCATGGTATCACCGATTGACTTTCTGTTCGGCACCGAATGGAATCCCAAAGCCGTAGCCGGACCGCGCGGCGAAACCGGATTTGGCGCCATTCCGCTGTTCTGGGGCACCGTCTTCATTGGTGCCATCATTGCTATGATCGTGGCGATCCCGCTCGGGTTGATGAGTGCCATTTATCTCACCCAATATGCGCCCGCGAAATTCCGTTCCTGGATGAAGCCGATACTGGAAGTCCTCGCAGGCGTACCGACGGTCGTTTACGGATATTTTGCCGCCCTGACCGTTGCACCAGCCCTGCGCGATTTCGCAGTGTCGATCGGGATTTCGAGCGCATCTTCGGAATCCGCTCTGGCTGCCGGCCTCGTCATGGGCATCATGATCATTCCTTTTGTCTCCTCCATGGCCGACGACAGTATCGCAGCCGTGCCGAGCGCGATGCGTGATGGTTCCCTTGCCATGGGCGCAACCCATAGCGAGACAATCAAGAAAGTGCTTATTCCCGCAGCGCTTCCGGGTGTCGTCGGCGGCGTACTGCTGGCGGTTAGTCGGGCAATTGGTGAAACCATGATCGTCGTTATGGCCGCAGGTCTTGCGGCGAATATGACAGCCAACCCGTTTGCCAGCGTCACCACGGTTACCACGCAAATCGTTCAGTTGCTGACCGGCGATCAGGAATTCGACAGTCCCAAAACGCTGGCGGCATTCGCGCTCGGTCTGGTGCTGTTTATCGTAACCCTTCTGCTCAATCTTATCGCCTTGCGCGTGGTCAAAAAATACCGGGAAGCTTATGAATAGTCTCGCCGAACCCAAGCGCCGCCCGACCGACTGGCAGGGCGCTGAAATGCAAAAGCGCATTGCAGGCCGCTATGCTGCCGAACGGCGCTTTAAAGCGATGGGCATGGCCGCGATCATGCTGTCTGCCGGTTTTCTTGCCTTTCTGCTGATAGTCATGGTCGGCAACGGGTTTCGTGGCTTCACGCAAACCGAACTGCCGCTGGAAATAGATTTTCCCGCGGCAACGGGTGGTGCTTCGCCCAGCCAGTTTGAAGGCCCTAATGCGGTCGCCAATCTGCAGGTCATGGGCCTGCGCGATATCGTCGATAGCAGTATTGAACTGCAATATGGCTCAGACGGCGCCGATCTTTTTTCGCCTGGCGGCTGGACAGCAGTAAACGCAAAAATTCTGAACGACCCTGACATTGTCCAGCAAAAGGCAACAATTTATCTGCCGGTGAATTCGGACATCGATGTTGCCTATAAGGATGCGGGCAATGCGGAAGCAGAGCAGACCGTAAACAAATATCGCGATCAGCTCTCGACCGGATTCAACTGGAATTTTCTGAGCAATTCGGACGCCACCGATCCGATGCAGGTCGGGATCTGGGGCGCTTTCAAAGGGTCATTGATTACGATGATCGTGACCTTGCTTCTGGCTTTCCCGGTCGGGGTTTTGGCCGCGCTTTATCTTGAAGAATATGCACCGAAAAACCGCCTCACCGACCTGATCGAGGTCTCGATCAACAATCTCGCAGCCGTGCCCTCGATTATCTTCGGCCTGCTGGGGCTCGCGGTCTTCCTCAATTTCTTCGGCATGCCGCGATCCGGTGCGCTGGTGGGCGGACTGACTCTCGCGTTGATGACCATGCCGGTCATCGTCATTTCCGGGCGCAATGCCGTAAAATCGGTACCGCCCTCGATTCGCGAAGCGGCTCTGGGAATCGGCGCGAGTCCGTTGCAGGTCGTGTTCCACCATGTGCTGCCGCTCGCGCTTCCTGGTATCCTGACCGGAACGATCATCGGCATGGCCCGCGCGTTGGGCGAAACCGCTCCGTTGCTGATGATCGGGATGCGTGCGTTCATTGCAACACCGCCAAGCGGCATTACCGACCCGGCGACCGTGCTGCCGGTGCAGATTTTCCTGTGGTCGGACGAAGTCGATCGCGGCTTTGTCGAGAAAACATCAGCGGCGATCATTGTGCTATTGCTGTTCCTTCTGACAATGAATGCGCTGGCGATCTACCTGCGCAATCGCTTTGAAACCCGTTGGTAGGTACCGTGATGAATAATGACCAGACAATGAAAACATCGAGTGAAAGCGTTAATATGACAGGACCGGAAACGACAGGCATGGCAACGGACGACGGTGCACCAAAGATGACCGCTCGCCATGTCAATGTCTTCTACGGCGACAAGCAGGCGATCAATGACGTGTCGATCGACGTGAACATGGATAGCGTAACGGCCTTCATTGGTCCGTCCGGCTGCGGCAAATCGACATTCCTGCGCTGCATGAACCGGATGAACGACACCATCCCGATCGCCCGGGTCACCGGCGATATCATGCTGGAAGGCGAGGATATTTACGCGCCGCAGATGGATGTTGTCCAGCTACGGGCACGGGTCGGCATGGTGTTCCAGAAACCCAATCCTTTCCCCAAATCCATTTATGACAATATCGCTTATGGGCCGCGCATTCATGGCCTGGCGACCGGCAAGGACGAGCTCGACAATATCGTTGAATCGTCATTGCAGCGCGCTGGTCTTTGGGGTGAAGTCAAAGACCGGCTGCAGGACAGCGGTACCGCCTTGTCGGGTGGTCAGCAGCAGCGCCTGTGTATTGCCCGGGCGATTGCCGTGGATCCGGAAGTGATCCTGATGGACGAGCCCTGCTCGGCGCTCGACCCGATTGCGACGGCGAAAATCGAAGAACTGATCCACGAATTGCGCGGCAAATATGCGATTGTCATCGTGACGCACAATATGCAGCAAGCCGCACGTGTCTCCCAGAAAACCGCCTTCTTCCACCTTGGTACTTTGGTAGAATATGGCGAGACCACCGACATTTTCACCAATCCGCGTGAAGAAAAGACGCGGGACTATATTACCGGTCGTTACGGCTGATATCTCGAAGTTTAGGAACAATCTATGGTCAACAGTGGCACAGAACACACCGTCAAAGCCTTCGATTCCGATATCAACGAATTGCGGGGCATGGTCGCAGAAATCGGCGGCCGCAGCGAACAGGCAATCGTCAAGGCAATGCGCGCGCTCGAGAAAAGCGATCTGGAGCTGGCAGAAGAGGTTGTCCGGGAAGACAAGCTGATCGACGAACTGGAAAAGCGGATCGATGAGCTGACCTTCCAGACCATCGCCTTGCGTGCTCCGATGGCGGATGACCTCCGGGAACTGATCGCCACCTTCAAAATTTCCGGGGTGGTCGAACGGATCGGCGACTATGCCAAAAATATCGCCAAGCGGGTTCCTCTGGTGACCCAGACCCATCATCTGGGCCCCATCTCGCTGCTTCCGTCGATGTCCAAGATAGCCGGTGAACTGGTGCGGGACTCGCTCGACGCTTTTGCGCGACGCGATGCCGATTTGGCGATGGAAGTGAACCGCCGCGACCAGATCGTCGACGATTTCTACAACAGTATCTTCCGCGCTGTCATCACCCATATGATAGAGAATCCGAAAGATATCGGGGAAGCGGCGCATTTGCTGTTCATTGCCAAAAATCTGGAACGGATCGGCGATCATGCGACCAATGTCGCCGAAATGGTCTATTTTGCGGCAACCGGAGAACCGATGCCGGAGCGCGCACGGGGAGAAAATCCCACGACACCGCTCGATGAAGCCCTCAGCGATGGTGCCGACTGATGCCAAATGCCAAATTATTACTCGTCGAAGATGATGCCGCCCTGGCGGAACTGTTGTCATGGAACTTCAAAAAAGAGGAATATGACGTCATCCATACACCCGATGGCGAGGAAGCGCTTTTGCTCGTACAGGAACATCGGCCCGACGTAATTCTTCTCGACTGGATGCTGGAAAGCCTGTCCGGAATCGAAGTGTGCCGTCGTCTGCGCCGCTCTTCGGAGACTGCCAATATTCCGATCATCATGCTGACCGCGCGCGGCGAAGAAGAAGACAAGATCCGGGGCCTGGAGACCGGTGCCGACGACTATATCACCAAGCCTTTCAGCCCGCGCGAGCTGATAGCGCGGGTCAAAGCCGTGTTGCGCCGGGTCCGTCCGGCGCTCGCTGGCGAGAAACTGAGCTTTGGTGATCTGGAAATGGACACCGTCGGACACAAGGTCAAACGGGACGGAGAGACCATCCCGCTAGGGCCGACCGAGTTCCGTCTTCTCCGCCATTTTCTCGAGCATCCGAACTGGGTATTCTCCCGCGAACGGCTGCTCGACAGCGTATGGGGGCAAGACAGCGATATTGAGCTGCGTACGGTCGACGTCCACATCCGGCGGCTGCGCAAGGCCCTCAACGCCAACGGCCGGGCAGATATCATCCGCACCGTACGTTCGGCCGGATATGCCCTCGATACCGATACGGTAGAAGCCTAGCCTACAGACTGTTGCGCCTGTTGTTGCCACCGCAGGCTTTCATTCTGCTACAAGCTTCATAAGCTGACGCTCGACCGGGGCCAGAACGCCGGCGAGGTCGTGGCCGCGTTTCAATATTTGTCCCTGTTCGCCATGTAGAGACCACATCCCCTGACGGTTGCGGTCAGAGGGCCGTTTTTCGATCCGTATCTGCGGACGCTCAGAACTGCGGCGAAAGGCTGCGAAAATCGCGACGTCCTGACGCATATCCATGGCATAATCTTTCCAGTGGCCGGCGGCGACCATGCGGCCATATAGATTGAGAATACGCTCCATTTCCCGCCGCTCGAAGCCCACCTGCGACGGTGTGGCGCGCTGCGGGAACGGCGACACATTGGAATCTTTAAAACGCATCAAGCGCTGTCACGTCCCTTTTCGGACATTGTTCCGTCGTCTTTCCCGCGCTCCTTGGCGAAAGCCGCCATTCGCTTCTGCAACTGTTCCATTTCACATTGCAAAATTTCCAGCTTTTGCGTGGAGGGGTCGAATATCTCGCTGCACGGCGTTCCGTACGGGACGAAGTCCTTTTGATAATCGCGCGCCTCCACCAGCGTGGGACGAGCGCGGACGCCGACCATCGTGGCGCCCTCCGGCACGTCTTGCGTCACCACGGCATTGGCGCCGACGCGTGCGCGCTTGCCGACGGTAATGGGACCCAGCACCTGCGCGCCGGAGCCCAATATAACGTCATCCTCAATGGTCGGATGGCGCTTCCCTCCGACCCCGTTGGTCGGATTGGTGCCGCCAAGCGTCACGCACTGGTAGATGGTTACATTATCCCCGATGATTGCAGTCTCACCGATCACGGTAAAGCCATGGTCGATGAACAGATGTCTGCCGATCTTGGCCCCGGGGTGGATATCGATGGCCGTGAAAAATCGTGCGATATGGTTGATCAGGCGGGCGAAAAAATAGAGTTCGCCTTTGAACAGCCAGTGCGCGAAACGGTGCAGGCCCATGGCCAGCACGCCCGGATAGAGTAGAACTTCCCAGCGTGATCGCGGAGCCGGGTCGCGAGCCTTGATGGAATCCAGATAAGCGCCCAGTTCCCGAAACATATATTCCCTCCGGATTTTGCGGTAAGCGGTAAAATAGGCACGGCGGCCCAGTATTTCCAGTCTTTTCTTGCAACCGAATTCTGGCGGCACTTTTCAAATAATGTATAATCACTATACTAGATCAATATCCGCTCTGTGATCGAAAGCCTCGATAATGTCGTCTTACCTCCCCACGCTCAAGCAACTGCAATATCTCGTCGCTCTCAAGGAATATGGCCATTTCGGCAAAGCGGCAGAATCCTGTTTTGTTACCCAGTCAACGTTATCTGCCGGGATAAAGGAGCTCGAAGCCTTGCTCGATATCGTTCTGGTGGAGAGAACGCGCCGGGTAGTCCGGTTTACCGATCTCGGCAATCAGATGGTCGAAAAGGCCTATCGCATCCTGCGCGAAGCAGAGGAATTGTCGGAAATGGCCCGTTCGGCCGGCAAACCTTTGGCCGGCGATGTCCGGATGAGCGTTATTCCGACCATCGCGCCATTCCTGCTTCCCCGCCTGCTTCCGCAATTGCGCAAGGAACGGCCCGAGCTCAAACTCTATCTGAAAGAAGAGACCAGCCAGGCAGCTTGCGACTCCTTGCATCACGGCCATGCTGACTGCGTCCTGCTGGCACAGCCCTTTCCCTGCGGCGATATCGAAAGCGAATTTCTGTTCAGCGATGAACTTTTTGTCGCATTCCCAAGGACGATCCGCGCGATCCGCCGGCCCAGATTGACCCCGCGGCGATCGATGAAAGCCGCCTGTTGTTGCTCGAAGACGGACATTGCCTGAAAGACCATGCCCTTGCAGCGTGCAACCGTCCGGAGCTGCGGGCGTCTGCCCGGATGATGGGAACATCCCTGCATACTTTGGTGCAGATGGTGGACAATGGTCTTGGACTCACCCTGCTTCCGAAAATGGCCATCGACAGCGGTATCTTGAACCACACGAACATCGTCGCGCGACCGCTCAAATCCGACAGCGCCACCCGCGACATCGCTTTGGTGTGGCGAAAAAACAGTCCGAGACGAAGCGAGTTTCAGCTGCTCGCGGAAATCATGAAAGGCGCGCAGAACTGGGTTTCAGAGGCCCGTTCCTAGTAGCGCGAACTAGTCCTTTGTCTGCCATTTTTCCGATGCTGCAACATCGGAGGCACGTTCTTCGACCCAACTTGTTGCACCGTCGGCGCGCGTTTCCTTTTTCCAGAACGGCGCAACCGTCTTTAACTTGTCCATGATGAAGGAACAGGCTTCGATCGCCGCCCCGCGATGATCCGAACCCGTCACGACGAGTACGATATTCTCACCGAGCGATAGCTTCCCGACGCGGTGGATGATCGTGATGGCATGAAGCGGCCAATCCGATTGTGCGGCTTCGGCAATCTTCCGCAAAGCCTTGTCGGTCATGGCAGGATAATGTTCGAGCTCGAGCGCCTCGATATTCCCGTCATCCCGGACCTGCCCGACAAAACTGGCGATCGCACCGCCGCCCTTGCCGGCAACCAGCTGGATCTCTTCGCCGACGTCAAAATCGTCCGGTCCGACGCTTATCTTGATCATCCTCCGGTAACCGGCGGAAAAATCGCCAATTCCCTTGCCGAGCCGACCGGCGATTCCAGTGTTCCATATTCCTGGTCCAGAGCAAAGCGAAGCTTGCCTGCGTCGGCCAGAACCTCGGCATAGGCTATGCCCCGGCTGGACAACATGGCCAGAACATCGGCGATTGTTTCGGCGCCCTCATCAAGCGGGACCTGTTCCTCGTCGCGACCGAGGCGTTCCCGCACCCAGGCAAAATATAATATGGTAAGCGTCCGATCCATCAGTCCATGTGCTTCAAGCCGACGCGCAAATAATCCCATCCGGTGATCAGTGTCAAAATCGCGGCCGCCCAAAGCGTCCACAATCCCACCGTCTCGACGATCGGGAAGCCTGGCAGCCCGCCGGCCAGAATAAGGGCACCGAGGGAAATCATCTGGAAACCTGTTTTCCACTTGGCCAGCTGAGAAACAGGGACGCTGACCTGCAATCCGGCCAGAAACTCACGCAAACCGGAGACAGTAATCTCGCGCAGAAGGATGATTATCGCGGCAATAACGTGCCAGCCATCGATATCGCGGGTAAAAACAAGCATTATCACCACGGCGGCAACCATGATCTTGTCGGCGATGGGATCCAGGAAAATGCCGAGCTTGGATACCGTGCCCTGCGAGCGGGCGAGATAACCGTCAAAATAATCGGTTACCGCCATCAGACAATAGAGCCCGAAAGTAAGCAAATAGTCGATCGGCAGCGGTTGCGGCCTGAGCGCATCAAAGGTCGGCCAAAGCAGAAAAACCAGAATGGGCACCGCGAATATCCGCGAGAGTGTCAATATGTTTGGCAAATTCAGCATCGCGACTTTCGCATAAACAGATTTGGCAGAAATGAAAATTGATTCAGACAATTGTGCCATATATTCCCGACTTTTTTGACCGTCATTCGATTTGACGACGGGAAGGAATGGGCTAAGGATGGGCCAACGCTCATTCCTCGCTCGAAAAGAGAACTCCATTTGATGCAAAACACAGCGCATTTGCTGCGAACGAGAAGATTTTTACCCCTGTTCCTGACGCAACTTCTGGGGGCCTTTAACGACAATCTTTTCAAATTCTCGATGGTCATCCTGGTGACCTATGGCATTTACGACAATGAGTCAGAGGATTTTGCCTTCAACGCTCTGGCATCCGGTCTCTTCATTCTGCCGTTTTTTCTGTTCTCCTCGCTCGCGGGACAATTGGCCGACAATTATGACAAAGCCCGGATCACGCGTTTTGTAAAAACGCTGGAAATATTCATCGCTGTCATAGGCGGGGCCGGATTGTGGCTGCAATCCATTCCAATAATGCTGACGGCCCTTTTTCTGCTGGGCCTGCAGTCGACCTTTTTCGGCCCAATCAAATATGCAGTTCTCCCCCAGCATCTGCAAAGGGATGAAGTCCTCGGCGGAACCGGGCTGGTCGAAGCCGGCACCTATATCGCTATTCTCGCGGGCACGATCCTTGGCGGCGTCATCATCGATCGCAACGGCAATGGAGTCGAGATTGCCATCGTCGCCGTTATCATTGTCGCGTTGATTGGACGCATCGCTGCGCAGTTCATGCCGCCAGCGCCGGCACAAAAAGAAGTCGAGAAAATCGACTTCAATTTTATCCGCTCCTCGATCCGCCTGATATCGGCAACCATGCACGTCCGCAGATTATATCTGGCGATCATCGCAATCAGCTTTTTCTGGACCATCGGATCGGTACTGATCATCCAGTTTCCACCTCTCGTGGAGAATGTCCTGACCGCAACGCCACAGGTCGCGAGCCTGTTTCTCGGCGTTTTCTCCATCGGGATTGCCATTGGTTCGGTGCTGGTAAATCGGCTTCTGAAAAGCGAAGTATCCGCACGCTTCGCACCCATCAGCGTTATCCTGATGGGCGTTTTCGTGCTCATCCTTTATTTTATCACACGAACCTGGGAAAGCCTTCCTGCGGGTCAGCTATATACATTCAAGACCTTCATCCTGCATGATGGAGCATGGGCGTTGCTCGGGACCCTCGCGGGGGTCTCGATATTCGGCGGCATGTTCGTTGTTCCCCTATACGCTTTTCTGACCACGACCGTTGATATCAGCCAGACCGCGCGCACGATCGCCGCCAACAACGTCGTCAATTCGGGATGTATGGTTTTGGGCGCGCTCGCCGCCCTAGGCCTAAGTCTTATGGGTGTCTCGACTGTGGACCAGCTCCTGCTTGTCACGGCCATGTGTCTGGTTGCTGCCTGGCTAGGATTGCAACTCCATCGCGCCTGCGACTGAACATCCCCACACGGGTAAAAATCAGAAGATAAACGTATAGAATGCAGTGAAAAAGGCGAGAAAGCTGAGCACAAAGAGACTCACGTCTTCGCCCATCCATCGGTTTTCAGTCGCGGCATCCGAATCCCGTTCTTTCCGGGCGATTTTCGCAATGTCGCCAGGCATATTACGCCTGAATCTATGGTTGCCCTGCTGTTCCTGCAAGACGGCTTGCCTGGGAGTCTCTCTGTTCATGCCGATTGGTTAACGCATTATTATCCATATATTCCAGCAGAAATTCAGGCGCCATAGTTAACGTCTTGAATCGGCACAACACGGCAATCTGCGGCTCCCCGGTACAGCCGACAGTAAAACATTAACCTGAGGCTGGCGATTTCAACTAATTCACCAAGATTTCGGTTCGCGGCCAATATGTGTGATCTTTGCAACTGTCCGGCGAAATAACTAACATGAACAATAACATGGTTGATTTGAGCAAACTGCTATGCCAATGGCTAACGCGTATTGAGTGAAATGCGAAACCCTGAAGGAGCAAATTATGCGTTTCGGTAAAATTGGAATGGCTGCAGCAGCAGCTGCATCGCTTGTAAGCGCACCCGTCTTGGCTCAGGCTGCACAGCCTGTTTCGTCTGTTGCACGCACCAGCGCAACCGTCGAAAGCGAGAATGATCTTGAAGGAGGCTCAGGAATCATTGTCGCTATCTTGGCTGCAGCTGCAGTAATTGGCGGCATCATTATTGCTGCTGACGGCAGCGACGACACACCAACCAGCCCCTGAATTCGGTCTGGTATAAAGTTTTGAAATGGCGGCCTTTTGGCCGCCATTTTTTTGCCTGATGATCGAGGGAAAAATGCCGAAGGCGGTGTAGAATTTCCTATCGTGACACCAGGCGGCCACACCATCGGTTGCACATCGGGAACGGATTACCCATATCCCGTTTCATGACAGAAAATCAGCAACATGGCCTGCAGCAATGGCATGGCACCACAATCCTCTCGGTACGGAAAAATGGCAAGGTCGTTGTAATCGGCGACGGTCAGGTTTCCATGGGCCAGACGGTGATGAAACCGAACGCCCGCAAGGTACGGCAATTACACGATGGCTCCGTCATCGGCGGCTTCGCCGGCGCCACAGCCGACGCCTTTACCCTGTTTGAGCGGCTCGAGGCCAAATTGGAACGGCACAATGGTCAGCTGATGCGGGCCGCTGTGGAACTGGCGAAGGACTGGCGTACCGACAAATATCTGCGCAATCTGGAAGCCCTGATGATCGTTGCGGACAAGGATGTGACATTGATCCTCACCGGAAACGGCGATGTTCTGGAACCGACAGAGGGTATCGCAGCGATAGGCTCGGGCGGCAATTTCGCTCTCGCGGCAGCCCGTGCATTGAAAGACTATGAAGATAGCGCCGAAAAGCTGGCGAAGAAGGCGATGCAGATCGCATCTGAAGTCTGCGTTTACACCAATGACCAGACCACGATGGAAACCCTGGCCAGCGACAGCTGATTTCGGCCGAAAATTTCCCATTATGAACGAAGAGAAAAGCAGCATGCAGGCGAACCTGACCCCCAAAGCCATCGTCAAGGCGTTGGACGAACATATCATTGGCCAACAGGATGCCAAACGGGCGGTGGCCGTCGCGTTGCGTAACCGTTGGCGCCGACAGCGATTGCCGGCAGAACTCCGCGAGGAAGTGACCCCGAAAAACATCCTCATGATAGGCCCCACCGGTTGCGGCAAAACCGAAATTTCGAGGCGTCTCGCAAAACTCGCGGATGCGCCCTTTATTAAGATTGAAGCCACAAAATTTACCGAGGTCGGCTATGTCGGGCGCGACGTCGAGCAGATTGCGCGTGATCTTGCCGAAGAAGCTGTGCGCCTGGAACGCGAGCGTCGTCGGCTGGCCGTGCGCGACGCTGCGTCCGAGGCAGCGATGAAGCGGCTGCTTGATGTGCTCTGCGGGGAAAATGCCAGCGAGGCGACTCGCGAGAGCTTTCGTCAGCGGGTGGTCGACAACCATATGAACGAGACGGAGATCGAGATCGAAGTCGAGGACACGCCGTCTACGCCGATGGATATTCCGGGCATGAATGGTCAGGTTGGCATGATCAACCTGTCCGACATGATGGGCAAGGCGTTCAACCAGACACCTCTTAAGCGCCGGAAGATGCGTGTCGCGGACGCCTGGGACAAGCTGATCGAGGAAGAATCCGACAAACGCCTCGATGATGATGATATCTCGCGAGCAGCTATCGGCGATGCCGAGGCCAATGGCATCGTATTTCTCGACGAAATCGACAAGATCGCGGTCAGCGATGCCCGCAGCGGTTCTGTCAGCCGGGAGGGCGTCCAGCGAGATCTTCTTCCGCTGATCGAGGGAACGACGGTCGCCACAAAATATGGCCCCATGAAGACCGATCATATCCTGTTTATTGCATCCGGCGCTTTTTCGATCTCCAAACCGAGCGATCTGCTGCCGGAGCTACAGGGTCGCCTGCCGATCCGGGTAGAATTGCGCGCGCTGACCGAGGCCGATTTTGTCCGCATCTTGACCGAAACCAAGGCCAACCTTCCGGAACAATATGTGGCCCTTCTCGGCACGGAAGATGTCAAAATCAATATCACGGAAGATGCAATCAGCAAGCTCGCCGAAATTGCAGCGAATGTGAACGAGACCGTTGAGAACATCGGCGCACGCCGTCTCCAGACCGTCATGGAAAAGCTGCTCGAGGATATCAGCTTCACCGCGGAGGACCGGGCCGGCGAAGAAATAAGCGTCGATGCGGCATATGTCGAAAAACAGCTTTCCGATGTGGCCAAGGATACCGATCTGTCCAAATATGTCCTTTAATGATATCGGGTCTGTTGCCGGCTGACTATCCGCCGACCATTATGTACGTGTAACTGTTCGCTCTCATAGGGCGAATAGTTCCAGCCATGAATGAACGGAGCCCGTTATGACACGATCTGCCTTGTTATGTTCCAGCCTTGCTGTGATCGCGCTGGCCGCCTGTTCCGACCAGACCAGCGATACCGTGTCTGACGCCGTCGCGCAGCCGCAAAGCGAGTCAGAGCGGGTCGTCACCCCGATTACGGAAGCCGAGACCATCGACGCTGGCCTGGCAGTCGGGGAAAAAATACCTTTGGCTATCGAGATGCTCAATGAGACCGGGGAAACCAGCTTCGCCAAAATCCTGGAGGACGGCCCTGCCCTCCTCGTATTTACGCGATCAGTGGAATGGTGCCCTTATTGCCAGACCCAGTTGAAGTCGATCAACGCGATCGTCGGTGACTTGGCGGAACGCGGTTATAATCTTTATGGCCTGAGTTACGACAGCCCGGAGCAGCAGGACCGGTTCTCGAAAAACCAGATGCTGCAATATGAGATGCTGTCGGACCAGCCTTCCGCCATTATCGACGCCTTTGGATTGCGGGACCCGCAATATACCGAAGGCCGCGCCGTAGGCGTCCCTTATGCATCTGTATTCGTGATCGATAAAAGTGGCACGATTATCGCGAAATCGGTCTCCCGCGATTATAAAAAACGGCCGACCAACGAGCAGATACTGGCGCTGGTCGACAGCATCTAGTTGCTGGCCGCTATTTTACCGTCAATCGTTGCCGTCTGATTATCGTTGGCGGCCACCTGCCGGGCTTCGGGCAGGACAACCAGTTTCCATTCCGTCTCGTCAACAAGATATTTCATCGCCAGCGCCTGGACCTCTTCCGGGGTGATGACGGTATAGTCGCTGAGGAGGCTTCGCAGAACGACAAATTTCTGCGGGTTAAAGCTCGCGCCTTCGACTTGGCTCATCCAGAAACTGTTGCCGCTGCTCGCCCGAGCGATCAGCTGCCGCAGCGGTTCGACGACACGCTGCAATTCGTCGGCGCTCACCGGCTTTTCCCGCAAATCTTTGGCGATCATTTCCACGACATTGTAGAACCGGTCGACATTGTCCGGCGTCAACTGGCTCTGAGCCCCGATATAGCCGCCCGATTTAAAATCGATCGGCCAGCTGTTGACGACTTGCGGGCTGTAGCTGGCGCCCTGCTGGGACCGGAGAATCTCGAACAGTCGGTCATTGAAAATCGATACAAGCACTTCCAGCTTCCGGCTTTCGCGGATATTTTCCATTCCGCCGCCGGTCGGCCAGGCCACCATCGCGGCCGCCCGTTCCGGATCGCCCTTGTGACGCAATATTGCCGGACCGTCCTGAGGCGATGGAAAGCGGGGCGAAATAGCAGTAGATGGAACGACCTGCGTTTTCCGCTTTTTCAGAGCACCGAAGGTCTTAAGAATGGAATTAACCGCCTCGTCACGATCGAAGTCGCCGAACAGCAATAGTTCGACCGGGCCGCTGGCCAGGATCGGCTCCCAAAAATCGCGAAAGCTGTCGGCGTCCAACTGCTTGAAATCTTCTTTGTCCGGCGTTTTCCAGCGCGGATCTTTACCACGGACCAACCATTCCAGATCCCGTTCCATCACCGCCTGGGGCGACGCCGAAAAACTGTCATAGCTGATCAGCGCGGCCGCTTTGCTGCGGAGCACTGGCGCTGGGTCCCATCGCGGGAACTCCAGTTTTGCCGCTATCAGATGCAGCTGGTCCTCAAGGTCGGACGGTCGCGTATCGGCGGATATCTCGAAAGCATCATTGTCGATATTGAATCCCAGACCAATCCTGCGACCAGTGGTGATCTTGTCGAGCTCTTCCTGCCCCAGATCGCCGACGCCGCTGGCCATCAACGCAAGAGCACCAGACCACGCGAGCGATTCCTGGTCCGGGGAAAGTCCGCTGTAGCCTTTCCCGAACCGCGCATTGACCATGATCTTGTTGCGTTCCGCATTGTTCGGGAACAACAGCACCCTGACGCCATTGGACAGTTCCAGCTGTTCCATTTCAAAATGTGCAATTTCTCGGCTCGACAGGATTGCCCCTTTTGGCCCAATTTCATCCAGCGCCTCGAAACCCAGATCAGATTGCACCACCCGCACATTGCTGGCGGCATCCACCGGCGAACGAAGGGCCTGTGCAAGCCTGGCTTCTCCCTTCGGCTCCGGATCGGGTGATGTCATGAGTGCACGAGTGGACGTGCCGGAAAACAGCTTCCGGGTCGATGCGAGCAACCGTTCCGGAGTGTACAGGTCACGCATTGCGCGGAAAACGTCGAGCGCCACTTGCGGGGTTGCGACGGTCTCGCGAATGTCGACAGCGTTGACGATATCGTCCGCCTGTTTCCGCGCGGCCTCGGTCTGGTAGCTTTCGACACCTATTGCCAGTGCGGCGTCAAACTCGGCGATTTCGCGGGCTATATCCGCTTCGGACGGTGCCACGGTTGTTGCATCGGCGATGACCGCTCTGACGTCCGTCAGCGCAGACTTCCAGTCGTCCCCAAGCGGAATAATGCTGATGAATGTGCCGTCAATTGACCGGCTCACATCATCCTGGCCTACGCTGGCCTGAAGATAGCTTCCCCCTGCCCTCGCTCCCGCCTCGAGACGCCGGTTGATCAGCTGCAATGCAAGCAGATCGATCAATATCTGCTGATTGTAGACAATCGTATCTTCCACTTGCTCCCACGGGCGGGCAATTACCATTGATATGAACCGCGGCACCGTGGGTTCCACAACGATCCTGCTGATTTCATCCGTATCATCGGGTTGACCAAAATCGGGGATGACGCCAGCCTCGCCCTTGCCCTGCCAGGTTGAAAAATATTTGTTGAGCAATTCCTCGAACACAGCCGGATCACCGTCGCCGGCGATCACTATCACCGTGTTTTCAGGGCGGTACCATCGCTGGTGAAACCGCTGCAGCATATCGGGCGTCGCTGCGCTCAATGTTTCAGCGGTGCCGATGGGTGCCCGGCTGGCCATGCGTTGCCCCGCAAAAAACAATTCTCTCGTCGCATTTTGCACTTTTGTCTGGGGGCCTGCCCGCTCTCTCAATTCCGCCAATACAACGGGTCGCTCCGCGTTGACCGCGGTCTTGCTCAGGCCGGGCGATATCACCATTCCGGAAAGGATTTTCAGGCTTTCGTCAAGGCTGGCCCGGTTGGCATTGGGAAGGTCGAGTTTATACACAGTCTGGGTTGGCGTGGTTTCTGCATTGCTGTCACTTCCAAAGGTCGCACCCAAACGTTGCCACACCCGCTTTGCCTCGCCATCCGGCACATAGGTGGATCCGCGAAAGGTCAGATGCTCCATAAAATGGGCAAAGCCCTGCTCTTCGTCGGTCTCCATCAATGAGCCCACATCCATCCGCAGCCGGATCGACACCTGCCCCGGCGGGACGCCATTATGTTTGACCGCATATCGCAGACCGTTGTCCAATTTGCCGAACGTCCAGCTTTTGTCGACGGGAACATCACTATTTTCGTAGAGCCACGGCAACGGCTCCTCTCCGCGAAGCTCCTGTGCCGCTACCGGCCCTGATAGCGACGGCCATAGCAAGACCATCAGGAAAACGGAAAGAAGCGAAAACAGGCGCTGGGATATTGGTTTCATGAACCGGATATAAGCAGGCTCATTCTGACTGACCAGTGAATATTCCCTCGATTCGGAACGCCTCGCGAACGATAGCGAACGTTTAGCCCTTGATCGCTCCTCCGATAATCGCCAGATAGCAGCTATGTTAATAGAAACAGAAAAAACACCGAACCCCTCGACCCTCAAATTTTTGCTGGGCCAAACGGTTATGTCCGACGGCACACGCGATTTCGCATCGCCGGAGGATGCCGAGATATCGCCGCTGGCGGAGGCACTGTTTACATTGGGCGATGTGACCGGAGTTTTCTTTGGCTCGGACTTCATTTCGGTAACCTGTGGCCCCGGTGCGGACTGGAGCGATCAGAAGCCGCAGGTGCTGAGCATATTGCTAGACCATTTTTCCGCTGGCCTTCCCCTGTTCAAGCCGGGGAGCGCCGGAGAAATCACCGTACCGCCCGAAGAGGAAGTGCACGACGATCCGGAAGATGCCGACATCGTCGCACAGATCAAGGAACTGATTGAAACCCGGGTGCGCCCCGCCGTTGCCAATGACGGCGGCGACATCATCTATCGCGGCTTCAACAAGGGCACTGTATTTCTCAAGATGCAGGGTGCCTGCGCCGGATGTCCTTCCTCCACGGCGACGTTGAAGCACGGGATCGAATCCCTGCTGAAACATTATGTTCCCGAGGTCACGGAAGTCCGGGCCGCTTAATTTTATTCGACAAAGGGCAGATCAATGAATTCTCCACTCGATCAGGCGGCGCTCGACCAGCTGTTTCTGGAAGCCCGGACCTATAACGGCTATCTCGACAAACCCGTATCGGTAGAACAGCTGCATGCGATCTGGAACCTGATGAAGATGGGACCAACCAGCGCGAATATGCTGCCAGCAAGGCTGATCTGGTGCCACAGCCAGCAGGCACGCGACCGGCTGGCCGACCTGTCGTCCGAAGGCAATCAGGACAAAATCCGTAAGGCACCCGCTGCCGTTATCATTGGCATGGACCAGGACTTTCACGAATATTTGCCCGAACTTTTCCCCCATACTGATGCAAAAAGCTGGTTTGAGGGCGATCCCGAAGCCCGGAAAGTTCATGCGATGCGCAACAGCTCGCTTCAGGGTGCCTATTTCATCATGGCTGCCCGCGCTCTTGGGCTCGATACCGGCCCGATGTCGGGCTTTGATAACGATGCGGTCGACCAGGAATTTTTTGCCGACCAGCCCAATGTGAAATCCAATTTTATCTCGACCTTGGGCTATGGCGACCCGGCAACAATTTTTGAACGCAGCCCACGCCCGGAATTCGACAAATTCAACAGCCTGATCTGACCGGTTGATGGGCGAGCGCCTTCTCGCGATCGATACGGCCAGCATCGCATGTTCCGTCGCGCTATTTGAAAATGATATTCTTCTGGCTTCGGACTATGCCGAAATCGGGCGTGGTCACGCGGAAAAGCTCGTCCCGGCGATTGCCAAGCTTCCCGGACGCGGCAAAGCCGACCGGATTCTGGTCAACTGTGGTCCGGGCAGCTTTACCGGCGTACGTATAGGCATATCTGCAGCCAAGGCCCTCGCTCTCGCCTGGGGAGCCGAAATCAGCGGCTATTCGTGCCTCTCTCTGGTCGCCGCGCAGGCCCGCGCCCAGCTCGAGGAGCCCGAGGCCATCTGCGTCGCGATGCAAGCAGGGCATGGCGAATATTTTCTGCAGAATTTTGCGGCAAATGGCGAGGCTTCGAGCTCCCTCGCATCACTGACACCGGAGGTGGCATCCACCCGGGTCGCGGCCGACATCATAGCCGGATCGGCCGCAGCGGAACTTTCCGAAATTGTCGGAGCGAAAAACCATCTTCCCATATTGCCAAACGCAGCCCATATCTGTTTAGTCGCGAATGTGATGAAAGAACTGCCCGCAAAGCCGATCTATGGACGTAAGCCGGATGCGCAGCTTGCAAAAAGCGGCTGAGCCATGGCCAGTCACCACAAACCCGGCAATTTCGAACCTTCCAAGATAGACATCCAGTCCGGCGACCTTGGTGATGTGAATGAAGTCATGCAGGTGATGGACAGCGCCTTTCCCAAGACTTTTGGTGAAGGATGGAACCATCATCAATGCCGCTCAATGCTGTCCATGCCAAGCTCCAAGCTTCTCATTGCCCGGCAGGCCGGAACCATATGCGGCTTTGTCATCAGCCGTCAGGCGGTAGACGAAGAAGAACTTCTCATGATTGCCGTTGCTCCGGAATATCAGGACCAGGGTGTCGGATATTCGCTGATGGAACATATGCTTGGCGCAGCCCGAGCGCATGGAGTATCCGCTGTCTTTCTCGAGATGAGAGCAGATAATCCGGCGGTAAGACTATATACCAAATTCGGCTTCGAGCAGATCGGGTTACGCAAGGCTTATTATACCGGTCTCAACATGGAGAAGTTCGATGCGGTTACTTACAAAGCAATATTAACCATATAAAGCGCAAACTTCAGCAGTTTGGCTGTTGCAGCCGCTGTTTGTTTGTGTAAATCATAACGCGCAAAAAAAGCACCATAATAATAAACGTCGCACAAAGGTAAAAGAATATGACCGAGGAAGAAATCACTCTCAACGAGACTTTAATTACGCTCACTTCAGATATTGTTGCCGCGCATGTTAGTAACAACAGCGTCGCAGTATCTGATCTGCCGCTTATCATTAGCAGCGTTCATGGAGCACTCGCAGGCCTGTCGGGCAAAGCAGCCGAACAGGCACGCCCCGATCCCGCCGTTCCGATTAAATCGTCGATCAAGCCGGATTATGTGGTTTGTCTAGAAGATGGTAAAAAGCTAAAAATGCTCAAACGCCACCTGATGACCCATTACGGCATGACACCAGAAGATTATCGCGCCAAATGGGGCCTCCCGAATGATTATCCGATAGTTGCGCCTGATTATGCCGAAAAACGCCGGCAGCTTACCAAGGGAATTGGTCTCGGCAAAAAAAAAGGCGGAAAGAATTAGGTTTTTCCCCAGTAATATTCAATTTGGAAAATTGCGGCATCGTCGCCGCAATTTTCTATTTGCAATATCCCGCTCTCCGCATAGAGTCTTCCCACGAGTAACGGAAAGGGTCCATGCCCCAAAAAATCGATCTTGAAGCCCTCTGTGCAGAAAAAGGGCTGCGTATAACCGACCAGCGTCGGGTCATTGCCCGTGTCATTTCCGATGCGGAAGACCATCCTGATGTGGAGACACTGCATGAACGCGCATCCGCGGTGGACCCCCGGATTTCAATTGCCACCGTCTATCGTACCGTGCGGCTGTTCGAAGAGGCCGGCATCCTGGACCGGCACGATTTCGGCGACGGTCGTGCGCGCTATGAGGCTGTTCCAGAGGCCCATCACGATCACCTGATCGATGTTGAAACCGGAAAAGTGATCGAATTTGTCGATCCGGAACTGGAAGCATTGCAGAAACAGATCGCAGAAAAGCTGGGCTACCGGCTGGTTGATCATCGCATGGAGCTATATGGCGTATCTCTCGCCAGAAAAAGCTGAGGTGCCTGACCCCGACCCGGAAGCACGCCCCTGTGACACCCAGCCAATGGCCTATCGGCTGTGGGACGGAGCATCACCAATGGGTTATCTCAGATTTACATTCCGCATAGCGCTACTGTTCACCGCCCTGCTCTTGTGCATTCCCTTCTATTATATCTGGCGGCTCTTCGGGTTATCCAATCCGTGGCCGAAGACATTTCTCAAGATCGCCGCCTTTGCATGTGGCGCCCGGGTCAACATCGTCGGCACGCCGATCAAGCGCGATGTCTTCTTCATCTCCAATCATCTGTCATGGGTGGATATCGCCATCCTCGGCGGCCACAGCGGAACGGCTTTTGTTTCCAAGGAAGAAATTGGCAATTGGCCGATCATCGGCTGGCTGTGCCGGCTGAATGACACAGTCTTTGTCTCCCGTTCCGACCGGATGGGCATTGCGGACCAGATCAACCAGCTGCGGGATGCGCTGGAGGAAACGTGGGCGATTACCATTTTCCCCGAAGGCACCACAACCGACGGCTCCACGCTGCTCCCGTTCAAGGCTCCGCTTCTGAAAGTTCTGGAACCCCCGCCGCCGGGCATTTTGGTACAGCCGATATTCCTGAATTACGGCGACAACGCGCTCGAGGTCAGCTGGACGGGCGATGAAAGCGCGCCATCGAACGCATGGAGGCTGCTGACACGGCCGGGAAGCTTTGTCGTCGAAGTCCATTTCCTGAAGCCCTTCGATCCGGACCACTATTCCTGCAGAAAGGATATAGCGGCCGAAGCCCGCAGACTTATCGCCGAGCCGCTTTCGGCTTCCCTGGGCGGCAAACCCATTGTATAGGCGCGCTCTATGACCCAGGCTGATCCTAAAAAATTCCATATCAAATCCTTCGGCTGCCAGATGAACGTCTATGACGGCGAGCGCATGTCCGAGCTGCTTGTCGATCAGGGCATGAGCGCGGCGGAAAGCGGGGAGGATGCCGATCTGGTCGTGCTGAATACCTGCCACATTCGCGAGAAGGCAGTCGACAAGGTCTATTCGGATATCGGACGGCTGCGCCGGAAAGACGGCAGCAGCCCGATGATTGCCGTTGCCGGATGCGTCGCGCAGGCCGAAGGCAAGGAAATCTCCCGCCGTGCGCCCAGCGTCGACATCGTCGTCGGGCCACAAGCCTATCACCGCCTGCCCGAGCTGATGGCAGTCGCGAAGTCGGGCAAGAAGGCGCTAGACACCGACATGCCGGCGATCTCGAAATTCAATGTCCTGCCATCCCGCGGCAAGCAGGCACGGCCAACCGCATTTCTGACGGTTCAGGAAGGCTGCGACAAATTCTGCACCTATTGCGTGGTGCCTTATACCCGCGGTGCCGAAATATCACGTCCCTGGGCAGAACTTGTCGATGAAGCTAAGGCGCTCGTCGACGGCGGCGCCCGGGAAATCACCTTGCTCGGCCAGAATGTCAACGCATGGACGGGCGATGACGACAAGGGCAGACAGCAGGGCCTCGACGGCCTGATCGGGGCTCTCGACAAAATTCCCGATCTCCAGCGCATCCGTTACATGACCAGCCATCCGAACGACATGACCGAAGGTCTGGTCGCTGCTCATGGTGACGTCGAAAAACTCATGCCCTTCCTGCATCTTCCGGTACAGGCGGGTAGCGACCGGATACTCAAGGCGATGAACCGCTCGCACAGCGCGCGAAGCTATCTCGATATTCTTGAGCAAATGCGCAAGGTAAGACCGGATATCGCGCTGTCGGGCGACTTCATCGTCGGTTTCCCGGGCGAAACCGATCAGGACTTCGAAGAGACGTTGCAGATCGTCCGCGACGCCTATTATGCGCAGGCTTTCTCCTTCAAATATTCTCCGCGTCCCGGCACACCCGCCGCAGGAATGGAAGATCAGGTTGCACCGGAGGTCATGGACGAACGTTTGCAAAGGCTGCAGGCGTTGCTGAACGAGCAGCAATATGCGTTCAATCAGCAGACTGTTGGCCGGACGACCGATATCCTCCTCGAACGACAGGGCAAGCTCGACGGCCAGTTGATCGGCAAGACGCCCTGGCTGCAATCGGTCCATATCATTTCGCCGGATCTTGCCATCGGGGATTTGGTTGATGTCGAAATCACCCAGGCCGGCCCGAACAGCCTGACCGGCCAGATCAAAGAAAGACTCGCTGCCTGATGGTCCAGAAAACGAAAGCCGGAACCGCTGCAAAACTCACCAAACTGGATCTGGAGTTTGATGACCCCCAAATCCTGGGTGATCTGTTCGGTGAATATGACCGGAATATCGTGGCGATTGAAAACCGGCTTGGCGTCTATATAGCGGCTCGCGGTACGAAACTGACGATCGAAGGCGAAGAAGAAGCCGTGTCGCAGGCGCGCGCGGTGCTGACCGGTATCTACAACCGGCTCGAACAGGGCCAGGAAATTGACGCCGGAGCGGTAGAGGCGATTATCGCAATGGCCGCCGACCCGCGCGTCGCGAAAGTCGCTAAACAATCCGCGTCCGGCGTGACGGCCACGAAAAATGATGTCGCCGACGCGCCCAAGGTGATGATCCGTACGCGCAAGAAGACCATTTTTCCGCGCAGCGTGCGTCAGGCCCATTATATGGAAGCCCTCGCCCGGGATGACATGATCTTTGCCTTAGGTCCTGCAGGCACCGGCAAAACCTATCTGGCCGTGGCCCAAGCCGTGTCGCAACTGGTCAGCGGCTCGGTTGACCGGCTCATTCTTTCAAGGCCAGCAGTGGAAGCGGGCGAGAAAATTGGCTTTCTTCCGGGCGACCTGAAGGAAAAAGTCGATCCATTTCTGCGCCCTCTCTACGATGCGCTATACGACACACTTCCCGCCGAACAGGTGGAGCGGCGTATCGAAAGCGGCGAAATCGAGATTGCTCCGATCGCCTTCATGCGCGGCCGGACGCTTTCGGACGCCTTTGTTATTCTGGACGAGGCCCAGAACACGACCGCTGCGCAGATGAAAATGTTTCTCACCCGTTTCGGGATGAACAGCCGCATGGTGATTTGCGGCGATCCGAAGCAGGTCGATCTACCGCGCGAAGCCACTTCCGGACTCGCTGACGCTGTGTCCAAATTGCAGGACATTGATAGCGTCAGCGTCGTCGAATTCGGGGCTAGCGATGTCGTCCGCCATCCGCTGGTCGGGAAAATAGTCGAAGCCTATGAAGGCAAAGATGCTCCAGACTGAAACGACGGCCTCTCCTGACTGGGAGACAGAACAGGACTGGAGCGATCTGGCCGCGCGGTCGGCGCAAGCTGCGATCGCGGCTTCGTCCCATGCCGACCTTTTGTCGCGCAACTTCACGGTCGAAATCAGCGTGAAGCTCTCCGGCAATGAGGAAGTCCAGGCACTGAACAAGGCCTATCGCGGCAAGGACAAGCCTACAAACGTCCTTTCCTTCCCGCAGGTGCAACCCGATCTGCTCGAAACCCTTTCCAATACGGATGATGGAGAAGCCTTGCTAGGCGATATCATTCTCGCGCTCGAAACCTGCCGCAGCGAAGCGATTGCCAAAGATATTCCGCTTTCCCGACATGTTTCACATTTGGTTGTGCACGGCTCTCTGCATTTGCTAGGATATGATCACGAGAATGACGTGGACGCTGGGATCATGGAAAATTGCGAAATCAGTGCGCTGGCGACATTGGGAATTGATAATCCCTACGCAGACCCGGCCCAAAACAGGTAATCTAGAAATACTATGAACGACGTAGAGAAGGATGTTGGAAAAACCGTTGCAAGAAGCAACGGCCAGTCCAAGGAAGATGAAGAACCCGGGCGAATATGGCGGAGTCTGAAGGCTCTGCTGTTTCGAAATACCGAGGACAATAGCCTCCGCGCGCAGATCGAAGAGGTCATCGACGACCACGAGAATGACTCGGAAACGGATGCCAACGGCCAGCCCGACGTATCATCGCTCGAACTGGAAATGTTGCGCAACATGCTGCATTTCAGCGAACATCGGGTCGACGATATCGCGGTGCCACGCGCCGACATGATCGCCATCGAGGAAAGCTCTCCTTTCAGCGACTTCGTCGATATTTTCTCCGAGCACGGGCACAGCCGGATCCCGGTCTATCGGGAGAATCTCGATAATATTATCGGTATGATCCACATCAAGGATATATTCGCGATCGTCGCCAAGGGTGACAAACATCCCGACGACATCACGCCGTTTCTCCGGCAGCCGCGGTTCGTGCCGGAATCCATGGGCGTACTGGACTTGCTCGCCGAAATGCGGGCGACCCGTACCCATCTTGCCATCATCTTCGACGAATATAACGGCACCGAAGGCCTCGTCACCATCGAGGATATTGTCGAGGAAATCACCGGCGAGATCGAGGACGAGCATGACGATGAACCGGTTCCTATGCTGGTCAGGTTGGAAGATGGTATCTGGGAAGCGGACGCCAGAGCCGAACTGGACGATGTCGGCGAAGCCATTGACCCGGCTCTCGAGGAAATAGACGAGGACGTCGACACAATCGGCGGCCTGTCCTTTGTACTCGCGGGCCATATACCCACCGTCGGCGAGCGACTGGAACATCCCAGCGGCTGGATATTGGAAATTACCGAGGCCGACGACCGCCGGGTTACCAAATTGCGTCTGCATCCCCCGAAACAGGTGAATGTATAAAGCAATCAGTCCTTTGCGAGCGCGGCGGCCCGTTGTCGCCAGTTTTCGGCGAGCAGGGGATTGTCAGCCAACGCTCTGAGATCGGCGGCCCTCCCCTTGTGCTGACCAGCGATGATCAGGCCGAATAGCCGGTCTATCGGCCAGTCGGGCAATGGCCGGTCCTGCTGGACGAATTCGTCCCCTGCCCGCACCTTTCCGGTTTCCAAGACACGAAAATAGCTTCCGCATTTTCCCGTCTTGATCACGGTCTTTAATATGTCCGGCTTTCCGAATCTGTGATCGAGTTTCCAGCAGGGCTGGCGCCCGTGGCTGCACTGGATCAGGGCTTCGCCAAGGCGGAAAATATCGCCCAGGCAGAGCTCCGCCTCGGTCATCCCGTTACAGCTGAAATTTTCGCCAAATGCGCCGGGTCGCTCCAGTAAATCCAGATCAGGATATTTCTCCCGCCAGAATCCATAATGCTCAGCCGGATAGAGGTGTACAGCCTTGTCCCGTCCGCCGTGGCGAATCGGATCGCCGACTTGGTTACGTTCTAACCCTTCGAACCCCAGCATCTCGGGTTGATCTGTCGGCCCTTTGGCGATGGCGCTCATTTCGCCGTCAGGACCAAATTTTTCCGGTGTGCTGACCAGCAGATGGTCGAGTGTCGTCCTTATCATGACAGACTGCTAGCGTACCAAGTTCATATTGGCAATTTCCCCTCGACTATGCTTGAAGGCGCGAATGGAAATCAGTGATCTTCGCATTGCCCTGTATAGCGGCAATTATAATTTCGTGCGCGACGGAGCCAACCAGGCGCTCAACCGGCTGGTCGACTATCTGCTACGGCAGGGAGCGGCGGTCCGGGTCTATTCGCCGACAACCGACACACCGGCGTTCGAACCGACCGGGGATCTGGTCAGCGTGCCTTCTGTCGCCTTTCCCGGGCGTGGGGAATATCGCTTTCCCACCCGGATTTCTGCCGATGTGCGCAGGGATCTCGAGCGGTTCAGTCCCAATATCATGCAGATTTCGAGTCCCGACCGGGTCGGGCACAAGATGGTGTCCTGGGCGCGGCGGCAGAATATCCCGGTGCTGGCCTCTGTGCACACCCGTTTCGAAACCTATCCGCGCTATTATAATCTCGCCTTTCTGGAGCCTGTGATCGAGGCAATATTGCGCCGTCTGTATCGCCGGTGCGACGCACTGGTAGCGCCTTCGGAATCGATGGCACAGGTGCTGCGCGACCAGCGGATGAACTATGACGTCGGCATCTGGTCCCGCGGTGTTGACCGGGAAATATTCAACTCCGGTCGCCGGGACCTCTCGTGGCGCCAATCGCTCGGCATAGACGATGCCATACCGGTGATCGGCTTTCTCGGTCGGCTGGTGATGGAAAAGGGCCTCGACGTCTTTTCGGACACGATTGACGAGCTGAAACGCCGAAAGGTAGCCCACAGGGTGCTGGTAATCGGCGAAGGTCCCGCGCAACAGTGGTTTGAAGACCGCATACCGGGAGCAATATTTGCAGGTTTTCAACAGGGCAGCGACCTCGGCCGGGCCGTTGCCAGCATGGATATGCTGTTCAACCCTTCGATCACCGAAACGTTCGGCAATGTCACTCTGGAGGCTATGGCTTGTGGTTTGCCGGTCGTGGCGGCCAAGGCAACGGGCAGCCAGAGCCTCGTCAAGAATAACGAATCCGGCAAACTGGTTACACCCGGTGCCGTGCGGGAATTTGCAGATGCACTGCAACTTTATTGCGAAAATCTCGACCTGCGCCATGCCCATGGCACGGCCGGTGAACGGCGTGCCGAAGAGTATAGCTGGGACCAGATCAACAACGCGGTTGCCCAAACCTATATGCGACTGGTGCGCCAGCGGCAGGCGGGCCATGGTCCGATCCAGCAAGCCGCCGTCCGCTAGACATGCAAGGCCTGTTTGACGACAAGGACGAGCAGACGGAAGGGACCGACAGCGCTCCGGACGCGCCACTGGCCGACCGCTTGCGACCGCGCGCGCTTGGCGAGATTGTCGGACAGGATCATCTTGTCGGTACCGACGGTACGATAGGCCGAATGGTCGCTGCCGGCAGACTGTCGTCAATGATACTCTGGGGTCCACCGGGCACAGGAAAGACCAGCCTCGCGCGACTTCTGGCAGATCAGACAGAATTGCATTTCAAGGCCATCTCGGCGGTGTTCTCCGGCGTGGCGGAATTGAAAAAGGTCTTTGCGGAAGCCGAGATGCGCTTCCAGTCGGGTAAGGCCACGCTGCTATTCGTAGACGAAATCCACCGCTTCAACCGGTCGCAGCAGGATAGTTTCCTGCCTTATGTCGAGCGGGGTACGGTGGTTCTGGTCGGAGCGACCACCGAGAACCCGTCTTTTGAACTCAATGCCGCTCTGCTCAGTCGCGCGCAGGTCCTGATCCTCAACAGGCTGGACAGCAGCGCGCTTGGACAGCTGGTCGAAAAAGCGGAACGGCTCGAAGAGCAGAGTCTGCCGCTTACCGCCGAGGCCAGAGAGGCCCTGATAGCAAGCGCCGATGGCGACGGACGCTTTCTGCTCAACCAGGCAGAGACGTTATTCTCGCTCGATATCAAGGAGCCGCTGGATTCTGCGAAGCTCGCCAAGATTCTGCATCGCCGGATGGCGGTCTATGACAAGGATCGCGAGGGCCATTATAATCTGATTTCCGCCCTTCACAAAGCGATGCGCGGATCCGATCCGCAAGCCTCGCTATATTATCTTGCGAGAATGCTGGTCGCCGGGGAACAACCGCTATTTCTTCTGCGACGTATTGTCCGTTTTGCCAGCGAGGATATCGGCATGGCGGATCCTCAAGCGCTGGTCCAGACGCTGGCCGCGAAGCAGGCCTATGAATTTCTCGGGAGTCCCGAGGGGGAACTGGCGATTGTCCAGGCCTGTCTCTATTGCGCGACGGCACCGAAATCGAACGCCGCTTACAAGGCCCAGAAGGCAGCGTGGAAATCGGCAAAAGACACGGGCTCGCTGATGCCGCCGCAGAATATATTGAATGCCCCGACCAAGCTGATGAAGGATATCGGTTACGGTGCCGGCTATAGCTATGATCATGAAAGCGATGACGGTTTTTCCGGGGACAATTACTGGCCGGAAGAAATGCAGGCGCAGCAATTCTATCGCCCGGTGGATCGCGGCTTCGAGCATAAGATACGGGAACGTCTGGATTATTGGGAGAAATTGCGTGCTGAAAAAACTCGCTAGTATTTGCGCCGTCGGGGCCTTGCTCGGCAGTGCAGCCACCGCCCAGAGCGACGACATGGCGCGCTATGACCGTGCTTTGGCTGCCGGTTATAAAGCGCAGTTCATCTGTTCCGGATTGTGGAACGGAGGCAAATCGCTGGCAGACATCAAAGCAGACGAACTGACCGGCATCTATGATCGCGTCGCCGAGATAGTTCCCGCACTCGCCGAAGATGTCGACACGGAAGCGCGCGAAGTCCGTGTGCCATTCGCCGATGACGCGCCGCCGCGGGTTGCCATCTGGAACAGCCGGAATGGTTGCACCGCCATGCCAATCGGCTTCGAGAAATCGGAAACCCGCCCAGCGCCACAACAACGGAAATATTTCGACGACCGGGCATGGCCGATGGGCGACCGGGACGCTGTTACAACAGGGAGCAGACGATCAACCGGCTTCCAAAGCGCCGCTGAACGGGCCTTCCAGACCGACATATATGGTGGAAAAACCAGTGCGGTCCTGATTATCAAAAATGGCAAGATCAATGCAGAGGCCTATAAGCCGGGGCATGATCTGCACACCGCACAACGGACATGGTCGGTGGCAAAATCAATTGCCGGTACCCTCATAGGACATTCGGTGGAGCAACATAAGGTTGACATCCATGCCCCAGCAAAGATCCCCGAATGGCAAAAGCCGGGCGACCCGAGGGCATCCCTTACAATTGACGCGCTGATGCGCATGAGCAGCGGGTTGGTCAGTGATACCGCCGGAAACCGGACGGACCCGCTCTATATGGGCGGTGCAAGCGTCACAGGACGTGCGACCGCATGGCCTCTGCTCTATCGACCAGGCAACCGCTTTCGCTATGCCAATAATGACACGCTGCTGGCGGTCCATGCTGCGCGCGCGCAGCATCCGGATTTCGATCCGTTCGGCTTCTTCCAGAAGCTTGGCATGACGCGGACCTACGCAGAAACCGACTGGCAAGGCCATTATATCCTCTCCAGCCAGGTGTGGACCACGGCGCGGGATCTGGGGCGCCTCGGCATTCTCTATTTGAACAACGGCCTGTGGAATGGAGAGCGCCTGCTGCCCGAAAATTGGCGGCAATATGTCAGCACGCCTTCCGGGCCACAGCCTGCAGAACGGAAATTCGGCTATGGTGCGACCTTCTGGCTGATGAACAAATCGCCGGGCATCCCCGCCGACAGCTTTGCCGGTTTCGGCAATCGCGGCCAGTATCTGGTGATCATTCCTTCGCTCGACCTCGTGATCGTTCGCCGCGGCTATGATAGCAGCGATAATCGCTTCGATATCGAAGCCTTCACCAAAGACATAATTGCAGCAGGAAAATCATGAATTCCGGATATCAGGCTGCCGTCTGCACCGCCCTCACCGGCCCCTCCTCTATCCGGTTGGTCGAACAGCAGGCGGTGCCGTTGCAGAGCGGCGAGGTCCGTATCCGCGTGCACGCGGCGGGCTTGAACTTTCCTGACCTGCTGATGACGGACGGCAAATATCAATTTCGCCCCGATCCACCTTTTGTGCCTGGGCTGGAAGCAGCCGGCGAGGTGATCGAAGTCGCACCCGATGTAGACAATATCAAACCGGGCGACCGCGTGATGGCGGGCGGCAAGGGTGGCGCCCTTGCCGAACAATGGATCGTTCGCGCAACATCCGTCTCTCCCCTGCCCGCGGCGCTGTCATTCAGCGAAGGAGCCTGCTGGCAGACCGGTGCATCCACCGCCTGGCACGCTCTTGTCGAGCGCGGCAATCTCCAGGCGGGCGAGAGCGTCCTGATACTCGGCGCGAGTGGTGGCGTTGGTATGGCAGCGGTCAAAATGGCAAAACATATCGGCGCGACGGTGATCGGTACGGGGTCGAATGAGGCAAAGCGCGATACGATCCTCGAAGCCGGAGCTGATCATGTGCTCAATCCTGCGGACGAAGAACTGGCGGCAAAGGTGAAGACGCTGACAGACGGCAACGGCGCGGATGTCGTCTATGATCCCGTCGGCGGTGATCTGGCGCTGACCGCGACGCGCGCTATCGCCTGGAACGGACGCTATCTGATCGTCGGCTTTGCCAGCGGAAGCGTCCCCTCTTTCCCCGCCAATCATGTACTGATCAAGACTTATAGTGTTATCGGAGTGCGCGCGGGAGAAGGCCCCCGTCGCGATCCCGATCTGGCCATGCGACAAGGCACGGCGCTACGCGAACTCGCCGTTCAGGGGGCCATGCGTCCGCATATTTCCCATAGCTTTTCCCTTGCCGATACTGCCCGGGCCCTCACGGTGCTGAAGCAACGCCAGGCGATTGGGCGCGTCATTATAGAGATACCGACAAGCTCTTGATCTTTACGAGTTTTTACGCCGCTGTAATTCCGCTTCGCGATTGATTTCTGTCCTTTACCCTACAATTGTGTTATGAAAGTATCAGACGAAACATTATTTCAAGTAGGGGATGCTATATGGACGGGATGCGAATAGGCAATTATGCTCTGGATACCGAGCTAGCGATAGAAATAGGACAGAAGATCGGTCTGGCGATCGTCATTCTGTTCGTAACATGGGCTCTCGCGAAGGCCGCGAAATGGGCTTTTGCCAAGCTGGTCGATAATATCGGCTTCCTGCAACGCGACACCGGATCCGGCGCATCGCTGGGTCAATCGCTGGGCAAAATCGCCAGCCTCCTGATCTGGCTTTTCGGATTGATTGCGGTTCTGACCGTATTCGGCCTCGGCGGCGTCGTGCAGCCGATTGAAGGACTGCTCAACACCGTTATGCAGGCATTGCCAGGCATCGTAATGGCCGTGGTTGTTTTCTTCGTTGGTCTCAAAATTGCCGATATATTGCGCGATCTGGTCGTAACGGCTTTGCAGACATTCGACTTCGACAAATGGGCCAACCGCGGTGGCATTGATACGGCAACCGGGAACAGTCAGATTTCATCGACCATCGGCTCGATAGTCTATGCTCTGACGGTCATCTTCGTTGCGATTTTTGCTCTCGATATTCTTGATATCGAATCAATCTCGGCACCGGCCAGCGAAATGCTGCGGACCATCTTCCAGGCATTGCCCGCGATTTTCACTGCGGCGATCACTCTGGGCCTCGGTTATCTGATCAGCAAATTTGTCGTTCAGATCATCAAGGACATCTTGCCTGGACTGGGCGTCGACCAATCCATTGCGGCTATCGGAATATTGCCGGAGAAAACATCTCTGACATCAATTCTGGCACGCATCGCGCAGATCGGCATCATGCTCTTCTTTGCAATCGCAGCGACGCGCCTGCTCGGATTTCCTGAACTGACCCAGATTTTGGACCAGATTCTCGAACTGGGCGGCCGGGTATTGTTCGGTGGCGTTGTGATCATGGCCGGTTTCCTGATCGCCAATCTTCTTGCCCGTGTGATGAGCACGGCAGACGAAGGCAGCATGGCAGCAACGATCATCCGATACGCGACAATCGTGCTGTTCACCTTCATGGGCCTGCAGTTCATGGGCGTTGGCGAAGAAATCGTGCAAACCGCGTTCACCGCACTGGTGATTGGTGGAGCCGCCGCCGCCGCCTTGGCCTTTGGCTGGGGTGGTCGCAATGTTGCTGGCAAGGTTCTCGAAGACCTGCGCAACAATCCGCCGAAGCCAAAGGCACCCGCTGCGCGCAAGCCTGCAGCGCGGAAGCCCGCGGCGCGCAAGCCAGTTGCCAAAAAATAGGCTCTGGCCGACAATTTGCAGAACAAGGGCGGGTCCTCTGGACTCGCCCTTTTCTTTTGCCGGTCTGATCCGCTAAGGATCGCCGGTGCGTAGCTTCTCCCATTTTGCCTGCATCGACTGGTCGGGCGCCAGAACCGAGCGTCCGCACGGTATCGCGGTCGCCGTCATCGGTCCCGAAGCCCCCCCTGCCCTGATATCACCTGACCCGCGCTGGTCGCGGGAAGATGTCCTCGCATGGCTCCTGCGTCTCGCAGAGGATCGGGAGGATATGTTGATCGGTTTCGACCTGTCGATGGCGCTGCCCTTTCTTGATCAAGACGCCTATTTCCCGGAATGGAACGAGAGCCCCGATGATGCGAAGGCCTTGTGGCGGCAAATCGATGCTTTGTGCCGTGATGATCCCCATCTGAATGTCACCAGCTTTCTGGAACATCGGCAGGCAAGCCGCCACTTCCGCCATGGAAAAGGCATTGTCGGCGATCTTTTTACCGGAGGTACCGGGCGCCTGCGCGAAGTCGAGCGCCACCAGCGGGCCACCGGACAGGCGAACAGCGCCAGCTGCTTCAATCTGGTCGGCGCGGCTCAGGTCGGAAAATCAAGCCTCACCGGCATGCGGTTGCTGCATCAACTGAATGGCGCGATACCCGTCTGGCCATTTGATCCGGTTCCCGACAGCGGTCCTGTGATTGTAGAAATATATACGACGGTTGCTGCTCTCGCCGCTGGTCAGCCCAAAGGCCGCAGCAAAGTCCGTGATCGCGCCGGCCTCAAACAGGCGCTGGCGAAGCTGGATACGCCCGTCCCGGCGAGACTGGCCCGCTATGACGATCACAGCACCGACGCGCTGATCACCGCCGCATGGATGAAACGGGAAGCGCCCAATCCTGCGCTCTGGAACCCGACCGCCATGACCGACGAGATCGCGCAAAAAGAGGGCTGGACCTTTGGCGTGGTTTGACGCTAATAGCGCCCAGCAAATCCAGTGCATGCCGAATTAGCTCAGCTGGTAGAGCAACCGCCTTGTAAGCGGTAGGTCATCCGTTCGAGTCGGATATTCGGCACCAGCCTTCGCTCCCTGCGGGAGCTTCGGCTGGCAAGCCAGCCGTCTAGCGACCGCTGGGAGACAAGGCTGTCCGCCGAAGCTTTAGCGAAGGAGGACTTTATGCATTTCGCGTATGTTCTGCGAAGCGAAAGCGACCCGGATCAATATTATGTCGGTTTGGCTGAAGACATCGAATCTCGCCTGAAAGATCATAATGCGGGAAAATCGAAGCACACCAAAAAATACCGGCCTTGGAAAATTATATCGATTCACGGTTTTCCCAAACGACAAAAGGCTGCCGATTTCGAGAAATATCTCAAATCCGGATCAGGGCGCGCTTTCGCACAACGGCATTTTCGATAAAAAAAGCCCCGCCGGTTCCCCGGCAGGGCTTTCTTCATATCATGGTCGCTTCAGATCAGAATTTGAAGCCCGCACCGATGCCATAACGCCGTGGTTCGAGCGTGAAGACATTGGTGTAGAGGCCCGAAGACTGGTCGGTTACATAGAGACCGGTTTCCGAATTGCTGTCGAAGACATTCTGGATGAAACCGCGAACATACCAGCGATCATCCGTGCCGTTCAGCTGGATCTGGGCATTGGCCTGCGCATAGCCTTTGATCCGGTTGACATTACCGTTGAAGATACTGCCGTAGCTCTCGCCTGTATAAGCAAGGTCTACCCGAGGAACCAGGCTCATGCCGTTATCGAAGTTCATCGAATATTGCACGCCGACAGAGAATTTCATCTTCGGTGCCTGTGGCAGCTGGTTGCCCCGGATATTCTTGGGCACACCGGCGGCGAAATATTCTATTCCGCCAAAGGCCGCAGGATCAAGTCCCGCTCCGGCAAAGGCGCCCGCCGCAGCTGCTTCGAGCACACCGCAAACACCGAACGCACCGGTAGAGGCGATACCGCCATCAGCCGGGAAAGCGACGGTTGGCTGCAGTCCGGCACCAGCGGCAAGTCCGGGAACCAGACCGGCGTTGATGACATTATTCACCGTGTTGACGAACTGGTTCACGCCTGCAGCACTTCCGGAAGCGGAAGCGACGGCACAGTTTGAGGCATTGGTGATATCCTTGATGATCACGGCATCGGCCCGGCCACCGCCAAAGTCTCTCGGATCGCTGTTAAACGTATCACCCTTCACTTCGGTGTGCAGATAGCTGAAGCCCAGATTGATCATCCAGTCCGGATCGGGGCGAATGACGGCCTCGACTTCCGCACCATAGATATCGGCGTCGATATTCTCGTTCACCGCCGTCCGAGCGACAATCTTGCTGAGCTGCAGATCCTTATATTTGTAATAGAAGGCCGTCACGTTGAGTTGCAGCGCCCCGTCGCCGAAGGTATTTTTCGATCCGATTTCAAACGCATCGACCTGCTCGGGCCGGAAAGATTCCGGAACCGCGAAAATCGGCTGCAATGGCGGGTTCAGACCACCCGATTTATATCCTCGCGAATAGGATATATAGACCAGGTTTTCGTCGCTGATCTTGTAGTCGAGCACCGCACGTCCCGTGATTTCGTCATTTTTAACCTGACGATTCTGGAAGATCTGGTTGCCGGGCGTACCGGGATCAGCATCGAATGATCCGACAAAAGGCGAATCAAACGCATTGGTTGTCTGACCGAAAGGCACAAGGAAACTTGCGAGCGTCGAACGCGCCTGCACGTTTTTCTTGTCATTATTGTACCGCAAGCCGCCGGTCAGTTTCAGCGTGTCGCTGATGTCGAAATAGACTTCGCCGAACAGTCCGTAGGATTTGACGGTCAGATCATCAGTGTTGTTGCGGAAATATGGCGTGCCGAGGAACGACGGCGGCAGGGGTGCCGGGTCGCCCGCAGCATCCTGGTTGCCGAGCGCCGTAAACGTTCCGAGAAGACCTGCCACATAGTCAATCGCGAAGGCATTCACATAATAGCTGTTCTCGGTCAGATGATAGTCGGCATAAATACCGCCAACGAGGAAGTTGAACGGACCATCCAGATCGCTCGAGATGATTGCCTCTGCCGACCAGCTGTCATTATACTGGTTTGACCGGTCATATTGCAGCGGACTTGTCGCACAATTGCTGTTGCCGCCAAATGCGCCCAGTCCGATCGTGTCCGTGTCAGACGTACACAATACGCCGTCCGGTCCATTGGGAATAATCGCAGCGGCGATCGGCGCGAAATAGGCGGCCGGCAAGCCCGGAACCAGACCGGCTGCAGCTGCAGCAAGCGTGTTCAGAGCAGGTGCATAGATATCCCGGCGACCGATATTGTTGTTATAATCCTGCCGTGAATCGAGCTTAACCTTCTGATAGGTACCGGAAAGCTGGGCGCTGATCGGTCCGAAATCATGCTCGATCTTGCCCTGGAAGGTCAGTTCGCTGGTGAAATATTCCGGCGTAAAAGCAGTGTTCACCGTCCGCGAATCTGCCGGGATGGAAAGACCTTCATATTGATCGGGACCATAGAGACTGCCGAGCGCGAAAGCGGTCGGAATTCCCTGGGTGGCCAAAAACTCCTGCGACGACAATGCGGCGGTAAAGGTCGAATTGGCATTGAACGGCTGCGCATCGCGACGGCTGTTCAGACAACCCAAGATGCCGGTCTCGTCTCTTTGGCAATATTGTTTCTGGATCCGCATCCGGTTATCGTTCTCACGGAAATAGGAAGCCATCAGATCAATCGTTGTATCCGGGCCAGGCTCGAAACGCAGAGAGCCACGGATCGAGTACAGATCGCGATCATCAAGATCGGGGCCACCGTTGAGATTGGTCGTATAGCCGTCACGCTTCACGTAAATGCCGGCGCCGCGGAATGCGATGCTGTCACCAATGGGGACGTTGACCATCCCCTTGACCTTGATCGCGTTGTAATTGCCATATTCGGCATCGCCGGAGGCCTCGAACTCACCCATTCTGGGCTTGGCGGTGACCACGTTGACCACACCGGCGGTGGCATTGCGTCCAAACAATGTGCCTTGCGGGCCACGCAGAACCTCGACTCGAGCCAGATCGAAAAACTCTGTTTCAAACAGTCGTGTCGAAAATAGCGGCTGATCGTTCAAGTGAATGGCTGTTGCCTGATCGCACGACACGCCGACGCAGAGGTCGCCGATGCCGCGGATGGTGAAACTTGAGCTGGTAAAATTGGTTTTGGTAAATGTGATATTCGGGAGCGTTAGCTGGAGATCGGAGCTATTTTCAATCTGCTGAGCCTCGAGAGCTTCTTGCGAAAATGCCGAAACGGCGATCGGCACGTCCTGGGCACTTTGTGCCTGACGCTGCGCGGTAACGATGATGATATTGTCGTTAATGGCACCTTCGTCCTGATCCTGCGCCATGGCGGGTACGGACATTGTCGATATAGCTGTAGCAGCCAATAATAGCGATTTATGCATTTCTCTCTCCCTAATCCCAACGTGAGCATTGAGGAGTGAAGCTTTTACTCATCCCCCCAATGACGCAATATTCAACTAATCGCGCGATTAAGTCCAGTCGGAAATGATAAAAATGCACCTGCATGTTCTATTTTTGCATCGCCCCCAGATCTTCGGTGCACTTGACAGGCCCGATGAAACGAAAAAGCCCCGCCAGTTTCCCGGCGGGGCTTCCATTTTTTCGCAACGGGTGTCGATTAGAATTTGAAGCGAACGACGCCACCGTAGGTGCGCGGCGCGCTCGGATAACCCGACACGGTTCCCGCTTGTGCGACACCGTCAAACACGGTCGTGAGAAACTGGTCGTTGAACAGGTTGCGAACATAGGCGCCAAGTTCCAGACCATTATCAAGCTTGAGCGTCATCGAACCATTAACCAGATTGACCTCGCGGCTGAAAATCTGGGTATTGCCCAGACCGGCGTTGAAGGTCGGCAGGCCGTTGTTAATCGGTGTGTTGCTTTCATGACTATAGTCAATTCGCGTGATCAACATATTCCCGCTGGCACCAAATTCATGCGAATAGGTCGCCGAGGTCGCGATAGCGAATTCGGGGATACCGCCCGGCTTCTGGCCGGTCAGATCACCGAGAACGCTGCCAGGGAAGCTATCGAACAGCGGATCAAGATAGGTCATCGCAAATGTGAAGACCAGCCCGTCGGTTGGCGTGATAGTGCTATCGAACTCGATACCTTTGACCGATTGCTGTCCAGCATTCTGCAAGGCAAAACCAGTGCCGGTAAAGGCAAGGCTCTGAAACCCTTTGATGGTCTGGTCGAACATAGCGAGGTTAAAGCCGAAACCTTCCCACTGACCTTTGACACCGATTTCATAGACCGTCGCATTTTCCGGTCCGGCAAAGCGGGAACCGCTGCTCAGATTTGGAACCGCGAGACCAGCGTCGAGAATTGGCGAAGCTGGAGCGGCGAATGACGATCCGCCTGGGCCTGCAACATAATCCGCACTGGAAGGCCGGCTGTCGCGGGACAGGTTAACCGAACTGGCTTTGAAGCCCGTTGCATAGCTACCATATACATTCACTTCGTCGGAGACCGCGTAAGATGCGCGCAGCAGATAAGTGAATTTGTCGTCGCGGGTCTTGCCATCTTCAACCGCATTCGGGATCGTCACGAACGGTGGCTGAAACTGGAACGCAGAAAGGCCCAGCAACGTATTTACGGTTGGATCCGTTGCCGCAGCCAGCAATGCTGCCTGATTGGCCGCCGGAAGTGCCTGAAACTGATCCCGGGTGGTTACAGCGCCGGCCGTTGCGCCTGTAATAAACGCATCAACCAGATTTATCTGACCCAGTGGATCGAAGCTCTGCTGGGCGAGTGCGAAGTCCTTCTTGTCATCGGTGTAGTTAAATCCACCTGTTATGACGAGACCCTCAACCGGTTCGAAATCCACGGTCCCGAAAATCGAATAGGACGTATTGTCCATCGAAAACTG
This sequence comes from uncultured Sphingorhabdus sp., assembly GCA_964022345.1. GTDB lineage: Bacteria > Pseudomonadota > Alphaproteobacteria > Sphingomonadales > Sphingomonadaceae > Parasphingorhabdus. The sequence goes on from CAXHZT010000014.1 coordinate 88,577, forward strand.
CTCGGCTGTGAGCAGCGGCGTGAGGAAAATAGACTCTTGCTGCAGACCAAGGCCAGCTTCAACGGCATTGAACACACTGGGGTTGCCCGCAATGACATCTGCCGGGTTTCCACCAGCCAGGATTTCGAAGAAATCCCGGATTTGCGAGCCATTTTCGATCTGGCTGATCTGAGAAATTTTCTCGTCGAAATAATAGCCGCCGAGCAGGAAGTTGACCGGACCATCAAAGTCCGAAGCCACACGGAATTCCTGGGTGAACGTCTTTACCTTCTGGTTGCGCGTTTCGTTCGCAACATCCAGACTGCTGTAATCGATGTCCGAAATAAACTCGTTCTTCAGTTCACGGTAAGAGGTGATCGAAGTGAAGGAAAGCGCACCGGCTTCATAATCGACCTGGACCGAGCCACCATAATTGTCGACTTTGTTCACCGGCACCTGATTGAGATAAGCGTCATAGCTGAACCGGTCTGTCGAGAACTGGCCACCGAGCAGCTGGATAGCACCAGCGGTCGGTCCGGCGACAACGGTGGTTACCTGACAGCAAATTTCGTTGATTCGCGAGTAATCACCAATCGCACGGATTGTCAGATCGGATGTTGGTTCAAACAAAAGCTGACCGCGAGCCGCCCAGCGGTTCCGGTTATTCTGCTCTTCGTCCAGATTGACTATTCGGGAGTAACCGTCACGGCTGTTGTAGCTGCCGTCGACCGAAAACGCGATATTGTCTGTCAGCGGGCCAGTGATATCGCCCTTGAGAACAACATTGTCGTAATTGCCATAAACGGCTTCAACCGATCCACCGAATTCGAATTGCGGCGCGCGGGTAACGACCGAAATCACACCGGCAGAAGCGTTCTTGCCGAACAAAGTCGATTGCGGGCCGCTGAGCACTTCGATGCGTTCGACGTTGGGAAGATCCGACAGAGCCGCGGCCGAGCGCGAACGGAACACGCCGTCGATAAATACGCCAACAGAAGGCTCGATGCCGAAATTGTTATCGCCGTTACCAAAACCGCGAATGATGAAGGTCGATGCTGACGAAGTCTGCAGCTGGCTGACGCGCAGCGAAGGGGTGACAGTTTGCAGATCGAGCACGTCGCGGATTTGCGCGTTTTCAAGCGTTTCGCCGCTTGTCACCGATACCGAGATCGGTGTTTCCTGCAATGTGGTTTCACGCTTGGAAGCGGTGACGACAATGACATTGTCCTCGAACGTATCTTCTTCCTGCACATCCTGCGCATAGGCCGGCGATACCGCGATGACGCTGCCAAGAGCTGTAGCAGCCAAAAATTTGGTGATTTTCATGTGTTTCTCCTGCGCT
>CAXHZT010000015.1:0-79466 GCA_964022345.1 uncultured Sphingorhabdus sp.
CATCCTCTCAGACCAGCTAAAGATCGTCGCCTTGGTGAGCTCTTACCTCACCAACAAGCTAATCCTACGCGGGTTCATCAAAGGGCGATAAATCTTTGGTCCGAAGACATTATGCGGTATTAGCACAAATTTCTCTGAGTTATTCCGCACCCTATGGTAGATCCCCACGCGTTACGCACCCGTGCGCCACTAGATCCGAAGATCTCGTTCGACTTGCATGTGTTAAGCATGCCGCCAGCGTTCGTTCTGAGCCAGGATCAAACTCTCAAGTTTGATGTCCTGTAATGGTGGCACAAACCGAAGTTTGCAATCCACCGAAACAGCTTCATTTCAAGGAGCCGTTCCTGCACAAATCTTTTTTACGTATATGGATACATATAAAGGACATGTTCGGAACCAACCGGATAAATCCGATTAGAACCTATGGAACGACTTAACTTACCAGAGCACCGGAACCTTGAAGTTCCCGGGTCTGGGGCCGCCGCCCACATGTCCCTTCATCTATTATTACAATGTCAAAGAGCCCATCGAAAAACGCAGACAACGATTTTTCCCGCTATTGCTACCGGGGAGAACCGTTGTTACAAATTTTGACGACCAACGCTGTGGGGCCCGTGTGTGAGCCGCTTCGTGCCGGTGAAAAGGTCTCTAGATGGAGCGCCCGATTCCGTCAACACACTTTTTGAATTTTGTTTTAAAAATATTTGGATTTGGCCGCTATCGTCGCTTTTCCAGCCATTTAGAGGCCAAAAAAACGTTGAAACATGATGAATGAAAGCGCCCCCCTGACCGATAAAAGCAGTTTCGGGAGTCGCGTGAGAAGCGCAGTTTTCTGGCGTTCCGGCACCCAAATACTGGCCCAGATCATCTCCTGGGGCGCAACATTGGCCGTGATCCGGATACTCAATCCAGAAGATTACGGAATTTTCGCAATGACCCAGGTTGTGCTGGTTTTTTTGAGTTTCCTGAACGGATACGGCCTGGTCAGTTCGATCATTCAGGCAGAAAAAGTCGAACCCATCCGGATTCGACAGGCTTTCGGCATGCTTTTGCTGCTGAATGGGGGAATCGCCATCCTCCAATTGATTCTCGCATCCTATGCTGCGGAATATTATCGGCAACCGATCGTCGCGGATCTGCTGCGGGTCCAGGCCCTTATCTTTCTCGCGACTCCTTTCATGGCATTGCCCGAAGCGCTGCTGACTCGCGACCTGGAGTTCAAGAAGCCCGCCATCATCAACCTTATCTCTGCGCTGGCGGGCGCGGTCACCGCCCTCTACTTCGCCTATAACGGCTATGGCGTATGGACTTTGGTCTATGCGCCGCTGGCCATATTCTGGAGTCGCGCAATCTGTCTCGTGATCGCGGTCAAATTTTATATTCTGCCGACATTCAATTTCAAAGGCGCCGGCGCGATGTTCGGATTCGGCGCGACATTGCTGGCCAGCCACCTGTTCTGGACTATCCAGAGCCAGTCCGACATTTTCATCGCCGGCCGCTTTCTCGGGCCCCATGAACTCGGACTCTATGCCGAGGCGCTGTTCCTGACGACCATCTTTGCCGCGAAATTCGTTCCGCCACTGAACGAAGTTGCCTTCCCGGCCTATTCGCGCCTGCAATCGGACCCTCGGGCATTGGCCTGGTCCTTCCTCAAGGCGATTCGGCTGATCATGCTCCTCTCCTGCCCTATATATCTGGGACTGGCCGTTACCGCCTATCCGGTCGTCGAGACATTATTCGGTCCCAAGTGGGTCGAGATGTCACCCTTTGTCGCGATACTCGCGCTGGCAATGCCGATGATGACGCTGCAGATATTGTTCACGCCGGCCAATAACGCCCTTGGCCGCCCGCAAGTGACGGCCCGGACCAATATGTTCGGCGCTATCCTGATGCCGGTCAGCTTTTTGATCGGCATCCAATATGGTGTTTACGGTCTTGCCTGGAGCTGGGTCATTGCCTTTCCGCTACTGACGATCTTCACCTTCTCCCAGTCGAATCACCATATCGGTGTCACCGCTTGGGAGATTGGCAAAGCCGTATGGCCCGGTCTGTCGGCATCGGTCGTGATGGCGGCGATCGTTTATATGACGGACCAATTGCTGCCGGAGATGATCGTCTATGCGCGGCTGGCGCTGTTGGTGGCGACCGGCGGAACCGCCTATATCGGATTGCTATATATAATCGCCAGGCCGACATTGGCGGAGATGGTCCGGCTGATCGTCCGGCGCAAGCCACCGGAACCCGTTCCGAGCGAGCTTGGCACCGATACCATTTAAGGCGCCAAATGGGCCAGCTTCGAATCGCAGCATGATCGCGATAATCTCTTGCTCATTTCGCCTGCTTAAAATGCCCATTGTCTAAAGGCTGTGAACGGCGCAGCCTTGGCTGATGGCGCATAATTTATCTCTGGCTGCGGGCACATTGCCCGAGTTCCAACCGGTAGCAGTGGCACGTGCAGCGGGGCAAGCGGGCTTCCGCCATGTCGGCTTCACCATCGAACCCGAAAAATGGACAGCAGAGGCCCGCCAGGCGACGCTGCAAGCGATTCGGGACCATGACCTCTCGGTGCTGGACGTCGAGGTTGTGTGGATACCGGAGGGCGGCCAGCTGACCGACGAGCATAAGCTGATCATCGAAGCCGGAATCGATCTCGGCGCCGCCAATATATTGGCGGTCAGCGCGGAGCCCGATCACGACCGGACTGCAGAGGCGCTTCGCCAGCTCTGCGAATGGTCAGCGCCGGGCAAAATGCGCGTTGCGCTGGAGTTCCTGATGATTACCGCGGTGCAGTCCATGAATGATGCGCTCGATATCGTGCGGCGAGCCGACCATCCGGCCGCAGCCGTGCTGATCGATACGCTCCACTTCCGGCGCGCCGGCCATGTCGCCGGGCAATTGGAAGGATTGGAAGCATCTTTGCTGCCCTATACGCAGATATGCGATGGCAACGCGGACTGCGAGAGCAGTTTCGAAGCCTATCTTGAGGACGCCGTTGATTTGCGGAGCTGCCCCGGGGAAGGTGCCTTGCCGGTGGCCGATATCATAAAGGCGCTGCCGGCCGATATTCCGCTCAGTCTTGAAATTCGTTCAAAAGCCTGCCGCGACCGTTATCCCGATCCGGTAGAACGCGCTGCAGCCGTGCGGGAAGCCAGCCGGGCCTATCTGAAACAGAATGGCATCGCGATTCGCTAGGCCGACTGGATATAGTCTCGCATAGCGGCGGCTTCGCTTTCGATTTTGTCGATTCGATATTTGACCAGATCTCCGATGGAGACAAAACCGACCAAGCTGCCGTCATCGACCACGGGCAAGTGACGGATCCGTCTTTTGGTCATCAGCGACAAGGCTCCGATCACGCTTTTGCCTGAGTCGACGACAATCACATCGGATGTCATCACGTCGCGCACCATATGGTCCAGCGCGCCGTGACCGAATTTCCGCAGACAGTGGAGCACGTCGCGTTCGGAGAATATCCCGATAACCCCGTCGCCATCCAGCACAGGAAGGGCACCGATGCGTTTTTCTGCCAATATCTCGACAGCCTGGGAAACCGACATGTCAGCCGTGCAGCTGAATATTTCGCCGCTGCGTGCGTGCAAAATAGATTGAATGGTCATCGTCGCTCTCCTCGCCTTCGATTCCGTTTGTCGCTTATCCTTAGCATAGATTTGATCGCAATTGCACTTGATGGTAGCAGGCGGCCTGTCCAATGTACCGAAAACAAATGGAGACCCCCCTTGTCCCAACCGTCCCGCCTGGATGATCCGCTTTATGCCAGCGTCGCCTGGTCCAGATATTGGCGACTCATGCGCGGCATGGCTTTGTTCACGCTGGTTTGCATCACCGTGTCCCTGTCCATTCTCTTCTATCTGCACGGCTGGGTTTCGATCCACATGTATATTGCTACCGCCGGCGGCGTAGGATTCGCCCTGATGTTGATGGCAGCCCTGATGGGGCTGGTGTTCCTGTCGAGCGGCACCGGCCATGACGAATCGATCGACGATCCGGTATCAAAGGAAATAGACGCTGATGGGTAAAGATGACCTCAAGGAACTGACCAGGATGCAGCCGGTATTGCGCGTTGCGCCCCAACCGCGCGATCTGAACAACAATGGCCATATCTTCGGCGGCTGGGTTTTGTCGCAAATGGACATCGCCGGCGGGATCATGGCGGCACGCGTCGCGCGCGGTTCGACCGCAACGGTGGCCATCGAAGCGATGGAGTTTATCGCTCCGATTCTCAGCCGCGACCTGATTTCGGTCTATGCCCGGGTCGAGCGTATCGGTCGGACCTCCGTTGCCATCCGGCTCGATGTTATCGCTTCCCGTAATCTGGCAGAGGAACAGGTGCCGGTAACCAGCGGACTGTTCACCTTCGTCGCCCTGGACGAAAATCATCACCCACGCGTGATTCCCGAGGAATCGAAAAAGAAATATTCCTGATTATCGCTGGCCTGGTCAGCGCAGCTTGACGGTATAATTGAGCTTCGCCTCGTCATGGGCCGGAACGGTCACCCGCCAGGTCGGAATACCGTCTATCGTGGTGACGCCCTTGCGACGGCCCGACAGGTCAAAGGGAATTTCCATCTCGACGGTCACAGGATGATCGCGGGCGTTGGTCAGGACCGCCTCAAATTTTGCACTCCGGCGCGACTGGCCGCGCCGTATCACCGCCAATCGCACATCCGGCGAATCGCCGACTTCCACTTCGATTTCATTGTCTATCGCCCGGTCGGGCAAGGCGCCTTCGCCCGCCAGCAATGGTCCCATCGCACTATTTTCAAAGACCGCAACACTGCCCGCAGGCAGCGCGACGCCAAGCCCGTTTTTCGCATCATTCCTGCTCCGGAGGATATAGGACACCGCCTGACTGTCTTCACCATAGTCCCTGGCGTCAGCAATATAGATTCGCTCGAAGCTGACATCGGGCTGGACGATCATGGCGACCAGTTTCTGACCCTTGGCGCTGACCGTCACCCGCTCGGGCACGCGATACAATTTCAGATCGCCCAGATCTTCCTGTTCGGCCACGACAACCGCGACCGGCGACCCCATTTCCATGATCTTCTCATTGCGGCGCGCGGCCGTCACCACGATTACATTGCCGCTGGCGTCATCCATCATCATGGGCGCTGGCGGTGGTGAAGGCGGCGGCAGATAGCCCGGATTATAGGGCACTTCATGTGTTCTTTGCATCGGCCAGCAACGGATGATCAGACCGCCGCCCACCGGACGCACCTGATCGTCACGCGATTCGCGGTTCGGTTCCCCGGCAATGGCCATCATATTGGCATTTTCGAAACTCTGGTTGCCGCCGTTGGCCACGGTCAGCCAGGCAAACAGGTCCAGCTTTGCTTTCTCGCCCGCTTCCGACCGTTTGACGGTCGCTATATAATCGGCCTGCCAGTCAAAACCGGACGCAAGATAGGTCAGGGTCAAGGTCGCGGTCACCGCACGCCGGGCGGTGGTAAGGATCGAAAGCGTCGGTTTTGCCGACAGCCCTTCCGGCACCTCGGCAAAGGTCATCCGCTCCGGAAGGCCGGTACAGCGCAGCGCTTCAAAGCCGTCCTCGCTTTCGAAAATCACGCCGCCGTCCGGCCCCGCGGTAAGAAACACATTCTGGGTGCGCGACACCCCTGTCGCCTTGTCCGTACGGGTAATCGAGACCTCGCGTTTGAGATAGGCGTCCACCAGACCTTGCGGCGACAACAGTCGCGCATCACGGTTTTTCTCTCGCACGCCATCGGGAAGACCGGACACAATTGCGCTTTCCGGGAACATGCCTTCGGACACGCCTTCGAAACGCACCATCGCATGACCAGCCGGCAACCGGACCGTGCGGGTCTCTGTGATCAGCGCGTAGCCCTGCGGCCAATTGGCGTTGATCGCCCCCTCCCCACGCCCGGGTGCGCGGTAGATGGTGATCGACACGTCTTCGGGCTGGTCGGAAATGACCAGTTGCTGAGCGGCAAGCGGGTCGGTCTGCGAGAACAGCAGCACTGACAGAAAGGCCAGAAACCGGGTGACGGTCATAGCGCTGGGTACCCGATCAATAGCGACTGTCGAAGGTTGCCGTGACCGTCACACTGCCGTTGGCGGGTACGTTGAGCCGCCATTCGACCTTGTCCGCCGAGACGCGCTCACTGGCCTGGCTCTCCTGCTCGATACGCACGTCCCCCCACAGTCCCGATTGCGCCAGGTCGATCGTAGCGGCCTCGGGCCGGGCGTTGGTAACCTCGTAGCGCATCTTGGTCCGCCAGCGCCTGGAGGAGCGGCGGGTGCGCTCCTCGACCACAGTCTTTACCTTCACATCAAAGGCCTCGCCGGTGCGAATCGACATGGAGGAACCCATAGGCGTCGCCTCAATCTGGCTTTCGCCGATAAATTGCGGATCGCCGCGCTTGTCGCGCATATAGACGCGCATGATCCCGGAGGGCAGCTGGTCGCCCAGACCGCCGATGCGCGATGTCGAGAATTTCAACACTGAGCTGGCGCTGGCGCTGTCGCGGCTACCCAGCCAGCCGTTGGTAAATTCATATATTTTGCGTGCCGGGGCGGCGGTTACATCCAGAAAGCTGACCTGTTTCTGCTGGGCATTGGCGACCGTCGTCCGTTCGGCCAGCGGATAGAGATAATAGTCTCCCAGCCGCTCCCGATCGCCGGACTCGGTCCCGGCACTGTCAATCGTACCGGTCGGCCACTGCGGCGAGCTGTTTCGCCCTCGCCCACTGCTGGGATTTCCCGCAACCAGCAAAATATTCGCATTGCGATAATCGGTGCCGCTATTGTTGGTCAGCGTGACCCAGCCCTGCACATCAATCGTCTGCTTGGCCTCGTCAAACAGCGTCACATAATCCGCCTTCCAGCCGAGGCCCGGTGTCAGATAGCTGAGCGTCGTCGGGACCCGCCCTCCGGTCGACTCCAGAGTGATCGAGAGCGTCGGCCTTGCCCTTAGATTGGGCGGCACCCGATCGAAAATAACCCGGACAGGCAGACCATCGTCGCGCAGCACTTCGATATTATTGCCGATTTTCATGACCACGCCGCCATTGGCCGCGAGTATTTCCGCCCGCACCCGGGTCTCCGCGCCGGTCGCCGGATTGGTGCGGATCAGGGTGACGGTCTGGCCGACAGCTTTTTCCATCAGCTTCGCGGGGGTGAGCAGGTCAAAATCAAAATTCTGCTCGACAATGCCGATACCGGGGCCGGACAGCGTCACGGTTTCCGCGCGAATTTGCGCCGAGACATCCGGAAACTGCTGTTTGCTGCGCCCTCTGGGCAAGCTCAGACTACGAACATCCTGCACCAGCGCCTGATTGTTATTGTAGATCGTGACCGAGACATCGCCTTGCGCCGATTCGTCCGCGGACGACTGGCTGATCGCCGGAGCCGCTGCGGTCGCGAGCAACAATCCGGTAAAAACAAAAGGCCGCATATTCTTTCTCCCCATTTCAAACTGGACGCTAACGCATTGAAAATGAACCTCGCCTAAATGCTTACGGGTTCGGGCTGGCGCTATCCGACGGGGCCAGCCAGCGCAGTTTCACGCTGTTGCCAAATGCAGTTCTATCTGATTCCTCGGTGATTGTGACATTCGCTGCGTTCAAAGCCTCGCGCGCCACACTACGGTCTGCCGCGGTGCCGCTCATGCCCAGTGGCAAACTGATTCGCTCGGCAGCCCAGATAATCAGATCAAGATTATCAGCCGATAGCGGATCCACCGCACCATCGGTGATCTTCACGTCCGGCAAAGCAATCGCTGGCGGCTGCAACCTGATGATCCATCCTTTCGCACCCGCCATCACCCGCTGTTCAAGAGCATAATAAGATGCGAGCGACGCACCGGGCAACGGTTTGGCAACGACCACAGCCCGCCTTTTGTTGCTGTCCAGCGTGACATCATCGACGGGCACCCCGGCGATGAGGGCAAGATTTTCCCGCAAGCGGGTCACCTGAATTTCGGCTTCCCGGGCCTGTGCCTGGGTTTTGGCCGCAGCGAGCTCGGCCGACTGGGCATCTTCCCCGGTTTCCACCTTGAACTGGTCGACATTGACGGTGATCGACCGGCCCAGCGTGCGGCTCAGGACCCGCGAGCTCTGTTCGGCTGCTCCGGCGATGATCGTGGGCGTGAAGACAGTGGCGTTAACGGTGATCGGGTCGGCGTCAAAATCGATCTCGATCTGCGAGACGCTGGCGCGCTTGCCGAACTGGTCCTTGATATAACCGTTGGCGGAGCGCGAGACATTGGCCTCCCAGGCAATCTGGCGGAGCGAAAGGCCGAGAGGAATCGCCAGCGCGATGAACACCACCACCATGGCGGCGATCTGGAACTGCGATTGCCGTTCGGACAGATAGGAGCGGAAGCCGTAGAGCCACGCCATCGCGGTCGCGGTCAGCGCAATCGTCATCAGGTTGGTGAAAAACAGCAGCAGGGAGCCACCGAACACGGCCCAGTTGAAGGTCGCCAGTCCGAAGCCGACCACCGCCAGCGGTGGCATCAGGGCGGTGGCGATGGCGACGCCGACAATCGTTCCCATCCGTCCCCGGATCATCGCATAGGCACCGGCCAGGGCGGAGAAGAGCGCGACCAGCAGATCGAACAGATTGGGCCGCGTGCGCGCGGCGATTTCGGCGGTGACGGTTTGCAGCGGCGACAAGGTGACCACCAGTCCGGCGAACAGGATCGAGATGATGCTTCCCAGGACGATCGCCTTGCCGCTCTCTCTCAGCCAGGCCGAATCACCGACGGCCAGGGCAAAGCCCGCTCCCATGATCGGCCCCATCAGCGGCGACAGCAGCATGGCGCCGATCACGACGGCTGGAGAAGATAACAGCAGGCCGAGAATGGCGATACCTGCCGACATCGATGTCATGAACGCGAAATGGGGTGTAAAACCGCTGTCTTCCCGGACTTTGTCGATCACCGCCTGCTGGTCGACATCGGCCCGGACGACCATCCGCCACCAGCGGCGGAACAGGCGAATGCTGCCGGTGACCGGATCCAGCGGTCCGGATGAGGGCTTGGGTTTCAACTCTGCCGGACTTGCCGCATTTGCCTGATCGTCTGTCATCGCGCCACTTTAGCCGCGAAAAATGTCGGCGAATAGTTAAAGATTACCTCCGGGGTAGTTGAAAAATGAAGGGTTACGTCTTTTATCAGAAAACTGTATCACCTATATAGATCACAGCGGCTATGATGCCGCGCCAGGAACTCTTGGGAGGAGTCATCCTATGCCACGTCCCGAAACCGATATTGCCGCCACGCGGGCAAGGATCATCGCTGCCGCCGACAAGATGATCGAGGAAAGAGGCGCTATCAGCTTCACGATGAGCGATCTGGCGACCGCGGTCGGCATGTCGCCCTCCAATCTTTACCGCTTCTTCGAAAACAAGGACGCGCTGGCGGAAGCCATGGCCGGAGAATGGTTCGCCGAATTGCTGGCGATCATGGAAGAGCTGGTGTCCGCCGACATGCCCGTGGAAGAGAAGCTCTACCAGTTTTTCGCCCGACGCGTCGTTATCAAACGGGCGCGTTACGAGGAGGATCCCGAACTTTTCGAATCCTATATGGAGCTTGGCAACGAGCATTTCGAGGTGATCAAGGGCTATGTCGATCTGGCCGATCACTATATGGCGTCGATTCTCGCCGAGGCGATGGACAAGGGCTATTTCAAGGGACTCGATCTCGACACGGTCGTGTCACTGGTCAACACCATGATGCAGCCCTTCTGCAATCCCCAGCTGATGATGCAGATGATGCATCTGGCGACCGAAGATCGTCTCCGGATCGTGATCAATACGATCCTGACCGGGCTGCAGGCGAACAGCGAAACTGTCAGCGCCAAGCCGGAACTTTACGTCGCCAGCTAGGCGTCGTTGGCTAGCCACTGTTTCATCATCGCCGGTGGCGGTGACGGGTTCATCTCGCTTTCGTCCAGCGCGGCCAGAGCGCGCCGGCGGTCAGCATCGGTAAAGCTGCCGGTGGTCAGGCAGAATTCCACCATATTGCCATTGGGGTCGCGGGTGTAGACCGAGTGGCACCAATTATGGTCGATCTCCAGCACGTCGAGACCGACCGCGTTCCATTTCTCGCGCCAGGCGACGATTTCCTCGGGCGTATCGACGGCGAAGCTGTAATGGTTGGTGCCCTGGGGCGTTCCGGCGGCTTCGTTGAGGTCGAACTTATATCCGCCTTCCCCCGGCGTATCCATCAATTCCCAGAAGGCGATGAACCGGCTGTCGTCGCCGTCCATCCGGTAGAAGAAATGCTTGCCCCAGCCGCCACCCATGACCGGGGCAATCTCGACCTTGACCAGTTCGAAACCCATTACGCCTTCGTAAAATGCGTGGATTGCCTTCATGTCCTTCGCCGCGAGGGCGAGATGGTGATAGCTCATGGCTTCGCTCCCTTCCGTTTGTCGACCATGCCCATGACATCGGCGGTGGCGCCATCGGGAGCCGGCACTTCGACGACGCGTTCCGGCACATCGTCAAATTCCAGTTTCAGCGCCCGGCTCATCACTGCGTGCATCATATAGGTGCAGGTGATGTAGGTGAGTTCGAGTATCTCGACTTCGCCGAGATGTTTTTTCAGCGCCGCGAAAACGCCGTCGGGCACCCTGCCCCGTTCGAGCACGAGACAATCGGTATAAGCGAGCACCGCGCGTTCGACATCGCTGAAACAGTCGGCCACCTGCCAGTCGGGAATGGCCTTAACCTGCTCTTCGGAAAAGCCCTCGAAGCGCATCGCCTTGCTGTGCTGTGAATAGACGAATTGCGATCCCACCGCATAGCCGGCGCGGGTCTGGCCGAGTTCGCGCAATTTCGGATCGAGTTTGCGATTGGAGGATCGGTAGAAACCGAAGCCCTCGCTGATATGTTTGAAAGCGTCGGGGACCTGGGCAAAGACGGTCCACCAGTTGCCCGGCGTACCGGTTGCCGTGCCCGGTTCTGCCACCGGATCGCGATCGCCGAACAATATATCGTAAAGACCGAGGACATAGTCATCGGTGACTTCGGCTCGCGGTATTTCGCGCAGTCGGGGCATAGAGTCTCTCTCCTATGCCCCGACTATGCACAATTTGATGCGGCTGACTAGCTCGCGAGATTCCGCAGAACATAATGCAGGATGCCGCCGTTGAGGAAATATTCCATTTCATTGGCGGTATCGATCCGGCAGATCGTCTTGAAGGTCGACTGCGTGCCATCGGCGCGGGTCATTTCGACTTCGACTTCCTGTAGCGGCTTCAGCGTGGCAACACCCTTGATCGTAAAGCTCTCGGTGCCGTCGAGGCTGAGAATTTCGCGATCGGTGCCTTCGACAAACTGCAATGGCAATACGCCCATGCCGACGAGGTTCGACCGGTGGATCCGCTCGTAGCTTTCGACGATCACAGCGCGGACGCCGAGCAGGTTGGTACCCTTCGCCGCCCAGTCGCGGGAGGAGCCGGTGCCGTACTGCTCGCCACCGATGACGACCAATGGCGTGCCGTCGGCCTTGTGCTTCATTGCGGCGTCGTAGATCGGCATGATCTGGCCGTTATATTTGGTGTAACCGCCTTCTTTGCCGTCGGCCATTTCGTTTTTGATTCTGATGTTGGCGAAAGTGCCGCGCATCATGACTTCGTGGTTGCCGCGGCGGGAGCCGTATGAGTTGAAGTCCTGCTTGCTAACCTGATGATTTTTCAGATATTCTCCGGCAGGGCTGTCCTCCTTGATCGCGCCGGCTGGCGAGATATGGTCGGTGGTGATGCTGTCACCCAGCAGCGCCAAGGTCTTCGCCTCGATGATATCGCTGATCGGCTCCGGCGTCATCGTCATGCCGTCAAAATAGGGCGGGTTGGCAACATAGGTCGAGCCCGCGCGCCACTGATAGGTGTCGCCGCCGGTGACATCGATCGCCCGCCACTGCTCGTCGCCCTTGTAGACATTGGCATAGCGGCTCATGAACATGTCGCGGTTGACGAAGCTGTTGACCATGTCGGTCACCTCGGCGTTGGTCGGCCAGATGTCTTTCAGGAACACGTCCTCGCCGTCCTTGCCCTGCCCGATCGGCGTCTCGTACATATCCTGACGCACCGTGCCCTTCAGCGCATAAGCCACAACCAGCGGAGGCGAAGCGAGATAGTTGGCGCGCACGTCCTGCGACACGCGGCCTTCGAAGTTGCGGTTGCCCGACAGCACCGAGGCAGCAACCAGATCATTCTCGTTGATCGCCTTGGAAATCGGCGCCGGCAATGGCCCCGAGTTACCGATACAGGTGGTGCAGCCATAGCCGACCAGGTTGAAGCCGAGATAGTCGAGATCCTCGCTCAGCCCCGCCTTGTCGAGATAGTCGGTGACCACCTGCGATCCCGGCGCCAGCGAGCTCTTCACCCATGGCTTGCGCTGCAGCCCGCGTTCCCGCGCCTTGCGCGCGACCAGACCGGCGGCGATCAGCACCGTCGGGTTGGAGGTGTTGGTGCAGCTGGTGATCGCGGCAATTGCGACATCGCCATGGGCAAAGCCCTGGTCGCTGCCCTCGACGTCGACCCGCTTGCCGTCATCATCGACGCCAAAGACCTTCTTGAGGTCGCGGTTAAACTCTTCGTCCAGCTCGGCCATCGACACGCGCTGCTGCGGCAGCTTCGGTCCGGAAAGCGACGGCACAACGCTGCCGATGTCCAGCTCCAGCGTCTTGGTGTAGATCGCGTCCTTGGTCGTCTCGTCATAGCGCCAGAAGCCCTGCTCCCGCGCATAGGCTTCGGTCAGCGCGATATCCTCGGCGCTGCGGCCGGTCAGTTCGAGATATTCCAGCGTCTTTTCGTCGATCGGGAAATAGCCGCAGGTCGCGCCATATTCCGGCGCCATATTGGCGATGGTCGCGCGATCGGCGAGCGACAGTTCCTTCAGGCCCGGTCCGTAAAATTCGACAAAGCTGCCGACCACGCCGACTTCGCGCAGCATCTGCACGCAGGTCAGCACCAGATCGGTCGCGGTAATGCCCTCGGCCAGCTTGCCGGTCAGCTTGAAGCCGACCACCGGTGGAATGAGCATCGAAACCGGCTGGCCGAGCATCGCGGCTTCCGCCTCGATCCCGCCCACGCCCCAGCCGAGCACGCCGAGACCGTTGATCATCGTGGTGTGGCTGTCGGTGCCGACGCACGTGTCGGGATAGGCAACCATATTGCCCTCGGCGTCCGGCGAGGACCAGACCGCCTTGGCGATATTTTCCAGGTTCACCTGGTGGCAGATGCCGGTTCCCGGCGGCACAACGGAGAAATTGTCAAACGCCTTGCTGCCCCATTTCAGAAATTCGTAACGCTCCATATTGCGCTGATATTCCAGCTCGACATTATGTTCAAAAGCCTGCGGCGTGCCGAATTCGTCGACCATTACTGAATGGTCGATGACCAGATGCACCGGCACCTGCGGGTTGATCTTTTCAGCATCGCCCCCCAGCGCCTTGATCCCGTCGCGCATCGCCGCGAGATCGACAACAGCCGGAACACCGGTGAAATCCTGCATCAGCACGCGGGCCGGGCGATATTGAATTTCCGCCGCGCTCTTGGCTTCCTTCTGCCAGTCAACCACCGCCTGCGCATCCTTCGCGTCCACGGTAAAGCCGCCATCCTCGAACCGCAGCATATTCTCCAGCAGCACTTTCAATGTGTAAGGCAGCTTGTCGATATTGCCGAGCTTTTCCGCCGCTTTCGCGAGCGAATAATAAGCATAGTCGGTGCCGTTGACGCTGAGCGTCGAGCGGGTGCCGAGGGTGTCTTTGCCGGTGGTTGTCATGGATAGTTGCTCCGTTTTCTTGTCGTTGATTCAACCGAATGGGGAGAGCGTTGCAGGCAGCGCAGACGGTTGATGAATCGCGTTCGGGAGGGCTTTAGCGCAGGCATTCCTATCGTGCAATGTCGCTAGCATGGAGCGATGGTTTTAGTGTGGATTTGTCCGCCAAGTCCGACGATCAATAATGCTTCTTGGATCCTGCCGTTCCTCTTCGGACCGAGGGAACCTTATTGATATCATTGAAACCGGCACGAGGGCAACTCGCTCAAGATCTTCAATGAATTTCTGAGTTTCCTGTGATAGCCTACCAAACCTCCGTGCTTTCACGTTATCGGCATCGATATAGTCAGCAAATGTGAGGACAAGGTCGGTCGGAGCATTTAGTGAACACGATCTCCGAAATAGTTCCCAATCAAATTTTCCGACTTTTCTGTCTCGCCCAGTAGTTGACGTAACTTCATTTTTTTCCAGAGTTTCTCTATGTAGGCCAGATTGTTCCGCAATTTCACGAAATGAAGTAAGTCCCTTAAGCTCACCTGAAGAATGTCCTTCGTCACCATCAGGGTCGGCAACTCTAATGGGGTTAGGTCTCACAACCATAACGACCCGTCGAACTCTGCTTGGTGGTATTCCCGCCTCGGCTAAACAACCGGCAACATTTGTATCCCGAGATGTAACATGCGGGTATGGTCCGTGATAAATACTCAACGCGCTGCCCTGAGTACCCTCTAACAGCAAACTTTGGTTGTTTCGGAACGCTCGTTCTAGTATCGGTATTGACGAACCTCGATAGTGAGGACCTTCTCCAACATATGGCCGAAGCTCCATAACATCTTTTGCAAGTTTTGCGGATGAATCGCTTCGTCCCATAATTCTTCGAGCAGTAGCAGCACCACTGCCACTTTTTGTAGATCCTATTGTGCGCCGTAAGGTTTCTTCATTTTCAATGTCTTCATCAGAAATTATCATTGCATTTGGATCGATAAACAAACGCTCTGATGTGATCGAACATGCTTCGATTTCTTCAATAAGTTTCGGAACATAAATCGTCATTCCGGGCCCCAGCAAAATCTTGGCGTCTGTATCTTTGGAACCTGATGGCAGTTGATGATACGTAAAAATGTCCTTTTTCCCCGAAACAGTGTGTCCAGCGTTTGGCCCTCCAACGCGCATAAGATAGTCGTACTCACTTGATAAGTATGCCGCGATATGCCCCTTGCCTTCACTGCCAAATTGACCACCAACGATTACATCGACATTTTTCGTTTCGGGAGCTGGGTATAGATTTAGCTGTGCAGCGACTCGCACTAAAGTATCTGATCCATATGTGCCTTCCACATTGATCCGGATATCCGCGTCTTCCTTGAATCGCTTGATGTCAGATTCTCGCTTGATGATATCAGCGCTGTTATATCCAGTGTCTCCGCCATACTTTTGATCAAATCGGGCACGTAAATGATTTTCGCCAGCAAATAAATGCACGTGAATTATCTTTGCTTCCCGATGCGCACGGAAAAATTCTAATTGCTTTGCAGTACGGATGCTATCGACGACAAACTTTCTACATTGCGGATTGTTTGTTACTTCACCGTCAACATAATTAAATATCCACTTGCTGCCAAATTCGCGATCCAGATCATCTCCAAATTCTTGCAAAAATTTCCGATCTGGCTCGTAATTTCGAACAGCGGCATGCTTTCGAACGACATCACTGGTCTTGATGCGAAAATAACCGTAATCTCGCTCTAACCCTAAAGCTAAATTGGTTTTTCCGGCGCATGTATGTCCCGTCAACACTACGATCGTTTGCAAGTTACTTCCCCTCGATAAGATTGAAAACCAGCTCGGCGGCAGCGCTTGGAGAAGTGTTGGATAAATCAATGACGTGGTCCGCAAACCTAATTAGTCCTCGTGCTGCCTGTTCGTTGGGATGGTTCACAGCTTCAGCGTATAGGGTTATTCCCTCTTTGATCTCACCGTCTGTGTTACGTTGGTTATATCTTTTAAGAAGAATATCTTCCCTAGCCGTCAAATGGACGTGACACACGTGTGAGAAAGCAGCCTTGAAGTGCTCTACCTGCTTCCTTTTTCGAACAGCATCGACGAACCATAGTCCATGGTCAGCATTTTCTTCGAGTATTGGCTTTGAGACGTCTTTTACTATCCATTCAAAATCAGTTTCTTCGTCAAATTGATCTCCAAGAGCCTGCAAATTTTCACGTGATAACTCGAGATTTTTTTGGGACGCATTAATCCGCAGATATTCTCCGCTACTGATTTTTCTAAAATCAAAGTTACTTTCGAGGTTTTTGCAAAGCGTCGACTTTCCAACAGCAATTGGGCCACTGAACAAGACGATCTCTTGCTTCACAATCGATCAAACTCTAATTCGTTTCCGCGCCAGTCCGGGTTTTCGAGGACTGTTTCGACATAGCTATTTACCTCGCACCAATGCTCTGGATCAGGTTGATATTTCAAATCATCGATCAAGACTTCCCAAGGACAGTTCTTTTTTTCTTTTATTCGTTCAATCAATTCAGCATCAGCTTGGCTATAAGCGACAACTTTCGCGCTCTCATCCAAATGAAGCTGCCCAGATTTCAGAATTTCAATTGTTTTATTCGGAAAGTGAGCACTTAACATTGCCCTCTTGTCGGCTTTCAAACGTGCGACTGGGATTTGCTTCCCGTCATAAAAACGACCATTTGAATCCGACTCTTTCAATGGAGTACCACCGGGACGGTTCAGATACCTACTCATGGCAACATTATATCGGCAAAAGTCCAACTCTTCATCGTCGACTGATGTTGTAGGAATCTTTATTGAACAATGTGGAAAACCGCCAGACAGTTTGGCATTGAGGATTGGAGGATAAGGGTTCGTCGTCAAGTGAACATAGTTCCCAAACCCTCTTTCAACATCTTGCTTCTTTGACATTGATCGGAAGTGGCTGTCCGTAAAACCTACACTCTTAAGGCTGGGTTTAGATCGAAGCATGCTTTCATGCATCACACTTGGGATGTAATGCAGCGGTGTAGTGTGGAAAATCCACTCAATGTTTCGTTCTAGAAAAACAGACATAGGTCCATGTTAAGTAAAAAAAATAATAATTCAAATATTTAATTATCGACATTGGAATTACGGTGACAGGTGTAACAATCCCCAAATAGAGGGCTAACAAACCCTCAGACCTCCCGGTCCTGATGGCGGAATATGCCGACGATATTCACGCTTTCGGCTGAGGGCGCAATCCGTTTGCGCGCCTTTTCGCATGTCTCGACCTTGGCCTGTCCTGAGCGCCTGCCTGAGCAGGCAGCCGAAGGGCTCGACACGAACGGGGGGAGGTTCCCTACCCTCGGTTCGTGTTCCCCGCCGTAGGGCGGGGTCCAGACGATCGGACAGGACTGTTCTGGGCCCCGGCCTTCGCCGGGGAACAAGCTTCATGTTCGGCTTGCAATCACCGCGACCGCTGCAACAATCCCCGGCCAAACCTCTGATAAGCATAAGACAGAAGCACAACCAGCGCCGCTATCGCTATCAGCGCCACGAAGCTGCTTAGCAGCGGGCTTTCCAAATATAGCTGTAGCAGACCAGCCGTCAGCATCTGCGGAAGTCCGTAGAAGGCCAAAAGAAAATCCCAGGATTTGGGGTAGTTCATCCTGCCGATCCACTGGAGCGTGATATCGGCGAGGAAGACCGACAGCAGATAGGCGGCGAGGAATATTCTTGCGGTCATTTGTCAAATCTCCCGGTCCTGATGGCGGAATATGCCGACGATATTCACGCTTTCGGTTGAGGGCGCAATCCGTTTGCGCGCTTTGTCGGGTGCCTCGACCTTGGCCTGCCCTGAGCGCCTGCCCTAGCAGGCAGCCGAAGGGCTCGACACGAACGGGGATGGGGTGCGCTCCCTCGTCATCCTGAATTTATTTCAGGATCTCGTGAGATTGGGCTGTGCCGGTGGGGGTCCCGAGCCGAAGGCCACCGCAAGGTAAACGAGTTCAGGATGACGGTGATTGAATGGACGGGAACGCGTATTCCCTGCCCTATTTATCTGTGCCCCTGCGCAGGCAGGGGTCCATCTCGTGAAATCGCCGCGTGCCTGATGGTGGATTTGCGCACGAACTAAAGTTTAGCATGCAATCCTCGCTGACCCTCTCGCCGCGTGAGCAGAGATGGGCCCCTGCCTGCGCAGGGGAACAAAGATTCCACATGCCCATTCTCCCGATCCAACATCCTTTCCTACACACCGGCGCTTCTGATATGGATTCGGCATGGCTAGGAAAAAAACGAACGGGCGCGTTGCGCGCACGCTCTCGTCATCCTGAACTTGTTTCAGGACCTCTTGAGATTGTGCGCTGCCGGTGGGGGTCCTGAAACAAGTTCAGGATGACGACTTTTACTACGACCTTCACGATTATGACGACGGTGAATATGGCAAAGAAACCCAAGAACCTACCCATGAATAACCCCCGCAAACCCCGCCACGACGGCTGGACCGAGGCGCGGAAGAAGACCTTTCTGGCGGTGCTGCGCGAGAGTGGCTGCGTGATCGATGCCTGCCGGGTGGCGGGGATGTCGGATACGTCGGCCTACCGGCTGCGCGAGCGCGATCCGGAGATGGCGGCGCTGTGGGACGAGGCGCTGGCAAACGGGCAGCGCGGGCTGGTCGCGGTGGCGCATCAGCATGCGGTGGTCGGCAAGGAGACGATCATCTACCGCGACGGCGAGGAGGTCGAGCGGCGGGTGGCGCCGTCGGACTCGCTGATGGCGCTGCTGATCAAGCGCGGCGATCTCGGCGGGCGGATCGGCGCGCGCACCGCCGACCAGGGGATCACCTGGGAGGAATGGCAGGACGGCGTGCGCTTTGATGGTGAGGGCAACAAGATCGACGAGCGCGAAGAGCGGGAAGCGATACACAAGTCGCTCGACCGGAAGCTGGGCGATATGCGGATGAAACTGCTGGCGCGGCGGGCGAAGGAGGAGGAGCGGCTGCGGGAACTGGCGGTGCGGGCGGGGGAGAATGGCGGGGATGATGGTGCGGGGTGAGAGCGTGCGGGGTGAGAGCGTGGGGTGAGAGCACTCGTCATCCTGAACTTGTTTCAGGACCCCGTGAGATTGCGCTGTGCCGGCGGGGGTCCTGAACCAAGTTCAGGATGACGAAGATGGTTACGCACACCGTTCGTGCTGAGCTTGTCGAAGCGCGCATGGGTCGCGCAAAAGGTCCTTCGACAGGCTCAGGACGAACGGCAGCTCGCTGTGCTCCGCGCTTGACGCGGAGCTCTGGCCGTAAACACCGGCGGTTCTGGAACGCGCAGGGCTCTGCATCAAGTGCGGAGCACGTCCCTGTCCAGTGCGCCCAGCCCGGCCTAAATCCCGCCGTCGGTGACTTCGTACCCGGCTTCCTCCAGCCCCGCTTTCAGCGCAACGCGGCACGTTTCCAGCTCGTGCGGGTCGGTCGAGCGCACCACGAAGTTGGCGCCGACCGTTCCGTTGCGAAAGAAGGGGTAGCTGCCGATAACGCAGCTTTCATGGGTCTTTTCCGCCGCGCGCAGGACTTCGGCGATCTCGCTTTCCGGGGCCCAGGCGCCGAGCGTCGCGCTGAGCAAGGGCGCGCCGCCTTCGAGCGTGCCGGTGAGCGCGTCGAGCATGCCGGCGGTGATATGGGGGACGCCGGCCATCAGGAAGAGATTCTCGATGCGGATGCCGGGCGCGCCGGACATGCGGTTCTCGATCAGCTCGGCGCCTTCGGGCACGCGGGCCATGCGCAGCCGGCCTTCGTTGAGACCGCCGCGGGTGGCGTAATATTTTTCCAGGATCGCGCGCGCCGCCGGGTGGATCACGACATCGACGCCAAGCGCCCTGGCAATCGCGTCGACGGTGATATCGTCATGGGTCGGGCCGATGCCGCCGGTGGTGAACAGATAGTCGTTGCGCGCGCGCAATATGTTCACTGCCTCGGCGATATGGTCCATGTCGTCGGCGACCACGCGGACCTCGGCGAGGCGGATGCCCTGAACGTTGAGCCAGCTCGCGACCTGCGCGATATTCTTGTCCTGGGTGCGACCGGAGAGGATTTCGTCGCCGATCACGATGAGGGCGGCGGTCCAGATTTTTTCTTTGCTCATGGCCCGTCTATAGAGCGATGCCGGGCGCTTTGGGAATATGTTATTTGGTGCCGCTGACGGTCTTGGCCCGATAGTCCGAAAGCGGCGGATAGGCGACCTCGTCGAGCGCGATCTCCTTCCAGCTGGGCGCGCGGCCGAGGCGGGCGTTGAACTGGTAATTGAAGGCGAAGGGCGCCTGGTTGGCGGACAGCAGGTCATTGCCGTAAATCGCCTGCACCGCTTCCGGTTCATAGCCCATCATCTCGAGCAGCGTCGGAAAAATCTGGAAATGGCTCGACCGGTCCTTGCCCCTGGCGATGGCATCATCCCAGTCGATCGCCCCCGGCTGGCCGGCGGCTTGCGGCGTATCGAGCACGACCAGCGGCACCAGTCCCTCTTCCGGCGCCGGATCGGGCGAGCAATGGGTGACCACGCCGGTGCCGCCGCGCTCGTGCAGATTCTGGCCATGGTCGGAGGTGTAGATGATCGTCGAACCGGCCAGATCGGCCTGCCCCAGCAGCCGGTCGAAAAAGGCCCCGACATTCCAGATCAGCGTGTTGCGATAGGCGTTGCGATAGGAGACCCAGCTTTCCTGCGAGCCGGAAAAGCCCTCCCGGTCGCCGGTGTCGCTGATGTGGAGAAACTGACCGCGCGGCAGCGCCGGCTTGTAGCGCATATAGTCATCGGGATATTTGTCGTGGATCGGAAAATGCGCGCCGATCTTCTGCAGATAGATGAACTGCCGTTTGCCGTCGTTCAGGAAGCCGGCCAGCGCATCCGCCGAAGCATGGTCGCGGCGCTGGATCGGCACATCGTCAAACTCGATCCACTGGTCGATGTCCACCAGTTCGGACTCGTCCATCAGATTGTTGAAAATCCGGTTGGTCCGCGGCACGTCGATATAGACGGTCTCGAGCCCCGCCTTCTTGGCATAGGCCCAGATCGACGGCATGCTCCCGTTGATCCGGATATAATCGTCCCGCGTGCCGCCGTGGCGCAGCGTCATATTGACCGCCGCGCTGCAATGGGCGATCGACACGGCCAGCCCGAAATTATGCGCAGAGACACCGTTTTTCGGCGCCATCAGGCCGCTGTAGACGCCCCGGTCGCTGTTGATGTCGAGATATTGGCCGGAGATGCTTTCATCGACCAGCAGCACGATATCGCCATCGCCGTTCCGCGGACTGACGACCGGCAGCTTCACCGCCTCGCGCGGCGCGATCACCTCGGTGGACCGCTCATAGCCATAGAGCATCGCATAGGCCGCGCCGGTATAGCTCGCCGGCAGGCCGCGCGCGCCGTCGCCGCCCCGGATGAACAGGACCCCGGCCAGCACGAACAGGATCAGCAGCGGCGCGGCGATCAGCTTCTTGCTGTGTTTTCTGGTGACATGGTGGATGCTCAGCCCGATGCCGAAAAACAGCAACAGCGCCTGCGCCCCGCCGATCATGATCGCCCCGGCATATTGGCCCCAGGCCTCGTGCAGCGACCCCGACGCATTGATCATGCTGATGAAGGCGTCATAGGGCATATGGTCCTCGACCGAGCTCTGATAGGTTTCGACCATGATCCCGGCGAGCGATATGAGCAAAGCAAAGCTCCAGCGGACCGCGGCGACCGGAATGAAGGCGGCGCTGAAAATGCCGACCAGACAGAGGCCGAGCAGCACCGTATAGGCGATCAGGCTGACCGGCTGCAGCTCCGGCCAGATCAGCGACTCGAAGCGCACGACCGTCTGCGCCGAGCCGAGCAGCAGGGCAGCCAATATCAATATTATCTTCAACTTCGTCAGCATCGCTTCAACCGGTCCCTCAAAGACTGGCTAATAGCAAATTTATATTAAATATCCGACAACATCTGCACGGCGGGCCTCGCAAATTGCCAAATCCGTCGTTATATAGGCCGCATGACAGACTATATGACCGTAGAAGACACCACCCCGCAATCCCGCACCGGCGCGATCAAGCTGCACGGGCCGGAAGGCTTTGAAGGCATGCGCAAGGCCGGCCGGCTGGCCGCCGAGATACTCGACAGCCTCGTCCCCCATGTCGTGCCCGGCGTGACCACCGGAGCGCTCGACGATATGGTCCGGCAACAGGCTTTTGCCGCCGGCGCGGTCCCCGCCACCCTCGGCTATCGCGGTTTCACGCACAGCTGCTGCACCTCGATCAACCATGTCGTCTGCCACGGCATTCCCGGCGACAAGAAGCTCAACGAGGGCGACATCGTCAATATCGACGTGACCGTGATCGTCGACGGCTGGCACGGCGACACCAGCCGCATGTATCTGGTCGGCAAGACCCCGATCAAGGCGAGCAAGCTGGTCCAGGTCACCTATGAATGCATGATGCTCGGCATCGAGCAGGCGAAGCCGGGCAACCGCATGGGCGATGTCGCGCACGCGATCCAGAGCCACGCCGAAGCCCACCGCTATTCGGTGGTCCGCGATTTTTGTGGCCATGGTCTGGGCCAGATGTTCCACGATGCCCCCGAAGTCGTCCACGCCGGCCGCCCCGGCACCGGCCCGGAACTGCGCCCCGGCATGTTCTTCACCATCGAACCGATGATCAATATCGGCAAATATGCCTGCAAGATGCTCGACGATGGCTGGACAGCGGTGACGCGCGACCGCTCGCTGACCGCGCAGTTCGAGCATAGTATCGGGATTACCGAGGACGGGAACGAGATATTTACGAAGAGCCCGACGGGGTTGGATTGCCCGCCTTATTGAGGGGTGGGGGAATGGCGACAGTTCGGCAGGACACGGGCTCTAGGCTTTTGAGTATAGAAAGATCGAAAGTTTGAGGAGTACCAAGACTAATTCTGCTAATGTCTAATCGCTCCTATCGGATTGACTGAGTGAGTTAATGAATCGTAGCACGGCATATAGATCCTCGACACTTAGCTTATTGAGCTTCTCGATTAATTCCATCTGTAGGTTATGCGATGTTGCAGCTCGCTCGGAGAAAATGTCATTTGAGCTACTTTCCGGAAACCCGGTAAATGCTACAACTTGGCACTCACCGGTATATGACTGAGAAGCGGTCGCTACGCCAGGTTGGTACTCGCCTTCAATGATGTGTATGAAATTTCCTGATGCTCGCTGATATCTAATTACTTCTAAGAACGGTGGGTTTATCTCATCGACAAGAGTTATCTGATCTGCGTCGACACCCTCAACACTTTGGATGACCTCGCATTCTCCCGAACACCATTCGTTTGACTCCAAATTGACGCGAAAATGGTAATCTTGCGATGCCTCGGAGCTTGGATTTCCCTCGAGCGCCCCAGCGCAAAGCAAGTCGAACTGCTGATTATTTTGAGCGATAGCAGGGGATAGAGCAGAGATCATTGCTAAAGATGCAACTAGAATCTTCATCCCGTTTTCCTTCATCCAAAATATTTATACATATGCCTGACGAAGAATGCCACAGCAAGTTGCGGAGAGAGCCCATATATCTCGGCAATTGGGGTGCTAGTTATTGTCTCAAGTTTAGGCTCCAACTGAAAATGAAGCATACACCAAGTAGATCTTGCTGACACATAGCTATTTTATAGGCTATTTGTCACGGAGAAAGGCGGCCATCCATTCGCGATCCCCTGTCCCGTTCTTACAATCATTGCGCAATTTCATCGAAGCTTCCGCTCGCTGATCCCGGGCAACGAAACCGAAGCCTGAGACAAACGGCTCTTCCGTGACACCTGAATAACGGAACTGGATGTGACGTACTGTCCCATCTTTCATCCTGACAAGAGCTGCACTTTTTCGCAGGTCTTTTAAACTGGTGTCGGCTACAGGATTACCAAGAAAAGGCGCAAAATTATAAGGTGCATTTTCAAAATATGTATAGCAACCAAATCTCAAGCTGCTGTCATCAAATAAATTTTTCAAAGCAGGCATGTCTTCCTGTTCAAATATTTTGTATTTTTCAGGCCAGCCAAAGTGATTTTCCGGATCCGAAACTATGAAGGGGAATCCGAAGATCGAATTGAACGATGCGTCCAAATTTTCCGCCGGAGTATAGGAATAAGAAACCACTTTGTTCATTAAAGATTTCATCTGATCTTGGGTAACCGCTACTATATTGGGCGCAGATTTTGCGACGGAAATGGACACAAGTTTCAATGAGTCATTGATTGCAGGTTCGACCAAACAATCAAAATTGTATAGACCTTCCAATTGCGGATTAACCGCAACCTTTTCCTTGATCACATTCAAAATAATGACGGCTGCATCCACGGCCGAAAATTTTAGGTCGTCTCGCAAATAACCGTGCAAGACGGAACAAGAACCAGAAATAGCATCGAATGTCCCTGCTTGGTTGAGACTGATATAACTTGGCTGGGTACTCAGGAAATTCCGCAAAGGTGTCGTTGTAGTACTGCCAGTTTCAGGATCTACGCTAGGAATACCATAGCTCAAGACTTGGTATGGCTGCAGACCACTAAGATCCGTATATTCAGAAGATCCTATCGAAAACAGGGAGCTTATACTCTCAAGTTCCAGTTTGACCTTCAGATCCGTGCCTTGGGTTGCACTCGTCGGCTCTCGCAATCCCAGATAGGCGATATATTTGGTAGTGTCGCTTTCATGTGGATTCAAACGTAACTTGTGTGTCGCTTTCTTCTCATTATCGATTTCGGTCTTGATCTTGTCTGTTGCAACTGGCTTGATTTTGTCGAGCAATCCAACCGGCACGCCGACCAATCCAGCTAATCCCGCTACACCGGTAACCAGGTTCAAGATACCTTCACGATCAGACGCCTCGGAATACCAAGACGTGAACTTCAAATGGACGTCTTGATCAGCACCGGCCAGACGCATTGGTATGAGTGGAGATTTGATTTTAGTGTAATCAAAGTTTGCAATTTCGCATTTCTTATGGTTTGCACCGTCAACGACAGTGAAGAACTTTGCTTCCATATCCGGCTTGAAGCCATCGGCTTCGAAAGTCGGAGAACGTCCGCCATAAACGATTTCAACTCCGGCCCCCCAGTCCTTCTTCTTCTTTAATATCCATTGCCAGATCGAAGCAGATGCGTTTTTTAACTTGTTTCGCTCCGCTTTTGAACGTGGGCAAACGTTTTCCCGCACGAACCTTTCTGGTGAAAGAGTCAACCGGAAATATCCCGCAGTATCTCGGTTAAGCGCTGCTCCGCTTTCAGGTATTACCCTTGAAATAGTTAAGGAGTCTTGGATCGCTGTCTTCTGATCTGTGCCTTGTGCACTCGCACTTCCTGAAAACAGTGATGATGCTACACAAGCTCCAATGGCGATGGATAGTTTCTTGTCGTTCATGATATGTCCCGTTTCCTCGATTGAGTAAAACGCGACCCGCCCCCGGTTCTCTAATGGAACCGCCTCAAGACAATAAATTTCCAACCAGAGGAGTCAATCTAAAATAGCGTCGCAGTCATTCATTTGAACGGCAATTCAATACTTGTTGGAACCACGACTGCTTACCGGCTGAGATATCAATTTATCAGGAGAAGTTGAGAGTACAGGTGAATCGTGCTCTCTGCACGCAAAGCGGACATAATATCGTGCGAGCCTGAACGATCGACTTTGGGTCGGCGGCTGACAGCCCGATTTGAGCGAGTAAACCGGGGGAAGAGATTGGACACAGAGCGCCACGCGCCTTCCACCTTTCCCTAGCAATCAAAACCCCAGCCCCCTAGACACCCCCTCACCTCCCACCAACAGAGACCCCAAAACATGGCCCGCAAACATTCGAAACATGGTGGCTGGCAGGATCTGCCGCAGGAGGAGGACACTCCGGCGGACGTGCCGGATTGCTGGCTCTGCGGGCGGCCGACCGGGAAGACCATCGTCTGGCATCATCCGGTGCCGAAAAGCCGGGGCGGGCGCGATACGGTGCCGATGCATCCGATCTGCCAGCAGACCATCATCACCCATTTCACCAATAGCGAATTGCAGCGCCACGGCATGGATGTCGACGCGCTGCTCGCCGATCCGGTGGTGCGCAAATTTGTGAACTGGGTGGCGAAAAAGGACCCCGACTTCAACGCGGCGACGACCAGAAAGCAGCGCTGATCCGGCTGCGGCGCGGTCTGGCGGTGAGATGACGGGGCGGGCCTTACACCCGCCCCGATTGATTCAGTGGCCTAGAGTCCGTCGAGGCCCTTGCTGACCAGGATATTGACCGCGACGCGGCGGTTCTGGGCCTTGCCGCTGGCGGTGTCGTTGCTCGCCATCGGGTCGGCCTCGGACATGCCGGTCGGGGTCAGCATGCGATAGGGTTTCCAGCCGCAGTTCTGCTGGATATAATTGACCACGCGGCTGGCGCGTTTTTCGCTGAGCTGCTGGTTATAGTCATAATCGCCGGTCGAATCGGTATAGCCGACGACCAGGATCAGGGCGTTGTTCATATCGTCCGCCGCCGCGGTGGTGGCGCACAGGTCGGCCTTGCCGCTGGCGGAGAGCTTTGCCTTGCCGGTGTCGAAATAGACGTTGGTCGTGCCCTTCACATTATATTGATCGATATCACTGACCCGGCTGCGCAAGGCCTCGGTCGCCGCGGTCTGTTCGGCAAAGCCCTGGGCGGTGGCGCTGTGAATCATGTTGGCGGTCTTGAGATCGCTGCCCTTCAACCTGATCTGGCTGGCGACCAGATCGCCGCCCAGCTGCACCGTCTTGACGGAGACCGGCAGGCCGTTGAGCAGCGCTTCGCCGCCCAGGCTTTCGCGGCCGATGCCGAACAGGCCCTTGCTGGCCCTGATGTCGGTAATCTCGTTGAAGCCGATCACCGTCCGCGCGCCGTCTTCGGCGGTGATTTGCAGGCGGTCGCCGCGGCGGGCGGAGATGATCCCTTCGATTTCGGGGCCGGCAGGCGCCTCAGCCATCGCCGTAGCAAAGTCGATTTCCTGCTGGCCGGAGACGATGATATCCTCGCGCGCCTCCTGCTGCGCCAGCAGGCTGCCGGGCGTCAGCAGGGCGGCGGTGGCCAGCAGCAGGCCTGCTGTCCGGGGTTGAAAACTGGTGCTCATTATTCTTCTCCTTCGGTCGAATCTGTCCGGCGGCGCCATATCGTGACGATTCCTCTGGCCGGACCTGTGATGATGGGATGCCGCCTGTCAATCTTCCTTTCAGTTTGCGGCACGACAGGGGCGGCTCTGGCGCCGCCTGCGAACAGGTAGCACCCGACTGGCCGGCCCAGCCTGTCTCGGGGATGAACATAGCGGCCATATCCGCCCTTTCTGCGGGCAGTCCGAGCGGGTCCTGCGGCGAGCCGTTGTGATCGGGGCGCCACGGACGGAGCCGGGGCGGCGGACGATATCCGCGCGAAACGCACCATGATGAAAAGCGGTGCCGGAGCCTCTTCCCTCTTCCAACGGTTGTGCTATCAGCATCCGATGAAGCCCCAACTCCACCCTCAGGAGGCCGAGCGCCTCCGCGAACTGCGCCGCTATGGCATATTGGACACCGACCGCGAGCGGGCGTTTGACGAGCTCGTCGAGCTGACCGCCCAATTGTGCGACGCGCCGGTTTCGGTGGTCAATTTCATCGACGAGGGACGGCAGTGGTTCAAGGCCGAGGTCGGGCTGGGCGTGCGGTCGACGCCGATCGACACCAGCCTGTGCGGCCATGTGATCCTGCAGGACGATTTCGTCGAAATACCCGATACGCTGGCCGACGAGCGGATGGCCGACAACCCGCTGTGCACCAGCGAAGACGGCTTTCGCTTTTACGCCGGAGCGGTTCTGAAAGCTGCCAACGGCCTGCCGCTGGGCACTTTGTGCGTGCTCGACACCAAGCCGCGGGTGCTGAGCGAACAGCAGCGCAAGGTGATCCGGATCCTATCGAAGCAGGTGATGCGGGAGCTGGACCTGCGTCTGTCGCTCGAACGGGAGCAGGTGCTGCGCCGCGAAATCGACCACCGGGTGAAAAATTCGCTGGCCTCGATCGGCTCGCTGTTCGCGATGAAGGCGCGCGCCGCGCCGGACGAGAAAGTGCGGCTGGCGCTGGAGGACGCAAGCCTGCGGATCCGTTCGCTGTCCTCGCTGCACGCCGAATTGCACGATCTGGAACAGGGGCAGCTGGTCGACCTCGCTTCGCTGTTCCGGCGGGTCTGCCTGGACCTTGAACAATTGCTGCCCGAGGGCATCGCGCTTTCGGTCAAGGTTACCGGCGATGACGCAACCCCGCACCTCGCCAACGGCCTGCTGCTGATCGTCAATGAATTTGTCTCGAACAGCGTCAAGCACGGTCTGTCGGCTGACGGCGGCAGAATCGAATTCGTGATTGCCAGCGAAGGCGACGGCTGGTCGATTGTCTGCAAGGACAATGGCACGGCGAACCGGCAGGATGCGGAGCGCGCGGCTTCCGCCTCGGGCCTGGGCACCCGCGTCATCAGTTCGCTGGCCACCTCGCTCGGCGCCTCAATCGACTGGCGGGCCGACGGAACGGGTATGGAATTGCGGCTGGCGAGCGTGACGGACTAGCGGGAGCGGCAGATCGCGGCACCGGCGCCGCTTCGGCATTGCCGGACCAGCTGCTTGACCCGCTATAATCCTTGACCATCCGCCCCGAGTTTAGCTAGTCAGTTAAATTGCACGGACGGCAGACCGTCCGGCAGATTTTAGGAGACGGGTGATGCGCAGGCTGGGATTTTTATTGGCACCTCTTTTGCTGGTCGCTTGCCAGAGCGAGACCAGCGATCCCGCCGCACCCGACGCGGTGGTCAACGCGGACTGGGACAATATCGGATTTGATGCCAAGGAGCAGCGCCACAGCCCACTCACCCAGATCAACGACAGCAATGTGAGCGAACTCGGCATTGCCTGGTTTCAGGACCTGCCCGACGCCCGTGGCCAGGAAGCGACCCCGGTCGTGGTCGACGGCAAGCTCTACATCTCCACCGCCTGGTCGAAGGTCTTTGCCTATGACGCGAAGACGGGCGAGGAACTCTGGTCCTACGATCCGGGCGTGGCTGGCGAAAAAGCGGTCGACGCCTGTTGCGATGTCGTCAATCGCGGCGTTGCGATCAATCGCGGCAAGCTTTTCTTCGGGACCATTGACGGCCGGTTGATCGCGCTGGACGCGAATACCGGCGCGCGACTCTGGGAAACCCAGACCACCGACAACAGCAAGCCCTATACCATCACCGGCGCACCGCGCGTGGTCAAGAATATGGTGATCATCGGCAATGGCGGCGCGGAATTCGGCGTGCGCGGCTATCTCTCGGCCTATGACGTCAGCGACGGCAATATGAAGTGGCGTTTCTACACAGTGCCCAATCCGGAAGGAAAACCGGACGGCGCCGCGAGCGACGAGATTTTTGAAAAAGCGGCGGCCAAGACATGGGGCGACGGCGAATGGAAGGAATCCGGCGGCGGCGGCACGGTCTGGGACAGCATCGTCTATGACGAGGACCTCGACCAGCTCTACTTTGGTGTCGGCAATGGCAATCCGTGGAACCACGGGCTGCGCTCCGGTGGCCAGGGCGACAATCTGTTCCTCTCCTCGATCGTCGCGGTCAATCCCGATACCGGCAAATATCTCTGGCATTATCAGGAAACACCAGCCGAAACCTGGGACTATACCGCGACCCAGCATATCATTCAGGCCGAACTGCCAATCGACGGCAAGATGCGCAAAGTGCTCTATCATGCGCCAAAAAACGGCTTTTTCTTCGTGATCGACCGGCTCGACGGCACGCTGATTAGTGCAGAGCCTTTTGTCGAGGGCATCAACTGGGCGGAAGGCTATGATCTGACCACCGGTCGTCCAATCGAAAATCCGGCGGCCCGGTTCTACAAGACCAAGGAGCCGTTTGTCGCGATCCCGGGGGCGCTTGGCGCGCATAACTGGCATCCGATGAGCTACAATCCGCAGACCGGCCTCGTCTATATTCCGGCCCAGCAAATCCCGCAGGGCTATGAAGTGCCGGTGTCGGAGATTGACAAGAAGCGCGAACGGCTTGGCTTCAACGTCGGTATCGGCTGGGCAATCGGCCAGCTGCCCGACGACAAGGATGTCTACAAGGCAGCGGTTGCCGCAACCACCGGCAGGCTTGTCGCCTTCAACCCGAAGACCGGCAAGGTCGAATGGAGCGTCGATTATCCCGCAGCCTGGAATGGCGGCACGATGACGACCGCAGGCAATCTGGTCTTCCAGGGCACCAGCACCGGCTTTTTCAAGGCCTATTCGGCCGACAAGGGCACGGAATTGCTGAGCCTGCCGATGCAGTCCGGTATCGTCAGCGCGCCCTCCACCTATATGATTGACGGCGAGCAATATGTCGCCTTCCTGACCAGCAAGGGCGGTGCCTTTCCGCTGGTCGCCGGTGTCGCCGGCGGGGTGACGCGCCAGCTGCCCAATATTCCGCGGCTGGTGGTGCTGAAACTCGGCGGCAAAGCCGAGCTGCCCGCACTGCCGGACAAGGGCGAAGTGGTCTGGGAGCCGCCGGTACAGACCGGCACTCCGGAGCAGATTGCCGCCGGCAAGGGCCTGTACGGGCGCAACTGCCTCGTCTGTCATGGCGACAGCGCGATCGGCAACGGCTTCACGCCAGACCTGCGGGTCAGCGGTGTACTGCCTGACACCGAAGCCTGGGCATCGGTCGTCACCGGCGGAGCGCTCAAGCAACATGGCATGGTCGGCTTCGGGTCGCAGCTGAGTCCGGCCCAGGTGGAGAATATCCGCCACTATGTCGTGAACCGGTCGATCTGGACCAAGGAGAATCTGCCGGAAATGACCGCGCCGACACCGCGCTAAGCCTCCGGCTGATTCCTGCCTAATTTATGGTCACGGACGGTCATAAATGCCTGCTTTTTGGGCAGTATTGTCAGTGGCCGGATAAGCGATTAGCAATGTGTCCAAGCATTCCGGCGATTCTGTTCGCGAATCGATTCTGGCATGGTAATTGAATAGCAACGGGCAATTGTGCCCGGCCGAGGCGGCCTCCTCCTACGCGGGGATAATGCCAAGGGAGCGGTACACGGGAACGTAAAAAATGAAAAAAATCGAAGCCATCATCAAGCCTTTCAAACTGGACGAAGTCAAAGAGGCGCTGCACGAAGTCGGCGTGTCCGGGATTACCGTGACCGAAGCCAAGGGGTTCGGCCGCCAGAAGGGCCATACCGAACTTTATCGCGGCGCCGAATATGTCGTGGACTTCCTGCCCAAGGTGAAGCTGGAAGTCGTTGTCGAGGACAGTCTCGCCGATCGCACGGTCGAAGCGATTTCCGCAGCCGCCCAGACCGGCCGCATCGGCGACGGCAAGATTTTTGTCATACCGGTCGAATCGGCTCTGCGCATCCGCACCGGCGAGCGCGACAACGAAGCCATCTGATCTTTCTTTAACAATCACCCAAACACCGAAAAACCAAGGGATATAAACATGGGCAATTCAGCATCCGATATTATCAAGTTGATCAAGGAGCACGAGATCGAGTGGGTCGACGTGCGCTTCACCGATCCGCGCGGCAAATGGCAGCATCTCTCGATGTGCGCCGAAGTCATTGACGAGGATGTACTGGAAGAAGGCTTCATGTTTGACGGCTCTTCAATCGAAGGCTGGAAGGCGATCAACGAATCCGACATGATCCTGCGCCCCGACCTCGACGCGATGTATATGGATCCCTTCTCGGCAACCCCGATGATGATCCTGGTCTGCAATATCGTCGAGCCCGGCGACGGATCGCTCTACAGCCGCGACCCGCGCTCGACCGCAGTGCGCGCCGAGGCCTATCTGAAATCCACCGGTATCGGCGACACCATCTATGTCGGACCGGAACCGGAATTCTTCATGTTCGACGATGTGAAATTCGAAGACGGCTACGACCGCTCGGGCTTCCGGATCGACGATATCGAGCTGCCGACCAACACCGGCCGCGACTATGACGTCGGTAACATGGGCCACCGTCCGCGCGCCAAGGGCGGCTATTTCCCGGTCGCTCCGGTCGACAGCTGCATGGACATTCGCGGCGAAATGGTTGCGACCATGCTGGAAATGGGCCTGCCGATGGACAAGCATCATCATGAGGTCGCTGCCGCGCAGCACGAGCTGGGCATTACCTTCGGTACGCTGACGCAAACCGCAGACCGGACCCAGGTCTATAAATATGTCGTGCAGCAGGTTGCCCATGCATATGGCAAGACCGCAACCTTCATGCCGAAGCCGATCAAGGAAGATAATGGTAGCGGCATGCACACGCATATGTCGATCTGGAAAGACGGCAAGCCACTGTTCGCCGGCAATGAATATGCCGGCCTGTCGGAAATGTGCCTCCACTATATCGGCGGCGTGATCAAACATGCCAAGGCGATCAACGCCTTCTCCAACCCGACGACCAACAGCTACAAGCGTCTGGTCCCCGGTTTTGAAGCGCCGGTATTGCTCGCCTATTCGAGCCGCAACCGTTCCGCATCCTGCCGTATTCCTTATGGTGCGGGTGACAAGGCGAAGCGCGTCGAATTCCGCTTCCCCGATCCGCTCGCCAACCCCTATCTCAGCGCCGCTGCGTTGCTGATGGCGGGTCTCGACGGTATCGAGAACAAGATCCACCCGGGCGAGGCCATGGACAAGAATCTCTATGACCTGCCACCGGCTGAGCTGGCCGAAGTGCCAACCGTCTGCGGTTCGCTGCGCGAAGCGCTGGAAGCGCTGGAAGCCGATCACGAATTCCTGCTCAAGGGCGACGTGTTCTCCAAAGACCAGATCGACGCTTATGCCGAACTGAAATGGGAAGAAGTCAGCCGCTTCGAAACGACCCCGAGCCCGGTCGAATTCGACATGTACTATTCGAGCTGATCCTTCCGGTCAGATTGAAAACAAAAAGCCCGGGGCAAGCGATTGCTCCGGGCTTTTTGGTGTGCGTAGAATGCTGGTCCAGTCACGGCTTCATTCCGAACGTGGCCATGAGCTTTGATCGTCCTGGACGGTAACAAGTGGGTGGTTAGCAGACATTGAGAACGGCGATTGCTAGTAGTATCCGCAACATCCCGAAAGCGGACGCTAGCATTCAGCATATGGAACAACAGCAGTTGGACGGATCGCGGTCATTGCTTTTCGTAAAAGTTATGCAATAAACCGCCAATGAATCAATCCGCTGCTAAAATTGCGCATCATTTTTTGTCGGTTGTATGGGATGGAAATCCACCGGACGAATCTGAGTTGATCGCGGCACTGGATCAGTTGCTATACAATTCACACAGTGTCCCGTTTGCGGATTGTGCCGAAATCGACCTCGATCCTCCAGATAGAGACTATCCCGAACTGTTTAAGGCAGTTTCTGTTAGATTTCCCGCTCTTGGGTACTATCCGGTAGTTGACCCCTTAGAAACAATTGACGACGAACAAACACTCGCAGACGCGATCGATGATATCGCTGATATTACAAATGACCTGCGAGAAGTTGTTTGGCGTGATGAAAACTTAGGAGCAGATGATGCGGCTTGGTATTTCCGCTTAATGTACTTTCATTGGGGAAATCACGCACGCAGGCTTTCAATGTATCTCCATGCGCGTCAACATGGTTGAATGACTGAAATTAGGCCGGGAAAACGGCTGGTAGCGTAGAGTCCGCAATATCCCGAAAGCGGACATTCGAAACTGCCGGCGAATTTTTCGCTCTTTGCCTTGCTGTCCTGGTGCGCCTTTCCTTACTTAGGTGAACTACCCTGAGTATGATGTGGTCGCCAGTTCGACTATTCAACTTCGACTACCTCAATGTCCGCTTTTGCGCCCTAAGCGGACACTAGGTCGGACTGGCGCAAATGTCCGCCAATGGGGCGGAAGCTGACCGGCAGTTTATACAACCGGCAAAGCCCCTCTCTGCCTCCACAGCACTGACACCATCAATAATCCTTGCTCACCCGCACGTTGGCGCTCTGCCGGCCGAGCGTCGAGATACTCGACAGGATCGACAGCCAGCGGGTGATCTGGAACTCCAGCTGGGTCGCGCTATAGCCCTTGCCGTCGGTGATCAGTTCGACATAGGCGCGGCGGGTGATATATTTGCCTGCGGCGATCGAGGTTCCGGAGCCTGTATCGGTGTCGGACGGCAAGATGCGCAGGCGATCCAGTCCGACGGCCTTGCGCAGCTGGTTGATCGGGTCGAGCCCGCCGCCGCTGTTGAGCGAGGCTACCGCAGCGGCCAGCTGTACCGCTTCCGGAGCGGACAGGTCGGCGATCGAGGCCCCGAACAATATCCGCGACAGCAGTTCGTCCTCTGGCAGGGCCGGGATGCTGGTGAAGGCGATTTCCGGCTGGTTTCCGGTGCCGGTGACGTTGATCGTGGCGTTGAGACCGGTCAGATCGGCTTCGGCCTCGATATCAAGGACGGGATTGACCGGCTGGTTGCCGACAAAGCGGATACGGCCCCGCTCCAGCCGGAAACGGCGACCGGCGAACGTATAGTTGCCGCGCACCAGATCGGCGGTGCCGGTCATCGCGAAATTGTCGACCGGGCCGGTAATTTTCAGATTGGCGCCCCACTCGCTGTCCAGCCCCAGCCCCTCGACCCGCAAGCGGTTGGGCGCATCGGCGGTCAGCGCGAAGCGCCACGGCCGCCCGCGAACCGTCACCGGCCGCTCGTCGGCGCGGCGATTGATTTCGCGGGTTTTTATGTCCGGCAGGCTGGCGGTCGCGCTGGCTTGGCCAAAACGGAAGAAGCTGTTGTTGAGAACAACATCGCCTGAAATCAGACCGCCGTCCGCAGAGCTTCTTATCTTGATCGGGCCGGTCACGGTCGCGGCAAAATCATCGCGTGCGATCAGCGCGGCCTGCTGCGCGTTGACGTCGATGGCAATGCCGATGCCCTCTTCGGCGGTGACCGCAAAGTTGAAGCTGCCACGCCCGCTCACCGAACCTCCGCCAGCGGTTGTCCCCGAAAGGCTGGGCAGCACCAGACGCGAGCCGTCGAACCGGCCGACGGTCTTGATATTGGAAATCACGGTGCCGGTCAGCGGACTTTCGAGGCGCGCGTTGCTGGTGCGGACCTGTCCCTTGATCTGCGGATTGGCGAGGCTGCCGCTGACATCGGCGCTGGCCGCGACCGGGCCGGTCAGGTCGAAGGTTTCGATGCCGGTCAGCCGCCACAGGCTTTCCGCGCCACCGTTGAAGCGCGCCTGCGCGAACAGCGGCTTGCGCATCAGTTCATCCTGCCAGTTGCCGTTGCCGAGCCCGGTTACCCGTCCCTGGAAGCGGCCCACTGTCTTGCCCGCCGGTGTCTTGATGACGCCTCTGGCGGCCGCGTTGCGCTGCGAGAAGGCGATGTTCAGCCCCATATCGACGGGCTCGGAGGTCAGAATCAGACCCGAGCGGGTCAGGCCCTTGATTGTCAGCTTGGCCTCGCCCACCGGCACCCGCGATCCCGACTGGGTCAGCCTGACCGTGCCGTTGACGCTGCCGCCCAGACCGAGATCGGGATAGGCGATATCGATCAGCGTCAGCGGCATACCGGCCATGGACAGGTCGAGCCGCGAATTTCCGCTGCCCCAGCGGCCGGACAATCTGGTGCTGCCGCGGCCATAATTTATCGTCGTGGGAGAGACCGTCCAGCCATCGCTTGCCCGCTGGATATCCAGCGCCCGCGTCAGGCTGATACGCCGGCCTTCAAACTGGCCGTCGCCGGTGATCTGATAGCGATCGGGACTGATATCGGCACTGGCCTGAAACTCGAACGTGCTGCCCCTCGTGCCGGCGACAGAGAAAGTGGCCTTGCCGCGGCCGTCGGTCAGCTTGGCATTGGCGGCAATCCGGCCGATCATCAACTCACCGCGGCTGATGCCCTGCGCGCGAACCGTCGCGTCGATATTGGACTTGCCGTCGATCAGGACGATATCCGCTTCCAGCGCGCCGGTGCGGATGAAGATCGGCGGGTTGCCGTCAAAACGCGCATTTTCCGCCTTCAGATTGGCGCGGATCAGCTGCCGCCCGTCGCCGGGCCGGAACAGAACCGCACCGTTCACGCCGCCGCCGCTCACGTCCAGCGTTCCCGCCAGGCCCTGTGCCGTGGGCCTGATCACGCCGGTTGCGAGCGTTTCCGACACAAGCAGCCGGTCGACCTGTACCGCCGCATCCTGTCCCGCAATGGTCAAAATGGTGCCGTTGCTGCTGAACGGCCCGAGCGTGGACCCGCCGGACGCGATATAGTCAAAGCCCGTCTTCACCGGAGTGAGCTGCAAGCTGACCGCGGACAATCCGGCTGCGGGCAGCGGGCTGTCGAGCAACAAAGCAATTTTCGGCTTGTCCAGCGGGCCATCGAGTTTCAGATCGAAACGGCCATAGCTGTCCTGTCTGCCCGACCCCCGGAATGCGAAGGTCGCCGCGCCGGTCTGCTTGCCGGACCCGCGGAACGAGAGTGTGGGCGCCCGGACATTCAGGTCGGAGAATTGCAGCAGCCCGTCGGGTGCGAGCGCGAGACCGGTTTGCAACCGTGGCAGTCCCCCTGCCAGATCGCGCAGAAAAGCGATGTCGAACCGCCGGAGCCGCGCATCGATTTGCCCGTCCAGCGAGAGACCCGAAGCCGATGGTCCGAGATCGATATCGGCGATGATGTCGGCAACCCCGACCCCTTTCATCGCGAAAGCGGGCGCATTGGCGTCGATATTGATGGCATAATTGCCGGTCGAGGGCCGCCATTCCAGATCCGCTGTGCCCTGCGCCGAGCCGGTGGCAATACGGGCCCCGTCCGCGAACAGACGATCCTCTTCAAACCGCAAATTTGCGGTAGCGGAAAAGCCGGAAAGCAGTGTCTGCAGCAGCTCGCCATTGCCGATCAGCTTGTCGACGGAAAGCTCTACGGGGATGGACCAGCCATCGGCCTCGCGCTGGCCACGGCCCTCGCCGCGCACATTGGTGAGCAGGCTCTTGCCGAAAGCCAGCTGTGGCGCGGTCAGCAGATATTGGTAGCGCAGTTCGGAGAATTTACCGTTCAGCAACGCCTTTAATTCGAAATCCCGCGCGCGCATATTGGCTGCCAGCGCCGACGGATCAATCAGCCGCGTCTCCAGCCGCATCGCATCAAGACTGTTCCGCGCCAAATCAATCCCGCCCTTGGCGGTGAAGGACAGCGCGGCCGAGCGTGCCTCGAGATCGAGGGTCGCTTGACGATCCTCGAGACTGGCAGTGCCGGTCAGATTCAAATTGGGAGAGGCCAGCTTCTTGACGATGCCGGCCGGCATCAGAGCACCGGTCAGCTGGCCGTCATAGGCGAACAGGCCTTCCCGTGCCTCGACGGTGAATTGCGCCAGCATATCCTCGTTGCTCGACGCGTTGAGCTGGCCATCCCATTTGCGCCAGTCGCCATCGCCCTTCAGAGTGATGGCCAGATCGCGTTCCATGCCGAGCGCGCCGGCCAGCACGCCGCCGGAGGGCGCCAGTATCTCTGCGTCGATATCTAGTTTCTGGCGCTCCGGTTCGGCGTTCAGCGCCAGCAGCAATTTGTCGCCGCTGCTGCTAGTCGCCGCATCCAGCCGGACCATTGCCCGGCCTGCCCGGATATCGGCCGAGCCGGACAGGTTGGCAAATTGTTCGCTGCCGGCCACTGCCTTGCCCAGGGCCAGATTGTCCGCGCGAAATGCCCCGACATAGATATCGAACGCCGGAAGCAATGGCTGGTCTTCGCCGCTGTCGATCAGCTCGGGCAGCCGGTCGAGCCGCCCTTCGCGAACCACGGCATCGGTGATGTTAAGCTCGTTGAAGATCCAGGCCAGCGGGTTCCACTCGACAGCCACCGATTCAGCGGAGAAAAACTGTCCCTTGGGATCGCTGAGCCGAAGACCCCGCACGTCCGTCGTGCTGTAAATCGACCCTTCGATTTCCGTCACATTGATACGCAGGCCGCTTTCGGGTGCCAGTCCTTCGACCTGATCGACCAGAAAGCGGTGACCGGAGTCGGTATCCAGCCAGAAAATCGCGCCGGTCAGCGCTAGGGCGATAAAGACGCCCAATCCCACCAGACCGCGCACAGACCAGCGCCAGGCCTTCCTCTTTGCGCCGGATTGTCTCGGTCCCTCACTCATCTAGAAAGCCTGCCCGAGCGACACATAGACAGCGATACGGGAGTCGCCCGGCTGCGGATTGGTCGGTGTGCCGACATCAATCCGGATCGGGCCGAAGTCGCTATAATAGCGCATCCCGACGCCAGCACCATAGCGCAGGCCGGAAAAGTCCGGGGTGCTGCTGGTATAGACATTGCCGGCATCAATGAAGGGGACGATACCCAGATTGCCGCCAAAGAAACCGGTCCGGACCCGTGCTTCGAGTGAGAATTCTACCAGCGACCGCCCGCCCACCGGATCATTATTCGCATCACGTGGTCCGATGCTCTGGTAGCCATAACCGCGCACCGAGCCTCCGCCACCGGAATAGAGGCGACGGGATGGCGCGATCCGATTGTTCCCCGCACCGACGATCGTTCCCAGCCGGGCGCGCCCGCCCATCACGATCTTATCGGAGACCGGCAAATAGGCGCTGCCGTCCAATTGGCCGCGCACGTAGAAAAAACTGCCGTCTTGCAGCGAAGCTTCCGGCGAAATGCGGGCGCTTATCCGGAAACCCCGCGTCGGATCGAGCAGATCATCGCTGGCATCAAAGGTGACAAGTCCGGGCAGGGCCCCGATAAAATATGTGTCCCGACCGGTTGAATCCTGCGGACCGGTCACGTCTGTCTCTCGCGATGCCAACAATTCGATGCCCGCTGACCAGGACCAGCGTTTCTGGTAAATGAGATTGCTCTGCCGTTCGATATTCGCAGCAACCGAAAAAGTCTGTGCCTTGTATGCGGGACGGTCGACAACACTCAAAGCGGTGAGCCCGTTCAGGACATTGTCACGGCGTCGGTAGTTGTTGCGGCGATAGGCGATGCTACCGGATTGTTCCTGCGTGGCAAGCACGCCGGTCATCCGGATCAGACCTTCGGGCGGGAAGAAATTGCGATGTTCCCAGCTCACTTCGGACCTTATCCCTTCACCGGTCCCATAACCGATTTCACCGGCGATGGTCCGGAGCGGCGCCGGTGTGACGCTGACAGCGACATCGACCGCGTCCGGATCGTCTGCCACCAGCGGATCGATGGCGACGGTAGAGATCAGCCCGGTGGCGATCAGCGCCTTGCGCAAGTCTTCGATATCCGATGCCTGGTACATGTCGCCGGGATCGAAGCGCGCAATCATCTGCACATGATCGGCATCGAACAGATCGGTCGGTGCCAGCACGATGGAACCGAAATTATAGCGCCCGCCGGGCGTAACCGGGACTTGCAGGTCACCCAGCCGCGCGGCGTGATCGATCTCCAGTTCCGGTTCGCCGGTATCCGCAAACGGATAGCCGTTTTCCGCCATCGCCACATCCAGCCGTCCGATTGCCTCGACGATCCGGTCGCTGTTGACGATATCACCCGACTGCAAGCCGAAGCTTTCGCGGAATGTCTCCGGATCGGGCGCGACCGCGGCTTCCAGTCCTGGCAGGGCTATCGCGTCCAGCTCATATTGCGGGCCGGCCTGCACGTTGATCACCACATTGACCCGTTTCGCTCCGTCTGCCTCGAAACGCGTCTGGACGACGGCATCATAATAGCCTTCGATCCGCAGCAGGCGTTCGACCAGTTCGGCATCGCTTTGTGCACGCCGCCGGATCTGCGCGAAGTTCGCGTCATCGCCGCGATATTGCTCCAGAACCGACAAGCCGTCGAAACGGACCGCAAAGGCGGGTTCGATCAGCTCCGGCAGGCCTTCAAAACTGACACCATAAGCGGTTTCCGCCAGCGCATCGGTCGGGCGAAAGACGTTCAATGGCTCCGCGTCGGCCGCTTGTTCTGCCTGAGCCTGCTGTTCCGTGGCCGACGGAACATCCTGATCGCCGCTCGCGTCGGCGCTCATATCGACCTGGTCGTCGGCCTCTTCCGACAATGGTTCCGCAGGGGCGTCGAGATCGGGCCATTCCACTCCGAAATCGGAAAATTCCGTCATCGGCTGGTCTGGATCGAGCGTTGCATCAATATCCGGCTCGTCCGGCGCGCTAAGCGCCGGCTGCGTATCAGTTTCGGAAGACATCTGGGCATGGGCCGGCGACAGGGACAAACCCATCAGCAGCACAACCGGCAGGCCAAAACGGCCACGATAAACGGACAGACCCATGGTCGCTTCTTTAGCGATGGTTGAATCGCGAAGCCAACGAATAAGAGAGGCTTTCCGGCAAAGCTTTCTTTTTGTGCGACAACCGGCGCTTTCGCCGGACGGTCGGGGTTTTGAGGGACAGGCCTGCTGCCAGACCGCGCTTTTGCGTGTCAGAAAAATCGCTCGATCAGGCGGGTGGGCATTCCCAATTTACATCCCTGACCCCGATGAGACGGGCCAGCCGCGCCAGTTCTGCTGCTAGCCTGGAATGCCGTGCGGCCGACCGTCGGACCCCCGGCTCCGGCCAATATTGCGTGACGCGCAGCTGGCCCGCTGCGCGGTCCGCCTTGATCTCGATCCGGCCGACGAAGCGGTCGCGTTCCAGTATCGGATAGACATAATAGCCCCATAAACGCTGCGCTGCGGGCACGAACATCTCGTTGCGATAGTGAAAGCCGAACAGGGCGAGCAGGCGCTTGCGGTCGCGGACGACCGGATCGAAGGGATTGATGATGCGCAGGCGCGCGGTCGGTTCGGGCGCGTTGGCCAGACGGGCCGCGATATCGGGCGGTGCCAGCGCCTTGAGCCATTGCCCCTCATGATTTTCCACTTCCACCGGGACACTGTCCTTCGCCGAATCTGCCCAGAGCCGTGTTTCCTTGGCATTTACCGCATCCCAGAACCGCTGGATTTCACCGGGTGAGCCAAAGACCAGCCGGTCGAGCGCGTTGCGGCAGAGCCAGTCGATCTGGCCCTCGTCGTCATGAATTGGTTCACGATGATGCGGGGGAATCACCCGCTCGCTGAGGTCGTAATATTTGGTGAAATTGAGACGATGGGAGGTCGCCAGTTCGCCGGCATACCAAAGCTGGTCCATCACCCTCTTGTGCGGCGGGCGATCCCACATCTGTTTCTTGCCCTTGACCTTGGTGTCAAAGGCCTGGGTTGACAGCGGCCCTTCCACCGCGATGCGGGCCTTGATCTCGTCGGCCCCGATTTCGCACGCTGCTTTTTTAAAGGAGGCATGGCCCGCCACCTTTGCGCCGAGCCGCCGGAACTGGCGCTGCCACATCGGGTAAAATTCGATCGGCAGGACCGAGGCATCGTGGGTGAAATGCTCGAACACCCCCTTGTCCTCGCCCAACAGCTTGTCGAGCATCGGCTCGCGGTAATTCTGGTTGCGGCTCCACAAGATGTGATGGTGGGCGCGGGTGACATTCTGGATCGTGTCGAGCTGGACATAGCCGAGACGGCGGATCGTCTCCGGCAGGTCGAGCGGCCCGGTCGGGGTTTCGGACAGGCCCTGCGACTGCAGCCAGAGCCACCGTGCCTGCCGGTTGCTGATCCGCAGCGCCATCGCGATCAGACCGCGGTCGTTTCGATATGTGCGACTTTCCGGTCGCGCCGGGTGGCCAATATGCAGCCGACAACGATCATGGCTGCGCCGGAAACCGTGGTCAGCGTGATTGGCTCGCGAAAGAACAGCCAGCCGAAAATCGCCGCCCAGATGAAGGCGCTATATTCGAGATTGATCAGATTTTGCGCTTCGGCCCGCGCATAGCCCCAGGCGATGAACAGCGAGGAGATCAGCGAGAATATCGCCGCGGCCCCGATATAGGGCAGCGATTCCGCTTCCGGAACGACCGCAAAAAAGGGCGCGAGCAGCAGGAAGGATGACCCGACGACAAGATTTTGGGCGAAGCTGATCTCAATCGGACCGGCGAGCAGCGCCTGTTGCCGCTGGATCACCAGATTGCCGGCATAGAGCACCGCCGACACAAGTATCGCACCGATGCCGAGCAGCGCCTCTTTCTCGAACTCGCCGCTCGCCCTGCCCCACGCGATCACCAGCACCCCGGCAAAGCCGAGAGCCGAGGCGTAGATGGCGTTGCGGTGGATGGTCTCGCCGAGGAACACGGCAGCGAGATAAAGCGCGATAATCGGCGCGATGAAAGACAGCGCAATGGCTTCGGCCAGCGGCACCCGTGCCAGGCCCCAGAAGAACAGATAGGACATGAAGACGATGATGATGCCGCGCTGCAGATGGACTTTGCGGGCGGCCTTGCCCGGCATTCTGGGGCGGCGCACGAAGAAAACCACCGAAACGATCACCAGAGCGAGCAGCACCCGCCAGAGGATCGCGTTATAGGCGCCAATCTTGATCGACAGGCTTTTCATCGCGACGTCCATCATCGCGAAGGTGAGTAGGCCGAAAAGCACCGAACCCGCCGGCAGCAGGATCGGGCCATTTTCTGGCTGGCTATCGGCGGATATTAGATCGGGCATATTATATTCCATCAGCCATAGGCTGTTGTTCTGTTGCCGGTCCCTGTGCTTCGACAAGCTCAGCACGAACGGAATCTCAAGACGCGATGCTTATCGCCGGACCACCGAAAATGGCAAGCGGGATCAGAGGCCCATTTGCCGGACCGCGAGATCGCGCATGATTTCTTCCGAGCCGCCGCCGATCGCCATCACCTTGACCTCGCGATAGAAACGCTCGACCGGATTGCCGCGCAAATAGCCGGCCCCGCCGAGGATCTGCATCGCTTCGCTGGCGCAGAATTCGAGATCCTTGGTGGCGCTGAACTTGGCCTTGCAAATCTGCGCGACCGGCATTTCGCCCTGATCGGCGAGCCAGCAGATCTGGTTGAGCCAGCCATCGAGCCGGTCGACCCGCGCCGACATGTCGGCGATCTTGTGGCGGATCACCTGGTGCTTGATCATCGGCTTGCCGAAGGTCTCGCGCTGCTGCGCATAATCTATCGAATATTCGAGCAAGACCCGCATCATGCCGAGCGACTGGGCAACCATGCCGAGCCGCTCGTGGTTGAAATTATGCATGATCTGGATGAAGCCACGGCCTTCCTCGCCGAGCATATTTTCCGCTGGGACGCGCACTTCATCGAAATAGAGCG
Organism: uncultured Sphingorhabdus sp.; assembly: GCA_964022345.1. Taxonomy (GTDB): domain Bacteria; phylum Pseudomonadota; class Alphaproteobacteria; order Sphingomonadales; family Sphingomonadaceae; genus Parasphingorhabdus. The sequence goes on from CAXHZT010000015.1 coordinate 42,882, forward strand.
ACGCCTGATCGGAAGCCCACCAGCCCATTTTCTTGTCGAGCGCGGTGCGCGAGAAACCCTCGGCATCGGCGTCGACCAGAAACAGCGAAATACCGTTCAGGCCTTCGCCGCCGGTGCGCGCGCCGATGACATAATGGTCGGCGGTCATACCGCCGGTGATGAAGGTCTTGGCCCCGTTGATCACCCAGTGGTTGCCATCCTGCCGGGCGGTTGTCTGCATATTGGCGACATCCGATCCGCCACCCGGTTCGGTGATGCCAAGGCTGGAACCCTTTTTGCCGAGCACGATATCCTTCAGGATGCGGTCCTTGATATCCTGCGAGGCCAGCTTGTGGATCGGGCCGATCGAGATCGACCGGCCACCGAGCGCCGCCAGCGTGCCGCCATTATGCGCCCGTGCCGCTTCCTCACCCCAGGCCGCGCGCATGAAAATATCGTCCATGCCGAGCCCGCCATATTTCTCATCAACGCCAAAGCCCCAGACGCCGAGCGCGCCTGCTTTTTGGTGAACCTCCCAGGGGATTTCGCCCGCTTCGTCCCAATCATTGGCAAAGGGCTGCAATTCGGTCTCGGCAAAGCGGCGGCAGGTTTCGCGGAATTGTCGGCGCTCGTCATTGTCAAAGGGGCGTAGCATCTGTGTCTCTCCAGCGATTTAATCGTCTGGTTAAACTTCTATCGCTTCCAGCGCCAAGCGCAAGGGGGATGGTAGAGAAACCGGTCGCCTTGTCGCGCGGTCGACATAGACATGGGTGAAGCTGCCAGCAGCGGAGGCAATATCTTCGTCGCCGCGGAACAGGCCGACACCATAAGTAACGCTGCTGTTGCCCAGCCGGTCGACGCGAATCCGCGCCATGACATCGTCGGGAAAGGCAATCGGCGCGTAATAGTCGCAGCTGGTGTTGACCACCAGACCGATGGTCTCGCCGCCGGTGATGTCGAGCGCGCCCTGCTCCACCAGATAGCGGTTTACCGCGGTGTCGAACCAGAAATAGTAGATCGCGTTGTTGACGTGACCATAAGGATCATTGTCGTTCCAGCGCGTGGTGATCGCCGAGCCGGTGCGATAGTCGCTGCGAACCGGCGGCTCGGCCCGCGGGCTTTTACCAGGCGGCATCATATATCCTTTGCGCGTCGGCCAGCGTGACCTCTCTGGGATTATTATCCAGCAGACGGCCTTGCAGCATTGCCGCTTCGGCCAGTTCGGTCGTCGCATCCTGCGCGATACCGATCTCGCGCAGCTTGCGCGGCGCCTGGACCTTGACCGCCAGCGCCTCAAGATAGTCGATCAATTGCTGCGCCCGCGCTTCGCTGCTGTTCTCGCTGCCACGCGGCAGATCGAGCGCATCGGCCAGCTCGGCGTAGAGCGGCGCGGCGGCCTCGAGATTGAACTGCATGACATAGGGCATGACCAGCGCGTTGGAGAGACCGTGCGGGATATGATAAATGCCGCCGAGCGGATAGGCGAGCGCGTGGATCGCGCCGACCGGGCTGTTGGCAAAAGCCTGTCCGGCGAGCATCGAACCGCGCAACATCGCTTCGCGCGCCTGCATATTTTGCCCATCGAAACAGGCGGTCTCGATATGGGCGGTGAGCAGTTTCAGCGCCTCGATCGCCAGCATGTCCGAGACCGGATTCTTGCCGTTGCGGCTGGTATAGGATTCGACCGCATGGACCATTGCATCGATGCCGGTCGCGGCGGTGACATTGGCTGGCAGTCCGAGCGTCAGCGCAGGGTCGAGCAAGGCCACATCCGCAACCAGATGTGGCGAGATGATGCCGGCCTTGGTGGTTTCACCGGTGGTCAAAATCGAAATGGCGGTGACTTCCGATCCGGTGCCGGACGTCGTCGGGATCAATATGGTCGGCAGGCCTTTGCGTTCCAGCAGACCAATGCCGTAAATATCTGCAAGTGGCTGCGCGCCTTCGACCGCAAGAGCCGCAACCACCTTGGCTGTATCAAGCGAACTGCCGCCACCGAGTCCGATAACGATATCGGCGCCCGCTGATTTCGCGGCTTCAATGGCCTGCAGGACGATGGCCTCCGGCGGGTCGGCCACAACCGAATCGAATATCACGACATCGAATCCGGCTTCGGACAGCGTTTTTTCGACCGGCACAATCAGGCCGGCATTGACGATGCCCTTGTCGGTGACGATCATCGGCCTGGATGCGCGCAAGGCTGTGATCTGTCCGGGAAGCTCGGCGAGGCAGCCATCTCCGAAGTGGAGCACGGGGACCGTCTGGAATATAAAATTTTTCATAGCCCAGGTCTTTCGCACCAATGGTTGAGCCGCGCAATAAAAAGGGGCCGGAAAACCGGCCCCTGATTGCTTGGTGACGAGAAGCCACCGAATTTTTGTCGCGCCTAGAACTTGCCGCGCAGGGTCACACCGAACATGCGGGGTTCCTGAATGAAGGCAGACCGCGAACCGGAACGCAGCACGGTGTTGAACGTAACACCACGCGTGATTTGGTTGGTCAGGTTGGTGACCCAGGCTTCAATGCCCCATGCACCGTCGATATCACCGATACCGGCACGCATGTTGATCTTGACGTTACCATCCTGAACATCAAACGGCACAGGCGTCCGCGTCGTCAGATCCGCTGGATCAAAGGCTTGCGTCGATGTCCGGCGATCGCTTTCCATCCGCAGCTGGCCGTTGACGAAGAAATTCAGACTGTCGCCAATGTCGCGATCATAGGTTGCACCCATGATACCGACCCATTCCGGAGCGTTGGTCAGAGAATTTCCGCATAGGCTGAGAACATTGTTCGACGTCTGCGTTCCGGCGCAATCATCCGGATATCTGGCGTTGGTGTATGTCACACCGCTATTGATCGTCAGATTATCACTCGGACGAATGACCGCTTCGATTTCAACACCGGTCGATTTTGCGAGCGGAACGTTGAACGTCGTGAACTGGGCACCCGTGAATTCAAGAACCTGGAAGTTCGTGAATTCCTCGTGGAAACCGGCAATGTTCAGCGTCACAGCATTGTCGATCAGCTTGGCCTTCAGACCAACTTCATAGGCATCGACTTCTTCCGACAGGAAGCGCGGATCAGCACCGCCGGATGCGGCTGTGGAATCGAGGTTGAAACCACCCGATTTATAGCCATGCGTGAAGCTGGCATAAACCGTTACCGGCGAAGCAAATTCATAGCTCACTTTACCGGTGTAGATCAGCTCTTCATCATTAAACGTGCTGTTGAAGGGCCGCGGCAGCGGGAATGGAATTGCGTCCGTTCCGATTGCTGGTGCAACAAAGGCAAAGCAACCCAGACCGAAAATATTGGCGATCAGTGGTGCCGGAACATTGCCCGCACCGATCTGACCCAATGTTGCCGGGCAAAGCGTGTTGTTGGTGGCTGGCTGGCTGAACGAACCATCCTTGCTTTCATCCGAATAGCGCAAGCCGACCGTGAATTTCAGGCCGTCTGCCACTTCCAGAGTGTTGTGGGTGAAGATCGACCAGCTTTTGCTGCTTTGCGTATAGGCATTGGTCGTACGCACAGTGGCCGGATCAACGCCGGTCAAAGTCTGGAATGGCGTTGCACCGAGGAAAATCGGGCTTGCCGGGTTCAGCGTAGCGCCACCCGTACCTGCTGCCAGAAGAGCGCCGATCATACGGTCATAATCCGCGCCCAGTCCGAAATTGACCGTCTGCGAAATATCTTCTTCCGAATAATAACCGCCAACCAGCCAGGTCAGTGCGCCGCCCAGGGCTTCACCCTGCAGACGCAGTTCGTGGGTCATGGTATCGATTTCGGTGCCGCCACCGGGAAGAACGTTGAAAACGTCGAGGCCCGAGAAATCCGAGTCATAGGATTCTTCCGCCCGGAATTCGCGGTAGGAACCGATGTAGATCAGATCTGCACTGTCGCTGATCGGAAATTCGATCTCGCCCGTGATACCCCATTGATCATTGGATGGATCTGCCCGCTGATCAGATGTCGCGGTACGATTGTCCAAAGCCCGCTGCATGGCTCCGGTATCATTCGGAGACAATGCAACATCCGTGCCGGACATGCCGCCCCGTGGGCCCAATCCGACGGCTGCAAACAGACCAGCGGTTTCAACGCCGGACTGCAGCACTTCGATCGCTGCACAGCAGCTTGCCGTGCTCTTGGAATAATCCACGATCAAGCGCGCCTGAACGCCGGCGTCGTTTTCGAAACCAAGCTGACCGCGCAGCAGATACTGGTCGGTATTGTTCGAATCGCCTACGCTGTTGCCAGCGCTGTCGATGATATCAACAAAGCCGTCCCGCTTCCGGTAGGCACCGGTAACGCGCAGCGCCAGAGTGTCTTCAATGATCGGAGCGTTAAGAGCGCCCTGAATGCTCATATGATCGAAATTGCCATAGGTCGCATTTACGAAGCCGCCGAAATCGTTGAGATCAGGCCGTACATTGGTGATGTTCAAGGCACCAGCCGACGTATTCCGTCCAAACAATGTACCCTGTGGGCCACGAAGAACCTCGACGCGTTCGACGTCGACAAATTCGCCGAGCGCAACGCCGGGGCGTGACTGATAGGCTCCGTCTACGAAGATACCGACAGCGGATTCAAAGCCGATGTTGTTGGAGGTGGTACCGACACCGCGAATACGAAGAACAACCGTACCGGAAGCCGTTTGCGCGTTGGAGGTGGAGAAGCTTGACGATACGCTGCCGATATTCTGCACGTTCACCACGCCCTGCTGCTCGAGCTGGACCGGGCTGACCGCGGTAACGGCGATAGGAATATCCTGCACATCTTCTGCGCGGCGGGTTGCCGTCACGATGATCACATTATCGTCGAAAGTTTCGACTTCTTGCGCGGCATCTTGCGCAAAAGCCGGGGTTGTGATGGCAGTGGTGCAAAGCGCCGCCATAAGAATTTTATTGATGCTTTTCATGTCTATTCTCCCATTGATCTCACCGTCGCTGCCGCCAATTTCCTGGGGGGATGGCTTGTTTTAACGATGGCTGTGCTTGCGTCAGTCGTTTAATTGCGTCATTAAATCAAGCGGAGAGGGGCATAAACAAGCCGATTCCGGATCAGACGTTGCAAATATGTTACATTTGCAATGTGCTGAAAAACGGGAGAATCGGGTTTTTGTCCGGGAGGGATGTTAAAAATGACACATAAATTACTGCAGTGTGTTGCACTAAGCGCATTGGTTAGCGGCTGTTCCATGGAAGAAAGCACCGCCACCGATCCGGGATTCGCGCCAGCACCGGCCGAAACCGGCACGACGGAAGCCAATCCGGACCGCAATGTCTATTTTGGCGACCTCCATATCCACACCAAGAACAGCTTTGATGCCTATATCTTCAATGTTCGCACAACGCCGGATGATGCCTATAAATTCGGCATGGGCGGCACAGTCAAACATCCGCTGGGCTATGACCTGGCAATGGAAGGGCCGCCGCTGGACTTCATGGCGGTTACCGATCACGCCGCCTATCTCGGCCATCTCGAGGCAATGAACACACCAAGCTCGCCCCTGTCCAAGCTAGCCATGGCAAAGGACATGTTCAGCACGGATTCCGCGAAAATCACCGCTGCTTTCCAGCTGATCGGCGGCGCTGTCCGCGACGGCAGAAAAATGGCTGGCGTTTATGATCCCGCGATAGTCGGCAATTTCTGGAAGCAGATTGTCGATTCCGCAGAAAAATATAACCAGCCGGGCAAGTTCACCACCTTTGCCGGCTATGAATATACGGCGGTCCGGATAACCCGCGGCAAGGAGGGCGGATTTGCCGGCGGCAATCTGCACCGCAATGTCATATTCCGGGGGTCGGCTCCCGATATGCCGTTTGCGACCGTCGATTCGACCAATCCGGAAGATCTGTGGTCGTGGATGGACGACCAGCGCGAAGCCGGGCACGACGCCATGTCGATTCCGCACAACAGCAATGTGTCCGATGGCGAAATGTTCAAGATGGAAACCTATAACGGCCAGCCGCTGACCAAGGCCTATGCCGAGCAGCGTATCCGCAACGAGCCGCTGGTCGAGATCACCCAGGTGAAGGGCACGTCGGAAACCCATCCCTCGCTGTCCCCCAATGACGAATGGGCCGATTTCGAGATTTATGACAAGCTGCTCAGCTCGCCGGTTCCGTCCAAAACAGCGACCGGTGACTATGTCCGGCAGGCAATCGCCAACGGGCTGAAACTGGCCGAGAAAATTGGCGCTGACCCGTTTCATTTCGGCTTTATCGGATCGAGCGACACGCATGTCGTCGGCGGATCGTTTGACGAGAAGAATTTCTGGTCCAAGGTCGGCCTGCTCGACGGCACGCCGGAGACGCGCGGCTCGATTCCGCCCGGCGGCAAGAAAAGCTGGGAGGGAGTCACCCTCGCCCCGAGCGCGGCCGACTGGTTCTCGCGCTGGAGCGCCTCTGGCTATGCGGCCGTCTGGGCTGAAGAAAACAGCCGGGAGTCCATATTCGACGCCATGCGCCGCAAGGAAACCTATGCAACCACCGGCACGCGTATCAAATTGCGCTTCTTCGGCGGCTTCGGCTTTGACGAGACGATGCTCGACGATCCTGCGATGGTCAGCAAAGCCTATAAGAATGGCGTCTCCATGGGCGGCGATCTGGTCGGCAACAAAACGCCCGGCTTCATCATCTGGGCGATGCGCGACGCGATGAGCGCGCCGCTGCAACGCCTGCAGGTCATCAAGGTCTGGACCGATGGCGGCGAGGCGAAAGAGAAAGTCTTTGATGTCGCCTGCAGCGATGGCGGCGCGCCCGATGCGAGTTTCCGCTGCCCCGACAATGGCGCGAAAGTGGATCTGGCAAATTGTGCAATTTCCGCTGACAGGGGCGCTCCGGAACTGAAGACCTTCTGGCGCGATCCCGAGCACAAGGCGGGCCAGCGGGCCTCTTATTATGTGCGGGTGCTGGAAAATCCGGTCTGCCGCTGGTCAACATGGGATGCGTTGCGGGCGGGCGTTCCGCCCAATCCTGCACTGCCCAAGACGATTCAGGAACGCGCCTGGTCATCGCCCATCTGGTATGTGCCAACCGCCTGATTCGACGGGATATATGACGTGAAAATCTTTCGTGACCCGATCACGCATTTTGTCCTGATCGGACTGGCGCTGGTCGCCATCAACCATTTCTGGGCCGTCTGGCAGGGTGAGCAGGGCCGGACAATCGTGGTGAGTGCGGCAGAAATCGACCGGCTGGAGAAAATCTGGGCGGGCACGGCGGGACGGCTGCCGACCGGCGAGGACCGGCAGCAGATCATCGACCAATATGTGCAGGAAGAGGTGCTGGTTCGCGAGGCCGGTCGACTGGGTCTGGGTGAAGGCGACACGATCATCCGGCGGCGGCTGGCGCAGAAAATGGACTTTCTGGTCGGCGATGAATCCGCAGCGGACGACCCCAACGATACCGAACTGCAACGCTGGTTCAACGACCATCGCGACCGTTTTGCCGCACCGGAAATGCGCAGCTTTACCCATGTCTATTTCAGTCCCGAAAAACAGGGATCAGGAATCGAATCTGCAGCCCAAGCCGCGCGCGTCCGGCTGCTATCCGGGGCAGACTGGAAATCGCTCGGCGATCCGTTCATCCAGAAGCGCAGCTATGCCGCGGTGCCCGAGCGGGAAGTCGGCCGATTGTTCGGACCGGAATTCGCCGCGGCCATATTCAAACTGGACGCCGGGACATGGAGCGCGCCGGTCGGCTCCGCCTTCGGCCTGCATCTCGTCCGGATCGAGGCCATCGACAGCGCCGCGCAGGCGCGCTTTGAACCGATCCGCGCCGAGGTGCTGGCAGCATGGCAGGACGAGCAGCGCAGCGATGCAAAACGCGCCGCGCTGGACAATCTGATCGGCAAATATGAAGTGGTGGTCGAGAACGAGCCATGACGCGCCCGCCCGTATCAGCCTCCTCGAAGTTGCAGAACCGGCTGAGCGGCGCTTGCTGGTTGTGGCCCATTCTCGTTATCGCACTCTGCCTGTTATTGATGGTCAGTCCGGCAGCGGCCCATGAAATCCGTCCGGCTGCGCTGGAGCTGACCGAAAAGGCCGACGGCACGGTTGCAGTGATCTGGAAACAGCCGGTCCTTTCGGGCCGCAAGCTGAGGATGCGGCCCGTCCTGCCCGCCCAATGCGCACCGCCCGACCAGACGCAGCAGGAATTTACCGGCACGGCGACCATCGAGAGCTGGCAGACGGCCTGCCGCCTTGACCGCGGCGAAGTCAGGATCGAAGGGCTCGAACAGACGCTGACCGATGTTTTTGTCCGTCTTCAATTTGCTGACGGGCGTGAGCAGACGCGTGTCCTGCGGCCGGCCAGCACCGCTTTTTCCCTGGAAGCACAGACCAGTGATTCTCCCGCCAGCGCCTATTTGCGGATCGGCGCGGAACATATGCTGTTCGGCTGGGATCATCTATTGTTCGTTCTCGGCCTATTGCTACTCACCCCAGTGCGCCGAATATTCTGGGTCATTACCGCCTTTACCGCCGGCCACAGCCTGACCTTAGCAATCACCGCTCTCGGCCTGTTCCGTCTGCCGAGCGGACCGGTCGAGCTGCTGATCGCGCTCAGCATATTCTTTCTCGCGGTTGAAGTGGTGCGCAAACGGGCCGGCAAGACCAGCCTGACAATCCGGCAGCCCTGGATTGTCGCCGCCGCTTTCGGCCTGCTGCACGGGCTTGGCTTTGCCGGCGCACTGGCCGACATCGGCCTGCCCAAAGGCCAGGAGATATGGGCCTTGCTGCTGTTCAATCTGGGCGTCGAAATAGGCCAGATCCTGTTTGTTGCCGTGGCGCTGGGCTTTTATTGGCTGATCGGCCAGGCGCCGCTTGACCGGCAGCGATGGCTGGCGCGCCCTGCCCTCTATCTGGTCGGCTCGCTCGGTGCCTATTATACGATGACCCGCATTTTCATCTGAAATCGCTCTTGGCGACCTATGTCATCACCGCTAGGGAAGAGGGACACTAATTTTAAGGACAATCTATGCCGCAACTCATTCTGCTTCGCCACGGCCAGTCGCAATGGAATCTCGAAAACCGCTTCACCGGCTGGTGGGATGTCGATGTTACCGAAAAGGGCATAGAGGAAGCCAAAGCGGCCGGACAGCTGATGAAGGAACGCGGCATTGACCCGAATGTCTGCTTTACCAGTGTCCAGACCCGGGCGATCAAGACGCTCAATCTCGCGCTCGAGGAAATGGGCCGCCTGTGGTTGCCAGTCGAGAAAAACTATCGCCTGAACGAGCGCCATTATGGCGGCCTCACTGGTCTCAACAAACAGGAAACCCGCGAGAAGCACGGCGACGAGCAGGTCCATATCTGGCGGCGCAGCTTTGACACGCCGCCGCCACCGATGGCGTCGGACAGCCCCTATCAGATGTCCAACGACCCGCGCTACAAGGGGATCGAGGTCCCGGCGACCGAAAGTCTGAAAGACACGATCGCGCGCGTTCTGCCTTACTGGAAAAGCCGGATCGCTCCCGAATTGCAAAATGGCAAGAAGGTGCTGATCTCCGCCCATGGCAACAGCCTGCGCGCGCTGGTCAAGCATCTCTCGAAGATTCCGGACGACGAGATTACCGGTCTGGAAATCCCGACGGGTCAGCCGATTATCTATGAACTGGACGACGATCTGAACGAGATCGAGCGCTATTATCTCTCAGAACGGGACGCCTGATCCGGACAGTCGCGGGCCGTCATTCAGGCTTTTCTTTGACGCGGTACATCGCGGCGTCGGCGCGCGACATGAGCCCTTCGACCGTGTCTTTGGGGCCGACGAAACAATAGCCGATCGCCGCGCTGACGGGTAGTTTTTTGCCGTTAAATCTGTAATTTGCGGAAGCAAACTGGTCCGCGAGCGATGCGATTTTGTCGACCACCCGGTCGCTGTCCAGATTGTCCATCAACAGACAGAATTCATCGCCGCCGATGCGGGCAATCACGTCCGACGTCCGGGTGTTGATTTTCAGTATCTCTCCCAGCCGCACAAGCAACGCATCGCCGGCAGCATGGCCATGCTCGTCATTGACGGCCTTCAGATTGTCGACATCCAGAAACAGCACGGCGCAATTGTCGCCATATCGCTGGCATCGCGAAATCCGGCCTTCGAGACTGTCGATGAAGAATCTGCGGTTGGCAAGTCCGGTTAGCTCATCATAATAAGCACGCCGCCTCATTTCCGAGAGTTCTTCTTTTAACTCAACTATTTCCTTATGAAGCGTATGGCAATTGTGACATGTAGGATTACTGCTCGCGTCGCGATGTTTCATATAAACCGTCGCTCCCCTTCGACTTTCAACAACTATATTTATATCTACTTGAATACACAACATAATTATTTATTTTCATACTTTACAACCTGATCCTATATTATGACAATCCTGCCGCGATCGGCGATGCGCGCCTTTGTGGAGCGAAATGCCTGCCCGACAATATGTGTCATTGCGTCCGCACCATTTCATGACTAAACCGCATTGCTTCCGTAGCATTTGTCAGGGACGAAAATGGCCGAAGCATCTCCTCCTGTTGGTATTATCATGGGCAGTCAGTCCGACTGGGCGACGATGAAGCTCGGCAGCGACATATTGGATCAGTTGCAGGTGCCGCACGAACAGAAAATCGTGTCCGCGCACCGCACGCCCGGCCGGCTTTATGACTATGCCATATCAGCAGCCGAACGCGGGTTACAGGTGATCATCGCCGGTGCCGGTGGCGCCGCCCATTTGCCCGGCATGGTGGCTTCGATGACCCGGGTGCCCGTGCTCGGCGTGCCTATCCAGTCGAAGGCGCTGAGCGGCATGGACAGCCTGCTCTCGATCGCGCAAATGCCCGCGGGAATCCCGGTCGGCACATTGGCGATCGGCGACGCGGGCGCGAAAAACGCGGCATTGCTGGCAGCCGCCATTCTGGCCAATGGTGACCCGGCTCTGGCCGAAAGGCTGGATGCATGGCGCGCGGCCCAGACCGAAGCCGTCGCCGACAGACCAGAATAAGAAAGCCTTATGAAGACACTTGCTCCCGGATCGACCATCGGCATTTTGGGCGGCGGCCAGCTCGGCCGGATGCTGAGCGTCGCTGCGGCACAGCTCGGCTATCGCTGTCACATCTATGCGCCCGATAGCAACAGCGTGGCGGGTGAAGTCTCGGCGGAATTCACCTGCGCGGAAGATGATGATATCGCTTCACTGACTGGCTTTGCCGAGAATTGCGACGTCATCACCTTCGAGTTCGAAAACGTACCCGTCGAGCCGCTGCACCAGATCGCATCCTGCGCCCCGCTGCACCCGCCCATCGCGGCGCTGGATATCGCGCAGAACCGGGTTGCGGAGAAGAATTTCGCCCGCGAGCATGGCGGCACCACGGCGCCTTTTGCCGAAGTGACCGACCGGCCTGCGCTTGATCGGGCGATTGCCGAAATCGGCGCACCGGCGATCCTCAAGACCATTCGGATGGGCTATGACGGCAAGGGCCAGTCGCGCATCCGTCCCGGCGACGATCTTGACCAGCATTGGGAGGCCGTGGCGCAGCAACCCTGCGTGGCCGAGGGCTTTGTCACCTTCGACCATGAATTTTCGGTGATATTGGTGCGCGCTCAGAATGGCGAGATCCGTTTCTGGGACACGCCGCATAATGTGCATGTGGACGGGATCTTGTCGGTTTCCAGCGCGCCCGCTCCAACAGAGATATTGGAACAGCAGGACGATGCCCGCGCGCTTGCCGCCAAAATGGCCGAGGCCATGAATTATGTCGGCGTGCTGACCTGCGAATTTTTCGCCACCAGCGATGGACCCGTCTTCAATGAAATGGCGCCGCGCGTCCACAACAGCGGCCATTGGACTATTGAGGGCGCGATCACCAGCCAGTTTGAAAATCATATAAGGGCGATTTGCGGATTGCCGCTGGGCGACACCGGACTGGCGGCGAAAAAAGTCGAGATGCACAACCTGATCGGAGCGCAAGCCGACGACTGGCAGAGCCTGCTGTCCGACGGCGCGAACCACCTCCATCTCTACGGCAAAGGCGAGAGCCGGCCGGGTCGAAAAATGGGCCATGTCACCAAATTATATTTCTAATTTGCAGTCTGCCGGAACTGCGCTAGGCGTCGCCCATGAACCATCCTGAAATCATTCTCTTCCTTGCCCGCGCCGACAATGGCGTGATCGGCGACGGCGACACCATCCCCTGGCGCCTGCCCGAAGATCAGCGGCGGTTCAAACGGATGACCATGGGCAAGCCGATGATCATGGGCCGCAAGACTTTTGACAGCCTGCCCGGGATGTTGCCCGGACGCCGCCATATCGTACTGACCCGCGACAAGAGCTGGGACGGCGACGGCGCGGAGATCGCCCACAATATCGCAGAAGCCCTGAAAATGGCCAACGCACCCCATATCGCGGTGATCGGCGGCGCGGAGATTTACGCGGCCTTTCTCGACAAGGCCGACCGGATCGAGCTGACCGAGGTCCATGGCAAGCCGGAGGGCGACACCAAAATGCCGGCCTTCGACAAAGCCCTGTGGGAAGAAATCGCGCGCGAAGATCATGACGCGAAAAACGACAAGCCGGCCTTCAGCTTCGTCACGCTGAAAAGGAAAAGCGGATGAAGAAGTTCCTGCTGACGCTTTTGGGTTTCTGCGGGATCATCATTGCCGCCTGGCTGCTTTTTGCGCCGGCCTGGTTCGAGAAACAGACCAATATGGTCGATGGCAAACCGCTGCCGGAGACTAGCGCGGAAGCGCAGACATTGCACAACAGCCTGATGATCGTCGACCTGCACGGCGACACGTTGCTGTGGAAGCGGAAGATTACCGACAGCGTGGATCGCGGCCATATCGATCTCGAGCGGCTGCAGGCGGGCAACATCGGGCTGCAGATTTTCTCCAGCGTGACCAAGACCCCAAGGGGCCAGAATTACGACAGCAACAGCGGCGATACGGATAATATCACCCTGCTGGCGATCACCCAGATGCAACCGGTGCGGACATGGTTCTCGCTGCTCGAGCGGCAACTTTATCATGCGCAGAAGCTGGACAGGGCGGTCGCAAAATCGGGTGACGCGATGCAGTCAATAAGCGAAACCGGCGATGTCGACCGGCTGGCAACAGCACGGTCGGGAACGAACCGCCCCATTGGTGTCCTGTTTTCAGCAGAAGGCCTGCAGACGCTCGAAGGCGATCCCGCCAATCTGAAAAAGCTCTATGCCGCCGGCATGCGCATGGCGGGGCTGGTCCATTTTTTCGACAATGAACTGGCCGGATCGATGCATGGCATGGAAAAAGGCGGGCTTACCGATTTTGGCCGGACTATTGTCCGCGACATGGAAGACATGGGCATGATCGTCGATATCGCCCATTCGAGCCACGCGACGGTCGCCGAAATCCTGAAAATGGCCAGACGTCCGGTGGTCTCCAGCCATGGCGGTGTGCAGGCGGTGTGCGGGGTCAACCGCAATCTGACCGACGCAGAGATCAGGGGCGTTGCCGCGACCGGCGGGATCATCGGCCTTGGCTATTGGGACGGCGCCATGTGCAACACCGATCCGGCCACCGTGGCAAAGGCAGCGAAGCATGTGCGCGATCTGGTCGGGATCGAGCATGTTGCGCTGGGCAGCGATTTTGACGGCGCGGTGACCACGCGTTTTGATGCGAGCGGCGTTGTGCAGATCACCCAGGCGTTGATGGATGCCGGCTTTACCGAAGCGGAAATCCGCGCGGTGATGGGGCTGAATGCGCTGCGGGTGATCAAGGCCGGACTGGTGCCTTTGTCGAAGTCTGTCGTCCCGGCGAAGGACGGGGTCCAGTCCGATGGTGATATCCGCACTTTGGATGCGGGTTAGTTGCCAGCCTTTGCTGGCATGACGAATTTGTTGAATGATCCGCAAAATCCCGCAATAGCGATTCGATGATCAGACTGAACGGAAAAGACCGGATCGAAGGCGAGCTGCGCGGGGCGATCATTGCGCTGGGCAATTTCGACGGCTTTCATTTCGGCCATCAGGCAGTCGCCGGCAAGGCGCTGAGCTGGGCGCGGGACGAGGGTCGTCCGACGATCATTGCGACATTCGATCCGCATCCGGTGCGCTTCTTCAAGCCCGATGTTGCACCCTTTCGCCTGACCAGTTTGGACCAGCGCCAGCGACTGTTCGCCGATGCGGGCGCCAGTGCGATGCTGGTCTTCGAATTTGACGCGGGTCTGGCAGCCACCACGGCAGAGGATTTTATCGCCAAGCTGCTGGTTGAGCGCTTTGGCGCGGCCGGCGTGGTCACCGGAGCGGATTTCACCTTTGGCAAGGGCGCGAAAGGCAATATCGACGTATTACGCGAAGTCGGCGCGGTGCACGGGCTCAAATCCGAAGCGGTCAGCGCGGTCAGCGACAGCGACGACATTATCTCCTCGAGCCGCATCCGCGCCGCCCTCAAAGAGGGCCATTGCGAGGAAGCGGGCCGCCTGCTCACCCGCCCTTTTGCGATACAGGGCGAGGTCATCCACGGCGACAAGAACGGCCGGATGTTGGGCTATCCCACCGCCAATATCGACATGGGGCAATATCTGCGTCCGAAATATGGCATCTATGCGGTCAAGGGCCGCCTGCCCGATGGCCGGGCGCTGAACGGCGCGGCCAGTCTGGGCGTGCGACCGATGTTCGATCCGCCGAAGGAATTGCTCGAGCCCTATTTCTTCGATTTTTCCGAAGATCTCTATGGCCAGACAATCGAGGTGGAACTGCACCATTTCCTGCGCGGCGAGCAGAAGTTCGATGATCTGGACGCGCTGAAGGTTCAGATGGAAAAAGATTGCGAGCTGGCGAGAGAGCTGCTGGCTTGAGCCACCTTTCGTCATTGCGAGCGCAGCGAAGCAATCCAGAACGCCACTCGCCGCACTGGATTGCCACGGGCTTCCAGCCCTCGCAATGACGAGCAGATTGCAAGGCTCGCGCGTGGCACAAATCCCGCTTGCACCCAAGGCCCGCGTCCCCTAATCCCCGCGATCATGACCGATCCCAAAGCAGATTATAAAGACACGGTTTTCCTGCCGAAAACCGATTTCCCGATGAAAGCCGGCCTTGCGCAAAAGGAACCGGCAATATTGGAGCGCTGGCAGAAGATTGGTCTCTACGAAAAGCTGCGCGAAGCCCGCGCTGGGCGCGAAAAATTCATCCTGCATGACGGCCCGCCTTATGCCAATGGCAATATCCATATCGGCCACAGCCTCAACAAGACGCTGAAGGATCTGGTCGTCCGTTCGCAGAGCCTGCTCGGCAAGGACGCGCCTTATGTGCCCGGCTGGGATTGTCACGGCCTGCCGATCGAGTGGAAGATCGAGGAACAATATCGCAAGAAAAAGCGCAACAAGGACGAGGTCCCGGCCAGCGAATTTCGCGCAGAATGCCGCGACTATGCGGATAAATGGGTCGATGTGCAGCGCGAGGAGTTCAAGCGGCTCGGCGTTTTGGCGGAATGGGACAAGCCCTATCTGACGATGGATTATGACGCCGAGGCAGCGATTGTCACCGAACTCTTGAAATTCGCCGAAGCCGGTCAACTTTATCGCGGTGCCAAGCCGGTGATGTGGTCGCCGGTCGAGAAAACCGCGCTGGCCGAGGCCGAGGTGGAATATGAGGATATTGTTTCCACGCAGATCGATGTGGCGTTCGAGATTGTTGATGCGCCCAATGCGCCGGAACTGGTTGGCGCCCATGCGGTGATCTGGACGACGACGCCCTGGACGATCCCGGTTAACCAGGCGCTCGCTTATGGGGCTAAGCTTACCTATGACGTTGTAGAGTTTGAAGGCAAAAACTACCTTCTGGCAAATGGCTGCCAAGCGAAGTCGATGGAACGATGGGGCTACGACCCTGAATCTGGCGCAGGTAAATTAGTATCTTCAATTAGCGGTGACAAACTCGCAGGTGCCACTGCCAAACACCCGATGGCCGACAAATTCCCGGACAGCGAATTCTACACCAAGCCGCGCCCGTTCCTTAACGGCTCAAGCTTCGTCACCACCGATGCCGGTACTGGCCTCGTCCATATGTCGCCCGACCATGGCGAGGATGATTTCGATCTGTGCAAGGCCAATGGCATCAATCCGGTGTTCGCGGTCGATGCCGATGGCGTCTATCGCGACGACTGGGAATGGCTGCCGCGTGGCGACGAGCGTGCCGGCGGTGTGATCAACAAGAAATTCAACGGTCCGGAAGGCCCGATCTGCTCGGATTTGCGTGACGCGGGTGCTTTGCTCTCGGCCAGCGCTGACTTTACCCATAGCTATCCGCACAGCTGGCGCTCGAAAGCGAAGATTATTTACCGCTGCACGCCGCAATGGTTTGTGCCGATGGATGCGCCTCTCACGGCACCGGATGCCGTTCGTGCTGAGCCTGTCGAAGCACAGCTGACAGACGCCGACCCTTCGACAAGCTCAGGGCGAACGGATTTGGAAGTCGGGCATGCTGAAGGCATCTCTGCCACCCTCCGCGATGTCGCGCTCGACGAAATCCGCAACAAGGTCCGCTTCGTACCGGAACGCGGGCGGCGGCGGCTGGAGTCGATGGTCGAGGGCCGCCCCGACTGGGTGCTCTCCCGTCAGCGCGCCTGGGGCGTACCGATTGCGCTTTATGTCGACCGCAAGACTGGCGAATATCTCAACGATCCCGCCGTTAACGCGCGGATCATCGAAGCGTTCAAAGCCGGCGGAGCCGATGCCTGGTTCAACGCCAATCATCAGGATTTTCTCGGCAACGACCATGCGCTCGACGATTATGAAGTGATCACCGACATTCTCGACGTCTGGTTCGACAGCGGCTGCACCCATGCGTTCGTGCTGGAAAGCGGCAAATGGCCGGAGCAGCAATCGCCGGCAGACCTTTATCTGGAAGGCAGCGATCAGCATCGCGGCTGGTTCCAGTCGAGCCTGCTCGAAAGCTGCGGCACCAGAGGCCGCGCGCCCTACAAGGCGGTGCTGACCCACGGCATGACGCTGGACAAGACCGGCAAGAAAATGTCGAAGTCGCTCGGCAACACGCTTGATCCGAAGAAGATCATCGATGTGCAGGGCGCGGATATTTTGCGGCTGTGGGCGGCGAGTGTCGATTTTACCGAGGATCACCGGATTGGTGACGAAATCCTGAAAGGGGTTTCGGACAGCTACCGCAAATTGCGCAATACGTTCCGCTATATGCTCGGCGGCCTCGGCGACTTCACCGATGCCGAGCGCGTGGCGGTGGCCGACATGCCGGAGCTGGAACGCTATATCCTGCACCGGCTGGCCGAGGTGGATGCGGAACTGAAACAGCATGTGAATGATTTCGCCTTCGGTCCCTATATGCGGACGCTGAACGCCTTCGCGCAGGAAGACCTGAGCGCCTTCTTCTTCGATATCCGCAAGGATTGCCTCTATTGCGATGCGCCGGATGATCCCAAGCGCATGGCTTATCGGACTGTAATGGACATATTGTTCCATGCCCTGACCCGCTATATTGCACCGGTGCTGGTGTTTACCGCCGAAGAGATCTGGCAGAGCCGGTTCCCGGATGAGAATGATAGTATCCATCTCAAGGAATGGCCTGAGGTTGATGCTGGTTGGCTAGATGACGAACTTTATCGGAAATGGGACCATTTGGTCGAGCTGCGTTCTCACGTAACCGAGGCAATTGAACCTCTGCGAAGAGACAAAATAATCCGTTCTAGTTTGGAAGCCGAGGTCAATATCCGATTAAAGGAAGCAACGCTTGTTGACAGAGCGGCATCAATAGACGTTTCTGAGCTATGCATTGTCGCCAGCGCTTCAGTTTCGGGCTTTGCTGACGACGCCTCCGATGAGGTTTACGAAATCACCGTCACCAAGACCGACAATCACAAATGCGGTCGCTGCTGGCGTTTGCTTCCCGAAGTGGAAGAGGACGGCGCGCTGTGTGATCGTTGTGCAGAGGTTCTGGCGTGAACGACACTCTCTCACCCGTCATCCTGAACTTGTTTCAGGACCTCCCGCGACAGAGCGCCAAGCTCAGCGGGATCCTGAAACGAGTTCAGGATGACGAAACTCTTATCAGGCCTGCATCATGACCGATAAAATCAAGACCTACCGCCGCATCGGCCTGATCATCGCCTTTCTGATCTTCATCCTCGATCAGGCGAGCAAATTTGCCGTGATGCAGTTGTTGCAGTTGCCCGTCCGCGGCCAAATCCAGCTTCTGCCGTTTTTCGATCTGACCTGGGCGGAAAATTACGGCGTTTCCATGGGCTTTCTGACCGCCTCCACCGATTTCCAGCGCTGGGCGCTGGTCGCATTGACCGGCCTGATCGGGATTGCCGTCTTCATCTGGATGAAACGCGAAAAGGCCAAATGGGATATTATCGCGCTGAGCCTGGTTCTGGGCGGAGCGATGGGCAATATCGTCGACCGCGCGCGCCTCGGCTATGTCGCGGATTTTGCCGACCTTCATATCGGCGATTTCCGGCCCTTCCTGATTTTCAATGTTGCCGATGCGTGTATCAGCATCGGTGTGGTGATCCTGCTTGCGCGGGCGCTGCTAATCCGCGAAAAGAAGGACGAGACAAAAGACGATGTTCAGCTTGACGAAAGTTGACCTGTGTCAGGAGCGCGCTATCAGGCTCCGTAAGAGATTTTTGAGGGATAATATCATGCGTAAATCCACCGTCGCCATCAGCCTCGTTTCGCTGGCCAGCCTGACGGCCTGTGGTTCCAGCGGGCTTTTCGATCGCGAACGGCCCGACGAATTTGCTGTTTCGCGCCAGCCACCGCTGGTCATCCCGCCCGATTTCACGCTGACCCCGCCACAGCCCGGTCAGCCTCGCCCGCAGTCCGGCGGTTTGCAGCAGCAGACCCTGGAAGCCCTGTTCGGCGGCCCGCAGGCGCGCAGCATCACCGAATCGGCCATTGTCGGTCAGGCAGGCAGCTCTGATGCCGGTATCCGTTCGTCGGTCGGCGATCCGGAAACCTTCACCGTAGACAAGGGCAGCGTAACCCGCGACATCATCGCCGCACCCGAAGGCGACGGACAGAACGCACAGGCCGCTACGCCGGATTGATCCGGTCCGGCGGAACAGATTGGTCAATCTGTTCCCCGCTCCTTGCCCAGCCTCATTTTTGCGTCGATTCCCCGGTGCGGGAATCGACTTTCCTCGTCATGCCCGTTTGCCGCAAGGAGCGGTGTCACTCCCCTTCCCGCCCGGAAAATATCCGTTGCGCAGGAATGCCGCATCCGGCAGGCTTGGCGCAGACTATGTCTACAGGGCTGCCACAGTTCGACCGATGAGAACAGAGCTGGGCAAAAGAGGGGAAATTATATGCTTCGTCACACCGCCACAGGTCTGGCCTTTATCGCCGCCGCGCTAGCCACGCCACAATCGGCGCAGGCTCAGCCGGAACCCGCGCAAATGGCCGCGATGCCGATGCCCGATATGACCATCTATCATCTGGAGGGACGACGGTCCGAGCGCGTCGTCTGGCTGATGGAAGAACTGGGTCTTCCCTATAGACTCGAATATGTGCGGGGCGACCTGGCGGCGTCGATGGCAAAAGTCCATGCTCTCGGACACGAGATGCCAATGGTGCCGACAGTGGTGATCGGGGACCAGATTCTGGTGGAATCCGGGGCGATTATCGAAACGATCCTGAACCGCTATGCACCGGGAAAACTGGTTCCGGCACGCGACAGCGAATATTATCCGGAACATCTGATGTGGATGCATTATGCCGAGGGATCTCTGGCGGCCCGCCTGTTCAGCGATTACCGGGCCTGGCGCACCAATCCGCCGACGGCGCGGTCAAGGCTGGTCGATAGCGAGGCCGTGGTGCAATTTTCGGAAAACTATCTGGCGAAGCACCCCTATTTTGGCGGCGCCGAATTTTCTGCAGCGGATATCATGATGCTGTTCCCGCTCAATGTAGCGACCGGACTGAACCTTGTTGACGCAGAGAAATTCCCGAATATCGCCGCTTGGACACAGAAAATGGTGGCGCGCCCGGCCTATCAGCGCATGCTGGCAGCGGCCCGGCCAGACGGAATGATAGGCAATCTGCCGCCGATCACCCAGCGACCGCCCTCGGAACGCAAATAGAGCGGCTTTCCGGCAGCAGACTGAACCAAAAGTCCTCTTATCCCCCATACGGTGGAGGGTTTTTCAATCCGGAACAGCGATGGTCTTGGTTCGCGCGTTGCCGCCGCGAATGATCGCAGCGACGTCTTGGGTAGTCCGAGCGCCTTTGACAGCAGTTTCAACACGGCGGCATTGGCTTTGCCATTCTCCGGCGTAGCGGTAACACGGACCAGCAGCACGCCGGCAGGTCCCATTTCTGCCGGCAGGCTGATACTGATGTCGCCCGCATTGGGCGTGACTTTCACCGTCAGTTCGCCGTCTCTTATGAGCGGCAGTATGTCTTGGCGGGGCGGGTATCGGGTCTTTTTTGCCATTGTTTCTTAATGTTTCCCTTCTCCCGTAAGGGAGAAGGATAAGGAGCCTTATGCGCGAAGCGGATTAGGCGGAGTTGGATGAGGGTGTTTTGAACCTCGAACTGAAGTGCGCCCTCACCCAGCTGCGACTAGCAAACAAGTTTGCAAGTCTGCGCAACCCTCTCCCGCACGGGAGAGGGAAGAAAGCCTAATGCCTAAAATGCCGCATGCCGGTGAACAGCATCGCCAGACCCGCTTCGTCCGCCGCCGCGATCACTTCATCGTCGCGGATCGAGCCGCCGGGCTGGATCACAGCGGTTGCGCCTGCTTCGACTGCAGCCATCAGGCCGTCGGCGAAGGGGAAGAAGGCATCCGAGGCAACCGATGATCCTATAGTGCGCGCCTCATCCCAGCCGGCCTTTTCCGCCGCATCCTTGGCTTTCCACGCGGCAATGCGCGCCGATTCAAGGCGGTTCATCTGGCCTGCGCCGACACCGGCTGTCGCGCCGCCCTTGGCATAGACGATGGCGTTGGATTTGACATGTTTGGCGACGGTCCAGGCGAACAGGCAATCGGCCATTTCCTGCTCGCTCGGCTGGCGCTTGGTGACGCATTTCAGATCAGCCTGGGAGATTTGGCCATTGTCGCGGGACTGCAGCAAAAAGCCGCCGGCGATGGATTTGAAGCCCATGCCGGTGCGGGCCGGGTCGGGCAATTCGCCGGTCAGCAGCAGGCGCAGGTTTTTCTTCTTGGCGAAGATCGCCTTGGCCTCGTCATTCGCGCTCGGGGCGCAGACGACTTCGGTGAAGATGCCGGTCATCGCTTCTGCCGCCGGGCCATCGAGTGGCCGGTTGACCGCGATGATGCCGCCAAAGGCAGATACGCTGTCGCAGGCCAGAGCCGCCTTATAGGCGTCGAGAATATTATCCGCGCTGGCGACGCCGCAAGGATTGGCGTGCTTGACGATCACCACGGTCGGCGGACCGTCGCGGAATTCGCTGACCAGCTCGAGCGCGGCATCGGCGTCATTGTAATTATTATAGCTGAGCGCCTTGCCCTGCAATTGTTCAGCCTGCGCGATGCCGCTCGCGGACGGGCCGTCGGGCAAATAGAGCGCGGCGCTCTGGTGGGGGTTCTCACCGTAGCGCAGCTCAACCGGGCGGCTCATGGTGACCGGCAGCACATCGGGGAACATCTTGCCCTGATCGGAGAAACCGAACCACTGGGCGATCATGCTGTCATAGCTGGCGGTCGCAGCAAAGGCCTTGGCAGCCATATTCTTGCGGAAGGCCAGCGAGGTGCCACCGTCGTTCTGCTGCAATTCCTCAAGCAATGTCGCATAGTCGGACGGGTCGGTAACAATCGTCACGAAATCATGGTTCTTGGCCGCGCTGCGCACCATGGAGGGACCACCGATATCGATATTCTCGATAATCTCGTCGCGTTCCGCACCCTTGGCGACAGTCTGGGCGAAGGGATAGAGATTGACGATCACCAGATCGATCCCGGCGATATCATGTTCTTCCATCGAAGCGACATGGCCGGCATCATCGCGCCGGGCGAGCAGGCCACCGTGGACCTTGGGGTGGAGGGTCTTGACCCGGCCATCCATCATTTCGGGGAAGTTGGTCACGTCGGAAATATCCGCGACCTCGAGACCCGCTTCGCGCAACGCCTTCGCGGTGCCGCCGGTCGAGATCAGCGCGACGCCCATCGCCGCCAGCTGTTTGCCGAGATCGGCGAGGCCACTCTTGTCCGAAACCGATAAAAGCGCGCGTTTGATTTTGATATTTTCCGTCATTATTACCCCATATGTTTGAGCAGCCAGCCGGTGGCGCCACCGCCCCTGCCCACTGCCCCGGAAATCACCATCTGCATGACGTCATGGCCTATGCCCATGCCGTCTACCCAGACGCTTTCCTCCAGTTGAATTTCTCCGCTGGTCGAGCGGAATTGCCACAGATTTCCGTCTTTCAGGCGCAACAACACGCCCTTGCCTTCCGAGATCAGATCGCATTCGATATCCGGCCCCAGATGAAATCGCAGCGCATATGGGATATCTTCCTTGCGGCGTCGACGCTTTTTTCCGTCCGGGATCAGCATATCCTCGCCGCGCAGTTCCAGCCCGTCCGAGCGGAGCAGCAACAGCCGCTTGTGGACCAGACCGAAACGCCGGGCATAGCCGTTATGGCTGGCCTCGAGCCGGGTGGCATTTTCCACATCGCGGCGGAACAGCTCGACCTCGCTGACCCCCCGACCCAGTTTGCCGTCTGGAAGAATCGAGGTGCTGTTGCTGTCGGCAATACAGAGCGTGCTGTGCGCTGCGGTTGTTCTCAGGCCCCGCGCCAGCCCTGCCGGTATCGTCGCACCGACCAGCCCCGCGCCGCCGCAATTGCTGATGATCCGGCAATCGCCGTTCGACAGTTCGAAGGCCAGGGTCGAGGCGCAGCCTGCAACCGCCATTCTCGCAATCGGTGGCGGAGCCGCGTCCAGAACCAGCACCGAGCGACCCGAAGACACCCGCTGATAGCCCCATTCGCGGGCCTGCCGCAGCGGACGGGCGCGGACGCCGCTGGCTTCGACCACTTGTGCCACCTGTTCCGCCGATGTCGCCCCGCTGCCCTGCCAGTTGCCCATGGTCCCGTCGAAATGAGTGAGCGCTGTGAGCGGCGGCACCGACTTGTTGAGCGCTTCCTCGAGAAAGGGCGGCGCGTCCATCTTGCGCGCGAGATAGAACTGTTTCAGCATCGACAGCAGGATGACGGCGTCCATCTGGTTGAGCGGTGATCGGGAGACCGAGCCGCCATCGGCAAAGAAGAATTCGCCCATTGCCTTTTCCAGACCCGCTTCGCCCACGATTTGGCGGGCCCGGCCCTCGGGCAGCAATAAAGAAGAGGCCACCACGCCGCTCCACGCCACCAGCCGCCCCAAGCTGCTGTTCGCCTTGTCGGCCGTACGGTCGAGATGACGGGCGGTGCGGGCAATATTGTTGAGCAATTTGGAGCGGTAGATCAGGTCTCGCGAAGACAGGATGAGCGGCGCGTGACTGGCCCATATCAGCAACCGCCAACCGCAATTGTCCGGGCGCCAGGCGGGCTGCCGGATCGCATCGCCGTTGGCATCAAGCCACTGGCTGATCAGTTTTTCCGCGACCGGTACCGCCTGGTCCCGGGATGCGGCGGTATCCAGATCGCGCAGCCACTGGAAACGATTCACATAATCTTCAAACTGCGGCGGCAACCGGAGATTGGCAAAGTCGATTTTCTCGTGTTTTTTCTTGAGCCCGCGAAACAGGAAATAGCCGGCGCGTACGGCCATGCCCTGGACCCGGTCACCCTCGACCGGATCGACCGGCACAGCGAGCAGTCGCAAGGGCAATTTGCCCGACAGGCGCAGCCGGTGCATCGGCATCCGCCAGGTCATCCGGTAATAGAGCATCGTCGCTTGCTGGGCGAGCGACTGGCCGCGGTCGCGGTCGTGGCGCAAAGTCAGACTGCGGCCTTCACTGCCAGCAGCATTTTCGTCATGGATGGCTGGCTCGTCCGGGTCGCCATCGCCCAGATCAAGCCGGTCAGACCCGTCGGTGGTCATTCACCCCTCAGGCCGCTGATATTGGCGGCATAATGATCAGGCCCGCCTCTGAAGGTAGCAGTGCCAGCCACCAATGTGTCGGCCCCGGCAGCAATCGCCTTCGGCGCGGTCTTGAGATCAATACCGCCATCGACTTCCAGCCTTATATCCTTGCCGGTGGCGGTAATCCGCTTGCGGATCGCCTCGATCTTGCGCAGCTGGCTGTCGATGAAACTCTGCCCGCCAAAACCCGGGTTGACGCTCATCACCAGAATGAGGTCGAGATCATCAATCAGATAATCGAGAATATCCAGCGGAGTCGCCGGATTGAGCACCAGCCCGGCCTGCTTGCCGAGCGACTGGATGGTCTGCACGGTACGGTGTGGGTGCGGCCCCGCTTCCGGATGGAAGGAGATGATGTCGGCGCCAGCCTCGGCAAAAGCTTCGAGAAACTGGTCTACCGGCGAGATCATCAAGTGAACGTCGAACGGCTTGGCGCTGTGCGGCCGAAGCGCTTTTACGACAGCCGGACCGATGGTGATATTGGGGACGAAATGGCCGTCCATCACGTCGACATGGATCCAGTCACAGCCGGCCTTGTCGATGGCCTGCACCTCTTCGCCCAGCCGGGCAAAATCGGCAGAGAGAATGGACGGGGCAATACGAATGCTGTCGGACATGGCGCTTCCTTAAACTATGCCCGGCAGTAGAATTTTTGTACCGGGCAAGCAAGACGCTATTCCGCTGTTGCCACAGTCCCTTGTGGACAGATTGGGGACAGGTTCACAATATGTAGAAAATCAGCTTTTGCGAACCAGCCGGGCGATGAAAAATCCGTCGACATGGCCCTGTTCGGCGAGCGTTGTCGGCAAGGTCCGGACGCAGCCGGATTCGGTTGGCTCTATGCCACCGGGCAACTCGTCAGCACGGACCGGATCGATGGCGAACTGGTCATGACGCTCGAGAAAGGCGTCGATCTGTTCTTCGCCTTCTTCGGGCTCGAGCGAGCAGACCGCATAAACCAGGGTCCCGCCGGGCTTCACCCAGACCGCGGTGCGGTCGAGCAGGGCGAGCTGCACTTCCGCGCGATCCTCGATCTGGCGGGAGCCGATACAGTGCAGGACATCGGGGTGGCGGCGGTAGATGCCGGTGGCGCTGCAGGGCGCGTCGAGCAGGATAGCGTCGGCGGGCTCCGCCGGCTCCCACTGCATCAGGTCGGCGATGACTTCCTCGGCCTGCAACTGGGTGCGTTTCAAATTGTCCTGAAACCGCTCCATCCGCTTGGCGCTATTGTCCACCGAGACGGTTTTCCAGCCGGCGCTCGCCAGCTGCATGGTCTTGCCGCCGGGAGCGGCGCAAAGGTCGAAAATGGTCCGGCCCTCGCCTTCCCCGAGCAGCCGCGCGGGAATCGAGGCGGCCAGATCCTGTACCCAGAACTGGCCCTCATCAAAACCGTCGAGGCCTGTGACTGGAAGATTTGGAAGCATCCTGAGATGTTTCGGCGCCAGCTTCTCGCCTTCGAGCGTACCGACATCATCGGACTGGAAGCTGAGGTCGAGCGGCGCAGGCGTGGCCCAAGCCTGACTCGCTGCATTGGCGACATCCTCGCCCCAGTTGCTGGTCCAGCGATCGAGCGTTTCGCCGGGAATTTCAGGATATTCGGGCAGTTTCAACTTGCCCGATTCGCTCCCGCGCATGACGGTCGAAAAGACACCGTGCACCAGCCGGCGCGGTCCGCCGTGGACCAAAGGCAAAGCAGTAGAAATCGCTGCATGTTGGGGCGTGTCGAGGATCAGCACCTGCGCCAGAGCAATGCGCAACGCCATCCGCGCCTTCGCGTCGTCGGCCAGCCGGTTGCGGGTCGCGCTGTCGATCATGGCATCGAGCGCGGTCATCCAGCGCAGCACATTGGCGGCGATATTGTGCGCCAGCGCCTTGTCCGACGGATTGGACAGTTTTCCGGTTGCGGCGGGCATCGCCTGATCCAGCGTCTCGCCCCGCCGGCAGACGGCGTCGAGCAGGCGGATTGCCGACTGGCGCGTCGCTAGGCCGGGGATTTTATTATTGGGTTCGTTCATGTTCATTCCGCGATGATTTGGCTTGGAGAACCCGGGTGGCTCGCTCTGCCCCACCGCATAGACCTTCCCGCGTTTCGATCAAGCTTTTGGATAGAGAGCTGCCGGGATGGGACGCGAAAATTCCGGACATGAAGGCCATCGCCAGATTGTACCGATCTGTCATCGGAGCAGACCAGCCCCTTGCTCGCGCTATTGTGATTTACATCACTCCTGCGCCCGGAGCTTACGTTAGGTCCGAGGCTGGATCTATCCAGAGCCTTTCGACGAAACACAAAAATAACAGGGAATTACTATGAAAAATTCGATTGCAACCTTGGCAGTTTTTGCGAGCGCCCTTGCGCTCAGTGCATGCGGCGCCAGCGACGACAGCGCGGAAACGGCCGCGACGGCAGAAACCACTGAAGTGGCAACCACCGAAGAATGCACCCAGGACGTGATGATGGCCAAAGCAACGAAACTTGGCGAAAAAATGCGGGGTCTGGCCAGCGATCCGGAAGCGATGCAGGAAATGACCAGCAAGATGCAGGCCGTTCAGGAAAAAATGCAGCAAGGCGCGGCTGACGGAAGCTTTGGTATTGCCGAAGCTTGCACCGCCTATGACGAAATGCTCGCTGAGTAATCCAGACCAGCCAAACCAAAAGGCCCGGCGGCGATTCTTCTCTGCCGTGCCTACACCAAGAGAATGAAGCGGGCCGGATTTGATCCGGCCCTTTTTTTTTGCCCGCTCTGCTAGCGGTACCGCTAAGTGGCAGGCGGGGAAAACGGACATGGATTGGCGCTGATTGAAATCGCCGATCATTGTGATCGGCATAATTATCCGGATAGGCTCCGATTGGCTGTTGAATAGTGCTGCACCACAACATATTTCAAGCGTCTCAAACAGAAGGATAATTGCTCGCCAATGCTGGCGTGCAAAAAATCTCAACCGAAAAAAAAGGACTACGAATGGCCACCATTAACAGCAAAATTTTGCCTTTCTCTACCGAAGCATTTTACCGCGGTGAATTTGTCAACGTGACGGAAGAACATGTCGCCGGCAAATGGGCCGTATTTTTCTTCTATCCTGCAGACTTTACCTTTGTCTGCCCGACGGAACTGGAAGATCTGGCTAACCAATATGATGCGCTGCAGGCCATGGGCGTTGAAGTTTACTCGGTTTCCACCGACACGCATTTCAGCCACAAGGCATGGCATGCAAGTTCCGATGCGATCGGCAAGATCAATTTCTACATGCTGGGCGACCAGAATCACACGATCAGCGACAATTTCGGCGTCTTGCGTGAAGGTCAGGGCCTTGCCGACCGCGCGACATTCGTTGTGGATCCCGATGGCGTCATTCAGGTCATGGAAATCACCTGCGAAGGCGTCGGCCGGAACGCGGCTGAACTGGTCCGCAAGATCAAGGCAGCGCAATATGTCCGCGCCAATCCCGGTGAAGTTTGCCCGGCAAAATGGGAAGAAGGCGAAGACACGCTGGCTCCTTCCATTGAACTCGTCGGCAAAATCTAAACCCGATCCAACACCAATGAAAAATGCAGTGACCGGCTTTGTGCCGGTCACTCTCCCCCTTGGCTTCGACCTAATGCCAGCGAGCCGATAGCGCTGCCCTGGCGATATGAGAGAATTATCATGCCCATCATCGATCAATCCACCGCCGATCAGCTGAAAGCCTATCTGGTCAATCTGCGCCGCCCGATCCGGCTGGTAGCCACGCTGGACGACAGCGCAAAATCGGCCGAGATGAAAGAACTGGTCGAGACGATTGCCCCGATGTCCGATCTCGTGGAAGTCGATCTCAACGGGACATCAAAGCGTGTGCCATCTTTCCTGGTTTCTGCGGACGATGGCAAATCGGAAGTCGAATTTGCCGGTCTGCCGCTGGGGCATGAATTTTCTTCCCTGATTCTCGCTCTGCTCCATGTCGGCGGCCATCCGCCGAAAGAGGATGAAGAGCTGCTCGAAAGCGTCGCATCGCTGGAAGGCGAATATCATTTCGAGACGTTTTTCTCGCTCTCCTGCCAGAATTGCCCGGACGTCATTCAGGCGCTCAATATCATGGCCGCCCGCAACCCCAATGTCAGCCATGTTGCCATCGACGGCGCGCTGTTTCAGGATGAGGTCGAGGAGCGCAAGGTCATGGCGGTGCCAACCGTCTTTCTGAACGGCGAGCCCTTTGGTTCCGGCCGGATGAATCTGGCCGAAATCATGGCCAAGGTTGATACCGGCAGCGCCGAAAAGGCGGCCAGCAAACTGTCGGCAAAAGAGCCTTATGACGTGCTGGTGGTCGGCGGCGGTCCCGCCGGCGCAGCGGCAGCCATCTACACGGCGCGCAAGGGAATCCGCACCGCCATCATCGCCGAACAGTTCGGCGGCCAGTTGATGGATACAATGGGAATCGAGAATTTCATCTCCGTGCCCTATACCGAGGGGCCCAAACTCACCGCGGAATTGCAGCGGCATGTGAACGAATATGATCTGGAAGTATTCAGCCAGCAGCGCGTCGCAGATCTGGCGCGCCCGGCCAAGGACGGCGATCTGTTTGCGCTCACGACCGAAAGCGGCGGATCGCTGAAAGCCAAAGCGGTCATTCTGGCAACCGGCGCGCGCTGGAAAACCATCGGCGTGCCCGGCGAAGCGGAATATCGCAACAAGGGTGTCGCCTATTGCCCGCATTGCGACGGCCCGCTTTACAAAGGCAAGCGCGTCGCGGTTATTGGCGGCGGCAATTCCGGCGTGGAAGCGGCGATCGACCTGGCCGGCATTGTCAGCCATGTCACCCTGATCGAGTTTGACAGCGCGATGCGCGCCGATGCCGTGCTGCAGAAGAAAATGAACAGCCTGCCCAATGTGACCGCCATCGTTTCGGCGCAAACGACCGAAATTACAGGCGACGGCGAGAAGGTCACCGGCCTGCGCTACAAGGATCGCAACAGCGGTGAAGAGCATGACGTCGCGCTGGAGGGTGTCTTCGTCCAGATCGGCCTGATGCCGAACAGCGAATGGCTCGGCGATGTGGTCAAGCGATCCCCTTATGGAGAGATTGAAATCGATCATCGCTGTGAAACGTCTGTTCCGGGCATTTTTGCGGCGGGCGACGTTACCACGGTGCCTTACAAGCAGATTGTCATCTCGATGGGTGAAGGGTCAAAAGCCGCGCTGTCCGCCTTTGACTATCTCATCCGGGCGGATGGCTAGACCGGAGCATAACGTCTCTCCAGCCCAGCTGTTTCTAGCGCGTCGGATCCAGTGCGCTCGGTTTATGGCGGCGATCCATATCACCGATCTCGTCGGGCCGGGTGGACCAGCCGCCGGAGCCGCCACCGTGCGCCATCGCCTGCAAGGCCGCGATCCGGTCTTCTGTGGCGGGATGCGTTGAGAACATCTGGCGGACGCCGCCCGGCACGATATAAAGCTGCGACGCCGCCGGATTGCGCTGGGCTACCGGATTGGGAATACGGGCAGCCTCGCCCGAAATCTTGGCCAGCGCAGAGGCCAGGGATAATGGTTTGCCGCTGATTTGTGCGGCTGCCGCGTCGGCGCCGAATTCGCGGGTGCGGCTGATCGCCATTTGCACGATCATTGCCGCGAAGGGTGCGATCAGCACCGCCATCAGGCCGGCGAAACCGGCGTTGCGATCGCGAAAGAACATACCGAAATTGGCCAACATCGAGACGGCACCGGCAATAGTTGCCACCATCGTCATGATCAGCGTGTCGCGGTTTTTCACATGGCCGAGTTCGTGCGCCATTACCCCTTCGATCTCGTCATGGCTGAGCATTTTGAGCAGGCCGGTGGTCGCGGCGACCGCCGAATGTTCGGGGTCGCGGCCGGTGGCAAAGGCGTTGGGCTGGGGCTGGTCGACAATATAGACTTTCGGCATCGGCAAACCGGCCCGTTTCGACAAATTCTGGACCATATTGTAGAATTCGGGGTGACTTTTGGCATCAATCTCGACCGCATTGTGCATTTTCAGCACAATTTTGTCGGCGTTCCAGTAAGTGAACAGGTTCATGCCCGCCGCGACGATCAGGGCGATGATCGCGCCGCCGCTGCCGCCCAGCGAATAGCCCAATGCCATGAACAGCGCGGTCAGCGCCGCCAGCAACATGGTTGTCTTCATGAAATTCATCGTGTCTGCTCGCTTGATTATCTTGGTCCCAGCTTCGATATAGGCATTGAGGCGGGACGATTCAAATTGGCGGACAGACAGAATATGACCGAAAAAGACAGAAAACCCGGCCAGCGACCAGCCCATGTCAAGGCGCCGGCCTATCTCTCCAAAAGCAAACCCGTTCCGGAACCCGATCCGCTCGAAAAGGCGGACGAGATAGCCGGAAAAAAGGGGCCGACCCGCTATGGCGACTGGGAGCACAAGGGCATAGCGGTCGATTTCTGACGATGCAGAATTGAGCAACGGTCAGGACTGCGCTTCCATTTTAAGTCTTTGCCCTCACCGCCTTTTATGGAAAGGTCGCTGACCGGGGCCGTTTGCCTCGCGGGAGCGATATTGTGAGCAACGACAAGCCAGATGCGGGTGGCCCGCAGACCATTGCTCCGGAAAGCAGAAATACGCCCAATGAGGCCAGCGAGACCGCCGCTGCGGACGTGGGCGATATCGAAATCAGTTTTTCGCCCGGGCTGCCGTCCTTTCTGGCGACCCAGAATATCTCTATCGGCTTCACCTCCTACCAGACCGGGCGGCTCTATCTGGTCGGCCATGGTCCTGACGGAAAGCTGGCGCTGCACGAAGCGGTCTATCCGAAGGCGATGGGCCTGACCGGCGATGCCAACCGCATCTATCTCGGCACGCTGACCCAGATCGTCCGCATGGAAAATGTCCTGGCCCCCGGCCAGACAGCCAATGAGGTGCATGACAAGGTCTATGTGCCCCGCAACCTGCAGACCACCGGCAATGTCGACATTCACGAGATCGGCATTCGCGACAATGGCAAGATGCTCTTCGTCAACACGCTCTATAATTGCCTCTGCGAGCCGAGCCTGACGCACAGTTTCAAGCCGGTCTGGAAGCCCAAATTCATCAGCGAGATTATCGCGGAAGACCGCTGCCATCTCAACGGCCTCGCGATGGTTGACGGCAAGCCGAAATATGTCAGCGCCGCCGCTCGCTCGGACGTCGCCAACGGCTGGCGGGACCGGCGCGATGATGGCGGGCTGATCATCGACGTCGAGAGCCATGCCATCATCGCCGAAGGCCTGTCGATGCCGCACAGTCCGCGCGTCCATGACGGGCGCGTGTGGTTGCTGAATTCCGGGACCGGCGAGCTGGGCTGGCTCGATCCGGCCGACCACAGCTTTGTGCCGCTGGCCTTTTTCCCCGGATTTTTGCGCGGTCTGGCCTTTCACAATGATCATGCTTTCCTGACGCTGTCGAAACCCCGCAAGGGCCATTTCGAGGGGCTGGCGCTTGACGACCGGCTGCAGGAAAAGGACCAGGATGCCTGGTGCGGCATGCAGATCGTATCCCAGTCGACCGGCGATGTCGCACAATGGCTGCGCTTCGAGGGCGCGATCACCGAATTGTTCGACGTCTGTGTCCTGCCCGGCGTGCGAAACCCGATCACGCTCGGCCCGAATTCGGTCGAGATCAGGGATTTCCTGACCGTCGAACCGACGGCTCTATAAGGCACGGACCGCCGCGCTACGGAAGCGCGAGAAATTCGGCAATCGCCAGCGCCGCGCGCTGTGACGGTGGCTTGCTGTCATCCCTGTCGAAGGAATAGTCGAAGGCGCGGGCCTGCGCGTCTCGAAACGAGTCCGATAGTGGCGATACAGTTTCTAGCGCCGCCCCGAGATCGGAGACATCATCCAGCACGGGGCCGAAATTCCAATGATCATAATTGGCATTGCCCTGCCAGTCGGCATCATGGGAATTGAGAAATATCGCCGGGCGGGGTTTCTGAATATATTCGTAAATCTGGCTGCTGACGTCGCCGAGATAAATGTCCGCAGCATTGGTATAAGTCATATCGACGCTGCGGCTGCTGCCGGTGTCGATATGGATATGATCGAGCGCGGCGTAGCGCGGATCGATCTGCTCGCGGACCTTCAGCATCCGGTGTTCGACCGATGCCAGCAGCTTGCGCTGGAACAGCATGACATGCGGCGCGACAATCAGATTATAGTCCGTCTGATTGGCAAAATAGTCGAGGATCTGTTCGCCAAAGCGGAACCAGGAGGACAGCAAGGGGTCAAAATGCGGGTTGTAGAGCACGGTCGGCTTGTCATTGTCGAACAGCTTCACCGGCGGCCGGTTCGCATAAGCTTCGAATTTGGGATAGCCGACGATGCGGTGATTGTCCGGTCGGATCACGCCGGCCGCCAGCATCCGGTCGCGGGTTTTCGCGCCGGGCAGCAGCACATGGTCGAACAAGCTGATTTCCGGCGAGAATCCGATCGAGCGGTCGCCGGCGCCATGGGGAAAGAAGATCAGTTTTGGCCGGTCCGTCGGATTATTTTTCTTGAGAAAGGTCGTCGTGGTCTCCGGCACCACCAGCGCGTCAAAATAGCGGAACAATTCGGTGCTGCGCTTGAGGCTGCTGAGCCGGTTGAGCGGCACCATCTTGCCCAGCATATTCTCGGCCAGCCGGCTCCAGCGGTTCGGCCGGATCGACCAGAAGGCCGGGGTCGGCAAGGCCGGATCGAGAAACTGCCGGACGGCTTCAGCCTGACGGTCGCTGGAGGTGATGACTTCCACCCGCGCGGTCGGCGCCTGTCGCTGCAGCGCCGGGATGATCGGCGCGATATGCGCGACCTGGTGCAGTTCGTCATGATTGAACAGGAAACCGATGCGCCGGGGATCAGGCGATGATTCGGAACTCATATCATTTCCATCGGCTGCCCGACCTCATCTTCTGCCACGACGCAAGCGGACCCAATCCGCTGCTGGCTGTCCTTGGACAGATTTTGCCGGAAAGTCTACCGGCTCGCGGTGCGGGCGCTTGCCGGACAGGGCCCCCTCAAGCGCTGCTTTGCAAAAGCCACCGGCGCGGCTACATATGGCTGGCGCAGCCGGTTTTCGCCGGTTGCGCCGGATCATGACAAGGACGCCCGTGCCCCCAGCCAGCAAACCCGATATTTCTGCCAGTGATTTGTCGTCCGCTCGCAAACCGCTGTGGACCGCGATAATCCTGGCCGGCCAGCGCCCCGAGGGCGATCCGATGGCCGAATATTGCAATGTCCGGTACAAAGCGCTGATCCCGATCCACGGGCAGACGATGCTCGAACGCGTCACCCGGGCGCTGATCGCGTCGTCTCATATCGGCAGGATTGTCTTGATGGCCCAGTCGCCCGAAGCACTGAAAGCGGGCCTCAGCTCCGATCTGGCGGAGCATGACTCTATTGCTTTCATCGAGTCCACCGACGGTATCGCGACCAGCATCCATGAGGTGATTGGTACCGATATCGCGCCGTGGCCAGTGCTGGTCACGACGGCCGACAACGCGCTGCTAAGCGGCGCGATACTGGACAGTTTTTTCGAGGGGCACAGCGGACAGGATGTCGCGGTCGGCGTGGTCGAGCGCCGGACCATGCTCGCCGCCTATCCCGATGCCCGCCGCACCTGGCTGAAATTCCGCGGCGGCGCCTATAGCGGCGCCAATCTTTTCGCTCTGCACAATGCCGCTGCAAAACCGGCGGTGGCCTTCTGGTCCTCGGTCGAGAAGGACCGCAAGAAAGGCTGGAAAATCTTCGCCCGCTTTGGCCCCTGGTTGCTGCTGCGCGCGCTCAGCCGCACGGTCACCTTCAAGGACGCAATGGCAGAGGCGGGCCAGCGCATCAAGCTGCAGGCCGAGCCGATCATATTGCCGGTTGCAGAAGCAGCGATCGATGTGGACAAGCCGGATGATCTGGAACTGGTGACCGGAATATTGGAGCAGCGGAAAATCTGACCCGCCCTTTTAGAACCCAACCTGCCTGCCGCCGCGCACAAAGACATTGTGCAACGGCGACAGACAAGCCTGCGGCCCTTCGGGGAAAACGAGGTCTCTCGATATCACCTGATGGGAAGGTGATAGGTTTTCGGGAGAGCGCCGCAGATATGAATTTTTCGGTTATTCCTCTTTCCGGCCATAGTGGCCATAATAGCTGGAGTAGCGCCGATAGTTTTCAAGCCAGACCCAGGTTCCGTTGCTGAGTCTTTTGGGCAAATAGGCAAATCCGGTTTCACACCGGTCATTTTTCCTGCCTTTGAACCCCAATTTGGCGGGCCTCAGTCTCATCACTCCATTCCTTGCTCAGTATAGAGACGGCGCTCCGGCAAACCGGAAAATCGCAAGCGGCAGGCAGTCCTGACCGGTGCGGTTGGGCGTTCAGGTCGACGCCCCGGTCTGAAGCCGCAGTCTGGAGTCCACCGCTTCACCTCTATCGTCCTCCCTTGTCCGGTTTCACCTTGCCGCCGAAATTGCGGGTCGCTTTCCGGCCAAATTCCATAATATGTCTGGCAGGGCCCGCCTTGCCGGCTGCCCAGCGCTGCCGCAATTGGGTGACACTGGGTTCGAGACTGACGCTCGCCTTGCCACCATAAATGGCCTCGACCGCCCGCTCGAGTTGCAGAAACATTTCTTCCTTCTGTTCGTGCAATAACACCCTGCTGTCGACTTCAACCTTGATGACGTCCATCGCGCTCGTCCCTGCCAATGGTTTTCAATTTGAATGCAAATATGATTAACCTGTCTAAAAACAAAAACATAGCGGCCAATTCTGGATTTTTCCTGGATAGTCTGGAGATTTTATCAAATTTGGTATAAATGTAAACTAGAGTCTTTGAATGTAAACTGGGGGCATTATGCAATATCGTCTCGGGCAGATTTTGGTCGATGAAGGCCGGTTCGAAGTTTCCAGGAACGGAACGATCGTCCCCTTGCAACCCCAGGCAATCAAATTGCTGTTGCTGCTGCTGAAAGCCGACGGCAGGCTGATGACCAAGGAGCAGATCAACGCCGTGTTGTGGCGCGGCCGGTCGATATCCGACACGGCCCTTTCCAGCCAGGTCAAAGCGCTTCGCAAGGCACTGGGCGACACCGCGCGACCGCACAGGATCATCGGAACCGTCCACGGTGCCGGCTTTCGGATTTTGTGCGATATCGTCCCGCTCTATCCCGCTACATCCGCAGAGCCCGATATTCCTGCGGTTGCACCTCCGGACGCAAAACCGGACAAGCCAAGCATTGCCATATTGCCCTTTAAACGGCGCGGAGATCTGTCGAAACATGACGCGATGGCGACGGCCCTGCCCGACGACATGATCACCGCGCTCTCGCGCCTGGGCTGGCTACGGGTCATTGCCCGCGGCTCCTGCTTCCAGTTTCCCTCGTTCGAATCCAGCCCGGCGCTTGTCAGGCAAAAGCTGGGCGCGCAATATTGCCTGTCCGGAATGATCGAGATCAAGGCCGATCAAATGGTGATTCTGGTGGAGCTCGCCGACACGCAGGACAATTCTATTGTCTGGAACGACCAGTTCACGGCCCCTATCAAAGATTTGCATGAGCTGCGCGAGGAGACCGTTGCCCGTATCGCGACGGCACTGGAAGGCCGTCTTGGCCAGCATGAAATCCAGAAATTGCGCCTCAACTCTCCCGCCGAGATTACCCCATGGGAGGAATTTCATCTCGGCCTGTCCCAGGTGCTTCGGCATGACCAGCCGGATCATGAACAGGCGGAAACCCATTTCAACCGCGCGATACAGGGTGATCCGGCCTTCGCCCGCGCGCATGCCGGACTGGCGCAGGTCCAATATTGGAGATTGTTCCAGAAATCGGTTGATGATGACCAGCCGGTCGCGGATCTGATGGCGCGGGAAGCCGCGACCGCCCTGCAACTGGATCCTTTCGACCCGTTTTGCCATCTGATCAAGGCGCGGTCCCATTTGATCCTGCATGACATAGCAACCGGTGTCGCGCATCTCGAAACGGCAAAGTCTCTGGCACCCAGCTATGCGCTCGCCCATTCCGGTCTGGCCAGCATCCAGGCGCTGTCCGGTCAACCGGAACTGGCTTTGACGAATATGGAAATCGCGATGCGTCTCAGCCCGCAGGACCCGTGGAAAGTCCATATGCAGACCGTCATGGTTGCCGCCTATAATGCGCTGGAACAGTTCGACGACGCCCTGTTCTGGGCCCGCAAGGTTCTGGAATCACCGCAGCGCACCTTGCAGATTGTCGGCGGCATGATGGTCACGATGCACTTCGTTGGCGAGAAGGATGAAGCAATAAGGCTGGCCAAGGAATTCAGACAGCGCTTCCCCGACAAGGGCCGGGACGCGCTGATCCAGTCTTATCCCGTCATCACCGACCACCACAGGAAATTGACCGAAGAAGGCTTTCAGGCGCTCGGGATAGCGTAGCTTGACCGGAAAGCTCCTGAACGGAGCGGCCGTGGCGATTGTACTAAAGATGTAAGGGCGTTCCCCCTCGCTTGCGCTTGGGTGTTTTTCGCGCAAACATGCGCCACATGCAGATTTTCATTGAAAAAATGGAGCGGGCGAAGAGATTCGAACTCTCGACCCCAACCTTGGCAAGGTTGTGCTCTACC
>CAXHZT010000016.1:0-75422 GCA_964022345.1 uncultured Sphingorhabdus sp.
GCATGCCGAGTTCGATGATGTCTGCGCCGCCTTCGACAAGCGCGTCGAGTATTGCACCGGTATCGGCAGGGGTCGGATCACCAGCGGTGATGAAGGCGACGAGCGCGGCGCGGTCAGCGGGGAAGGATTGGGAGAGACGGGTCATGATTGCTTTCTAAATGAATGGTGACCAAATGTTTTCCGCTGACACCAATCTGCGATGGGAATCGCTACAACTATTGCAATGAACTCTGAAGCATTGATCCCGAGAACTGATGATTGAGACAGAAAGGAGATTTGATTCAGAACCAAGATTAAACCGATGCCCAACACAATTCCAGACAATATGAAAAATAGAAAAGACGCAAATTTTAGTATCAAATCTCCGTCCCCAACGCCTCTGCAACGGTGAAAATATCCTTGTCGCCGCGCCCGCAGAGGTTCGCGAGAATGATCTTATCCCGGTCCATCTTCACCGCTTCACGCACTACCGCGGCAATTGCGTGGCTCGGTTCGAGCGCCGGGATGATCCCTTCGGTGCGGCAGAGCAGTTGGAAGGCGTCGAGGGCTTCGGTGTCAGTGGCGCTGTCATAATCGACGCGGCCGGATTCTTTTAGCCAGCTATGCTCGGGACCAATGCCGGGATAGTCGAGGCCGGCACTGATCGAATGGGCTTCGGTGATCTGGCCGTCGTCGTCCTGCAGCAGATAGGTTTTGTTGCCGTGGAGGATGCCGGGGCCGCCGCCTGCGAGACTCGCCGCATGTTCTTTGTCGAGGCCATGGCCGGCCGCTTCGATGCCGAGCATTTTGACGTCCGGATCATCAAGAAACGGGTGGAACAGGCCAATCGCATTGGAACCGCCGCCAATCGCCGCGACCAGCATATCCGGCAGGCGTCCGACGCGATCGAGCATCTGGGCGCGGGCTTCCTTGCCGATGACGCTTTGAAAATCGCGCACCAGTTCGGGATAGGGATGCGGACCGGCAGCGGTGCCGATGATGTAGAATGTGTCGTGGACATTGGCGACCCAGTCGCGCAACGCTTCGTTCATCGCGTCTTTCAGTGTCGCAGCGCCGCTGGTCACCGGGACGACTTCGGCGCCAAGCAATTTCATCCGGAACAGATTGGGTTTTTGCCGTGCGACGTCGGTTGCGCCCATGAAGATGGTGCAGGGCAGGCCAAAGCGGGCGCAGACGGTTGCCGTCGCCACGCCATGCTGGCCGGCGCCGGTTTCCGCGATGATCCGGGTCTTGCCCATGCGCATCGCGAGCAGGATTTGCCCGACGCAATTGTTGATCTTGTGCGCGCCGGTATGGTTCAGCTCGTCGCGCTTGAACCAGATTTGCGCGCCTTTGCCCTCGGGCGCATCCTTGCGGACTTCCTCGGTCAGGCTTTCGGCATAATAGAGCGGGGAAGGGCGACCAACATAATTTTGCAGCAGGTCGTTGAACTGTTCCTCGAACGCCGGGTCGGCCTGCGCCGCGCGATAATGTTTCTCGAGATCGAGGATCAGCGGCATCAGCGTTTCGGCGACATAGCGTCCGCCAAATTCGCCGAAATGGCCGCGGTCATCCGGCATGTTGCGGAAGCTGTTGGGAGGTGTGTCGTTCATTTTGCGATCATATCCGTTCGTGCTGAGCTTGTCGAAGCAGGAACCCTTGCGGCAATCACCCTTCGACAGGCTCAGGGCGAACGGGTCTTACTTGGACGCGTCATAGTCCCGCACCGCTTGGCAAAAGGCGGCGATTCTGTCCACTTGTTTGACGCCGGGCGCGGATTCAACGCCGGAGGAGACGTCTACCAGCGGGGCATGGGTGGCGTTTAGCGCCTCTGCTACATTTTCGGGATCAAGACCGCCGGCGAGACCCCAGTCGATCTGATGGTCATGACCGGCGAGCAGCGACCAGTCAAAGGAGGTGCCTGTGCCGCCGGGCAAAGCCTTGGCCGGTGCATCGAACAGCAAGCGATCGGCAGCGCCGACATAGCGGCTGGATTTTGCCAGCGTCGGCTTGTCCTTCACGCCGAGCGCTTTCCAGATTTCCAGCCCGCTATTGTCGGCGACCAGCTTCAGCCAGTCCGGCGTTTCGCTGCCGTGGAATTGGACCACATCCGGCTTAACGTCTCCAATCGCCTTCCCGGTAGATTTCGGGTCGGCGTTGACGAGCAGCAGCACCGTCCTGATCCGCTCGCCGGCATATTGGCGCAGCGCGGCCGCGCGCTCCAGCGCCACATGGCGGGGGCTTTTCGGGAAATGGACGAGGCCGATATAGTCGGCACCATTTTCGACGGCCGCGTCGATGGCGGCTTCGGTGGACAGGCCGCAGATTTTGATTTTTGTTTTCATGGGAGGGCTATTAGCGAAGCAAAATATATTCGTCATCCTGAACTTGTTTCAGGACCCCGCGAAATTTCGCTACGCCGGTGGATATCCTGAAACAAGTTCAGGATGACGAGATTGTTTAAAGCGTCGCCTCGATTGCCCGCGCAGCTTCGCCGGAATTATCCGCGCCGGTAATCGGCCGGCCAATCACCAGCACGCTCGCGCCATTGTCCCGGGCCTGACGCGGGGTCACCGCCCGTTTCTGGTCGCCCATAGCGCCGCCCTTGGGGCGCAGGCCTGGGACGACGAAAAAGCCGTCTTTCCAGATTTTATGCGCTGCGGCCACTTCATTGCCCGAGCAGACGATGCCGTCCAGTCCGGACTCGCGGGCCAGTGCGGCCAGCCGCTCGACCTGGTCATGCGTGGTGCCGGTATAGCCGATCTTGCTCATGTCGCGCTCGTCCAGCGATGTCAGCAATGTGACGCCGACGACCTTGGTATGTTCGTTTGCCGCCGCCTTGGCATCTTCCATCATCGCGCGGCCGCCGGAGGCGTGGATCGTCACAATGGCGGGTTCCAGAACATTGATCGCCTGCATCGCCTTGGCAACAGTGTTGGGAATATCATGCAGTTTCAGATCAAGAAAGATCGGCAGCTCGAGCTTCTGGATTTCGTGCACGCCATGATGGCC
This sequence comes from uncultured Sphingorhabdus sp., assembly GCA_964022345.1. Classification (GTDB taxonomy): domain Bacteria; phylum Pseudomonadota; class Alphaproteobacteria; order Sphingomonadales; family Sphingomonadaceae; genus Parasphingorhabdus. The sequence goes on from CAXHZT010000016.1 coordinate 2,992, forward strand.
GTGGGCGCAGAAAAATTCGAGGCCGAGTTTCAGGCCACCGACATGGCCCTTGACCGATTGCGCAATCGCGATGGCCCGGTCCAGGTCGGGCGTGTCGATTGCGACGAACACCGGGTTGCTCATGCGCCGGGTGCCTTCTTGTTATCAATGGACGATATTGCCGGGGAAGGCTCTGCGGCCGCTGCCGGTGCCGGCGTCGGGGATGAGGCAGGTGGTGGGGTCCGGCTTGCGGCGGACGTCGGAACCGTGGCCGGTCTGGCGGCGTCTTCCAGCGTCTTGATCCGGCGCGAAAGCCGCCATTTGGAACCTCTCAAAAGCATCCATGTGGGCAGGAAGCCGACCAGAAAAGCGCCGACAACGAAGGTCGACACCCGGGCCTCGACGACCGCCGCGCCCAGATCCAGTGAGGCGCGCGCTTCGTTGGTCCACCAGAAAATAAATGTCGCTACCAGCAGGAGGACCCAGAAGAGGATTTTGATAAATTGCATGCTGCACCCTTTACGCCGTGTTCGTGCCTATCCTAGTCCTAAAAAAGGCCAGTGGCCAGATGCTATGCAACCGCTGCAAAAACCCGCCTATTCTCCAAACACCCGGGCGAAAATCGTGTCGACATGCTTGAAGTGATAATCGAGGTTGAACCGTTCCTCCAGTTCAGCGTCCGACAGTTTGGCGGTGACGTCGGGATCGGCCTTGAGCAGGTCGAGCAGCGCGATTTCGCCGTCCGATTCCCAGACTTTCATCGCGTTGCGCTGGACGATGCGATAGCTGTCCTCGCGGCTGATGCCGGCCTGGGTGAGGGCAAGCAACACGCGCTGCGAATGGACAAGGCCGCCCATGCGATCGAGATTTTTCTGCATTCGCTCGGGATAGATCAGCAGCTTTTCAATAACGCCGGTCAGCCGTCCGAGGGCAAAGTCCAGCGTGATGGTCGCGTCTGGGCCGATCATCCGCTCCACCGAACTGTGCGAGATATCGCGTTCGTGCCAAAGCGCGACATTTTCCATCGCCGGCAAGGCATAGCTGCGGACCATGCGGGCAAGGCCTGTCAGATTCTCGGTCAGGATCGGGTTGCGCTTGTGCGGCATCGCGCTGCTGCCCTTCTGGCCCGGCGAGAAATATTCTTCGGCCTCGAGCACTTCGGTGCGCTGCAGATGGCGGACTTCGACGGCCAGCCGTTCGACCGACGAGGCAATCACGCCCAAAGTCGCGAAATATTGGGCGTGGCGGTCACGCGGAATGACCTGGGTGGAGACGGGCTCAACTTCCAGACCCAATTTCTCCGCCACATGCTCCTCGACCTTGGGATCGATATTGGCAAAGGTGCCGACCGCGCCGGAAATGGCGCAGGTGGCGATTTCCTTGCGCGCCGCAACCAGCCGTTCGCGGTTGCGCTCGAATTCTGCATAGGCTTGGGCCAGCTTCAAACCGAAGGTTACCGGCTCGCCGTGGATGCCGTGGCTGCGGCCGATGGTCGGCGTGAACTTATGCTCATAGGCGCGCTTCTTGATCGCCGCGAGCAATGCGTCGATATCGGCCAGCAAAATGTCGGAGGCGCGCGCCAGCTGCACCGCGAGACAGGTGTCGAGAACATCGCTGGAGGTCATACCCTGATGCATGAACCGTGCTTCTTCACCGACATTTTCCGCGACATTGGTCAGGAAGGCGATGACATCATGCTTCACTTCGCGTTCGATCTCGTCGATCCGCTCCACGTCGAACTTGCCCTTGGCCCAGATCGCTTCGGCCGCTTCCTTGGGCACTACGCCCAGTTCGGCAAGAGCATCGGTGGCGTGCGCCTCGATCTCGAACCAGATTTGGAATTTGGATTCGGGTTCCCAGAGGGCAACCATTTCGGGGCGGGAATAGCGTGGAATCATTTTTGGTCCTTGGACAAAGAGGATGATTACGGCAATGAAGTGCCTTGATTTGCCGTCCCGCTAGCACCTACGAATTGAGTCGGCAATGCAGCGGCGGAAACAGGGAGAATAAAATGCGTCTGGCAATACTCACCGGCGGCGGCGATGTCCCGGGCCTCAATCCCTGCATCCAGTCGATCGCGACGTCGGCCTGGCAACGCGGCTGGGACGTGGTCGGTCTGCGCCGCGGCTGGGAAGGTGTGCTGGAAATCGATCCTGCCGATCCCTGGGCCAATGAAAACAGCGTCATGATGCTCGACAAGGACAGGGTGCGCGGGATTGATCGGCAGGGCGGCACGATATTGCACAGTTCCCGCTGCGACCCGCGGGTTACCGACAAGGGTGACCAGACACAAAAGGTGCTCGATATTCTCGATGCTCTGGAGGTCGATGTCCTGATCACCATGGGTGGAGACGGGACGCTTCGTTTCTCCGCTTATCTGTCGAGCCTCAGTCGCAATGTCATTTCGGTGCCCAAAACGATGGACAATGATGTCTATGGCACCGACTATTGCATTGGCTTCTCCACCGCCGTCACCCGATCGGTGCAGGCGATCAATTCGCTGCGGACGACGGCGGCGAGCCACGAGCGGATTGCGGTGATAGAATTGTTCGGTCGCCGGTCCGGGGAGACGGCACTGTTGTCCGGTTTCCTCTCGCAGGCCGACCGGACCGTGATTGCCGAGGTGCCGGCGGATATGGACGTGCTGCTGCCCCTGCTGCTCGGCGACAAGGAGGCGAATCCGGAATCCTATGCGATCTGTCTGGTATCCGAAGGAGCCAAGCTTTCGGGTGCAACAGATTTCGCCGACGAGATCAACAAGTCGAACACCAGTCGCACGGGCCTCAATATCGGCACCCAACTGGCGCGGGAAATCGAGGCGCGCAGTGACGAGCGGACGATCGTGCAGGAACTGGCCTATCTGATGCGGGCAGGGGAACCGGATGCGATGGACCGGATGGTCGGCTTTGCCTTTGGAGCACTGGCGGTGCAGCTGATCGAGCAGGACCGGATGGCCAATATGGTCTGCCTGACCGACGGCAATTACGGCGTTGTGCCGATCGGCACGCTGCTGGAAGATAGCAAGGGCGTCAATGTGTCGGGCCTCTATGACGCAAATCTGTATCGCCCCAATCTGATCCAGGTCGAGGGCATGCCGATGTTCCTTTATTGAACGCTCGTTGTTTCCCTAGATCAATCCTTTCGAACGGAAGGATGTGTGGCCGTCCCGGCCGATGATGATATGGTCATGAACGGCAATGCCCAATGTCGCCCCGGCGGCGCAAATGTCGCGGGTGATCGCAATATCCTGCCGGCTGGGGGTACTGTCGCCGCTGGGATGATTGTGGACCAGGATGATCGCGGCGGATCCGAGGTCCAGCGCACGCTTGATGACTTCGCGGGTATAGATGGCGGCCTGGTCAATCGATCCTTCGCTGACCAGTTCGTCGCGGATCAGCCGGTTCTTGCTGTCGAGATGCAGGACCCGCACCCGTTCATGGGCCAGATGCGCCATGTCAGCGCGCAGATAATCGAGCAAGGCCTGCCAGCTGGAAAGGATCGGCTGGGTCCGCACCGGCTCGGCCAGCAGGCGCAGCGCCGCCAATTGCACGATCTTCAGTGCGGCCACGCTGGTTTCTCCCATGCCGGGTAGATTCCGTAACGCGTCGGCATCGGACACCAGCAGGCGCGACAAGCCGCCGAACTCGTCGATCAATCGCTTGGCCAGAGGCTTCGTGTCGCGGCGCGGGATGGCCAGCGCGAGCAGATATTCGACCAGCTCGTGATCGTGCAGACTATCGCCCTGACCGGTCAAAATGCGGTGGCGCAGCCGGGCGCGATGGCCGCTGCCTGCCTTTGGCGGTCCTGACCGGGATTCTTGTGCCTTGGTCATGGGCTTTTCATTATCAGAACAAATCAGGAACTTCGCCGATAAGCGTACAACAGGCCGAAAATGTCCAATTGCCCGGCTGGCTGGAAAACCGCGCACGCCGACACTTGTACATTGCAACTTAAGGCAGACTTCTGCATTTCACCTGCAATGGAAGAAGAAATCGCCAATGACCCCGTCGGTCGCCGCTCCCGGTTTCGACTGTTCGGCGGGATATTGCTTATTCTTATTCTGCTCGGCCTGATTGTCCTGTGGGTGAGTCGAACGACGTTGGCCGACAATTTCGTCAAATCGCAGCTTGAACAGATGGATGTCACGGCGAGTTACGAGATCGCGGAAATCGGGCTCCGCAAACAGGTCATCCGCAATCTGGTCATCGGCGATCCGCAGCGGCCCGACCTGACCGCAGAGCTGGTCGAGGTCGGCAACAGCCTTACTCTGGGCGGCGTCGGTATCAACTGGGTCAGCGGCAGGGGGTAAAGCTGTTCGGGCGGCTGGAAAACGGCAAGCTCAGCTTCGGTGAAATCGACAAATTTACCGACCCCGAAGACGACAGCCCGCTGGCGCTGCCGGACATGTGGCTGGGTCTCACGGATGCCAAGCTGCGCATCGACAGTGACTATGGTGCTATCGGCCTTTCCCTGAGCGGGCAGGGCGAATTGCACGGCGGTTTCGCCGGTGAAATTGCCGCAATCAGTGATAACCTGAACGCCGGTGGCTGCGTTCTCGAAAAGCCGACATTTTTTGGTCAAGTCGCAATCCGCGCCAAGCAGCCGCATTTGCAGGGGGCACTCCGCATGCCGTCCGTACAATGCCAGGATCTGGATATTGGGGCCGAGGATCTTGCTGCGCAGGTTTCCGTGGACCTCGGCGTCGATTTGGCCAGCTGGTCGGGCGATATCGGGCTGGCCGGCGGACCATTGCGCTACGCCGGTTACAGCAGCCGGCAGATCAAGGCTTCGGTCGACATGGAGGGCGATTTTGCACAGAGCAGCGGTGATATCGATCTGACCGCAAGCGGCTTGAATTCTCCTTATGGAAACGCAGAATTGTCGCGGATCAGCGGGCCGTTCTCGCTGGGCTATGGCGGTCCCCGGATGACGGCCAGCTTTGCCGGTCAGCCGGAATTGCGCGGCGTTCGGCTGGCGCAGGATCTGCTGCGACAGGTTGCCGATCTTTCAGCTGCTGCCGCAGGAACCCCCGTCGGACCGATTGCCGCCAAGCTGGCAGCCGCCGTTCAGCAGGCGGGCAAGCGTTTTGACATTGGCGGCGACATACTCTTTTCGAAAACAGCAGAGCGGACGACACTGGCGGTAAACGGATCGGAAGCCCGGGCACAATCCGGCGCGAGCGTCAATCTGCGTGATCCCTTGTTGCTGGTCTTTACCGATACAAATATCAGGATGCTGGCCGATGGTCCGATCCGGCTTGCGGGCGGCGGGTTCCCCAGCGCCACCTTTCTGCTCGATGACGGCAGTCTGTCGCGCGGATTTTCCGGACGGCTGGAAATGGCCAATTACAAGGCCGGCTCTGCGGAACTGCGGATCCCGGCCCTCACATTCTCTCCCACACGGCAGGGAGGAACCAATATTGATGGCCGGATCATGCTGACCGGACCGGTTGGCGACGGACAGATCACCGGGCTGCAGGTGCCGGTAAACGGAAATATCGGGCGCGACGGAAGTTTCGCGCTGTTTCGCCAATGCGTTAACTTGCAATTTGCCAGTCTGCGCACGGCCTCCCTGCGGGCCGGACCGACCAGTGCCCGGCTATGTCCACAGGGCAAGGCGATTGTTTCCGGCAACGGCTCCGGCGTCAATATAGCGGCCAATGCGCCCTCGCTGAAGCTCAACGGGGCTGTCGGCAATACACCGCTGGCCATCACCAGCGGCGCGCTTGGCTTCTCCATGGCGAAAGGTCTGAGCGCGCAAAATGTCGCCATCCGGATGGGCACAGCGGAAAGCATGACGACGCTCGACATGGCGGTGCTGAACGCCGCTTTTGGTCGCTCCATATCCGGAACCATCCAGGGCGGATCGGGGAAAGTGGCCAATGTGCCGTTGCTGATGGAGAATATCGCGGCCGACTGGCGTTATGAAAATGGCCAGTTTCTGGCCGACGCCAGTTTGCGCGTGCGGGACGAACAAGCGGTGGAGCGCTTCCGGCCTCTGATCAGCAATGATGTCAAGCTGGGCTTTGACGGAAGCGATATCACGGCGACAGGCTGGCTGCGCGAACCGGAGACTCTGGCAGGCGTTGCTACAGTGGATATCGTTCACGCTCTGGACCAGAGTGAAGGCAGGGCGCTGATCGATGTTCCTTCGCTGATATTCAACGACCGCCTACAGCCCGAACAGCTGACTCCGCTGACTTTGGGCGTGATCGCCAATGTTCAGGGGGAGATATCGGGTGTCGGCCGGATTGCCTGGGATTCCTCGGAAAATGGCATTCAAAGCAGCGGAAGCTTCCGTACAAACGGATTGAACCTTGCGGCGGCATTCGGTCCGGTAACCGGTCTGTCCGGCGAGATCGAATTTTCCGATCTGCTCGCGCTGGAAACGCGGCCGGGACAGATGGTTAGTCTGGCCGAGGTCAATCCCGGCGTCGCGGTGTTCAACGGGCTGATCCGCTATCGCCTGCTCCCCGATTTCAAATTGCAGGTTGAGGCGGGGGAATGGCCCTTTGCGGGCGGTATGCTTTATCTCGAACCGACCATATTGGACCTGAGCGAAGAGGCGGAAAGGCGCCTGCAATTCACCGTTGAAGGTGTGGATGCCGCGCAGTTCCTGACCCAGTTCGATTTCGAGAATATGACCGCCACCGGCGTGTTTGACGGCAAGCTGCCGATGGTTTTCGATCAGGAAGGCGGCCGGATTGTCGGTGGCTATCTGGTGGCACGCGAAGGGGGTGGCACGCTCGCCTATGTCGGGGAACTGACGTACGAAGATATGGGTACGATGGCCAATTTCGCCTTTAACGCGCTGAAATCTATCAGATATCGTAACCTGACCATCGGGATGGACGGCGATATTGCGGGCGAAATCATCACCGAGGTGAAATTCGCGGGTCTCCAGCAGGGAGACGGCGCGAGCCGCAATTTCATCACCAGGCAGCTCGCGCGCATCCCGCTCGAGTTCAACGTCCGCATCCAGGCTCCCTTCATGCAGCTGATGAGCAGCGCGAAATCCTATTATGAACCGGAAATACTGGTCGGACAAAATCTGCCTGCTCTGTTGCGGGCGCAGGAGGCCCGGGCCAAAGCCGCCGTGAAAGTTCTGGAAGAAAATGAATAGTCCATTCAGCCGAGGGAAAGCGACGATGCTTTATCAGACAAGTCAATTGACGGATCGTTCAGATGGTGCGATTCATCGGAATATGAGGAGCTTAACCACCAGTGGCCTGATTATGGGTGTGTTGATCGGTCTTACGGCCTGCGTGCAGGTGACTGCGCCGGACAAGCCGATCGTGATCAATCTCAATATCAATATCAAGCAGGAAGTGGTGTATCGCCTCGATGGCGATGCGAAAGACCTGATCAACGAGGAAGCGGATATTTTTTAATGTTTAACTATATAAAGAAAAACAAGGCCTTGGCCATAGTCGGCGGACTGGTTTTAACAGCGGCTGTTGCCGTGCCCGTTATGGCCCAGCGCGACCCCGCCTACGAAGCGGCGCGGTCATCGGGCAAGATTGGCGAGAAACCGGACGGTTATCTGGGTTATGTTACGTCGCCGTCGCCGGCGATCAAGGCGCTGGTCGAGGATATCAATATCAAGCGCAAGGCGGCCTATACACGCAAGGCGCAGGAAACCAATTCGACGGTCGAGCAATTTGCCTTCACCTCGGGTTGCAACCTGATCATGCGGACCGCGCCAGGCGAGAAATACCAGACACCCGCCGGCACATGGAACACCCGCGATGCGAGCGATCCGGTCCGGGATTCGCGCTGTCCCTGAACTGCCCTTAGCTAGATAGATTTGGAAGGCGTACCGCTCGTTTCGGTGCGCCTTTTTTATTTCGAGAGCATGTTGGCGGGCCTCCGCGCATCGGAAACGGAAGCTGCTATTAATGCCAGTATTGTGAACTGATGACCGCGCTAGTCTTTCCATCGATCGAAATATGGAAAGCATCAGAATGCCCGTCAGCGACTTTGACTATATCATCGTGGGCGCGGGGTCCGCAGGCTGTGTTCTTGCCAATCGGCTTTCCAACGATCCAAAAAACAAAGTTCTGTTGCTAGAGGCTGGCGGCGATGACAATTATTGGTCAATCGGTGTGCCGGGAGCCTATGCCTATTCCCTGGAGAACAGCAGTTTGCTCTGGCCCTATCAGACTGAGAAAAGTGAGAATAGCGGTGGACGAAGCTTTGCCTATCCACGCGGCAAGGTCATCGGCGGCAGCGGAGCGCTGAACGGCATGCTTTATGTTCGCGGGCAGGCGCGTGACTATGATGACTGGGCGGCTGCTGGCAATGCCGGCTGGCGCTGGTCGGAGGTGTTGCCCTATTTCATGAGGTCGGAGAACAACGCGCGCGGTCCGGATCAATGGCACGGAACAACGGGTCCGCTGCATGTCGAGCATCTGGCGGACATGCCGGATAAAAACCTGCTCAGCGAAGCCTTTCTCGAGGCCGGGCAGCAGGCGGGCATGCCACTGGCCGAAGACGTCAATCGTGGAGTGCAGGAGGGCATCTCCTATTTCCAGATCAACACCGAAAAGGGCAAAAGAAGCAACACCGCGCGAACCTTTCTGAAAGCGGCACGGCGGCGGTCCAATCTGACCGTTGTGACGAAGGCTTCGGTGAGCGAAATCATGCTGGAGAACAAGCGGGCCACTGGTGTCAGATATGTCCAGCATGGCATGGATAGAGAAGCCCATTGCAGGAATGCGGTGATCTTATCTGCCGGCGCGATTGCCAGTCCGCAATTGCTTGAGCTTTCGGGTATCGGAAATCCTGATGTCTTGAAAAAAAATGGCGTGGAGCTTGCGCACGATTTGCCCGGTGTGGGTGAAAATTTGCAGGAACATTATATGGTTCCGTTCCTCTACCGTGCCAGCCAGCCAGTTTCGATGAACGAACAGGGACGCGGCTTTCCGCTGGTCAAGGAACTGGCCAAATATGCGCTGCGCCGCAAAGGGATATTGTCCAACAGCGGTTTCCACATTCAGGGTTATTTCAAATCCCGTGAGGAGCTGGACCGGTGTGATATCCAGATCCACTTCTTTCCCTTTTCTGCCGAAACCGATCCGGAAAAGGCCAAGAAAAACAAGATGGAGAATCAGCCCGGCTTTACCTTCATCATGACTCAAATGCGACCCGCAAGCCGGGGGAGTACGCACATTCAAAGCAAGGATAGCCATGTGGCACCTTCTATCAATCCTGCCTTTTTAAGCGAAGAAGAAGATCGGAGGGTTTATGTCGATGCCGTCAAATTCGGACGCGAGATCATGTCCCAGTCGGCAATGGCTCCATTTGTCGAGGCCGAATTAGCTCCCGGCCCGGATGTAAACAGCGATGAAGAGATATCCCAGTTCGTAAAGTTCGCTGGGAATTCCATGTATCACGGCTGCGGGACTTGCAAAATGGGGTCAGACGAGATGGCAGTAGTCGACAGCGAACTGCGAGTGCATGGGTTAGAGGGACTTTATGTCGCGGACGCCTCGATTATGCCGCGGATTTCATCCGGCAATACCAACGCGCCTACGATCATGATTGCCGAAAAGGCGGCAGAGATGATATTGGGGCACCATCTTTGAAAAAACCGAGACTGAGGGTTTGTCTGGAGCGGCCCCTGCTCGCAAATTATGCAGCGCTATATTATTGGTTCAGTATGACCGCCTGTGCAGTGTTTTCAGACCCGTTTTAGCCGAATATCCGGCCTAGCAAACGTCCGATTTTCCGCGTCGCAGCATTGCTGTTGACTTGGGCACGTTGCTTTCCTAAACGGACCGCGCCTTGGCGGGTCGGCCTGCTGTTGTATATGGCTCTTTTTAGCGCTCTTTGGGGCATTTGAAGGGGTAATAATGGCAGCAAGCGAATCTGATCGGGATCCACTCGAAGAGGATGTGCGGGTTTCGTCGCTGGAAGAGCGACTGGAAACTGCACAAAGCAGAGAGCGGATCAAAGCGGGGCACCGGAACAAAGGGCCAGACGAAAGTCAGCGGCTCGGCGCAAGGGTGCTAAGCTATCTGATCGGAGGCGTGGCTGCCGGTTTTCTTCTCGGGTGGGCTTTTGACACCTGGTTGGGAACGACGCCATTGTTCCTGTTGCTGTTCTTCTTCCTCGGAGTGGGAGTAGCGTTCAGGAAAATTTATGTGATTTCGAGCCAGCCGGTGGATGACATCGGTACGGCGTTACCAGATGATGACGATTGACGATCAGGGGTTTGATTAGTGGCTACCGAAGGCAAAATTGATCCTATGCACCAATTTGAAGTGCAGCCCATCTTTGATGGCTTCACTCTTTTCGGTCAGCAGATTGATTTCACCAACAGCGCGCTTTGGATGTTCGTCGTCCTTGTGCTGCTCTATGTTTTCATGATGGGCGGAATGAAGCGCGAGCTGGTTCCCGGCCGCTGGCAGGTCATGGTTGAGGGCGTTGTCGGTTTCATCGACAATATCATCGCCAACAGCATCGGCCCCAATGGCAAGAAATATACGCCATGGGTCTTCACCCTGTTCATGTTCATCCTGTTCTCCAATCTGCTCGGCATGATGCCGTTCGGGATCATTCCGGGCATTCATCCGTTTACCATCACCAGCCAGTTCACCGTTACCGGCCTGCTCGCCGCGATCAGCTTCTCGATCGTGCTGATTGTCGGTTTCTGGAAGCACGGCTTCAAGTTTTTCAGTCTTTTCATCCCGCACGGCACGCCGTTGTGGATGATGCCGTTGATTTTCTCGGTAGAGCTTCTGTCCTTCCTCGTTCGTCCGTTCAGCCTCGCGCTGCGGTTGTTCGTTGCGATGATCGCCGGGCATATCCTGATCAAGGTGTTCGCAAGCTTTGTGGTCCAGGCCATTGATGCGGGCGGCGCTTCCTGGGGCATCGCGTTGTTGAGCATTCTCTTCATCGCATTTGTCAGCGCACTGGAACTTCTGGTATGCGCCATTCAGGCCTATGTTTTCGCTCTTCTGACATCTCTGTACATCAGCGATGCGGAAAATCTTCACTAAGTCACTTTCAATCCTAATTTTTCAATACGGAGTTTAAAAAATGGATCTCGCTTCTGCACAAGTAATCGGCGCTGGTATCGCTGCAATCGGTATCGGTGTTGCTGCATCCGGTGTTGGTAATGTTTTCGCATCCTTCCTCGAAGGCGCTCTGCGCAACCCATCTGCGGCTGACGGCCAGCAGGGACGTCTGTTCATCGGCTTTGCTGCTGCTGAATTGCTCGGCCTGATCGCTTTCGCTGTTGCAATGATGATTCTGTACGCTCCACCAGCTGCTACGCCAGCTGAAGCAGTTGTTGTCGAAGCAGCTGCCGTTGAAGCGCCAGTAGCTGAAGAAGCTCCGGTAGCTGAAGCAGCTGAATGATTTGACGGCGGGCCGGCAGGTCCGGCCCGCCCCAAAATCGCCTATTTGCGTCTCGAAACATCGGGTGAATAATGCCTCAAATTAGTCAGCTTATGGAAGTTTACGGCAGCCAGTTTTTCTGGTTGCTGATCGTCATCGGTATCATTTATTTTGGCATCGCCAAGAATATGGTGCCGAAGATCAGCAAGACCGTGGATGACCGCCAAAAGCGGATTTCCGACGACCTCGCCGCAGCGCAGGCCGGGCAGGACAAGGCCGAACAGATCGAAGCCGATTATCGCGTGAGCATTAACGATGCACGGGCCGATGCGGTTGGTAAGGTCAGCGAAGCCAAGGCCAAGGTTGCCAAGAAAAACGAGGCAGCGATCAAACGGGCTGACACCGCTATCGCCAAAAAGGCAGATGAAGCGGATGCTGCGCTGAAAGAGGCGCAAAGCAAGGCATTGAAGGAAATCGAAGCTGTCGCGGCGGATGCTGCTCAGGCTATCGTCAAGACGGTATCCGGCACCAAGGTTACGGCGGCGGAAGCAAAGAAGGCGGTCAAGGCGGCTTTCTGAGCGCCTGCTGAAGGAGATAGAATATGCTATTGACGATTTTGGCAGAAGGCGCAGGGGCTGTCGGTCCTCTACAGGATCCAACTTTCTGGGTTGCGGTCGGCGTGCTCGTCGTATTTGCGATCATGTTGTGGACCAAGGTCCCCAAGATCGTCGGCGGCATGCTGGACAACAAGATTGCCGAGATCAAGAAGACGCTCGATGAAGCCGCTGATCTGCGCAAGGAAGCCGAAGCGCTGAAGGCCGAATATGAAGCCAAGACCGCTGGCGCGCAGGCTGAAATCGAAGCGCTGATGGACAGCGCTGAAAAAGAAGCGGCCATCCTGGTCAAGGATGCCGAAGCGGAAACCAAAGCGCTGGTGGCCCGTCGCAAGAAAATGGCAGAAGAAAAAATCGCTGCTGCCGAACGCTCCGCAATCGCTGCAGTTCGCGCCAAGGCGGCAACCGCTGCGACACAGGCGGCGGAATCGCTGATCGCTGCGCGGCACGATGCAGCAGCCGACAAGAGCCTGATCGACAAGGCCATTGGCGATATCGGCAAAACGCTGAACTGATCCTTTTCTCTCCCCGAGGGGGAGAGGAGTCATCTTGTGACTGGCAAAGCCCTGCCGGTCACCCTAGATATGCCTCATGTCCAAGGCCGACCGCCCCGATCAACCCAATGCCGCGTCCCGGTTTAACGAGGACAAGGCCACCTACGCCGTGCGCGGCGAAGGGGATACGCCCGATCTCGAAGCGGGAATGGCGGCGATCCGCGAGGTTCTGAACACCTTGCCGACAAGACCGGGTGTCTACCGGATGCAGGACAAGCGCGGGGACGTGCTCTATGTCGGCAAGGCGCGGTCGCTAAAGGCCCGTGTCGGTGCCTATGTCCAGATGAACCGGTTGCCGCACCGTTTGTTGCGGATGGTCGCGCAGACCCGCTCGATGACCATTGTCACCACCGGCAGCGAAGCCGAGGCATTGCTGCTTGAAGCGCAGCTGATCAAGAAATTCCGCCCGGCTTACAATGTCCTGCTGCGCGATGATAAGAGCTTTCCTTTCATCCTGCTGCGCGACGATCATGATTTCCCGCGGATCACCAAACATCGCGGTGCGCAGCGGACCAAGGGCCAATATTTCGGCCCCTTTGCCAGCGCCGGATCGGTCAACCGGACGATCAATGCGCTGCAGAAGCTGTTTCTGTTGCGCAGCTGTACCGACAGTTTCTTCAACAACCGCTCGCGGCCCTGTCTGCTCTATCAAATCAAGCGCTGTTCGGCGCCGTGCGTCGACCGGATAGACAAGCAGGATTACGCCGAACTGGTCGAGGATGCCCGCGATTTTCTCTGTGGCAAATCGACGGCGGTGCAGAACAAGCTCGGCGAAGCGATGGAGAAGGCTTCCGAATCCCTCGATTTTGAGATGGCAGCGGTTTACCGGGACCGGCTGAAGGCGCTGACCTTCATTCAGGGCAACCAGGCGATCAACGCGCAGGGGCTGCCGGATTCGGATATTTTTGCATTGGCATCGGAAGGCTCCAGCGTCTGTATCCAGGCGTTCTTCATTCGCGGTGGTCAGAACTGGGGGCATCGCAGCTTCTTTCCCGCGCATACGACCAATGTTGATATTGACGAGGTCTTCTCCAGCTTCCTGATGCAATTCTACGACCAGATGCCGCCGCCCAAGCTGGTGCTGCTCGACCGCGATTTGCCGGATGCGGAACTGCTGGCAGAAGCACTAAGCACCAAGGCCGATTATAAGGTCAGCGTGTCCAGGCCGCAGCGCGGTGATCGCCGGAAATTGCTGGCGCAGGCCAGCCGCAATGCGGAAGAGGCACTGTCGCGGCGATTGGCGGAAACCTCCACCCAGGCCAAGATCATGCGCGAGATGGTGGATCTGCTGGAACTGGAGGCGGTGCCGGACCGCATCGAGATTTATGACAACAGCCATATCCAGGGCACCAATATGGTTGGCGGCATGGTCGTTGCCGGACCCGAGGGTTTTCGCAAGAACGCCTATCGCAAGTTCAATATCAAAAATCCCGATATCGCGCCGGGCGACGATTTCGCGATGATGCGCGAAGTGCTCGAGCGGCGCTTCTCCCGCGCGCAAAAGGAAGACCCGGACCGTGACAAGGGCGAATGGCCCGATCTGGTGCTGATTGACGGGGGCAAGGGACAGATGAGTGCTGCGAGGGAAGCGCTGGCCGAAATAGGTGTCGAGGATGTCGTGATGATCGGCGTCTCGAAAGGCCCCGACCGCAACGCAGGAAGGGAAACCTTCCATCTCCCCGACGGTCGCCAGATCAACCTGCCGATGAACAGCCCTGTGCTCTTCTATCTCCAGCGCCTGCGCGACGAGGCCCATCGCTTCGCTATCGGCGCGCACCGCACGCGGCGCGCCAAGGCCATCGGCCATAGTTCACTGGATGATGTGCCCGGCATTGGTCCGGCCCGGAAAAAGGCGCTGCTGCTGCATTTCGGCACGGCGCGCGCCGTAAAGAATGCCTCGCTCGACGACCTGCAGGGCGCGCCCGGCGTGTCGGCGACGGTGGCGCAGAAAATCTACGACTATTTCCATGCCTAGCCTAAACACAATCGCGATCATCTGCTCGGTCAAATCCCATGGCGAGCATGGCGCGGTGGTGCGTTCGCTAACCCCCGACAATGGTCTTGTCTCCGGCTATGTCCGCGGCGCACACTCGCGCAACATGCGGCCGATATTGATCCCTTCCAATATCGTGCAGGCCGATTATCGCGCTCGGACCGAGGATCAGCTGGCGTCGATGACGGCGGAATTGCAGCTGAGCCGCGGGCCGTTTCTGGGCGAGCCGCTGGCCAGTGCGGCGCTGGACTGGGTGACGGCGCTGTCGGCCGCCATCCTGCCGGAAGAACATAGCTATCCACAGTTATATTCGGCTTTGTCCGCGCTGCTTGACGCGATCTGCGGCGCTCCGTCGGCCAAGGGCTGGGCGGTCGGCCTGGTGCGTTACGAACTGCTGCTGCTCTCGGAACTTGGTTTCGGGCTGGCGCTGGACAGATGCGCCGTGACGGGGGCGGAAGATGATCTGGTTTATATCAGTCCCAGAAGCGCAACGGCCGTCAGCGCTTTTGCGGGGCAGGAATATAAGGAACGACTGTTGCCGCTTCCCGCCTTTCTGAAGGAGCCGGTTACGCCTGAATGGGAGGATATTTTCGACGGGCTTCGCGTGACCGGGTTTTTCCTCAAACGCCATTTCTTTGAAGACCGCCGCAAGGATGTGATGGCGGCGCGGACGGTATTGGTCGACCGGCTGAAAAGGGTGGTTGCCTAACCGCGCAATTCTCGGCAGGAACGGCGCGCTTACAGGAAGGAACTCTCATGCATATCGCAGTGCTCGCCGGAGACGGCATTGGTCAGGAAATCATGGTCGAGGCGCTGCGCGTGCTGGGGGCGATGGATTTGCCGGATCTCTGTCTCGATCATGCCGATGTCGGCGGCGTTGCCTATCGCAACCACGGCCATCCGCTACCGCCGGAAACGATCGAGCTGGCGAAATCCGCAGATGCCGTGCTGTTCGGTGCGGTCGGTGACCCTTCCTGCGACAATCTGGAGCGCCATTTGCGCCCCGAACAGGCGGTGCTTGGCCTGCGCAAGGCAATGCAGACCTTTGCCAATCTCCGCCCCGCAAAAATGTTTCCGGGCATGGAAGATGCCTCCGGCCTCAAGCCCGAAATCGCACGGACCATCGATGTGGTGATCGTGCGGGAACTCAACGGCGATGTCTATTTCGGCGAGAAGGGCATGCGCATAACCGCCGACGGCCTGCGCGAAGGTTATGACATCATGTCCTATGACGAGAGCGAAGTGCGCCGCATCGGCCATGTCGCGTTCAAGACCGCCATGGGCCGTGGCAAGCGGCTCTGTTCGGTCGACAAGGCCAATGTGCTGGAAACCTCGCAATTGTGGCGCGACGTGATGATCGAACTGTCGGCTGACTATCCGGAAGTCGAGCTCACCCATATGTATGTCGACAATGCCGCGATGCAGCTGGTGCGCAATCCCGGCCAGTTTGACGTCGTCGTGACCGGCAATCTGTTCGGCGACATTCTTTCCGACCAGGCCAGCATGTGTGTCGGCTCCATCGGCCTGCTGGCGTCCGCCTCGCTGGGCGAGAGCACCAAGGGTTTATATGAACCAATCCACGGCAGCGCGCCGGATATTGCCGGGCAGGGCATAGCCAATCCCTCGGCGATGATCCTGTCGGCCGCGATGATGTTGCGGCACAGTTTCGGGATGGAAGCGGAAGCCAGCCGCATCGAAGCGGCCGTTGCCGCCGTGCTCGCACAGGGCGTGCTTGGCCATGATCTGGGTGGCAAGGCGTCCACCAGCGAAATCGGCGATGCTATTGTCGCGCAACTTTCATGAATGAATTGCGCTATTCTCTGGATGACCTGCGCAGCGCTGCAGAGCAGGTCTATCAAGAAATGCCACCAACGCCGCAATATGAGTGGCCATTGCTTGGTGAGAGACTTGGCGCAGCGGTCTGGTTGAAGCATGAAAATCACACTCCGACGGGTGCGTTTAAAATTCGCGGTGGTATTACATTTATCGACTGGCTGGTTCGCGAACATCCCGCAGTTTCTGGAATAGTAACGGCGACCCGGGGTAATCATGGTCAGGCACAGGCCCGTTCCGAACGAAAAGCAGGTTTGCAGGCGGTGATCGTCGTGCCTCATGGAAACTCGATCGAGAAAAATACAGCTATGCGGGGGTTCGGGGCCGAACTAATCGAATATGGCCAAGATTATAATGAGGCGGCCGCTTATGCCAGCCATTTGGCAAGTGAGCGCAACCTGAAACTTGTCTCCGCATTCCATCCAGAAATCGTGCGCGGTGTGGCAAGTTACGGGCTCGAACTGTTTGACGCGGTGGGATCTTTAGATGCGGTCTACGTTCCGATCGGCAATGGATCGGGCATTTGCGGGACAATTGCGGCGCGCGAGCTCTGGGTCTTTCTACCAAGGTGATAGGTGTGGTTTCAGAACGCGCACCAGCCGCGAGACGGGGTTTTGAGTCAGGCAAGATTGCTTCCGAAGGCAAGGCTGACACATTCGCCGACGGGGTTGCAGTTCGCACGCCTGACAAGGAGGCGTTTGAGATGTACAGCAAGGGCGTCGATCATATCATCATGGTCGACGACGATGCCATTGCCGATGCGATAAGAATAATCTGGCAGGACACGCATAATCTGGCTGAAGGAGCGGGAACCTTGGCACTTGCAGGAATGATCGCGGAAAAGGATCAGATAACAGGCAAGCGGCTTGCAGCGATCCTGACGGGCGAAAATATCGACCAATCCATGGTCGCGACTGTTCTGGCAGGACAAACCCCGCTAAGCTAAAAGCTGATCAGAATCGGAACGGATAGAATGAAAAGAAATACCGGCAAAGACCGCAATATCACCAAGAACTGGCGTCCGGCGACGCAAGCGATCCGCAGCGGCACGATGCGCAGCGAATTTGGTGAAACATCCGAAGCTTTGTTCCTGACATCGGGCTATAGCTATGATTGCGCCGAGGATGCCGCCGCCCGTTTCAACGGCGAGCAGGCGGGCATGACCTACAGCCGCCTGCAAAATCCGACGGTGCAGATGCTCGAAGAGCGGATTGCGATCATGGAAGGCGCGGAAGCCTGCCGCGCGACCGCATCGGGCATGGCGGCCATGACCGCCGCCTTGCTCTGCCAGCTGGAAGCGGGCGACCATGTCGTTGCCAGCCGCGCTTTGTTCGGCTCCTGCCGCTGGCTGACCGACAGCCTGCTGCCCAAATTCGGTATCGACACCACCGTGGTCGATGGTCGCGACATCGAGAATTGGGAACAGGCGATCACGCCGAAAACCAAGGTCTTCTTCTTCGAGACACCGGCCAACCCGACCATGGATGTGATCGACATCCGCAGCGTCTGCGACCTGGCGCGGGCCAAGGGCATCACCAGCGTTGTCGATAACGCCTTCGCCACCAATGTGCTGCAGCGGCCGATGGAATATGGTGCCGACGTGGTCGCCTATAGCGCCACCAAGATGATGGACGGGCAGGGGCGCGTTCTTGCCGGTGCGGTCTGCGGGACCGAAGAATTTATCGAAGGGCCGCTGCTCGCTTTCACCCGCAATACCGGCCCGACGTTGAGCGCATTCAATGCCTGGGTGGTGCTCAAGGGACTCGAAACGCTCGACCTGCGCATCCGGCGGCAAAGCAATAATGCGGTCGAAGTGGGCAAGTTTCTGGAACAGCGGGTGGAGAAAATCCTGCACCCAGGCCTCCCCAGCCATCCCCAGCATAATCTCGCGATGAGCCAGATGGAGGCCGCGGGACCGATCTTTTCACTCTACGTAGGCGGCGGGCGAAAACGTGCGCACTCTCTTCTTAACGCGCTGAATTTGATCGATATTTCGAACAATATCGGCGACAGTCGGTCGCTCATGTGCCACCCGTCCTCGACCACCCACCACGGGCTGGGCGAAGAGGCGAGGGTGGAAATCGGGATCACCGAAGACATGTTGCGGATCAATGTCGGCCTGGAAGATCCGGTCGATTTGATCAAAGACTTGGATCAGGCCCTTTCGTCTGTCGATCTTTGACTCTATATCGTCTGGATGAAATCCTTTTTTCCGTTCGCCGAAACCACCGACGGGGTCACCGTGCGTGTTGCGGTGACCTTCTTGCCCGAGCAATCCGATGTTGACGGCAAGCGCTGGTTCTGGGCCTATCATATCCGGATCGAGAACCACCGGGACACCGCAGTGCAGTTGTTGACGCGTCACTGGCAGATCAGCGACGAACGCGGCGGACTGCAAATGGTCGACGGAGACGGTGTGGTTGGAGAACAGCCGGTCATCCAGCCAGGCAAGTCGCATGACTATGTATCGGGATGCCCGCTCTCCACGCCCAACGGCGCGATGGAAGGTCATTTCGTCATGGTCGGCAGCACGCCCCCGGCCTTCGAGGTCCGCATTCCGCATTTTCCTCTCACCGAACCGACAGTCGAGCAATGAAGCGCACCCATTTGCCATTGAACGGGCTGCGCGTGCTCGATGCCGCGGCACGGCATCTCAGCTTCACCAAGGCGGCCGATGAACTGGCGGTAACGCCGGCGGCGGTCGGACAGCAGATCCGGGCGCTCGAGGACATGCTCGGCGTGGTCATGTTCCGCCGGACGCCCAAGGGGCTTGAACTGACCGATGAAGCGGCAGCGGGACTGGATGCCCTGCGCTCCGGTTTCCTGCAGTTCGAGGAAGCCGTCCGCGCCATGCAATCGGGCCAGTCGTCGCACAAGCTGACGATTGCGGCGCCGCGCGACTTTACCCAGAAATGGCTGAACGAGCGACTGTCCCGTTTTTCCGCCGATAATCCGGATACGAGTTTCGCGCTGGTCGCGGCGGACAATGAAATCGATTTTACCGAGGCCAATCTCGACGTGGCGATCTGGCTGGGCGACGGGCCGGGACAGCATGAGGGCAAGATGCTCGGCGATACCATATTCGTGAAGGTTGCCGCACCGGGTCTCAAGGGCGGTAACAAGATCGACTGGCCGGGCTGCCCGATTTCCGAAGGCGAGGAAACCCTGATGCGGGTTGCCGATGGCGGTCTTGCGATCGAGGCGGCGGCCAATGGTTTCGGCTATGCCTGGGTACCGAAAATGCTGGTCCAGCGCGATCTGGCGGCGGGCCGGATCGAGATTATCGGCGAAGACAGCGTGTCCTCTCGCGGCTACTGGCTGATGGCGCCGCTTCCGCAGTGGCGGCAGAAAAAGGTGAAGGCGCTGGTCGAGGCTCTGGCCAGCGCATAGCCTTTCGGGCTTTTGCCTATTGTTCTGCGAGCAGATTGACCAGGCGCGTGGTCAGGGCCAGCAGATCGCTTTCCTGCAGTGATGTCTCTTCGTTATTCCAGCTGACCGCGACGGCGTAATTGTTGCCTGCCTTCGATCGTAACAGGAAATTGAAGGATAAGACGCCGGGTTCCGATCCGCCCTTGTAACCGAAATAGTCCCATTTTCCGGCCGCATCATGACCGATGCCGGGGTTGATCGCCAATATGCTCCGGCTTTCCTCGTTTGCGTTGCGGCGCAGATAGTCGAGCAATCTGACGACGTCCGTCGGGGTGGCAAACCATTCCAACTCTTTGATGAAATTGGGACGATGGGTCAATATCCGGGGATCGAGGCTGTCCAGCGTCAGGGCGCTGTCAAAACCCGCCAGCAGCTTCTCGCGCCCGGCCGGATCGGCGCTCAGATACTGTTCCCGCCGCTCTGCGTGGACCGGCATTTTCAGGGCCGATGCCTGGCGCGTCATCAGCAGCGGGCGCAGTTCGTCCGGGTTGTGATGGCCGGCGGCGCGGACGATCGCGGCCAGATTGTCCTGTCCGATGATCCGGATCAAAGTGTCGGTGGCGCTATTGTCGCTGATCGAGATCATCAGCGTCGCCAGCGTGTGCAACGTTATCGGAGCATTGTCCGGCCAGTTCTGGCTGATCCCCGAGGGATGGGATTTCGGTCCCAGCGCCACGACGTCTGACCATTGCCGTTCGCCCGCCCGTATCGCGCGGTTGAGTTCTGCCAATATATAGAGTTTGACCGCTGAAGCGATGGCATAGCGCCCGTCGGGATCAAGCGAGGCAACGGGCGGTAGGCCGGGTTCATCCAGCGCCTGTACCAGCAGACCTTGACGCCCGGGCAGGGTATCGATCGCGGCCACGACCTCGTCGATATTATCGCCAATCGCCTCGAAGCCGGTCAGTTGCAGCCCCGATATGCGATGCGGTGAACCAGTCTCCAGATCGATATTCACCGTTCCGATAGACCGCGCATAGCGAACCGTGAGGACCGCTGAATTGGCGTTTCGCGCATCGATCGACGATATTGCAAGCGGCTGCCCGTGCTGCTCCGTCACCTGCTGCACAAGCGCGCGAAACCGGGCAGGGGGCACGGCGTTGCGGAAATTCTCGTCGAACACCACGGTCTCGATGGGCTCGCCCCGCAACAGGCGCAGCACATCGTTGGCCCGAATGGATAGCTGGGGAGAGAGCGAGGATTGCGCCTGGGCCATCGCTGCGCCTAACGGGAGCGCCAGCGAAGCGGGGAGAAGGCAGAGCGCGAAAACATATAGGAACCGCACAATAATCTCCCGCTGCTATTTTCGGTCAGGCCCCAACCACTAGGCGTCGATCACATCCTCATCAAGGCTGGCGGCATTTTGCTGGATGAAGTTGAACCGGTGTTCGGGATTCTTGCCCATCAACCGGTCGACCAGATCCTTGACGCTTGCGCGCTGCTCATATTCCTGTGGCAGGGTGACCTTGAACAGCGAGCGCGTGTCCGGATCCATCGTCGTTTCCCGCAGCTGTGACGGGTTCATTTCCCCGAGGCCCTTGAACCGGCTGACGTCGACCTTCTTGCCCTTGAACGGACCATTTTCGATTTTCGCGCGGGCCGCATCGTCCTGCGCATAATGGCTCTTGCCTCCGGCGCTGATGCGATACAGCGGCGGCCGGGCAAGATAGAGATGGCCGCGGCGGACGAGTTCCGGCATTTCCTGGAAGAAGAAGGTCATCAGCAAGGTCGCGATATGGGCGCCGTCGACGTCGGCGTCGGTCATGATGATGATCCGTTCGTAGCGCAGATTGTCGGGCTGGCAGTCCTTGCGCGTGCCGCAACCGAGCGCGAGGATCAGGTCGGCAATCTCGCTATTGGCCATGATTTTCGCGTTATTGGCGGAGGCCACGTTGAGAATCTTGCCGCGGATCGGCAGAATCGCCTGGGTCTTGCGTTCGCGGGCCTGTTTGGCCGAGCCGCCGGCGCTGTCGCCTTCGACGATGAACAATTCCGTGCCTTCCGGATCGCCGATTGAGCAATCGGTCAGCTTGCCGGGCAGTCGGACCTTGCGTCCCGACGTCGCGGTCTTGCGCTTGACCTCGCGTTCGGCCTTGCGCTTTAGTCGCTCGTCCATCCGCTCCATGACGAAACCGAGCAAAGCCTTGCCGCGGTCCATATTGTCGGTCAGGAAATGGTCGAAATGGTCGCGTATCGCGTTCTCGACCAGCTTCGAAGCTTCCGGAGAGGTCAGCCGGTCCTTGGTCTGGCTTTGGAATTGCGGGTCGCGGATGAAGACAGAGAGCATCATCTCGCCGCCGGAGATGATATCGTCGGCGGTCAGCTGCGACGCCTTCTTGATCTGTACCAGTTCGCCAAAGGCACGCAGACCGCGCACCAGCGCATTGCGCAGGCCGGTTTCATGGGTGCCGCCATTGGGCGTCGGAATGGTGTTGCAATACCAGCTGTAGCTGCCGTCGGTCCAGATCGGCCAGGTGATCGCCCATTCGACCCGGCCCTGACTGTCGGGGAAGTCCTGATTGCCGGCAAAGAAATCGGTGGTGACGCATTCGCGCCCGGCAAGCTGTTCCCGCAGATGGTCGGACAGGCCGCCGGGAAACTGGAAGACCGCCTCGGCGGGGACATCATCGCTGGCCTGACTCTCGTCGCATTTCCAGCGGATTTCAACGCCGGCATAGAGATAGGCCTTGGAGCGGGCCAGTTTGAACAGCCGCGAGGGCTTGAAGCGGTTGCCTTCGCCAAAAATTTCGGTGTCTGGAATGAAGGATATGCTGGTGCCACGCCGGTTCTGGGTGGTGCCGACTTCGTCCAGCGTCGAGGTCGCGAGGCCTTTGGAAAAGGACTGGCGATACAAAGTCTTGTTCCGCGCCACTTCGACGATCGTCTCGGAAGACAGGGCATTGACGACGGAAACGCCGACGCCGTGCAGGCCGCCCGATGTCGCATAAGCCTTGTCGGAAAATTTGCCGCCCGAGTGGAGGGTCGTCATGATCACTTCGAGCGCCGATTTGCCTGGGAACTTGGGATGCGGGTCGACCGGGATGCCGCGCCCGTTGTCGCTGACGGTCAGACGGTTGTCCGCGTCCAGCGTGATCTCGATCCGGCTGGCGTGGCCGGCGACAGCTTCGTCCATACTATTGTCGATGACTTCTGCAGCAAGATGGTGGAGCGCCCGCTCGTCGACACCGCCAATATACATGCCGGGGCGTTTGCGGACAGGCTCCAGCCCCTCGAGAACCTCGATTGCCGAGGCATCATAGTCACCGGATTTGGATTGGCTTGGCGGGTTGGAACCGAACAGATCATCAGACATGTTCGATCCTATAAGAGCGCAGGAGTCACACTGGCAAGAGACTTATGATGTCTCTGGCCAGTGCGTTGAAAATTCTTGTGATTTGATGGTTTGTTTAGCGAACCCGCGGACCGCCGAACGGCAGGGGCGGTGGTGCGCGACGGGCACCGCGCGGCAATTGCGCCTGGAACGCACGGCCGCAATGTTCGACGCAATAGGGAAAGCCCGGGTTCACTTCCTCGCCGCAGAAATGGAAGTCCGGCTCGCCGGGATGGTTGATCGGCCAGCGGCAGATCTTGTCGTTCAGATCCAGCAGGCTGGTCTTGTCGGCAATTTCCTCGCTCGGCTTGGCCGGAACCAGACGGCGCGGCGGTGCTGGTGGAATCGGCGCCTGCTGGTCGCCGGGACCCTGACGGAGGAAGCCGCCGGGGCCGACGGAAACAATCTTCGGGCCGTCATGCTTGGGCTGACGGGCCTGTTGTGCGGCATGGGTGCGGGCAGCCGGTGTTGGTGGCGGCATCGCGCGACGCGCCACATGCTCTTCCTTCGGCTTTGCCGTGGTCGGGCTTTTTGTCGGCGGCTTTTTGGGTTTGGCTGCCGGTTTCGCGCCTTTCTTGGCTTTCGGCTTTGCTTTTACCGGGGAAGGGCGAGACTTCAGGCCAAGGCGATGCGCCTTGCCAATGACAGCATTACGACTGACGCCGCCCAGTTCTTCCGCGATCTGGCTGGCGGTCAGGCCTTTTTCCCACATATTCTTCAGTGAATCAATTCGCTCGTCGGTCCAAGCCATGCAAAGTCCTAATCATTTCCAGTTTGCAGCGATATAGGGTCGCCGGGGTGAATATACAACCACGATAATGGCATGATCCCGGCGCGATATGGGGTTGTGATTGGCGGTAGGAGCCGATAGGCGGGACCAACATGCTCGATCAACCTGAAAAAGACATTATGACAGACAAACCGGCAAATGCGATCGGCTTTGCGGAACCGGGCGTGCCCGTCATCCGCGGGGTTAACTGGGCGGGATTTTCGGCCCTTTACTGGAAAGAGGTCCGGCGTTTTTTCAAGGTCCAGCTGCAGACCGTCTGGGCTCCGTCGATCACGACCCTGATGTTCCTGATCATATTCACCGTTGCCATGGGACGCGGCGACCGCACCGTACTGGGCGTTCCTTTCGCGGATTTCATCGCGCCGGGCCTGATCTGCATGGGTATGTTACAAAACGCTTTTGCAAACAGCAGTTTTTCGATGCTCGTTGGCAAGATCCAGGGCACGATCGTGGACTATTTGACTCCGCCGCTTTCGGTCGGCGAATTGCTGGCAGCGCTTGTATCCGCCGCGATGACCCGGGCGGCGCTGGTCGGCTTTGCGGTCTGGCTGGCAATGGCCCTCTGGCCCGGTGTTAACGTCGGAATAACGCACTGGTGGGCTGTTCTCTGGTTCGGCGTCATGGGGGCCGCGATGCTGTCGCTGCTTGGTGTGCTGACATCGATTTGGGCCGAGAAATTCGATCATGCGGCCGCTGTTACCAATTTCGTGGTGGCGCCGCTGGCGCTCTTGTCCGGCACATTCTATTCCATAGACCGGCTGTCTCCGGCCTTTCAGGCGGTGAGCCACGCGAACCCGTTCTTCTATGCGATCTCCGGATTTCGCTATGGCTTTCTGGGCGAGGCCGATTCTCCGGTCGCACTGGGCGCGTTGATATTGTTGGCGATCAATATTGCACTGACAATATTATGTTATGCGCTGCTGAAATCCGGATGGAAGATCAAATCCTGATCGCCTAGCCGCCGCCGGCGACTAGTGCTGGTGGATACGGTGCAACCGGTATTTTCCGCTGTCGGACGCCTGGAACAGGCGCGCCACGTCAGGATGGCTGATCGGTTCGCCGCTATCGTCGGGTAGCAGATTCTGCTGGCTGACATAGGCAACATAGCTGCTGTCGGTATTTTCCGCGAACAGATGATAAAAGGGCTGGTTTTTCGGTGGCTGCAAGTCTTTCGGGATCGCTTCATACCACTCGTCGCTATTCGCGAACACCGGATCGATGTCATAAATCACGCCGCGAAAATCGAAAATGCGGTGCCTCACGACATCTCCGATGGCAAAGCGCGCATCCAGGATGTCGGGTGTATTGGGCGGCAAGGGATTGCCGGACTTGAAGGGATCTGCTGCGTTCATGCCGTCAATTTAGGCTTTCCTGGATCAGATGCAAGCGCTGCATCGGTAATCTGCTGTCTCGCAAGCGGTTGCACGCGCGGTATATCTCCGATCGGTCCATCGCGATATCGTAAGGCCTGCCAGCACGTAGCGCTTTCATTGATTCAAATTTCTAGAATCCAAAATAATGTCGCAGAAATTTTCCATCTCGCGGCTATTTGACAGATATTGGTTTGTCCGCAAAAACAGTGGGATAACAGGATTTCCCTTTTCTTATTGCAAATGCAAATGACTCTCAATAGTAGGTGGCCCGAACATTGGAATGTGAGGGAAATTCATGCGACTTCTGAAATCTGCTATCCTGTGCGCGAGTGCACTTTCTCCTTTGCCGGCCTTGGCTGCCAGTGAAGACGCGGATGCCGAGCAACGGACGATCATTGTCACCGGAGCGCTGGAAGACGGTTTTACTGCGACCAAGACCGACACGCCGATTATCGAGACGCCGCAACCGATTACGGTGATCGACGACGAGCTTTTCCTCGCCCAGGGTGCAGTCAGCATTGGCGACACATTGAATTACGTGGCCGGTGTGACGGCCAATCCCTACGGCCCCGACAGCCGGGTCGACGGTGCCTTCGTCCGGGGGATCACCGCGCTCCAGTTCCGCGACGGCATGCGCGATATTTACAGTTTTTACGCCAGCATCCGCGCCGATCCTTATAATTTTGACCAGGTTGAGCTGGTCCGTGGCCCGGCCTCGGTCCTGTTCGGGCAGGGTGCATTGGGCGGGATAATCAATCTCGTTTCGAAGCGGCCCGAGTTCGCGGCGAGCGGTGAAATATCAATGCGCTATGGCTCGTTCGACCGGAAGGAAGCGCTGCTCGACGTCACCGGTCCCTTGAGTGATACGGTCGCCGCACGGATTGTGGCCCGTGTCCGTGATGCCGGCACCCAGACCGACTATGTACCGGATGATCGGATAATGGTCTCTCCCTCCATCACCTTCAAACCCTCGCCCGACACCGATCTGACGCTGATCGGTCTGTACCAGGAAGACGACAGCGGTTCGACATCGCAATTCCTGCCGCTGGTCGGGACAATCCTCCCCAATCCCAACGGTCAGCTGCCGAACAGTCTGTTTGTCGGCAAGCCCGGCTGGGATCGCTATGACGGTCGCCTGTTGCAGGGGACCGCGCTGTTCGAACATCGCTTCGGCGAGACCGCCAAGCTCAATCTCAAGGCGCGCTATATCGACAGCGATCTGGAGTATTTCACACATTATCCGAACAATTATTCCAATCCGACCAATCCTTTTCTGGACGCGGACCAGCGGATAATCGGCCTTTATGTCGACGGCAGCATCGCCCGCATGGAAGTCTTCTCGACCGACAATAATGTCCAGTTCAACTTCAACACCGGTTCGAATATCGAGCATACCCTGCTTGCCGGCGTCGATTTCAGCTTCAACTCGGTCTACAAGACGGGCGGCTTCGGTTTTGAGGTGATCGATATCTATGACATCGATTATGCATCGCTTTCCGATTACGGCGGGGGCCTTCCGACACCGACCTATGTCGCCGAGGATGTCGACCAGGACCAGCTCGGCATTTACGTGCAGAACCAGATGCGCTTCTTTGACCGTGTCTCGATCGTACTCGGTGCCCGGCGCGACTGGACGAGCGCGCAGAGCAAGGGCGGTGCCACCCGCGAGGATGCGGCCACGACCTTCCGCGCCGGCATCATCGCTGAACTGGTCGAAGGCGTCTCGCCCTTCTTCAGCTACACCGAGAGTTTCGAACCGATCGCCGGAACCGCCAGCGACGGCAGCGCTTTCATTCCCAAGGCGGGCCGGCAGTTCGAGGCGGGGATCAAGTTCCACCCGGCCGACAATATCCTGATGACCGTCACTGGCTACCATATCAAGGAAAGCAACCGGCCGGTTTCTGATGACAGCACGACCGATCCGTTCGACCAGGTCCAGATCGGGTCGATGACGTCAAAGGGTGTCGAATTCGAGGGCAATGTCTCCTTGCCGGGTGAATTTTCCGTAATCGCCAACGCCAGTTATAACGAGGCGGAAGTGGACGGCACGGGGCACCAGCTCGACAATGTGCCGAAATTCAACGCCTCGCTCTGGACGACCAAGGGCTTCGCGCTGGGCAACGAAACCAGGCTGCTGCTCGGCGGCGGTGTGCGCCATGTCGGCAAGCAGCGGTCGTTCGGACCGGCCTTTCCCGACGGCGTTCTGACACCCTCCTACACGCTGGTGGATATGCTGGCGGAAGTGACCTACGCCAATTGGAGCTTTGCGCTCAACGCCACGAACCTGTTCGACAAACGCCATTATTCGGCCTGTCTGGCACGCGGCGATTGTTTCGTGGGCAGCGAACGCAATATCATGGGCACGGTAAGCTACCGTTTCTGATGGCGAATGAGATGCTCTTCGCCGCCGGATTGGCAAGCGCGGTTGCCGCCCTATTGGTCTTGCGCGTTTCCTGGGCGAGACCGGGCCGCTCGCGGCTTCTGAACGCCGCCGGCTGGTTGCTTCTCGCGATTTCCGTCGCCGCGGGATCGGTCTTGGCCGGAGCGTGGGGCATAACGGTCATGGCGCTCTGGGCGATGGGAGCGGCGTTCGTCCTGCTCGCCGTCGCTGCCTGGAAGTCGCCGCCGGCCAGACGCAAAGCGTCCGGCCGCAGGGCAGGGATGCTGCCCGAGGCCGGCGAGCCGTTACGGCTCGGGGGGCGGGTGATTACCTTTCTGCTGGTCGTGCTCGGCGCGATGATTTCATCCATTGCTCTGGCCATCACCACGCGCTGGATCGCCTTGCTGGCGGGTACCGCCGAAGCCAATGCCAATGTGCTTGCGTTGTTCGCGGCGCCGCTCGGCTGGACGATATTGGCCTTTCTCATCCTGATGACCGACGGCCGCAGACGCCAGCTGGCCATTCTTTCCATTCCGATCGCCGCTTCCATTCCGGCTTTCGTCACAGGGAGCCCGCTATGAGCGCCGCCATCGAACCGGGGACGGTCAAAAAGTCTCTCTCCGCCCATGCAGCCATTGGTCTGATCGCCGGTGCGCTGCTTTATATTGTCTCGCTGACCGGCACGGTTGCGGTATTCTATCAGGAACTGCAACGGGTCGAACAACCGAATGCACCGGAAATGGCGTCGATAACGCCAGAGGCGGTCCAGCGCGGCGTCAAGGCTGTTCTCGCCAGCGAGGCAGGCCAGCCGAGCACGACCCATCTTTATGTCCACCTTCCGGACAAGGAACTGCCGCGCACGGCGGTTACCACGGACACGCAGGCGGTCTATCTGGCGCAGGATGGCAGCATTGCCGGCCCCGAAGAGATCGCCTGGTCGGACTTTGTCGTGAAGCTCCATTATACGCTCAATCTGCCAGTGCTGGTCGGGATCACCATCGTCGGCATATTGGGCGTAATGATGCTGGCGCTCGCGGTCAGCGGCGTCGTTGCCCATCCGCGTATCTTTCGCGACGCCTTTCGCCTGCGCGCCCGCAACGACAGCGGCGTGGGGCTGGCCGACTGGCACAATCGCCTGAGCGTCTGGACCTTGCCCTTCTCCGTTGCGATCGCGCTGACCGGCGCGCTCATCGGACTGGCCACCATTACCGCTTATGGTGTCGCCGCCGACGATTATCAGGGGGATGTCGAAGCGGTTTACGGACCGATTTTTGGCGAGGAAGGCGAAGCCGATCCGCGGCCCGCGCTAGTCCCCAATGTAGCGGCTGCGCTCGAACATATGGTCGACGCCTATCCCGAACTGAACCTGACCTATGCCATTCTCCACGACCCGATGACGAAGGGCCAGCATGTCCAGATCGTCGGCGAGCATGACCGGCGGCTGATCTTCGGCGAATATTACGCGTTCAGCGCCGACGGCACATT
The DNA here is from genome assembly GCA_964022345.1 of uncultured Sphingorhabdus sp. GTDB lineage: Bacteria > Pseudomonadota > Alphaproteobacteria > Sphingomonadales > Sphingomonadaceae > Parasphingorhabdus. Next base: position 32,095 of record CAXHZT010000016.1, read on the forward strand.
TGAACATACGGCCGGTCTTGCGGACGGTGACTGGGGACAGCAGGCCGCCGCCTCGACCTATCAGCTACATTTCGGAACCTTTGGCGGTCTGCCGGTGAAGCTTGCCTATCTGTTGTTCGGCGCGGCGCTGACGGCAATCTGCGCCACCGGCACCTATATCTGGCTGGGCAAGCGCAGACGCAGAGGCATCGAGGAACCCCGCCTCCGGGGTGCCTGGAACGGCGTCATCATCGGCACGCCGCTGGCCCTGACGATAACGCTGCTGGCGCGGTTCGCCTTTGGCAATGACTTTGCTTTTGCGATCACATTCTGGATCGCTTTGGTTGTAGCGGTTGTCGGTGGGGCGGTCATAACGAAGCGGAGGGCTGGGGCGCCGGACTCTATTGGCTAGAGGATTGGTCATCACCGCGGGTCAGCGCGTCGACAAAATGATCAATCGTGCTCTCGATTAGCGCAAAGGTAGCGGTGTCGAGCGCGTCGCGGCCGAGTATCTGCAGCGACACGTCGCGTCCCGTGTTGAACGCCAACAGGCTGGAGATCAGCATGAGCGCCTCCGTACGGTCGCTTTCCGTGGCCTCGGGTTTGTCCTTCGCGCCTGCCAGCAAGCGCGCGGTCATATCGACGCCGGGCTGCCAGAGCCGTTCATAGAGGATAGCGAAAGCGGGACCGCGTTCGCGCATCTCGCGCGCTATAAAATCGGCGCGGGACTGTGCGCTTTCGGTTTCGGCGAAAATTCGCAACACCATATGCAAAACGCGCTTCAGCTCGGCACGGCATCGTTCGGGATCGCCGATCGGGTCGAAGCTGATCTCGCCGGCTGATGCCAGAGCGATCGCGCTGCGTTCGTATCGCGCGACAATATCTTCGGCACAGGCAATATAGAGCCCCTGCTTGCCTCCGAAATGATAAGCGATCGAAGGCAACGTCACCCTGGCCGCCGCAGCAATTCCCCGGGTTGTTGCACCGGCAAAGCCGTGCGCACCAAAACCCGCCAGCGCCGCGTCAAGGATCGCGCTGCGGGTCTCGTCGCTTTTTGCATAGCCGCGCTGCCTCGCAGCGGGCGATAGGGATTTGGCCCCGGTATTAGCCATGCGATCCCCGATAGTTGCTGCCGTCGGTTGCGAATTCAGCATGGCCATAGCGTTCGAGCAGCCGGTTAAGCTTGCCAATGAGGCGCCGGTCAGCGGCCTCGCGCGTGACCGGAATTTTGGCCAGCAGCTTATAGAGTTGCAATGGCAAATAGATGCGGATGATTGCTGCCAGCGCTAGCAATTTGTCACCCAGCGAATAATGGACGCCGATATCTTTGGCACGCGCCGTACTCCCTTGCAGGAACTGTCGGATGAAAAAGGCTTTGGAAAATCCGCGCTCCAGCAGGCGGTCGATCCTTCCGCCCAGCGACCGGTCATGTGACAATTGTGTGCTCATCGTTCCGCGTACTAGCGCGCCGCAGGTCTCATCGTCAAACGCGTTGCGCAAAGTCGCCTGGCGCGCGAGCATCAGCCGCGTGATCTCGCGCGGTGTTTCTCCCAGCAGCTCCTCCGGCAAGCCTAGCAGGAAACACCGGTAGCGCGCGATTTCGATGCGGGCCTGTTCTTCGGGTGTGAATTCGTCGCGCCCCTCGTGAATGGCCTTGAAGGCTAGCAGAAAAGAACCGATCTGGCCGGCGGGCATCTGGTCGACCTGCGGAATGGGAATACCGTAAGTTTGCGTATCCCAGATGCCCTCACGCTGCATGACGTTAAAGCGCACCATCGAATGCATCAGCCGCACCATGGCTGCTGCCTTGAAGGCTGCGCCGTCGCGCTCTAGCGCGCCGGGAATGACCGTTAGCGTGAAGAAGCTGGCTGTCTCGTGGACGCGACGGGCGGCGAGCTTGTCGGATAGAGCACCGGTCAGCGCCATGGGCAATGCCGAATAGCGGTTCATGAACGTGGCCAGAAAGGCGCCCCGTATCGCGAAGGGGGTTAGATGCGCATATTGGTTGCGCTCGACGCGCGCGCCCTCCCGTACCAGATCCATGTCCACCCAATCGGGCCGGTCTTCCATTGCAGCAATGAAGCGGGCAAGCTCGGGTGGTGCATCGGGCACCGCGGAAATGCCTTTATCGCAGGCGGTCTGCAGCATATCGATCAGCTTGCGAAATCCGAAATCCGGAATTCTTGCCGCATAGGCGTCTGCAACCGGATCGCCCATAAATGTATAGCCTGCCATCATTTCGACCAGCGCTTCGTCAGCCATGAGCTCGGGAATCATATCCTTGAACTCGGCCAATCTTTCGCCGGAGGGTTCCGTGGTAAAACGCTCGGGCGTGGCGCTGAAATCAAAACGACCAAAGATTGCAGGGGTTGCTACCGCCTGTTGCTCAACCCGGTTCCAAAGGTCTGAATGGTGGTTACGATTCTGCATGAAGTGCCTCCCCTTTTATATCAAACGATAGATATCTATCAGACGATATAAATTCAAGCTGTTTCTGTAGTAAGCGCTCATCCGCGTGAGCGGCGATGCGGATGACCGTGGCGCAAATGGGACTATGCCGATAATATTGGTCCGTCCGGGCTTTAGCGCGCGGGACGCGCAGAAATTGGATGCGGGCAGCATGGATATTGCCGGGGATAGAGACGACTGTTGCTACAGGAAGCGGGTGAGTGACACCTGCCGAATCAGAGGCCCTGGCTTATGGTTCGGGCCATATTTGTCTGTGGAGGTGCGTTAGGGATTCGAACCCTAGATACCATTGCTGGCATACCGCATTTCGAGTGCGGCGCTTTCGACCACTCAGCCAACGCACCTCATAGACGGGGCAGCATGTAGCGATGATAGCGCGGGCCTGCAACCCATATAAGGTCCCTCAAAATGATCATGGGTCCGGCAGCGGGCACACCAATGAAATACCGTCTGATCACTTCGGTAAAAAGTGGTGATTTGCACATCTGTCCTTCGACAGCTGCGCTTCTTTAGAAATCTTCACTTTTCTGTCAGATTTAAACCATAATGGGACGGCAATTGCCAATCGTGCCATGAATCGGCCCATTCTCCAATAATAGCTGGGAATGGTACGGGTTTTTTGGCACGATGGATATCGGGCATAGGGACATTTGGATGACCAAGAAGAAAATTGCTGCATATCAATCCCATTTACAGGACGTTCTGGATTCACCGGAAGGGCCTGAAATTGCCGCGCTGTTCGATTTCGACGGAACCATCATTGCCGGCTATTCGGCCACTGCGATGCTGTGGGAAAAAATCAAGCGGCGGGAAATGACTGCCGAAGAGGTTGTGGAAACCATCAACGTGATGGCCCAGTATAGCACCGGCAACATGGGTTTTTCGGGGCTGATGACCGGCGCGGCGAAATTCATGAAGGGCGTCACCGAAGACAGCTATTTCGAATTTGGCGAAGAGCTTTACGAAAAACATATTGCCCGCAAGGTCTATCCGGAAGCACGGGCGCTGATCGAAGCCCATCGCGCAAAGGGTCACACGATTGCCATCGTGTCCTCTGCCACGATCTACCAGATAGAGCCGACCGCCCGTGATCTCGACATCGAACATGTGCTCTGCTCGCAATATGAAGTCGAGAACGGTGAATTTACCGGCAATATCGTTCGACCCCTTTGCTTCGGCGAGGGCAAAGTCATCGCGGCAGAAAATCTGGCGGCCGATTTTAATCTCGATCTCGACAAGAGCTATTTCTATTCGGACAGCTATGACGATATCGAATTGCTGGAACGTGTCGGCAAGCCGCGGCCGTTGAACCCCAATACAAAATTGCGCGAAGCGGCGCGTGAGCATGGCTGGCCGCTGGAAAAATACGAAAGCCGGGGGCAGGGCAAGCCGGTGGATTATATCCGCACCATTTATGCCACCGGATCGCTAATCGGTTCTGCGGTGGCGTCTCTGCCCATCTGGGCGCTGACCGGTTCGCAGCGTGAAGCGATGAATTTCTCAACGGGGCTGTTCGGCGATATCGCCACCGCCTTGACCGGTTGCGAACTGGAAGTGACCGGCGAGGAAAACCTGTGGACGTCGCGACCCTGCATCTTTGTCTTCAATCACCAGAGCAAGGCGGATGTGATGATTCTCGCCAAGCTGATCCGGCGGGATATGGGTGGCGTGGCAAAGAAAGAGGTGCGCGACACGCCGGTGATCGGCAAGCTGATGGAACTGGCTGGTACGGTGTTCATTGACCGTGCCAATGCGCGAAGCGCGATCAAGGCCATGGCACCGCTGATCGACGCCATCAAGATCGACGGCAAGTCGATCGTTATCGCTCCGGAAGGCACGCGCACCCTTTCTCCAAAACTGGGGCCGTTCAAAAAGGGCGCCTTTCACATGGCTATCCAGGCGGGTGTGCCGATGGTGCCGATCGTCATTCACAATGCCGGCGATGTCGCCCCGAAAAACGAGTTTCTGATGCGGCCCGCCAAGGTAAGGGTTGATGTCTTGCCCGCGGTGGACACCAGCGACTGGTCCGTGCGCACGATCAACGATCATGTCGCGCAGGTGCGCTCGCTGTTTCTTGATGCGCTGGGGCAAGGCGAAGAAGAGGACGCACTGGACGCGCTGGTCAATCAGGATCGTCCGCCGGAAGCCAGCGGGAAAGCTGAAAAGAAGCGTCCAAAAACGACCACCACCGCGAAAAAGCCGGAGGGGCGGAAGAAAACCGCCAGCCGCAAAGCCGGCGCAAAAAAATCTGCGGCAAAAATGGTAGCGGCAGAATAGACATTATCAGGGAACCGGAATGGACGAAGCAACGCAGATAGCAAATTCCGGATCTCTTCAGACACAAGGTCCGAAGCTATTCGTTATCGATGCGCGCAACCGCGTCGAACGCCGGTATCTGCTGAACTGGTTACAATCTTCCGTGGCGAAAGGCGAAGCGGACGGGGAACTGAACTGGGTCAGTCTGCCGATATCCGATGAACGCGCCAATATGCGGCTGGGACGGCTGGCCGAAAAGCTGAAAGACAGCGCGGATACATTGGTGGTTCCGGTTCGCATCGCCTGGCGGATCCCCAATTTCGACAAGAATCGCGCAGTAAAAATGCGGCATGTGATCTTCGGCGACCCGCGCAATCCCGGCAGTTTTCGTGCCCGCTCCATCCTCTTGCGCGACAAGCGTCGCGCGCAATGCCTGACGGGGCAGCCTGCAACTATCGGCGAACTCGAACAACAATTTGCCGAACTCAGCAAGGACTACAGCCAGACCGACAGTACGGAATTTGCGGCCTTTGTCGTCCGCCAGGCGGGGCTGGTCCTCGATATCGCCGAGCGTGGATTACGCGGGCGCCGGTACAAGGTCCCGCGCCATGTCGCGGACGGCTTGCGCAGTGACGCACGGTTTCGGGCCGCGATGACCCGGCTCGCCGACGAGCGCGGCGAGAGCGAAGCGAAACTTTACGAGCAGGCCGCAAAATATATGAAGGAGCTGATTGCGCGGCCCAGCCCCTTGTTCATCGATATGAAGGCCAAGCTCGACCGGTTCATGCTGTCTCAGGGTTATGATGACGAGGTCGTCTTTGACCGCAAGGAATTGACCCGGTTGCGCCAGACCATGCGGGAACATCCGACTCTGCTTTTGTTTACGCACAAGACTTATATCGACGGGGTAACCGCCACCGATCTGGCCTATCAAAACGATTTACCGCTCATTCATCTGTTCGGCGGCATCAATCTCGATTTTTTCGGCCTGGGCTTCATGCTGCGCCGTGCCGGGACTATCTTCATCCGGAGGAGTTTCGAGAATAACCCGGTCTACAAACTCGTGCTGCGTTATTATGTCAGCTATCTGCTGGAAAAACGCTTTCCGATGACCTGGGCTTTCGAGGGCACACGTTCGCGGCTCGGCAAGCTGATGCCGCCGCGCTATGGGCTGCTCAAATATGTGATGGACAGCGCGCACAGCAACGATATCGAAAATGTCCATATCATCCCTGTGGTCACCAGTTTCGACCTGATCCGGGATGTCGAGGAATATGCCAGCGAGCAGACCGGGCGGATCAAGAAACCGGAATCGCTGAGCTGGTTTATCGGCTATCTTCGCAGTCTGCGCGAACCGATGGGCAAGGTCTATGTCGATTTCGGCGATCCGGTTATCGTGAAGAAGGCCCCCAATCCTAACGACCGGCTCGCCTTGTCCAAGATGGCATTCGAAGTCGCCGTGCAGGCCAACCGGGCAACCCCGCTGACTCTCACCTCGCTGATGTGTCTGTGCCTGCTTGGCACGGCCCCGCGCGCGATGACCGAAGATGAATTGCGGGCCGTGATCAACTTTCTCGTCGGGTGGGCCCGGGAAAGGGGCATCCGGATGAGCGAGGACCTGACCGACCAGAATCTGGAAGGTGTCCAGCGGGCAATCGAGACATTGGTCAACAACGGGCTGCTTGTCCGCTACGACAAGGGGTCGACGCTCGTATATTCGATCGAACCGGACCAGCATCCGATCGCGAGCTATTATCGCAATTCGATCATTCACCATTTTCTGGAAAAGGCAATCATCGAACTGTCGATTCTAAAAGCGCGGGAAGTCAACGAAGGCAAGGCTGCCGATGTGTTCTGGGAAGAAACCGACCGTCTTCGTGACCTGTTCAAGTTCGAGTTTTTCTACCCTGAGAAACAACAATATCGCGAAAATCTGAAAGCGGAGTTGCAGCGGGCCGACCCGGACTGGAAGGCCAAGCTCGATGAGGGCGGCGTGATGCTGACCAGCCTGACCAACCGCTTTCAGCCACTCATCGGCCACGCGGTGTTTCTGCCCTTTGTAGAAGCCTACACGATCATTCTGGACATCCTGTCGCGGCTGGAACCGGGCAGTGCGATAGACAAGAAGACCTGCGTGGAGGCAGCCCTGAAGGAGGGGCGACAGGCCTATCTGCTCCGGCGGATCACCAGCGAAGCCTCGATCGGAAAAATTCTCTTCGAAAATGGCTTCAAAATGGCTGCTGGGCTCGGTTTGACCGGAGAAACGACGCCTGACACGATAGCGGAGCGCAAAGCGCTGTTGAGAAAGTTCAGGGCCTTGTCCAGACGTATGGAGAAAGCCCGGCTCGAGGTGCTCGCACTGGCTGACAAGATATTCGAATGACTTTCCCCCTTTAAAGGATTGAGTGAATGACCGAGCAGAGCAACATCAACCAGCTGAGCGCGCAGGATGCCCAGTTTCTCTATATTCAGTCGCCGACCAATCTTACGCATGTGATGGCCGTCTATATCTATGATCCTTCGACCGCTCCGGGCGGCAAAGTAAGGTTCAAGGATATCATAGAACATATGCGCAAACGGATGGACATCTCGCCGATGTTCAAACGGAAATTATATCGTCTGCCGCTCGATATCGATCATCCTTACTGGGTTGAAGACGAGCATTTTGATCTCGAGGCGCATATTTCGCACAGTCGTCTGCCGGAACCGGGCGATTGGCGCCAATTTTGTATCCATGTCGCGCGCCATCACAGCAAGCCGCTGGATATGAACCGGCCGCTCTGGGACATGTATGTGCTCGAAGGGCTCGACAATATTCCCGGCTATGCGAAGGGCAGCTACGCCATTTTGACACGGATCCATCATTCGACCATCGACGGTGTTTCGGGTGCCCATTTTTTTGCGGCTATCTCCGACAAGGACCCCGAGGGGACCCCCGCGATTCCGTTACCCAAGGGCAAGGCCAAGACCAATGCGCTCCCGACAACCGCCGAAATCCTCAACCGCGCGATCAACAGTACCGTCACGTCTCCGGTCAAACTGGCCCAGGCACTGATGAAATTTGCGCCGGCCCTGCTTTCATCGGCGCAAAAAAATCTGACGGGCAGCGCCGACAAGACGGAGTCCGGCGTTCCCAAAACCCGCTTCAACGCCGCAGTTACGCCGCATAAAATGTTCGATGCGATCACCTTCGATCTCGACGAACTGAAAAAAATGCGCCTCAAAGCACCTGAATCGACTATCAATGATGTGGTGCTGGCGATCTGCAGCGGGGCTTTGCGCCATTATCTAACCAAGCATAAGGAACTGCCCGAAGATTCTCTGGTTGCGGTCGCTCCGGTCAATGCGCGCAGCCGGTCCGGCGATGAATCCAATCCCGGCAACAATATTTCGGCGATGACGATCAAAATCTGGTCGAATATCGCGGATCCGCTGGAACGGTTGGAGGCGATCCGAGATACTACCCGCGAAACCAAGGCGGCAAAGTCCGGCCTGAGTGCGCGGATCATGACCGATCTGTCGAAACATATTCCCGGCGTGACAATGGCCGGTGTCTCGCGGATACTGACCGACGAACGCTTCGCTCCGAAGATGAGCAACCTCATGGTTTCCAACGTTCCCGGTCCGCAGATCCAGCTTTATATGAACGGTGCCAAGCTGACCCATCAATATGGTCTGGCGCCGCTGGCGCATGGGATGGGCCTGTTCATTGCCACGCCGAGCTACAACGGAACGATCTCTTTCAGCATCATCTCGGACCGAAAGATAATGCCCGATGTTGAGTTTTTCAGGGAATGCCTGCAAAAGGCTTTCAACGAACTGCGCGATGCGAAGCCGAGCGAGGTTGCCAAACAACCCAAAAAGGCCAGCAAGGTACCGGAAAAACCGCCCGTTTCTACCGATGGTTCGGTAATGTACCGACGGGTGACAAAAAAGCCGCGGACGGTTGCGGCAAAGCCGGCCGGTCGCGGGAAACCGAAGGTGAATTAGGGAGCGGATTGTTTATACGTCGCACGATCAACGGGCGATGCGCGATACCATGCGTAATTTTGGTGAAAGAGTGAACCGAATATGATCCTGAACACGACTTTGAAGATGGAAAAGGCGATGGCCCAGGCCAAAAGCTATTCCGAATGGTCGAGGGCCGCGAAAGCGCACGACAAGTCTACCGGAGTCGACATATGGAAGGCGTCAGATGAAAGTAAGCATTTTGATCACGCTTCCATCCGCCGCCGGCTGAAACGTCTCTCCAAGCTCTGGAAAGAGCAGGATAATGCCGGGCTCTTATATGCTCTGAATGAAGGTATTCATGGCAATATGGATGGCATGGGCCATGCCCGCCTGCATCAAAAGGCCAAATTCGGTACCAAGCAGCTGATCCAGGATTATGTCGACGCGATTGCAAATTCGCTAGAATATCTGGCGAGTGACAAGGTCACCGACATACCGTTCGAGGAAAAACTCGATTTCTTCCGCCGGGCGCAGCATTGCTACGGACGGTCCGCATTTTTGATGAGCGGCTCCGGTGCCTATCTTTATTTTCACGTCGGCGTCGCCAAGGCGCTTTGGGAAGAGGGTCTGTTGCCCGATATCATGTCGGGATCCAGCGGTGGATCGGTCGTCGGTGCGCTGATCAGTACGCACACGGACAAGGATATACCGCCATTTTTCAAACCGGAAAATCTGACGATCGGTGCGGATCACGAGGATGACGGGCAGGGCGGTATTTTGGGCGGCCCAAGCCGTATGCGGGCGGATGAAATACGACAGCGCCTTTCGGACCTGCTGCCGGACCTTACCTTTCAGGAAGCCTATGAGCTTACCGGTCGTCATCTGAATGTCTCGATTGCGCCGGCAGAGAAACACCAGACCTCGCGTCTGCTCAATGCCATTGCATCGCCCAACGTGTTTATTCGTGAGGCGGTTCTAGCGTCCTGTGCGGTCCCCGGCATTTATCCGCCCGTGACGCTGGCGGCAAAAGACCATCGCGGCGAGCGGATTCCCTATCTGCCCAACCGGAAATGGGTAGACGGGTCCGTCACTCATGATCTGCCGGTCAAAAGGCTGGCCCGGCTTTATGGCGTCAATCACCATATCGTCAGCCAGGCCAATCCACTGGTCACGCCGTTCGCGACAGATGTCAGCCACGCGCGCAATCCGCTTTCGTCAATCCGCAACGCCTCGACCGCGACGATGAAGGCCTGGCTCAACGCCAATGTCGAAATCATGCAGAAGCCGCTGTCCTATTTTCCGCGGCTGAACAGCATGGCGAATATGGCGCTTTCAGTGATTAATCAGGATTATACCGGTGATATCAACATCATCCGCCCGACCATGTTCTGGAGCCCGTCCAAGCTGCTGAGCAATTTGCCGGTCGAGGATATCGCCGAATTGATCCAGCTCGGCGAGCGGACGACCTGGCCGAAAATAGAAATGGTCCGGACCCAGACCAAAATCAGCCAGACGCTTGACCGGATATTGTTCGCATATGAAAATGAGCTGGCACACGATCACGAACTGGTAGTGAAAAGGAAAATCGCTTGATCCATGAAAACGGGATGCTGACGCTTGCACCAGGTTCCAAGGCAGCCGGCGCAAAACTATTCTGGCAGAAATGGTTGCCGGACAATGATCCCAAGGCGATCATTTTGCTAGTGCACGGTTATGCCGAGCATAGTGGGCGCTATCAGTATTTTGCCGAGCATTGCGTGAGCAAAGGCTATGCGGTTTTTGCTTTGGATCACTGGGGGCACGGTAAATCGGACGGCACTCCGGGCTTTGTTCCGGACTTTTCGGTGTTCCGGGATGGTGTGGACCAGCTATTCGCCTCGGCGAAGCAGAATTTTCCCGACTTGCCGGTCATGCTTGTCGGGCACAGTATGGGCGGACTGATCAGTGCGACCTACCTGCTTGCCGAACAGGAAAAATTTGCTGCCTGCGTGCTTTCCGGCCCGGCAATCAAGGCGGCCGAGGAACCATCCGCGGCGCTCAAGGCGATCAGCGGCTTTCTGTCGCGCTTCTTTCCCAAGCTCGGCGTGCTTGAACTCGATCCGAACGGCGTCAGCCGCGATCCGGAGGTTGTTGCCGACTATCTCGCCGATCCGCTTGTTTATAATGGCAAGATGGGGGCAAGGCTGGCAGCAGAAATGCTTGCCAACATGACCTTAGTCCAGGAAAATGCCGGACAGATTTCGCTGCCCATGCTGCTGCTTCATGGCGGTCAGGACAGTCTCGCCGGCGTTGAAGGCTCGGAATTTCTGGATCGCCTAATATCTTCGCGCGAAAAACAGCTGAAAATTTATCCTGAACTGTTTCACGAGATTTTTAACGAACCTGAAAAAGATACAGTCTTGAACGACATGACCGACTGGTTGGACCAACAACTGGCGGCGGGAGGAGTGTAACATGGAAGCAGTTGAAGTTTTTCTGACCGTTCTTGGCATCTTGATGGTGTCGCTGCTGGCGCTCTATGTGCTATTCCCGCGCACTCTGTACGGCTTCCTGCGCAACAGTTTGCGGCGGAAAGGCAAGCTGACCGCAAAGTCGATCAAGGTCGGAGATTTGGTCTGGCCCTATCTCGAAGGTGGTCCGGCCGATGGCGAGCCTTTGGTCCTTCTGCACGGCTTCGGCGGCGACAAGGATAACTGGGCAATATATGCACCGGAAATCGTGGGTAAATATCGGCTGATAGCGCCTGACCTGCCGGGATTCGGCGAAAATATCCGTGATATTGCCCGTGATTATGACATGGCAACACAGGCGGCCCGTGTCCGCGACTTTCTGGACGCCATGGGAATAGAAAAATGCCATATCGGCGGCAACAGCATGGGCGGCTTTGTATCGCTGCGCTTTGCCCTGGATTATCAGGAGCGATTGCTGTCCATGACCCTGTTCAACAATGCCGGCGTTATAGGATCCAATGAAAGCAAGCTTCAGAAAGAGGCGCAGTCAGGTAAAAATCCGCTGGAAATCCACAGCCCCGATGATGTGAAGCGGATGCTTGCCTTCGTGGCGCACAAACCGATGAAAATCCCGGGACAGTTCCGCAAGATTTTCTACGAAGATTTCGCCGTCCATCGCGAGTTGCTCGACAAGATTTTCTGGACACTGGTCGAAGATGGCACTGCAAAGCCGCTGAATGACCAGCTCGGGCAGGTAAAGGCACCGACACTGATCATTTGGGGCCGTCATGACCAGTTGATTGATGTCAGCTGTGTCGACGTATTGAAAGACGGTATCCCCAATGCTGAATCGGTGGTGTTCGAAGAGGTCGGTCATATTCCGATGATCGAAAACCCGAAGGGGACCGCAAAGCGGCATCTCGAGTTCCTTGCAAAATACTGAAATCCCCTCCAGTTTGATCCGGACGGACTTCCACTAGAGGAGTCGCCGATGGAGGGTTGATATGGAATTGAAAGTGGGATTGCTCGGCGGCGGGTCATGGGGCACGACTGTTGCCTCTCTGGTGTCGCGCAATGCCCCGATCAAGCTTTGGGCGCGGGACGCAGAAACCGTCAGCGATATCAACGACAATCATTGCAACAGCAAATATCTTCCCAGCATAAAACTGCCCCCCGCTTTGACTGCCACGTCCAAAATCGGGGAGGCTGTATCCGGCGCTGATGTTCTCGTGATGGGCATACCGTCCAACAACTTCCGCGCGGTTCTAGAAGAATCGAAACAATATCTCCGGCCCTGGGTTCCGGTAATCAGCCTGACCAAGGGGCTGGAATTGGCAACCAGCAAGCGGATGACCGAGGTGATCGAAGAAGTGCTGCCCGGCCATCCGGTCGGCGTTTTGACGGGTCCCAATCTGGCGCGTGAAATAATGGCAGGGCAGGCCGCTGCCAGCGTTATTTCGATGGAAGACGAGATTATCGTCAAGCAGTTGCAGCGGCTGTTCCATTCCGGCCTGTTCCGGGTGTACACCAATACCGATCTGCTGGGCTGCGAACTGGGCGGGGTGCTCAAGAATATTATCGCCATTGCTGTCGGTATGGGCGATGGGCTGGGAGCAGGCGACAATACCCGTTCCGCCTTGATCACCCGTGGTCTCGCCGAAATCACGCGGCTCGGCGTGGCGATGGGCGGGAAACCCGAGACATTTTCAGGTCTCACTGGAATGGGCGACATGATCGCAACGTGCACCAGTCCACTGAGCCGCAATCGGCATGTCGGTGTCGAGCTCGGGAAGGGTCGTCATATCGATGAAATTATCGATGAAATGCACATGGTTGCCGAGGGCGTAAAAAGTGCCCCGACTGTTATTGCATTGGCGAAGAAATACGGGGTCGAAATGCCCATCGCGGAAGATGTTTTTGAAGTGACAAGGGGCAAGCGATCTGCCGTCCGCGCGTTCCGTGGACTGGTTAACCAATCCGCCGGATCGGAGTCCGACGCAGGCTGAAAAACCGATCTTTCTTAACCTGTTCACGGGCCCCGAATTTGGGCCTGACTTTGCGCATAGTCTTGGAAAGCAGGACTATTTCGGCCAAACGTTAACTATTTCCCGAAAAAAATTTCCTCGCAAACGACTCAAAGATAAGCAATTTTTGAAATGAATTAGGGATGTTTGTCAATCTCCTTGGTTTTGCTTGCTTTGAAATGGGGCATATCTTAAAATTCCATATTGCAGCCGGAGAAATTTGTTAGGCCGAGTTATGCCAAACGCCTTTGGCACACGAGGAGCGTAGTATGGATTTTCGCAGTCACGCGGCCAATGATGCGGACCAGAATTTGCTGATTGAAGCGAATGAAATGCTAGTTCCGGAAGTGGTTGGTTCGGACGCTGATATTTTCAGTAGAAAATTTCAGGAAATCGATCTGCGTTTTGACCGGTCCGACGAAATATTCTGGTGCTATATGAACCAGACATCTCGTCCTAGTTATACATATGAACTCGGCGACGAGATCCAGCAGGTTCAGGACTGGATCCATTCGAATTATGCGATGGATGGAGCAAGAACATCCGATCCCTTGCGCTATTTTGTTTGCGGTTCGCACACACCGGGCATTTACAATCTTGGCGGTGACCTGACGCATTTTGCGGATTGTATTCAACGCCGTGATCTCGGGGCGCTGAAGAAATACGCGCGCACCTGTGTTCATATGCAATATGAGAACAGCACCGGTTTCGGGGCGCCTATCATTACCATGGCTCTGGTGCAGGGAGACGCGCTTGGCGGCGGCTTTGAACATGCGCTGGCTTTTGACGTGCTGGTTGCCGAAAAAAGCGCCAGGTTGGGACTGCCAGAAATCCTCTTCAATCTTTTCCCCGGGATGGGCGCCTATAGTTTCCTGCGCCAACGTCTCGGTCGTAGAGAAACCGAACGCTTCATCCTCGAAGGCAAATTGTTCACTGCTACAGAATTATACGACATGGGTGTCGTCGATATTCTCGCGGAAGACGGTATGGGTGAAGCGGCAATTGTCGAATATACCAAGAAAAACCGCAGACGCTTCCATGCCGAGCGGGCCATTTACCGGGCGCGGAAGATCGCCAATCCGGTGAGTCTGGAAGAATTGCTGGAAATCACCGATATATGGGCTGAAACGGCGCTTTGCCTTGATGAAACCGATATCCGTAAAATGGGACGTCTGGCATCGGCACAGGATCGCCGCATTCAACGATCGCTGCGCGCAGTCAACGGGAGCAATTCCGCAAATAGCTAGATTTGCGCGGCTTTTTGCCCCGTCATATTGTCCGGGCTGGATAGGCTCATATTTTCCAGACAAGCGCGAATATCGGAAACCTGCTGCTCGACCGTTCTGAGATGCTCAGCGCGTCTATCCGAAAAATCTTTTTCGGTAATCACCTCGAGTATTGCACATGTCTCGACCAGACGGTTGGCACCAACATTGGATGCTCCGCTTTTGAACGCATGGGCATGGAAGCGGAAATCGTCGACCGATTCATCGTCCACCGATTTCCGGAAGGCGGTCAAAATGTCCTCGGCATCTTCCAGATAGGCTTCGATGATAGACTGGACAAAAGCCTCGTCTCCGATCGAGAGCAGATAATCGAGCTGAGCGGGATCTACGGCTGGCGTTTCAGGCTGGCGGTTTTGTCCGTCGATGTTGCTGACGACACCCATCGGGTCGGATTGGATGCCACTTTCTGACATCTGGGTGGTTTTGACCGTTTGTACAGCGATGATTTCAATGAGCTCCTTCGCCTCAATCGGTTTGGTCAGCCGCAAGTCCATGCCGGCGTCGAGGCATTGTTTCTCGGTATTCTCGGTAGAATCGGCCGTCAGACCGATAATCGGGATGTGCATGCGGGGCCCCTCGATCTGTCGCCAAAGTTTGCAGCATTCAATACCACCCATATTGGGCATATTCACGTCCAGGAAAACTATGTCAAAATGATCGTTTTCAAGGGCTTCAAGCGCCTGCTCGCCGTCCGAAACGGCGGTGACTTCATAACCTGCATTTGCCAATATTGTCTCAAGCACCATCTGGTTGGTCCGGTTGTCATCCGCGATCAACACTCGGACAGATGATGTTTCAGGCGGCAACGCGGTTTCGGACGGTTCGATGGCCTCTTGGGGGCGTGGCCCGACCAGGGAGCATCCAATCTGCACGGCGCTGCGCACCGCTTGGAAATCGGCGCCCTGTGGGAGAATGGTAGCAAATGCTGCCCGCAATTGCAGGTCCTTCAAGGTCTTTTCCTTGCCTGCGGTAAGCAGGACGGGAGGAAGCTTGGCGGCCCGGAATGTCGACCACAAAAGCGCATCATCGTCATAGTCACTGGCGATGTTTTCATCCAGCAAGGCAATGTCGTACGAGGCAAGATTGCGCTGATCGAGAATCGTTTCGATGTCATCCGATTTCGGGCACTGGATATGATCCACTGTTACCATCTGGCTTTCATCGTCGCGGATGACCGGAGCACGGGCTTCGCGGGTCAGCGAGAGAATTCTAACGCTGTCCGCTTCCCGACCTTGATACTCGGCTTCGACCGTTTCCGCCGGAAACGACAAGGTAAAGGTGCTGCCATGGCCGAGCTCACTGTGGACAGAAATTTGTCCGTCCATCTGGCTGGCCAGTTTTTGGCAAATCGCTAGTCCGAGTCCGGTGCCGCCGAATTCACTCATGATGGAATCATCAGCTTGCTGGAAAACCCCGAAAATCTTCTGCTGGGCTTCCGGTGCAATGCCAGGGCCCGTGTCGGTTACAGAAAGCCACATTTCATCGCGGCCGTTTTTTGAAACCGCTCCACACCGCAGGGTGACTGTACCGGATTCCGTAAATTTCACGGCATTGCTGGTAAGATTGATCAGCACGTTGCGGATATAGTCGAGTTGGCCGGAAATGATCTGATCGCTGCCGGGCTCGGCCTGAAGGACGATCTGAAGGTCCTTTTCGTCGGCTCCGATTTGCATGATATCTCTGACCTCGGCCATCACGTCGACCAGAGCAAATGATTTGGGTTCCGGCAACTCGTCGAGAGATTCCGAATGGGCAAAACTCAAAAGCTGGTTGATGAGGTGCAGCAGGTGACGCCCGGCAGATACGCTGGTTGCAACCATCTGATGTTGTTTTTCCGGCATCTTCTGGTCCAGCAGGTGCGTGCCGTAGCCGATGATCGCATTGAGCGGCGTGCGCAGCTCGTGACTGATACTGGCGAGAAACAGGCTTTTTGCCTTGTTCGCAGCTTCAGCTTCCTCCTTGGCGCGGGATATTTTGGTAATCAGCGTCGAACAATATGCCGGTATCGCCAGCAGCCCGACCAGTAGCCCGATCGAAAGCGACGGGCTTTGGTGCCAGTAGTCGACCGTATATATCGTCCAGCCAAAAGTGATCGCTGCCATGGCAGATGCGAGGAACAGCCAGGGCACGCCGAAACGGAAACCATTGCCCAGAATCACCCAGAGGAAAATCGGATAAACAGCGGCGAAATTCTCGCCGTCGACCTGAAACAAAAACGCTCCGGCACCAAAATCGGTGCACAGACCGATGAAGCGCCTCAAGCTCGAAGGCTTTCGATGGAGAAGATAGGCGACAGCGATAGCAATGCTCACCGCGAAATAGACACCGAAACCCAAAATGAGTCCGGGGTTGGCGTCCAGAAACACGCAGGCCGTCCATGCAAGGATGATCAAGATGATCCGGTTCTTGATCATCTCATGTTCGCGGTCTTTTACCTGGCCATCCATGCCGTGGTGATGATGCGAGTGGGCGGGCTGAGGCTTAACGAAGGGCCTCCACAATTTGGAAAACATAGTGATTAGCCCTCCGCCGACAGACTGGCGCGATCATCATCTTGTCCGTCAAACAATTTGAAAAGATCTTCGGACCGTTGCGGACGCGCAATCTTGAATCCCTGAATTTCGTCACAGCCTGAAACCCGCAGCAAATCGAGCTGGGCATCATTTTCTACCCCTTCAGCAACCACGCGCATGTCCAAAGCGTGGGCCAAATGGGCGATGGTGCCGATGATAGCACGGTCTGCGGGGCTATGTTCGATACGCGAGATGAATGTGCGGTCTATCTTGAGACAATTGGCTGGCAGGTCCCGCAGATATTGCAGGGACGAATAGCCGGTCCCGAAATCATCAATGGCGATGCCGACGCCGTGGTCACGGATACGCTGAAGCGTTTCCCTGACTTCGTCGTTGTTGTCGATCAGCAGCTCTTCTGTAATCTCTATCGTGATCTTCGATGCATCGATGCCATTGGCCTCGATATTCTTCATCAACTCGTCACAAAGGTCGTGGCTCTGGAATTGTCTTGGTGAAACATTGATGGAAATCCGGGGCAGATCGATACCTCGATCAGCGTGCGATTTTATCTCGCGGCATACTTCTCCGATGACCCAGTTGCCCAACAGGTCCATCAGTCCGCTGTCATCGGCAACGCGTATAAACTGGATCGGCAGCAGCCGTCCGCGACGCGGATGATCCCATCTGATGAGCGCCTCGAGACCAACATATTTGAGCGATTTCGCGTCAACAATCGGCTGATATTCCAGAGCAAACTGGTTTTCGGTAAGTGCGTCGCGCAATTCCGCCTCGAGCGCGGCATCGGCCTGGGCGATTTCGTTCATGTCGTCCGAGAAAAAGCGATGGCAGTTGCGACCATTGGCTTTTGCATCATACATGGCAAGGTCCGCCATCCGCAGGACTTCTTCATATTCATCGCCGTCGCTGGGAATCAGACTGACGCCCACCGACGCGCTGATTACCTGTCCTACACCGCTGATGGCATAGGGCTCGCTGATCGCCTTGAGGATCTTGGAGCAGCGCGAATTTATCGAATCGATACTCTCGAACTTGTTCAATATGATAGCGAACTCATCCCCACCGATACGCGCAGCGAAATCATCGGGGCTGATGACTTTGGAAATGCGCTCTGCGACTTCACGCAAAAGCGCATCACCGCTATGATGGCCGCGTGTATCGTTGATGATCTTGAAGCGATCCAGATCAAGCAGCAAAAGCGCCGCCTCGCTGTTTGATTTCTTACAGTTTTCAATCGTTGCTTTGACGTGTTCAGCAAGCAAGACCCGGTTGGGAAGCCCGGTCAACATGTCGTGCAGAGCGAGGTGCGTCCTATGTTCTTCGGCAAATTTCCGGGCCGTAATGTCCACGGCCGTGGTCAGAACGCCGATAGTTTCGCCCTTGTGGTTAAGCAGCGGTGATTTGTTGCAATGAAAAATCAGATCGACACCGTCGGTGGTGATTTTTTCTTCATAATGGGGAATTGCGAGACTGGATTTCAATACGAGCGCGTTGCGTCTGCGCGTGTTGGCCGCCAGCGTTGGCTCGAGATTGTCGGCAAAATCCGTGCCGACCATGTCGTCGGGATCTTTGTCGAACAGCGCCGACTGATAGGCGTTTGTGAACAGACATTTACCGGAACGATCTGTCGCATTGATCATGATCGGAATCGTATCGATGATCTGTTCAAGCATACTTTTGCCGGAAGGAGCCTCGGTGGAAGCCGACGTGCCGAAGGCGGCATGTTTGCGTTCCACTTTTGATGCGCGCCTGCGCAACGTGACGCTTTTCTTGCTCTGGGTCAGCAGCGACAAGGCGCGGCTGCAAAACTCGACATGCGAAACCGGGCTTTGCAGGAAGTCAGTGGCTCCTGCATCCAGGGCGGCAAGGCGGCACTCGCGATCCTGATGGGCGGTAATGACGATCGCCGGGATTTCACTGGCGCCGGGCATCATCCTGACCTTCCGGATAAATTCCGCACCGTTCATCTGCGGCATCCGATAGTCTACCACCATCAAATCCGCCTTGTTCTCGCTGAGCCAGTCGAGGGCTTCGATGGGGTCAGCATAAGTGACGGCGGAATATTTCTCCCCCATCAACGTGACGAACTGAGCATATATTCTCAGATTGGTAGGTCGGTCATCGACAATTAAAACGCGCGTGTTCATGATTGAATGAACTACAGGCGTTTATTCAAGATAAGGTTAACGCGCAATTACGACATTATATCTATGTTTTTCAAAGCGTTAATCCATGTGTCCCTATCATCGACAGCGATATCAGTCGTTCTGGAGTGAAATATCTCCGCTTTTAGCAGCGCTTCCGATATGTTCCGGCAGCGCGCCAAGGCATCTGCCCGGTCATCCAGGCCGGCCCATAATCTGGCCAATAAGCCCGATGTCGAATATCGAACTGCGGGCGGACCTAAGGTCCGCAAGCGGTGGCATCATGGCAAACTGTGGTCATCAGCATTGCATTTTTCCGCGATTGTCGGTTAAAGTCTGGCGACAGGTCATGGAGGAGGGGCGCAGCCTCCAGGACAAGCTGTGATCGTCCGGCAAGAGTGGAATTTCCTTCTTTGGCCTGGATGAACAAATTGGGGGTGATCAATGATCCGACTAGGATTTTTGATAATTATAGTTCTGGCGTCAATCTGGCCTAATATGGTCGAAGCCAAGCGTGTCGCGCTGATCATCGGCAATGCGGCTTATGTAAATACCGGTTCCTTGCCCAATCCCGCCAATGATGCAAACGTCGTCGCCGAGTCTGCACGAAAAGCGGGCTTTGATGATGTTGTCGTCGCTCTGGATTTGACAATTAGCAGCTTTCAGAGGGAGCTGCGGTCATTCGCAAAGAAATCCAGTGGCGCAGATGTCGCCATGATCTACTACGCTGGTCACGGGATCGAGGGGCAGGGGAAGAACTGGCTTCTGCCGATTGATGCCGAACTCAACACAGCATTTGATCTGCCAGATCAATCGATCGGCCTTGATCGTATTGTCGACTCTGTTTCCGGAGCGCGTATCCGCATGGTTGTGCTGGATGCGTGCCGCGACCATGCGTTCGGCAATGGCTGGGCGTCCGGGACGAAGACCGTCGCGCAAGGACTTGCGGAATCTGATGTTGACGATGTGTTGATCATCTATGCAGCGGCGCCCGGGCAGACGGCTCCTGATGGCGACGGGTTCAATTCCCGTTTCGCACAATCGTTCGCCGAGAGATTGCCCCAGCCCGGATTGGCGCTTCAGCTATTGGGTGGCGCGGTCCGCGATGACGTTCTGTCGGCCACTGCTGGGTCGCAACGGCCTTTCATAAGTATGGGGCTAGCTGAAACGGCTGTTTATCTTGTCAGCGGGCCGAAGCCGGCTGCGACGGCAACTTCAGGCCCGACTGGCAAAGGATCACCGTCTGATGACCGTATGACGATGGATGCTCTGATGTGGCGCGGAGCCAGTGGTGCCGGGACGCTGGCTGCCTATCAAGCCTATATCAAGGAATTCCCCAGCGGTCTTTTCGCCGATCTGGCGAATGCGAAAATCAATCAGCTGCGTGACGCCGGCGGCGAGCTTTCCAGCGGCGAAACAAATTCTGGTGCTTCGTTATCGGCCAAGGGAACAACCGTGGAGAACGATTTGGGTGATGCGCAGGTCGACGACCGCCAAGGATCTGACGGCGATCTTGCCTTTGTACCGCCGTCGACTGCACAGCCCGATGTGCCGGCCTTGCCCCCGACACCGGTCTTGCCAGCGGAAGGCTATCCCGATTGTCGCGAAAACTATCAGGTTTTCGAGATGCCGTTCGACAAAGCGGATGACATAAATGCGTGTACCGTCAAGCTTGATCAATATTATAGCGAGATACTGACGCCATTCCGTGCGCGAATGATTGAGCATCAACAGGCGATATCCCAAATTTACACCGACAAGGTCGGCGGCAACATGCAATATTCCCCCGCTACGCAAGCCAGCTTTTACGATATGATGATGCGGGAGCATGCAGATTCCGATCCCGACGGGGTCAATCTCGCGGCTTATCGCGCTGCCGAGGCGCGCTATCAAAAGGATCGTGAATATCTGCAGGACCGTTTTTGCTTCAACACCGGCTGCGCCGGCTATCCGGTGCCGGAGTTTGATGTGGAAAGGGCTCTCGCTCAACCGAAGGTCAGAATGGACCGGTCAGCGGGAGATGCAGAGACGGGGCTAGCACTTGCTGGCTCGGCAGAGGAGCCGAAGAAAAGCCGGCGTAACAAGAAAAAGAAGAACGGATCTAAAAAATGCAAGGCTGCGCGAACCGGTGGTGGTTTGTTCGGCGGCATATTGGGCGGCGTGGTCGGGGACGCCGCTGGGCTGGGTTCGGTCGGCACCTTGATCTCGAGCGGCTTGGGCGCGGTCATCGGTGCCGAAATCGCGTGTCAGCTTGACGAGAAGGAGCAGGAAAAAGCCGCCGAAGCCACTATGGCCGTCGTCGAGAAAGAGGAAGTCGGAGCGATCGCGGAATGGCAGAGCCCCACCCGTGCCGGCGTCTCGGGATCGTCCATGGTGACGGCGTTGAACGCTGCGCCGGACGGCCGGCGGTGCCTGAGTATCACGGATGTAGCGATCATCGATGGGGAAGAAACCAAGATCGCCAAACAAATGTGCCGGGGGCCTGAAGACAAAAATTATACTCTGGTCGCTTGAATGGGCGGAATCGATGCAACCCACGGGGTTGTACGAATGCTAAACCAGTGGTCGGGAAGAGAGGATTCGAACCTCCGGCCCCTGCGTCCCGAACGCAGTACTCTACCAGACTGAGCTACTTCCCGATCTGTTCCTGTCTCGTCAGGAAAGATTCAGCAGGAAATATATTCCAGTCGTTTTTGGAGTGCAAGCCAAAGCCGAAAACCCTTGCACAGTCTCCGCTCGGGTATCGCCATGACCGGATTTGGTTGAGGATGTCGCCGGAGCGGGCTAGCGTTGGCGACACATCTGGTTGGAGTATGACGGTTTGATTCCCGAACAGCATTACGAGCAGCAATATCTCGATCTTATGCGGCAGATCTGGACGCAGGGCGATGAACGTATTGATCGCACCGGTGTCGGGACCCGCGCCATTTTCGGCGTGACAATGCGCTTCGATCTCGCAAATGATGCGATCCCGTTGCTGACGACAAAGCGCGTATTCTGGAAAACAGCGGCGAGAGAGATGCTCTGGTTTCTGACCGGCGACACCAATATTCGTGAGCTGGTGAAGCAGAAAGTCCACATCTGGACTGACTGGCCGCTCGATAAATATCGCAAGGAGACCGGCGAGGATGTTGACCGGGACATCTTCGAGCAGCGGATCATTGAGGATGATGCCTTTGCGGCGCGTTGGGGTGATCTGGGCCCGGTGTACGGCAAGCAATGGGTTGACTGGCCGCGCTACACGCCGGCAGGCGAGGGCCTGTATCGTCGCGAAGCAAAGGGCATCAACCAGATTGAACTGCTGATCGATGGGATCAAGAATAATCCCGGGTCGCGGCGTCATATATTTACCGGCTGGAATGTTGCCGAACTGGACCAGATGGCGCTGCCGCCGTGCCACAAGACCTACCAGTTTTACGTTTCCGACGGAAAGTTGTCGGGGCTGCTCTATCAACGAAGCTGTGATCTGGGCCTTGGCTTTGCGTTTAACGTCTTTTCCGCTGCGCTGCTTATCAGGATGATTGCGCAGCAATGCGATCTGGAGCCTGGCGAGCTTGTCTGGAACGGCGGTGATGTGCATCTCTATCTCAACCATGCCGATCTGGTCGAGGAACAATTGTCGCGCCAGCCTTCTGGCGCCCCGAAATTGAAAATGTTGCGGCGGCCGGATTCAATTTTTGAATATCAGCTGGCCGATTTTTCAGTCGAGGATTATTCCCCTCAAAGTCATATCGCTGCTCCTGTAGCCGTCTAGCTTCAAAGTCCCCGAATGCAGCCCCTCCGCGACTGCCAGAGGCTAGGATTGGTGCGCGCCGCGCTCGGATTTTCGGACGGCGATGTTTATTTCTGGTAAAATATGATACTACTCGGAAAGCGGCTGAGTCGCGAGTTTTGTTAATGCGATAGTTAACTAGTATTTAAGGGGTATTTTAATCAACTCTGAGGGGAGAGAAAAAGATGTCATTTCGTGCAATCAATCGTTCACTATTGGTCACAGTTTCTTCGGCAACCTGTATTGTGGGATTGTCGGCGGGGGCTCAGGCCCAAACGGGGCCGACTTTTGTGGAGGACTCTCCTGCTATCGTTATCCGCGATGACCTGACCTTGAACGACCCACCCCCGGTTGGTGTTTTCGATAATATTGTTGATGTCACCGGCGTCGGACAAATGACCGTCCGTCCCGATCAGGCCACTACATCACTCGGTCTTTGCACAGGCACTTTGATTAATCCCCGCACTGTCATCTTTGCTGCCCATTGCGTAAATGACCAGGCTGCCGACAGCTATGGCTTTGCTACGGGGGGCACTGCGATTGCCTTTGGATTTAGCGCCAACAATCTTCCGGCGGTGCGCCGCTGGGTTGGACTGGACGGCGGCGTGGCCAACCAGACCGACGTGGATTTCAACATCTATAATGTGGAGCAGGTCTGGTACGACGAGCGTTCTCTCCCGACCGGTTTCCTCGAGGCTGATGTTGCGCTCGCGACGCTTGATACCCATGCTAGCGGCGTACCGACCTGGACTATGCTGTTCTCGCCGCTAACCGCCGAAACTCACGGTGTCATAAATGGATACGGAGCCAGGGGGCTCGGCCCGGACGGTTCCAACCTCGGTATTGATTTCCGGCGGCGCATCGCCGAAAATATGATCTCGTCCGCGAGCTCGCTGAACGACAGGAATAATTTCCTCTTTGGCCCGGATGAATACGGATTGCCGCAAACTCTGTACAATACGGATTTCGACAGTCCCGCTGGTCAGGATGCTTTTGACTCCAACAATGGTGCATTCGATTTCGACTTGTATGATGGTGCGGCCTTGCCGCGGGAGGGAACCACTGCCGGGGGCGATTCCGGTAGTGCGCTGGTCGCCGATGAACTTTTCGATACGCCCGTTATCACTGCCGTATTGTCTGGCGGATCGCGGTTCTTCGGAAATGATCCATCCGATCCGCTGACGTTCCAGCCTTTCTCCTCTTACGGCACGCAAAGCTTCTATCAGCCACTTTACCTGTTCTGGGACGAGATCGTAGCGAATAACAGCTATGTCTATGCATCCAGCCGTGCCGGCAAACGGGACTGGATGAACCCCAATCACTGGGTGCAGGATATGGACCCTAATTACGGAATCAGCGTCGACGGTGAACTCGTTAACGCGCTCCCCGGATTTGAAGCGCCTGGCGTTACCGGTGATACGCCGAAATTCGGCACAATCTGTTTCCTGGATGATTGCGCTGATCTGTCTGCGCTGAGCGTTGCTCTGGATGAAGGGGCTCCCAACAGCATCTACATCGAAGGTGGTCCTGGTACCCGTGACTTCGTCCCCGACAATGTTGTCGCCGATCCGTCGGCCGGCATCCGGGCGCGCTACTATGAAGTCACATTGGCTGCACATGGTACAACGAAATTGCGCGATGATGTAACCATTGACCGGCTCAATCTGAAAGGCGCCGCGCGGCTCAATATCCGGGGCAGCGGCGATCTTACGGTTTTGGCCGATTACACCCAGACAGGCGGATGGCTTGACCTCCGCGGTAGCCTGACAACCGGCGAAGCCTTTCTTGGAACTGGCCTGTTGACCGGCGATGGCTTCTTTGATCCGACGTTCCTTACGTCGGTCAACGGATCCATCGCTCCCGGCAACAGCTTTGGCAGTACGGGAACTTTGACGATCGCAGGGGATGTCATCCTTGCCTCCGGTACCTTGTCAATTTTCGACGTTGGCCGGTACGGTAATGACAAGTTGGCCGTTCTCGGCGATGCTGACAATTCGGGGATCATCTCCCTCGGTGGTACGGCAGCCGTGGTCAATGCTTACGGCCGTCGCGGTGCCCGCTATGGTCAGACGTTTGAAATCATCACTGCGGAAGGCGGCGTCGAAAATACATTCGACAATGTCGTGGGACGCATAGGCGTCCTTTATCCGGAGCTGATTTACGGTCCGAACAATGTGACAGCCCGTATGCGGGTTATCCGTTTCTCCGACTTTTTCCGGAGCCATGGCGTCAGAAATCCCTTCTCGCGGGCCTTTGGTCATGCCCTGGATAACGCGCGTGGTCACTCCTATACCGACCTGGCGGACGTCTATGGCTTGATCGACGTTATGGAAGTGGGTGAGTTGAACGCCACCTTCCAGAGCTTGTCAGCGGCGCAAGCTGGACGGATAACCACTTTGGATGAAAAGCAAGGCTCAGCGATGCGAACGCTGGTTTCGGACCGTTTGTCGATGCTGGGTTCCGGGCCTGGCGTCGCTGGCAAAATCCGTATCATTGGCGCGCCCGAGGTGTTTGACGGCCGTCGCCAGATGACGGGCAGCGCAGCGTCTCAGATCAGTTTTGCGAAAAACTACCAGTCCTCCAATTGGAATGCTGTCACTTTGCCGGAAAACATGAGCGGCTTCATGTCGGCAGGATATAACCGGTCATCGCTGGCGTTTTCAGACGATAATTCCGGTACGGAACAAGGTAGCTGGCATATCGCAATGGGTCTGGAGTTTGGCCTGGACGATCGCACGACATTCGGCACCGCTTTTGGCTATGCCAATGGCTTGCAGGAGGTTGGCGGAAGCGTTGCCAATGTCGAAACCAATCAGACGTCGGTCTATGGCAACTATCGCTTCGGTGGCAATTTCTACCTCGGTGGACAGGCGACCATGTCCTATTCGCAAATGGACTCCAATAGTCGCGTTGCGAGTGCGCTTTCGACAAGCAACCTGAATACCAGCTCGCTGGCATTCGCGAGCGAAGTCGAAGCCGGTTACAACTTCGATGTTGACGGATTGATGCTGACACCGCGTGTCAGCCTCGGCTATTCGTCCTATAATGTTGAAGGTTTCCGCGACAGTTCCGGCAGTCTGGCTCTGGCTGTTGACGAGATCAGCCGCTCTGGCCTGGAAGCGAAAGTCGGATTGAAAATGTCCGGCAGCAGCAAGCTGGGATTCGCATCCGGATGGTCGTTCCAGCCGCAGATGAAGCTGGACTATGTAAACCGTGTTTCCGGGAATGATACGAATTTCAGAGTCCGCTTCCTGGATGCCGCAAACGTGCCACTCCTGCTGCCCATCGGATTGCAGGACGCTTCTTACGGAGAAATAAGAGGCGGGTTCAGCTTCACCAACGGCGATCTCAGCATCGGCGCTGCGGTGGAAACACGGCTGGGCCAGCAAATCTATCGTGATGATCGCGCAATGATGAATTTCGGTCTGCGTTTCTAGATTTCTCGAAACAGAAGGAAAGGGGGGCATTTCCATGCTCCCCTTTTTTTATGTCCGCGCTTAGGGCAGAAATATTGACCTTTATGTGAAGATGAAATAATATAACAACCAGTTGAAATAAATATTGCGCTGCAACGAAGCGGTGAAGCCGGAGATTGGGATGGTTGACGACAAGCACAAGAGCAATTTGCCGCCACTGAGTCTGCACGTGCCGGAGCCAAAGTTCCGCCCGGGAGATGCTGTCGACTATAGCGATCTGGAAATTCCGCAAGCCGGTGCTCAGGCCCGACCGGACATCAACACCGCGCCCAAGGACATGCAGGACATGGTCTATGACATGGTCCGCGTTCTGGATGATGATCATAAGGCCGTCGGTCCGTGGGATCCGAAGCTGGATGACGAAATCTTGCTCAAGATGCTCCGCACGATGGTGCAGGTGCGGACCTTTGATGACCGGCTGCACCGCCAGCAGCGTCAGGGCAAGACCAGCTTCTACATGAAATGCACCGGTGAAGAGGCGACATCGGTTGCCGCCGCCATGGCCTTACACGGCGATGACATGTGCTTTCCGAGCTATCGCCAGCAGGGCATATTGTTCGTTCGCGGCTATCCGATGATCGAGATGGTCAACCAGATATTCTCGAACAAGGCGGACAAGCTGAAAGGCCGTCAGCTACCGATCATGTATAGTTCAAGCGAGCTGAATTTCTTCACCGTATCGGGCAATCTGACCACCCAATATCCGCAGGCCGTGGGCTGGGCGATGGCCAGCGCGAGCAAGGGTGACAGCCGGATTGCCGCTGCCTGGTGCGGCGAGGGATCGACCGCCGAAGGCGATTTTCACGCGGCGATGACCTTTGCCGCCGTCTATAACGCCCCGGTGATCATGAATGTGGTCAACAACCAGTGGGCGATCTCGTCCTTCTCCGGCTTTGCCGGGGCAGAGCGGACCACCTTTGCGGCGCGCGGGGCCGGCTATGGCATTGCTGCGTTGCGGGTCGACGGCAATGATCCGCTGGCTGTCTATGCCGCGACAAGCTGGGCAGCGGAACGGGCGCGGACCAACCACGGTCCGACCCTGATCGAGCATTTCACCTATCGCGCCGAAGCGCATAGCACGTCCGATGACCCGACCGCCTATCGCAGCGCGCAGGAGCGGGAGGAATGGCCGCTCGGCGATCCGATCATGCGGCTTAAGCGGCATCTGATCCAGCGCGGCGTCTGGAGCGAGGAGCAGCAGGAAGCGCTGGACGCGGAATGTCTCGAGGCGGTGAAGGCCGCGGTGACCGAAGCGGCGAAGAACGGCATACTGGGCCACGGTCTGCACCAGCCGTTCGAAACCATGTTCCAGGACGTGTTCGAAGAAATGCCCTGGCACCTCAAGGAACAAGCCGAACAGGCCAATAAGGAACGGGAAATCAAATGGCCGTCATGAACATGATAGAGGCTATCAACAGCGGCCTCGAAACAATGATGGAACGCGACGACGATGTCGTGATCATGGGCGAGGATGTCGGCTATTTTGGCGGGGTTTTCCGCGCCACCGCCGGCCTGCAGGAGAAGTTCGGCAAGACCCGCTGCTTTGATACGCCGATTTCCGAATGCGGCATCATCGGCGCGGCGGTGGGCATGTGTGCTTATGGTCTGCGGCCGGTCCCGGAAATCCAGTTTGCCGATTATATCTATCCGGGCATGGACCAGCTGATCTCCGAAGCGGCGCGGCTGCGCTATCGCTCGGCGGGTGAATTTACCGCGCCTTTGACCGTCCGTTCGCCGTTCGGCGGCGGTATCTTTGGCGGGCAGACGCACAGCCAGTCGCCGGAAGCTATGTTCACCCATGTTTCTGGCCTGAAAACGGTGATCCCGTCGACGCCTTATGATGCCAAGGGCCTGTTGATTGCATCGATCGAGGATAATGATCCGGTACTCTTCTTCGAGCCGAAACGTATCTACAACGGGCCTTTTACCGGCTATTATGACAATCCGGTATCGCCCTGGTCAAAATTTGCCGAGGCCGAAGTGCCGGAGGGCCATTATACCGTGCCGCTGGGCAAGGCCAATATCGTGCGCGAAGGCGATGCGGTGACGGTTCTCGCTTATGGCACGATGGTTCATGTCTGCAAGGCGGTGGTCGAGGAGCACCAGATCAACGCCGAAGTCATTGATTTGCGGACACTTGTCCCGGTGGATATAGAGACGATCGAGAAGTCGGTGAAGAAGACCGGACGTTGTCTGATCGTGCATGAAGCAACGCGGACCAGCGGCTTTGGCGCGGAGCTGTCCGCGCTGGTGCAGGAACGCTGTTTCTATCATCTCGAAGCGCCGATCGAGCGGGTCACCGGCTTTGATACGCCTTATCCGCACAGCCTGGAATGGGCCTATTTCCCGGGACCGGTGCGGATTGGGGAAGCGCTGGAGAAAATTGTCAGGGACTTGAAATCATGAGCAAATATATATTCAATCTGCCTGATATCGGCGAAGGGATTGCCGAAGCGGAAATCGTCAAATGGCATATCAAGGTCGGCGATGTCGTGGCCGAGGATGACCAGCTTGCGGACGTCATGACCGACAAGGCGACGGTCGAGATGGAAGCGCCGGTTTCCGGCAAGATCGTTGCGATCGCCGGGGAAGAAGGCGACATTATCGCGATCGGTTCGATGCTGGTCGAGATCGAAGTCGAGGGCGAGGTTGATGCCGACAAACTGGAAGAATTGGAAGCATCTGATGCCGTTGCGGAAGCCTCTGAAGAAGCTGAGTCTGTTGCCAAGAACGACAGTCAAAATACTGAAAATAAAGAAGAAAAATCTTCAACTCCAACAAATCCAACAGCGCAGGCCGAAGCCGAACAGCCTGCCGATGTTCCAGTGGCTTCCGACAGTCCCGCAACCGAAAATGCCGGGCAGAAAGTGCTCGCCACGCCGGCCGTCCGCAAGCGTGCGGCCGATCTCGGCGTCGATCTCGGCCAGGTCAAGGCGCAGGGCGAGCATATCCGGCACAGCGATCTCGACGCGTATCTGAACTATGGATCGGGGCAGGGCTATCGTCCGGCCGGATCTGTGCAAAAACGTGACGATGAAGTGATCAAAGTGATCGGAATGCGACGCAAAATCGCACAAAATATGGCAGAATCGAAACGGAATATCCCGCATTTCTCCTATGTCGACGAAATCGACATGACCGAACTGGAAGATATGCGCGCCGATCTGAACGCCAATCGCGGCGACCGTCCGAAGCTGACCATGTTGCCGCTGATGATTGTCGCCATCTGCAAGTCGCTGCCGCAATTTCCGATGCTCAACGCGATTTACGACGACGAGGCCGGGATCGTGACCCGCCATGGCGCGGTCCATCTCGGCATGGCCACCCAGACGGGGCAGGGGCTGATGGTGCCGGTGCTGCGCAACGCGCAGGACATGAATGTCTGGCAGCTGGCCTCCGAAATCGCCCGTCTGGCAGCGGCAGCGCGCGACGGCACGGCGACCGCGAAAGAGCTGACCGGTTCGACGCTGACGCTGACGTCGCTCGGCCCGCTCGGCGGCATCGCGACCACGCCGGTGATCAACCGCCCCGAAGTGGCGATTATCGGCCCGAACAAGATTGTCGAACGGCCGATGATCATCGACGGCGAAATCCACGCGCGCAAGCTGATGAACCTGTCGATCTCCTGCGATCACCGCGTGGTCGACGGTTATGACGCCGCGAGCTATGTGCAGGCGCTCAAGCATCTGCTGGAGACGCCGGTTCTGCTGTTCGCTGACTGAAGCGGGCGAGCGGACTGCCGTTCGTCCTGAGCTTGTCGAAGGACAGTTTACGCCGATAGGTGCACTTCGACAGGCTCAGTGCGAACGGAATGGGGCAAGTGCAGTCCTTCTCCCGTGAGGGAGAAGGATGTGCAGACTTGGCAGCTTGACTGCCTAGTCGCAGCTGGATGAGGGTGTTCTGCGCTTCAGAGGATAGAACACCCTCATCCAACGCCGCCTAATTCGCTTCGCTCATAAGGCTTTGTATCCTTCTCCCTCACGGGAGAAGAAGAGCTTCAGAGCCCCAGGCTGCCCAGACTCTGCTGGTCGAATTTCAGACGGAAGGTAACGAACGGACCGTCGCGGGTGTAGCGGCTTTCTTCGAAGTCGCGATCAGCGAAGCCGACGACATTATAGCCCATGGAAATATAGCCGTTTTTGAATGGCGTGATGCCCAGGCTCGGCCCGCCGGAATAGGCGATGCTGTCGAAACCATTGCCGATGCGCGCGCTTGCCTGGCCGCCGATATCGAACATGCTGGACAGGTCATGCTTGACGTCCACGCCGAATATATTGCTCCAGCCTTCTACATCGTCCGGTCCGAACCGGTCGAAAACATAGCGGCTTCCCCAGAAGAGACCATATTCACCGGATTCCGTGAAGAAACCGTTTCTCGCATCTACCGGCGCGTAATTCACGCTGATGCTGTTGACGATCCGGCGCGAAGTGACGTTGCCGTCGACCAGCAGCGGCGCGCCGCCAATCGGTCCGGCTTCACCGGCGACGGCGTTGCGGACGCGGTCCTCGCGGAATTCCAGCTTCGCGAGCCAGGACCAGGCGCTGTCGGCGGGCCGATGCGCCCAGCTGGCTTCCGCTTCGGTGATCCGGGTGCGCACCCCGGATTCATCTTCCGCGACAAACAGGTTGGCGGCTGCGCCCAATGCGCTGCCTTGGCCGATCTGCTTGAGCAGCGCGGTCGTCAATCCATAGCGCGTGCTGATGTCGCCGTCCCGATATTCGGCCCGGGCGGTCCAGCTCCAGTCGTCGTTGCGGAAGGTAGCACCGGCGGTGACCGCGAGAAAATCTTCGGTCAGCGTCATGTCATTGCCCAGGAACCCGCCCGAGGCCACCGGCTGCTCTTCGTTGACAACGTCCGCCCGATCAAATCCGCCAATGGTTTCATTGCCGTCCAGGGAGAGATCAACCGTCCATTTGTCGCTGACCGGGATGCTCTGGGTCCAGCCGTAGGCTGCATAGGTGCGCGGACTAAATGCGGTGATTTCCTGCTGGTTGACGCTGCTGACAATGCGCGCGCCGTCCCATGGCGTAACGTCGACGCCGATCCGGGCTGTGCGGGAATCGATATTCTCGCCATCGGCAATTTCATAGGTGCCGATGATCTTGATATCCTTGGTGATGGCATAGCGGGCAGAGAAGCTGTGGCGCGCCGGGAAATCGATGCTTTCGTCCTGACCAGCCAGAGCAAATTCGGTCTGCGCATCCAGTTCCAGCTTGCCGTCGAACAGCCGCTGCGTTGCGCCCAGACGAACAAGCGTGGATTCGTTGACCGTACCGTCGGAGAGCCGGTCATTGGCATAGACCATGCCCGCCCGGAAAGATGTGTCATCGGTGCGATATTCCAGTTCGGCGGTCCCGGCACGACGGCGGGCACCGGAGATCAGGAAATTCTCCTGATAGCCCGTTACCGCCACCGACATATTTTCCATCAGCCGGATGCGGGCATCCAGTCCGAATTTGCGGGTGCCGGATTCGGCGGCGTTGAGCTGTCCCAGACCATAGCCGCTGGCCTGACGCCGGACATAAGCGAGAATATCGAATTTCGAACCATGATGTTGGGCCTCGACCAGCCAGGCGGTTGCGGCCTGTCCGATATTGGCGTCTGTGGCGGCTTTGGCCTCGTTGTCGGTGACCGCGAGTTCCGCCCGGAATTCGGTTTTCATATTCGGTTGGTAACGGACGTCGACGCCCAGCATATCGGTTTTGACGACCTCGTTCTCGTCATGCACAGCGGTCGCACCGATTTTCAGCTTTTCGTCGGCGGTCTGGTAAGTCGCCCGTCCGCCAGCATTCAGATTGCGTTCGCCGATACCAAGAACTTCATATTCGGCGATGATGAACTGCGGATCGAGAGTGCTGCTGCGGCTCAGCACCGGTTCGCGGAAACGCAGCGTTCCGGCGAGATAATCAATATCATAATCGATATGGCGCGTCAGTTCGCGGCGCTCGATGATTTTTTCCGAACGGAACCGGTCACGCACTTCCAGCGTGATTCGCTCGCTATTGGCCAATATGTCGCGTGTGGCGAGGGCATAGGGTCCCGAAAGACCGCTGCCCTGGATTTCCTCGCGCCGGAACCGGTTCGGTGAATCCGCGCCAAATCCGTTGAGGTGCACCCGGTCGCTGCGATATTCGGCCTTGATGCCGTTGAAGCTCCGCTGATAGCGGGCCAGCTCAGGTCCGCTGATGCCGGTTTCATAATCGCCGAACAGGGCGTAAAACTGCGGCCTTTCCAGCTTCAGGTAGAGGCGTCGCACCGATGCCGCATCATAGCGTTGTTCACTGCCGTCGGCATAGACCGTATAATAGCGGCGCGGATCAATAACGCCCTGAAGACGAGTCTGATCTTCTGCCTTGTCGCTGTCATAGGCGAGCGTCATCAACCATTTTCCGGTGATCCTGCCCTTGGCATAAAGCGCGATCCGGCCATCGACATTGACCGTGTCGTCATCGTCGGCCAGGTCCTCCAGCCGTTCGTCCAGCGTGTTGAAGCCGACTGTACCTGCGGCAAAGCCGACCACGGTCCACGGACGGTCGCCGGGATCGAGCCAGGTCTCGATCCGCTGGGCGCGCTCGACTTCGCCATCGCGGAACGGAAAGGAGATGCTGAGCGAACCGGAGGCGGTTGTCGGCGCCAGTTCGATATAGGCTATGCCCTGTTCGCCTTCGACGCGCCATACGGGGGCACCGCGTTCCAGACCGGCGAGCTGATTGGCTTGCTGTGCGTCAACCTCGACGGCGGGCGCATAAGGGGAGGGAACCTCGAAATCGCCGACCATCCCGTGGCGGGCGGGCCTGCCGTCGCGATCGGTGAGCCGCACAGCAATCACCGGACGGGTAACCCCGTCGGCGACCAGCACCGACCGCTCTTTCAGCAGCTCCGCATGAAGCGGACTACCGGCGTAATGGACTTTGCGTTCCAGTTGCTCGACCAGAGCCCCGTCACGATCAACCACCCGTGCGACGAAGATATTGGTCCGGTCTTCGATTTCAATACCGCGCCATGTGCTGACCCGGACCTTGCCGTTCGCACTTTTTTTGGTTCCGTCAAAGGCGAGGGGATTGACCGGATTGCCATTGATCGACAGCGCGACTTTCTGACCGGCATGATGCTTGATCGCCACACGCACGGCTTTTACGCGCGGATTATGCTCTTCTTCGGGGAAAAGCCACGCGATGCCGGGCTGCTCGCCGGACAGCCAGTCTCGGCCCGCGCCCGCGGCTTCCGGATCGCTCACGACTTCCGGTTTCTGGTAGCTGTCTCCGGTTTCGATCGCCCGGGTTGCTACTTTTCTGGCTGTGAAGTTGGCGCGTTTCAGCGCACCGCCGCGACCTTCGACAAAGCGGGAAATCGCGCTGCCGGCGCTGCGCGTGTTTTGCGCGCAGTCGACCGGCGCCAAATCGGCAGGAAAGGTCGATGGATCAACCTGTACGACATGGGTTCCGGGCCGCAGCCCTTCGAAATGGTAGCGGCCTTCGCGGTCGGTGATGGCGTAGCTGCCATCTTGCAACATCACGCGGATATTGGGAATTCCGGTGCCTGTCCGGGGGTCGGCCTTGCAGTTGCCGTCCGTTACGCGACCGA
Organism: uncultured Sphingorhabdus sp.; assembly: GCA_964022345.1. Classification (GTDB taxonomy): domain Bacteria; phylum Pseudomonadota; class Alphaproteobacteria; order Sphingomonadales; family Sphingomonadaceae; genus Parasphingorhabdus. The sequence goes on from CAXHZT010000016.1 coordinate 66,017, forward strand.
TCAGGGTGAAGCGTTCGGAGATGCCATCGCGTTCGATACGCACCAGAACATCCGTGATCGGGCTGGTGGCACCGCGATCGTCTTTTGCTGACGCGCGGTTGAGCGCATCGCCTGGCTGTGCGTCCTGACGGACTTCGGTAATATAGGTCAGCAATCCGCGACCCGCAGCGGGCAGGGGCGGCGCCACGACAGTGAAGTCACGTCCGTTCGGCGCGATTGTCGGGGCAATCAGGTTGCCATTATAGCGCACCGTGCCGGACTTCAGCCGCATGGCCGCGGGAAGCTGGTCGGTGATGGTCACAGGACCGGTATTGCGCAGCGCATCGCTGTTCTCGACAGTTATGCGATACTGGATAGCGTCTCCGGGCGCCGCTTGGGCCGTCGAAGCCGTCTTGCTGATCAGCAGGGGCGTTCCCGGCCGGTCGAGCGGGATATCGACGCGGACCGGGTCCGGGTCTTCCAATGTGATGATGCCGCCAAAGGAGCCGTCGACGATCGCGAGAGGTGATCCGTCTGCGGTCCGGAACGCGGTCAATTGCTCGGCTGTGGCCGTTGATGCAAAGCTGTAAGGTTCGGGCGGCTCGACGATCAGGCGGTACTGGCCCGGTCGCGCAAACGGAAAGCGGTAGAAGCCCTCCGGGAAGTCATAGACATTTCCGCGGCTGTCGGTCACGGATCCGCCGGATATCACCGTGCTGGGATAGCTGGCGACACCGTCATCGCCGAAAACATCCGCCGGCAGACCGGTCTCGTGTTCGACCAGGGTGACGCGCACACCGGAGACGGGCGTGCCGTCGCCGCTGTCGAAAATGACGCCGAAGGGATCGATCAATATCCCGCCCGTGGTCGAGCTGAAGACAAACCCGCCCGTTTCTTCGACGGTGATGTCAAACGTGTCTCCGGGCTGCACAGAAAGGACGCAGTCGCCCTTTACCGCCGCCGGCGGGACGGCAGCCGTTCTGATCATGCCGACAAAACGACCGCTATTGGTTTCGGTTTCAACGACATTGATGGTTTCGCGGTCACCGCCCGGCGTGGTAAAAACCACGTCGAAATTCTCTTTTGCCTGCCGGTCCAGGTTTCTGCCCGGGTCCAGAATGGCCGCGATAAGAGGCTCTCCCGCCCGGATATGCTCGGTTGGTTTGACCGTGGCCGGGCTGGTCGACATGCCGGCAAATGCGCCGCCAAGCTTGATCGGCATATCGCCCTGCGACCCGCGGCACATCGCCGGTCCAATCGAGAACTGCTCGGAACCGGGCGGATCGGACAAGCGGTACATCGCAATTTCCGGCGGTGTCTCGGGCGGCGCTACAACCTGGATATCGACGCTGTTTGACGGCTGCTGCAGCCGCTGGCCGCCGACGTCCCACTCCGCCTGCGCGACATTGCTGACGAGCGGCAGGGACGACTGCTGTGCGACGGCCATAGAGGCAGGCACGCTTAATGCGCCTGCAGCAAATGCCAGGCCGATTGGCCTCAAGAAGGTGGTGAAAATTCCCACGAATTCAGCCAAAATAGAGCGGGGAACAGGCAGCAAGTGCCGGTTCCCCGCCAAATTCCGGTGTGCCTAGTCGACCGTTACGCGGAAAATCATGGCGCGGTTTGTACCCGCGGCAATGTCCGACAGGGTGCCGGTGACCGTAGGATCCGCGAAGGAGCCTCCGGCTACGCCACCCGAGCAGGTCTGCGTCTGTGGCGGGCCGGCCGTGATCGTCGCGACCGCGTCGACCAATATCGAGCCCGTCACAAAGGTGATGCCATTGCCACCGACATCGGCCGGCAGCGTATCGGTGATGGTCACGCCGGTTGCCGACGCGGAACCGGCTGCGTTGGCCACCGAAATACAATATTCGATCACCGCGCCGGGAATGGCTTTCGGATTGGTCGATCCCAGAGGATCGCTGACAACCCGGCTGGATTTGAACACGGCAATATCTGCGGCAGCGACCTCATAGGTATCGGTCGCGCTGTGATAGCCGTCGCCTTCACCGTCACCGCTGCCGGTTCCGGCAGCATCGGCAAAGACATTCTGGACAAGCGTCGGATCATCGACATCGGCGGCGTTGTTGACGAACGCCACGCCGGTGGTCGAGTCAGCCGCCTGGCCGATCAGCCCGATATCGGCGAGATCACCGGTCACCACGCCGGTGATGATATTGGCGACCGCGTGAACGGTTACCGTTTCATCTTCCGCCAGATCGTCGATCGAGGTGATCAGCGTATCCGTCGCGTCAAAAACGCCGGCCGTGGCGCCATTGTCGATATAGAAGGTGATCGCACCGAGAATGTTGAAATCGTCTCCACCCAGCTGCTCTGCGGTCAACAGCACGTCGATCGTGTCGTTGGTCTGGTTGCGGACGGTATAGGTTACGGCTTGCGCAAGCGCGCCCGGCGCGACGATAGTATTTACAGAATCGCTTTTGGCGACGACGAGATTGACTTCGCGGTCGACGACAAATGTGTCGCTGTCGGTTTCTGCTGTCTGCGCGGTTCCCCCCACATTATAGGCTACGCTTACGTTGTTGGTAATGCTCGTGCCGGCATCGGTACCCAAATCTGCGGCGAACGCCGGGTTTACACCCAGCGTCGCTACAGACAGCGTACTCGTGGCAACGAGAAGTTTCAGTATACTGGTCATAACTGTCTCCTGGTTCCTTTGGTTTTGATCGCCCAACCCCGCGGCGATCTGGTGCGGCGGCGTTTATTTCACGGTGCCGCGGAAAATTAATTTCCCTCCCGAACCCGCTGAAAGAGCGCGACTAAATTTCCATTTCACATGGGTCACGTCGGTCATCATCGCGGGGCGGGCTTCGCCATTTTTCCCCGCATAGGTGAGGGCCGATAGCGGCCCCCAGGTATTGCCTCCGTCAACGGAGACGATTTCCGTGCCATCCGACGTGCCGTTGAACACGACCGCTTTGGGAAGCGGATTGGTGACAGAAAAATCTTCCGCCGGCGCGTTGCCGACATTTTTATATTTCACGACGAACACGAGATTGTCGCCGGGAATGACAGTGGTCGGCTGTTCGAGCACCAGCGCGGTGGTGCCGTTCGGCTTCGCGACCTTGCGCTCGACGAACACGTCGCTCGAAAGGCTGACATTATTGGCCGCGATCGCGGTGCCCGGCAGCGTCAGTGCCATTGTCAGAAAAATCTGTTTTAACATATTGTTTTACCCCGAATGTTTTCAGTTAATGGTGACTTGGAAAGTGATGGTGCGAGTCTGGCCGCCCGGGACCGTGCCCAGAGCAACGGCGATGGCCTCACCGTCAAAGGATCCGGCATCGGCATCGGCGCTATCGTCGGTGACCGCCGTGCCCTCGAGCGTGATGCTTTCCGCCTTGTAGGTGGTGTAGTCAGGAATATTGTCGGCGATTGTTAAATTGGCGAGGCTGCCGGTTCCGGTGGTGGTCGCGACGAGCTGATAGACAATTGTCGCGCCGGGCACCGGCTCTGCGCCGCCGAACGGGTCGATGACCGTTGCGCTTTTCACCAGCATGATCTCGGCCACCTGAACCAGAAAAAATCCGCTGTCCTGACCGGTCGCGCCGCTGGTTCCCGCCACGGCATCGCCGCCGCCATCGCCAAGGCCGGCAAAGATATCGCCGGGCGTGCCGCTGCCGGTAACGGCGGTAGCAGACAGGGCGATTTCGGCACGATCGGCGTCGCCGGTATCGGAGGGGGTGGTCGACAGAATGAAAACAGTTGCGCTTTCGTCCGGCTCCAGAACCGGATCATTGGTCCCGGCTGTATAGATTGTGTCGACGCCCGCGTCGTAAATGCCATTGCCATTTGTATCGAGGGCGATCTGTTCGAAACCGGCGTCAAATTCGTCACCCGGCTTTGCGGTGTCGGCCGCCAGGGCAAAGGCCTCTGTGCCGTTGCCGGTGTTGGTGATGCTATAGGTAAGGACCTGAGCGGCCAGGCCGGGCGCAGTGGTGACATCGCCCGGATCACTGGAAACCACCGAAATGTCGAGCAGTTCGTCGACTTTGATGATCACCCGGTTCGAATCAATGGTGACCGGTGCGCCGCCTCCGGCCACGTCATAGGTGGCCTGCGCGACGTTTACGATATCGGTGCCAGCAATCGTGCCCGCTGCCTGTGCTGTTGCCGACCCCAGGGCAAGGGACGCCATGCCCACGGCAAGCGCCAATCGGCGGCCTGCGCAAAGCACAATAGGCGAACGCGCAAAACGCTCGCTGTCCAGAGGTCGTAAACAATTCATGCCGTCCGTGTGACGGGAAAAGGCAAAGATTTCGTAAACAGACATTAATTGACGTCATTGGCAATTAACCATGAAAGTCCGCAGATATGCAGGGCCTCCGGTGGTTAACGACCGGGTTTGCGCGGCATGGTTAAAACGACATTAACTGTAACGATTTGTAACTTATGCAACCATTATGGCGCTACGGTGCTCCGCGGGGCGGTCGGTGCAGGCAAACCGGGGCACCCATTCAAGGGGCTGTGCCCGAGGCCTGAATCGATCAAAATGTGAAATTCGTGAATTATTCGAAAGAGTGTTGTTGACAGATTTGCAGAGCTCTTCTACTTGCGCTGCTCCACCGCCCAATGCAGGCGCATTAGCGGGTGTAGCTCAGTTGGTTAGAGCGCCGGCCTGTCACGCCGGAGGTCGCGAGTTCAAGTCTCGTCACTCGCGCCATTTCCCTGATTTTCGGGAAATTGGCGGAAGGATCCAGTATTCATCCATAGCAGCATCGGTTTGACTGGAAATATCCAGCCGATGCCCAGAATCACATAGACCGGCAATTGCAGCCAGAAATTCAGGCCGCTGAGATAATCAATCAGCGTCACGGCAACGCCGCACCACAGCAGAATCAGCAATAGCATGAACAGCACCCCGACAGGCTTGCGCCAACTCGGCTGATTCCCGGAGCTTTTTTCACTATCTGCTGTCATGGCGTCATCCTAAATCACTCTATTATTTCGCATTCCGTCACGATCATGTCCAAGGGCAGATCATGCGGTTCGGTCGGTATGTCGGCGGCTTCCTGAACCGACCAGGCGAGGCCGATACGAGGCACGTCGGGATATTTCGCAAAGCTGCGATCATAATAGCCGCCACCCTGGCCCAGTCGTCGAAGGGACCGGTCAAACGCCACGAGCGGCGCGACAATGACGTCGGGATCGACCAGCGGGCAGGTCACGGCCGGTTCAGGGATATTGCGAAAACCGCACTCCAGGAGCTCCGGGCCGCTAACCAGCCGGAATTCCAGCGGGCCGTTGTCGGTCACGCGGGGAAAAGCGATGTTAATGCCGGTTTCGGTCAGATATTCGACCAGCCGCTCGGTCGGCGCCTCGCTACCGACGCTCCGGTAGAAGGCAACGGTCTCTCCCGGCTTGAACAGGCGGGCAAGAGGCGAGGGGGGACGGCGAAAGGACAGATTGCGGCTTGCGCCATCCAACTGGCTGACAAAGCTGTCACGGCGCCGTCTATATTCTTTGCGCAGTTCCTGCTTTTTCTTCGTCAAGCTACTCAAAAATAGGTCTTTCTTTGGAAAAGTGACGGGACCGTCTTGGTCGTTTGCCGGAAAATCCTCTGACGCCTATTACGTCAGGTGGGCGCCATGTGCTTCGGACCCGACTGCAAAACAGTCCGCAATCCGGGCAGGGACAGCTCCCTAGGAAGTTATATCGCCTCAGGGATGTTCGTATCAAGCTCGTGCCAGACAGTACCCGTCAGTCTCTATCTAGGCGTGATGGGGGCGTTACTCAAGACTGTTCGCGAGTTGTTCGGCACGATCTGCCAGTTTTTCCAGCGTCTCGATCGCCTTCTCGTCGATGGGATCGGTCTGCGGGGTCTCGCCCGCCGTGCCGGAATCGGCTTGGGCGGCCTGCAGGCTGTGCAATTCATCGGCCAGCAGCAGCGAGGTGAAGAGCAGCATGCGGCTTTCGGTGAGACCGGTTGGATCCCCGGATTCGCGGGTTTTGTCGTCAACCATTCCGGCGAGTTTGGTCAGATGGGCTTCTTCCCCGTCCTGACAGGTAACCATGAAGGACCGACCGCCGATTTCCAGTTTCATTTGTGCCATATTCAGTGTTCCTGCCGCTCGATCAGCCCGTCAATCGTCTGGATTGCCTGCCGCATTTCCGCTTTCAGCGCTTCGTGGCGCTGCTCCAGTGCCGGGTCCATTTCGGACAGCCCTGTGCTTTTCGCCGCTTCTATGCGACTCAATGCGCGTTCGATACGACCAATGGCAAGAATGACACGTTCGTTGTCCATAAGCATTTTCCACAGCTTGTTTCGGGCAGGTGAAGTCCTGTCTTTCCGTGCTATCAATCTATTCCGGCGAGGTAAACACCGTATCCTGAAAAGCCGCCCTTGACGCCGCGTTGCTGGACCATCAAAGGAAGAGGCAAAATAGCGAATCGCAGCTTTTATATGCCTTTTCTTACTCGTCAATCCGGGGGACCGCAGCAGTTATGACCGTTACCGAAAAAAGCATGGCAAACGCCATCCGAGCGCTCTCCATGGATGCGGTGCAGGCGGCGAACAGCGGCCATCCGGGGATGCCGATGGGCATGGCGGATGTGGCTACGGTGCTGTTCAGCGATTTTCTGAAATATGATCCGAAAGCACCGAAATGGGCGGACCGCGACCGGTTCGTCCTGTCGGCCGGCCATGGCTCGATGTTGATTTACTCGCTGCTCCATCTGACCGGCTATGCGCGGCCGACGCTGCAGGATATCAAGGATTTCCGCCAGCTCAGCTCGCCCTGCGCCGGCCATCCGGAAAATTTCAAGCTGGAAGGCGTCGAGACGACGACCGGGCCGCTGGGGCAGGGCTTTGCCACCGCAGTGGGCATGGCGATTGCCGAGCGGCATCTGAACGCGACCTTCGGCGATGATCTGGTCGATCACAAAACCTGGGTGATTGCCGGTGACGGCTGCCTCATGGAAGGGATCAACCACGAAGCGGTCGGTCTCGGCGGGCATCTGGGTCTCGGCAGACTTAATGTTCTTTGGGATGATAATGGCATAACCATCGATGGCGGAACGGAATTATCGACAAGTGAAGATATTCCGGCGCGCTACCGGGCGTCCGGCTGGCACGTCGTGTCCTGCGATGGCCACGACTTTGACGATATCCGCAAGGCGCTGAGTGAAGCAGAGGCTGACCCGCGACCGTCGCTGATCGCCTGCAAGACCGTGATCGGCTACGGCGCTCCGACCAAACAGGGCACATCGGCAACCCACGGTGCCCCTCTCGGCGATGACGAAATCGCCGGCACCCGTGCCGCGCTGGGTTGGGATGCAGAGCCTTTTGTCATTCCGGACGACATAATGACAGCATGGCGGAAACTGGGAGAAAAGGGCGCTGCTGCGCACGCCGACTGGAATAAACGTCTGGGCGGTCACGCCCAAGCCGACGAATTCAAGCGCCGTATGGCGGGAGAGCTTCCGGACGGGCAGGCGATGCAGGCCTATCTCGAAGGTCTTGCCCAGGATCCGCCAAAGGTCGCGACCCGCAAGGCGTCGGAAATGGCGCTGGGCGCGATTACCGAAGCCTTGCCCGAAATGCTCGGCGGTAGCGCCGATCTGACCGGATCAAATAATACCAAGACGCCGTCGACCGGTCCGCTGACGAAGGACGATTATTCGGGTCGCTATATCTATTATGGCATTCGCGAATTCGGCATGGCGGCGGCGATGAACGGCATGGCGCTGCACGGCGGCATCATTCCTTATGGCGGCACGTTCATGGTCTTCACCGACTATTGCCGCGGCGCGATGCGGCTTTCCGCGATCCAGAACGCACGGGTCGTCTATGTCATGACCCATGACAGCATCGGTCTCGGCGAGGATGGTCCGACCCATCAGCCGATCGAACATCTTCAGAGCCTGCGGGTCATGCCCAATATGCATGTCTATCGTCCTGCCGATGCCATCGAAACGGCCGAATGCTGGGCGCTGGCCATCAAGCGTGCCGATGGGCCTTCGACTCTCGCTCTGACGCGTCAGGGGCTTCCTCCGCTGCGTCATGACGTCAGCGTAAATCTTTGTGAAAAAGGCGCTTATCGCCTGAAATCCGCGGACGGCGACAAACGGGTGACATTGATTGCCACCGGTTCGGAAGTGTCGTTGGCAATGGATGTGGCGGCCAAGCTGGAAGCCTCCGGTGTGGGCGCGGACGTCGTGTCGATGCCCTGTGCCGAACTGTTTGACGCCCAGTCCGTAGAATATCGGAATGATTTGCTGGGCAGCGCCGATATATTGCGGGTGTCTATCGAAGCCGGCACGACGATCGGCTGGGAGCGCTATACGGGGCTTGACGGGATGCGTTTCGGTATCGACAGTTTCGGAGCATCAGCGCCGATCGCCGATCTTTATGCGCATTTCGGCCTGACCGCGGATGCGATTACGCCTCAGATACTGGAAAAAATTGGCTGAACACAGCCAGCAGGTTTGAATTCAAAGGAGCAATATCGATGACAAAAGTAGCAATTAACGGATTTGGCCGGATCGGTCGTCTCGTCGCCCGCGCAATATTGGAGCGTGAAGATGATGATTTCGAACTGGTCGTGATCAACGATCTGGCGGATGCCGACGCCAATGCGCTGCTTTTCGGCTATGACAGCGTTCACGGGCGCTTCCCCGGCGAAGTCACCGCCCATGGCGATCATATCATGGTCAATGGCAAGAAAATCGCGGTGACCTCCGAGCGTAATCCGGGCGATCTGCCGCATGGCGAAATGGGCATCGATATCGTTCTGGAATGCACCGGCTTCTTCCAGTCCAAGGATGCGGCGCAACCGCATATCGATGCCGGCGCAAAACGCGTATTGATCTCGGCTCCGGCCAAGGGTGACCTGAAAACGGTTGTCTATGGCGTCAATCATGATGTGCTGACGTCCGATGATATCATCGTATCCAACGCGTCCTGCACCACCAACTGCCTCGCTCCTGTCGCCAAGGTGCTCAACGACACGGTAGGTATCGAACGCGGTTTCATGACCACGATCCACAGCTATACCAACGACCAGCGGATTCTCGACCAGATGCACAGCGATATGCGCCGTGCCCGGGCCGGTGCGGTCAACATGATCCCGACGACCACGGGCGCTGCCCGCGCCGTCGGTCTGGTGCTGCCGGAACTGAACGGCAAGCTCGACGGCTCGTCCGTCCGCGTGCCCACACCGAATGTCAGCCTGGTCGATCTGGTGATCACGCCAAGCCGCGACACCACGGTCGAGGAAGTCAACGGCGCGCTGAAAGCCGCAGCCGAAGGCCCGATGAAGGGCGTGCTGGTCTTTGAAGACAAGCCGCTGGTATCCAGCGACTTCAACCATCAGCCAGCCAGCAGCTCGGTCGACAGTCTGGAAACGACCGTCATGGACGGCACGCTCGTCCGCGTCGTCAGCTGGTATGACAATGAATGGGGCTT
>CAXHZT010000017.1:0-61499 GCA_964022345.1 uncultured Sphingorhabdus sp.
CCAACCGGATGATTGATACCGCCAAGGTCATGGCAGGCCTTATCTAGCTCAGAAAGGTTCTGTATAATGTCGGTTAACAACTTCAAAACGCTCGATGATATTGGGGATGTTTCAGGAAAGCGCGGTCTTGTCCGCGTTGACCTGAATGTCCCGATGGCGGACGGCAAGGTAACCGACGATACACGGCTGGCGGCATTGGTTCCGACGCTGACGGAATTGGCCGGCAAGGGCGCGAAACTGCTCCTGCTCGCCCATTTCGGTCGGCCCAAGGGCCAATATGTGCCGGAATATTCTCTGGAGCCTGTCGTTGCGCCGCTGGCTGCGGTGCTCGGCCGGGACGTCGGCTTCATGCAGAAGCCCGACCAGGCCGCGATTGACGCCTTGCCCGACGGCAGCATCACCGTGCTGGAAAACAGCCGCTTTGCGCCGGGCGAGGAAAAGAACGATCCCGCCATGGCCAAGGCGATTGCTTCGTTCGGCGATTTCTATGTCAATGACGCCTTCTCGGCGGCGCATCGCGCGCATGTGACGACCGAGGGGCTGGCGCATCTTCTGCCGTCCTACGCCGGCCGTTCGATGGAACGCGAACTGACCGCGCTCGACAAGGCGCTCGGCAATCCTGAACATCCGGTCGCTGCGGTTGTTGGTGGGGCGAAAGTCTCCAGCAAGCTCGACGTGCTGCGGCAGATGGTCGAGAAAGTCGATCATCTGATCATCGGCGGCGGCATGGCCAATACCTTTCTGGCGGCCCGCGGTGTCGATGTCGGAAAATCCCTGTGCGAACATGATCTGGCGGATACCGCCAATGAGATTCTGGAGGCCGCTGACCGGGCAGACTGCACGGTGCATTTGCCTTATGATGTTGTGGTCGCAAAAGAATTTCGTGCCAACCCGCCCGTCCGGACGGTGAATGTCCATGAAGTGGCAGAGGATGAAATGATCCTCGATATCGGTCCGGCGGCGGTCGAAGCGCTGTCCGACGTGCTGAAGACCTGCAAGACCCTGGTCTGGAACGGCCCGCTCGGCGCGTTCGAAATTCCGCCCTTTGACAGCGCCACGGTTGCGCTGGCGAGAACGGCGGCGGCCCTGACCAAGGAAGGGCAATTGCTCTCGGTCGCGGGCGGCGGAGATACGGTAGCGGCGCTCAACCATGCCGGCGTTGCCGATGATTTTACCTTTGTGTCGACCGCGGGCGGCGCATTTCTGGAATGGATGGAAGGCAAGATTTTGCCCGGTGTCGAAGCACTGAAACGATCGAATTGAATAATGGGAACCCAAAAATGGCGAATAGTGAAATGTTGAACAAGATTGAAAATGGTGCGGGTTTTATCGCTGCGCTGGACCAGAGCGGTGGCTCGACGCCGAAGGCTCTGGCCGGTTACGGCATTGGCGAAGACGCGTTTTCCAATGACGATGAAATGTTCGGCCTGATCCACAAGATGCGCAGCCGCATCATCACCGCGCCAAGCTTTGGCAACGGCAAGGTCATCGGCGCGATCCTGTTTGAAAAGACGATGAACGGCAATGCCGATGGCAAGCCGGTTCCGGAGCTGCTCTGGGAGCGCGGCGTTGTGCCGTTCCTGAAGGTCGACAAAGGACTGGCGGACGAGGAAAATGGCGTTCAGCTGATGAAGCCGATTCCGGATCTGGACGACCAGTGCAAGGCTGCTGTCGCCAAGGGCATGTTCGGCACGAAGATGCGTTCGGTCATCAACAAGGCCAATGCGCAGGGCATTGCCGATAATGTCGCGCAGCAATTTGCGTTCGGCAAGCAGATCCTGGCGCATGGACTGGTGCCGATCATCGAACCGGAAGTGAATATCAAAAGCGCCGAGCGCGCCGAGTGCGACAAGCTGCTTCTGGCCGCGCTGACCAAAGAGCTCGACGCTCTGGCGGACGATCAGCGGGTGATGCTGAAACTGTCGATTCCGGTCGAGCCCAATCTGTACAAGCCGCTGATCGACCATCCGAAGGTGATCCGGCTGGTGGCCTTGTCGGGCGGCTATTCGACCGACGACGCCTGCGAGCAGCTGGCCAAGAATGAAGGCATGATCGCGAGCTTCAGCCGTGGATTGCTTCAGGATTTGCGGGTTTCGCAGACCGATGAGGAATTTGACGCGGTTCTGGGCAGTGCTATCGACCAGATTTATCGCGCCTCGATCACCTAGAAAGCGCAATCAGGAAACGATTTTGCAAAGCTGCGATCCAAGCTGGTCCGATGTCGATGACTATATCGTCGAGCATCTGATTGGCGAGGATCGCGCTCTGGATGCCTGTTTGCGGGCCAATGCTGCAGCGGGGCTGCCATCGATCGATGTCTCGGTGACGCAAGGGCGGATGCTGCAATTGATGGCGCGGGCAGTGCAGGCAAGCCATATTCTCGAAATCGGGACGCTCGGCGGTTTTTCGGCGATTTGTCTGGCGCGCGGCCTGCGAAAGGGCGGGCGCCTGACGACATTGGAACTGGAACCGCGCTATGCCGAAGTGGCGCGGGCGAATATCGAAAGGGCCGGGCAGGGCGACCGCGTCGACATATTGGTCGGCGACGCCAGCCAGTCGCTTGAACGGCTGGTTCAGGAAGGCAGTGCGCGCTTCGACATGGTTTTCGTGGATGCCGACAAGCAGAGCTATGCCGCCTATCTGGACTATGCGGTGCGCTTGTCGCGACCCGGGGCGGTGTTGATTTTCGACAATGTCGTTCGCGAGGGCGGCGACATTGATCCTGCTAGCGATGATCCGAAAGTGGCCGGAACGCGCGCATTATATGAAGCCCTGCACAATCACCCGAAAGTCGACGCGACCGCCATACAGACGGTCGGGGCGAAAAAATGGGACGGTTTTCTGATGGCCGTGGTCGACAAGGAAGAATGACGATGGATGATTTAGGCTGCCAGCTCTACCTGATTTCACCGCTCGAAACGGGCGGGGATTTTCCGGACCAGTTGCGATCTGCGCTGGAAGGCGGACCGGTGGCGGCCTTCCAGTTCCGCGTGAAGGATATCGATCCGGACGAGGCCGCCCGGCTTGCCGCGCCGCTGAAGGATATTTGTGACGAATTCGATGTCGCCTTTGTCGTCAACGATGATGTCGCGCTGGCCCAGCGGCTGAACGCCGACGGCGTGCATCTCGGCCAAAGCGACGAAAATCTGAAGGCGGCGCGCGCTACGCTGGGAAAAGACGTGCAGATCGGGATCACCTGCCATGACAGTCGTCATCTGGCGATGGAAGCGGGAGAAGGCGGGGCGAACTACGTCGCCTTTGGCGCTTTCTTCCCGACCCGGACGAAGGAAACGACGTATAGGCCGGGACTGGATATCCTGGAATGGTGGTCGGAAATGATGGAAATACCCTGCGTCGCCATTGGCGGTATTACGCCGGAAAACTGCCGTCCCCTTGTGGACGCCGGCGCCGACTTTATCGCGGTGAGCAGTGCTGTCTGGAACGATCCGGCCGGGCCGGCCCGTGCCGTCCGCGAATTTTTCGCGATAATGGATGAAGGTGACGCGACTTAGTGCGGGCTGCCGGTCTTGCCGAGATAGGAAGCAAGATATTGCGCGACAAAGGTGCGGATTGGCGGAGGCGCGAAATTCGGCATTTGCTCCATATCCCGCAAATATCCTTCCGTTGCCTTGAACGAGCGCGTCTGGCCGTCGCAGATTGAATAGCCAAACAGACCCGCTGCCAATGCGGGTTTTTCGCACGGCATCGCATTTGTCTCCTCGGCGGGAGGTTCGGCTATGTCTGTTTCGGCCATGATTTTACATTTAGTCTTCTCCTGATTTTCGGTATTGTATGAAAAAGACCTGTTTGCGATCCTTCTGGTCTTTCATCGTCACCGGGCTTGCCTATTAGGGGCCAGCAGATTACAGCGCCGCACAATCAAACATTCTATCAAGCGAGACTAGCGATGAAAATCAGCGGCGTGGATATCCGTCCGGGCAATATATTGGAATATGAAGGCGGCCTCTGGAAGGTTGCCAAGATCCAGCATACGCAGCCGGGCAAGGGCGGTGCCTATATGCAGGTCGAGATGAAGAATCTCGTCGACGGTCGCAAGACCAACGTTCGTTTCCGCAGCGCCGACACGCTTGAGAAAGTCCGTCTGGACACCAAGACCTTCCAGTATCTTTTCGCCGACGGCGACATGCTGACCTTCATGGACAAGGAAAATTACGAGCAGATCACATTGCCCGCCGACCTGCTGGGCGATGCGGTCGAATTTTTGCAGGACGGTATGGACGTGCAGCTCGAGCTATATGAAGAAAAGCCGATTTCGGTACAATTGCCCGACCAGATCGAGGCGGAAATCGTCGAAGCCGACGCAGTGGTCAAGGGCCAGACAGCGTCCTCCAGCTACAAGCCCGCCATTCTCGACAATGGCGTCCGCGTCATGGTTCCGCCGTTCATTTCGGCCGGTACGCGGATCATCGTTGATGTCTATGCCCGCGAATATGTTGGCAAGGCCAGCTAATCAATTCCCCTCCTGCTCGCGGGAGGGGCAAGGGGCGGGCACGACCAAGCCGCTCGTCCGCTCTTTGAAAAACAGATAGACCCACCCCCAGCCCCTCCCGTACACGGGAGGGGGGAGATAAAGAAATGCCAGCACATTCCGCCCTTATTACCGTCATGGAACGCGCCGCGCGCAAGGCCGGATCGCGCCTGCGCCGCGACTTTGGTGAAGTAGAACATTTGCAGGTGTCGAAAAAAGGCCCGGCCGATTTTGTGTCCAAGGCCGACATGCGCGCCGAGCGGATTCTTTATGACGAACTGCTGAAAGTCCGTCCAGGCTGGGGGTTCGTTCTGGAAGAAGGCGGTATGATCGAGGGCGAAGAGGGCAAGCCGCGCTGGATCATTGATCCGCTCGACGGCACGTCGAACTTTCTTCACGGCATTCCGCATTTCGCCATTTCGATCGCGGTCCAGGAGCGCTCGCTCGATGGGCGCGGCTGGGGCAAGATTACCAGTGGCCTGATTTACGAACCGCTTACCGATCTCACCTGGTGGGCGGAAATGGACAAGGGCGCATGGCTCGGCGAGCGCCGTCTGCGCGTGTCGGCCCGCCGCGATCTGTCGGAATCCTTGATTGCAACGGGCATCCCTTTCAAGGGTCATGGCGATCTGAGCGAATGGGCCCGAATTTTCGGCGCCGTGGCACCGCAGGTCGCCGGTATCCGTCGCAATGGATCGGCTGCGCTCGATCTCGCCTGGCTGGCCGCCGGTCGCTATGACGGTTTCTGGGAAGCCGGTCTGAAAGTATGGGACGTTGCAGCCGGGATTTTGATGGTTCGCGAAGCCGGCGGCTTTGTGACGGACTATACCGGCGGCGACCAGCCGATCGGGCAGGGCGAAATACTGGCATCGAATGAAGCGCTGCACAGCAAGCTGCACCGGATATTGGCGAAGTCGCTGCTGTAACTGCGAACGCCTCGCAAAAGGCCGCAAATTTAAGCCATTTCGCCCTTGCGGCATGGGGAGCCACTGCCTAAAAGCGGCCCCGAATATTAGCGAAACGAGTCATCTGTGGTCGATCTTTCCGAATATGCACCCATCTTGCTTTTCTTGTTTGTGGCAGCCGGCTTGTCAGCAGCCTTTGTGTTTCTGCCCATGGGCGTCTCGCGGCTGACCGGAACCCACAATCCGAACCCGGAAAAGCTCTCCGAATATGAATGCGGTTTTCCCGCCTTTGAAGATTCGCGCAGCCAGTTCGACGTCCGTTTCTATCTGGTCGCGATCCTGTTTATCATTTTTGACCTTGAAGCGGCGTTTCTGTTTCCGTGGGCGGTTTCGCTGGATCTGACCGGCTGGGTCGGATGGACGACGATGATGGTCTTCCTCGCGGAGCTGGTCATCGGCTTTATTTATGCCTGGAAAGTAGGAGCGCTGGAGTGGGATTAGAGACTGGCACCAGTGGTTCGGCCATATTGAACGCAGACGGCACGCCGATGCGTCCCGACACGCAGCCCGATGAGGCCTTTTTCAAGGACCTGAATTCGGAAGTGAGCGACAAGGGTTTTCTTGTCACCTCCACCGAAGAATTGTTCCAGTGGGCCCGGACCGGATCGCTCTGGTGGATGACCTTTGGTCTCGCCTGCTGTGCGGTCGAGATGATCCACGTCAACATGCCGCGCTACGACATGGAGCGCTTCGGTGCTGCACCGCGTGCCAGCCCGCGCCAGTCGGACGTGATGATCGTCGCCGGCACCTTGTGCAACAAGATGGCTCCGGCACTGCGCAAGGTCTATGACCAGATGTCCGATCCGAAATATGTGATCTCGATGGGCAGTTGCGCCAATGGCGGCGGCTATTATCACTACAGCTATTCCGTCGTGCGCGGATGCGACCGGATCGTGCCGGTTGATATCTATGTGCCGGGATGCCCGCCGACCGCAGAGGCCTTGCTCTACGGTGTGATGCAATTGCAGCGGAAGATCCGCCGCGTAGGGACGTTCGAGCGCTAGGATGGTATATTTGCAATCTTTCCGTTCATGTCGAGCGAAGTCGAGACATGCAGTGGTGAATAACGGTCTCTCGACTTCGCTCGAGACGAACGGGGTTTTCTGATGGCTCATTCTGCACCAGCAATTTCCAGCAACGAAGGTGTTGCTGCCAAGCTTGGCAAGGCGATCGGCGCGGCCCTGATCGATACCGTCGAGGCCTATGGCGAAATCAGCTTTACCGTCGAGCGCAAGAAGCTTGCCACGGTATTGGAAAAGCTGCGCGAAAAGCATGAATATCAGCAGCTGATGGAAATTGCCGGGGTCGACTATCCGGATCGCGCCGAGCGGTTCGAGGTCTGCTATCATCTGCTCAGCCTGACCAAGAACCATCGTATCCGCGTCAAGGTTACGACCGACGAGGACAATCCGGTGCCAAGCGTCACCCATATCTGGGAGGTCGCTGGCTGGCTCGAGCGCGAAGTGTTCGACATGTACGGCGTCCTGTTTGACGGCAATACCGATTTGCGCCGCATCCTGACCGACTATGGTTTTCAGGGTCATCCGTTCCGCAAGGATTTCCCGCTGACCGGCTATGTCGAGATGCGCTATTCCGAAGAAGCCAAGCGCGTTGTCTATGAGCCGGTGAAGCTAGCTCAGGATTTCCGCAGTTTCGATTTCATGTCGCCATGGGAAGGCGCGGACTATATTTTGCCCGGTGACGAGAAAGTGGGCGGCGAAGCGCCACCACCGACACCGAAGACCACCGACGACAAGAAGGACACCGGCGCTGGCGAAAAGGCCGACAAGGAGGCCGCCAAGCCGTCGAAGCGCGAGGAGGCTGCGGCCAAGAAGCCTGCTCCGAAGCGGACCAGGTCGGGTACGCAAAAGAAGGGGGAGGGCAAGTGATGGCTAGCAACGCTCCCGTTCGTGTCGAGCGTAGTCGAGACACCTCTATCCACCACAACCGGCTTCTCGACTTCGCTCGAAGCGAACGGGAGAGTGGAACGCTGGCTCACGGCTTCTCGACTTCGCTCGAAGCGAACGGAAAGGTAGGCATCTAATGGCTGACTATCTCGAAGAAATGGACCATCTGGCCGACGAGGCCGACCCGACGGTTGGCGATCTCGAAATCCAGAATTTCACGATCAACTTCGGTCCCCAGCATCCGGCCGCGCACGGCGTGTTGCGGATGGTGATGGAACTGGACGGCGAAGTGGTCGAACGGGTCGATCCGCATATCGGTCTGCTGCACCGCGGCACCGAGAAGCTGATCGAGCACAAGACCTATTTGCAGGCGCTCCCATATTTCGACCGGCTTGATTATTGTTCGCCGCTCGCCATGGAGCACAGCTATGTGCTGGCGATCGAGAAATTGCTCGATCTCGAAGTGCCGTTGCGCGGCCAGTATCTGCGGGTTTTGTTCGCCGAACTGACCCGCATCTGCAATCACATGCTCAACATCGGCGCCCATGTCATGGACGTTGGCGCGATGACCCCGAATATCTGGGTGTTCGAAATTCGCGAGCAGTGCCTGGAATTTTTCGAACGCGCCAGCGGCGCCCGCATGCACAGCGCCTGGTTCCGGCCCGGCGGTGTGCATCAGGATGTTCCGCTGAAGCTGCTCACCGATATCGCTGACTGGCTGGACGAATTTCCGAAGCTGTTCGACGATGCAATGAGCCTGGTCGTCGGCAACCGTATCTTCAAGCAACGCAATGTCGACATCGCCACTGTGTCGCAGGACGATGCGGTGCGCTGGGGCTTTTCCGGTCCGGTATTGCGCGGCAGCGGTGTCGCCTGGGACCTACGCAAGTCGCAGCCTTATGACGTCTACGACCGCATGGACTTTGAAGTGCCGGTTGGCACCAAGGGCGACTGCTATGACCGGTTCATGGTGCGGGTCGAGGAAGTGCGCCAGAGCGCGCGGATCATGCGCCAGTGCCTCAATGAAATGCCCGATGGCCCGGTCGCCTCCACCGACCGCAAGATCGTGCCGCCCAAGCGCGCCGAGATGAAACAGTCGATGGAAGCCTTGATCCATCATTTCAAACTCTACACCGAGGGCTTTCACGTTCCCGCCGGCGAAGTCTATGTCGCGACCGAGAGCCCCAAGGGCGAATTCGGCGTCTATCTGGTCAGCGACGGCACCAACAAGCCCTATCGCTGCAAGATCCGGCCGACCGCTTTCTCGCATCTGCAGGCGATGGATTTCATGACCAAAGGCCATATGCTGCCCGACGCCACCGCGATTTTGGGCGCGATTGATGTCGTGTTCGGGGAGTGTGACCGGTGAGTTTATTCAATCCAAATAACGTCATTGCGAGGAGCGGAGCGACGCGGCAATCTAGTGCCTCGCGCGCAGACGCTCTGGATTGCTTCGCTACGCTCGCAATGACGGGAGTATAATAATGGCTGAAGCACCAACCATCCCCGACGAAATCGAAACCCGCGCCAAATGGGGCGATTTTGCGTTTACGCCGGAAAACGAGAAGCTTGCCAAATGGCAGATCGCGAAATATCCGGCTGGCCGCCAGAAATCGGCGGTTATGGCGCTGCTCGACCTTGCCCAGCGGCAGGTTGGCGCAGACACGAAAACGCAAGGCTGGCTGCCGGTTCCGGTGATCGAATATGTCGCCGCCTATCTCGATATGCCCTATATGCGGGCCTATGAGGTCGCGACTTTCTACACCATGTATAATCTCGCGCCGGTCGGTCGTTTCCATGTCCAGGTCTGCGGCACCACGCCCTGCATGTTGCGCGGCAGCGACGATGTGATGGCGGCCTGCAAGAACAAGGGCCTCAACAAAGGCAAGACCACGCCCGACGGTCTGTTCACCCTGACCGAGGTCGAGTGCATGGGCAATTGCTCCAACGCGCCGATGGTCCAGATCAACGACGATAATTACGAAGATCTCGATTATGATATAATGACCCGGATCCTCGAAGATCTGGCAGCGGGCAAGGATATCAAGGTCGGCTCGCAAATCGGTCGCAAGACCAGCGAGGCCCAGGGCGGTCCGACCAACCTGCACGCGATGGTCGAGGAAAATCACGATTACCGGGGGGAATGGTGATGGGCGTTCCATATTTTCCTCCCTGTGCAAAGCACGGGGAGGTGTCAGTCTGCAGGACTGACGGAGGGGCGGCGACGCAAACCGCACTCCGCGGGATTTACCCCTCCACCACGCTTCGCGCGGTCCCCCTCCCCAAAGCTGCGCTTCAGGGAGGATATTGATGCCATGCTACTCGACGGATATGCAGGCTGGATCGGGCTCGCCGTGGTCATCATTGGCATTATTGGCGGCCTCTGGGGTCGTTGGAGGAAAAAATAATGGCGTTTGATTTCCTTCAGGACAAAGACCGCATCTTCACCAATGTCTATGGGTTCCAGTCATGGGACCTGAAGGCGTCGCAGAAGCGCGGTGACTGGGACAATACTGCCGACATCATCAAGCGCGGCAATGACAAGATTATCGAGGAAATGAAAGCCAGCGGCCTGCGCGGACGCGGCGGGGCGGGTTTTCCGACCGGTCTCAAATGGTCGTTCATGCCCAAGGAAGCACCCAAGGATAGCCAGGGCAATCCGCGTCCGAGTTTCCTCGTCATCAACGCCGATGAATCCGAGCCGGGCAGCTGCAAGGACCGCGAAATCCTGCGCAACGATCCGCACAAGCTGATCGAAGGCGCGCTGATCGCCGGTTTCGCGATGCGCGCGCGCGCCGCCTATATCTATATTCGCGGCGAATATATCATGGAAGCCAAGGTCATGGAGGCGGCCGTCAAGGAAGCCTATGACGCTGGCTTGATCGGCAAAAATGCCGCCAAATCCGGCTATGATTTCGACGTCTTCGTCCATCGCGGCGCCGGCGCATACATCTGCGGCGAAGAAACCGCGATGATCGAAAGCCTCGAAGGCAAGAAGGGCCAGCCACGGCTTAAGCCGCCATTCCCCGCTGGCGCAGGCCTCTACGGCTGCCCGACCACGGTCAATAATGTCGAAAGCATAGCGGTCGTTCCGACGATCCTGCGGCGCGGCGCTGCCTGGTTCGCCAGCTTTGGCCGCGAAGGCAATCACGGCACGAAATTGTTTCAGGTTTCCGGCCATGTCGACAAACCGGCGGTGTTCGAGGAAGCGATGTCGATCCCGTTCAAGGATATGATCGAGAAACATTGCGGCGGCATCACCGGCGGCTGGGACAATCTGCTTGCGGTTATTCCGGGCGGTTCGTCCGTTCCGCTGGTGCCTGCCGAACAGATCATGGACGCGCCGATGGACTTTGACGGCCTGAAGGATCTGGGCTCCGGTCTCGGCACCGCGGCGGTCATTGTCATGGACAAGTCGACCGATATTGTCCGCGCGATCTCGCGGCTCAGCTATTTCTACAAGCACGAAAGCTGCGGCCAGTGCACGCCGTGCCGCGAAGGTACCGGCTGGATGTGGCGCGTGATGGAAAAGATGCGCGATGGCGATGCTGATATCGAGGATATTGACACGCTCTACGAAGTCACCAAGCAGGTTGAAGGCCACACCATCTGCGCGCTCGGCGATGCAGCGGCCTGGCCGATCCAGGGGCTTATCCGCCATTTCCGTCCGGAGATGGAGCGGCGAATAAACGAGCACAAGGGCGCGGAAGTGCTGGAGGCTGCTGAGTGAAGCAGATGATTTTCCTTTGGGCTGCCCTGTGCGCCTCCTTGACAGGGCCCGCTCTGGCAGCGGAGCCCCGAGAGGCGAAGCCTGAAGTGGCGGCCAAGGTACTGGACACTTATGCAAAATGCATCGTATCCCAAAAGGCCAGCTACGCCTCCAGCTTTGTTTTGACCGTGGGTCGGTTGCCTCAGGATGAATATGACGAGTTGATTGAACCCCGGTGCATGAAGATGTGGGTGGGCAAACTGAAAATGAACGGATTCCGTTTTCGGGCTGCTCTGGCTGAAGCACTTATCGACAGGCAGCCCATCGCCCTTGATTCTGCAGAGCTTGGTCGAGTGGAGCCGCTGAACTGGTTGGTGCCTGTACCTTTCACTGCGCTTGATCCCGATACGGGCAAGCAGATTTCGGATGATGAATTACCGAAGGCGAGGCAAGCCCACGACGCCAAGGTCGCCGCGTATTTCGACTATCTTATTGGCGAATGCGTCGTCCGCAGCAAGCCGGCTTCGGTCCTTCAGCTGGTCGGCACCAAGCCGAACAGCGCCGAGGAGCTGGCCTCCTTCAAGGAACTGAGCCCGCATATTGTGGATTGCGTACCACAAGGCGAGGCAGTGCGTTTCCTGAGAGCGAATTTGCGGGCTGCGCTTGCGACTAGCTACTATCGTCTGGCCCATGCCAAGGCAAAACCTGAACTTTTAACAAATACGGATGCGAGCGAATAATGCCTAAAGTCACCGTAGATGGCATCGAACTGGAAGTGCCGCAGGGCGCGACCGTGCTGCAGGCTGCCGAGCTTGCCGGCAAGGAAATCCCGCGTTTCTGTTATCATGAGCGGCTGTCCATCGCGGGCAATTGCCGCATGTGTCTGGTCGAGGTAAAGCCGGGACCGCCGAAGCCGCAGGCTAGCTGTGCGCTCCCCGCTACCGAAGGGCAGGAAATCCGCACCGACAGCGAAATGGTCAAGAAGGCGCGCGAAGGGGTGATGGAGTTTCTCCTGATCAACCATCCGCTCGATTGCCCGATTTGTGACCAGGGCGGCGAATGCGATCTTCAGGATCAGGCCATGGCCTATGGCAAGGGCGGCTCGCGCTACGAAGAGAATAAGCGCGCGGTGACCGAGAAATATATGGGGCCGATCGTCAAGACCGCGATGACCCGCTGCATCCACTGCACCCGCTGCGTGCGCTTTGCCGAGGAAGTCGCCGGCGTCGAGGAAATTGGTGCAATTGGCCGAGGCGAGGGGATGGAGATTACCTCCTATCTCGAAGGCGCGGTGCACAGCGAACTCAGCGGCAATGTTGTCGACCTCTGCCCGGTTGGTGCGCTGACCAGCAAGCCTTACGCTTTTGAAGCGCGTCCTTGGGAATTGACCAAGACGCTCGGCATCGACGTGATGGACGGCGTCGGCACCAATATCCGCATCGACAGCCGTGGCCGTGAAGTGCTGCGCGCGCTCCCTCGCGTCAATGATGACGTGAACGAGGAATGGGCGACCGACAAGACCCGCCACGCAATAGACGGCCTGATGAAGCGCCGTCTCGACAGGCCCTATGTGCGCAAGAACGGCAAGCTGGAAGAAGCTAGCTGGAACGAAGCGTTTCAAGCGATTGCCGATGTGAAAGCGGGCAGTTCGGTTGCCGCCATCGCTGGCGATCTGGTCGATTGCGAAACCATGTATGCGGCGAAAAAACTGCTCAAGTCGATGAAATCGGACATGCTGGAAGGCCGCCAGACCGGGCTTTCCTATGATGTGTCCAGTCTCGCTGCAGTGAATTTCAATTCTACCATCGCCGGTATCGAAGAAGCGGATGTGATCCTGCTGGTCTCGACCAACCCGCGCTGGGAAGCGTCGCTGGTCAACACCCGCATCCGCAAGGCCGTGCGCCAGCGCGGTGCGAAGGTCTTTGGCATCGGGCCGGAAGCGGACCAGACCTATCCGGTCGAATGGCTGGGCGACGATATGGGCCTGCTCGGCAAACTGCCCAATGCGGTCAAGGATGCGCTGGAACAGGCAGAAAAGCCTGCGCTCATTCTCGGCGGCGGCGGATTGAGCATTGATGGCGTGCATGGCGCGGCCTTGAAGCTTGCGAAAGAGTTCAAGCTTGTCCGTGATGGCTGGAACGGTTTCAACGTCCTGCATATCGGCGCCTCGCGCACCGGCGGGCTGATGCTCGGCTATGCTTATGACGGCGGGATCAGGGCGATTGCGGCGAAGAAGCCGAAATTGCTCTTCTCGCTCGGCGCGGACGAGACCGATTACAGCCTCTTCGAGGGCTGCTACAAAGTCTATATCGGCCATCATGGCGATGCCGGTGCCCATGCGGCGGATGTGATCCTGCCGGGTGCGGCCTATACCGAGAAAAACGGCACGTATGTCAATTTGGAAGGCCGGGTTCAGCGTTCGAACAAGGCAATTTTTGCGCCCGGCGATGCGCGGGAAGACTGGAGCATCTTGCGGGCCTTGTCCGATGTGATGGGCAAGACCTTGCCATTCGACAGTTTTGAAGAATTGCGGACCAAAATGACGAAGGATCATCCCGAGCTGGCTGAAGAAGGCTTGGTTGCGATGGAATGGTCGCCGCCAACCGGATTGCCGGACAAGCCAAAAGGGCAGGGCGTTCATCCGATCAAAGATTTCTATCTGACCAACAGCATCGCCCGTGCCAGCGCGACCATGCAGCGCTGTTCCGCGGAATTGCTGCACGCCGATGACGAGATTATGGAGGCGGCAGAATGAGCAATGTAGCTGCCATCTTTCCTCCTTGTGCGAAGCACGGGGAGGGGGACCATCCGCAGGATGGTGGAGGGGCCTCTGTCTCGACCAAATACCCCTCCGTCATCCGCCTTCGCCAAGGCTACGGCGGACGCCACCTCCCCAAAGCTGCGCTTCAGGGAGGAAATATCTGATGACCGAATATCTCCAATCCCTGATGGGTTTTGAGGCCGGCTGGTTCGTTGCCACGCTCGCGCTGATCCTGCTGATTGCTTTCCCGTTGATGCTGGCCGTCGCGATGATCATTTACGTCGACCGGAAAATCTGGGCGGCCATGGCGCTGCGCCGCGGTCCCAATGTTGTTGGTCCGTTTGGCCTGCTCCAGTCATTCGCCGATGGTATCAAGGTTTTCCTGCAGGAAACGATCATTCCGTCGAGCGCCAATAAGGGTCTGTTCCTGCTGGCACCGATTATCACCTTCACCGTGGCCTTGCTCGCCTGGGCGGTTATCCCGTTCGGCGATGGCATGGTGCTGGCCAATATCAATATCGGCCTGCTCTATATTCTCGCGATCAGTTCGCTAGGGGTCTATGGCGTGGTTATCGCCGGTTGGGCAAGTAACTCGAAATACCCGTTTTTCTCCGCCATGCGCGCTGCCGCACAGATGATCAGCTACGAAGTCTCGATCGGCTTCATCCTGATCTCGGTGGTACTGTTCGCCGGAACCTTCAACCTGTCTGATATTGTTAGGGCGCAGGAAGGCCATATTTTCGGCATGGTCAATGCCTATGGCCTGAACCCGCTCTTGTTCCCGATGGCGGTGGTATTCCTGATCGCCTCGATGGCGGAAACGGCGCGTCACCCGTTTGACCTGACCGAAGCGGAAAGCGAACTGGTTGCCGGATATCAGACCGAATATAGCTCGATGTCCTTCGCTCTGTTCTGGCTGGGTGAATATGCCAATATCCTGCTGATGTGCGCGCTCAACGCGATCCTCTTCTGGGGTGGCTGGCTGCCGCCGCTGGATGTCGACTGGATCCCGTGGTTCGATATTCCGGGCATTTTCTGGCTGTTCGGCAAGATGTTCTTTTTCTTCTTCATCTTCAGCTGGGTGATGGCGACGGTTCCGCGCTACCGCTATGACCAGCTGATGCGTCTGGGCTGGAAAATATTCCTGCCGCTTAGCCTGCTCTGGGTGTTCCTGGTCAGCGGCTATGTGATGATTGACAAGTTTGGATTGCCGCTATGAGAATCGCACAAACCATCAAGGCCTTCACGCTCTGGGAATTTATCGGCGCGCATTTGCTGACGCTGAAATATTTCTTCAAGGCGAAGAAGACGATCAACTATCCCTATGAGAAGAACCCGATTTCACCGCGGTTCCGGGGAGAGCACGCGTTGCGCCGCTATCCCAATGGCGAGGAACGCTGCATCGCCTGCAAGCTGTGCGAAGCGGTCTGCCCGGCGCAGGCGATCACCATCGAAGCCGAACCGCGCGAAGACGGCTCACGCCGCACCACGCGCTATGACATCGACATGACCAAATGCATCTACTGCGGTTTCTGTCAGGAAGCCTGTCCGGTTGATGCGGTGGTTGAAGGTCCGAATTTCGAATATGCGACCGAGACCCGCGAAGAGCTGATTTACGACAAGTCGAAACTGCTGGAAAACGGCGACAAATGGGAGCGGGCAATCGCGGCAAACCTTGCCGCCGATGCGCCTTACCGGTAATGGGCGCTGTGATGATAGAGATGGGGGCATTTTTGCAAAATTGCGCTGTATATTTCCTCCCGATGCGTAGCATGGGGAGGGGGACCAACCGCAGGTTGGTGGAGGGGGCGAGTGCGCAGCGCTCGCTTCGTTCGCGGCCCCTCCGTCACACCTTCGCCAAGGCTACGGCGCGCCACCTCCCCAAAGCTTCGCTTCAGGGAGGATGCGCATAATGCAAATATTCGCTTTCTATCTCTTCGCATCCATCGTGCTTGCCAGCGGGGCCATGTGCATTTTTTCGCGCAATCCGGTGCACAGCGTCTTGTGGCTGATTCTCGCCTTTTTCAATGCGGCGGGTCTGATGCTGCTGGTTGGCGCGGAGTTTATCGCGGCGCTGCTGGTCATCGTCTATGTCGGCGCGGTCGCGGTATTGTTCCTGTTTGTCGTAATGATGCTCGACATTGATTTTGCCGAATTGCGGGCCGGGTTCATGAAGAACCTGCCGCTTGGCCTGTTGCTGGCGCTGGTGCTGGTGGTCGAGATTATCTTCGGCGTCGGCACCTGGCAGTCTGCCGGCATGGGCGAGGCCACCGCTGCGGTCGGTCTGCCGGAAGGCGCGCCGTCTAATATCGAACAGCTCGGCGCCTTGCTCTACAGCAAATATGTCTTCCTGTTCGAGGCCGCGGGCATGATCCTGCTGGTCGCGATGGTCGGCGCGATCGTGCTGACGCATCGTACGCGTGGTGGTGTCCGCAAACAGAATATCGCCGATCAGGTCGCCCGGCGTCCGGAAGACGCGACCCGCAACACACAGCCCGAAGTCGGCAAGGGAGTGGAACTGTGATCGGTATCGAACATTATCTCGTCGTCAGCACGATCCTGTTCGTGATGGGCATGCTCGGCATTTTTCTCAATCGGAAAAACATCATCATCATCCTGATGGCGATCGAACTGATCCTGCTTGCGGTGAACCTGAATTTTGTCGCGTTCAGCGCCTTTCTCGGCGATATGACCGGGCAGATATTCGCCATGTTCGTTCTGACCGTGGCGGCTGGCGAGGCTGCCATCGGGCTGGCCATTCTTGTGATTTATTTCCGTCAACGCGGCACCATTGCCGTCGATGATGTCAACCGGATGAAGGGATAAGACCTTGGCTATCCAGCTAATCGTATTCCTGCCCCTGCTGGCGGCGATTGTTGCCGGTTTCGGCAATCGCGTGATCGGCAATGTGCCGGCCAAGATCGTCACCACGGGCGCGCTTTTTGCGTCTTGCGCACTCAGCTGGCCGATATTTCTCGGCTTTTTGAGCGGGGCAAATAGCGCCGAAGTTGTGCCGGTCCTGACCTGGCTGACCTCCGGCGACCTGCAATTTGACTGGGCGCTGCGCGTCGATACGCTGACCGCCGTGATGCTGGTGGTTGTGACCACTGTGTCCGCGCTCGTGCATCTCTATAGCTGGGGCTATATGGATGAAGATCCGGACCAGCCGCGCTTCTTCGCCTATCTGTCGCTCTTCACCTTCGCCATGCTGATGCTGGTGACCGCCGACAATCTGGTGCAGATGTTCTTCGGCTGGGAAGGGGTGGGACTGGCCTCCTATCTGCTGATCGGCTTCTGGTTCAAAAAGCCGAGCGCGAACGCCGCGGCGATCAAGGCCTTTGTCGTCAACCGCGTCGGTGACCTTGGCTTCATGCTCGGTATTTTCGCTACATTCCTCGTGTTCGGTACGGTCTCGATTCCCGAAATTCTCGAAGCCGCACCGGGAATGGCAGGTTCGACCATCACCTTTGCCGGTATGCGTCTTGATACGATGACCATCATCTGTTTGCTGCTGTTTATCGGCGCGATGGGCAAGTCGGCACAGCTGGGTCTGCACACATGGTTGCCGGACGCGATGGAAGGGCCGACCCCCGTGTCGGCGCTGATCCACGCGGCGACGATGGTGACCGCAGGTGTGTTCATGGTTTGCCGCCTGTCGCCGATGTTCGAAACCAGCGATGTCGCCTTGACCGTCGTTACCATTGTCGGCGCTTGCACCGCGATATTCGCCGCGACCGTCGGCCTCGTCCAGAATGATATCAAGCGCGTGATCGCTTATTCGACCTGTTCGCAGCTCGGCTATATGTTCTTCGCCGCTGGCGTGGGCGCGTATAATGTCGCGATGTTCCACCTGTTCACCCACGCCTTCTTCAAGGCGTTGCTGTTCCTCGGCGCCGGTTCGGTGATCCACGCGATGCATCACGAGCAGGACATGCGCTATTATGGCGGCCTGCGGAAAGAAATCCCGCTGACTTTCTGGGCGATGATGGCCGGTACGCTGGCGATTACCGGTGTCGGCATCTACTGGCTGCACGCGGGCTTTGCCGGTTTCCATTCCAAAGACGCGATCATCGAGGCAGCCTTTGCCTCGGGGAGCGAAACCGGCCAGTTCGCCTTCTTCATCGGCGTGCTTGCGGCTCTGCTGACCAGCTTCTATAGCTGGCGCCTGATGTTCCTGACCTTCTGGGGCAAACCGCGCTGGATCCAGTCCGAGCATATCCAGCACAGCGTCCACAAGACACCCGAAGAAGCCGGCGCCGACCAGACCGGTGGCTATCACCCGCATGAAAGTCCGTTATCTATGCTGATTCCTCTCGGCGTTCTGTCCGTCGGTGCTGTCTTTGCCGGCTTTGTGTTCAGCCATGCCTTCATCGACGATGGCGCGTTCTGGAACGGATCCATTGCCTATGACGCCGGCCTGATGCACGCGATGCACGAAGTGCCGCTGTGGGTGAAATTGTCCGCGACCGCGGCCATGCTCACCGGTCTCGCAACCGCCTATTTCATGTATTTCCGCGGAACCGACCGTCCGGCAAGACTGGCCGCGACCTTCAGCCCGCTGTACAATTTCTTCTTCAACAAATGGTATTTCGACGAGCTGTATAATCTGATCTTCATCCGCCCCGCCTTCTGGTTGGGCCGGAAATTCTGGAAGACCGGTGACGAGGGCACGATCGATCGCTTCGGTCCCAATGGCATCGCTTCGGTGATTGCCAGCGGCTCCGGCGTGATGAAACGCTTCCAGAGCGGCTATCTCTACAGCTATGCGCTTGTCATGCTGCTCGGTCTCGCGGCCGCAGCGACCTGGATTATCGTGCGGGGAGCCAGCTAATGAACCAGCTCGATTTTCCGATCCTGTCGCTGATGATGGGCCTGCCGATGCTGGCAGCGATCATCTGCCTGTTCCTCAACGCGCAAGCCGCGCGCTGGCTGGCGCTGGTGACGACGCTGGTGCTGTTCGGCCTCGGCGTGGTTCTGTGGGCCAATTATGATATCGGTGGCCCGCAATGGCAATATGTCGAGCGGTCCGATCTGTTCGGCAATTTCGCCTGGGCGCTCGGCATCGACGGCATTTCGATGATGCTGATCGTGCTCACGGTCTTCCTGATGCCGATCTGTATCGGTGCCAGCTGGGAATCGATCCAGACAAGAGTCGGCGAATATATGGCAGCTTTCCTGTTCATGGAGGTGCTGATGATCGGCGTCTTCGCAGCGCAGGATATTTTCCTCTTCTACATTCTCTTCGAAGCCGGCCTGATCCCGATGTACCTGATCATCGGCATCTGGGGTGGGGCGAACCGGATCTACGCCAGCTACAAATTCTTCCTCTATACGTTGCTCGGCTCTGTGGTGATGCTGATCGCGATGCTATGGATGGTGCAGGATGCCGGAACCAGCGACATTCCGACCCTGCTCAATTATGATTTCGCGCCCGAGGCACAGACATGGCTCTGGCTGGCTTTCTTTGCCAGCTTCGCGGTCAAGATGCCGATGTGGCCGGTCCACACCTGGCTGCCCGACGCGCACGTTCAGGCACCGACCGCCGGTTCGGTCATATTGGCTGGCGTATGGCTGAAAATGGGCGGCTACGGCTTCCTGCGTTTTTCGCTGCCGATGTTTCCCGAAGCGTCCGAGCAGTTCATCTGGCTGGTCTTCGGCCTGTCGATGGTTGCGGTAGTCTACACCTCACTGGTTGCTCTGGTGCAGCAGGATATGAAGAAGCTGATCGCTTATAGCTCGGTCGCGCATATGGCGATTGTCACGCTCGGCCTGTTCGCGTTTAACCGTCAGGGTATCGAGGGCGCGGTCATCGTCATGCTGAGCCATGGTCTGGTATCCGGCGCGCTCTTCCTTTGCGTTGGCGTCATCTACGACCGGCTGCACACGCGTGAGATCGACCGTTACGGCGGGCTGGCGATCAACATGCCGAAATATGCGATTCTCTTCATGCTGTTCACCATGGCCTCGATTGGCCTGCCGGGCACCAGCGGTTTCGTTGGCGAATTTCTCTCGCTGGTCGGCCTCTACAAGGTCAACAGCTGGGTTACGCTGGTTGCCACGACGGGGATCATCCTCGGTGCCGGCTATATGCTCTATCTCTATCGCCGCGTTGCATTCGGCGAGCTTGTTCACGAGGACGTCAAGGCGATGCCGGATCTGTCCGCGCGGGAACTGGCGCTGCTCGCGCCCATCGCGGCTGCAGTGATGTGGATGGGTGTCTATCCCGAAAGCTTCATGGCGCCGATCCGCGGTGATGTCGGCGCGCTGGTTGCGCGTATCGATCGCGCGGCTCCGGAAGGCGATGCGCATCTTAAGATGGGAGAGGCGAAGGCCGTCACCCAGGACCATGTTCAAGGGGAGGCCCACTGATGGATATCGGAAATTCCCTGTATCTGGTTGCACCGGAAGTATTTCTCACGATTTCCAGCCTGATCCTGCTGCTCGTCGCCGCCTGGGGCGGTGAAAAATCCGCGCGTCTGGTGACGATATTGTCGGCAGCGGCGCTGTTCGGCGCGTCGATCCTGCTGATGGTTCTGGCACATATGCCCGAATTCAAGGACGGCGTATTCGCCTTTGAGGGCCAGTATCGGATGGATGCCTTCGGCAGCACCGCGAAATTCCTGATTTATCTGGCCGCGATCGTCTCGCTGATGGTCGCGCCGCGCTTCTTCCAGGCAGGCGGAAAATATCGCCCGGAATATCCGATCCTGATCCTCTTTGCCTGCGTTGGCATGGGGATGATGGTGTCGGCGACCGACTTGATGACGCTCTATATCGGTCTCGAACTGAACAGCCTGTCGGCCTATGTGCTGGCCAGCTTCATCCGCACCGACGTGCGCTCTTCCGAAGCGGGTCTGAAATATTTCGTGCTCGGCGCGCTGGCCAGCGGCATGCTGCTCTTCGGCATCTCCCTGGTCTACGGTTTTGCCGGCTCAACCAGCTTTGCGGTAATCGGCGAGACGCTGAGCGGTGATCTGTCCACCGGTCCGCTGATCGGTCTGGTACTGGTCCTGTCGGGACTGGCGTTCAAGATCAGCGCCGTGCCATTCCACATGTGGACGCCGGACGTTTATGAAGGCGCGCCGACGCCGGTCAGCACCTTCTTCGCCAGCGCCCCGAAAGTGGCCGCAGTGGCGCTCACGGCGCGGGTCATTATCGACGCTTTTGGCGGCCAGACCTCGGCCTGGCAGCAGATCATCGTCTTTGTCGCGCTCGCCTCGATCATCCTCGGTGCGGTTGCCGCGATCGGACAACAGAATATCAAGCGGCTGCTGGCCTATAGCTCGATCAACAATGTCGGCTTCCTGCTCATCGGCCTCGCGGCCGGTACGCCGGAGGGCATTTCGGCGATGATGTTCTATCTCGCCATCTATGTCGCGATGACGCTGGGCAGCTTTATCTGCGTGCTGGAAATGCGCGACAAGGACGGCCGACCGCTGGAAAGCCTCTCGAGCCTCGCCGGACTGTCGCAGACGCGTCCCGGTCTGGCTGCTGCTTTTGCCGTGTTCATGTTCTCGCTCGCCGGTATCCCGCCGCTCTTCGGTTTCTGGGGCAAATTCCTGGTCTTTGATGCCGCTGTTGCCGCCGGCATGTTGCCGCTCGCAGTGATCGGTATCGCCGCATCGGTGATCGGCGCCTTCTACTATATCAAGGTCGTCAAGATCATCTATTTCGATGATCCATCCGGCGAGATTGTCGCGACCGGACACAAGACCGAAAACGGTCTGATCGCGCTGATGGCATTGTTTGTTTCTCCGCTTGGCTATCTGGCCATCCCGTTCATGGCGCCGATTACCAACGCCGCCGCGGCGTCGCTTTTCTGACTATATTCGTAGAGACTGTTGCCGAAACCGCATCGACCAATGCGGATGTGAAGGCGCTGGCCCTGAGCGGCAGCGCGCCGGAAGGATTCTGGCTGCGCGCCGAGACACAGACCGGCGGGGTAGGGCGCCGGGGCCGCAAATGGGAAAGTCCGAAAGGCAATCTCTTCTGCAGCACCGTCGTGGATATGCGACCGGGCGACCCGGAGCCGTCCTCTTTGTCTTTCGTCGCGGGACTGGCGGTTCACGCCGCCATTCGCCATTTTCTGCCGGATGTGCCGATGCTGCTCAAATGGCCCAATGATGTGCTCGTATCGGACGCCAAGATCTGCGGCATATTGCTGGAGCGGGTGAAGGAACAGGTGGTGGTCGGCATCGGCGTCAATGTCGCGCAGGCCCCGCAGGTCGAGGGACGGGCCGTGACCAGCCTGAAAGAGGAAGGCGCGGTCGTGGACGCCATTGGCTTTCTTGACCAGCTGTCCAGAGAATTTGAAAATTGGGTAAAGCTCTGGCGTGAAGCGGGTCTGGCTCGCATATTGAAGGAATGGGAAGCGCTGGCGCATCCAGTGGGGATGACTGTGACGACCAGCGACGATGGCGGTGACAAGGTCAGTGGTGAATTTGCCGGACTGACCGTCGACGGCGCGCTGCGCTTGAGAAAAGCCGACGGAACGCTTATCGCAATACGCGCCGGTGATATTTCCATCGGATAAAGAGAAGAGTCGCTTATGCTATTGGCCATAGACGCCGGAAATACCAATGTCGTGTTCGCCCTGTTTGATGGTGACGACATTCGGGCGCGCTGGCGGATCGCCACCGATGCCCGTCGCACGGCGGACGAATATGTCGTCTGGCTCAGGCAACTGCTGGAGCTGGAAGGGCTGGAGCTGGGCGCTGTCGATGCGGTGATCATCGGCACCGTTGTCCCGCGCGCGCTGCATAACCTGACCGTTCTCTCGGAAAAATATTTCGGTGTCACTCCGCTGGTCGCGGGTCGTGGCGCCGCCCATTGGGGTATCGCCCTGGATGTCGAACAGCCCGACAGCGTCGGCGCCGACCGCGCGCTCAATGTGATCGCGGCGCACCAGAAATATAAGCAGGATATCGTGATCATCGATTTCGGCACGGCGACCACATTCGACGTCGCCGATTATGAGGGCGCCTATAAAGGTGGCGTCATCGCGCCTGGCATCAATCTGTCGCTCGACGCGCTGGTCGGAAAGACCGCGCAATTGCCCCGTATCGCGCTGGAATCGCCGGAAGACGACAATGTGATCGGCACTACCACCGAAAGCCAGATGCTGATCGGCATTTTCTGGGGCTATGTTGCGATGATCGAAGGGCTGGTGGCGCGGACCAAAGCGCAAATCGGCCGCCCGACGAAAATCATTGCCACCGGCGGATTAGCCGTACTTTTTGACGAACATACAGATGTATTTGACCATCTGGAATCGGACCTGACTCTTCAGGGCCTGCATTTCCTCTATCAGCGAGCAACACACGCTTCATGACAAAAGCTAAAAAAGAACTTCTCTTCCTGGCCCTTGGCGGTTCGGGCGAAATCGGCATGAACGTCAATCTCTATGGTTGCGACGGCAAATGGGTGATGGTCGATCTCGGCATGACCTTTGCCGACCCGAGCTATCCCGGCATTGACCTGATCCTGCCCGATCTCGAATTTATCGAGAAGAACCGCAAGGATCTGCTCGGCATCGTGCTGACTCACGGGCACGAGGATCATATTGGCGCGGTTCCCTATTTCGCCGCTGACCTTGATGTTCCCTTGTTCGCGACCCCTTTCACAGCGGGCCTGATCCGCCGCAAGCTGGAAGAAGTCGGCCTGCAAAATGACGTCGAACTCAATATCATTCCCAATGAGGGCAGCTTCGATCTCGGCCCGTTCGGTTTCCGCTATCTGCCGATCGCGCACTCTATTGCCGAGGGCAATGCGATGCTGATCGACACGCCTTATGGCCGGATTTTCCACACCGGTGACTGGAAGCTGGATGACGAGCCGGTACTTGGCGTGCCGTCCACTCCCGAGGAATTGCAGAAAATAGGCGACGAGGGCGTCCTCGCGATGGTTTGCGATTCGACCAATGTCTTCAACACCAATGCTTCCGGTTCGGAAGGCGAAGTCCGCCGCAATCTGATGCGCGTGGTCGACGAGATCGACACCCGCGTCGTGGTCACGACCTTTGCTTCCAACGCCGCCCGGTTGCAGACCTTGGGCGAGGTTGCCATCCACGCGGGCCGCAAGCTCTGCGTGGCTGGCCGCTCGCTCGACCGGATCATCGAGAATTGCCGCGAAAACGGCTATCTCAAGGACTTCCCGCCGACCGTCGACTTTCAGGAAGCGATGAGTCTGCCGCGCGACAAGGTCATGATCATTGCAACCGGCGGGCAGGGTGAGGCGAGAGCGGCTTTGGGCCGGATCGCCGGCGACAGCCACCAGATCAAGCTCTCAGAGGGCGATCATGTGCTCTTCTCGTCCAAACAGATTCCCGGCAATGAAATCGCCATTGGCCGGATCCAGAACCAGCTGGCGGCCAAGGGCGTCGTCATGATAACCGAGCGCCAGGAGCATATCCACGTCTCGGGCCATCCGGGACAGCCGGAGCTGGCGCAAATGTATGACTGGATCAAACCGGAAATACTCGTTCCGGTCCATGGTGAAATCCGCCACATGAAAACCCAGGCCGCGTTCGGCTTGCAGCACGGCATTCCCAAAGCCATATTCCAGCAGAACGGCGATGTCGTGCGACTGGCGCCCAATGGCCCGAAAACCCTCGGGCAGGAGCGCACAGGGCGGCTTGTCGTCGATGGCGATGTGATCATCCCGGCCGACGGCAAAACGTTGAACGAGCGCCGCAAATCGGCGCATAATGGCCTGATTGCGGTTGCCATCGGTCTCGACCACAAGGGCAAAATCTCCGGCCAGCCGGTGCTGAAGCTCAATGGCGTCCCGCTTGAGGAGGATGAGGAAGATTTCCTCGATGAAGTGACCGACGCGATTTTGAACAAATATGCCAAGCCGGTGGGCGATATCGACAAGTTCAGCGAGGCAATCCGTTTGCTGGTCCGCCGGTCGGCCACCGAATGGACCGGCAAGAAACCGATCGTTTCGGTGCTTGTCGTCGAGGCTTAGCCGGCTATGGAACTGACCTCCATCCTGGCTATTTACGTGCTGTTCTGGGTGCTGTCGGCGTTCATTGTGCTGCCTATCGGCATCCGCAACCATCATGAATCCGGAGTGGAAATGGTCGAAGGACAGGCCGATGGCGCGCCGGTCAACTTCCGGCCCTGGCGGGTGCTGCTGTTCACCACATTGCTGGCGACAGCAGCCTTTCTGCTATTCTATCTCAACTATGCCTATGGCTGGATCACGCTGGACGATATCGATTTCTTCAACAGCCGTCCGCGCCTGGACTAGTTGCACCAAGATTAGTTGCGGAGGCGTTCAATGGCCTGCGCCAGCGCCACATAGAGCTTGCCGACATCCGAAGACAGCAGGGTCACGCTGATAGCGCTGCCATCGCGGGTGGCGAGCACGGCGCGCAGCATGGCTTCGAAATCATGAATATAGCGGTTCACATGCTCGCGGAATTCGTCGTTTCCGGAATATTGCGCCAGAATCTCGCGCACTTCTCTTCCGTCCAGCAAGCGGACGGCCCGACGGGTGAAGATGCCACGGTCGCCTTTCAGATAGGCTGCCCATTCGGTATCGGTA
Source organism: uncultured Sphingorhabdus sp. (assembly GCA_964022345.1). Lineage (GTDB taxonomy): Bacteria > Pseudomonadota > Alphaproteobacteria > Sphingomonadales > Sphingomonadaceae > Parasphingorhabdus. The sequence goes on from CAXHZT010000017.1 coordinate 25,382, forward strand.
ATATCATTCGACAGGATTTTGCCGACATCAATCGAGATGGAATTCAGCGATTCCGTCAGCTGCGCAACCCGGCGGCCGAAATTCTCGTCACTGCTCTGCTCGGCTTTTTCTCTGGCGAATAATATGCGCTGCTCGAGACTGGTGGTCATAGTCTCGATCGCCGCCACTTGATCGGTAAGATGCGCGGCTGTCGATTGTGTCGTCGCGACGGCGCTGGAGACAGCCTGTTCCAGTTTCGGCGCGATGGAAGCGATTTTCTCGTCGACGATCCTGGTCAGCGCCTGTTCGCTCATTTTCTCAAATGTTTCGGCGGAACCGGCAATCGAGTTTTCCAGCACTTTCCGCGAATGTTCGGACGCCTGCTTGGCGGTCTCCTTGACCCTTAGAAGCGCGCTGATCAGCTTTTCGCCGGCGCTTTCCGCGAGGGATTCATTCTGTTCGCGCACGGCCTCGATGGATTTTGATATGTCGGCGATCTGCTGCACGATCGACTGGCTGGCGGCGTCGCCTTCGTCACGCAATTTCTGCAACTGGTTATGTTGATGGCTGATCGTCTGGTCTGTTTGGGCGACCTGCTCCGCCACGCTTCCTGCAGCATCCCGCGCCTTTTGCGCTTCGCTGGCGATCTTATCGTAAAGCGCCAGGCTTTCCTTGGAATGTTCGGACACCCGGTCAAAGGCATTGGGCAGGGTTTCGTCCAGTTCCCGGGCGCTGCTGTCGAGAGCGAGGAGCAGTTTTTCGACCCGCTCGAGCATGCCGTCCGCGACGCCATAGCCATTTTCGAGCGACTGCTGCAGAGCGGCACTGTTCTGCTCCATCGCGCTCATAGCAAAGGCGAGGCTTGCGGTTTTCTCGCCACCCTCATTATCCAGATTTTTGATATTTTCCGCGATGTCGGTGATATTCTGATTGAGCGTCACGGCCATGGTTTTTAACCGCGCCTCTTCTTCATCGGCGATCTGCCCGGCGGCAGTCAAAGCGGATTCCAGCGCATCCAGATCGGCGCGCATCGCCAAAGTCGAATCCGAAGTTTTCGTGGCCAGTTCCGCGCGCGCCTTGTGCAGGGCGCCAATGGTTTCCGACGTTGTGTCTTTCAGCAAACTCGCGAGTCTGGACGATCCGGCTTCTGCTTCCTCCAGCTGTTTGATGAGCCCCACCTTGATCCGTTCGGCTTCGGCGGACAAGTTTTCGACCGACTGGGTGGATTTATCCGACAGCTCTGAAAGGCTTTGATTGGCGGCTGTGCCAGCTTCCTCGATTTTTTTGAGGGTCGAAACCATCGCTTCCATTTCGGTTTGCGCGGTGCGTCCGGAATTGCCGATCTGATTGGTAACATCCTTGGCGGTGCTGATCACCACCGGCAGATGTTCGCGGAGCTGTTCGAGATTCTTGTAAGCGGCATCGCCGACCTGATCGAGTTTCGTCATCTTGCTGAGACCGTCGGCCATGGACTTCTTGATCAATTCGGCTGCGGTGGTGAGCTTCTTGGAAGATTGTTCGCCGAGAAATTCCAGTTCGCGGCTTTCATGACCCAGAAATTCACGGGCGACGCTAAGCTCGTTGTTGACTGTTTTCAGCCTGCTTTCGAGCAAGTCGGATTCACCGCGCAGCGAGGAAGCAACATCGGCAAAACGGCTGGCTTCTCTGCTGCTGTTGCGCATGTAGAGAAGATAGCCGACGCCTAGCGTCGCGATCGGCAGGCACCACTGGGTCAGAAGGTCGATGCCCGCCTTGGGCGTCGGTATTGTTGTAAAAATGTCGCGGTTCGCCCAGAGGAAAAAGCCGGTCCAGCAGGCGGCTGAAATGCCAAACAGGAGCGCCGGTATCATGGGAGAGGCGGAACGGGCCGGTACCGGATCATCGGCATAGTGGCTCCAGCTGTCATCCGGAGCGACATCGCTATTTTCCTGAATTTCTTCGGAAAAGTCCTGCTGCTCCGTTGCCTGACCGTCGGCGTCATTTTCGACGCTTGCGGTTGTTTCCCCCTGGTCGCCAGCGGGACTTTCTTCCCGATCGCGCCACATCCCGATTATCTTATTTTCACCTGCCATATGCGCTATTTAACACAATAATGGATCATAGAAACCATAAGTTAACCATATCAGATGTAAACAGGAGAAATGTCATTTGATTATGGAGCTCTGGATGCCGCTCTGACGGCTGCTGTGGGGGACGATCAGTCCCTCATTGCAGAATTGCGTGCGGCCTTTCTGGAGAGTGCAAAACGGCAAGTCAATCTTTTAGGACGGGCCCGCTGCGATGCCAATTGGGAATATGCCGCCTGGCGCCTGAAAGGGCTCGCTGCAAGCTTCTCTGCGACGCACATTCTGCAACTGGCTGATGAGGCTGCCCATTCTGCACCGGGCGATCCGGTGATCTTGCGCAAGCTGGAGCGGGCGGTGTCCGCAGTAGAGGCCCACCGGGACTAACATCTTGCCACCGTGCCGCGGTGAGCTCTCTTGTCATCAGATTATCGCTTGGCATGTCCCGACACCACCATCTATGGATAGGATCAACTGACCTATTCATCGTTCGGGAACCCCATATTCGTGAAACTGGCATTGATTTCCCTGGCAAAGGACGATCTCGACGGCAACGGCCCGATTGCCTTGCTGCCAATGTTCGACGGGACCCTGCTGGACTTGCAGGTCCGCGCTGCGCAGCGCTTCGGCTGTGAAAAGTTTATATTTCTCTGCCCCGTAACCCACGGCGCCTTGCTGCAAAAAATCGACGCGATGAAGCAGGAGGGACTGGATGCGGAATATGTCCGCAGTCCGCGCGATTTGCTGCAATATGCGACAGAACAGGATCATGTGATCTATCTGGCGGATGGTATCCTGCCAAATGACGAGATTATCGACCAGCTCAGCCAGCCGCCGCAGGAGTTGCTGTTCACGGTGCTCCATGGTGACGAATATCAGGAATTTGAGCGGATTGATCTTAATCAGCGCTGGCTTGGGATCGTCTCGATCAGAGCATCGCGGCTTACTGCCCTTATCGACGTACCGGACGACTGGGAAATCGGTTCGGCCTTGCTCAGAATGGCTGTTCAGGCCGATTGCCCGCGCGCCATACTCTCGGATCGGAAAATGGGGGCAGGGGCGATCTCGCATGTCCAAAGCGAACTCAGCGCAGGACAGTTTACGCGGCGCAAGCTGAAAGAAATGCCAGCGACCGGCGACAATTTTCTCGACGGTTTTCTGCTGCGCCCACTGATCAAAAAAAGTCTTCCCAAATTGTGGACCAGAAAAAAGGCACCGCAATATCTGGGAGTTTTTTCTCTTGCTGCGGGTGTTGGGGCAATATTTTCAGCGATCTTCAGCTATCCGATCCTTTCGTTGGCCCTGCTGATTCTGGGTGGCATTGGGCAATTTGCGCGGACCGTGATGGTGCAATTCGGCCATAATGTGAAAAAAGCCGACTGGCCTGATTCCGCACTGGATATGCTTGCCGCAGCCGGTTTGACCGCGCTCGTGGTCAAAGCTTCCGACGCTCCGACCATGGTGCCCAATCTGGTGATATTGGCGCTAATGCTAGGTCATCTGCTGCTTTCAAGGACCGAATCCACAGCAGGCGGTGTGGCGCTCGCCAGACCGGACATGCGGATGGCCTTGCTTGCGCTGCTGCTGGCCGGGATTTTTGGTAATCTGGTTTATGGCCTCTACGCGGCCGCGCTTTACACGGGCATGTTTCTCGTTTTCCGCCGTCAACTGGAACAAAAATCGCAGAAACGGTCCGATTAGCAGGATTTTTGCAGAAGGTTTCACTTAGCAGCTTGTTAACCACATTAGGGTACGGCCTAGCTATGGAACAGCGAGTTTTCCCGATGGATAGAGTAAAGCATAACGATATAATCCGGCATGCTTCGGCAATTGCCGATAAAGCGGCCTTCGTGGCTGATGATTTTGCGCAGGCTCTGTTCCCCCGAACGGACGTGGTTTTCAACGATCGCATGTTGTCCAGTGCGCGGCAATATCTGCGCCGGGTTGTTGGCGAGATCGAAAAGCGCATTTGCACGATCGCGACCGAGGATCTCGGCGTGACTCAAGAAATGTTCGCGACAATCGGCAAGGGCAGAGACGGTCCGAGCTTTACCCTGCTTGAGGACACCGGCCTGCTCAGGACCAGTGAAATTGTCCGGCATTTGCTGGTGAAAACCCAGCAGGGCGAATTGGCAGCCAGATTGCTGCAGAAAATTTCACAGGAAGATCTCGAGTCCACTCTGACCTGTCATCTGGATCACGAAGACCCGGTCGTTGCCAAGGCGGCGATGGCGCTGCTTGTTGCCCAGTCCAAGACCAGCGGCGTGAGCGGTGAAATTGCTGCCAGTCTCGCCGATATGCCAGCCGAGATACTCTATGCCTTTGCATGGCCGGTAACCGCTGCGCTCACTCGGCTGACCGATTTTGCCGGACCGCAACTGCAACAGGCGACGGAACGCCTTCTCGCCTCGCATGACGAAAGCACAGGCGTTGCGCGCAAGGCAGAGCGGCTTGCCCAGTTGCTTGAACAATCCAGTGCCGAGAAAGGCCGTGTCCCGCATCCGATGAAGGACGGTCTGTCGCTGTTTATCGCGCGATTGGCACGGAAATCCGGCCTGACCGGAGACCAGATTGTCACCTTCACCACCGAACCGGATATGGCGCGTCTCGTAGTGGTCATGCGTGCCGCCAATTTCCCGGCCCAGGAGGCGCTTTCAATATTCGCCGCACTTGACGGCGGCGGCCAGATTCTGACGACGGCAACCTATGAGGAAACGGACCTGGATCGCGCCAAGGCGCTGGTATCGCGCTGGGCCACACCGGACATATACCAGAAAGCCCAGCGGACTTTGTCGCGCAATATGTTGAGTGATCACGGGGAATGAGTGTTTCGGGCAAATTCACCGAACCGGTGTGCGGCCAAGTGAACGCCGATGGTTTGCTGATTTCGGCAGACCCGCTGCTTCTGCGCCTTCATTTGCGTAGCGGCGGGAATGAAGGCGGCCCCTTGGCGGTTCCAGAACTGGCGGAACTCTGCCGTCTCAGCCGACGGCTGGGAATGAACCTGTCGCGCCCTGCACAGGCGTCGGATGACGATTGCCTGATCGATATGTGGGTGGAAACCAAGATTGCCGGATCGGCAAAGGACGATATGCTCAGCCTGGCCATCATCGACTGGCAGGAGCGCGCCTATGATGAAGCCGACAAGGCAGACCCCGTCCGCGAACGCGATTTTGACCGGCTGGAGGGCAGGGGAACCATCCGTACCGACGCGGCGCTGCGGATCATTGCGCAGCAAATGCCCGGCGACGATGCGCAGGAATCGCAGGCTATAGGCCAGTCGCTCGTCGATATATTCGACGTGGTGCCGCCTTCGGCGCATTCCCGCTTGCTTGAAGCTGTGGCCGAACGCCAGCCGATGCGCAATCAGCGCATGCGCGAGAAAAGTGGCGAAAAACGGCTATTCATACTGGAGGGACAGCCGCTGATCGACAAGGCCGGTATATTCTCCGGCTATCGTTTTACCGCGACCCCGGATGTGTCCGGTGCAGGAGGTGGAGAAGCAAAGCCGTCGACCGGAAAATTGATCAGCGACAGCCTTTTCGGTCTGCAATTGGGCCCCGCCCTTCGTCAGCCCCTGGGGAAAATCATTGCCAATGCGGAGACGATCAGCAGCAAGCTGGAAGGTCCGCTTCGGGGCGATTATGCCAGCTATGCGAAGGATATCGCGTCCGCCGGTCGCCATTTGCTCGATCTGGTCAACGATCTTTCCGATCTCGAGGCGATTGAACGGCCCGATTTCTCGGTGGCTGCGGATAATATCGATCTGGTTGATCTGGCCCACCGGGCCGCTGGCCTTTTGGCGGTCAAGGCCGCCGATCATCAGATACGGATCGACTTGCCGAACGAAGCAGAGAAGCTTCCCGCTCGCGGCGAGTTCCGCAGAACATTGCAAATTCTCGTCAATCTGATCGGCAATGCCATTCGCTACTCGCCAGACGGTTCGGTGATCAAGCTACGTGTGTCCGGTGATAAGGATTTCGCACGGATATCGGTGTCCGATAAGGGCGACGGCATCGCTCCGGAAGATCATGACCGGATTTTCACCAAGTTCGAGCGACTGGGCCGTTCGGGCGACGGCGGTAGCGGGCTGGGACTGTTCATTTCGCGCCGGCTTGCGCAGGCCATGGGCGGCAGTCTCGCCGTAGAGAGCGCTGCTGGCAAGGGCTCGAGCTTTACTCTGACCTTGCCCAGCCGAGGCTAGTCAAAAAAAAGGGGAGCCTATCAGCTCCCCTCTTCGAAATTTCGGTTCTGTTTACCGCTTGTCGATCGGCACATAGTCGCGCTGGGCCGGGCCGGTGTACAGCTGGCGAGGGCGACCGATACGCTGGCCGGGATCGGAAATCATCTCGTTCCACTGCGCAACCCAGCCGACGGTACGGGCGAGGGCGAACAGCACCGTGAACATCGACGTCGGGAAACCGATCGCCGAGAGAATGATGCCGGAATAGAAATCGACGTTCGGGAAGAGTTTCTTGTCGATGAAATAAGGATCGTTGAGCGCCATTTCTTCAAGCTGCAAGGCAACGTCAAAGACCGGATCCTTGACCTTCAGCGTTTCGAACACTTCACGAACCGTTTCCTGCATCACCGATGCGCGCGGATCGTAATTTTTGTAGACGCGGTGGCCAAAGCCCATCAAGCGGAACGGATCGTCCTTGTCCTTGGCGCGTTTGATATATTCCGGAATACGGTCGGGATGACCGATTTCGTGCAGCATGTTGAGCGCGGCTTCATTGGCGCCGCCATGCGCAGGACCCCACAGGCAGGCAATACCGGCTGCGATGCAGGCAAACGGGTTGGCACCCGAAGAACCGGCAAGCCGGACAGTCGAGGTCGACGCGTTCTGCTCGTGATCGGCATGGAGGATGAAAATCCGGTCCATCGCCTTTTCAATCGCCGGATGCACTTCATATTCCTCGGCCGGAACGCCAAAGGTCATGCGCAGGAAATTGCCGGTATAGGACAGTTCATTGTCCGGATAGACGAACGGCTGACCGATCGAATATTTATAGGCCATGGCGGCAATGGTTGGCATCTTGGCGACCAGACGGTGGCTGGCGATCATCCGCTGGGCGGGATCGTTGATGTCGGTGCTGTCGTGATAGAAGGCAGACAACGCGCCGACCACGCCGCACATGATGGCCATCGGGTGGGCATCACGACGGAAGCCCTGGTAGAAGCCGCGCAGTTGCTCGTGCACCATGGTGTGGCGGGTGATCGTGTTGGTGAAGTCGGAATATTCATCCGCCGTCGGCAATTCGCCACGGAGCAACAGATGGGCAACTTCCATGAAGCTGCTCTGCTCGGCGAGCTGCTCGATCGGATAGCCGCGGTGCAGCAATACGCCTTCGCCGCCGTCGATGAAGGTCAGCTCTGATTCGCAGCTGGCGGTCGAGGTAAAGCCGGGATCATAAGTGAAGGCACCGGTCTGGCCGTATAATTTGCGGATATCGACGACGTCGGGGCCTACGGTGCCCTTCAGAACTGGATATTCGTAATTTTCGTCATGGATGCTGAATTTTGCGTTATCGCCCACGATATTGTCCTTTCTGCTCCTGAAACTCAGGTTTTTTCTATTTGATCTGCAAGGCGCCCCAATGATTCTTCTTTCCCAAGAAGTATCAGGACGTCAAAAATTCCGGGTGAACTGGTGCTTCCAGTCAAGGCGGCGCGCATAGGTTGTGCGAGCTTCCCCAACCCCAATTCGGCAGACTCCGCGATCGCTTTTATGACTTCTTCCGTTGCCTCGAGTGTCCAGTCTTCCAGATCAGTCAAGCCAAGGTGAATCGATTTCAGCAGCGTCCGTGCGGCAGCGTCTAGCAGATTTTCTGCCCGTTCGTCGAGGCCAAGTGGGCGTTTTTTAAAGAGAAAAAGACTGCTTTCCGCCAATTCGACAAGATTTTTTGCGCGGCTTTTCAAAACCGGCATCGCCTGGCCCAGCAATTCGCGGTCCGAAGCGGACAGGGAAGTGCCCAAATTCTGCTCGATCCACGGGGTCGCGAGCTGCACGAGCTGTGCATCATCGGCCTCGCGCATATAATGGCCGTTGAGATTTTGCAGCTTCTTTGTGTCGAAGCGCGAAGGCGATTTGCCGACGCCAGACAGGTCGAACCATTCTATCGCCTGTTCCCGCGAGATGATCTCGTCATCGCCATGGCCCCAGCCGAGACGCAGCAGATAGTTAAACATGGCGTCGGGCAATATGCCCATGTCGCGATAGGCCTCGACGCCCAGCGCGCCGTGCCGCTTTGACAATTTCGCCCCGTCATTGCCGTGGATCAGCGGGATATGGGCATAGGCCGGCTCGTCCCACCCCATCGCGCGGACCAACGCCAGCTGCCGGAACGCGTTGTTGAGATGATCGTCGCCGCGAATCAGATGGGTGACGCCCATGTCATGATCGTCGACGACGACAGCGAGCATATAGGTTGGCGTGCCATCCGAGCGTAGCAGGATGAAATCGTCGATCTCGCTATTCTGCACCGACACATCGCCCTGAACCATATCGGCAATGGTGACCTTGCCAGCGGTTTCGGTTTTCAGGCGAATCACATACGGCGCGCCTTCCGGAGCTTCCGACGGATCGCGGTCGCGCCAGCGGCCGTCATAGCGCATCGGCTTTTTCTCGGCCCGCTGCTTTTCGCGCATTTCGGTCAGCTCTTCCGGCGTAGCAAAACATTTATAGGCATTGCCCGATGCCAGCAATTCATGCGCAACCTCGGCATGGCGGTCCGCGCGTTCGGACTGGAACACCGTTTCGCCGTCCCAGTCGAGGCCGAGCCAGTCGAGCCCTTCTGAAATCGCATCGATGGCTTCCTGGGTCGAGCGCGCCTTGTCGGTGTCTTCGATCCGCAGTAGCGCTTTTCCGCCGTGGTGCCGGGCAAACAGCCAGTTGAACATCGCTGTGCGGGCACCGCCGATATGCAGGAACCCGGTCGGGGAGGGGGCAAAGCGGGTTACGACCATATTTGTCTCTTTCGGCTGTTCAGCATCATTTGAATTCACGCTTGCATGATCCCTGTGATAGGATTTTGAAATGCGGGATGGATTGAGCCCGAATGGCACCATAGGCACCGGTTCCGGTTCGACTGGCACCGCCCTTAGCACGCTGTTTCACCCGCGACAATTGTCTGATTTATGGCGCGATATACAACTCTCCAAATTGATTGAAATGCAGCTCGAGAAGGAGCGGGATCAGCTCCCTCTCTGGGTGCCGGTCGCGCTCGGCTGCGGCATTGCCGCCTGGTATAATCTCGCCAATAGCGCCTGGTGGCTGGCCTTTATTAGCATGTGCGGCGGGATTGCCCTGTTGGCCGTCGTGGCCGGAAGGAACACCAGAGCCGGCAAGGCGCTGTTCTGGTTTACGCTGCTGGCCGCTATCGGTTGCGCGCTGATCTGGCTGCGTTCTTGGAGCGTTGCCGCGCCGGTGCTGGAGCGACCGATTGTCACCACGTTCAATGCGGAAATCGAGCGGGTCGAACCGGTATTGGCGCGCGATATGGTCCGGCTGACGCTGAGGACCAGTGAAAATTCCGGGCTGCCGCCGCGCGTTCGCGTGAACGTGCCGATCGAAAAAGCCGATGCCGATCTGCAGGACGGGGCCCTGATCCAGCTGCGCGCGCGGCTGATGCCGCCGGCCATGCCGGCGCTGCCCGGTGCCTATGATTTTTCCGAGCGCGCCTGGTTTCAGGGGCTCGGCGCGACCGGACAGGCGCTGGGAGAAATCCGGATATTGCGCGCTGCGGATCCGGTTTTTGCGCTGTCCCGATACCGGCAGCAGCTTTCGGCCCATGTCCAGGCGCAGATGGCGGGCGCTGCCGGTGCGATTGGCGCCACCCTGGCCACCGGGGATCGCGGCGCGATTGACGACGCGGATGCCGAGGCGATGCGGCGCAGCGGACTGGCGCATCTGCTGTCGATTAGCGGGCTGCATGTGACCGCGGTGGTCGGCGCGATCTATTTGCTGGTGCTCAAGTCGCTCGCCTTGTCGCCGACACTGGCGCTGCGTTTCCGCTTGCCGATCGTCGCGGCGGCCTGCGCGGCGCTGGCGGCGGTCGCCTATACGCTGATGACCGGGGCGCAGGTGCCGACGATCCGGGCCTGCGTCGCGGCCCTGCTGGTGCTGGTGGCGCTGATGATGGGGCGCAGCGCAATCACTCTGCGGATGGTTGCTGCCGGGGCGCTCTTCGTCTTGATCTTCTGGCCCGAATCGCTGGTCGGCCCCAGCTTCCAGCTGAGTTTTGCAGCGGTGACCGCGATCATCGCGTTGCACGAGCATCAGCGGATCAAGGCGCTATTCATGCTGCGCGAGGAAAGCCTGATACGCCGCGCCGGACGGTTCGTCTTTGCCCTGTTCCTGACCGGGCTGGTGGTGGAAATCGCGCTGATGCCGATTGCGCTCTACCATTTCCACAAGGCCGGGCTCTATGGCGCCTTGGCCAATATCGTCGCCATTCCGCTGACAACATTCGTGATCATGCCATTGGAGGCGCTCGCCCTGTTGCTCGACAGTGTCGGGCTGGGCGCGCCCGTCTGGTGGTTCTGCGAACAGGCGCTGGTCAGCCTGATTGCGCTGGCCCATTTTGTCTCCAGCCGGCCCGGCGCGGTGACAATGCTGCCGACCATGAAGGTGATCGCCTTCGCGCTGGTGCTGCTCGGCGGACTATGGCTCTGCTTGTGGCGGGAGCGCTGGCGCTACTGGGGGCTGGTCCCGCTGCTGCTCGGCGGGCTGGTCATCGCCACCACCCGCGCGCCCGATCTCTATATCACCGGCGACGGGCGCCATGTCGCAATCCGCAACGAGCAGGGCGAGCTGGCGATGTTGCGCAGCCGCAGCGGCGATTTTATCCGCGATATGATCCGCGAAAATGCCGGTATCGAGGGGGAATCGCAGGCGCTGGAAGACTGGCCGAACGCCACCTGCAATGGTGACAGCTGTCTGGCGACCGTATCGGCAGGCGGGCGCGACTGGCAGATATTGGCGACGCGCAGCGGTCACTATATCCCGGCGCTCGCGCTGGTGGCTGCCTGTCGCCGCGCCGATATCGTGGTCAGCGAGCGGCGGCTGCCGGACAGTTGCCAGCCGCGCTGGCTGAAGGCCGACCGCAGCCTGCTGTCGCAGGTTGGCGGCATGACCATCGATCTGAAGAACAGGAAAATAGCCACCGCACTGGGCTGGACCGGCAGGCATATATGGACCCGCTATCGAACCGCCGCGAGCGGAGACGCGATCAGCGGCCGCCGCGATTAGTAGCGGCGCAGCAATCCGGCCATCTTGCCCTGGATACGCACTTCGCCCGCGCCGTAGATCTGCGGTTCATAGGCGGCGTTGGCGGGATCAAGCCGCACCCGGACACCGTCCTTGTGCAGATATTTCAGCGTGGCTTCCTCATCATGGATCAGGGCCACGACAATCTCGCCGTCGCGCGCCACTTCGGTTTTCTGGATCAGCGCATAATCGCCATCGAGGATACCGGCGTCGATCATCGAATCGCCGGACACTTCCAGCGCATAATGTTCGCCGGGGCCGAGCAGGGCGGCCGGCACGCTGAGCGCCGACTGGCCTTCCATCGCCTCGATCGGAGCGCCAGCGGCGATCCGGCCGTGCAACGGGATTTCCAGCACGTCATTATTGGCCGCCGGAGCAGGATTGGAGATCACTTCGCGCACCGGCGTTTCCGGGTGCAGCGCAACAACATTAGAGGGCTCCGCTTCGTGCAAACCGCCCTCGGGCAGTTTCAACACTTCGAGCGCCCGCGCCCGGTTGGGCAGGCGGCGGATGAAGTGCCGCTCCTCGAGCGCGCTGATCAGCCGGTGAATGCCCGACTTGGACTTGAGCCCGAGCGCTTCCTTCATTTCCTCGAACGAGGGGGAAACCCCGCTATCCTTGAGTTTTTCATCAATGAAACACAGCAGTTCATGTTGCTTTTGCGTGAGCATGTCCAGTGTCCTGTTCTGGGAACGAATACGGAACAATTAAGAAACAAAACGGGGGAAGTCAAGCGGGAAGTGATTGTGCCATTGGCAGAAGGGTGGGAGACGTGGATATACTGAACTGCTGCCTCGGTGGCGGTTGTTCGGCTTCTCTAATGTCCGCTTTGGGCGCAAAAGCGGACATTAGGAATTGGTGACATCACAAGATTCTAACTCGACGGGGTCGGGTTTCCGAACAACAGGAATTTTGATACACCGATACCATGTTCAAAAAAGTCTCCCAGTTCTTTGCCGAAGTATTCGCGGCTGCTGATTTTCGGGAATCTATGCGAGAGAACGATCTTGTCTCTGCAAGAGAACGCTATTCAAAATTCCAGGACGACGAAGACCCCCGTCTCATCGCAATGGGAGCAAGGCTTCATTTAATGGAGCGCAATTTCAACGAAGCTAGGATTTTGTTGGAGCGCGCCATCAGCATTGCTTCCCAGAAAAAAGGTAAAAGACACAGATACATATGCGAGTATTGTAAATACTACCTCAGTCGTATGAGTGGAGAAGAGGATGCCGAGGACATAAGACTTAATGCATTGGCGATGGCCCCTTCTAGGACTTTATTTGACTCGTTGCCTTTGTATCAGCGTGACAAATTTGAAGATCGAAATATGGTGGAAGCAATGCGCCAAGCCGAAAAAATGAAACCATAACAAAACGCCCGCTTTCGAGATCAATGCAACGCGATAAATTTAAGGGGCACACTACCAATGAAAAGACGTACACTCAAAATATTGGCATTGGGAGCAATCGCGCTTGGTTTTTTCTTTTTGAGTTACATCAATGTGGCCAGTTACTTTGAATAACGGCAGAGGTGTTTGTCTGACCGGCAGACCCGCAGTCTGATATCGTGCCTAGTGTCCGCTTTCGGGATGTTGCAGACATTCCTGACGAGCGACGGGTTCCTAAAAAAACGCATCAATTACTGGTAAATTGAAAGCCCTTCTCCCGACGCTACCGACTATATCGCAATAAACGGCACCATCTCGCCTACATCAGCCGCCTCCGCGTGAGCAGGTCGATACAGCAGAGCGTTGGCCGCAGCCAGAACCGAAAGTTTGGCGCTGTCCTGGCTACCAAAAGGCGTGATCCCGGTCTGATCGACCTTGGCGCGCAGAAACTGGGCGCGGGGGCCGTTGGCGGGTAGGGGCTTTGTGGTCGCTGCGCGTTGATATTCGGGCAGAAAATGGTCAGATCCGGCCATATATCGTATCAAAGGGAGCAGAAACAAAGTGGCCGCGACAAAGGCGGAGGCCGGGTTGCCGGGGAGCGCCAGGACCACCGTCTTGCCGAGCTTGCCGGCCATCACCGGCTTGCCCGGTTTCATCGCGATTTTGTAGAAGTCGATCTCCGCGCCGAGCCGCTCGAAGGCGGGACCGACCAGATCATGGTCGCCGACCGAGGCGCCGCCGATGGTGACGATGATATCGCAATCCTTCGCGCTTTCCAGCGTCTGGCACAATATCTCCATATCGTCGGGAACGCGGCTCAGGCTGCGGGTTTCGGCGGTCAGGCCGGAGAGCATGGCTGACAGCATGACGTCATTGCTGGCGGGTATCTGGTGGGGCAGGGTGTCGCTGCCCGGCGCGACCAGTTCGTCGCCGGTCGAGACCACCGCCACGCGGGGCTGTGTGCCGACCGAGAGTTCGCCATAGCCGGCGATCACCGCTTCGCCGAGGGCGGCTGCGTTGAGCAGGCTGCCGGCCGGCAAGCCGACGCTGCCCTGCTTGAAATCGCCGCCCTGATGGCGGACATGGCGACCTCTCTCGGGTGAAGGCTCTGCGGTCAGGCGGATGGTGTCGCCTTCCGCCTCGACATTTTCCTGCATGACCACGGTATCCGCGCCTTCGGGCAGCAGCGCTCCGGTGAAGATGCGCGCGGTCTCTCCGGCTTCCAGCGCGCGGCAGGGCGGGCTGCCAGCCGGGCATTCACCGACCAATGTCCACGGACCCTCCCGGTCTTCGAAACGAATCGCATAGCCGTCCATCGCCGACATATCGGCGGCCGGTTGCTCGCGCCTGGCGATCAGGTCGGCGGCGAGATAGCGGCCGAGCGCGTCATGGACGGAAAGACTTTCTGCGGGCAGGCGGGAGGCCAGCGCGATCAGTCGCTGCTGGGCTTCGTCCAGAGGCAGCAAGCTGCTCATTCTGCGACCCAGTCTCCCGATTTTCCTCCGCTTTTCGACAGCAGCCGGATATCGCTGATCACCATGTCCTTCTGCATCGCCTTGGACATGTCATAGATTGTCAAAAGTGCGACAGAACAGGCTGTTAAAGCTTCCATTTCCACGCCGGTTTTGCCGGTAAGCCGGGCCATGGCCGAGACCTTGATGCCGTCCTCTAAAAACATGAAATCCACCGCCACTTTGGTCAGCGCCAGCGGGTGGCACAGGGGGATGAGATCGCTGGTCTTTTTCGCCGCCATGATCCCGGCAATGCGCGCGGTTGCCAACACATCGCCCTTTTTCATCGCATTCGCCTTTATAGCTTCCAGGACTTCCAGTTTCATCGCGATCCGGCCCTCGGCACGGGCTTCGCGGACCGTGTCGGCCTTGCCGCCCACATCGACCATATGGGCCGCGCCGTCGCCGTCGATATGGGTCAATTTGCTCATTTGGTTCCTGTTAAAAGCTCGCGGGTTGCGGCCTCCACATTATCCTGTCGCATCAGAGATTCACCTACCAAAAAGGCGCGGGCGCCGGATTGCGACAAGCGCTGGCAATCTTCATGGGTGAAAATGCCGCTTTCCGACACCATGATCCGGTCGTCGGGCACCAGTTTCGCCAGCCGTTCGGTCTGGTCAAGGCTGGTCTCGAAGGTCTTCAAATTGCGGTTGTTGATGCCGAGCAACGGCGATTGCAGCTTCAGCGCCCGTTCCAGCTCCGCTTCGTCATGCACCTCGATCAGCGCGTCCATGCCGAGCGCCAGCGCTTCCGCCTCGATTTCCGCCGCCAGAGCGTCGTCCAGCACCGCCATGATGATCAATATCGCATCGGCGCCGAGCGCCCGCGATTCGGCGACCTGCCAGGGGTCGACCATGAAATCCTTGCGCAGGCAGGGCAAGTCGACCGCGGCGCGCGCCGCGACCAGATATTCGTCCGCACCCTGAAAATAGGGCTGATCGGTCAGAACCGACAGGCAGGCCGCACCACCAGCCTGATAGGCGCGGGCGTGGGCCGGGGGATCGAAATCCTCGCGGATCAGGCCCTTGGACGGGCTGGCTTTCTTGATCTCGGCGATCAGGGCAAAGCCGTCGGTCGATTTTGCCCGGATCGCGGCGGCAAAACCGCGCGGCGCGGTCTGACGAGCGATGTCATCGCTAATCTTCGACGCCGGGACTTCAGCCTTCCGTTGCCGGACATATTCCCGCGTTGTCGCGCAGATTTCTTCAAGCTTGTTCATTGATTGGCGATCCAGCAATTGAGCATGGCGTTGGCAAGCCCCTTGTCGAGCGCCTCGGCGGCTTCCTCGACGCCTTCTTCCCAGCTGTCGACTTCGCCCGCCACCATCAGCGCCGCCGCGCTGTTGAGTAGCACGGCATCACGATAGGCGGATTTCTCGCCCAGCAGCAGCGCCTTGAGCGCAGCGGCGTTATATTGCGCATCACCGCCCTTTATCGCTTCCGCCGGATGGCGGGTCAGGCCGGCATCTTCCGGGGTGATGCGGCTGATGGTGACACTGCCATCGCTGATCATGGCAACGCGGCTGGGGCCGGAAATGCTGAGTTCGTCGAGCCCTTCTTCGCCGGAAACGATCATCGCCTTGTCATAACCCAGTTGCAGCGCCGCTTCGGCATAGATCTCGACCAGATCGGGCGAAGCCACGCCGATCAGCTGGCGCTTGACCTTCGCGGGATTGCACAAGGGACCGAGCAGATTGAAGATCGTCCGGCGACCGATGGCCTTGCGGATCGGCGCCAGCGGGCCGAGCGCGGGATGGTGATTGGGCGCGAAGAAAAAGGCGATGCCGATGTCGCGCAGGCTCTGCTCGCCATTGGTCGCCGCTTTTGCCAGATCGAGACCGAGCGCTTCGAGCGTGTCCGCCGCACCCGATTTGCTCGATGCCGCACGATTGCCATGTTTCGCCATCGGGATTTCACAGGCGGCCACCACCAGCGCGGTGGCGGTGCTGATATTCAAACTGTGGCTGCCATCGCCGCCGGTGCCGCAGACATCAATCGCATGGGCGGGGGCGTCGACGCCGATCATCCTGGCGCGCATCTCGGTTGCTGCTGCCGCGATCTCGGTCGCTGTCTCGCCCCGGTCGGCCAGCGCGACCAGAAAAGCGGTGATCTCTTCAGCAGAGCAGGAGCCGTCCAAGATTGCGGCAAAGGCTTCGCGGGCCGCTGCTTCGGACAGGGCGCTCGCTGGATCGGGCAAAGTCATATCCGTTCCTTCGCTTCGATCCCCGCAATCGCCATGAAATTGGCCAGCAGCTTGTGGCCATGTTCCGTAGCGATGCTCTCGGGGTGGAATTGCACGCCGTGAATCGGCAGGCTTTCGTGACGGAATCCCATCACCGAACCATCGTCGGCGGTTGCGTTGACCGGCAGGCAGGCGGGAATATCCTCCACGATCAGCGAGTGATAGCGGGTCGCGGTATAAGGCGAGGGCAGGCCGGCAAAGACGCCACTGCTGTCATGAGTGACCGGCGATGTCTTGCCGTGCATCAACCCGCCGCGCACGACCTTGCCGCCAAAATGCTGGCCAATGCTCTGGTGGCCCAGGCAGACGCCGAGCAACGGTTTTCCAGCATCGGCGCAGGCCGCCACCAGATCGAGCGATATGCCCGCTTCATTGGGAGTGCAGGGACCGGGGGAAATCAGGAAGGCCTGCGCCCCGGTGGCGAGCGCTTCGCCGGCGGTCAGCGTGTCATTGCGCTCCACGCGCACCTCGGCGCCCAGTTCCATAAGATAATGGACCAGGTTGAAGGTGAAGCTGTCATAATTGTCGATAACGAGGATCATGTGAAGCTGCCTAATCGGAAATTCCGCGCTCGCCAAGCTTTGACGTGCGACCGAGTGCTGATAAAGCACCGAAAAGGGAGAATATTTCATGGGCGAGCCCGTCACCGTCAACATTCCGCACAAACTGGGTCTGGCCGAAGCCAGGAACCGCATCGGCAGCGGCATCCACACGCTCAGCGATGTCATCCCGGGCGCCAGCCTGACCGATCACCATTGGGAGGGTGACCATCTCCACTTCACCCTCGAAGCCATCGGCCAGCGCATCGTCAGCGACATGCATGTTCGCGCGGACGAGGTCTACGCGGTGCTCGACCTGCCGCCGATACTGGCGATGTTTGCTAACAAGATTAAGGCGAAGCTGATGAAGGAAGCGCCGAAGATGCTGGAGTAGGGTGCCAGCGATCAAAACTTGCTATGGTCTTGACGGGCACTGTCTCTGGAAGTTTTGTGGAAAGGCGCGTTCTAGTCGCGATTCCGGATCTAGCTGGTCTGATCGTCGACAGCGGAGGCAAGTCGATCCAGCCAGGCCCGTGCCTGTTTCGGTTCGCCTACGGCTTGCGGAGCGGCCGGACCGCGTGAGGCGAGAAATTGCTGTTGCAGTTCGAAGGGCGGCATGAAGAGAATTTCCCGTGCCCGGTCTATTTCCTCGCCCAATTCCTGCAGTTCATTGATTGTGGGAGCGATGGCGGCGCGGGTGGCGCGATCACCATTGTGGTCAAACAGGCCCCACTTGCCAGCGGCCGCTGTTCGCAACGCATCGAGAAGCACAGCCTCATAGTCCGTTTCGAGACCGGAACGGCGGGCATCTAGGCGGTCAAGACGATCAGCTTTGGACATTCGCTGGCATTACAGCGCACGGGTCCCGTTGGCAATCCAAGCCGGACACGACATTTTCGCGGCGGAAGCAGAAATTCCGGCTTACTGCCCGAACCCCACATCCCGCGCCCGCTTCACCGCCTCTTTCGCCGCCGCCAGCAAAGCCCCGGCCTTGGCCCGGCATTCGGCCAGTTCATAGGCCGGATCGCTGTCCGCGACGATCCCGGCACCCGCCTGCACGTGCAGCATGCCGTCTTTGACGATCCCGGTGCGCAGCACGATGCAGCTGTCCATACTGCCATCCGGAGAGAAATAGCCGACACCGCCGGCATAGGCGCCGCGGGTTTCGGGCTCGAGCTCGGCGATGATCTGGCAGGCGCGGACTTTCGGTGCGCCGCTGACCGTGCCGGCGGGGAAGCCGGCGAACAGGGCGTCGAGCGCGTCCTTGTCCGGAGACAGCTGGCCAACGACATTGGAGACGATATGCATGACATGGCTGTAGAACTCGACGGTGTAGCTGTCGGTGACCTCCACGCTATTTGCACTGGTGACGCGGCCGACATCGTTGCGACCGAGATCAAGCAACATCAGATGTTCGGCGCGTTCCTTGGGGTCGGCGAGCAGGCTTTCCCTGTTCGCTTTGTCCTCGGCGGCATTCTTGCCGCGCGGGCGGGTGCCGGCAATCGGCCGGATGGTGACCTCGCCGTCGCGCGCGCGGACCAGTATTTCCGGGCTCGAGCCAGTCAGCGCAAAGCCGGGCAGATCGAGGAAGAACAGGAAAGGTGAAGGGTTGATCCGTCGCAATGCGCGGTAAAGCTCTATCGGCGGCAGGGTGAAGGGCGTGGTGAATCTCTGCGCCAGCACCACCTGGAAGATATCACCGGCCTCGATATAATCCTTGGCCCGCAGCACCATCTCGCCATATTTCTCGGCGGAGACCCGGGGCGTGAACTCCGGATCGTTCGGGCTGAGCGTGTCTAAGCCAACCTTGTTGGTCGCTGATACTCGTCCTTCGACAAGCTCAGGACGAACGGGGTTAGCCAATCCGCGCTCAACTTCATCCAGCCGTTCCTCTGCCGAGGTAATCTTTGTTTCGCTTTCACCGTCCGTCTCGGGCCACACCGGCGCGACCAGATACAACTCGTCGGCCAGCCGGTCGAAGATCAGGATCACCGTCGGCCGGACGAAGAGCATGTCGGGCAGGTCCAGTTCGGATTGCGGGGCGCGTGGGAGCTTTTCGACCAGGCCGATGGTCTCATAGCCGAAATAGCCGACCAGACAGGCGAGGGCGCGGGGCAGTTCTTCCGGCACATCCATCTGGCAGTTCTTGACCAGATTGCGCAGGGCGGAGAGGCTGTCGCCGCTTTCCGGGGCAAAGGCGTCGCGGTCCTGCAGCCAAATAGGGTTAATCGCGGCTTTCTCGCCATCAGCCCGGAACACCAGATCGGGCGCGAGGCCGATCATGCTGTGGCGTCCGCGGGTCTCGCCGCCTTCAACCGATTCGAGCAGATAGTCGCCGCGGCCATCTTCCATCAGCTTCAGGGCAGCGGATACCGGCGTTTCGGTATCGGCAACCTGACGTCGCCAGATCAGCGCCGGCTTACCGCTGTCCAATGCCGCGCGTGCCGCTTCGGTTCCGAAACTGCCCGCCATGATGATATCAGTTCCCGCCGAGCAGCTGTTTTTTCAGCGCGGCCAGCGTGTCGTCGTTGCGCTCGACGCCGATATCGGCCTTCATCGCGTTGACGAATTGCGTGGTATATTCGTTGCCGAACACCTGTTTAAACTGTGTCTTTGTCGCGTTCAACAAATCTTCTCGTTTCGAGGCATCACCGCGATTGAGCTTGTCGAGCACGACCACATACCATCCCTGGTCACGCGGCGCGGCCAGTGGCTTGGCAGTGCCTTGGGCCATGCTGAACATCAGACTAAGCGGCGCGGGAACTTGTCCCTGCTGGCTTTGCCGGGCGAGTTCGGCCCGGGTAGATCTGATCTTCTGGACATTGGGTAATTTTACCCCGGCATCGGCGATGGCCTTGGACAAGGACGTGCCGTCGCTCACAGCCTTGGCAATCTTGTCCGCGACGGCCTTTGCCTTTTTCGATCCCTGATCCAGCATATAGTCGCGGGTTACCAGCTGTTCGATCTGCGCGAGCGGCGGGGGAGCGGATTCGGTAATCTGCGAGACGTCGATCGCGGCATATTGCTGGCCGGGAATAATTTCGATAATCTGTGGCCCGGAATCCTCATCCACCGCAAAGGCAATCGGCAATATCCGCTGCATCTCCGGGATCGGCCGGTAATTCTGATCAGTCGGATTCTGTCCGTTGGCGAGAAGCGGGGGCGTGGATTCGATCTTCAGTTCCTCGGCTTCGGCGATGTCGCCCAACGTGGCTCCGTCGGCAAATTCATCTTCCAGCCGGACAGTCAGCTCGGCCATCGCCTCGTCGATTTTCTCGCGCGTCAGCTCGTTGACGATCTCGGTCCTGACCTGGTCCAGCGTCCGGCCGGGAATCTTCGTAATGTTCTCGACCTTGACGATATGCCAGCCAAGCGCGCTTTGCGCCGGTCCAGCGACGCTGCCGGAGCGTGCTGCAAATGCGGCATCTGCAACGGCTTGCGATGCGCTATTGGAAAAATCGCTTTTGCTGACTGCCCCCAGTTTCGCGGCTGACAGGCCGACACTCTGGGCCGCTTGCTCGATCGATGTGCCGGCTTTGATCTTGTCAGCCAGCGCCTTGGCTGCGGCTTCGGTCGGTACGATCACTTGGGTGATATTGCGGGTTTCGCTCGCTGAATAGCTGGCCTTGTTCAAATTATAATAGCCCGCGATTTCCTTTTCGCTCGGCTTGATCTTGCCATTGAACCGCGATTTTTCGAACAGGGCATAGCGAATCGTCCGCCGTTCGGGGATCGTGTAGCGCGATGTGTTCTTTGCATAAAAAGCAGCAACGGCCGCTTTGGCCGGCTGGCTGTTGTCGATGAAGGCAACCGACGGGATCGTCGCTATTTGTCCTTCGCGTGATTCCAGCAGCAGGGAGGCGTAAGGAATGACCAGTTTCTGCGGTACCGCTGCTCCGAAGCCGGCAGCGGTGAGAAGCTGGTCCGCCATCAGGTTGCGGGTAAAATCGGCACGCAACTGGGCTTCGTTTATTCCCTGCTGTTGCATCGCGCGCCGGAAATTTTCTTCGCTGAACTGGCCATCAGCACCCTGAAAAGCCGGGATGCTGGCGATTTCGCCGTCGACCAGCCGTTTGCCGGCGGCCATGCCGTATTTGGTGCCGAAGTCGGCGATTGCATAGCTGTTGATCAGGCGCTCCAGAACGCCTTCAAAGCCGCCGCCGTTGATAAAGGATTTGAGGTCCAGTCCGGTATTTTCGCGCTGCTCGCCGCGAAATGCATTGTTTACCGACTGGCTCAGCTCCGCCGTCGTGAGCTTGCTGTCGCCCACTTTCGCCGCCGTGCCCGAACCGGTGACGCCGCCAAATGTGCCGCTGCTCGACACGTCGGCCGTGGCAAAGGCAATGGCGATCAAACCAACGAAACAGAAGGTCAGAAAAAGACCCAGTTTCGAGGAAAAAATACGGCGGAAAAAACTGATCATGAAAGAGATGTTCCATTGCGGGAGTGGGATTTGAGCTTGCTTTAGGCGGCTTGGCTTATCGGTTCAAGCAAAAGACTGCGGAAGGAAATTGGCAAGATGCGGGATATTTGTTAGCGGATGAACCAGAGCAAAATAGAAAAGGCAAAGGGCATCATGGCAAACCGGAAATATATCGTCGGCAACTGGAAAATGAACGGGATGCGGGCGCAACTGCCGGACATTGCCGAAATCGCTGCAATCGCTGCCGGGTATGACGGCGTGGACGTGGCGATTTGCCCGCCAGCAACGCTGATCGCCGGTGCCGTTGAGGCGAATCCGGGCTTTGCCATTGGTGCGCAGGACTGCCATTTTGCCGAAAGCGGCGCCCATACAGGATGCCTTTCCGCCGCGATGCTTAAGGAAGCGGGGGCGAGCTTCTCGATTCTGGGGCACAGCGAACGCCGGGCTGACCAGCAAGAGAGCGATGCCGAAGTGAAAGCAAAGGCCGAAGCTGTCCACGCGGCCGGCATGGGAGCCATCATCTGTGTTGGTGAAACCGAAGAAGAGCGCGATGCCGGGCAGGCGGTTGATGTCGTTACCGTCCAGCTCGCCCGCTCTTTTCCCGCCGGCGCCAAAGCGGAATGGCTGACCATCGCTTATGAGCCGGTATGGGCGATCGGCACAGGACGGGTTCCCGAGGCCAGCGACGTAGCAGAAATGCACGCCGCGATCCGTGCGAAGCTGGGAGAGCTGATGGGGCAGGGTAGTGATGCCGTGCGTATCCTCTATGGCGGGTCGATGAATGGCAGCAATGCTGCCGAGCTACTGGCAGTGGCCGACGTTGACGGCGGACTGGTGGGTGGCGCGAGTCTGACGGCTGCGAAATTCAGCCCGATTATCGAGGCGGCTGCTGCCGTCTGACACGTCTCAAGATAGGCCGCATCTCGGGACCCGGGGCAGCGCGGATGATCGCGCTGTTGAGAATATATTGTTCCGTATCTGGCATATTCTATCGAACAACGCATGCGCTCTGGCTTCGTTGGGCCGACCTGGTCTGACTTTGGCGGGTGCATGGGAATGGATCACCGCTTGAACTCGGGCAGGTCAATCGCTATGTGCCCTGCACGTCGGAGCGTATGCTCGCTATATTAGTTCGGAAAATCCATGTTTCTTTTTCTCACTGTCCTTCAAGCCATCGTCGCCGCCATGCTGGTGGGTGTTATATTGATGCAGAAATCCGAAGGCGGGGGACTGGGCGTGGGCGGCTCGCCGTCCGGAATGATGTCGGCGCGCGGCGCAGCGGATTTGCTGACGCGGACGACCTCTGTTCTTGCCGTGCTGTTTGTTGCCCTGTCGATCACTCTGGCGGTTCTGGCTGCTGCGGAAGGCAAGGTTGAAACGATCGACCAGAGTCTGCAGCGCGATACCAGCGCGCCGATTTCCGCTCCGGCTGACGATGTACCACTGGTCGGCGATGATCCGCTGGCGGCAGCCGCTGCTGCGGCGGCAGAGGAAGCACCGGCAACCACCTCGGACGGTTCCATTCCGCTGGACCAATAGGTCACGCCACAGCCGTCTACCGTCACTGAATCACGGAACGTCGCAACCGCTATACTTGCGCGCGCAGTCGCTGGCCGACTGACAACCGGATTTTGGGCAGGTTCAAATAATATTTATTTCGCTTTTCCGGATTCGCGGGATTGCCATACCTGCTATTAACGGCTTAAGCCTTCCCTCCCATGGCGCGATATATTTTCATAACCGGCGGTGTGGTTTCCTCTCTTGGCAAAGGTCTGATGGCGGCGAGCCTCGGTGCTCTTCTGCAGGCTCGCGGATATTCCGTGCGAATCCGGAAACTTGACCCCTATCTCAACGTTGATCCGGGCACGATGTCGCCCTATCAGCACGGCGAAGTCTATGTCACCGACGACGGTGCGGAGACCGATCTCGATCTTGGCCACTATGAGCGCTTTACCGGCGTCCCATCGCTGCAGTCCGATAATGTGACTTCGGGGCGGATCTACCAGTCGATCATCACCAAAGAGCGGCGCGGCGATTATCTCGGGGCGACGGTGCAGGTCATTCCACATGTCACGGACGCGATCCAGGCATTCGCCGAGGACCAGCTTGACGGTATCGACTTTGTCCTCTGCGAAATCGGTGGAACGGTCGGTGACATCGAAAGCCTGCCTTTCATCGAAGCGCTCCGCCAGTTGCGCAATAAGGTCGGCCGGGAAAACGCGATTTCCGTGCATGTCACTCTGGTGCCCTATATTGCCGCTGCCGGCGAACTGAAAACCAAACCCACCCAGCATAGCGTTCGCGAACTGACTTCGCTGGGCATCCAGCCCGACATATTACTCTGCCGCTGCGAACATCCGCTGCCCGATAGCGAGCGGGCGAAGATCGCCCAATTCTGCAACGTGCGGAAAGAATCGGTGATACCGGCGCTCGACGCGAGCAACATCTATAATGTTCCCCTGCAATATCACCGGGAAGGCTTGGATGACGAAGTTCTGCGCGCTTTCGGCATTGACGATTCGCCCGAACCCGATTTGTCGCGCTGGTATGATGTCATGGAACGGATCGAACATCCCGAAGGCGAGGTGATTGTCGGCGTAGTGGGCAAATATGTCGGTCTGCAGGACGCCTATAAGTCATTGCAGGAAGCCCTGTTCCACGGCGGCCTTGCCAATCGCGTCAAAGTTCAGGTCCGCTGGCTGGATGCCGAGCTGTTTGAGAATGACGAGGATCTGGCGGCAAAGCTGGAGCCTCTCCATGCGATTCTAGTGCCCGGCGGCTTTGGCGAACGCGGTAGCGAGGGCAAAATCGGGTCCGTCAAATTTGCCCGCGAGAACGACATCCCCTTCTTTGGCATATGTCTGGGCATGCAGATGGCCTGCGTCGAGGCGGCCCGCAATCTGGCGGGCATAGAAGGCGCGTCGACAACCGAATTTGGTGAAACCAATGAACCGGTTGTCGGCCTGATTACTGAATGGATGACCGAAGAGGGTCTGCAGAAGCGGGAGGCCGGTGGCGATCTGGGCGGCACCATGCGACTCGGGGCCTATGATGCAGCATTGCAGCAGGGTTCCAAGATCAGCGAAATATATGGAAGTCGTGAGATCAGCGAACGACACCGGCATCGCTATGAAGTGAACAAGGGCTATGTCGAACGACTCGAAAAGACCGGACTGATCTTTTCCGGCATGTCACCCGACGGCGAACTTCCCGAGATAGTAGAGCGGCCGGACCATAGCTGGTTTATCGGAGTTCAATTCCATCCCGAACTCAAGAGCAAACCCTTTGATCCTCATCCGCTTTTCGCATCTTTCATAGCCGCCGCGCTGGAGCAAAGCCGTCTGGTTTAGTCTTTAACAATGCGGGAATTTTAGCACTGGTCGGGCAATGTCGATTTTGTCCAATCCATTTTACCAAATGTGACTAATGTCACCAACATGCTTCAGGGGGGAGGTTATTGAACACCTCCGGTCAAAGCTAAGGACAAGAATAGTGAACGCCGAGGAACTGGCAAATATTTTGGCAGAGCACAGTCTGTTTGCCAATTGCGGTGAAGCTGAACTGGCGGACCTGATATTGCGTGGGCATTTCATGCAATATAAAAAGGGGGATGAATTGATCATGCAAGGCGATCCTGGAAACTCGCTACTGATATTGCTGTCAGGCTATGCGCGTACCAGCATGATCGCCAGCAATGGCCATGAAATTGTCCTCGACTATGCAGAAGCTGGCCAGGTTCTGGGCGAAATTGCATTGCTCGACGGCGGAGAACGAACCGCCAGCGTAACCGCGATCGAGCCGACATCGGCTCTCTCGATCACGCGCGAAGCTTTTGAAGAAATACTGGCGAAGCACAAGAATATGGCGCTGCGGCTCCTGCAGGTCATGGCCAGCCGTATCCGTATGGCCAATAGTATGATCGAAGGTGATCGCGCCTATACTTCCGGGCCGCGTCTGGCCCGCTATCTGTTGCGGCTTTCTGTCGTCGGAGCGGAAGAAGGGCGGCTGAAACTGAACTTGAGTCAGAGCGAGCTTGGCAACTTTGCCGGGATGTCGCGTGAACATATTAACCGGCAATTGTCGACCTGGTCGGAAGATCAGATCGTGGCGGTCGAGAATGGCAAGGTCCGCATATTGGACCATGCAATGCTCTCCCATATTGCCGAAGCAGATTCTTGACGAAAATTGGCCTTTTGCGACCCGGGCTAATTATCGTCAAGAGTGACACCAAGCGGGTGTCAGGGGTAGTCGGATCCTCATCCGGCTACCCCATTTTTTTCAAAAAAATAGGCAGCCAGATTGCTCCGGCTGCCCGTGATTTTGTTTGAAAAGCCGGGTTAAGCGGCTTTATCTTCTTTCTTTTTCCGCTTGTCGGCGATTTTGGTGACATTGCCGCCTTTGTTGATGGCGATTGTCTGCGGGCGCATCGCTTCCGGAATTTCGCGGATCAGGTCGATAACCAACAGGCCGTCGGCCAGCTGGGCATTTTCCACGCGAACAAAGTCGGCGAGCTCGAAGCGCCGCTCAAAGTTCCGGTTGGCGATACCCATATGCAAGAACTGCTTGCCTTCGTTGTCATCGGCTTGCTTGTTGCCGGCTACGAGAAGCAGGTTCTGCTGGGCGGTGATTTCAATTTCATCATCCTTGAAACCTGCCACGGCAAGAGTGATCCGATACTGGTCTTCACCGCTGCGTTCGATATTGAACGGCGGGTAATTCTCGGACTGCTGCGCACGGGCGTTGTTTTCAAGAAGGTCGAACAGCCGGTCAAATCCTACGGTGGACCGGCGGTAGGGGGTAAAGTCAAAACGGTTCATATCTATATCCTCTTATAATGAGCAATGTAAATTTGGACCCGCAAATGCGGCATCCGGTTCGCTGTTGCGGAACCCGAAAGGCATTCCACATTCCTAAAGATATGATCGGGTGCTGAGAATTCAAGAGGAAGAAAACGGCAAATTTCCAACGATTTAGAAAATTTTATGCCAAAAAAAACGCCCGGATGCCAAACAGCACCCGGGCGAAAATGGTGACGAATAAATTCGCCCCCTGTTTTCCCTTCCTATTCAACGCCGCGTGTCCCCCAACATTTGGCGGAACCGGAAAGGATCCCTGAACCATGACCCGTTAATCGAGATGTTTGATTCTGTTATCATCTCTGATCGACTGACATAAATTTGTCATGGTAAATTTCGGCCTTTGGAAAGATTGCTCATCATTTGTGTCATATCGGCAACAGAAGATTAACTACCATGCCACTTGCTTGCCCAGATCAGCGACCGTAAAGGCAAAGGAAACCTGATCCAAGGAAGTCTTCGCAAGTCATGCTCCTATCCCGTTACGAATGGGTCATCGCAAAACGCTATCTGTTGCCCGGAAAAGGCGAGGGGTTCATCTTTCTCGTGGCCAGTATCAGTCTGGTCGCGGTGATGCTGGGCGTCGCCGCCCTGATCGTGGTGATGAGCGTCATGAATGGCTTCCGTGCCGAGCTGTTTGACAAGATCGTCGGGCTGAACGGCCATGCCGTCATTCAGGGCTATGGCGGACGACTGCCCGATTGGCGGGATTTGCTGAAGGAAACCCGCGAAACCGAAGGGGTGGTCTCTGCATCCCCGATGATCGAGCAGCCGTTGTTGACGACGTTCAACGGACGGGTCGAGGCGGTGCTGGTTCGCGGGATGTTGGTTGAAGATATATTGAACAATGAAACACTGGACGGGAAAACCGTTGCGGGGGATTTGTCCCGTCTCGAACCCGGGGCAGGGCGGGTCGGTATCGGAAGTCGCTTGGCGACAACGCTCGGCGCGCAGCTGGGCAGTCGGATCACCGTAATAAACCCGCAAGGACGATCCACGCCGTTTGGAACCGTGCCCCGAGAAATTGCCTATGAAGTGGCGGCGATCTTCGAGGTGGGCGTATATGATTATGACAAGGCGCTGGTGATGATGCCGATGGAAGATGCCCAGACTTTGCTTCTGCTCGGTGACCAGATCGGAATGATCGAGATCAAGACCAATGACGCTGACAATGTCGGGCAGATCATAGCGCCTCTGGTACCGAAAGTTGCTAATCGCGGCGTAATTACCGACTGGCAGACGATGAACGCCTCTCTGTTTGAAACCTTGCAGGTCGAGCGCGTGGTGATGTTTGTAATTCTGTCGATCATCATACTGGTTGCGGTATTCAATATATTGTCGTCGCTCATCATGTTGGTGCGCGCGAAGACGAGGGATATCGCGATATTGCGAACCATGGGAGCGTCTCGCGCCTCGCTGCTGCGAATTTTTGTCACCGTCGGGACCGCTATCGGCACTCTGGGGATAGCAGCGGGTATCGTTCTCGGCCTGATCGCGATCTATTTTCGGCAGAATGTCATCAACTTTGTGCAGTTGGTTACCGGGCAGAATCTCTGGGATCCGTCGATCCGTTTCCTGACAGAACTTCCAGCGCGGACCGATCCGATGGAAGTGGTCGGCATTGCAGGGCTCGCGCTGCTCTTCAGTTTTCTGGCAACTCTCTATCCTGCCTACAAGGCGGCCAGCACCGATCCCGTCCAGGTTCTTCGTTATGAATGATCCCATCAAGCCGAGAACCGTCGAGCTACGTGACGTAAAACGCAGTTTCGTACAGGGGGACGTCCGTATCGAGGTCCTTCGCGGCGTCAATCTTGATATCAACGCAAACGAAATCGTTGCCCTTCTGGGCCCGTCGGGTTCGGGAAAATCCACGCTGCTTCAGGCGGTGGGGCTGCTGGAAGGCGGCTTTGAAGGGTCGATCAAGCTGAACGGCGAAGAGACCGCACAGCTGCCAGCCAGCGGCCACACGCGGATCAGGCGCGATCTGCTGGGTTTCGTGTATCAGTTCCATCATTTATTGCCGGACTTCTCTGCCCTGGAAAATGTTGTGATGCCCCAGTTGATATCGGGCGCGACGCAACGAGCCGCGGAAGAGCGAGCGGAAAAACTGTTGCGCAGTCTGGGTCTGGGTGAACGGCTGGATCATAAACCGAGCAAATTGTCCGGTGGCGAACAACAGCGGGTTGCGGTTGCCCGCGCTCTGGCCAATGCGCCGAAACTGGTGCTGGCTGATGAACCCACAGGTAATCTCGATGAAGCGACCGCTGATCTCGTGTTGGCGGAGTTTATCGGTCTTGTACGGCAAGAGGGAAGCGCGGCATTGATCGCGACACATAACGAGCGGCTGGCGGCGAAAATGGATCGCGTGGTGCGGCTGCACGAAGGTGTATTGAGCTAGGTTTTTTGGTCCAAAGCAAGATTGGCTTTGACTTTTCCGGTGCGAGTATCAATCTGATGGTCACGGAAAATGCACAAAATCTAAAAATGCGGGGCGCATATGACGGTTACTGAGTTTCAGGTGAAGACAGCGGATGGCTCGATGGAAGACCTGTCCGACTATAAGGGCAAGGTTCTTTTGATCGTGAACACTGCTTCGAAATGCGGGTTCACGCCACAATATGAAGGCCTGGAAAAACTGCATCAGGAATATCAGGACAAAGGTCTCGAAATATTGGCTTTCCCTTGCAACCAGTTCGGGAATCAGGAGCCGGGCGACGCAGAGGAAATCAAGAATTTTTGCTCGCTAAACTATGACGTCAGCTTTCCGCTTATGGCGAAAATTGACGTGAATGGAAATGATGCCGATCCGCTCTGGAAATATTTGAAATCCGAAAAATCGGGCCTTCTGGGGTCCAGAATCAAATGGAATTTTACGAAATTTCTGGTCGACCGGGAGGGGAATGTCGTTGCCCGTCACGGACCGGCCGTCAAGCCGGAGCAGTTAAAGAGCGAGATAGAAGCGCTTTTATAACGCTGGCCTGACATTGCGTCTGTTTTCGCGGGCTGAACCGGCCCTGATAGTATCCATGGTCTAATTTGCTGTGGACAAGCGGTCGATAGTTCCGGCCGGACAGCTCGGCGGTATATGCAAGATCATCAAGCCTCGCTAGTCTGACAAAATGGCCCATAACTCTTTCGTTCATCTTCGCGCTTTCTCGGCCTACACGATTCTGGACGGAGCGATGGAGCCTGCGGCGATCGGAGCCGCCGCGAAAGAGCGCGGGTTTCCGGCGGTTGCCCTGTGCGACCGGATCGGCCTTTTTGCCTCAATGGCGTTTGATGACGGTTGCCGCGCCCAAGGCGTCCAGCCGATTACCGGCTGTTTCTTGAGAATTGCGCGGCCGGGGAGCGCCGACGCAGATAAACCGGCTCTGGATTGGCTGGCGCTCTATGCACAGGACGCGCAGGGATATGAAAATCTTTGCAAGCTCGTCTCTGCCTCTCATCTTGACCGGCCCAGCGAGCTGGAAGCGCATGTTGCCATGGACATGCTGGGTGAACACAGCGCTGGCCTGATCGCCTTGACGGGCGGCGGCGAGGGCGCTGTGGCCCGATTGATCGCGGAAGAACAGCAGTCCGAAGCCGAAAACTATTTGTCCTTGCTGGAAAAACATTTTTCGGGGCGGCTCTATGTCGAACTTTCCCGCCGGGAAGATCCAGTCGAGGTGGCGGCTGAATCGGGATTGATCGCCCTGGCCATGGATCGCAATATTCCTTTGGTAGCGACCAATCCGAGCTGCTTCTCGGAGCCGGATTTTCATGAAGCCCATGATGCGATGAAATGTATCGCCCAGTCTGCCTATGTCGAGAATGACGAGCGGGAAAAGCCCTCGAAACATCTCTGGATGAAGAGCGCCCTGGTGATGGAAGAGCTTTTCTCCGACATTCCGGAGGCGTTGCAAAACAGCTTGGTCATTGCTCAGAGATGCGCCTTTTCCCCACCGAAAAGAGATCCGATCCTGCCCAGTCTGGCCGGAGACCTCGCCGGGGAAATTGAACAATTGCGGCAGGATGCTGCGGCGGGTCTTGAACAGCGGCTGGACGTGCTGGAGCTTACGGATCCGGATGAACGCAAAATCTATTTCGACCGGCTGGATTTCGAACTGGACGTCATCGTCAATATGGGATTTCCCGGCTACTTTCTGATAGTTGCCGACTTTATCAAATGGGCAAAGGATCAGGACATTCCGGTAGGCCCCGGGCGTGGTTCGGGTGCCGGCTCGGTTGTTGCCTGGGCGCTGACCATCACCGATCTCGACCCAATCAAGCTTGGCTTGCTGTTCGAACGGTTCCTCAATCCGGAACGTGTCTCGATGCCGGATTTCGATATCGATTTCTGCGAAACGCGGCGTGGCGAAGTCATTCGCTATGTGCAGGAAAAATACGGCGACCGGCAGGTTGCCCAGATCATCACCTTCGGTAAGCTGAAAGCGCGCGCGGTGTTGCGCGATGTCGGCCGGGTCCTTCAGATGCCGTACGGACAGGTGGACCGGTTGACCAAATTGGTGCCCAACCATCCGACCGATCCCTGGGATTTGAAACGGTCGCTCAACGGTATTTCAGAGCTGGCGCAGGAATATAAGCAAGCGGACGTCAAGCGGCTGTTCGATCTGGCGCTGAAGCTGGAAGGCCTGCCGCGGCACAGTTCGACCCATGCCGCCGGCGTGGTCATCGGCGATCGCCCTCTCGATCAGCTGGTGCCGCTGTACCGCGATCCCCGCTCGGACCTGCCGGTGACCCAGTTCGACATGAAATTTGTCGAAAAAGCCGGTCTGGTAAAATTCGACTTTCTCGGACTGAAAACGCTGTCGGTGCTGAAGAAGGCTGTCGAGTTGCTCGCCGAGCGCGGTATAAAGGTCGACCTGGACGGGCTGAGCTGGGAAGATGAAAAGGTTTTCGAGCTGCTCCAGCGCGGCGACACGGTTGGCGTGTTCCAGCTTGAATCGGAAGGCATGCGGCGCACGCTGGCAGCGGTGAAACCAACCAATTTTGGCGATATTATTGCGCTCGTTTCGCTCTATCGGCCGGGCCCGATGGACAATATCCCGCTCTTTGGCGATCGAAAAAACGGCCGCGTTGAAATCGCCTATCCGCATCCACTGCTGCAAGACATCCTGAAGGAGACTTACGGGATTTTCGTCTATCAGGAGCAGGTCATGCAGGCGGCGCAGATCATTGCCGGATATTCGCTAGGCGAAGCAGATTTGCTGCGGCGCGCCATGGGTAAGAAAATCCAGGCGGAAATGGATGTCCAGCGCAAGAGATTCGTGACCGGCGCGGCGGAAAAAGGTTTGAACAGCGAGCAGGCCAACGAGCTATTCGATTTGATCGACAAATTCGCCGGCTATGGTTTCAACAAGAGCCATGCCGCCGCTTACGCGTTGCTCGCCTATCAGACGGCCTGGTTAAAGGCGCATCATCCCCATGAATTTTACGCGGCATCAATGTGCTTCGACATGCACCAGTCCGACAAGCTCAGCATTTTTGTAGACGATATGAAAAGACTGGGCGTGACCATTTTGCAGCCGTCGATCAACAAAAGTCGACCCAATTTTTCCGTCGAAGAACAACCGGATATGCTGCTTGCGGTTCGATATGCGCTGGCTGGCCTGAAAAATGTCGGCGAGAAGGCCATGCAGGCGGTCGTGGCGGAGCGGGCTCAGGAAGGTCCGTTTTCTTCCATTGAGGATTTTGCAAACCGCATTGATCCGCGCGGACTGAACAAACGGCAGATTGAGAGCCTCGCATCGGCCGGCGCCTTTGATGATTTGGAACCGAACCGCGCGGCAATTCATGACGGGGCGGACATGATCTTGTCGGTCGCCAACAGCGCCGCCGACGCACGGGAAAGCGGACAGGGGGGGCTGTTCGGAGAGGGCAGCGCCGGTGGCGAGATGCAGGCGATACGGTTGCCGAAAGACTCCAATTGGTCGCTTAACGAAATCATGGTTCATGAAAGGGACGCCTTCGGCTTCTATTTTTCAGCGCATCCCGTTTCCCAGTTTCAGGCTGTGACCTCGTCGCTCGGCGCGCTGACCTATGCCGCCCTATGCGGCGAGGGTCCTATCGGGGAAGGTATACGCAAGCCGGCGGTAATGGCCGCGCTGATCGAGAAGGTGCGCTGGCGCGATAGCCGCAGAGGCAAACGTTTCATACTTGCCGACCTGTCCGATAGTAGCGGTCAGTTTTCGGGCAGTTGTTTTGAAGAGGAACAATGCAAGATTATCGCGGAACTTGCGGAGCAGGGGCGTTGCGCGCTGCTGAAGGTCGAGCTGGATCAACAGTCGGAAGAGGAGAATCCGCGCGTCGCGATCCGCACGGTTCAGCCGCTTGATGGGCTGGAAAAGACAACGCGCACGCGCATGGAGCTGGAAGTTCACGATATTGCGGGTCTGCACGAGCTGACCAATCTCGTGGCACCGCTGGTCGGAGGGCAGAGCGAACTGGTGGCGCGCATGGCGGGGCCCGATGGCGATCCGGTCAAGGTCTGTCTGGGGCGATCCTTCCGCTTCGATGCCGAAACCGTTGAGATGCTGGAGCGAGTTAACGGGATCGCTTCGGTGCGATTGGGGCCGGCGCGACCGATGCGGGTTGCAAAACCCAAATTAAGGCTTGTCAGCTAGGCTCAAACATATCAGAAACCCGCCAAATATAAACTGTTTGGAGAGATGATATGGCCGGTGCAATGCAAGCGAGTTCGCTCAAGATTACAAATTTGATCGATCACGCTGCGAGAGAGCATGGCGATCGCGAGATTGTGAGCTACTGGGCCGATGGCAGCATCAGCCGCAGCAACTGGGCCGAAATCGGACTGGAATCACGCAAATTCTCGCAGGCTTTGCAACGGCTTGGCATGAACAAGGGCGACCGGATCGCGACTATCGCGATGAACCATGCGCACCACCTGATCAGCTGGTACGGTTCGGCCGGTATCGGCGGCATCCTTCACACGGTCAATCCGCGCCTGTTCGAAGAGCAACTGGTCTATATCATCAACCATGCCGAAGACCGGGTGTTGCTTTTCGACAAGATGTTCGCGCCGATTGTCGAAATGCTCAAGCCGCAGCTGAAAACGGTTGAACATTATATCCAGTTTGACGGCGAGAAGGGCGATTATCCGACCTTTCGCGAGCTGGTCGATGCGGAAGACGGCAATTTCGACTGGGTCGATGTCGATGAAAATGATCCATGCGGCCTCTGCTATACCAGCGGCACCACCGGCAATCCGAAGGGTGTGCTCTACGAGCATCGCTCGAACGTCATCCACGCGATCACCGAAGTCCAACCCGATGTGATGGATCTGGCGACCCGCTCGGTGATGTTGCCGGTCGTGCCGATGTTCCACGCCAATGCCTGGGGACTGCCCTTTGCCTGTGCGGCGGTCGGCGCCAAAATGGTGTTCTCGGCCAGCAACGAGGCACATGTCCTGTGGAAATTGATCCGTGACGAGGGCGTGACCCACAGCGCAGGCGTGCCGACCGTATGGCTTTCGATGTTCGCCGATATGGATGAAAATGGCGGCGATTACGGGAAATTGGGCGTCGTCGTGATCGGCGGCTCCGCCTGTCCGCGTTCGATGATCGAGCGGTTGATGAAAAACGGCATCCGTGTTGCCCACGCCTGGGGCATGACCGAGACCTCTCCGATCGGTACCGCCGGTTCGCTTCCCGCCAACTGGGACGAGCTGAGCTTTGACGAGCAGGTGGATGTCATTTGCAAGCAGGGCCGACCGCCATTCGGTGTCGAGCTGCGGGTGATCGACGAGGAAGGCCATGTCGCCCCGCGCGACGGCAAAACCAGCGGCACCCTCGAAATCCGCGGACCATGGATCATCCAGCGCTATTATCGCGCCGACGAGGATGCGGTCGAGGACGACGGCTGGTTCGACACCGGCGATGTCGCGGTGCTGCATCCCGATGGGACGATGCAGATTACCGACCGGGCCAAGGATGTGATCAAGTCGGGTGGCGAGTGGATCAGCTCGATCGAACTGGAAAATGCCGCGGTTGGCTGTCCCGGTGTTGCCGAAGCGGCAGCGGTCGGCGTCTATCATCCGAAATGGGACGAGCGGCCTCTGCTGCTGGTCGTGCGCAAGCCCGGCAGCGAGGTGTCGGAAGACGAGATCATCGACTATCTCGGCGACAAGGTCGCCAAATGGTGGCTGCCGGACGAAGTGAAATTCGTCGCCGAGGTGCCGCACACCGCCACCGGGAAAATCCTCAAACGGTCGCTGCGCGAGGAATATAAGGATTATAAGCTGAAAAGCCTGTTGGACGCCTAGAACAGTTCCATCTGGCTACCCTTGATTACGGGGCGCCGGAACAGATCGGTTCTGAGTTTGAGCTTCGCTTTGCCGATTCCGGCCTTGCGCGACGCGATGCCTATGCGGGTGCGGATCAGGTCGGCCCATGGTCCCTGACCTCGCATCCGGCTGTGGAAATCGGGATCGTTGCGCTTGCCGCCGCGGATTTGCCGGACGATGCTCATCACCTTGGCCTTGCGCTCCGGATAATGGGTTTCGAGCCATTGTTCGAACAGGGGCGCGACTTCATGGGGCAGACGCATGGGAATGAAGGAGATGCTTTTAGCGCCGCATTCCGCTGCCGCCGCGACAATCGTTTCAATCTCGTGATCGGTGATCCCCGGGACGACCGGCGCGATATTGACATGCGCATATATGCCGGCGGCGCTGAGCGCCCGCACGGCCTCCAGCCTGCGCGCGGGAGCGGGCGCTCTGGGTTCCAGCAGCCGCGCCGTTTTCGGGTCGAGCGAGGTTATGGAAATCGCCACCGCCGTAAGCTGTTGCGTCGCCAGTTGGGCCAGCAGATCGATATCCTCGACCACGCGACTGGATTTGGTGGTGATCACCACCGGATGGCATGTCTCCAGCATCACTTCGAGTATCTGCCTGGTGATCCGGTAGCGTTTCTCGATCGGCTGGTAGGGATCGGTATTGGTACCGATGGCCAGACTGGCCGGCTGATATGCGGGTTTGGCAAATGTCTGGCGGAGCAGATCGGCGGCGTTAGGTTTTGCAAATAGCCTGCTCTCGAAATCGAGGCCGGGAGACAGATCGTGATAGGCATGCGTCGGCCGCGCGTAGCAATAGACGCAGCCATGTTCGCAGCCGCGATAGGCGTTGATCGAACGATCGAATGGCAGGTCGGGTGACGTATTGTAGTTTATGATCGATTTTGGAAATTCTATCGTCACTTCGGTCCGCAGTCTGGCAGGACTGTCGCCGATCAGCTCCCTTTCATCCAGCCAGTCGCGATCTGGTTCGCGGTCCAGCAGGTTGAACCGCTGCGAAACCCCGTTCGTCGGCGCGCCGCGTCCTTTTCGGGCCTCTGGATATATGGTGTTTTTGTTGCGCATTTGTTCACTATAGTATGAGAACATAGTAAGAACAAATGAAATGAGTCGCTATTTTTCAAGCAGTCTGGGAATCAGCTCGACAAAATTGCAGGGGCGGTGCCGGCTGTCCAGCTGGGTATCGAGAATGCCGTCCCAGCCATCTTTAACCGCGCCGTTCGATCCGGGCAGCGCGAAGATATAAGTGCCGCGCGCAACCACGGCGCAAGCGCGGGATTGCACGGTCGAAGTGCCGATCTTGGCGATGCTCAGATAGCGGAACAATTCCCCAAAGCCCGGGATATCCTTGTCCTTCACGGCATCCAGCGCCTCGGGGGTGATATCGCGCCCAGTCAGACCCGTTCCGCCGGTGGTGATGATGACATCGACCTGCTCATCGTCAATCCACTGGTGCAGTTGCGCGACCAGAATGGATTTGTCGTCTCTCAGCAGATTGCGGTATAATAATACATGGCCCTTTTGCTCGATCCGGCCGG
>CAXHZT010000018.1:0-54058 GCA_964022345.1 uncultured Sphingorhabdus sp.
TTGGCATCCTTATTGCTCCACCGTGCGTATATCGGTATCATAAGACCAGAAGGGATCGCGGCCATAAGGATGCCAAGTGGCCCAGACGCCGCCGCGATAGTAGCGCCAATGCGGCCGCCAGTATAAATAGCTCGATCCGTACCAGGGGCTGTAGCGCGGGGAGCGTTCCACATAAGTGCGCCGATCCGCTTCCGTGGTGTGATCGGTAATCTGGAACCAGTCATAACCACTCTCGACGGTCAGCTCCGCCGCCCGATAGAGCAGATAGCCTTCGACCGTCTCCCGCGACGTGAAGCTGTTACCTGAAAAATTCACCCGATAGCGATTCTCGTCCAGCCGGGTTTCCGAATAGCCCCCGGATACACGCTGGCCTGCGATTTGAGGTTGATAGGGCGTTGCCGTTGCGCAGGCGAACAGCAGCATGGTCATGAGCAATGCCCCCGCCTTGGAAACGCTTTTCTTGATGCCTGATTTTTCCGTCATAGCTGGTCCTTCCTCTACTGCCGCGACTTTTCATATGTCAGTGTCGGACCGCGGAAGGTCTTTGTCGTTACGTAATTATTCGTATGTGGCCTGTGCCGGTCCGTAACAATACCTATCGCCGCTGTTCAGTGCCCATCCTACAAAGTCTGGAGTCAAAATCTGATGGGAGATTGAAATGTTGGTACGCAAGGATAGCAGGATAATCGCGATCGACGGATCCCGGATGGCCATGTTCAGGAATGTCGGAGAAGCCTTCGCCCCTGTACTGGAACTGATCGAGGAACATAAAGTCCCTGCACTACGCACTTCGGAACTCGGTACAGACCGGCCAGGGCGCAGTTTCCAGAGCAAATCTCCCAGCCGCGGCGCGCACGAAATTACAGATCTGCAACAGCAGGAAGAAGACCGCTTCGTGACCGAGCTGGTGCCCAGGATCGAGAATATTGTCGCGGATTGCAAAGCAGGCGTCGTACTGGTCGCCGCCCCGCGGGCGCTTGGCGTCATCCGAAAACATATGAAGGCGGAAACCGCCGAAAAACTGCTTGCTGAAATTCCGAAAGCATTCGGAGCGGCAGACGCCGAGCCGCTCGCCAAAATGCTCGAGAAATATGAAAATTGACAGCCGCAGCAAATCTGTTGGAGCGCGGTCTGGCCAGATGGTCCCCGGCGCATGGGCTTGCTAGCGATACCGTTCCGCCGGAGGACGGCGAGCCATTGAAAACAGTCGCCCACCCGGATTTGCCGCATTCTGCAGAACAGCCGTCGCCAGCCGGCACCGGACTTTCCGTGGTTTCAATTTGCAAGAAATTCGGCAAAAAGACAGTTCTCGAGGATGTGTCCATCACAGTAGGTCCTTCCGAGGTTGTCGGCTTGTTAGGGCGCGACGGTGCGGGAAAGACCGTCACATTCTATTCGATACTCGGGCTGCTGCGGGTGAATGCCGGACATATTTGTCTCGATGGCGAGGATATTACCGCATTACCACTCGACCAGCGGGCGCTGCGCGGATTGGGATATCTGCCTCAGGAAGCTTCGATTTTTCGCGGTCTTACGGTCGAACAGAATATCATGACGGTGCTCGAACTGTTCGAACCCGACCCGCGATTGCGAGAGGAAAAGCTGAGCGAGCTTCTCGACGAATTTCACATCGAATATGTCCGCCATGTTCCGGCCCGAGCCCTGTCTGGCGGAGAGCGGCGACGCTGCGAAATCGCGCGGGCTATGGCCGCGCGCCCATCCATCATGCTGTTTGACGAACCCTTTGCCGGGATCGACCCGATGTCCGTCAGAGACATCAAGGCGATGATCGCCGATCTGGAGAGCCACGATGTCGGGATCCTGATCACCGATCAGAATGTCCGGGAAATGATCGATCTGCTCGACCGGGTCTACGTTCTGCATGAGGGCAGGATATTGTTTAGCGGCAAGCCTCAAGACATGCTGCAGGATAAAGCCGTGCGCCATCTCTATCTCGGAGAGGCTTTTCATCAGACCCCTAGGTAACACTACGGATGGCCCGCCCGTTGCAGTTGCGGCATCTTCAGGGCTTCTGATGCTGTGAATGAGTCCGGAGCGACACCATTGGACTTCCGGAAACAATCCGACGGACAGATATATAATTGATCGGAGAGAGACGATGAAATCTGTGCTGCTATATGTGAATGACGATTCCGGGCTTGATGCACGTTTTCAGGCTGCGCTGGATTTGACCCGCGCGCTGAAGGGGCATCTCCAGTGCCTGCGCACCAACCCCTATAATCCGCAGATGGTCTTTGACGGCGTGACCGGCATGTCGATCATGTATGATGTTGGCAAATATGCCGCCGAAATGGACGCGAAGCTGCAAGCTGAAATCGAAAAGCGTCTGGCCGGAGAGGACGTGCCCTGGGATTATGAAACCGCCAATGCAGAGCCCGCGCGTGGGATTGCGAGAAATTCGGCACTGGCAGACGTGATACTGTTAAGTTCGTGCAGCGGTGTGAAAGACAACACCACTCCGCTCAGCATCTTGGGTGACGTGATTTTCAGCACCCATGTTCCGGTTGTTGTCCAGCCGGACAGCGTCAAGAAATTCGATGCGGCGGGCCCTGCCCTGGTGGCCTGGAACGGCAGTTTCGAAGCGGGCAACGCCCTGCGCGCCGCGGTGCCTTTGCTCAAACTGGCCAGCGAGGTGCATATTGTCGTGGTCGAGGAAGAAAAACACCATGATCTGCCGCCGCTGGACGCATCGGAATATCTGTCACGGCACGGGATAAAATCGAAAATCCATGAGCTTGAGGCGAAAAAATCGTCGGTGGAGGCCATATTGCGCTCGACCGTCGAGACGCTCGACGCAAGCTATCTGGTGATGGGCGCCTACGGCAACAGCCGAGCCCGGGAATTTTTGTTCGGCGGCGTCACGCGCAGCCTGTTCCTTGACAGTCCTGTGCCCTTGGTCGTCGCTCGATAGACTTTGCTTCGACCTTTGCGGGAATTTGACATGAGTGGTGTAACGCTAAAATTTCATGGTGCGGCGGGAACAGTGACCGGATCCTGTTTTGAAGTCACCGGTGCGGGCAAAACGATTTTGGTCGATTGCGGCATGTTTCAGGGCACCCGCTCGCTGGAAGCGCTGAACTACGAAGAACTGCCTTTCGACCTGAAGAAAATCGACGCGGTGCTGCTGACCCACGCCCATCTCGATCACAGCGGCAGGCTGGCCTATCTCTATGCCTCCGGCTGCAAGGCAAAAACCTATTGTACGGAACCCAGCGCTGTCATTATCAAGCCGCTGCTGCAGGACGCCGCCAAGTTGCAGGCCGCCGATGCCGAACGTCGCAATCGCCGCGCGGACCGGGCCGGCCTACCCCCGTTTATCCCGCTATATGATGGCAAGGATATCGCCAAACTACACCGGAATGTCCGGGCGGTTGATTATTGCGAGGAACTGGACCTCGGCAATGGGGTAACCTTTCGCTTCTGGGACGCGCGTCATATCGTCGGATCGGCATCGATAGAAATCAATATCGCCGGCCAGCGCCTGCTTTTCTCCGGTGATGTCGGGTCCGGGCGCGCGATCCCCTGTGCCGCCGCCGACATCGGCGGCTATGACCATATCATTTGCGAATCCACTTACGGGAACCGCGATCGTGAACCGGTGCTGGTCAGCGCGCGGCGCGAGGCCCTGGCGCGCCATGTCGAGGAAGTCATATCCGCAGGCGGCAACGTCCTGATCCCGGCCTTCGCGCTGGAACGGACACAGGCGATACTGGAAGATTTCGATGCTCTGTTCGAAACCAAACGTCTGGCTCCTGTAAATGTGTTTCTCGATTCCCCTCTGGCCCAGAAAGTAACGACGGCGGTTATGCGCTACCGGGACAGCGGAACGAACGTTCTCAAGCGGACAAACATCAGATTCACCCAGAATACGGCAGAATCAAAGAAATTGAACAGAATGACCGGAATAGTGATCATTGCCGGATCCGGAATGTGCGAAGGCGGCCGGATCCGCCATCACCTGATCCGCAATCTGCCGAACCGGCAGTCGCGCCTGTTGCTTTCGGGCTTTCAGGTGTCCGGAACCTTGGGGTCGGTCCTCCGGGACGGAGCGAAGCGGGTGAGAATTTCCGGCCACGATGTCGTTGTCAAAGCGCAGGTTGCGATGCTGGATGGCTATTCCAACCATGCCGATCGCAGCGGCCTCGTCGAGTGGGTCAAGGAACGCTTACCAATCAGCGGATCGCTTTTTCTCGTCCACGGAGAAGAAACCGCACTGTCAGGCCTGTCTGAATCCGTCCGTGCCCTTCCGCAATCGCCGGCCGTCATGATCCCGGCATTGGGCGAAACCTGGCAATTGCACAAAGGCGGCCCGGCAACCCTGTCTTCAAAAGGCCGCGAGGACGCCGCCGAACTGACGGCGTCCCGCGACTGGATATCCAAGCTTGCCGCTTTGCGGGAAGAAGTGGAGGAAAAAATATTGCAGCAGCCGACCAGTCGTGATCGGGAGAAACTGCTCGCTGCGCTCAAACGGGCACTTGAAAGCGCCAGCTGAGCTATTTTCTACTTCCTGTCGCGGACCATCAGCACATCTTGCTCGGCCCATCCGAGGACATGCTGCGCGTTGCTGCCCAGCGCGGCACGGGCCAAGGCGCTGCGACCATGCGTACCGAGAACGATCAGGTCCGACTGGGTCGCTTCGATCTTTCGATACAGGACCGTGGATAGATCACCCTTGTCGATTGAAGCATTGAGCCGGTCAAACACCGAGTCCGAGATTGCCTGTTTGGCCAGAAAGCGCGCCAGCTCCTTCTGCTCGTCGGACTTCATGTCATCGGCCACCTGATCGGAACCCAGCCAGGCGCCGTACGGATCGTGATAGGCGTGCACCAGATGGAGACGAGGCTCCGGAAACAGATCGGCGGCCGTTAGCAAGGCCTGCATCGAACAGTCCGAAAAATCGGTAGCAATCAGGAGGTTTCTATAGCTCTGCCGCGGTCGGCGTTTGACGATCAGCACCGGTACGGAAGCATTTCTGATCAGCTGGTCAACCGGCCCGCCCAGCAATATATCGCCAATGCTGTTATATCGCGCGACCCCGGTGACGATCAGATCACATTTCTCGGCCTCGGCCGTTTCAATAATGGTCCCGGCGATATCACCGCTTTTAACCCTGACCTCGATATCCACGCTGGTCTCTGGCAGATCCCGGGCGATTTTTTCTTCAATATCGCGGAGACGACGGGCGCTATCTTCACCCTTTCCCGGATCCGCGATATGCAGCAGGATCAGCTTGGCCTTCCATTCCTGTGCCAGTATCAACGCCCTGTCGAAGGGTCGATCGCAGCGCGGCGAAAGGTCTGTAGCGACAATTATTGTCCGATGGCTCATCTGTCTGTTTCCTCTCTCTACAATCCGGCCTGATCAGCCACGGTCGCGGGCCACCCCTATCCTTCTCGATACCAGGGGGAGGCGGGATAGT
Source organism: uncultured Sphingorhabdus sp. (assembly GCA_964022345.1). Lineage (GTDB taxonomy): Bacteria > Pseudomonadota > Alphaproteobacteria > Sphingomonadales > Sphingomonadaceae > Parasphingorhabdus. The sequence goes on from CAXHZT010000018.1 coordinate 5,441, forward strand.
CGGAAAGTCTGGGGTGACCCGCTAGAACGTCACGCCGACTGGGCCGACGCAAACCACATTTCTATTTGTTTTCAGTATTATATTTAAACTTTCATATATCTGACCATAACATTCTACGCGTTCAATCGTGTTGGTTTCGCAATGAACCGGAATCCTTCGATGCTGTTTCGGACCGGACCATCATTGCAACGTTTAGACGTTTTTATCGCGCCTACTGTGCGGGTAAAATCGGTGGAGTCCCCTACGTAATGATACGGATGCGAAAACGCGCGTGGAACTACCCGCCTGACCGTCGCTAGTAAAGCCGGGCTTCCTTGAACGCTGATTCCAGCTCGCGAACAAGGTTCGGGTTGGCTATCCATTTTCGCAAAACCTCGCGCGGTGCCGCAGTCTCTTGCAAGCCTGATCGTTCGGCCAGACTGCGCCACGCTTTTCGGGCTTCGTCCTTTTGCCCCAGCTTCGCGCTCGCCAGGATATAGGTTATTTCCAATCCGGGTGCACCGCCGGCAACCGAAACCATATATTTCGACGCCAGGTCCTGCGCCGTTTTCGCGTCTCCCCGCCGCAGCTTCTGCATCGCCAGCGTCGCCACGACCGCCAGATCTACATCGGGATCGATCTCCAGCGCTCTGGCAGAATATTCTTCGCCTTCCGGCATGTTGCAGGCCAGCATATATGTGCCGAGAAAGCCCATTATCCTCGAGTTCAGCGGATTCAGTTTGACCGCGCGCTTCCCCCACGCCACACCCCTGCGGCAATCATCGTCAAAAAACGCGCTTTGCGCTACCGCAAATGCCGCCGCAGCGCTGTCCTGGTCCAGCTTGGCGGCCATAAGGGCATAGTCTTTGCCCACGCCCTCGATTTGATCGGTCATGCCCTGCCTCTTCGAGATATTCGTGGCAATGGCCAGCATGCTCATCAGATAGGGATCATTCGGAAACTGGCGCGCAGACTCCTGCATACAAGCCAATGTGGGCTTCAATATCTCTTCATCGCGATAGCGCAGATATTGATGAAACTGCAAAAGGCACGGGTAGCCCGCGGTAAATTCACCGCGATATTTCGATCGTTCGTGCTGGGCAATCTTGCCATGGGCACTGGCAATCGTGACCACCGCACGGTCCAGTTCCGCATCGAGCTGCTCGGTACTGGTCGTCGATATCCTGCTCGCCCAGATCACCTCTCGGGTTTCGCTATCAACAAGGCGCAGTTGGACACGATCGGCTGTTTGATCGAGGATTGACGACTCCAGATAATATTGCGACGGGTCAGCCAGTTCCATGTCCTCGTCGAACACCCGGATCTGGTCGAACTTCTCCAGCGTTCCCACCAGATGGCTCCGAATAGCCTCGATTCTGCCGCGGGATTCATCATCGACGCTATCGGCGGCGCCTTGCACGATGACTGCGGGATAGGAAATCGCCGTAGCCGAAATCGGGTCCGGTTTTTGCAGATAAACGACGGCGCCGACAATGAGCGCCAGGAGTGCCAGAAGCAGCAATGGCACGTAAAAGCGACCAATGTGTCCGCGCCGACCGGCACCGTCGGTCGAAGCAGCCCTGCCCGCTGCAGAAAGGTCGACGATGCGCTTGTCATTCTTGTCGATATCGGCCGTCTCGGAACCAGAAGCGCTGAATGTCTCATTGGGCCCCAGCACGATTTCATAATGCTGGTACGGGATGGAAAGCCGGTTCTCGCTATTCTCGCGCAGATAGAAATGGTCCAGCATGCGCCGAAGGCGACCAATCTGGACGCGAGGGTAGCTGTCAGCTTGCGTATCGAACCCATCATCTCTGCCAAGCGCATCGACCGCGACCGCATAAGCAGTAAGCGGTCTGCTGTCTTCCGACAATTTATAATCTGCGAGAAACCGGAGCAACTTGCTCATAGTCGGGGACCGGGTGAATTCCGGACTGCATAGCAACCGGTCCCGCTCGAGACATAGCTGAAGTTTTTCCTCTTCGGTCAAGATTCGCGCGGTCCTTCCATCATAGGTGGCGGCCTGCCCTGTTCGAGCAATATAGGAAAAACATCACTATTTTTCCTTTGGATGCGCAGACGGAAAACCCGTCCCCGGCACCATGCAAGCTGGAACGCGCGCTCATTTCTGCTTTCGATCCTCGGGCGTACTCAAATCAACAAAGCAGCCGAAAATTCCCAATACTTTTCCGGTCCCGCCAATCTGGCAGGTGCCGCGCGCAAGCACCGGCACGACATTGCCCCGGTCGGTGACAATCCGCGCGCGAAATTCGAAATCCTCTCCGGCCTCGAGGGCTCGGGTGACAGCGGCCTGAACCACCGGCTGATCATCGGGATGATAATAGCCTATTGCCTTGTCGAGCGGCGGCTGACCAAGGGAATGGCGGCGCTCGTGCATTTCAAAAATATAGTCCGACCATTTCAGGTCATTTGTTGTGGCGTCCAGATGCCAGGATCCGAAGCGCCCGACATCTTCTGAAATCTCCAGCGTCAGCTGGAGACGATCCCGCTCCGCGGCGGCGGCTGCATAATTTGATCGGGCGCGTTGCAACCGGAATATTAGAAATATAACCGCGATGATTAATGCCGAAATCAGGATATATAGAAGAACATCAGATAACATGTTTGCCTTTAAACCCTTGTTTCTTGACGAAAACTCCATTCCGACGGCTATTTAACCATCTCGGTCGTCAACAGGCTTAACAAACCTCGCGCATATTGCCGACCTTTTTTTGCATTGGCCGGAATTAAGGGAGCTTCCGCGCTCGGCTGCGCATCTCGGCAATCGCGGAATTGCCCCCACGAAAAAAATGGCCGTAGACACACAAGGGCGTCATTTCAAAGTCGGAAATTCACAATCCGGCGTCGCGGCGTTCGAGCTGATGCCCGGAAATACGGCGTTACGAATTGTTGGCCTGACCGGCCCTTCCGAACATTCCGGTCCGGTCGAGCACGGTCATGATTTCACCAATCAGGTTCGGACTTATGATCCATTGACTGAGCACGTCGCGTGGCGCGCTATTTTCCGGCATTCCGAAATGCTGGACCAGAGATCGCCAGGCCCGTCTCGCTTCCTCTTTGTCATTCAGCATTGCCGAAGACAGCACATAGGTGAGTTGCAGCGCCGGCTCGTCTCGCGGAGATGATGCCATATATTCGAGCGACAATTCGCGGGCCGCCTCGGCCTCGCCCCGTTTCAACATCTGGAATGCCACGATCGCGGCGATCGTCAGATCGGCATTGGGATCGAGTTCGAGCGCGCGCGCCGCATAGCGTTCGCCCACAGTGTTCTTGCACCCGATCATATAGAGTCCGAGATATCCCAAAATGCGGGAATTCAACGGATTGAGTTCAAGCGCCTTCTTCCCCCATGCCAGTCCGGTGGGGCAGTCTCCGGCCAGAAAGGCCGACTGCGCCACGGCAAAATTCACGGTGGCGCTGTTGCGGTCCAACGCCTCTGCCCGCCGGGCGATGTCGCGGCCCAAAGCTCTCGACTCTTCCCGGCTGCCTTGCTCCTGCCGGACGTTTTGGGAAAAGGCGAACACGCTCAAAAGATGCGCATCATTGGGGAAACGCTCCACCGACTTCTGCAAACATTTCCGGACGGGTTCCAATTTTTCGGTTTCCCTATAGCGAACGTATAGATCGAATTGAATCAAACAGGGGTAACCCGCGGAGAAGTCTCCTTCCGCCTTGGACATTTCGGCCTGGGCAATTTTGCCATAGTTGCTGGCAAGCGCGACGATAGCCCGGTCCAGCTCCAGCTTCAGAAGCTCTTCATCTTCCGTCCGGATTTCCTTCGACCACAGAATTTCCCCGCTGGTCCCGTCGAGCAATCGCAACTCGATCCGGTCTCCCGCCGCTTCCAGAAAGCGCAACCGGACCATATAGTCTGTGCCTTCTGTCTGGTCAGATATAGTATCGAATATCCGGATGTTCCCGAATCCGTTCAGGCCGCGTACCAGATGATTGCCGATGGTTTCGGAAAGCTGGGTCGTTTGCCCCACCCCTTCTTTGTTCGGCAAATCCAGAACAACCCGCGGATAGTCAACGGCATCAGCCTTTTCTTCGGCCCACAGAAAATAGCCGCCGATGGCAATCGCCAGCACAAGCAGGCAGACTCCGACGCCAGCAATCAAACCGTTACGCCAGCGGTGTTGACCGGACTTCGGCGAACCGGAAGGCGGGCGCGGATCCGGTTCTGCGGGCATGGACGGCGGTTGATCGTCAGCGGAAACATCGCTGCTCTGCCCGATCAAACCGTCTCCCTCCACCTCGGCTTTCGTATTGGGCTCGAGAATGATTTCATATTTGTTGCGGGCCAGGGACAAGCGGTTTTCGCCACCCTTCCGCAGGTAAAAATTGTCCAGCATCCGCCGCAGTCGCCCCATCTGGACGCGCGGGTAGCTGTCGGTCTGGGTATCGAAATCCGCATCCCGTCCGAGCGCATCTGTAGCGATCGTGTAGCTTTTCAAAGGAACGCTGTTGCCCGACAATTTATAGTCGACCAGAAAGCGCAGCAATTTGCACATGCTCGGCGAGCGCGCAAAATCCGGATCACTCAACAAGCGATCGCGTTCCAAGCATAATTGCAACGCGGTCGCATCATCCATCGGGTGATTATCGTCCTTCAGGGGATATTCCTATAACTGACTGTATTTTATGGGTTCAAACCTGCCCCCGCACGATCTTTGTAACTTATTGTAACAGAGTTCAAGGCCAAAATTTTTGCAAGTCGCTAAAATCGGAACAGGCCCTGAAGCGGTAATATGTAACCGGGTAACAGGAAATATTGTGTCGGCAGTTCTGATTTGAGCTTTGGAGCAGGCCCAACGGCCGGCAATAGCGACGCGGTTACACTGGGCTGCAGCACGCTCGAGACCTGACCGCAAATCTTGGCCCGTCACTGCGGAAACGACAGGGAGCGGGAGCAGGCAGCACTGTGGCCCTGATGACAGCAACAGGCTCGTGTCCCAGGTCGGCCGCAAAATGGTGGCGAACGCGATATATCGAATTATGGGATGGAGAAGGCTCCCGTTTCCACCCTTCCCCGCGTCAGCGTCGCTTAGCTGAACTGCGTTTTGGACGCCGCCCGTTCCTCGTCAAAAGCCTTCAATACGATCGTACCGATGGACAGTTCGACATCGTCAGCATTCCTGATGCTCACCCTGTAAAAGAATTTGGAGGTCGCCTTGAACTGGATCAAGGCTTCGGATGCCGAATTCATTGTATCAATGAGGATTTCCTTGCCCAGGTCGTCATGTCCTATGACCTGATAAGGCAGAGAATCTGCCGGTTGGCCAGAGGCTTCCCCGCCATGCGGGACACTGTTCAGCGCTTCGAGTTCACCGGCCTCCATTTTCGACGTCTGGTAGAACGTCGACAGCCAGACCATCAGGTCGTCAAGGGGCAGCCGCTGGGAGAATACGATCCCGACGCGGTTGCCAGACTGCCACCGCACCGTGCCGTTGATGTCCAGCAAATCCGGAACCGAAAGCCGCAAATTCTTGCCAATTTCGAAGGTCACATCTGTTTGCACACAGATGCCGGCCGGCGATATGTCGCGAATATCGGCGTGGATCAGCTTCGACCCCTGATAGAGGTTGATCGGATGTTTCATCTCGATCCGTGGCAGTCGGGCGACCCGACCGCTCTTCGTATCATCCGGTTTGGCCAGCACTTTGGCGACGTCGATCGGTGTGTGGAACTCCACGCCCGCCAGAGCCTCCTTGCGCCACCGCACCGTGCCAGCCAGCTCCTGATCTTCTGTCAAAATGGCAGACACGTCATGGCCCAGTTCAAAACCGGGATGTACCTCGATCATCATACCGGTGGCAGACAGGTTCTTGATAAAGCCCCACCCTTCACCGGATTCTCCCTTGATTTTCGCAAGGCGCAGCATCGCAATATGGCGATCTTGCTTCCTGCGGTCCTCCTCTGCCACTACAGAATCAGGCACTCCAGCGGAGTAAGAATCAGATTCGATCATGTTCGTCATCTACTTAACCTTCATTCTATAGCGCAGGGAAAAGCGCGCGTGCTTTCCGTCGGTCGGCAATAATGCGCCACCTGGGCGCAGCTTGATATGGGTTACATTGTGGTCGAAACCGTCCATGTCCGCAACGGGAACATAATCGAAAGTTTTGCCGCCATCACGGGAAAACTCGATTGAATCTGCGGGATCGGCAAGTCCGCCAAAGCTGAATTCCAGACCACTGTCATGATCGTTGAACATGGCGGGGCCGGCACCATTTCGGGTCAGGTCGCCGACGAACAGAGCCAAATGTTCGGGAACCGCGTCCACTATGGCAAAGGATGTCGCGACTGAACCTCCCTCGGTCGGACCGGTCACGCTCAAGGAAAAGTCGACCACGGAACCCGGGACCACCCGGAGTGAGCCACCATATCCGACCGGGCTCTCCACGATATGGCTCGACAGGGCAATGGCAATATTCCCGCTACCGCCAGTATCCGCCAATGCCGGGGCAGGGCCGGCCAATAGCGTGAAGGCCGCAATCCACGATAAAACCGGAATATGCGCATTTGGGGTATGTTTGGTTTGGAGTAGCAAGGCTGTCGGGACGCGGCGCGCAAACCGAAAAAAATCGGTCGTCCACTGCCGCAATTTTGTACCAACTGATAGCATGATACACCCCCACTACTACTACGCAAGAGGAGGACTCTCGGGCTTCTGTCCGATGATGGAGCAGACAAGATAAAAACCTTGTCCGCTCCACCTGGATCAGTCGGTAGGATATTGACCAGAATATCGCACCGATGCCGGGACAACTGTGGCGCTTAATTGGGTTACCACAGGCAAAAGCCGAATTGCCCCACTTGCCCATTAGTTCTGCTCGCTCATCGCGGCAAAAGGCAGTTAGATACGGCTAATGATACAGTATGTTACGGTTGCAAATTTTCAAGCCACTGTTATTTAACGATTTTTTCAAAATCCAGCTCGTGACCTATTGCGACAATTAACTCTTTCTTCAGAATTGTTAACAATATGCTTGCCATAATGATGGTCGTCAGCGGGATTTTGATGCCGTCCTCAGGCGCTATTTTTGGGAAAAACCGGTCCGTGATTCAGACGGTTACGAGCGCGTAGCATCAATATGGCCCAGATAGTCCATTTGATGAGACCCGTCAATTCAAGACCATTGGAACCGTCATCTTTCCGGCAGTGCATCCAGACCGGGTCTCTTCCTTTTTCGGACGTGACACGGCATCTAGCCTATCTATTCGTACCGCCATCCCGAAGAGCCGAACGAGACAGGCGCGATCAGAGTGATTGCGGTTCTTCAGCAATCGCCACCAATATGGATTCCGCAAAGATATGCAGGCTGTCGTCCCGCGCACCCATGATGACGACGCGGTCACCCGGTTGTGCAATCTGCGCTATTCTGTCGCCGCAGTCGGACCTTGCCGGAATATGTTCCGCATTACCACCAGCGGCAACAATCGCATCCACAATGAAGTCGCTGCCAAAAGAGCGGTCAACCGTACCGCCGAAATAGACCGGATCGCAAAGGATGACCCGGTCATCCTTGTCGAGATAATCGGTGAAAACGGCTGCAAGCTCCGCACCCATTTTCTTGATCGGTCCAAAGCCGTGCGGCTGGAAAAAAGCAATGATGCGCCCCGGAAATGCTTTCAGCGTCCGCAGGGTCGCGGCAATTTTATCCGGGTTATGGCCGAAATCGTCTATCACTGTGATATCACGGGCCGTTCCCACGATATCAAACCGGCGGGCAAGACCCTGGAACGAACCGACTGCCGCTGTCGCCCGTTCCACCGGAACACCAACCGCGCAGGCAGCGGCAACGGCGGCCAATGCATTGGCAATATTGTGCCTGCCGGGCACTTGCAGAGCAACCTCATGCTCCTCCCCTTTGGTGCGCAGGATAAAATTGCTGCCCAGAGCTGTTTCGCGAACGGCCAGGGCCTGAAAGTCCGCGCCAGCGGAGAATCCGAAGCTGCTGGCTTTGCCTATGTCGCACCGTTTTACCAGAACGCCGGATTCCGCATCGTCCAAATTCCATATCGCATGCCGCGACTTGGTGACAAAGTCCCCAAATAATTCATGAAGTTCTTCGAGGCTTTTATGATCAAGACTGACATTGTTCAGCACTGCAATTTCAGGATTGAACAAGGCGATCGATCCATCACTTTCGTCCACCTCGCTCACCATCAGCCCCCCGGAACCGACGCGGGAACTGGCAAACGGCGCTTCGGCATCGACGAAATTTTTCATCACCGCGCCGTTCATGATCGTCGGGTCGAGACCGGCATCGGTCAATATCCAGCCGATCATGCCGGTGACCGTCGACTTGCCGCTGGTGCCGCCTACCGCGATGCTGCGGTCCACAGCATTGAAATGCTCGGCCAGGAGTTCCGCTCTGGTCATGCGCTTGCAGCCCAGCTCAATGGCCCGCGCGACATCCGGTACGCTGTCTTCAATCGCTGCCGAGGCTATCAATATCTGGCTGCTTTCGGTCAGCCCGCTGCCATCCTGCTGAAAGAGCCGGATTCCGCGATCCTTCAGCCATTGAAATTTGGCAGCCAGCCGGCCCTGATCGAGAGCACGGTCCGATCCGGCGACCCGCGTGCCGCCCGCTGCGACAATCATCGCCAAAGGCAGCATTCCGGAGCCGCCGATACCACAAAAATAATAGGATTTGTCTTCATTCATTTTTTCGCGCTATTGCTTCTCCATCAATTTGGCAATGGCGCAAGGAACAAAATCCATCTCCCGACCAGTCCGCATCGGCATTTGTGCGCCATCGACCCCCTTCACCCGCGAAAGTGCGGACCGCGTAACCATTCTGGCCTCTGGCTCTCACCCGGAGGCGGAACTGGTCTTTGACGAGCAATGTTTCCTTGAGCAGGGGCATTTTGCCGGCAGCGACGAACAACGCGCCGACAGCTTTGTCAAACTCGCCAATGATCCGGATCTGGATGCCATTTGGTTCGCCCGCGGTGGCTATGGAGCCATTCGTATCGCCGAGTCCGCAATCGGTCGGCTGACCGAACACGCGAGACGAAAAATCTATCTGGGTTATAGCGATGCAGGCAATCTGCTCGGCGGGCTTTACCGTGCCGGGATCGGAACGCCTGCCCATGGACCTATGCCTGCCGATATCGCCAGAGCAGATGGTGCAGACGCGGTCCGACGCGCGCTCGACTGGATTGTGCACAGGAAAACCGAAGCGCTCGAGCCCGGCCTTGTCGGTGGCGAGAAATATGCCGCATTCAATCTCATGACCCTGGCGATGATGACCGGCACCGGCGTGATGCCGGATTTACGTAACCATATTCTCATGGTCGAAGAAATATCGGAATATCTCTACGCCTTCGACCGGGCGATGTTCCATCTCTGCCGGAATCTGGCGGACAAGGGTCTTTCGGGGATCCGGCTGGGTAATGTCAGCGATGTTCCCGAAAACGACCGACCGTTTGGCGAAGAACCGGATGCGATTGCCAAAAGATGGTGCGAGGCCAATGGCATCCCTTATCTGGGACGCGCAGCCATCGGCCATGATGCTCAAAACCGAATTGTTCCGTTTGGGCTGTTCGAGGGCTAAGTCTTCCCGCGGCAATATCGCCTTTGGCCGGTCAGAGCCTGATATTCAGGACGCCTTGTCCATGGGCAGATTGTCTCTGCCATGTACAAATTCAGGCACCAGCGACTTGAGCATCGTGACTGCGGCCTGCGGATCACGACAATCCACGAGGCTGGCGATCAGATCGTTAAGCACATCAGCCGGAAGATAGGACTCATGCGCCTTCATAATCCGCGGATGCAATGTGGGCTGCGGATCATTGCCGATAATCAGTTCTTCGTAGAGCTTCTCGCCGTCGCGCAGTCCGACCTCGACAATCTCAATATCACCATCCGGGTTTCCGTCGTCGCGCACGGTCAGTCCCGACAGGCGGATCATCGTTTCTGCCAGATCGAGGATTTTGACGGACCTTCCCATATCCAGCACAAATACTTCACCGCCTTTGGACATGCCTGCAGCCTGAATGACGAGTTGGGCCGCCTCGGGGATGGTCATAAAATAGCGGGTGACATTCCGGTCGGTCAGGGTGATCGGGCCGCCCTGCGCGATCTGCTTCCGGAAAAGCGGAACGACAGACCCGCTGGAACCCAGCACGTTACCGAAGCGAACCATCGAAAAACGCGTGTCGCCAGCCTGTTCCGCAAAATTCTGGATGACCTGCTCGGCCGCTCGCTTTGACGCGCCCATCACATTGGTCGGACGCACCGCTTTGTCGGTACTGATCAGAATGAAGTCTTTCACGCCGGCTGCCTGGGCTGCTGCGGCGAGCCGCTGGGTACCCAAAATATTATTTCTGATCCCCTCGACCGGATTGGCCTCGACAAGCGGCACATGTTTGTAGGCGGCGGCATGGAACACCGTGTCGGGCTTCCATTCGAGCAACAGTTCCGCCAGCCGGTCCGCGTCAACCACCGATCCGAGGGCCGGGATCAGGTCCAGTTGCGCGGAACTATCGCTGGCAATCAGATTCTCGAGTTCTCTTTCGATCTGGTAGAGAGAGAATTCCGATGAATCCAGCAGGATCAGCCGGTGCGCGCCCGACCTTGCGATTTGCCTGCAGAGCTCACTTCCGATCGAACCGCCGGCCCCGGTGACCAATATGGTCTTGCCGACTATCGTCCTTCCGAACAGCAATTCATTCGGAGCCACAGGCTCTCGGCCGAGCAAATCCTCGATTTCCAGTTCCCGGATGTCGCTGAAGGCAATTTTTCCGGAAATAATTTCCTGCATGTTGGGCAATGTCTGAACATGCACTTTGAACTCACGGATCTGGTCCACGATGCCCCGGCGTTGCTTGCGGTTGATCCTCGGCAGAGCCAAAAGGATGTCGGTAATCTTACGCCGTTCGATAAGGTCCGGCAGACGCCCGCTCCAGAAGACCTTGTCGCCGTCCAGCCGCTGGCCGTCCAGCCGTCGGTCATCGTCGACATAGCCGAACATCCGCATCCCCGGTTCTGAGCGCATGGATGCGGCCAGTTGCTGCCCGGCGCTACCCGCACCATAGATGAGGACATTTTTGACCTCACCGTCAAACCGGTTCCTGCCGAGAATATCGACCATCAAATAGCGGGCCGCCACTCTTGAAAAGCCGACCAGAATGAAGAACACTACCGGCTGTATAACGCCGATCGTACGGGGCACTCCCGCTACGCCGATGACGATGAATATAAACCCTACGACGAGAGAATAAACGGCGAAGGCACGCACAAGCGTTTTCATCATTCCGGTGCCTGCATAGCGGAAAATTGCGTTGTAGACCCCGCTCAGGAAGAAAACGGGGATCATCGCCAAGAGGCAAATCAACACGATTTTCTGAACCGCAATATCCCAAAGCACCCAAACGCCAATTCGCAGGGAATAGGCTATCCAGATCGATTGCACGCACAACAAAAGATCAAGCAATATGACGATTGCCTTTTTTTGCCAACGCGCAAGCTGGGCGATTTTCTCGAGGGACGACGTTATCGCGGACGTGACATGTTCAAACATTTGGTTCCCAAAATTGGCATTCGAATATCAGAGCTGCGACGCCACACAGCTTTTTACAGGCGAGAATCGATTTGGCCAAGTATTTTAAAATTCTCCGTTCAGGCGGGCCGGGTTATGATCCTGAAACGTTAAACCCAAATTACCCATGCGCCGATTATCGCAAGACAGCATCCTTTGATGCATCAGCTATCCACGGTTCCTGTAGGGTCCAGCTTTTGTAAACTTGACCTGAGATAACCAACGGGCCACAAGCCGCGAGATTCTGCATCATGAAATTTTAAATATTCGAGGACATTAAATGAGGCTAGCAATGATAGGTTCCGGCTATGTCGGCCTGGTTTCAGGTGCCTGTTTCGCCGATTTCGGCCATGATGTGGTCTGCGTCGATAAAGACGACCAGAAAATCGCGAACCTCAACGACAATGTCATGCCGATTTACGAACCCGGACTCGCCGATCTGGTCAAACGTAACGTCGACGCGGAGCGCCTCTCCTTTTCGACCGATCTTGCCGCTTCGGTCAAAGACTGTGACGCCATTTTTATCGCGGTCGGCACGCCATCCCGGCGCGGCGACGGCCATGCCGACCTGAGCTATGTCTATGCAGCAAGCGAAGAGATCGCAGATGCGATTACAAAACCGACAGTCATTGTAACGAAATCCACCGTTCCCGTCGGAACTGGCGACGAAGTTGAACATATTATCGGCAAGAAGCAGCCCCGTGATCAATTCTCGGTGGTTTCCAATCCCGAATTCTTGCGGGAAGGCGCCGCCATCCGCGATTTCAAAAGACCGGATCGTATTGTCATCGGGACCGAAGATGACTGGGCGAAAGATGTGATGACGGAAATCTACCGCCCTCTTTTCCTGAATGAATCTCCGATATTGTTCACCGGACGCCGCACCGCAGAGCTCACCAAATATGCCGCCAACGCGTTTCTTGCGACGAAAATAACGTTCATCAACGAAATTGCCGATCTCTGTGAAAAAGTGGGCGCGGACGTCCAGGAAGTCTCACGCGGTATTGGCCTCGACAACCGGATCGGATCCAAATTTCTTCACGCAGGCCCGGGCTACGGCGGCAGCTGCTTCCCGAAGGATACACTGGCATTGATGAAAACAGCCCAGGACAATGACAGTCCGGTGCGCATCGTCGAAGCCGTGGTCCAAGTCAACGACCAGCGCAAACGCGCTATGGGCCGAAAAGTCATTCAAGCTCTGGGCGGAGATGTTCGCGGCAAAAAGGTGGCTCTGCTGGGCCTGACCTTCAAGCCCAATCCCGATGATATGAGAGATGCTCCTTCGATCGCCATCGCGCACACATTGACAGACGCCGCAGCTGCCGTAACCGCCTACGATCCCGAGGGAATGGAGCTGGCGCAAGAGATCATGCCCGAAGTCACGATGGCAGACAGCAGCTATGCTGCCGCACACGACGCCGATGCTGTCGTTATCGTCACCGAATGGGATGCTTTCAGGGCTCTGGATTTGAAAAAGCTGGCGACAACCATGAAGGGCAACGTGCTGGTCGACTTGCGGAATATTTACAATCCTTCTGAAGTCGCCCAAACGGGTCTGACATATACGAGCGTGGGCCGGAACCAGTGAGCGCCAAAAACAGATTATGAAGCTGAAGCGAAAATTCGTCGAAAAACCATGGGGTCAGGACACATTGCCTGATATCTTTGGTGGCGGAAGCAGCAAGAAAATTGGCGAAATCTGGTTCGAAGCACCCAAAGGTATAAAGCCTCAGCTTATGGCCAAATATCTTTTCACTGACGAAAAAATTTCTATTCAGGTACATCCAAACGACCGTCAGGCACGCAGGATCGGCTACCCTCAAGGCAAAGAGGAATGCTGGTTTATTCTCGATGCAAAACCGGGCGCTGTCTTGGGTCTAGGAATAAAAAAACCGGTAAGCCCCACCAAATTGCGAACCGCGGCGATACTGGGAGAAATAGAACAGCTTCTTGACTGGAAGCCGGTAACCAAAGGCGACTTTTTCTATGTGCCAGCCGGAACGATCCACGCCATCGGAGCCGGAGTCTCGCTTGTCGAAATTCAGCGCAATGTCGATATAACCTATCGTATGTACGATTATGGCCGACCTCGCGAGCTCCATCTGGACGAAGCCATAGAAGTCGCAAAATTCACACCCTACGACATGAAAAACTCGAATAAGGTTTCCCCTGCCCAGTCAGTGGATTTGTCGGATAGGCTCCCGTTTGGGTTGTTCCAGATTGTGGGCAGCGATGACACAGTAATCCCGCGAAGAACCGATACCGAATGGCAAGTCATTCCTCTGGAGGGGTCGGTGACCGTCCGCGGAAAGCTGATCGAAGGCGGAGAATGCGGGATCTGCCCGCGATTGTCCGATATAGATTTCTCCAAAAACAAAAGGGCGCTCATCGCCAGTACGGTGACGTGAGAACAGAAGATGGCGCACTCAAGGCTCATTACCCCCGTCATACTGTCCGGCGGCTCCGGAACACGACTTTGGCCGCTTTCAACACCGGAAAAGCCTAAACAGTTTCTTGAATTGCTTGGCCCTAAAAGCATGTTTCAATTAACCCTCGAACGCTGCGAGGATCAGAGTGTATATCGAAAACCGGTAATCGTTGCTTCGTCCAGCCACATCGAAGTCATAAAGGATCAGATGGAAGGAACAGGCACACTGCCTGGTGCGATCATCCTCGAGCCTTGTCCGCGCAATACCGCCCCTGCAATCGCGCTGGCTGCGCTAACCGCAAAGAACCCGGCCGACTTGTTGATGGTGATGCCGAGCGATCATATCATCAAGAACCAGGCCGCATTTCAAAAAGCCGTGCAGGCATCGATCCCGGTAGCGCAATCGCGCTGGCTGGTTACATTCGGTATCGAACCCACCCAGCCAGCGACCGGCTATGGATATATTCACCAGGGCAAAGCGATTGTTGGCAGCACCGGAAGCTTTGCGGCGGAAAGATTTGTCGAAAAACCCGATCGTGCAAATGCCGAAAAAATGATCGCAGAGGGCGGCTATCACTGGAATGCCGGCATATTTCTGTTTCGGGCCGACGCCTATCTGGAAGCGATGGAAAAATTTGCGTCGGAAATGCTTGCCGCATGCCAATCGGCCATGAATGATAGGCGAGCGGACGGCGAGCTCTGCTACCCTGACGCGGACGCTTTTGCCTCGGCACCTTCGGACTCCATCGATTATGCGATCATGGAAAGAGCGGACAAGGTCGCGGTAACGCCGGTTAATCCGGGCTGGTCCGACGTAGGCAGCTGGGATTCCCTGTTTGATATCTGCGACAAGGACGAAAATTCCAATGTGATATTCGGAAAAGCCGGGACGCTGGATTCGAAGAATAATCTGATCCACAGCCGGGAGCTCGAAATCGCTGTTCTGGGTATGGAGGATATCATCATCGTCACCCACGAAAATAAAGTCATGGTTTTACCCCGCGGGCATTCCCAGGATGTCAAAGCAATGGCGAAGAAGCTCGACGGCGACGACTAGGTTTCCGATTTGGCCGGCGCCAAGCTTTCGGCATGGCCTTTCACTTTCCTTCTGCCGGTAAGCAAATTCGGCCAGAATCGCGCAATCGTCCACAATAAGGTCGGCAACAACAGAGTGTTCCAGATATCTCTGATTCCCTCGTCGTAATAGCCGATGTTGCCGCTTACATTCTCGGGGATGAAGGAATAGTCGTAATATTCATTGGCCAAGGCGACTGCCACGACGCACAACCACGGTATCGGGCTCGCAAGCGAACGGCGGATAAGGAAGGCAATAGCCAGCTGAACGCCGACACCCGCATAGATATGCAGCGAATCCCGGTCCAGTCCCGTTGACAGTTCCAGCCAGTTTTTGAGTTCAAACCAATTCATGGCGGCCCGATTGGGCTAGCAATTTGTCGGGGTCAACGCTTTTTGCAAAGATATTATTATGAAAATTTTAGCCAAGAAAGCATAAGCCACTGGAATGACCGCGCAGACATCAAAAAACCCCAAGGTGCTGACCATTTTCGGCACAAGGCCCGAAGCCATCAAGCTGTTTCCGGTGATCCAGGCCCTGGCGGCGCGAGATCGTCTCGAAACCTTATCCTGTGTCACCGCCCAGCATAGGGAAATGCTCGATCAGGTGCTTGATATCGCAGATATCGAACCGGATTTCGATCTTGACCTGATGAAGGCTGATCAAAGTCTTGATGAACTCACCAGCAGACTGCTGGTAGGCATTGGCAAGATACTGGATGAAACCATGCCACAACGGGTCATTGTACAAGGCGACACAGCTAGCGCGATGTGCGGCGCATTGGCTGCCTATTACAGGCAGATACCCGTCAGCCATGTCGAGGCTGGTCTGCGTAGCTACAATATTTATCACCCGTGGCCGGAAGAGGTTAACCGCAAGGTGATCGGGACGATTGCAGATCAGCATTTTGCGCCGACGCAAACGTCCGCAGATGCGCTCGCTAAGGAAAATATTCCTGCCGACCGGATATATGTAACCGGCAACACCGTGATTGACGCCCTGTTGGTTACGGCAGGGGAAATCGAGGGCACCAAGGATCTGAACCCGGACCTTCAGGCGCTCTTCAAGAAATTCGCCGACCGAAAGATCATCGGGGTCACGAGCCATCGCCGGGAAAATCTGGGCGACGGACTGACCAATATTGCCAGCGCGCTCCGGAGCATCGCGCAGCGGCAAGATGTCGCACTGATCTTTCCCGTCCATCTCAATCCCAAGATACAGGCGATCATGCAAAATGCGTTGGGCGATCTGGACAATGTCGCGCTGATCGCTCCTCTGGACTATCCCAATTTTGTTGGATTGCTCAAACAGTGCAGCTTCATGTTGACTGATAGCGGCGGTGTGCAGGAGGAGGCGCCGGCGCTCGGCAAGCCGGTTCTGGTGATGCGCGATACAACCGAGCGCCCGGAAGGAGTGGAAGCGGGCACGGCAAAGCTGGTCGGCACGGACAGAGAAGCAATTCTGACGGAAGCTGTGAGGCTTCTGGACGATGAAAAACACTATCTTGCCATGGCCCGCGCGCACAATCCCTTCGGCGACGGCAAAGCCAGCCAGAAAATCGCAGATATTATCGAAGACAGTCTCACCGTTTGAATTAGCCCGGATATTTCTTAGAATTACCGAAATATTTACGATAATTGGCTAGCATATTTGTTGGAAAACCGCGCTGAACGGCGCACTGCGGAGTATCTTCTCACATGTTATCGGAAGAAAAACCAAGCGTCTGTGTCATGGGTCTCGGCTATATCGGGCTGCCTACTGCTGCCGTTATCGCCCGTTCCGGATGCCCGGTGCTTGGCGTCGACGTCAATGAGCAGGTCGTCGAGACCATCAATTCGGGCCATATCCATATCGAAGAGGTTGATTTGGACGGCCTTGTGCAGGGCGTTGTCTCGCGAGGAACGTTGCGCGCAGCAACGACAGTTGAACCCTCCGATGTCTTTATAATCGCGGTACCGACACCCTTTGGCGACAATCATATTCCCGACACCAGCTATGTCATGGATGCAGCGACCAATATAGCCGCGTCCCTGAAAGCGGGTGATACCATCATTCTGGAATCAACCTGCCCTGTCGGCACGACCGAGAAAATGCGGGACCTGATCGCAAAAACGCGCCCGGACCTGAAGGTTCCGGGCCTGACCAGTGATATTCCTGACATTGCCATCGCTTATTGCCCGGAACGGGTGTTGCCGGGAAAAATCCTCGAAGAACTGATCCAGAATGACCGCAGCATCGGCGGCGTCACTCCCCGATGCGCACGCAAGGCGCTCGGTTTTTACCGCCGCTTCGTTCGCGGCGAACTGGTGACAACCTCGGCGCGCGCTGCCGAAATGACCAAGTTGGTCGAGAATAGCTATCGCGACGTCAATATCGCTTTCGCCAACGAGCTTTCGATCATCGCCGATCATATGGATCTCGACGTCTGGGAGGTCATCCGCCTCGCCAACCGCCATCCCCGCGTCAACATCCTGCAACCCGGCCCCGGCGTCGGCGGCCATTGTATCGCGGTCGATCCGTGGTTCATCATCCACAGCGCGCCCGAACAATCGCCACTGATCCGCATCGCCCGCGAAGTGAATGACGGAAAAACCGGCCATGTGCTGGAACAGGCTTCGCTGATGATCGACGAATTGCCGGGCGTTTCGATCGCCTGCTTCGGTCTGGCGTTCAAAGCCAATATAGATGATTTCCGCGAAAGCCCTGCCCTGAAAATCGCCGCCAAACTGGCGCGGCGCTATGGCGGCCGCGTGAAGATTGTCGAGCCTTATGCCAGCGCGCTGCCGGCAGATTTCGAAGGCACGGGCGCCGAGCTGATCGATATCGACCAGGCGCTGGAAACCTGCCCGATCATGATCACCCTGACCGATCACGACATGTTCAAATCGATTCCGCTCGACGAACGCACGGGCAAGATTGTCTATGATACACGTGGAATCTGGCCAGATCAGCCGGACAACGCGGAAGCGCTTAATGGATTGAAACTGACGCGCTAGGGCTAGTCCTTTTCCGCTTTGCCCTGCGCGGTACTGCTATCCTCTGTAATTGGCCACAAAAGAAACACTAGGTTGATCGCGATGGTAACCGGGTAGAAGAAGACCCCGTCGACGAACGAAAAGCCAATCAAAGTGGAAACCATCAGGGCGGAAATTAGCTTCGTTGCAGGATTACAATCGCTTCTGACAAACGCCTTGCATAGCAGCATCCCAAACAAGCATAGAAATATACCGCCGCCCACCAATCCCCAGTCGAAGAAAAATTGCAAAATGCTTTGATGGGGATGTTTGAGTACTCCGATCGCTAACTCACTAACAAACTGATATTGATGCGCACCATAACCGAATAGCGGTTTGTCAGAGAGGAGCTGAATACTCTCCCGCCACAAATCGGTCCGACCAGAGGTGATTCTGTCCCCTGCACCAGTTGTCCAAAAGCGTTGTATCGCGCCAAAGGCTAAATTGTCGGGAATAGGCAGAATGACCGACACCAATGCACCCGATCCGATCATCATCGCTGATCTGGTCAAGAACAACGCTTTGCGCATCGGCGGATAAAGTGGAAAGCAGACGGCAAAGCCGAACATGATTCCGAGAACCGGCCCTCGAGAACCTAGCCAGAGCATGACGGCAGTGTTGATAAAAAGCAGAAGCATATGCACTCTCGGCGCTTTGTTGGGCCATGCCGCCAGATGCCCGAGACCGAGCGCTATTGCAGGGCCAAAAATATAGCCGGTGTGACGCAGGTTGATGAAGCCCGGCAGGCCTTCGCTCCAGTTAAAGTCGCTATCCACCCCTGTGAAAAATACAAATCCCAATATTGAAAAACCTGCCACGCTGGCTGCGAGCGGCAAAATAGTGATCAAGGATGATATGCGGTCGGGACGGGGCCGCGCCACAGACATCAGATGGGCAACCGCTGCAAAAAACAGTACATGGACGACCCAGAACAGCGCCCCTCTTGTTGCAAGCTCGAAAACGGCGTCCGGATAGAATAGCGGCGCGACCAAAACGCCGAGCCAGGCGAACAGGAGAATTCGCACCGGCAGTTTCATGGACGCTAAAGATGCCAACAGGTTCAAACCCGTCGCCACCGCAAGAATGAAAATTCCGATTTCCAAAAACAGGGTTGGCAGGAAAAACAGCCTTGCGGCCAATTGCCAGTCGGAAAATTCGCCGTCAAAAGACGTCAGAAACAGGATATGGATAATCGGAACAGAGAACAGCAGTACAAGCCAGTTCGATGCCATCCATTCGTGCACTCCCGCATAGCGCGTGCGGCCCGGTTTTCTGGCCTTCCAGCAGTCCATTGCTATGTCTTCCCCCAGCGTTTTTCCGGCCTAATAGTCCAGAGCCATCTGATCCTTGCACAGATCATGGTTAACAAACCGTAAAATCGGCGTGAACAGCCTGCCTCCGAAGCTCTTCCCCGGGCGGCCCCTGGACTCACCATATTCAAGAGTATTTTAGCGGGTTCCCTTGCGGGTAATATTTGATATGCAACTGCCATGAACGCTCCGACATTCCGACCCCGCCGATCCTGTCTCTACATGCCTGCATCCAACGCGCGCGCACTGGAAAAGGCAAAGAGCCTCGCCGCCGACACGATCATCTTCGATCTGGAAGATGCCGTAGCGCCCGATGCCAAGGACCAAGCCCGCGAGCAGGCTTGCGCCGCTCTCCAGTCCGGTGAATATGGCAACCGCGAGCTGGTCGTGCGGATCAACGCCACGGATTCGCCCTGGTTTGCGCAAGACCTGCAACAAGCCTGCCGCAGTAAGGCCGACGCTGTGCTGGTACCCAAAATATTGTCCGCGGATGATATCGTGCGGATCAGTGATCTCATGGATGCCTATGACCCCCACCTGAACACGCGGCTATGGGCCATGATCGAGATGCCGCTGGCCATTCTCAATCTGAAGGAAATCGCGGCGCTCGGCGCCGAGCACCGGCTGACCGGCTTTGTCATGGGTTTCAACGATCTCGCGAAGGAAATGCACGCCGAGCATGATCGTGCCGTCTTTGGCTCCGTCATGACCCAGACGGTGATCGCCGCCCGGGCTTATGGTCTCACTGTCATCGATAGCGTCTATAATGATTTCAATGACCCGGACGGGCTGGTGGCAGAATGTCTGGAGGCCCGGAAACTGGGCTTCGACGGCAAGTCGTTGATCCATCCGGCGCAGATCGACACCGCCAACCAGAGCTTTGCCCCGCAAGCCGGCGCCATTGCCGAAGCGAAGGCGATCATCGCGGCGTTCAGGGACCCGGTCAACGCCGGCAAGGGCGTCATTGTGGTCAATGGCAAGATGACCGAGCTGCTGCATCTCAAACAGGCCAACCAGCTGGTCGCGACCGCCAAAGCGATAGATGCTCTGGCCCGATAGGCTTTCACCCTCGACAAGCTGCCAAAAATCCGTTTAAGTGCTCAATTGAAATGGACATTGACGGGGCGTTGAAGCCCTGCCCTTTGGAGAGCAGATATGGAAGCATTGGAAGCAGCAGCTGGCGAAGTCAGCAAAGACGAAATGATGAAGCTTTTTCAGGCGCAGCGCGATGCGTTCCACGCCGAATTGCCCGTTAGCTATGACGCCCGGATGGACCGGATCAACCGCACCGCCAAGATGATCATCGAAAATCAGGATGCGCTCTGCCAGGCCGTATCGAATGACTTTGGCCATCGCAGCAGCGTCCAGACCGTGATGACCGATCTGATGTCGGTTGTCGGCCATGCCAAGGATCACAAGAAAAATCTGAAAAAATGGATGCGGCCCGAGAAGCGCAAGATGGATTTCCCGCTCGGTCTGCTGGGTGCCAGCGGTCAGGTGGAATATCAGCCCAAGGGCGTTGTCGGTGTTATCGCGCCATGGAACTTCCCGATCAACCTTGCTTTTGATCCGGCTATCGGTGCCTTTGGCGCCGGCAACCGGGTAATCATCAAATTTTCCGAATTCTGTCCGGAGACCGGTGAACTGGTCAAAAAACTGGTCGCCGAATATTTCGCGCCCGAGGAAATGACCGTGGTCACCGGCGGCCCGGAAACCGGCAAGGCCTTTTCCGAAATTCCGTGGGATCATCTGATCTTCACCGGCGGTGGCGGGATCGCCAAACATGTGATGGCGGCCGCTGCGCAAAATCTTACCCCGGTGACGCTGGAACTCGGTGGCAAGTCGCCGACGATCATCGGACCCGACGCCGATATCCAGAAATCAACCCAGCGTATCGCCATGGGCAAGATGATGAACGCGGGCCAGATCTGTCTGGCGCCCGACTATCTGCTGGTGCCGCAGGACAAGGAAGATGCGGTTGTCGAAGGCATTGCGTCAAATGTCGCAGAACAATATCCGACGCTGATCGCCAATGACGATTATACATCGGTGATCAACGGCCGGCACAAGGAACGCCTGCAGGGCCTGATCGACGATGCGCTCGAGAAAGGTGCGAAGCAGACCATCGTCAATCCCGGTGACGAGGATTTCTCCAACACCAACAGCAACAAGATGCCGCTGACCGTGCTGCAGAATGTCAATGACGACATGCGGGTGATGCAGGAAGAAATTTTCGGGCCGGTTCTGCCGGTGAAGACCTATCGCAATCTCGACGAGGTGATCGACTATGTGAACGATCACGACCGGCCGCTCGGCCTCTATTATTTCGGCGAGACGGAAAGCGACAAGCGCAAGGTGCTCGACCGCACGATTTCCGGCGGTGTCACAGTCAATGACGTGATCTTCCATATCGCCCAGCACGACCTGCCCTTCGGCGGCGTGGGCCCCTCCGGCATGGGCGCCTATACCGGTCCCGACGGCTTCAAGGAATTCAGCCACGCCAAGGCGGTCTATCGCCAGCCGAAGATCAACATTGCCAAAATTGCCGGTTTCCTCCCGCCTTATGGTGCGGGTACGGAAAAGACCATGAAACAGCAGATGAAACTCTAGCGCCGCGCACAGATGGCAGATTTTCCGCTAGCGGGGCTCAAGGTCCTGGATTTTTCGCGCGTCGTGGCCGGCCCTTATGCCACGCGGATGCTCTCGGACCTGGGCGCGGAGGTGCTGAAGGTCGAACCGCCGGAAGGTGATGTGACCCGCAAGCTCGCCAAACGCGAAAGCGGGGTGAGCGGCAATTATCTGCAGCTCAATATCGGCAAGAAGAATATCTGCGTCGATCTGAAAGCCGAAGGCGCGCGCGAGCTCATTCACAAGCTGGCGGCACAGGCCGATATTGTCGTCGAAAATTTCCGGCCGGGCGTGATGGACAAGTTCGGCATCGGCTGGGAGGCCCTGTCAAAGGTCAATCCCCGGCTGGTGATGCTCTCGATATCCGGTTACGGGCAAAATGGTCCGGAGCGGGGACGGGCCGCCTATGCGCCGGTTCTGCACGCGGAAAGCGGCCTGATCGCCCGGCAGGCGGAGATGAGCGGCGGCAAACCGACAGATATCCAGTTCGCCATGGCGGACAGTTACAGTTCGTTGCACGGCATTATCGCGATATTGTCGGCCCTGCGCACGCTCGACCAGAGTGGCGAAGGCCAGCATATTGATCTCGCGATGGTCAATGTCCTGCATTCTGCAGACGACTACGCCCATTTCGCGCTCGACGATATCTGGCCGAAAGCGCCGGAGACCCTGGTCTGGGAAGCCCCGGAAGAACGGCAGATCCTGATCACCGGCGATATGAAATGGCTGTGGATCATGTTTTCCACAAAAGACGGCTTGCAGGATCCGACCCCGGAAGGGGCCGACATATCGACAAAGGTACGGCTGCGCCACGAGGCGATGGAAAAGCATATCCTGTCGCACGAGAGTTTCGATGCGCTGACAGCCACGCTGGACCGGCTCAATCTCGCCTGGGGGGAAGTCTTTCCCTTCGGCCCCGCCGTCTATGACCAGCCCAGCGTCAAGGCGCTCGGCACGATCGTCGATGTGACCGACGATGAAGGAAACGCGCGCCGCACCGTCCAGTCACCCTATCGCTTCTCGAAATCGAAAAGCGGCATTGACAGCAGCGCCAGAACCGCAAAACGCGGCGAACATAATGTCGCCGCGCTTCGGGATTGGTTGAATATGGGGGAAGACGAAATCAGCGCGCTTGCCGAAAGCAAGGCGCTGATCTCGGACTAGCCTAAGCGTCCGCGTTGCGCGCCTGACGGCGTTTGAACGACTTCGCGCCATTGTTCCAGTGCTTCGGTCCGTCGCTCTTGGCGGCCGAACCCGGTCCGCCACGACCCGAACCACCGCCACCGGGGCGGCCCTTGCGGGAACTATGCTTGTTTTTCGGCGGTCCGCTGCGCGTCGGTTTCGCACCATATTTCTTGGGCTTCTGACCATAGATACGCGGTGCGACTTCTTCGCGTGGCGGTTCGTCATAGCCTTCCGGCAAAGCGATCACTTCCGGTTTCACGCCGGTCAGCTTGACCACATCGCGCAGGAACTGGCGCTCGTCCGGAGCGACCAGCGAGTAGGAAATACCGCTCGCCCCTGCCCGCGCTGTCCGGCCGATCCGGTGAACATATTGTTCGGACACGTTCGGCATGTCGAAGTTGATGACATGGGTAATGCCGTCGACATCGATGCCGCGCGCCGCGATATCCGTGGCGACAAGAATGTTGATCTTGCCCTTCTTGAAGTCACCCAAAGCGCGTTCGCGCTGCGGCTGGCTCTTGTTGCCGTGGATGGCGGCGGAGTGGATACCGACGGCCATCAGGTTTTTCACAACCTTGTCGGCGCCATGTTTGGTCTGGGTGAACACCAGCATATGGTCCGGATTTTCCTTGTTTACAAAATCCTTCAGCAGACGCTGCTTGTCGTCCTGGTTGATATAGGTGACCTTCTGGTCGACCCGCTCGGCGGTCGTCGACTGCGGCGCAACCGAAACCTGAACCGGATTGGTCAGGAACTGGTCGGCGAGCTGCGAGATGGTCTTCGGCATGGTCGCCGAGAAGAACAGGCTCTGGCGCTGTTTCGGCAGCATCGGAACGATCTTCTTCAACGGAACGATGAAGCCGAGATCGAGCATCTGGTCGGCTTCGTCGAGCACCAGAATTTCGACCTTGGAGAGTGTCAAATAGCGCTGGTCGATCAGATCGAGCAGACGACCCGGCGTTGCGACCAATACGTCGACACCGCGTTCCAGGATGCGCTTCTGCCGGTTGATCGGCACGCCGCCAAAGGCGGAGGTTACATAAAGGCCGAGACCCTTGGAATAGCCGGTCATGCTGTCGGCGATCTGCCGCGCGAGTTCGCGCGTCGGTGCCAGTACCAGCATCCGGCATTCAAAGCGGCCGGCGCGCCGTTTGTCATTCAGCAGGTGATGGATAGACGGCAGCGAGAACGCAGCGGTCTTGCCGGTACCGGTTTGCGCGATACCGAGAATGTCTTTGCCTTCAAGCGCTGGGGGGATCGCCTGCTGCTGGATCGGTGATGGAGTGGTGTAGCCGCCTTCGGCCACGCGTTTTTGAATAGGTTCCGCCAATGCGAAATCAGAAAATTTAGTCAATTTTTTATACCTTGTAATAGCAGCAAGTTTCCAGCGCACAGCATGGAAGCTATACGCGTGTTCGCCGTCTGTTAAGACGACCCGCGTGATCAGGCTGCCGGAAAGAAAGAAGCAATGAAGGCGATAGGTTCGAGATGATCTTGTCACCTCTCACGCAGAACTTCCGCCAGACGGTCAATCGATATTGCCGCCCTTGCTGCAATGCAACATAGGGGTTTCCGTAACTAAGTCAAGCGTTGTGATGGTGCGATAACATTACGGTCTCCGAGTAGGGCTAGCAGGAAAATCACCCTTCGATAGGGATAGAGCATCCAACAGCTGCCAGCCCAGAGGCTGCTATCAGGGCAACCGGGTTTCCCATTCGATTCCTTTTTCATTCCCTCGTGAACCCGTGCGTGTTGCCATTCATTCCGGAGCCGAAATTGAATCTGTCGATACTCCAATGTAGTTTGTCGAACCGCGATAACGCGCCGATCGGAAAATTCTATGCTCGCGGCAAATTTGATGGGAAAGCCATGACCAGATATATCCTGACTGTAATAGCGGCGCTGCTACCCTTCGCCGGTTCGCATGCCGGTGAAAACAGCGCGCAGAAAATATCGGGGTCGCAAACCGCACCGATATCCAAGCCCTATCTTGGCCAGAAACCGCCCGGATTGATCCCGGAAGCTTTCGCGCCGGGACTCGTAACCACCGAAAATTGGGAATATGGCGGCGTGTTTTCTCCCGATATGAAAGAATATTATTTGCTCAAGAGCGACGAAAACCAGCAAGCCGCGTTCGTCGTGTTCCGCTATCGCGATGGACATTGGCTGGAATCCCGCATCTCTGACAGAGTCGGCCAGCCGGTCATATCGCCTGATGGCCAGATCATGCATCTCGGCAAACGCTATAAGCAACGCACGGCCAGCGGTTGGTCCGAGATCATGGACCTGGGCGGCAAGTTCGACAAATTTCGGATCATGCGCCTGACTGCGTCCGCCAATGGGACCTATTATTTTGACGAGGTGGGTTCGGATGGTGACGGGAAAATCCGATATTCGCGGCTGATCAATGGAGAGCGAGAAGAACCTAAACTGGCCAGCCCGGCAATCAACACAGGGACATGGCTCGCCCACCCCTTCATTGCCCCTGATGAATCCTATATACTCTGGGACGGCAGGCGCGAGGAAGGCTTCGGCAACTCCGACATTTATATCAGCTTTCGCCAAGACGATGGCAGCTGGGGCAGCGCCATCAACCTTGGCGAGAAAATCAACACCGACGCCTGGGAAGCCGCCGCCAGCGTGACTCCCGATGGCAAATATCTGTTTTTCCACCGCTCCGTATCTGATGGCAATGTCGACATATTCTGGGTGGATGCGCAGGTGATAGAGGATCTCAAGCCGAAGCATTAGGCCGCATGGTCAGAGGCACCAGTGGCAGAATCGCGCTGATCGACCAGTTGGCGAGTTGTGCCCCGCCCTTACAAAGTCCCGAAACCCGCACCCGCCAAAAAACTATCAATTCCGGCAGATTTATTTATGGCCTAGCCGATGACCGACACAAAGCCCCACAACCGCGACAAGAATTACCTGATCAAAAGCGACAGCCCGTTTCTCAAAGCTTTGGGTGTTTCAAACGACGCCGGCGAAATCAAACCCAATAAATATGCAAAATATCGGCAAATCTGCCGCTTTGTCGAGATTTTCATCGAACGGATCGAGCGGACGCAGGCGGTCAAACAGAAGCGGGTCAAGGTTCTGGATATCGGGTCGGGCAAGGGTTATCTGACCTTCGCGATGTATGACCAGCTCGCCAAAGCCGGGCTCAATCCCAAGATTGACGGCGTTGATACGCGCTCCGATATGATCAATCTCTGCAATGAAGCGGCGCAGAAATCCGGCTTTGAAAATCTGGCGTTTCACAACGTGAAGGCCGAAGATTTCGTTCAGGGCTATTATGACGCAATCGTCGCCCTGCACGCCTGCGACAAGGCGACCGATGATGCCCTCTTCTATGGCATCCGCTCGAAGTCCAAACTGATCGTCTGCGCGCCCTGCTGCCAGCACGAGGTTCTGGTCGACCTGCAGAAGAGCGAGACCGCAAACCGCAAATTCATCTCGCACGGTCTGTTTCTGCAAAAGCAGGCCGACCTGATCACCGACAACAGCCGCGTGATGCTGCTCCGGTCACAGGGTTATCAGGTCGACGTCATCGATTTCGTCTCCACCGAGCACACGCAAAAGAACACACTGATCACAGCCATCAAGAAGAACAAGCCGTCGCCCAAATATCTCGAGCAATATGAGGCCTATAAGAAAGCTTATGGTTTTAGCGGGATCAAGCTGGAGACGCTGATGCGCGAGGCGGGATTGATCCGTTTGGAGTAGAATTGCGACCGAAAGCGGATATTGGCTTCAACGGGTCTTGGCCGCAGCAACTGCGTGGAACCTGAATTTGACCTTATCGCTTACAAGAGCGGGGCGGAAAATTATTCCGCCCCGCCATCAATATTTTATGAATATGCGCCTTCGGAATAAGTCAATTCATAGCTATGGCTGTAGACTTCGAAAACGATGCCGAACGGATCTTCAACGTAGCACATCCGATATGGCTTCTCGCCAGGATAATATTCTCTGATTGGCATACGCTGTTTGCCGCCGGCCGCGACAATTTTTTCCACCAGTCCTTCGACGTCCGGGTCCTGAACACAGAAGTGAAAAGTGCCGTGGCGATTGTGCTCGAGATTGTCTTTTGGGGCGTGGTTCTCAGGAAACTCGAAGATCTCAATGCCAACTCGATCAGCCGTGGCGAGGTGGGCTATCTTGAGACTTTTCCAATCCGGGCCGAATACGTCGGTGCACATCACTCCAATCGGGCTGTCGTCCTCGAATATCTCAGTGGGTTCCATAATTGTATAGAGACCGAGAACCTCGGTGTAAAAATTCACCGCTGCTTCGAGGTCAGGCACTGACAGGCCAATATGCGAAAAGCTTTTGGGCGATATTTTCATTTGGGCGTCCTTTCACTTGTTGATCTGCCCTGTCTAATCACCACTCGCGTAGGCTTGAAATTATGATTTCAACTCGTTATGATAATTTTATGTTATGACCAGCTTGAATTCTACATGGTTGCGGTCCTTCACCGTGCTCTGCGAAGAAGAGAACTTCACGAAAGCGGCCGCGCGTCTGAACATGACTCAGCCCGGCATGTCACAGCACATCGCAAAATTGGAAAAGAAGCTGCAATCAAGCCTGATTGATCGGGATGCACCAGGGTTCGTGCTGACCTCGGCAGGACAGAAGACCCTCGCTATGGCGAAGGCACGATGGCTTGCGGAAAAGGCCTTTCTCGAAAGCCTTGGCGATGGGGATCCGGATCGGGGCACCGCCAGCGTTGCCTGTTCAGGCAGCTTTGCGATGCTCCTCTACCCGGCATTGACCGCTTGGATGACAAATGCTCCTGACCTTTCCATAGAACTGACTGCCGCTCCCAAGCGGGAGGTAATTGAAGGTGTGCTTTCTGGGAAATTCGGTCTCGGTGTGACTACAGATTTCTCAGGCCACCCGCGATTGGATGCCGAACCTCTGGGCACCGAGCATCTCGATTTAATCCTTCCTGTGGAATGGAAAAACAGAACACCGGCATTTGATGATCTCCAGGCCCTTGGCTATATCCACCACCCTGACGGAGCGACCTATGCCGACAGAGTTTTGTCATCTAACTATCGAAGCGAATATGAGGGCATCGACAGGCTACGGATAAAAAGCTTCATAAATCAAATCGGTCAAATACCGGTCCCGGTAGCAAATGGAATAGGCTATACAATATTGCCGCGAAGCGGAGTGCTTGCCTTTCCTGATCGCGAGACCCTGACCACTGCCCGGTTGCCGAATTTGAACAAGACGGAACTATTTCTAATCTGGTCAAAGGGGCGCGAACCGAGCGCTCCTATCGAGAAGATGATCGCAATTATCCGAAAAGAAGCCTGCAAACTGGACTAGCTATAAGGTCGGCTTCCGGGGCGTTAGCTTACTGACTGCGTCCACATTTCCAACGTCCCCTTTTGCGCGGCAATTCAAATTCAATCTGTATCCACCGTTCCCACTTGATGCGGGAGCCAGACTAGTTAGAGTGGGCATTTCACGCACCACCCCATACACATGCCCCTTCAAGACGGATGATTTTATGCGCAAACTGCTTCTCTCCACTATTGCCCTCGCCGCTTTCACAATCAGCCCTGCCGCGGCGCAGGAAACTGCGGCTCCGGAAAAACCGGCGCTGGATATCGGCGCTGGCGGACGGCCGGTTGGCGAGGCCTGGTCGCGCAGTCCGGTTCATGCGCAGCATGGCATGGCGGCGACGGCCCATCCCTTGGCCAGCCAGATCGCTATCGATATTCTCAAAAAAGGCGGCTCTGCGGTCGATGCGGCGATTGCAGCCAACGCAGCGCTGGGCCTGATGGAGCCGACCGGCAACGGCATTGGCGGTGATCTGTTCGCGATTATCTGGGACCCGAAAACGCAGAAACTCTATGGCCTCAACGGATCGGGCAAAAGCCCGATGGGGACCAGCTACAAGCAGTTCATCAAGCAGCTCAAGGGCAGCAAGACCATCCCGCCCTTCGGGCCGATGCCGATCACCGTTCCCGGAACGGTCGACGCCTGGTTCGAAATGCACGGAAAGTTCGGCAAGCTGAGCATGGCCGACATTCTCGCGCCGACCATTTCCTACGCCAACGAAGGCCATCCGGTCGCGCCGGTGATCGGCCGCTATCTCGAAATGAATCTCGAGCGGTTTGAACAGGGACTCGATATGATCGGTGATTTCGACAATGCGCGGAACACCTATTTCAAAAATGGTGCGCCGAATGCGGGCGAGATTTTCAAAAATCCCGATCTTGGGAATACACTCAGCAAAATCGCCACCGGTGGCCGTGATGCTTTCTACAAGGGTGACATTGCCAAGACCATCGACAGCTATTTCAAGCGGGTCGGCGGCAATTTGCGCTACGAGGATTTCGCTGCCCACAGCAGCCTGTGGGTCGAACCGGGCTGTGTCGACTATCGCAAGGGCTATGAACTGTGCGAACTGCCGCCAAACTCGCAGGGCTTCGCGGCGCTGCAAATGGCCAATATCCTCAAAAATGTCGACCTCGCCCAATGGCCGCGCGGCAGCGCCGAGGTGCTGCACTATATTACCGAAGCCAAACGCCTGGCGTTCGAGGATGTCGCGCGCTTTTACGCCGATCCGGAGGCCTCCCCTGCCCCGCTGGAATGGTTGCTTTCGGATGATTATGGCAAGGAGCGCTTTGCGTTGATCGACCCGGCAAAAGCCACGCCGGCATTCGGGCCGGGCGAACCCAAGCTGGAAGGCGAAGGCGACACGACCTATCTCACCGTTGCCGACAAGGATGGCATGATGGTTTCGCTGATCCAGTCCAATTATCGCGGCATGGGCAGCGGTCTCGTTGCCGACGGCCTCGGCTTCATGTTTCAGGATCGCG
This sequence comes from uncultured Sphingorhabdus sp., assembly GCA_964022345.1. GTDB lineage: Bacteria > Pseudomonadota > Alphaproteobacteria > Sphingomonadales > Sphingomonadaceae > Parasphingorhabdus. The sequence continues at coordinate 35,472 of CAXHZT010000018.1, forward strand.
GCGAGCTCTATTCGCTCGATGCCGATCATCCCAACGCCTATGCGCCCGGCAAGCGGCCGTTCCAGACGATCATTCCGGCCTTCATGAAGAAGGACGGCAAACCGTATATGTCCTTTGGCCTGATGGGCGGCGGCATGCAGCCGCAGGGCCATGTCCAGGTGATGATCAATCTGGTCGATTATGAGATGAACCTGCAGGAAGCCGGAGACGCCGCGCGCCTCAACCATGATGGTGGCCGCCAGCCGACCGACGATTTGGCCGGAACAGGCGCCGATCTTCTGGGTATACTCCATGTCGAGCCGGGCATTTCGGCAGAAACCGTCGAACGGCTCCAAGCCATGGGTCATGTCGTCAAAATCGTCGACGACGGCATCATGTTCGGCGGCTATCAGGCGATCACCCGCGACGCGGAGAGCGGCGTCTACACCGGCGCGACCGAGATGCGGAAAGACGGCCAGGCGATTGGCTACTGATCCGGCGGCGAAGCAATCGCCAAACGGAAATGAAACGGGAATGACTATGCAAATAAACCGCCTTCTGATCATGCTGCCTTTATTGGCGCTGACCCAGCCCGCTGCCGCGCAGATGGAGAATTTCAAAACCGGACCGGTTTTCGAAACGTTCGGGCCGACGGCACCGGTCGAGCAAAGCGAGCCCCTGGCGCAAGATGCACAATTCGCCATCGCCTTTGACGTCTCGGCCGCAGCCGAGCCGGGCAAGATCAACCGCACGATCGAAAGCGCGGCCCGCTTCATCAACATGCACGTCGCCGCCGGCGTGCCGCAAGAGAATATCCAGCTCGCCATCGTCGTCCACGGCGGTGCATCGATCGACCTGACCAGCCAGGCGTTTTTCGCAGCCCGCAAGGACGGCGCGGAGAATGCCAGCGCAGCCGCGATTGCCGCATTGCAGGATCATGGCGTGATATTCTATCTCTGCGGCCAGAGCGCGGCGGCCCATGGCATCACCAATGCCGACCTGCTGCCGGGCGTAAAAATGTCCCTTTCCGCGATGACCGCCCATGCCCTGCTGCAACAGCAGGGCTTCACCATCAATCCCTTCTGATCGGACAAGCCAGCCGAAATGTTGAAGGTCGCGAGTTACAATATTCACAAGGGCATCGGTACCGATCGCCGGCGCAATCCGGGCCGTATCATCGATGTACTGAACGAGATCGACGCCGATATCATCGCGCTGCAGGAGGCGGATCGCCGCTTTGGCGCGCGGGCTGCCGCGATCCCGCAAAAACTGCTGGAGATGCACAGCGACTATAGCGCGATCCCGCTCGACGTGCAGACCGATTCCATGGGCTGGCACGGCAATGCGATTCTGGTGCGCAATTCCGCAACGGTGATCGCGCATGATATCATGCATATTCCCTGCCTCGAGCCGCGCGGCGCGATCATGGCGCATTTCGAGCTGGCCGGGCGAGAGCTGGCGGTATTCGGCATGCATCTGGACCTGTCCGGGCTCTGGCGACGGCGACAGGCCGCAGCCATTGTGAAGCTCGCACAGGAAAAAGAACGCGACGTGCCGGTGGTGCTGATGGGCGACCTGAACGAATGGAGCGCAGCGGGAGGCTGTTTGAAGGATTTCGCCCGGGCCTTCGAAATGGTCGATTGCGGGCGCAGCTTCCATTCGCGCAGCCCGATTGCGACGCTCGACCGCATCATGCATTCGAACAGCTTCAATTGTACCACGGCCGGCGTCCACGACAGTGCGGCGGCTCGCAAGGCGTCCGATCATCTGCCGGTATGGGCGGACCTCACGCTTGGCTGAGCGCCGGATCCGGAGCGATTTTCCGGACTACGTAACTCTACCTATATAGCCGCAAACCGCAGGCTGGTAGCGCCGTCCCTACACAACGGGGAAGGACGTTATGGACAGTTTACTGGTAAAGACCGGCGGATGGCTGGCGCTCGTATTTTTGGCATTCATTGCCATGGTCATGGCCGCCGATGGCGGTTTCGCCGTGCATATGGCGATCATCATGACCGCTTGCCTGATCGCGCTTTGGGTGACGATCAGCAAGGCGGACTACGCCGCCATCGGGCGCGGCATACTGAGGGCCCCCGCAGACCCGGGCAAATATGACGACGATCCCGTCCGCTGGGGCGTCATCGCGACTCTGTTCTGGGGCATGGCCGGTTTCGCGGTCGGTCTGTACATCGCGCTGCAACTGGCCTTTCCCGTGCTCAATCTGGGGCTGGAATATACCACCTTCGGACGTTTGCGTCCGCTCCACACTTCTGCCGTTATTTTCGCTTTCGGAGGCAATGCGCTGATTGCGACGAGCTTTTACGTCGTCCAGCGCACCTGCAGGGCGAGGCTGGCCTTCCCCCGCCTCGCCCGTTTCGTTTTCTGGGGCTACCAGCTGTTTATCGTGCTGGCCGCCACCGGCTATCTGATGGGTGTTACCCAGTCACGGGAATATGCCGAGCCGGAATGGTATGTCGATCTCTGGCTGACCATCGTCTGGGTCAGCTATGCGGTTGTCTATATCGGCACCATCGTCAAACGGTCCGAGCCGCATATCTACGTCGCCAACTGGTTTTTCCTCAGCTTCATCCTGACCGTTGCCATGCTGCACGTGGTCAATGGCCTGACCATGCCGGTCAGCCTGCTCGGCGCGAAAAGCTACAGCGCTTTCTCCGGTGTCCAGGATGCGCTGACCCAATGGTGGTACGGCCATAATGCGGTCGGATTTTTCCTGACCGCCGGTTTCCTCGGCATGATGTATTATTTTGTGCCGAAACAGGCGGAGCGGCCGGTCTACAGCTACCGCCTGTCGATCATCCACTTCTGGTCGCTGATCTTCCTCTATATCTGGGCCGGTCCGCACCATCTCCATTACACCGCCCTGCCCGACTGGGCGCAGACGCTGGGCATGGTCTTCTCGATCGTCCTGTGGATGCCGAGCTGGGGCGGCATGATCAACGGCCTGATGACGCTGAACGGCGCCTGGGACAAGATCCGCACCGATCCGATCATCCGGATGATGGTCCTCGCCCTTGCCTTTTACGGCATGAGCACCTTCGAGGGCCCGATGATGTCGATCAAGGCCGTCAACAGCCTGTCGCATTACACCGACTGGACTATTGGCCATGTGCACAGCGGTGCGCTCGGCTGGAACGGGATGATCACCTTTGCCGCGCTTTACTACATGGTGCCGCGCCTCTGGGGCCATCCGCGCCTCTACAGCCTGCGCATGGTGAACTGGCATTTCTGGCTCGCGACCATCGGTATCGTTCTCTACGCCGCCTCGATGTGGGTTGCCGGCATCATGCAGGGCCTGATGTGGCGCGAATATGGTGACGACGGCTATCTCGTCTACGCCTTCAGCGAAGTCGTTTCGGCAATGTTCCCGATGTATATGATCCGCGCAACCGGCGGCCTGCTCTATCTCGCTGGCGCGGTGGTGATGGTCTACAACGTCTGGATGACGCTTGCTGGCCGGGTCCGGGATGAAAAGCCGATGACCGAAACGCCCTATGACGAAGCCGCCGACAAGCCGCTGGTCGCGGCTCCGGCAGAGTGAGGGAGACAGAAACATGACCACACTCACGCAAAAACACAAAAAGATCGAACGCAATATCACGCTGCTCGCGGTGCTTGCTCTGGTAACGGTCATGATCGGCGGCATCGTCGAGATCGCGCCGCTGTTCTGGATCGACAATACCGTCGAGGAAGTCGAAGGCATGCGACCCTACACGCCGCTCGAACAGGCCGGCCGCAATATCTATGTCCGCGAGGGTTGCTATACCTGTCACAGCCAGATGATCCGGCCGTTCCGGGACGAAGTCGAACGCTATGGCCATTATTCGCTGGCAGCGGAATCGATGTACGATCACCCTTTCCAGTGGGGGTCCAAGCGCACCGGGCCGGATTTGGCGCGGGTGGGCGGACGCTATTCGGACGAATGGCATGTCCAGCATCTGAAAGACCCGCGCGCCGTCGTGCCGGAATCAATCATGCCGCCTTATGCCTTTCTCGCCGAGAAGGAACTGGCTCCCGGTGACATGAGCGCCCATTTGCGCGCTCTGACCCGGGTGGGTGTTCCCTATAGCGAGGAGGCCATCGAAAAAGCCAACGAGGATCTGGCCACCCAGGCCGACCCGATGGCCAGCTCGACCGATCTTGAAAGACGCTATCCCAAGGTTCAGGTCCGCGACTTTGACGGCAATCCTGACAAGCTGACCGAAATGGATGCGCTTGTCGCCTATTTGCAGATGATCGGCACATTGGTCGATTTCGAGGCGGGAGAAGCACAGGAGCAGCCCCGATGAACTATGAAGCGCTGCGCCATTTCGCTGACAGCTGGGGCCTGCTGTTCATGACACTGGTTTTCCTGACTTTGGTTGGCTGGACCTTCCGCCCCGGTGCCGGACGCAACCATAATGAAGCCGCCCATATGATTTTTGACGAGGACAAGAATGATGTCTGAGAAGAAACGCGTTGATCAGCCAACCGGCACTGAAACCGTCGGCCACGAATGGGACGGTATCGAGGAACTCGACACGCCGATGCCGCGCTGGTGGCTGTGGACCCTCTACGCCACGATCATCTGGGCGATCGGCTATGTCATCCTCTACCCCGCCATACCGATGCTGAACTCGGCCAGCGAAGGCCTGCTCGGCTGGACCAGTCGCGGCGAATATGCGCAGGCGGTTTCGGCCCGCGAAACGGAACTGGAGCCGATCCGGCAGGCGCTGGTATCGACCGATATCCGCAAGTTGCACGGCAGTCCCGAACTGATGCAACAGGCCGTCGAAGGCGGTCGATCCGCATTCAAGGTCCACTGCGTGCAATGCCACGGTTCCGGTGCTGCGGGATCAAAGGGCTATCCCAATCTCAACGATGACGACTGGCTGTGGGGCGGCGATCTCGAAGCTATCGAATATACGCTGATCCACGGCATCCGTAACCCGGACCACGACCAGACGCGCTTCTCGCAAATGCCGGCCTTCGGACGTGACGGCATATTGCAGCCGACCGAAATTCAGGATCTGGTTTCCCATGTCCGCGTCCTCGCGGGCCGGGAGAAGCAGAGCGCTGCGGCCACCCGCGGAGCGGTGCTGTTCGAAGCCAATTGCGCGATCTGCCACGGGCCCGATGGTACCGGCGACCGGACCCAGGGCGCGCCCAATCTGACCGATGCCATCAGCCTTTATGGCCTCGACCGGGCCTCGCTGACCGACACGATCACCAACAGCCGTTACGGCGTGATGCCGCGCTGGGGACAGCGACTGGACAGCGCGACCATCCGGATGCTGGCGGCCTATGTCCACTCGCTTGGCGGCGGTGAAAAACTGCCGGCGCTGGAAAAAACGGCTGCAACGCCGGTTGAAAGCGACGGCGATGAGCAGTCCTGACGAAATTTTCGATCCGGAGCTGAAACTCTATGAATCGCGCAAGAGCGTCTTTCCCAAGGCGGTAAACGGCAAATTCCGGCGGCTGAAATGGGTGATCATGGCGATCACTCTCGCCATCTATTATGTCACGCCGTGGATCCGCTGGGACCGCGGGCCCTATGCTCCCGATCAGGCGGTGCTGGTCGATCTGGCCAACCGGCGCTTCTACATGTTCGGCATCGAGATCTGGCCGCATGAATTTTACTATGTCGCCGGCATGCTGGTCATGGCGGGTATCGGGCTGTTCCTGGTCACCTCGGCTGTCGGCCGTGCCTGGTGCGGCTATTCCTGCCCGCAAACCGTCTGGACCGACCTGTTCCAGCATGTCGAGCGCGCCATCGACGGCGACCGCAACGCCCAGTTCAAGCTGCAGGACGCGCCCTGGGGGCCGAAGAAAATCGGCAAGCGTCTGGCCAAATGGTCGGTCTGGCTGTTCATCGCCTTCTGGACCGGCGGCGCGTGGATCATGTATTTTGCCGATGCGCCGACGCTGGTCGTGGATTTCTGGACCGGTCAGGCCCCGTTTGTCGCCTATGCCACAGTCGGCGTGCTCACGCTCACCACCTTCATCTTCGGTGGCTTCATGCGCGAGCAGGTGTGCATCTACATGTGCCCCTGGCCGCGCATCCAGACCGCGATGATGGACGAAAAATCGCTGACCGTCACCTATAAGGACTGGCGCGGCGAACCGCGCGGCAGCGTGAAAAAGGCCGAGGCCCAGCCCGGCAGCTTTGGCGACTGCATCGACTGCAACCAGTGCGTCGCGGTCTGCCCGACCGGTATCGACATTCGCGAGGGGCCGCAAATCGGCTGCATCACCTGCGCCTTGTGCATCGACGCCTGTGATTCCGTGATGGAGAAGGTCAACCGCCCGCGCGGCCTGATCGACTATGCCACGCTGGAAGATGCCGAACTGGAAAAGGCCGGAAAACCGCACAATCCGGTGCTCAAAACCTTGTTCCGGCCGCGCACCATCCTCTATTTCTCGATCTGGGGCGCAATCGGGCTGGCGATGCTGTTCGCGGTCGGCAACCGGACGCGCATCGATATCAGCGCCAACCATGACCGCAATCCGGTCTATGTCCAGCTCGCCGACGGCCATGTCCGCAACAGTTATACGATCAATCTCCGCAACATGGAGAACCGCCCGCGCGACATGATCATCGGCATGACCGAGCTCAAGGGCGCGGTGATGTGGTCCAACGCCGGATCGCGGGAAGGCGCCGGCCAGACGCTGGTCACCAAGGTTCCGGCCGACAGCGTCGCCAGACTGCGGCTCTATGTCGCCGCTCCGGGTGACGGACCGGTGCGGGAGGATTTCGCGCTGACGGTAACCGCTGCGGACGACCCGGAAGCGAACGATATTGACGAAGTATTTTTCGAAAGACCGGAGACAGGCGAATGAGCAAGCAAGGCCATGTGGTGAAGAAGTTCACCGGCTATCATGCCGCAGCGATAATCGTTGCCTTTTTCGCGGTGGTCGTGGGTGTAAACCTGTTCATGGCGCGTTTCGCCCTGTCGACGTTCAGCGGCACGGTTGTCGACAACAGCTATGTCGCCAGCCAGAAATATAATGACTGGCTGGAACAGGCACGCAATCAGGAGGAGCATGGCTGGACCGTGTCTCCTGCCCTGCGCGAGGCCGACAAGGCGAGCATCATGATCACGACAGCTGACGGCATGCCACTGCAGGGAGCGGCGATAGAGGCTATCGCGGAACATCCTGTTGGTCGGGCCGATCCGTTCGAGATCAGCTTCACCCAGACCGCCACTGGCGAATATCGCAGCGTACAGCCGCTGCCCGAGGGCCGCTGGAAGCTGAAGATCATCATCTCTCTTGATGACCAGAATATGCGCGTGGTTCGGGATATCTGGTGAACGCGATCACGCCCCTCGGCGATGCACAATCGCAATCGGTTGTCTCGCGCTTTGCCGTACCGGCGATCCGCTGCGCCGGCTGCATCGCCAAGATCGAGAACGGCCTGAGCGGCGTGCCGGGCATCCTGTCGTCTCGCGTCAATTTCTCGACCAAGCAGGTGGCCATTTCGCATCTGCCCGAGCTGGATGACGACCAGCTGAAAAAACAAATCGAGGCGCTCGGGTTCGAAGCCCAGATTCTCGCGGACAATCCCCTCTCCGAGGAGAAGGGCAGCACCGACAAATTGATCCGCGCGCTCGCCGTCGCCGGTTTCGGTATGATGAATATCATGCTGCTGTCGGTCAGTGTCTGGTCAGGCGCGACCGGCGTGACCCGCGATCTGTTCCACTGGCTCTCCGCTCTGATCGCCATTCCGGTGATCGCTTATTCGGGACGCCCGTTTTTTGCCTCCGCAACCATGGCGCTGCGCTACGGCCGGACCAACATGGACGTGCCGATTTCAATCGGGATATTGCTGGCCACCGGCCTGAGCCTATACGAAACCGCCACCGGCGGAGCCCATGCTTATTTCGACGGCGCGGTGATGCTGTTGTTCTTCCTGCTCGCCGGGCGGGTGCTGGACGGCATGATGCGCGACCGCGCGCGCGAAGGCATTGGCGCATTGCTGAAACAGGCCGCCCCGGGCGCCATGGTGGTGACGGACGATGGCACAACGAACTGGGTCCCCACCAGGGACCTGCGCCCGGATATGCGGATGATGGTGGCCGCGGGCGGCAATCTCGCGGCCGACGGTGTGATCGAAAAGGGATCGAGCAGCTTCGACTGTTCGCTGATGACCGGCGAGAGCGAACCGCAGCCGAAAGGCGAAGGCGACATCGTGCTCGCCGGAACGCTGAACCGGAGAAGACACGAGCGTTGCGGATATCGCCCGGCTGATGGACGAAGCCGGCCAGCACCGTTCCTTCTATGTGCGTGTCGCCGACCGGGCGGCGCGCTATTATGCGCCCGCTGTCCATAGCCTGGCGCTGCTCGCCTTTGCCTACTGGATGATTGTCGGAGCGGGCTGGCACCAGTCGCTGCTGATCGCGGTCGCCGTGCTGATCATCACTTGCCCATGCGCGCTGGGCCTCGCGGTGCCGGCGGCGCAGGTCGTGGCTTCGGGGGCGTTGCTACGCAAGGGCGTGATGGTCAAGGACGGCAGCGCGCTGGAACGGCTGGCAGAGGTCGATTACGCGCTGTTTGACAAGACCGGGACGCTGACCCTCGGCCATCCGGTACCGGTCAATCTCGATGATCTGAACCTCACCCAGAAACAGATCGCGCTTGCCCTGGCGCAGGCCAGCCATCATCCGATCAGCAAGGCCATCCGCGCGGCCTTGCTGGCGCAGGATATTACGCCGGCCATGCTGGATCGCGTGGAAGAACTGCCGGGCGAAGGCATGAGCGCTTGCTGGCATGGCATGCCCGTCATGCTCGGAAAACCGGAACAGTCGGAAGATCATCTGGCCAGCCAGCTGAGCGTCGGCAGCGACAAAATCGTGCTGCAGCTGAAGGACGAAATCCGGCCGGAGGCCCCGGAAGCGCTGGCAAGATTACAGGCGATGGGGCTGCCCGCGTCGATCATATCCGGCGACAATATCCGTTCCGTATCGCTCGTTGCATCCGCTCTGGATATTCCGGCACAGGCCGGGGCGTCCCCCCAGGACAAGGTCGAGGCCATTACCGGGCTGGCCGCCAGCGGCCACAAGGTGCTGATGGTGGGTGATGGCCTGAACGACGGCCCTGCCCTCGCCGCAGCCCATGTCTCGATCGCGCCCGGCTCGGCCAGCGATGTCGGCCAGCAGGCCGCCGACGCCGTCTTCACCAGTGAATCGCTGATGCCGGTGGCGCAGTCGGTCAAGGTCGCGCGCCGCACGATGCAGATCGTCCACCAGAATTTTGCTCTGGCTATCGGCTATAATATCATTGCCGTGCCGCTGGCCCTGACCGGCATGGTCACGCCGCTGATCGCGGCCATCGCGATGTCGCTGTCGTCACTGATCGTCGTCGGCAACGCGCTGCGCCTGAACGGGGCGGCGAAATGAGCGGTCTCGCCATCCTGATCCCGGTTGCCCTGCTGATGGGACTGTGCGGTCTGGCTTTCTTCTTCTGGGCGATGCGCAACGATCAGTTCGAGGATCTCGACGGCGCGGCCCAGCGCGTATTGATCGACGAGGAAGAAGAGGAAAAGGAAGACCCGTCTTCATGATCTTGAGGATCAGACATTTCCGCTATGTTCAGCTTGGCATCGCGTTGGTCGCGCTGCCGCTCGCTTTCGCTCCGCTGTCGGCCACGCCGCATATGCTCAGCATCGAGCTGTGCAGCGCCGATGGCCAGGTCCGGAAAATGAACATTCCGGTCGAGCAGGACAATGGAGAGGAGCATTGCGTCAAGCCTTGCCACGCCTGTCTGTCGCGCAAGAAGGCCCAGAAACGCTGATCCGCGGTTTTGGCTAGTCTGTCTGGCTGTCGCGGCCTTCGGCGGCAAAACCGATCCGCAACGCTTCCGCCAGGCTGCGTACCCGCAATTTCTCCATCATGTTGGCACGATAGATTTCAACGGTTCGCGGCGAAATGCCCAGGTCATAGGCAATCGTCTTGTTGGGATATCCCGCCATCAGCCCTTCGAGAACATCCCGCTCCCTGCCGGTCAGGCAGGCCAGCCTGACTTCTGCTTCGGATGACGCCATTTCTTTCAGATTGCTGTCTTCCAGTCGCGCGAAGGCTTCCTCCATGGCGGCAATCAGCGCTTCTTTTTCATAAGGTTTTTCGAGGAAATTGATCGCTCCGGCGCGCATGGCCTGGACCGCGATCTCGACATCGCCATGACCGGTCAGGATGACAATCGGCATATCAATGCCTTGCTTGATCATCTGCTGCTGTACCTGCAGGCCGTCCATTTCGGGCATGCGGACGTCCAGCAGCACACATCCCCGGTCGGCACCCTTGGCCAGCTTCAGAAAAGCGACACCGGATTCCACCGGCTGCACCTTGAATCCCGCATGCCGCAACATGAACGCGGCCGACCGCCGCACCGAATCATCGTCATCAACGATATAGACCAGCCGCTCATTGGTCATCGTCTTGCTCCTGCCCTGCTTTTTCCAATGTTATCCGGAATATCGTGCCGCCGCCGGGATTGGGCTCCACGCTGATCGTCCCGCCATGGGCTTCGATAATTGTCCGGCATATCGAGAGCCCCAGGCCCATGCCGTCACCCTTGGTGCTCGCAAAAGGATCGAACAGCCGGTCGCCCAGTTCCTGATCGATACCGGAGCCGGTATCGGACACGGCGATCTGTACGCGTTCGTCGTCAATCGAGGTAACCCCGATGTTCAGCTTTTTTTCCGCGCTCTCGGCCATGGCCTCGATGGCGTTGCGCATCAGGTTGACCATCACCTGCTGGATCTGGACGCGGTCGACAAAAACATGGTTGGTATCGGGGGCGATATCGATCGAGAACTGGACCCCCTTCTCCTGCGCACCGATCATGCCGAGAACAGTGGCATCTTCCACCACCTGGGCGATCGACAATATCCGCCGGTTTATCTCCCCGCGAGAGACAAATTCCCGCAAGCGCCGGACAATGGTGCCGGCCCGCAGGCTTTCGGACACGCTTTCGGCGAGAGCCTCCTGAAAAAATTCGCGATTTTCGGCCAGATCACCATCCATCATATCGCGGGCTGCCGAAAGATAGTTGGCGATCGCGGTCAGCGGCTGGTTGATCTCGTGCGCGAGCGACGAGGCCAAGGTGCCGACCGCGCTCAGCCGGGAGGCATGGGCGAGATCGGCCTGCAGGGATTGCAGTTCCGCCTCGGTCTGCCGCTTTTCCGTCAGATCGATGATGAAACCGGTGAAATAGCGCGCATCGCCGATTTTTGCCTCGCCCACTTCCAGCTGCAACGGAAAGGTCGTGCCGTCCTTCCGGCAGCCGACGACGGTGCGGCCAATGCCGATAATCCGCTTTTCGTCGGTGCGGATATAGCGCTCGATATAGCCGTCATGCGCCGCCCTATAGGGTTCGGGCATCAGGACTTTCACATTCTGCCCGATTATTTCTTCCTGATCATATCCGAACATTTCCTCCGCCGTGGCGCTGAACGAACTGATCAGGCCCCCTTCGTCGATCACCACCATCGCGTCGGGGATCGTCGTCAGAATTGATTTCAGAATGGAATTGGCCTGGTCGAGCTTATTCTCGGTATTTCGGAACGCTGTCACGTCCTGAAACGACACCATTACCGCGTCAACATCCCCTTTCGGGCTAGCGAGAGCGGCAATATTGCATTCGGCAAATATCAGCCGTCCGTCCGGTAGCTGCAAAGGAACGTCAAACGGATCAACAGCGCTGGCTCCAAAGGCGCAATCCATCTTGCTCTCGAACAGGGCACGATGATCCGGCGCTACGCAGGCCGCAGGCGCTCCATCGGGCAAATCGGCAAGACTGGAAACACCGAAAATTTTCAGCCCGACCGCGCTGCAGTTGATCGCCCGCATATCCCGGTCGACTATCATGACGCAGTTCGGGAGAGCCGACAGCATGGCCTCCGACTGAGAGTTCCGCTCCGCCCCTTGAACGATTGTTTCCGGCACCTGCTACGCTTATCCTTCGACTGCTTGCCCGCAAGGTGCGAACGGACAGACCCTACACAAATTACGAACATTGCCATAAGGAAATTTACTCCGTCACGGGCAGGCGGCTGGCGCATTCAGTGCGAAACAACCAGCGGAATGGGGCAATCCTTGAACAGGCTGCGCGTGACCCCGCCGAACAGGAACTCCCGCGCCCGGCTGTGGCCATAAGCGCCCATCACCATATAATCCGCATTCACCTTTTCCGCCGCTGCAAGAAGGGTTTCTTCCACCGGCCCCTTGCCAGCCGGCGGACTGTGGATTTCGGACTTGATGCCATGATAGGAAAGATATTCCGACGCCGCGAGTTGCGGAAGATCATGGTCCTTGTCCTCCTCGACGGTCAGAATATGCACATCGCTGGCCATTTTCAGCAAGGGAACCGCGGCGCGGAGCGCATTGCCCGCCTCCAGGCTGCCGTTCCACGCAACCAGCGCGGGCCCGCAGGCATCGAATTTCTTCACATTGTCGGGCTGCACTACGACCGGAGCGGTGGTGTTGAACAGAACGTCGCCGAGCAGGCCAAGCGGCAGGGCATCAATCTTGTCGCCGCCGGCGGAACTCAGGACAATGATATCAACCAGCGCTGAATTTTTGGACAGGCCGCGCGACGGGTCGATATATTCCTGCTGATAATCCCAGGAAACATCTTCGCCGGCCAGCCGTTTCTCGATCTCGGCGCGCAGTTTTTCATCCTGTTCCAGGGTGATTCTGCTGACGTCATACATGACCGACATGCCGGTTATGCCGTCATAGGCGACCTGCGAATTATAGGGATTGGCGCGCAGGCAATGCAGATGGCCGCCGAGCGAACGAGTCAAATCGAGCGCCGCCTGAAGCCGGGCCTCGAGCCCCTCGTCATCGGCAATATATAGCAGCACGGATTTCATGGATTTTCTCCTCTTTGCCCATCATTTTCTGAAGGTGATGTCATGGGCAAGAGCGTAGCGAGACCGGAGCACCGCCTATATACGGGTTAATACGGAGAGGGACCTTGCCGTTAGTCCCCTGCGGTACCATGTGCGGCGATAATTTTGAGCCAGCGCGCGCGGTGTTTCTCGCCGCTGTCGACATTGCCGATCAGCGATGTCGCGACCGGACCGATGCCGGTCATCTTCAATATATTGCGCTCGAAGCTGCGAACGCTGTGTGCGGCGAAATAGGCGCGGTAGAAGAGCGCCGGCATGCCCATGGTGACAATCAGGCGCGCCGAGCGACCGCCCAGCAGTTTCTTGGGCAGTTGCTTGCTGCCCTCCACACCATAGTCGAGCGCGAAATTGGGACGGAAGGCCTGCTCGATAAACGCCTTGAGCAAGGCGGGCATGTCCCCCATCCAGAGCGGATAGTAGAACACGATATGCTCGGCCCATTTGATGGCATCCTGGCCCGGTCTGACCGCGGCAGGCACGTCCTCTTCGAGCCACTGTTTGCGGCTTTCCAGTATCGGGATATTCTGGCCGGCCAGACGGATGACCCGAACATCGTGACCCGCCGCACGCGCAGCGTCGGCATAAGCGGAAACGATGGCGTGACCGAAACGGTTCGGGCTCGGATCGGGATGGCCATCAATGACCGCAATGCGGGTCATGGCGCCGCTTCTTCTGTTTCTGCATCAACTGGCGTCTGCCACTGGAAGGCCGTGATCAGTTCCATGATGGCATCTTGCGCGGCGGCATCAACTTCCTGCGGATAGGACGCCGTCAGACGGGCGTCCCAATAGCCGTAATCCAGCGCGGTCACGCTGAAATGCCAGGGCACACCATCTTTGTCGCCATCAAAAATACCCTGATAAGCCGTAATATCGGGGCGCCCCGACACGAAATAATCGCCTTCCGAAACGACCGCGGCGCTGGAATATTGGGACAGCAGGTCCGGCTTCACGATCTTGTAATGGTCCTGGGCGTTCAGTTGCTCGAGATGAATGATCACGATCTTGATTTCAATATCATGGCCTTCGAAATCGCGGACATATCCGATCTCGAAATTATTGCCGGAGAAATCGGTGGTCATTTCACACTCGCGCTGGAACCCCGCGATGCTGGCGGGAAATATGAAGCCGCTTTCCTTGTGAATGATCGCTCCCGGTTCTTTATAGGGCGCGAACGGATCGAACAGCGGGGCGGATCCGATGACGCATTCTGCTGCTGCAGGACTGCTGGCCAACGTCACGCCGAGCGCTGCCGCTGACAGCATAGCGGCGATTTTCATTCTCTTGAGCATATAGCCTCCCCTGATGGCGCGAACGGTCTTCACTCGTGGCAACTGATGACACGGAAAGGCAGTTCACTGCCGTCTGCTTCTGTGATGGTCAGATATTCGCCAACCTTGAGCGGATGGTCCTTCAGCCGGAAGATGACTTCATCGTCATCTTCGCCGACTTTATAGGAAAAGGCCCAGCCCTTGTCCGTGGCGATCACGACGCCGCTCTGGTCCGCTTCTCCCGGCCAGAAACGCCGTACAACGGGTCGTTTCTCGGCCTTCTTCAACGCGTCGGGTTCGATGAAGCCCTCGTCGGTCAAAGGAACGCGAAAGACATAGGAATGGGCTGACGAGCCATTGGGATGGTCAGCGGTTCGGGCCAGTTCAAGGCGGATTGTTTTCCAGGTCATGTTTCATGTCTGGACCAGTGCGGCAGCCCGCGCGATACGCAATATTGCGTAGTCGGAATATCAGCTGCCGGCGGGGATCCCGTGAACATGGACATCATGACCGGAATGGGCCGACAGCAATTCGACAGCCTTGGCTTCGTCTTTCGAATCCCATGCCCGCACCCAGAGCAACAAGCCGCCCTTTTCCAGCTGATCGGCAATATAGTCCGCATGATGTTTTGACATGAAGCGCGCCAGAGCAATTCCGATCGCAGTGCCCGAACCGCCGAGAGCCAGCGCGGCCAACGCGGCGGCCAGTGCCCCGCCCGAAGCGACCAGCACGATACCGGCAAAGGCGCCGACATATAGCAGGCCGCCAATCACGGCGCCCTCGGCGTCGCCAATGCTTTCGACGGGAACATAGGCCTTGGTCATCACCTCCGGATCATCCTCGAGCTGCGCAACCGATTTGAATCGGTGTCCGAGCTTTTCCTCGACCGCCGGTACCGGCGCGAGCACGCTGATTTCGGCCCGGTCAAAACCGTGGCTCAGCAGATCATCGATGGCGGCCTGCAACTCTGCCTCGCTGTCGAATATGCCGACCGCTTCCCGGACTTCGGTTTGACTGGAGTCTTCCATCGTCATTTTCCTCAGGCCACGTCGGTCAGGCGGAGATAGGGGCGCAGTTCATCCCAGCCCTGCGGAAAGAGCGTCTTTGCCTCATCATTGGTTATCGACGGCGGGATGATGACTTTCTTGCCGGGCTGCCAGTCCGCCGGAGTCGCAATGCGCTTCGCATCGGAGAGCTGCAGCGCGTCGATCACGCGCAAAATCTCGTCGAAATTGCGCCCCACGCTCATCGGATAGGTCATTGTCAGGCGGATTTTCTTTTCGGGATCGATGATGAACACCGAACGCACCGCCGCCGTGTCGCTCTCTTCGGGGTGGATCATGTCATAGAGCCGGGCGATCTTGTGATCCGGGTCGGCAACAATCGGAAACTCCAGATGGGTGTTCTGGGTTTCGTTGACATCGGAAATCCATTTCAGATGCTCCTCGGCGGTATCCGTCGACAAGCCAAGCGGCTTGGTGTTCCGCGCCGCGAATTTGTCGGCGAGTTGCGCCGTGCGGCCCATTTCCGTGGTACATACCGGCGTAAAATCGGCCGGATGGCTGAAGAAAAATACCCAGCTGTCACCTGCCCATTGGTGGAAATTGATGGTTCCGACGGTGCTGTCGGTGGTAAAATCCGGGGCTGTATCGCCGATATGCAATGACATCGCAGTGGTCCTTGGTGCTGTTCAGATATTGCATCACGGATAGGCGGGACCGGCAAAGGAATAACTCCGTAAACCGACGTAAACGCGCCGTTTTCCACCAGTTCCATAAACTTTCCCGCAGCCAGCGCGACAATTTTTATCCTTCTTTCCTACAGATAACCAAATAGGTTATAAATCTCTTTCGCAAAAGAAAGGATAGCCGCTCATGCCCATTTCCCCCGACATCGATATCGAAATATTGATCGAAAAAGCCATCAGGCTGGAAGGCGATTATTCCGACCATCCCGCCGACCGTGGAGGCCCGACGCGATGGGGCGTCACCGAAGCGGTGGCGCGCGCCCACGGCTATGCGGGCGACATGCGCCATTTCCCCCGGGCCGAGGCCGCGCGGATTTACAAACGGAAATATTGGTACCGTCCCGGCTTTGATCAAATCGCGCAGAGCGCCCCGCTGATCGCTGCAGAACTGTTCGATACCGGCATCAATATGGGCCCCGGAACCGCAAGCGGCTTCCTGCAGCGTGCGCTCAACGCGTTGAACCGCAATGGTCGCGACTTCCAGGATTTGGCGGTCGATCAAAAGATTGGCGCGAAGACGCTGGGCGCGCTGGACGCCTTTTTGCGCCACCGGGGCGCCGCGGGCGAAACCGTGCTGCTGAAAGCGATCGAGGCGCTTCAGGGCGCCCGCTATATCGCGCTCGCCGAAAGCCGGCCGGCCAACGAGGCGTTTCTATACGGCTGGCTTGCCAACAGGATCGGCTGAATTCTGCCAGAAATTTTCCGGCCTATAACAGTGTAAAGTTTGTCAAGATTGGCACCCCACTTCAGACTTTCTCTTAAGAGTTACACTCAAAAAAGCCGTCATCGACCTTGATTCTATGAATTCTGAACCCTGAACGTAACGAAAGGAAAGCTCCAAAATGTCCATTCTCTCCACTCTTATCGGCCCCGTATCCGATATCATCGACAAGATTCTGCCCGACAAGCAAGCGCGGGACCGGGCCAAGCTGGAGCTGCTAAAACTGGAAGGCAGCCAGGAACTGGAAGAGGTCCGGGTGCAGATGTCCGCGATACTGGCGGAGGCACAGTCGACCGATCCGTGGACCAGCCGCGCCCGCCCCAGCTTCCTCTACGTAATGTATCTTCTGCTGCTCTGGTCCATTCCCATGGGGTTGATCGCCGCATTCCGGCCCGATGCCGCGCGGGACATCGCCACGGGAATGAACGCCTATCTCGCCGGCATACCCGAGCCGCTATACGCGCTTTTTGGCACCGGCTATCTGGGCTATACCGTGGCCCGGCAATGGGGAAAGATTCGCGGCGTCGAACGCTAACCCCTGACAATGGCGCATGAGACGGGCGAAATAGGCGTCCGGACGGCGCCGGCAGGCTGCGAATAGCGCGCAATATCCCGGATTAATGCAATATTTACGAAATAGGCTTGCCATGCCTATATCTTTCCAGATAAAGGGGAAAGTCTAGTTCATCCAGAGGGGATATATTAAATGACTACCGAAACAAACTTCCGCAAAATGCTTGCTGTAGCCGGCGGCCTGGCTCTCGCTGTTCCTGCTCTTTCTGCATGTGCAGAACAGGCTGACGACGCAGCTGTTGTAGCTGAAGAAGCTGCTGAAGAAGCTGCTGAAGAAGCAACATGCGCAGCTGAAGAAGCTACCTGTGCAGCTGAAGAAGCTACCGATGCGGTTGCTGATGCGACTGAAGAAGCTGCTGGCGATGCCGAAGCTGCTGCTGAAGAAGTTACCGAGTAAGCTTAGCTTATTCAGCATTGGAAAATGCTTTAGAAAGGCTGTTTGAGCTTACCGGCCAGATAGCTAAAGAGGGCGTCTCGCTAGTACCCAGAGTGGTACCGGCAGACGCCCCTTTCGTTCAATATCAGCACTACCCCAAAGGGGACTGCGTCGCACCCGGCAACAAGTCGCGCTGGTTCTATCATGCGCACAAGCTGGAAGAACGGGAAGAAGGCGAACATGGCCATTTTCACCTGTTCCTGCCGCTCGACCTGTTCGAGGGCATTGCCCCCCATCATCAGCCGCCCGCGACCCTGCCCAACGGCAAGAAAACCCAGGGCGTCGTCCATTTCGCAGCACTGAGCTTCGGCACAGACGGCATGCCTCTCAGCTGGTTCACCACCAACTATTGGGTCACTTACGAATATCTGATGCCGGTCGAGGCCATTGCGTCCCGATTGCGCCACTTCGATATGACGGGCGCGCCGGGCGATCCGCTGGTCAATGACTGGCTGACCGCCGCCGTCCAGCATTTCCACGATCCCATCATCGATCTGGTCCGCCAGCGCGATGCCCTGCTAATGGAAAAGAAACAGGAACTGGGATCTGCTGTCTTCGCCGACAAGACGGTCGAAATCCTCTCCCGCCAGCCCTTCGACCTCTAGTGGTCATATCCCGGGTTGGTGCGCTTCAGCTTGCGCATCAGGCCGGGCCAGATCAGATTATCCCCCAGACCTTTCTGGAAGGCCGGGGCGCTTTGCGCAAAAACCCGGTGTCCCATATCTTCGCTTTCCTCGTGCAGATGCTCCTCACCGCCGACTGACTGCGCCATGATCTGGGTCTTGCAGGCATTTTCCAGAAAATACATGCGCAGAAAGGCGATGGCGCAATTTTCCCCGACGGTGAGCGTGCCGTGGTTGCGCAGGATCAGCAGGCTCTTCTCGCCGAGATCGTTGATCAGCCGCTCCCGCTCTTCCAGATCCAGCGCGATGCCCTCATAGGCATGATAGG
>CAXHZT010000019.1:0-44404 GCA_964022345.1 uncultured Sphingorhabdus sp.
AAAAGAACGGAACGGAACTGCTTGGTGATCATGGAATTGGTCTCCGCGAAATCAGGTTTGAAACTTGTGTTCAAACGATGCGGAGTCCGAATTGACGTTATCCCCATCGCCTTCGGTGGAGGCCAATAGGCGGCGGTCATGACTCGCTGGTGCGGATTATGTGACGGTTCGGCGACTCAATTATTTCATCAATATTGCAAGGGTCTGCCAATAGCCGGTCAGCCGCCATTTTTCCGAAGAAGGTGGCCGCAAACAAATAGAAATGGACATAAAAAAAGCGACCGCACAGGCGGTCGCCAGTTTCTCATGTAAAGAGGAAAGGGTCTAGCGGGAAGCCAGTTGATCGTTGAGCCGGTTCAGGGCCGCCTCGGCTGCTTTCCGCGAGTTCATCACGGAGCCGTCAGCCAGAAGCACATCAAAGCTGCGATTGCTGTTCATCGCCGCCATGAACATTCTCGCCGCATCACCCGAGCGCCCGGTACGGGCATAGGCTTGTCCCAGATTGATCAGTCGTGCCGGGTCATTTTCATGCACCCCGTCGGCTGCTTCCAATTGCTGCAGGGCGGTATGATTGTCGCCGGCCACCAGCGCATCATATCCTAATGCACCGTTCGCATATCCGATTTCGCCCTGCGCTTCCGCCGCCACTGCAGGCGCGGAAATCAAAAGGACTGCGGTCGCAACGCTCAGCATTTTGGCGGTTTTCATTGCATCATCTCCTGTCGCTATCAGGAGATATTACACTTTTGTGACGATGAATGCAACAAAACTGTAATATTGGAATCCAGTCCTCTTTGCACTTGGCAAAGCTAAGGGCAGCAGCTTTGATCTATCCGGATCAGCTTTCTGTCTGGTCAAAGGATAGGACGACCGCAGTCGCGGTAGAATATAGCACTGGAAATGAAGGAAAAATGGTAGACGCTGAGGGGTTCGAACCCACGACCCGCTGATTAAGAGTCAGCTGCTCTACCAACTGAGCTAAGCGTCCACTAGAGGGGCTATATAGGGTCGGATTTCACGAAAGCAACCTATTGCTGCACCGATTCATCCGAAAGCGCCGCCGCGCCGGCCGGGATGGCGGTCGATGGACATCAAAATGCCGACGCAGATCATGATCGTCATCATCGACGAGCCGCCGTGGCTGAGGAAAGGCAGGGGAATGCCGACGACCGGCGCCAGCCCCATCACCATCATCAGGTTGATCGCGACATAGAAGAAAATGGTCACCGTCAGGCCGGCTGCGGTCAGCTGCGAAAAGCGGGTTTTCGCCTTCATCGCCACGCCGAGTCCCCAGCGGAACAGCAGGAAGAATCCGGACAGCACCAATATACCGCCAAACAGACCCCACTCCTCGGCCATGGTGGCAAAGACGAAATCGGTGTGTCCTTCGGGCAGATAGTCGAGATGGCTCTGGGTTCCGTTGAGGAAGCCCTTGCCGAACAGGCCACCCGATCCGATCGCGATTTTCGACTGGCTGATATGGTAGCCCGACCCCAGGGGATCATTTTCCGGGTTCAGGAACGTGGTCACGCGCCGCTGCTGATATTCCTCGAGCGCAAAGAAATAGGCTATGGGCGCCAGCAGCGCGATGGCTGCGCCGCCGCCGATAAACAGACGGAGCGGCAGGCCGGCCAGAAAAGCGACGGTCAGCGCGCCGGTGACGACGGTGATGGTGGTGCCAAGGTCCGGTTGCATCAATATCAGCCCGCAGGGCAGGGCGAGCAGCACGAGCAGCGGCCAGACCGCTCCCCATGTCCGGATACGGCTCGGCGGCAACAGGTCATAGAATCGCGCCACCGCCAATATGATGGCGACCTTCATCAGTTCGGAGGGCTGCAGCCGGATGAATCCCAGATTGAGCCATCTTTGGCTGCCCCCGCCAACGGCGCCGATCAGTTCCACGCCGAACAGCATGATGACGACGATGACATAGGTCGGGAATGCCATGGCTTTCCAGAAGGATTCCTTGAACCGCGACATCACTACCGCCATCAGCAGGAAAATGGTGAACCGCACCATGTGCATACCCGCCCAGGGGGTCAGGCTGCCGCCCGCGGCCGAATAGAGGACTATGAAGCCGAAACTGGCCATCACGAACAGCAGCAGGATGGTTTTCCAGGGAAGCTGCGCAATCGGCGCGGGAACGAAATCACTCAATTTCTATTCTCCGGCACCAGGGGCGGGCGAATCCGTATCGCCAGAAGCGCGATTTTCGGCCATCGCCTTTTCCAGTTCCACCCGGCTGCGATAGGCCGCCATCTTCTTGTCCATCCGTTCCTGGATCGTGCCGCCCCACGATTGTTCGAGACCGGTCAGAACGTCCATCGCCTTCTGACGGTCGTAGAGGAAGGTCAGGACGTCCCGCGCGACGGGGTAGGCCGCGGAGGACCCGCCGCCATGTTCTATCACCACCGCTGCGGCGTAACGGGGATTGTCATAAGGGGCGAAGCTGATGAACAGGCCATGGTCGCGATATTTCCAGGCGACATCCTGACCGCCGCGTCCGAAGTCCAGATTGACCACCTGCGCCGTTCCCGTCTTGCCCGCCATTTTCACGTCGTCGATCGGCAGGCGCGCCCGTCCGGCCGTGCCCGGTCCGTTGACCACGTCGCTCATCGCTTGCTGGACGTAAATGAGATGTTCCGGATCAAGGTTCAGCGTCTGGATCGGCGTGCGCTTTTCTTCCATGATCAGGCGCGGGACGATATTCTTTCCCGTCGCCAGCCGTGCGGCCATGACGGCGAGCTGGGTCGGATTGACCAGCATATAGCCTTGGCCAATGGTGGTGTTGACCGTGTCATAAGCCTGCCATTCGCGCTTGTATTTCTTGCGCAGCCAGGCCGGGTCGGGAACGGTGCCATAAAACTGGCTGGCGACCGGCAGCGGATATTTTTGCCCGAGACCGAGCCGGTTGGCCATCAGCGCGATCGGATTGATCCCGATCTTCTGGGCAAAATAATAGAAATAGACGTCGCAGCTCTGGTAAATGCCCTTGGCCATATCGACCCGGCCGTGACCACCCCGTTTCCAGCAGCGGAAACGCCGGTTGCCGACCTGCAGTCCGCCATTGCAATTGACCGTTTCATCCGGATCGAGCCCCGCCTCGAGGAAGGAGAGGGCAACCATCGGCTTGACCGTGGATCCCGGCGGGAACAGGCTTTTCAGTGATTTGTCGAGCAGCGGGACATGATCGTCCTCCCGCAGCATCCCATATTCGGTGACACCAATGCCGTCGGAGAAGCTGTTGGGATCGAACGACGGCATGGAGGTCATCGTCAAAATATCGCCGGTCAGACAGTCGATCACCACCACCGAACCGGACTCCGGCCCGAGGCGGCGCGCCGCATATTCCTGAAGCTCGACATCCAGCGTCAGCTGTAACGCCTTGCCCGGAACGTCCGGACGGGAGTTGAGTTCGCGCACAATTTTTCCGCGTGCGGTAACTTCCACGCGCTTGGCGCCAGGCTTGCCTTGCAGCCGGTCCTCGAACATCTTTTCCAGACCGTCCTTGCCGATCTTGTACCCCGGCGTGATCAGTATCGGATCCGGATTTTCCTTATAGTCTTCCGCAGAGGCTATGCCAACATAGCCCACAAGATGTCCGATCGCCGGGCCGCTCGGGTAGTTGCGGGAAAAGCCCTGACGCGGGGAGACGCCGGGAAGGTCGGGCAGCCGGACACTGATGGCGGCATATTCGTCGGAATTCAGTCCGGTGGCCACCTGGACGGGCTGGAAGCTGCTGGCCTGTTCCAGTTCCTTGTTGATCCGAGCCAGTTCTTCCGGATCGAGAGACAGCAAATTGGCCAGCGTTGCGACGGTTTTTTCTTTATCGCGCAGCCGGTCGGGAATGATGTCGACACGGAAGTCGGTCTTGTTGTTGGCAATGGGCTTGCCATTGCGATCAATCAGCCAGCCTCGCCGGGGCGGGACTAGGGTCAGATTGACACGATTGCTTTCGGAAAGAAGCTTGTACCGTTCATTCTCGGCAATCGAAATATAGGCCATTCGTCCGGCGAGCAGGACGCCAATACCGATCTGCAGCCCGCCGATTACGGCGGCCCGGCGCGTGAAGGTCAGCTCCTGCATCGCGCTGCTGATCGTTTTCTCCGATTTCATGCCGATACCCGCCAATTGTCGATCGACCCGATCAGCCGGGCGACAAAAGGATAGAGAAATACAGAAAGAAGAATTTGCGGCACCAGCAGGTCAAGGCGCAGGATGTTGGAGTGTAAATCGACGATCAACATGCCGCCTGTTAGCACAATTATGGTCGCGGTGGAGGCGATAAGCCAGTCCTGCCAATAATCGCGCCTGACGGCCCTCCGGTCGACGGCCTCCAGCAGAATGAATATGACAGACCAGAGAAATGCAGCGCTGCCCAGTGGCTGACCGCTGAAAATATCGTCGATAACGCCCAAGGGAAAGCCAGCCCAGACCGCCCAATATCCGGGCCGGATCAGACGCCAGGCCAACAGCACCAGCAGGCCCATTGGCGGCAATATCGGGAAATCGGTGATAATCGGCAGCGCAGTGACCATCGATCCCAGAACGACGGTCACGGGCGGAGCCACTTTAATCCGGAATTGTGACGGTTGGCGACCGATCTTGGATTGATGGGAGCGCGGCACTATTCGCCGGTCTCCTCGTCCGGATCGCTGCTCGCCTCAGTTTCGATCTGGCGCACCGTCTCGGCCTGGAAAATCGGCTGGACGATGGCATGGCTCACCTTGGCCGGGCTTGCCAGAACCCTCGCGATGGCGCCGGTGCCCGTTTTGCGGATAACAACGGCCACCGGGATTCCCGGACTGTAAAGGCCGCCGCTGCCGGAGGTGATCATCAGATCGCCGCCCTTGAACGGGTTTCGGCCGATGTTGATCGGCTGTATCTCGACGGTGCCGTCACCCCGGCCCGTGGCAAAGGCGGGAAGGCTATCGCTAGCGCGCTGCACCGGCGTCACATTCTTGCTATCGGACACCAGCAGTACGCGGGCCGTGGTGGGTCCGGTTTCCAGGATGCGTCCGACGAGGCCTTCGGGCGAACGGACAGGCTGTCCGGATTCCACTCCGCTGTTGCGACCTACGCCGAGAGTGGCGATGCGGCGCGAACTGGACGCGGTCGAGCTGATCAGCCGGGCCATGGCAATAGAATCGGGTTCTTCCTCATTCAGCTTGAGCAGCCGTTTGAGTCGTTCGTTTTCCTGCCGGAGGGCGCGGGCTTCCAGGATTTCTATGCGGTTCTGCTCAAGCTCCCGTTGCATGGCGGCATTTTTCGACGCTGCATTGAAATAGGCGGAAATCTGGTGCCCGGCGTTACCCGTGGCGCCGCCGACCTCTGATAGCGTCCTGCTGACCGGTGCCATGGTTTCGGCGCCGATTGTACGGAGTGCCGAAAAACCTTTGGGATCAATGAAGGAGACGAGCAACAGAAGCAGACCCAAGATCGCTCCCAATATGCCCAGTAAATAGCTGGCGAAAATACTATATTGCGCCCGCTTGGAAAATCCTGGACGCCGATTGATTGGCGGCGCCATATTGGTTTATCCTTTCGCTTCCAGTCGTTGTTCCGTCATAGGTCGATATCAGGCGGTGGTTAAGACACCTCTGAACATCGGATCTTCCATCGCACGACCTGTACCAATGGCAACACAGGCGAGCGGGTCTTCGGCAACCGTGACCGGCAGGCCTGTTTCATCACTCAGCGCAGCGTCGAGGCCGGCGATCAAAGCGCCACCGCCGGTCAGGACGATGCCCTGGTCGACAATATCGGCAGCCAGTTCGGGTGCGGTATTTTCCAGTGCGATACGCACACCTTCGATGATCGTGCCGATCGGCTCGCTCAGCGCTTCGGCGATCTGGCCCTGGTTGATCGAAATTTCTTTCGGCACACCATTTACCAGATCCCGACCCTTGATGTGGATCGTGTGACCGACGCCGTCTGCAGGAGCCTGCGCAACGCCGAAATCCTTCTTGATTCGTTCTGCCGTGGTTTCACCGATCAGCAGATTATGGTGACGGCGGACATAAGAGACGATTGCTTCATCCATCTTGTCGCCACCGGTGCGGACCGAGGTCGTATAGGCCAGACCGCGCAGCGAGAGCACAGCAACTTCGGTCGTGCCGCCGCCCACGTCGACAACCATCGAACCGATTGGCTCGGTCACCGGCATGTCGGCGCCAATGGCGGCTGCCATCGGTTCCTCGATCAGGAACACCTGACGGGCGCCGGCATTGGATGCGGCATCGCGAATGGCGCGGCGTTCGACCGAGGTCGAACCGCTGGGAACGCAAATCACAATTTCGGGATAGCTGAACAGCTTGCTCTTGCCGTTCACTTTCTGGATGAAATGCTTGATCATCTGCTCGGCGACGTCGATGTCGGCGATCACACCGTCGCGCAGGGGGCGAATGGCTTCGATACTGTCCGGGGTCTTGCCCATCATCATCTTCGCGTCATTGCCGACGGCTTTGACTTTCTTGACACCGTTGATCGTTTCGATCGCGACAACCGACGGTTCGTTGAGAACGATACCCTGACCGCGTACATATACCACTGTATTCGCGGTACCGAGGTCGATAGCCAAATCTTGCGAACGGAACTTGAACAGATTTTCAAACATAATTTTGCCCGTAATTTCTTATAGCTGCAGACCAAGCTGCATCGATGGATCCAAGCGATAGTTAAGCTGAACGGGCCATGAAATTAACCATTAGAACCGCCCAGAAAATCAGGGGTCGCTTGGCATGGTCGCTTGGGCTAGGAACGCCAATATGTCAATAAGAAGACTCCCAAATAGCCTTATAAATCGGATAGCTGCCGGAGAGGTCGTTGAACGGCCCGCCAGCGCTTTGAAAGAGTTGGTTGAAAATGCCATAGATGCCGGTGCGAGCCAGATAGATATCCGTCTCAAGGACGGCGGACTTGAACTTGTCCAGGTGTCTGACAATGGCTGCGGCATGAGCCGGGACGATATTGCCCTGGCCCTTGAGCGCCATGCCACCTCGAAGCTGCCGGACGAGGCGATAGAGCTGGTGACCACCATGGGATTCCGCGGCGAGGCATTGCCTTCGATAGCCAGTGTTGCGCGGATGACGATCGAAAGCCGGATGGCCGGAGAGGATGGCTGGTCGCGAATCATCGATCATGGCGAACTGGCGCAGGAAGGACCGGCGGCGATCCCGCCGGGAACGAAAGTGCGGGTCGAAAGGCTGTTCGCGAATGTGCCGGCAAGACGTAAATTCTTGCGAACGGCGCGCAGCGAATATGCGGCCTGCACCGATATCGTCCGGCGACTGGCCATGGCCCGTCCCGATATCGGCTTCACGCTCGAACATCAGGGCCGCAAGGCAATTGCCGTGCAGGGCGGGGAAAGCGGTCCGGAGCGGGTGGCCGCGCTCACCAGCCGCGAATTGCGCGCCAACAGCGTCGGCGTCGATCTGCAGCGCGAAGATATCCGCCTGACCGGCGTGGCCGGCCTGCCGACCTATAATCGCGGCGTTGCCGATCACCAGTTTCTGTTCGTCAACGGCCGCCCGGTCAAGGACCGGCTGCTGGTCGGAGCCGTGCGCGGGGCCTATGCAGAGATGCTGGCGCGGGACCGTCATCCGGTTGTTGCGCTGTTCATCGATATGCCGCCCGAGCAGGTCGATGTGAACGTCCATCCGGCAAAGACCGAAGTGCGTTTTCGCGAACCGGCAATGATTCGCGGCATGATTGTCAGCGGCTTGCGCAAAGCGCTCGACGAAGGCGGTTTTCGCGCCGTTCAGAGACCTGCCGAATCGGCCTTGTCCAACTGGCAGAGTGAGCCCGTCGCCCCCGATCCGCAAACCAGCATATTCACGTCGCAGGGCAGGGCCAGCGTGGCACAGCAACCCTATCCATCGGCGGCGGTCCACGACAATAGCAGCGCTTTTGCTTCCTTTGATCCGCGAGAGGAACTCGCGCCTCTCATGGGCAAGGCGGAAGAAGCCTCGGGGCCGGTGCCGGACGCCGGCCGCCATCCACTGGGAATTGCCCGCGGCCAGGTGGCAAAAACCTATATCGTCGCCGAGGCGGAGGATGGTCTGGTCATCGTCGACCAGCACGCTGCGCATGAACGGCTCGTGCTGGAACGGATGCGCAAGGCGGTGGAGGGCGGCACTGTGCCATCCCAGGCCCTGTTGATGGCAGAAGTGGTGGAGCTGGACGAAAACGCCTGCGATCGGCTTGAGGCGCGTCTGTCAGAATTATCAGACTTCGGGCTGGAACTGGAACGTTTCGGTCCCACCGCCATGCTCGTGCGTGCGACCCCC
Source organism: uncultured Sphingorhabdus sp. (assembly GCA_964022345.1). GTDB lineage: Bacteria > Pseudomonadota > Alphaproteobacteria > Sphingomonadales > Sphingomonadaceae > Parasphingorhabdus. The sequence goes on from CAXHZT010000019.1 coordinate 8,289, forward strand.
GCGATGCTGGGATCGGGCGATGTCAAGGAACTGGTGACAGATCTGGCCGACGAACTGGGGGCCTATGACGAGGCGCTAAGTCTGAAGGAGCGCGTCGATCATGTGGCCTCCACCATGGCGTGCCATGGTTCGGTGCGGGCAGGGCGGGTGCTCAATGTGGCGGAAATGAATGCACTGTTGCGCGAGATGGAAGTGACCCCGCACAGCGGCCAGTGCAACCACGGTCGCCCGACCTGGGTGAAGCTGGCGCTGGATGATGTCGAGAAGCTGTTTGGGCGGAAGTGACGGAGTAGCGCCGGGACGCTAGTCCCCGCGGACGGCAATCAGTCCGGTGCTTTCCATCGTCATCACCGGCTCGTCATTCTGGTTGAAAACGGTCAGGCGTCCGACGGTAATTCCCATTTCAGGCCGGCTTTCCGAGCGTCTTTTGCTGATCGTCTCGCTTTCACAGCGAAGCGTGTCACCGGGGAAGACCGGCTTGATCCACCGCAAATTATCAATGCCAGGAGACCCGAGTCCTGCCTGCTCGTGCTTTCTGAAATTGTCGACGATCATCCGCATGGCCATTGATCCGGTGTGCCAGCCACTGGCCGACAATTTCCCGAAATGGGTTTTCGCCGCCGCTTCGTCGTCGAGGTGAAAAGGCTGCGGGTCATATTTGGTGGCAAATTCGATGACTTCCTCGCGGGTGACCTGATATTCGCCAAAGGACTGCACGACGCCGAGCTCGATATCTTCGTAATAAAGCATGTTGGAGATATACCTTCAGGGACGCAGTGATGATTCAAACGGCGCCAGATCTCCGTCACTGGGCAGCGGGGCGATGCCGGCCAGTCTCGCGACGAGGGAATAGATGTCGACATTGTCGAACACCGGTAGCTGCCCGCCAGCGGATATCGCCGGACCACTGGCGAGGAAAAAGGCCATCATGTCCGCTGCCCGGTGGTCATAGCCATGGCCGCCGCCAATGCCGGTCATCCATTCCGGAACATCCTGATACACCACCCACCCGATTACCGGCAGGCAGAGGATCGACGGCACGCGCGGGTTCTTGCCATAAGCGAAATGAGCTGGGATATTCTCGCGATCCCAGCATTCCATATTGGCATGTGGTCGGATGAGAGCGGTCCGTACCGCGTCCTCCTGACCGTCCACCGGCTCGAGGCCCGCATAATTGCCGTCTTCGACCAGATGATATTGATCGCGCGGCAGGATATCGTCGAGACGGATGATCCGTTCCGGCGCGGTTTCGGTCATGCCGTGATCCGAGGCGATGACGAAATTCACCGGTTGATCGAGAGTGTCCAGCTGCTGTTTCAACCGGCCGATCTCGGCGTCTACGGCAGCGATGGCCGCGTGCAGCTTCTCGCCCGGTGCGGGACCAAAATAATGTCCCGCAGTGTCCACCGTATCGAAATAGAGCGTCACCAGCCTGGGCCGGATATTGGCGGGTCGCCGCATCCAGTCGACCACGGCATTGATCCGGCGGTCATTGGACAGTTTCTGGTTGAAAGGCCACCAGTCGGCGGGACGGAGACCGTTGAAATCCACTTCCGATCCGGGCCAGAACATGGTCGCGGACCGGATACCTTGCTTTTCAGCGGTAATCCAGATCGGCTCCGCCTGATCCCACCAGAAGGGGTCCTGCGTCGCCATTTTGAAGACTTCTCCGGGCCGCGCGCTGTCTTCCATCGTGTTGCCGACAATCCCGTGATTATCGGGCGTCTTGCCGGTCACCAGCGTCCAGTGGTTTGGAAATGTCTTGCTCGGAAAGGACGGGCGCATCGGGCCGTAAATGCCGGAGGTCGCCAGCGCGCTCAGGTTGGGCGTGATGCCGCGGTCGAGATAATCGGGCCGGAAACCATCGATCGAGATCAGGATCGTTATCGGCGACCGTGTCTCGGTCTTCTCGCTAGTGTGATCGTCCTGTTCGGGAGTCGTGCCGGCAAAGACCGGCGTGCCGGTCAGCAGAAAAGCCGAGAAAATAAGCGAAAACAGGATTTTGATCATGGTGTTCGTCCTCCGGGTGTCACATCCTAGCCGGACTTTGTGACAATTCAGACATTGAATTTGAAATTGAAGATATCGCCGTCTTTTGCGACATAATCCTTGCCCTCTTGCCGCAATTTGCCGGCATCGCGCGCAGCGCTTTCGCCGCCGAGCGCGACATAGTCGTCAAACGCGATGGTTTCTGCGCGAATGAAGCCGCGCTCGAAGTCGCTGTGGATTTCTCCGGCCGCTTCGGGCGCCTTGGCACCCTTGTGCACCGTCCAGGCGCGAGCTTCCTTGGGACCGACGGTGAAGAAGGTCTGCAGGTCGAGCAGTTGATATCCGGCGCGAATGACCCGGGCGAGGCCGGATTCTTCGAGACCGAGTTCGGCCAAAAATTCGGCCCGGTCTTCCGGTTCCATCTCGACCAGCTCGGATTCGATCGCGGCAGAGACGATCACCGCTTCCGCGCCCTCGGCCTTGGCCTTTTCGAATACGGCGGCGCTCAGGTCATTGCCTTTCGCGGCATCGGCTTCGCTGACATTGCAGACATAAAGTACCGGTTTGGCGGTCAGCAGCTGCGACTGGTCGAAAATTCTCTGCTCTTCCTCGCCCTCGGGCTGGGTCAGACGGGCGGGCTTGCCTTCGCGCAGCAATTCCAGCGCCTGGCCCAGAACATTGGCGGCAATCTTGGCTTCCTTGTCGCCGCTTGTGGCTTTTTTCTGGAAGGCAGGGACGCGCTTTTCCAGGCTCTCCAGATCGGAGAGCAGCAATTCGGTCTCGACCACTTCCGCATCGGAAATCGGATCGATCTTGTTCGCGACATGCTGGATATCGTCATCCTCGAAACAGCGTAGCACATGGACGACAGCATCGACTTCGCGAATATTGCCGAGAAACTGGTTGCCCAGACCTTCGCCCTGCGACGCGCCCTTCACCAGACCAGCGATATCAACAAAGGCCAGCTGGGTTTCGATGATCTTGGCGCTGCTCGCGATTTTCGCAATCTGCTGTAGCCGCGGATCGGGCACGGCGACCTGGCCGACATTCGGCTCGATCGTGCAAAACGGATAGTTCGCCGCCTGCGCCGCCTGCGTCTCGGTCAGTGCATTGAAAAGCGTTGATTTTCCGACGTTGGGAAGGCCAACGATACCGCATTTGAAACCCATTTTAATACTCCGTCATGCTGAACTTGATTCAGCATCCCGTGCCAAATCGTTCAAAAGTTGCGCATATACGCTCTGGACCCTGAATCAAGTTCAGGGTGACGATAAACTCAATATTGCCCGCTATTCCTGCATCCGCATCGCGACTTCACTCATGAACCGCGGATCATCGCCTTTCGCCAGCCAATCAGCCTCGTCGGCTATCACGCCGAGCATATGGGCCAGATCATCAATCTCCGCCTTGGCATAATTGCCGAGCACATGGCCGGTGACCCGCGATTTGGTGCCGGGATGGCCGATGCCAATGCGTACGCGGCGGAATTCGGGACCGATATGGGCAATCATGGACCTGATACCATTGTGGCCCGCTGCGCCGCCGCCGCGTTTGACCTTGATCTTGAACGGTTCCAGATCAAGCTCGTCGTAGAAGACAGTGACATCCTCGGGCTGTAATTTGTAGAAATCCATCGCCGCGCGGACGCTGTTGCCGCTTTCGTTCATGAAGGTCGCCGGTTTGAGAAGGACGAGCTTTTCGCCGCCCAGTCTTGCTTCCATGGTCCAGCCCTTGAACTTCTGCTTGGGCGGCGGGAAGCCATGTACTTCTTCAAGCGCGTCGATCACCATGAAGCCGACATTGTGCCGGTGCATCGCATATTGCGCGCCCGGATTGCCAAGGCCGACCCATAGTTGCATTTTCTCACGCTCTCCCGGCTCGTCTGGAGCCTGTTACAGGACAAAAAAACCGCCCATGCCCGGATTAGTCGGCATGGACGGTTTTCCGTTACATTGTTTGGTAAGGGAAGGTCTAGTCTTCGGAACCGCCTTCTTCGCCTTCGGCTGCTTCGCCTTCAGCGCCTTCTTCACCTTCACCCTCTTCGCCTTCGCCTTCTTCAGCTTCATCATCGGAAGATTTGAGGGCAGATGGTGCGGCCACGCCGGCAATGGTAAAGTCACGATCGGTGATCGAGCTTTCCGCGCCGTCGGGCAGGGTAACATGAGAAATGTGGATCGAATCGCCGATTTCGAGACCGGTGACATCGATTTCGATCTGGTCAGGGATTTTGTCCGCATCGCACATCAGGTCGAGTTCGTGACGGACAACGTTCATGACGCCGCCACGTTTCAGGCCAGGAGATTCTTCTTCGTTGATGAATACAACAGGAATGTTGACCTGTACCTTCGCGCCCTTTGCGAGGCGGAAGAAGTCAACATGGAGCGGGCGGTCGGTGACCGGATCAAAAGCAACGTCCTTTGGCAGAGTGCGGGTTTTCTTCCCGTCGACTTCTACCTGAACCAGCGAGTTCATGAAATGGCCGGTGCCAAGAAGCTTGTTCAACGCACGTTCTTCGACGTGGATGGCAATGGCTTCTTTCTTGTCGCCATAGATAACGGCGGGGATACGGCCTTCACGACGCAGTGCACGGGAGGCTCCCTTGCCAGCCCGTTCGCGTGGCTCGGCTGAAATAGTCAGCTGGTCACTCATAATGTTGCTCCAAAAATTAGGTTTTGTTAGATTTCCGCCACGCCTCCAGGGTGCTCATGGTCGGAAAGAGGGCGCTATAAGGTCGGAACATCGCAAAAGCAAGGGTTTTGCGTGGCTGGAGAAGCGCTAGCGGAAAAAGCCGATCTGGGAGCTTGTCGCCAGCAATATGCCGCTCTGCGACCAGATTTCGACCCGTCCGTCGGTGGCGCTGTTCCGGACGGTTGCACCGGTGACGCGCAGCAACATGAATTCGTTACCGGCAGACGCCAGATCTTCCTCGCTGGCGTAGATATAGGTGGCCATGGATACGGTGGAGCCGGGCCGAAACTGTTCCGTGACAAAAAAGGTTCTGGGCATCGGCGTATCGAGAATCGACAGAAGGCTTATCCGGTCCACCGGACGACCGTCCGCTTCCTTGATCCAGACAATGGCTTCGGGTGAATCGTTCACAGCGAAGGGCATGCCCTTGGCGATGCGCTGGTCATAATGCGTGACCCATTCGGGTGCCATGGGATTGACCGAGGGAAGGGCAATGGACTCTTCCGGCGATTTGGTGGTTGGCATTTCCACCTGATAATCGATATCCGTGGGCCGACGGGTGCTGGTGACGATATCTGCTGCGTTGGTCAGCGAACCATTTTGCGACAATTCCACACGCCAGAATTGCGTCGAAGAACCGGCGCGAAGGAGCTTGACCGAGAGCGTTACCTCGCCGGGGCCGACGCCGGTCATGTATACAATCTGCTGCGAAACCAGCGGCCCGCGGCATTCGGGATGCATGGTCACAGCGCGTCCGGCTACTGCCGCGACCCAGCCACCAAAGGCCATGCCGGTCGGATTGCGATATATGTCGCTTGCCTGGATCGTGAACAGTCCGTCTTCCTGCGCGACGAGCGCGGTTTCCTGATCAAATATATATGTCATGCGAGGCCCTGATTATTGAATTTTTTCGACTTTATAGCCGCGTTTTGCAAGCGATGCCTGAACCGCATCCGGTCCGGCCAGATGCGCTGCGCCGACCGCAACGAAAGATGTGCCCGGGCTATGCAAGCGTTTGTCCAATTGATCAACCCAGTCGAGGTTGCGTCTGATCAAGAGAAATTCGCGGGTCTTGGGATCGGTCAGAATCCCGGTATCGGAGAGCGTTACGATCTGCTCGACATCTCCGGTCATCCAGGCGTTGAAAAGACGCTCGAACGCCTTTTTCGCGTCACCGGATTCGGCCACGACACTGGCCAGCATCTGGCGTTGCTGCTGTTCCGGAAGCTTGTCGAAATAGCCCAGCTGCAATTCAATGGTTTCCAGCGCTTCGATAGGCTTGCCCGCCTCTTCAAACTGGGCGGTGAGCTTTTTCTCTACGCCGCCACTGCTGTTCAGGCCCAAGCTTTTCGTCTGGGCCGAGGCGAGCGACAAAGCCGCTGCCCAGGTTTCCATGCGGTTGAGCGAGCGCTTGGAGATATCAGCGGCGTCGATGATCCGGTCGAGATCATCGCGCAAAGACGGTTCTATACGGTTGTCCAGCTTGTCCTGGCCGGGCGATATCGCCAGGCGCGAGAATATTTTAGCCGCATTCTGCGTGTCTTCCAGACCGAGCACTTCGATCACCAGCCGGTCGGACTCGGCGATGGCGGCTTCCAGAGCCGGCGTGCGCCATTGCGCATCGTCCGGCAGAATATGGATGGTCCCGAACATATAGGCGACGCCTTTTTGCTCCGGCTTGGTCCCGCTGACTTTCCACAAGGAGGGCGCGCCCACCTTCACTGTGTTCAAGGCGACGGGATCTGGCGCATTGTTGCACGCGGCCAGCATCAGCGAGGCAAATAATGTCAGGATGGAGTTGATGATATGCATATCGCCTATTTGGTATGTCAGGCGGAAAAAGAAAGTCCGCCCTCCTGTTAAATCAATATTCTATCCGCTTTGCGACATGCCCTTTTTTTGCGAGCATTGCCTGGAGACTGCTTTCCCCTGCCAGATGACCAGCCCCGACAGCGAGGAAAATCGTACCCGGTTGCTGCATCCGCTGATCGACCCATTCGGCCCAGTTCGCGTTGCGGTTGGTCAGCAGTGTTTCATAAATGATCTTGTCCTCCAGGCCCGCATTCATCAGTTCGCCAAGGGCGTCGACATTGGCATTGGCCCATTGCGTGACCATCAGTTCCATGCCTTCGGTCGCTTCATCAATCGTGTCGACCGTGAAATTGAGAAAGCGGATCTGCACCTCTTCGGGCAAATTGTCGAAGAACCCCAGTTGCTGCTCCGGTGTTTCCAGTCCGGTAATGATAATCTCCCGTGCAGCCGCTTGCGCCAGCAATTCGTCCTCGACACCCTGATTGGCATCATAGCCGCTGCGCATCAGCGGTATCAGGGACAGGCTGACGCTGGCTAACCATGGATCAAGCGGATCGAAGGCCGCAACTGGCACCTCCAGCTTGGTGAGCGCGGCCTCATAATCGGCGCGGTCCTCCATTGTCAGCTTGTCGCGCAACGGAACGCCGGTCTTGTCGATCCCCAGTTCGCCGACAATTTTCATCATCACCGAAGGGTCTGGCTTTATCATCTCTACAACCAGTTCGTCCGAAGCGTTGAAACTGTCTTTCACCGCCTCGTCAAACCAGCTCATACCGGGCTTCAGAAGATGGACGGTGCCAAACAGATAGATCGTGGTGTCCTCGTCCTTGAGAACCCACAGCGCAGGATCGGCATCGTCGGGCATGACCGGCGGCGGGCTTCCTGCCGCGGGCACGGCAGCGCTGCCGGCGCTTGCTGTGGCATCCGGTGTTGCAGGACAGGCTGTTAGCGAAAGATAGAGGGGGAGAAGTAAGGCGTTGGTGAGCCAGCGACGTGCCATGCAATAGATACTCCGACAGAAGAGAGGTCGACTTCATTGAACAATTGACGGCAAATGCCCAGCAAAATTTGCGCGATCTGCAGGCGGTACTGGCTAGGGTCCGGCTAATCTGTTAATCACATGGTTAAACGAAGGAGTTTCCCGATGAGCACGATCCACGCCCGTACCTGTCATATCTGCGAAGCCAATTGCGGCGTATTGGTCGAGGTCGAGGGACGGGATATTCTCTCGATCAGGGGCAACCCCGATCATGTGCTGAGTCGCGGGCATATCTGTCCCAAGGCGACGGCAATCGCCGATTTGCAGGATGATCCCGACCGGCTGCGCAAGCCGGTGAAAAAGGTCGACGGCCAGTGGCAGGAAATCGGCTGGGAGCAAGCTTTTACCGAGATTGCCGGCAAGCTGCTCGACCTCAAGGGGCAGGGTGCCAAGCCGGCCATGTATATGGGCAATCCCAGCGCCCATGATTACGGCATCTCTACCCAGATCAGCACCTTGCGCCATGCGGTCGGGGTGAAGAATCTCTATTCCGCCTCGACGCTCGACCAGATCCCGCACCATGTCGTGCAATATCATATGTATGGCCATGTCAGCCTCGCGGCCGTGCCGGATATCGACCGCAGCCAGTATCTGCTGATTATCGGCGGCAATCCGGCGGCGTCCAACGGCAGCATCTGGACCGTGCCGGACTTTAAAAAGCGGGTGAAGGAAATGCGTGCGCGCAATGGCCTGCTGGTCGTCGTCGATCCGCGCCGGACGGAAACCGCCAAATTGGCCGACGAACATCATTTCGTGAAGCCGGGCACCGACACCGCGCTTTTGATCGGGATATTGAAAAGCATTTTCGACGCCGGTCTGGCCGATATTTCCCGACTCGAGGCGATACTGGATGACAGCTGGTCAGCGATCGAGCCGGCGATCGCGGGTTTCGATATGGACCAGCTTGCGGCCCATTGCGGGATTTCCGTGGAGGACATGCAGGATATGGCGGCGCAACTCGCGGCCGACCAACCTGCCGCCATCTACGGCCGGATGGGCGTCTCGGTCTGCGAATTTGGCACGCTCAACCAGTGGCTGATCCAGGTGATCAATATCGCATCCGGCAATCTTGACCGCGAGGGCGGCACGATGGTGCCGCAGCCGGCGCTCGACACGATCAATCTGGTGGGCAGAGGATCGGTGCGCACGGTCGATACCGTTCGTGGCGTCATGCCGTCGGTGATGGGCGAACTGCCGATGGTAACCTTCGCCGATGAAATGCTGCGCGATGATGACGAGCGCATCCGCTCTTTGTTCGTGGTCACCGGCAATCCGGTGCTGTCCGCGCCCGACGGTGCCAAACTCGACCGCGCGCTGGAGAGACTCGACCTGATGGTCTCGTTCGACATGTATGTTACCGAGACCAGCCGCCACGCCGACTATATATTGCCGCCCTGCGGACCGCTGGAGAAGGACCATTATCCCTTCTTCTTCGGACCGCTGGCGATCCGCAACTATGCCAGCTACTCGCCGGCGATCTTCGAATTGCAGGAAGGCGAAAAGACCGACTGGGAAATTATCGCCGAACTGGCGCGGGAAATCCTGGCGCAGAACGGGCAGGACGTCCCCAATATCCGCGAGCCGCGCGATGTGCTCGACGGGATGCTACAAAGCTCGCCCGCCGGCCTGACGCTGGCGGAGGTCGAAGCGGCGCCCAACGGCATCGATCTCGGGCCGTTGCGGCCGTGCATGGCCGAAAGGCTGCGGACCGAGGACGGCAAGATCCACTGCGCCCATCCCGATTTTCTCGCCGAACTGCAGCGCTTTGCCGCGTCGCTCGGGAATGAAGAACCGGACGCCTTGCGCCTGATCGGCCGCCGCCACGTCCGCCAGAACAACAGCTGGCTGCACAATAGCGCGCGACTGCTCAAGGGACCGGATCGCTGCACATTGATGATCCACCCCGATGATGCCGCGGCGCGCGGACTTTCGGACGGCGACATCGCGACGGTAACCAGCCGGGTGAACAGCGTCGAACTGCCGGTCGAAATCACCGATGACGTGATGGCGGGCGTCGTGTCGATCCCGCATGGTTTCGGCCATGGCCGCAAGGGCGTCGGCCTGTCGGTGGCGGCGGCCAAGCCCGGCGTTTCGATCAACGACCTGACCGATACGGAGCGGTTCGATCCGCTGTCCGGCAATGCTGTCCTGAATGCAGTATCGGTGACGGTGGAGAAGGTCGAGGCGCTGGTCGCGGCGGAATAACCTCGTCCCCGGAATAATCCCGTCACCGGAATGATCCCGTCATCCTGCGAAATGCCCTCGTCATCCTGAACTTGTTTCAGGACCCCTCGAGACCGCGCACAGCCTTTAGAGGTCCTGAAACGGGTTCAGGATGACGAATAAGGTCGCAAATCTGGCCATTCCTCCCTTGACCCTCTGCCGCCCTTTCGCCAAAGCAGCGCGTAAATATTGCACCTCCTTTTTTGGCATGCGAAGAAAGTCTTCATCTTGACCGATACGAAGCCGCTCAGCTTCCAGCAGATCATCCTGAAACTCCATCAATATTGGGGCGATCGCGGCTGCGCGATATTGCAGCCTTATGACATGGAAATGGGGGCAGGGACGTTCCACACGGCAACGACATTGCGTGCGCTCGGCCCCGATCCTTGGAATGCGGCCTTTGCGCAGCCTTGCCGCCGCCCGACCGATGGCCGCTATGGCGAAAATCCCAACCGGCTGCAGCATTATTACCAATATCAGGTGATCTTGAAGCCATCGCCGCCCGATATCCAGCAACTCTATCTCGACAGCCTGTCGGTGATCGGCATCGATCCGATGCTGCACGACATCCGCTTCGTCGAGGATGACTGGGAAAGCCCGACTCTCGGCGCTTGGGGCCTCGGCTGGGAAGTCTGGTGCGACGGTATGGAAGTCACCCAGTTCACCTATTTCCAGCAAATGGGCGGCTTCGACTGCAAGCCGGTGGCCGGCGAACTGACCTACGGGCTGGAACGGCTGGCCATGTATATTCAGGGCGTAGATAGTATCTACGATCTGGATTATAACGGTAACGGAATGACTTACGGCGACATCTTTCTGGAAAACGAGAAGCAGATGTCGGAATGGAATTTCGAGGTCGCCAACACCGATACTTTGTTCGACCTGTTCAACAAGGCGGCGGCCGAGTGCGAAAACTGCCTCGACAGGAAACTGCCGATTCCCGCCTATGAGCAGGCGATCAAGGCGAGCCATGTGTTCAACCTGCTGCAGGCGCGCGGCGTGATCAGCGTGCAGGAGCGGGCCAGCTATATGGGCCGCGTGCGGGATCTGGCGAAGGGCAGTTGTGAAGCCTATATGGAAAAGAACGGGTGGGCGGCGTGATGGTTGTGCAAGCACTTCTTTCCTCCCTGTTGCGCAGCAATGGGGAGGTGGCAGCCGGAACGGCTGACGGAGGGGCCCCCTCCACCAAGCTTCGCGCGGTCCCCCTCCCCATGCTTCGCACAGGGAGGAAAAAATAGATGACAGATTTCCTCCTCGAACTGCTCTCCGAAGAAATCCCTGCCCGCATGCAGGCCAAGGCCCGCGCGGACCTCGAACGGGAGTTCACCGCGCAAATGGCGGAAGCGCGCCTGACCGCCGGCGCGATCACCGTCTATTCGACGCCAAGACGACTGGCCCTCATCGCCAGGGACCTGCCCGCGCAGACCGAAGCGGTCAGCGAGGAAGCCAAGGGGCCACCGAAAGCGGCGCCCGATCAGGCGGTCGAGGGGTTCTGCCGCAAGAATGGCGTCACCCGCGACCAGCTGGAAGTCCGCGATGTCAAAGGGCGTCCGACTTATTTCGCGGTGATCAACAAGCCGGGCCGCGACACCAAAGATGTTCTCGCCGAAGCTATTCCCGCGATCATCAAAGCCTTTCCCTGGCCGAAATCCATGCGCTGGGGTGAAGCCAGCCTGTCGACCGAAAGCCTGCGCTGGGTACGGCCGCTGAGCGGCATCGTGGCGATCTTCGGAGATGACCCCGTATCCTGCGAAATTGACGGCTTGACGTCAGGCTATGATACTGTCGGACATAGATTTCATCATCAGGGCATGATCACCATAGGCAATGCCGGTGACTATGCCGAAAAGCTCCGTGCCTGTCACGTTCTGGTCGACCATGAAGAACGCCAGAATATCATCCGCGAGGGTGCCGCCAAGGCAGCCTCGGACGCCGGTCTGGTGCTGGTCGAGGACGAAGGTCTGGTGATCGAGAATGCTGGCCTCACCGAATGGCCGGTGCCGTTGCTCGGCAGCTTTGATCCCGCCTTTCTGGATGTGCCCGAAGAGGTGATCCAGCTGACTGCCCGGGTGAACCAGAAATATTTCGTGTGCAAATATCCTCCCAATGCGCAGCATGGGGAGGACAAATTGGCCCCGAATTTTGTCTGCACGGCAAACATAGCCGCCAGCGATGGCGGCAAGGCAATTATCGCGGGGAATGAAAAAGTCCTCGCTGCACGGCTCTCCGACGCCAAATTCTTCTGGGAACTTGACCAGAAGACCAGGTTGGAGGATCATGCAAAGAAATTGAGCAACATTGTTTTCCACGAGAAACTGGGAACGGTTGCCGACAAGGTAGAGCGTGTGGCCAAGCTGGCTGAGTGGTTGGCGTCTTTAGAAGGGACTGGGTTACTCCGTGCCAACCCGGAACAGACCAAGCAGGCCGCACGTCTCTGCAAAGCTGATCTCGTCACCGAAATGGTCGGCGAGTTCCCCGAGCTGCAAGGCTTGATGGGCGGCTATTATGCAGAGAAAGAAGGGCTTCCGGCAGAAGTCTCTCAAGCGATCAGAGATCATTACAAGCCGGTCGGGCAGGGCGATGATGTGCCGACTGATCCGGTGACGGTGTGCGTGAGTTTGGCGGATAAGCTGGATACGATCTCGGGCTTTCTATACCATGGCCTCGCACCTACCGGATCGAAAGATCCTTTTGCCTTGCGTCGAGCTGCAATCAGTATTCTGCGACTAATTTTGAAGAACGACATCCGGTTGAGTCTTCGTGCGGCGTTTCATTCATCGTTTGGCATGATCCATGAGGCAATGCGCAGTCTGGATATCCGAGAAGATTTTGTAGGAGACCCGTCAACTGAGTCAGTTCTGCTCGTAATCGACCGCCTCAAAGTCCAGCAACGCGAAGCGGGTGTTCGTCATGACCTGATCGACGCGGTGTTTGCGCTTGGTGGCGAAGATGATCTGGTGCGTTTGCTCGCCCGCGTGAAAGCTTTGCAGGCCTTTGTGGAAACTACGGATGGCGTGAACCTGCTCGCCGGTTACAAGCGGGCTTCGAATATTTTGAAGAAAGAGGGTGCTGGTGCTCCGCACTTGATGCGGAGCTCTGGCGGCGAAGAAGCGACATCCGGGCAGGGCTCCGCATCAAGTGCGGAGCACAAATCCCTTTCCTACACGCCCGAAAAAGCGGAAAAGGCTCTCATCGACGCGCTCGATGCAGCACAGCCGCAAGTGACCGCGGCGATCGAGGCAGAGCAGTTTGAAACCGCGATGACCGCGCTGGCAGCATTGCGCGGACCGATTGACCAGTTTTTCGAGGATGTGACCGTGAACGATGACGACAAAGACAAGCGCGAAGCCCGGCTTGCCCTGCTGGCACGCTTTCGCAATGCCGTCCACCAAGTCGCTGATTTCTCACAGATCGAGGGCTAGAAGATATTTGATTCATAACAGTGTAAAGTTTGTAAAGTTCGACGGCGAGGTTTTTCCGGTTAGGAAATGAACGAAAAGCCCTTCCTCTTCAGAGGAGGGGTTGGGGTGGTGTCTATCCTCACCCACAAAATTCGGAGACTGGCATCGAGCCAGCCTCCTCATAAACCACCCCTTCCCCTCCTTTGAAAAGGAGGGGTTAGACAGTGATGAGGCAGATAAATGACCCAATATGTATATCGTTTCGGTGGCGGCATGGATGCGGATGGTGCGCCATCTGACAAGACAGAAGCCCGCAACCTGCTGGGTGGCAAGGGTGCCAATCTCGCCGAAATGGCCAATATCGGTCTGCCGGTTCCTCCCGGTTTCACCATCTCCACCGAAATGTGTACCCGCTATTACGCCGAAGGCGGCCAATATCCGGACAGCGTCCGGGACGAAGTCGCGCAGGGCGTGGCCCATATCGAATCCGTAACCGGCAAGAAATTCGGCGATGCGGCCGATCCGCTGCTGGTTTCCGTCCGTTCCGGTGCCCGCGCCTCGATGCCCGGCATGATGGACACCGTGCTCAATCTCGGTCTGAACGATGAAACCGTCGAAGGTCTGGCCAAGACCTCCGGTGACGAACGCTTTGCCTGGGACAGCTATCGCCGGTTCATCCAGATGTATTCCGACGTGGTGCTGGAACTCGATCATGGCGCTTTTGAAGAAGCACTGGAAATTGCCAAGGAAGACAATGGCTTCTTCACCGATACGGAGATGGAAGCGAAACATTGGCAGGCTCTGGTCGCCGAATATAAGTCGCTGGTTGAAGAGCAATGGGGCAAGCCGTTCCCGCAGGACGTCAACGACCAGCTTTGGGGCGCGGTCAGCGCCGTGTTCGGCAGCTGGCAGGCGGAGCGGGCCAAGGTTTACCGCCGCCTGAACGATATTCCCGGCGAGTGGGGCACGGCGGTCAACGTCCAGGCCATGGTCTTCGGCAATATGGGCGAAACCAGCGCCACCGGCGTGGCCTTCACCCGCAACCCGTCGACCGGTGACAGCGCTTATTATGGCGAATGGCTGATCAACGCACAGGGCGAGGATGTCGTCGCCGGTATCCGTACCCCGCAATATCTCTCCAAGGCCGCGCGCGAACAGGCCAATGCCAAGCCGTTGTCGATGGAAGAGGCGATGCCGGAAACCTATAACGAACTGACCGACGTCTTCGATCTGCTCGAACGCCATTATCGCGACATGCAGGATATCGAATTCACCGTCGAGCGCGGCAAATTGTGGATGCTGCAGACCCGCTCGGGCAAGCGCACCGCCAAGGCGGCGCTGAAAATCGCGGTCGATATGGCCCATGACGGCCTGATCACCGAGGAAGAGGCTGTGATGCGCGTCGATCCGATGGCGCTCGACCAGCTGCTTCACCCGACGCTCGATCCCGAAGCCAGGCGCGATGTGCTGACCACCGGTCTGCCGGCTTCTCCCGGCGCGGCCAGCGGCCTGATCGTGTTCGACAGCGACACCGCCGAACGGCGCACCGAAATGGGCGATGACGTCATTCTGGTCCGGGTCGAAACCTCGCCGGAAGATATCCACGGCATGCACGCGGCCAAGGGCATATTGACCGCGCGCGGCGGCATGACGTCCCATGCGGCCGTGGTCGCCAGAGGCATGGGAAGACCCTGTGTTTCGGGCGCCGGCACCATTTCGATCAATAACGAGACGAAAGTCATGAAGGTCGGTGACCGCGAACTGAAAGAAGGCGATTTGCTGACCATCGACGGCAGCAACGGCCAGGTCATGGCCGGCCGCGTTGCCACGATCCAGCCGGAACTGGTCGGCGATTTCGGCGTGCTGATGGTCTGGGCCGACAAGGTCCGCCGTCTGGGCGTCCGTACCAATGCGGAAACGCCGCTCGATTGTCAGGTCGCGCGCGACTTTGGCGCCGAAGGCATCGGCCTTTGCCGGACCGAGCATATGTTCTTCGACGCGGCGCGGATTACCGCGGTCCGCCAGATGATCCTCGCGCCCGACGAAAAGGGCCGCCGCGCGGCGCTGGCAAAACTGCTGCCCGAGCAACGCGATGATTTCCGCCAGATATTCGAGGTCATGGTCGGCCTGCCGGTCACCATCCGTCTGCTCGATCCGCCGCTGCACGAATTTCTGCCGCATCACCAGTCGGAGTTCGAGGAAGTGGCGAAAGCTGCAGACGTCGGCGTCGAGACGCTGAAGCAGCGGGCGAGCGAGCTGCACGAGTTCAACCCGATGCTCGGCCACCGTGGTTGCCGTCTGGGCGTTACCTATCCCGAAATTTACGAAATGCAGGCGCGGGCGATATTCGAGGCCGCCTGTGAAGTCGCCGAAGCCAGCGGCGAAGCGCCGATCCCCGAAGTCATGATCCCGCTCGTCGCCACCGCGCGCGAACTGGAGCTGATGAAGGATGTCGTCGATCGCATGGCCAAGGAAGTCTTTGCCGAAAAGGGCCGCGAGATCGAATATCTTGTCGGCACGATGATCGAGCTGCCGCGCGCTGCGCTGATGGCCGGTGAAATCGCCGAACACGGGCAGTTTTTCAGCTTTGGTACCAATGACCTCACCCAGACCACGCTGGGCGTTTCCCGCGACGATGCGGGGCGTTTTCTGACCCAATATGTCGACAAGGGCATTTTCCCGCGCGATCCGTTTGTCAGCCTCGATATCGAGGGCGTCGGCCAGCTGATCGAAATCGCTGCCGAGCGGGGCAGGGCTGCGCGTCCCGACATCAAGCTCGGTATTTGCGGCGAACATGGCGGCGATCCGGCTTCGATTGCTTTCTGCGAGAAGACCGGTCTCGATTATGTCAGCGCGTCGCCTTACCGGGTGCCCATCGCACGGTTGGCTGCGGCACAGGCAGCTCTGGCACAGAAATGATATGATGTGCTCCGCACTCGATGCGGAGCCCCGTGCCAAGCAGATATCTCTTGTCGCCAGGGCGCCGCATCGAGCGCGGAGCACGGATGCGTCCGGAATGTTCAGAATGTTGGGCAGAAGGGCAAATTATGGGTTGCCAGCGGGTTATTCACCCCCTATCTGCACCATCTGGTTAGCGCCCATAGCTCAGCTGGATAGAGTACTTGACTACGAATCAAGGGGTCGGGAGTTCGAATCTTCCTGGGCGCACCACCTTCCTTTCTGCCGGATCATGCCCCAAGGTGCACTTGCGCACGGGGCGCTGCTGGCGTAGTTCCTCGGCATCAAAATTGTTGAACCGAAGGACCTGATTTGGCCGACCATTCCCTTTCTATCGAAGATGCGCTTGCAGAGCGCGAAGCCCAGAAAATTCCGGTACCCGACGAGGTCCAGGAGGCAGTACGCACGCTGTTGCGCTGGTCCGGCGAGGACCCGGAGCGCGAGGGCCTGATCGACACGCCAAAGCGCGTGGCGCGGGCCTGGAAGGAATATTGCGAAGGCTATGCCGAAAACCCCGCCATGCACCTGGCGCGGACCTTCGAGGAAGTCGGCGGCTATGACGAGCTGGTGCTGCTCAAGGACATTCCGTTCCACTCCCATTGCGAACATCATATGGCGCCGATCATCGGCAAGGCCAGCATCGCCTATATGCCGACCGACAAGGTCGTCGGTATCTCCAAGCTGGCCCGCGTACTCCATGGATTCGCACGCCGACTGCAGGTTCAGGAAAGACTGACCGCTGAAGTTGCCGAATGTATCTGGGAAAATCTCAAACCAGACGGTGTGGCCGTGGTGATCGAAGCCAGCCACAGCTGCATGACCGCCCGCGGCGTGCGCACACCGGGCGTGTCCATGACCACCAGCCGTCTGCTGGGTTGTTTTCTGGAAGATGCGCGCAGTCGCGAGGAAGTGATGAGCCTGATGGGCTATTGAGGCAAGACTTGCCCCGGTGGGTTGTGTCGCAGCACGAAATCCATCGATGACTGCAGCATCAGCATCCTGGTTTCCGCTCTGGAGAGCCAGTGGTCTTCGCCTTTCAGGGTCACGAAATTATACGGCTTGCCCGCATCCTTGAGTGCGTCTGCCATGATCGTGGATTGATTATACAGGACGACGGTGTCGTCCTTGCCGTGGATCAATAAAATCGGGGCATCGGCTTGGGCCGCAAATTCTGCAGGAGAGACCTCCGTCAGCGCGCGGCCCTTTCCGAGTTCCGCTCGCAGGGCACGCTTCAGGGCACGATTATTGCCGCTAATTTTGAGATCGTCTCTGACCATCCGGCTTAGATCGCTCACGCCGGCAACCGACACGGCGCAGCGATATTTGTCTTGCTGCAGCGTAACGCCGGCCAGCGCCGCGTATCCGCCATAGCTGGCGCCCATGATACAGACGCGCTTCGGGTCGATTATCCCTTTTTCCACCAATGCGGCCATGCCATCCGAAATATCGGTTTGCATCTTGCGACCCCATTCGCCTTCACCGGCTTTTTCAAATGCGGCGTCGCGGTTGGTAGATCCTCGGAAATTGGGTTGAAAGACGGCATATCCGCGCGAAGCAAATGCCTGCGCCCACCAATGAAATTCGGGCCTGCTCTGTGCATTGGGTCCGCCGTGCGGCAACATGATAGCGGGAAGGTTCTTCCCTTCGCGATCAGCCGGCAATGTCAGTATACCATCGAGATCCAGCCCGTCTTGTGCCTTGTAGGTGACAGTAGATATCTTCCCCACATCTTGCGATTGAACCGCTGGATAAGCATATCCTAACTGTTCGGCGCGAAGCGTGGTGAGATCAACAATCCACCAATTTCCGGAATCCCCATTGCCATTTGTGGTCACAATAACTTTGGTGAAATCATGGCTCCAGTCCTCCAGACGCACGTTAAGATTGGGAAAGGCCCTTTTGATATTCGTCGCATGTTTATCAAGCGTTGGATCAAAGAAAACCATGTCGTCCTTACCTGACGACCGCCGATAGCCGAGCAATTGCCCCGTCCGGTGATCGATGAACCAGCGATCAATAGTTTCGGACTCGAATCGTACTTCGGCCTCGCCACCGGCCAATGGAATTTCGTAAGTTCGCGTGGCGTCATTGGACCCCTCGCGTTTGGAAAAGAAGACTGTATTTCCAGAGGATCCCAGAGCAATTAGTGAAATTTCACCTTCTGGCTGTATGCCTTCAGCAATAACCGTATCTGAGAGATTCCGGATTTTCCATTCCCCGCTTTCGGTCCGAAAATCTAGGCGTGCACCGACGTTGCCAGAGGAATCAATCAACCAGTCGCTAAACGCCTGTTCGCCGGGCCCTTGCTTGTCGACTGTCCTAGTAGACATTTTTGCCAGATCGACCTGATATAGATGTTCGGTATTGCCGGTGAAGCGATATTCGCCGCCTTTAATGGTTTTCTCTAATTGATATCCGCCAAAATATCCTTTCCAGCGATCATCAACATTCCGGACGCCATAGCGACCGACAACGGCGTTTGCGATGCTCTTTCTTTTTCTAAAAACCCAATCATCTTTTTTGCTTGAAATGGGTCGAACAAGCGTTTGCCAAATCTCTGCCTTGTTAGAGGTAAAGCCGAAGCCGAGCGCTTCGGTTTTACTTGTCGTCAACAGGATATATTCATCGCCGGCCCAATCTATATCTCTGATTTTGACATCGCCGAGACCGGCTTGACTGAGAATTTTGACGTTCCCTTCAGTCAATATGAGCCGTTTAGTGTCGCCAATTGTTGCAACCATTGCATAATAACGACCCGAGGATGAAATCGCCACCTGTTCCAGTCCGGGAAGTTTTCCATAAGCTTCAAGCGGAGGCTGACTCTGCGCAAGCGCGGGCACCGCGGCAAGAATCACGGGGAGTAGAAATTTCGGAAAATGGAATAGGATTGCGGTCAGCTTCGCGATCTGGATATTGCTCATCCATCCGTTATTGCCAAATGTCCGAAAGACAATCTAGAAAATTCTAAATTTCCATCCATTTGCGCATCAGATTATATTGTACGGCCTGCAGGCGGGTGTAGTTTTCCTGGGCCATATTTAGCCCTTCCAGAGCGGCCACTTCGTTCAGCTCGTAAAGCAAATTGCGGTTCATCACGTCCGGGATCTTGCTCTGGATGAAAGTGATGGCGACCATCCGTTCGCCGGCGGTTACCGGCTCTACTTCGTGCAGCGTGTAGGACGGATAGACGATCGCGGTGCCCGGTGTGCCCTTGAACCGCATGCCCGCTTCGCCCTGGGTGACATGAAGCGCGCCACCTTGGCAGTCATTCACATCACTCAGGAATATAGTGCAGCTTATGTCTGAGCGTAGAGGGCCATCCGGTAGCGGAATGATCGCGCTATCGGCGTGCAATCCGTAATTCATGCCCGGCTTGTACCGCGTGATCAGCGGCGGGGCGATTTTCTCGGGGAATGCAAAATCTACAAATTCACGATTCCCCATCAGCGCGTCGTGCAGGATTTTCGACGATTTCTTGTAACCTTCAACATCGTGTAGCTGCAGGTTGTTCTTCACTTTGCTGTACGGGTTGCTGATTTTGCCATCGACAAATTGCGCGTCGTCGGCAATTTTCTTGAGCTCGCTGATTTGCCCCGGATTCAATAAGCTGAGTTGCTTGAACATTATTGTTTGGTTCCCGCTGTTGCCATCGCGGCGGCCACTTTCGGAAAGCGCGCTGCCAGTTGATCGACCCATAGCAGCGTCTGGCGGATGTCGTCAGCATGAATTTGCGATGCTTCCGCGAGCAGCTCTTCTCTCAACGACGGGCTATAGTCATATTCCGGCGCTTTCGAATAGCGTGTCATGATCGGACTGGAAATCAGACTCTGGCAGCGGTCGGCTGACAGGTCGCATCCGAAATGGCGGGCAGCGGCGTCCAGTTTTTCTGCGGGTTCACGCAGGAAGTCGTCAAAGTCCATCCAGGATATGTCGGCATCGGGGCACTGGATCCGGGCGTCGTGGAGCGTCACCATTTCGCACAGCCACCCAAGTGCCGCTGTCTGTGCCAGAGAGAGGTCGTCGGGCTTGCCCAACGGCTCTCCGCAATGGCGTTCGAGGCGCAACAGGCGAAGATCGGCCAGCGCCGCGGCTTCCTGTTTAGACGCGTCCCCGGCCAATATAGTGGGCAGATAGCGGTCAAGCCGCGCATATAGAAACAAGGCCTTTCCCTTGTCCGCCAATAAAGTCGCGGCAAGGGGGCTCACAAAACTGCTGGCTTTGATCATGACGCGCTGCGCGCTGTAGAATACACGCGATAACCAGCTCTCCACCTGGCGAATCCGCGCGTCCAGTTCTGCTCCGGTCCATCCGGGCTCTGCCGGTGCGTTGACCTGTACATCGGCGAGCTGGCGCAATATCGCCGGTTCTCGCAGTGCCAGCACATCGTCCAGATCGCCCAACAGCCGCGAAATCAGGGTAGATCCGACATGGCCGACGTGAAAAATATAATGCGGTTTTGACAGCGAAGCCAGGGGCAGGGTCGGAATGTCCGGCCATGAGACCACCTGTCGTGCCAGTTCCGGCGTGAATATGCGCTGGTCAAGAAAGCTGGCGTCCCGATACGCGCTCTCGCTCATCGTCGAAAGCAGCACCTGCTCTTTCGATAGATCCGCGAGATGCGGAAACAGGGATGCATCTCTTACAAAATCGGCTTGCCACTTGTTGCTCAACCCAGCCTCCAAAGAAAAAGCCCGGATCTGGCAGACCGTCTTGCGACGCTCCGGATCCGGGCTCTAAAAATCAAAGTCAGAATAGGACTAGTCCTTGGTTTCGGCGTCGTCCTGCTCTGCTGTTTCTTCTGCTTCTGCGGTTTCAGCAGAGGCTTCGGCATCGCCTTCAGCAGCTTCTTCGCCGTCGTCTTCGCTGTCAGGCGAAAGCGCAGCAGCAGCCAGTTCGGCCTGCTCCTCTTCAAACATCTGCGCGATAACGTCGATGCCGTCTTTCTGAAGGTCGGCTTCGTCGTCAGAGCGAGCCACATTGGCCTGGATCGTGACATTGACTTCCGGGTGGAGGCGAATGCGGACATCGAAAACACCGAGGGTCTTAATCGGTTTTTCCAGAATGACCATGCTCTTCTCGACCGGAGCGCCGTCAGCGTTCAGGGCTTCGACGATGTCGCGAACCGATACGGAGCCATAAAGCTGGCCGCTGGCAGACGATGCACGGATCAGAACGATCTGCTTGCCGTCGATGCCGCCGGATGCCGCTTCGGCTTCCTTGCGTTTCGCTTCATTGTCAGCTTCGATCTGCTGGCGATTGGCTTCGAAAACCTTCTTGTTGGCTTCGTTGGCGCGCAATGCTTTTTTGTTGGGCAGCAGAAAATTGCGGGCATAGCCGTTTTTTACGGTGACGATGTCACCGATGCTTCCCAGATTTTCTACGCGTTCGAGCAAAATAATATCCATTGTTTCGCTCCTATTTCACGAGGTAGGGCAGGAGGCCGAGATGGCGGGCGCGTTTAATGGCTCTGGAGAGCTCGCGCTGCTTCTTGGCGGAAACTGCGGTGATACGACTTGGTACGATCTTGCCGCGTTCGGAAATGAATCCCTGCAGCGTCTTCACGTCTTTATAGTCGATGGGCTTTGCGTTTTTGCCGGAAAAGGGGCAGCTTTTGCGGCGACGGAAAAATGGACGTCCCATGTTTTAACTCCTTCTCTGGCTTAATTATCGTCGCGGCGCGGTTTACGTTCGCGCTCACGTTCGGGTTTGCGCATCATCACGGACGGGCCTTCTTCATGCTCGTCGACGCGGATGGTCAGGAAACGGATGACATCTTCGTTGATCCGGGTCTGGCGTTCGAGTTCCAGGACAACGCTGCCCGGTGCATCGAGACGCAGCATGACATAATGTGCCTTGCGGTTCTTCTGGATCTTGTAGGCGAGCGTACGCAGGCCCCAGGTTTCGGTCAGAACGACCTTGCCTTCATTCGATTCAACAATTTTGGTGGCTTCCTGCGCAAGAGCATCAACCTGAGACTGGCTCAGATCCTGTCGCGCAAGGAAGACATGCTCATACATTGGCATGCAGTCATTCCTTCATTTACCGCCGATCGCTGACGCCGCACCATGCAGACACGCCCCTCCGGCTTTCTTCGATTTCCGGGCGATTCGGACAGGCCAAGTCACGCGGAAGCGGCGCCTATGGCGGATTTGGAAGGGGAATGCAAGGTTCTACCGACCGAAAATGGCACCGGAGTCACTGACCCGCCCATTTTCTTGGTCATTGCCTTTCGGATAACCCTTGGCGGTCTATTTCTTCCTGTTCAGAAATCCGAACATGTCACCGCCGATCTTGCGCATCTGGATTTCTTCCGCGCCTTCGGTGATCCGGTAGCGGCGGTGATGCCGGTAGATATGCTCGAACGGCTTGTGGCGGGAATAGCCCATGCCGCCGTGCACCTGCATTGCGCGATCGGCGGCGTCGCAGCACAGGCGGTTTGCGCGATAGTTGCACATGCTGACCTGGGCGGAGAGATATTTTGCGACATCGGGCTTGGGCATGGTGTCCATCTTGGCCGCGGTCGCGTAGATCAGCTGGCGGAGCATCGCTGCCTCTGTGTGCAGTTCGACCAGCGGGAACTGGATGCCCTGATTGACCGACAAGGGTTTGCCGAACGGTTTGCGTTCACCGGCATATTTTACCGATTCATCGATGCAATATTGCGCCGCGCCAAGCGAGGAGGCCGCCTGGCGGATCCTGTTCTCGTGGACGAAATGCTGCGCGCAGGCGAGGCCCATGTCGAGATCGCCGAGCACCGCATCGGCGGGAATCCAGACGTTGGTGTAGGAACATTTCGGGTGATCGGTGGGCATGTTGAATGTCCACATATATTCGCCGATCTCGAAACCTTCTGCGTCAACCGGCACGATGAAACAGCCGATGCCCTTTGCGTCGCCATCCTTGCCGCTGTGCCGGGCGAAGGTCATTACGTGCGAGGCCTTGTGCAGGCCGGTGGTCCACATCTTGTTGCCGTTGATCAGCCAGCCGTCCACCCCGTCACGGGTTTCCCGCACCGCGGTCGTGTCCATCCATGTGGCATCGGAGCCGTGATGTTCCTCGGTCAGGCCGAAGCACCAGCCCATTTTCCCGGCCAGCATCTGGGGGATATAGTCCCGCTTCTGCTGCTCGGTACCAAAGTCGCGCAGCATCAGCGGCTGCACCAGATTGCCGACGATCGAATTTTCATTCTGCAGGTCATTGTGCAGGCCCAGTCCCTTGTGGGCAAGATGCTCACGAATCCGCGCCATACCGAGATTGGTGCCGTCCTGGCCGCCAAATTCCTTGGGCAGGGCGTAGCGATAATGGCCGGCGGCATCGGCCACCTGACGCATCTCGACCAACAACGCTTCCCATTCCTCGGTCGGCAGGCCCTGATTGTCCCAGTTGGTGCGGGCATCCTCGCGCCGGTGGTCAAAGAAACGGATATTGTCGTCGCGCCGTTCTATCGGCTTGATTTCGGCTTCAATGAAAGCATCCAGCACGCCGAGATAGTCTTCAATTTCCTGCGGGATTTCGAAAGCGGTCATGATGGTCTCCATTTGTTAAGCGCGACCTTCAGGCCGGCATATTTGGGTTGGTCGATAGACAGGCGTTCAAGTGCGGACAGGCGCAGATGGTCCCAGACGGCCGATTGTGTAATCGCAATTGCACCATTTGAAAGTCCGGCGCAAAGCTGTCCATGATCATAACCGATAGCTGTCAGCCGGGCCCTCGCGGCATCCCGGAAATCCGGTCCCCATTCGGCCTGTCGTTTGGCGATTCCCAGCGCGTTTCCGGCGACGCGGGACTGGAACTTGTCATGTCCCTGAAGGCCCGGCTGCACATGTTTCGCGTTCCATTCGCCGAGCGCTGTCAGCAGCTCTCCATATCCGGTCTCGCCGGTCACCGGTTTGTCCTCCGGCACGGCCCAGTCAAGCGGGGTGCAGATTTCGGCGGGCAGAATTTCCTCGAACAGCAGGGCGAGGTCAATCTCGACCTCGGATACGCGCCTGCCGATGACGGTCCGCTCCAGCGAGCGGTCACCATGGCTGCGCCAGATCTGTCCCATCACCATGCAGGCTACGCCCCACCAGAGGGTGGAGTAGACCAGCCAGAAGCGGAAACGGTCCGGGTCCACTTCTCTGCCACTGGCCTCCGCATAGGCCTGCAGCAGGGATTCGCCGCTGTCGAAGCCGCCCGCGACCTTCTCATAGTGTCCGAACCGCCAGCTTGGTGTGCACAGATAGGCGAGATCCTGCACCGGATCGCCCAGCCGGACCAGTTCCCAGTCGAGCACCGCGGACAGCCCGTCATGGTCGATCATCAGATTGCCCATCCGGAAATCGCCGTGCACGAGATATTTGTCGGTGGCGTCGGGCGCGTTCTCGTTCAGCCAGTGGAAGGCATATTCGTAAATCGGAATCTGGCTGCCGATCTCGTCATATTTGTCTTTCTGGATGCGGATCAGCTCGGCGGGGGAGAAATATTCCAGCGATGCCGCCAGCGATTGCACCGGAATCTGGTGGATCGCCGCCAGTTCCCCTGCACATTGCCGGGTCAGCTTGCGTTCCGCTTCGGCGAAATCGGGATTGCCCAATATCTTGTGTGGCAGGGTTTCCCCTTCGGCCTTGGCCATGATGAAACCTTCGCCGATATCATCTTCCGGAGCGAGCCTCCCGCGGACCTCCGGAGCCGTCACCCCTGTGGTGCGGGCCAGTTCGATGATATCCGCCTGGGTCGCGAGCGGGACGCCGCGCAAACCGTCATCATCGGCGGACAGACCTGCGGGCAGGCGCCGCAGGACAAAGTCTTCGCCGCCATAGGCAAAGCCCCAGCTTTCCATGCTGGCGCCGCCCGATAATCGTCGCAAATGCTCAAGTTTGCCGTCTGTGCCAAAAGTTTTTGTGCAGTAATTCGCGAGCTTTGCCTGAAATGCCTCATCCGTCATAAGCATGGCTTAATCGCGCGATTAAATTTGCGCAAATGATTTTAATCGGAGCGTGCGGTGCTTGCATGACCGACCATTCGTGCCTAATTCCCCCAATCATATTTGAAAATCTGGGGGTCAACATGCGTGCATTCATATTTCCGGGACAGGGCAGCCAGGCCGTCGGCATGGGCAAGGCGCTCTCCGAGGCCAGCAGTACCGCCCGCGAAGTGTTCGAGGAAGTCGACCACGCACTGGAGCAGAATCTGTTCAAGCTGATGTGCGACGGGCCGATCGACGAACTCACCCTTACGGAAAACGCGCAGCCGGCAATCATGGCCAATGCTGTCGCAACGCTGCGGGTAATGGAGAAAGAAGGCGGTCAATCGATTGGCGATATTTGCTCCTATGTGGCTGGCCACAGTCTCGGCGAATATAGTGCGCTCTGCGCTGCCGGGGCGCTCGACCTGACGACGGCGGCGGAATTGCTGAAGCTGCGCGGCCTGTCGATGCAGAAAGCGGTGCCGGTGGGCGAGGGCGGGATGGCGGCCCTGCTCGGTGCCGACATCAAGAAGGCGTCGGCGCTGGCCAATGCCTCTTCCCAAGGTGAGATTTGCACCGTCGCCAATGACAATGATCCTACCCAGGTCGTGATCTCCGGGCATATCGGAGCGATCGAGCGCGCGATTGCCGCGGCGAAAGACCATGGCATCAAGCGCGGCATGTTGCTCCCCGTCTCCGCTCCGTTCCACTGTTCGCTGATGGCGCCCGCCGCCGAGGCGATGGAAGAAGCGCTGGCCGAGGCGAGCATTTTCCCGCCTGTCGTCCCGGTATTTGCCAATGTCACCGCGGCTCCGGTCTCGGATGCCGACGAAATCCGCGAGTTACTGGTGCAGCAGGTGACGGGCGCGGTGCGCTGGCGGGAATCTGTCGGCAATATGGCCGAAGCCGGAGTCGAGCAATTTGTCGAATTTGGCGGCAAGGTGCTGACCGGCATGGTTGGACGCATTGCGCCGGACGCCGAAAAGGTCAGCCTGGTCTCCATGGATGACATCGAGGCGTTTCTGAAAAGTCTCTAGCCGCGATTACTGGCCCGAATTTGTATTTTTGAAGGAATTAGCAATGTTTGACTTAAGCGGAAAAACCGCCCTGGTAACCGGCGCATCCGGCGGAATCGGATCGGCGATCGCCAGATCGCTCGCCGAACGGGGTGCTACCGTTGCACTTTCGGGCACCCGCAAGCTCGTGCTGATGGAAATGATCCCGGAATTGCCGGGCGAGGGGCATATCGTCATGCCATGCGACCTTTCAAAGCCGGAGGAAGTCGACGCGCTGGTGCCGGACACGGTGGCAAAGCTCGGCAAGCTCGACATATTGGTCAACAATGCCGGTATTACCCGCGACGGTCTCGTCATGCGGATGTCGGACGAGGATTTCTCCGACGTGATCCGGGTTAACCTGGAATCCGCTTTTCGCCTGATCCGCGCCGCAGCGCGGCCGATGATGAAGGCGCGCGGCGGTCGGATCATCTCGATCAGTTCGGTGGTCGGCGCGACCGGCAATCCGGGGCAGGCCAATTATGTTGCTTCGAAGGCCGGTCTGGTCGGCATGTCCAAGGCACTGGCCCAGGAACTGGCCTCGCGCGGGATTACCGTCAATTGCGTCGCCCCGGGCTTCATAGAATCGCCGATGACAGACGAGCTGACCGACGCCCAGAAAGACGAGATCAACCGCAAGATTCCGGCAGGGAAAATGGGCAATGGAGACGATATCGGTGCCGCAGTGGTCTATCTGGCCAGCCAGGAGGCCGCTTATGTCACCGGTCAGACGCTCCATGTGAATGGCGGTATGGCGATGATTTCCTAGGGCTTTGCCGAAAAACATCATCTCCAGTACGATTTCGACTTCACGGACACTTGCAAGGCGCGCGCCAGCGCACTAGGACGAAATTGAAATTCATTCCTAACAAAAAGGACCTCTCATGAGTGAGACTGCAGACCGCGTAAAAAAGATTGTTGTTGAGCATCTGGGTGTTGAAGCCGACAAAGTCACCGAAGAAGCTGCCTTCATCGATGATCTGGGCGCTGACAGCCTCGACATTGTTGAGCTGGTTATGGCGTTTGAAGAAGAATTCAGCGTCGAAATTCCAGATGATGCCGCTGAAAAAATCGGTACCGTCAAAGACGCCATCGATTTTATCGACAAAAACAAAGGCTAATTGATTTTGGGGTGCTGCCAGCAGAACAGGCGCGCCCCAGGGCCAATGATCGCTGAAATATAGCAAAGCGGCTCACCGGCCCGGGAGGAAAGTCCTGATCCGGTGGCCGTTTTTTTGATTTTGAACAGGTTTTGATTTTTGGGCAGGGAAAGCCCGCAAGGAGAGGCATGATATGCGCCGTGTAGTTGTAACCGGAATGGGCCTGGTAACGCCGCTGGGCGGAGATGTGGAAACGACCTGGGCCAATATATTGGCTTCCAAGTCGGGCGCGGGAAAAATCACCCGCTTCGATGCATCCGATCAGAAATGCCATATCGCCTGCGAGGTAAAGCCTGCGGATCATGAATATGGCTTCGATCCCAATCTGCGCGTCGACCACAAGGTCCAGCGGCAGGTCGACCCGTTCATTGTCTACGGCATTGATGCCGCTGGCCAGGCGCTCGAGGATGCCGGTCTGACCGACATGTCCGACGAAGCCAAGCTGCGCGCCGGCTGCTCGATCGGTTCGGGTATCGGCGGATTGCCTGGCATTGAAAAGGAATCGCTGGTTCTTGCGGAACGCGGCCCCGGACGGGTGAGTCCGCATTTCGTCCACGGACGGCTGATCAATCTCATTTCCGGTCAGGTTTCGATCAAATATGGCCTGATGGGTCCCAATCACGCGGTGGTTACAGCCTGCTCGACCGGTGCCCACAGCATCGGCGACGCGGCGCGGATGATCGCACTGGACGATGCCGATGTCATGCTGGCCGGTGGTGCGGAGGCAACAATCTGCCCGATCGGCATTGCCGGTTTCGCGCAGGCCAAGGCGCTTTCCACCAAGCGCAACGATGATCCGACAGCAGCGTCCCGTCCCTATGACAAGGATCGCGACGGTTTCGTCATGGGTGAGGGCGCCGGTGTCGTGGTTCTGGAAGAATATGAACATGCCAAGGCTCGCGGCGCCAATATCTACTGCGAAGTGGTCGGCTATGGCATGTCCGGTGACGCCTATCATGTGACGGCACCCCATCCGGACGGAACCGGTGCCTATCGCTCGATGGAAATGGCGCTCAAGCGCTCGGGTCTGACGACTGCCGACATTGACTATGTCAATGCCCACGGTACCTCGACGATGGCTGACACGATCGAACTGGCGGCGGTAAAGCGTCTGTTCGGCGATGATCTCAAGACCATGTCGATGAGCTCGACCAAATCGGCAATCGGCCATCTTCTGGGCGGTGCCGGCGCTGTCGAAGGCATTTTCAGCATTCTCGCCCTGCGCGACCAGATCGTGCCGCCGACGCTCAATCTCGACGACCCGGATGACGGGTGTGAAGGCGTGGACCTGGTGCCGCATGTTGCGAAAAAGCGGGAAGTGAAAGCTGTGCTCAGCAACAGCTTCGGCTTTGGCGGAACCAATGCCAGCATCATCATGAAAGCGGTCTAAACCATGCGCCGTCTCGGTTGCCTGATATTGGTGGCAGCGGCGGTCATTGCGGTCCTGCTGGGCGGCAGTTTCCTTTATGGCTGGAACGCCAGCGGACCTCTGGAAGAGCAGCGCACGGTCCTGATCAAATCGGGTTCGAGCCTCGCCATGGCAGCGCAGGATCTGGAATCGGAAGGCGTTATAGAATCCGCCGACGATTTCCTGACGCGCGCCAAAATTCTTGGCAGTTCCGAACCGATCAAAGCCGGGGAGTTTGAAATTCCTGCCGGCGCGAGCAACGCGCAAATTCTGTCCATTCTGCAAGGTGGGAAGGCGGTGCAGCGCCTGATCACGGTGCCGGAAGGCACGCCGTCGATCATCGTGCACGAGACGCTGATGGCCGAAAAGCTGCTCAAGGGCGATATTCCGGTGCCGGCCGAAGGGTCGATCCTGCCGGACAGCTACAGTTTCGAGCGCGGCGAGCAACGCGCCGCCGTGGTGGCGCGGATGCAGAAGGCGATGAAGGTTACAATCGCAGAGCTATGGCCGAAGCGCTCCAAGGCCAGCGTCGCCAAAACACCGCACGAAGCGATCACGCTCGCGGCGATTGTCGAGAAAGAGACTGCGCTGGCACGGGAACGCCGGACAGTGGCCGGTGTCTACAGCAACCGTATCCGCAAGAATATGATGCTGCAGGCCGACCCGACGATCATCTATCCGATTACCAGAGGCAAGCCGCTGGGCCGCCGCATCCGGCAATCGGAGATCGCTCAGGTCAATGACTATAACACCTATGCGATGATCGGGCTGCCCAAGGGGCCGATTGCCAATCCGGGACGCCTGTCCATAGAAGCGGTGTTGAACCCGGCGAAGACCGATGCGCTCTATTTTGTCGCCGACGGCCGTGGCGGTCATGTCTTTGCCGATACGCTGGAGGAGCATAATCGCAATGTTGCGAAATGGTTTGCGATCCGGCGCGCGCGCGGAGAAATGTAATATCATCATGCCTTGCGATAGGATCGCGGGGAGAAAGAGCGGCAAATGTCGGCAAGACTGGTTGAAATAATTGTCCCGGACGCCAGCGTGGCGCAAGCAAAGGCCGTCATTGCGAAACATTGCAGCCGTTTCTGGCAGGAGCCGGTCCCCGACGGACTCGAGAAATATTCTTGCGTCGTGCCCAGCCGGTCGATCGAAACGCTGATTGCCGAACTGGACGAGAATTTCAGGGGCACCGAGGGATTTTCCGTTCTCGTCTTGCAGGTCGAGGCGGTGCTGCCGGAAATTCCGGAGCTGCAGGACATTGCGCCGTCGACTGCCGGCAACCGGAAGCCGCCGACAAAATTGGAAGCCTTTTTCACCCGGGACCGGATCAGCACCAACGAACTATATGATGATATCGAGGCCAGCCTGGAACTGCGCCCCAATTATCTGCTCACCGTCATCCTGTCCGCGCTGATCGCGGCCCTGGGCATGCGCAGCGGCCAGACCGCGGTGGTGATCGGCGCTATGATAATCGCCCCGCTGCTCGGCCCGACCATGGCGATGGCCATGGCGGCGACGCTGGGCGACAGGGCGCTTGGTCGACGGGCGCTGGTGACGCTGGTCACGGGGATCGCCGCCGCCCTGCTGTTCACCTTTTTGCTGGGCATGTTCATCGATGTCGATCCACTGGTCCCCGAGCTCAGAAACCGGACGATCGTCCAGCCGGCGGATATTGCCTTGGCTCTGGCCTGCGGCGCCGCCGGCGTTCTCGCGTTCAGCCAGGGCGCTTCGCTCTCGCTGGTCGGTGTGATGATCGCGGTCGCGCTGGTGCCGCCGATTGCCGCTGCCGGGCTATTTTTCGGTAGCGGTGAAGAGTCCCTTGGGTTGAGCGCGCTATTTTTGCTGGCCACCAATCTCGTGTGCATCAACGTCGCGGGGATCGCGACATTCTTGGTGCAGGGGCTCCCGCCAAGAAGCTGGCGCCTGACCAGCGGCATCTTCGTGATCTGGTTGCTTGTCCTGGTGCTGTTCGTCGGTCTGGTCGGCGGACGCATCGCCCTGGGAGCCGGCTAAGGTCCCGGTTTCCGACAAAATATCACAGCTTTCCAGCCCGGGCTGACCGGTTTTCAGCCAGCCCCGGGCTTTGCGCCCCTAATAGTTGAACCGTTCTTTCAGGCTTTCGCGCGCTTCGCGATATTCGCGTGTGAACTGGTCGACCATATCCTGCACGCTCATCACGTCGTTGATCAGGCCGATACCCTGACCGCAGCCCCAGATATCCTTCCAGGCCTTTTTCTCGGTATTGCCGCCGGAACCGAAGTTCATGGTCTTATAGTCGCCCTGGGGCAGATTGTCGGGGTCGAGACCGGCATTCTCGATCGACTGGCGCAGATAATTGCCCTTCACGCCGGTAAACAGGTCGGAATAGACGATATCGGAGGCCTTGCCCTCGACGATGCCTTCCTTGTAGCCTTGGTCTGCATTGGCTTCCTTGGTCGCGATAAAGGCAGAGCCTGCATAGCCGAGGTCTGCGCCCATTGCCTGGGCTGCCAGAATAGAGGCGCCGTTGCCGATCGAACCGGACAGGGCGACGGGACCGTCAAACCATTCTCGGATTTCCTGCATCAGGGCGAAGGGAGAAAGCGTGCCGGCATGGCCGCCAGCGCCGGCCGCCACCGGAATGAGGCCGGTCGCGCCTTTTTCGATCGCCTTGTGGGCGAAGCGATTGTTGATGATGTCGTGCAGCGTGATCCCGCCCCAGCCTTTGACCGCGGTGTTCAGATCTTCGATCGCGCCCAGCGAGGTGATAACGATCGGCACTTTCCATTTCGCGCAGGTCGCCATGTCCTGATCGAGACGGTCGTTGGACTTGTGCACAATCTGGTTGACCGCGAAGGGCGCCGCCGGCTTGTCCGGATTGTCGCGGTTCCATGCCGCCAGTTCTTCAGTGATCTGGTGCAGCCATTCGTCGAGCATCGACTGCGGGCGAGCGTTGAGGGCAGGGAAGCTGCCGACGATACCGGCCTTGCATTGCGCAATCACCAGTTCCGGCCCCGATACGATGAACAAAGGAGAACCGATAAGCGGCAGGCGAAGATTGTCGAAAATGGCTGGTAAAGTCATGGGAACCCCGATTTGAAAAAATTATGCCACCGCAATAACCGATGCGGCGGCATATTCTACTGTTATTTTAACTGGACGCTTAAATACGGTTCACGGCGCTGAGCAAAGCTTCCACCGAAGCCCGCGCGACGTCGCTGTTTATGCCGACCCCGTAGAATTCTTTTCCGTCATCCGATTTGCATTCGACATAGGCGGCTGCCTGCGCGTCCTTGCCGGATCCCAGGGCATGTTCGGAATAGTCCCTGATCTCCAGATTGATGCCCAGAGCGGTCGAAACGGCATCGACCACGCTCGAGATCAGCCCGTTGCCGCGCCCGCTGACCGATATTTCGCCTTCGGGGCCCCTGATCTTGCCGACAAAGACCCGATCGGTGCCGGTTTTGCGCTCTTCATAGTCGACCAAAGTATATTGGCCGCTGCCGTCGAGATGATAGCGTTTCTGGAAAGCATCCCAGATATCGTCCGAAGACAGTTCGCGACTGGTCTCGTCGGCCAGTTCCTGCACCGTGCGGCTGAAATTGGCCTGCAGCCGCTTGGGCAGTTTCAATCCATGGTCCTGCTCCAGGATCCAGGCGATGCCGCCTTTGCCGGACTGGCTGTTGACTCGGATCACCGCTTCATAGTCGCGACCGAGATCGCGCGGATCGATCGGCAGATAGGGCACGTTCCAGATTTCGTCGTTGCGCTGTTCCTGTGCGGCAAAGCCTTTCTTGATCGCGTCCTGATGCGACCCGGAGAAAGCGGTGAAAACCAGTTCGCCGGCATAGGGATGGCGGGCCGGGACAGGCAGCTGGTTGCAATATTCGACGGTTTTGACGATCTCGTCCATATTGGAGAAATCTATCATTGGATCAACGCCTTGGGTGTAGAGATTCAGACCCAATGTCACCAGATCGACATTGCCGGTACGCTCGCCATTGCCGAACAGGCAGCCTTCGACGCGATCCGCGCCAGCCATCATGCCCAGTTCGGATGCGGCAATACCGGAGCCCCGGTCATTATGGGTGTGCAGGCTGATCACGACATGGTCGCGCTTGCTGATATTGTTGCACATCCATTCGACCTGGTCGGCGTAGATATTCGGCGTCGAGGCCTCGACCGTAGCGGGCAGGTTCAATATCAACGGTTTATCGGCGGTTGGTTCGATGATTTCCATCACCGCTTCGACCACTTCCAGACTGAAATCCAGTTCGGCGGTGGAGAAGGTTTCCGGCGAATATTCAAAATGCCAGTCGGTGTCGGGATATTTTTCGGCCTGCTCGCGCAAGATCGTCGCGCCTTCGCGGGCGATATCCTTGACGCCCTGCTTGTCGAGCCGGAACACGACATCGCGCCAGGCCGGAGACACGGCATTATACAGGTGGACGATGGCCGCCCGCGCGCCTTCGAGGCTGGCGAAGCTGGTTTCGATCAGGTCGCGACGCGACTGGGTCAATACCTGCACCATGACGTCATCCGGTATCCTGCCGGATTTGACAAGGCCGCTGATAAAGTCGAAATCGGTCGCGCCGGCGGAGGGAAAACCGACTTCGATTTCTTTGATGCCGATCTTGACCAGCAAGTCGAAGAAACGCTGTTTCTTCTGCGCATCCATCGGATCGATCAGCGCCTGGTTGCCGTCGCGCAGATCGGTGGACAGCCAGCGTGGCGCCTTGTCGATGGTGCGTGATGGCCATTGCCGGTCGGGCAGGTCGATTTGCGGGAACGGGCGATATTTTTGTGACGGGATCTTGTGCATGGCTTCACTCTTATGCTGCTGGAAATTGCGCGCAAGGCACAAATTCGCGGGTTTGCTTATAATATCTGGAAAATCGTCCCTTAGGCGGGGCGCTGCGCCATCAGGGCAGCAGCATTGGTACGCCTAAGGGCGTATAAGTCGTAGCAGCAATAGGGCTTGTGACCGTATCATGTCGCCGGTTGTATCCGGACCGCCAGATAAATCAACCTTTACGGGGCATTTTTTTGAATTGTCGGAACCGTCGGCTGCGGGTTCACCGCTATGCTGCGACGGTCGCACTGAAATCCGCCGTAGCAGCAACTGTGCCCAGCTCAGTATTTTACCTTAAGTTACAATATTTTAAGAATGATGGATTAGGGCCGTCACGAATTGTCAACGGAAGCACGCAAATGTATCGTCTTGTTTACATGAGCAGACCAACCCGCGAGATGGGCGACGAAGAGATCGATGATCTGTTGCGTCGTGCAAAAAAGAATAATGATCGCAACGGGGTAACCGGAATATTGATACATGATCGTAAGAGATATTATCAATATCTGGAAGGGGATGAGGCAGAGGTCGAGGCGACCTTTGCGCGGATTGCGATGGACCGTCGACACCAGGCCGTCATCCGGCTGAAAAGCGGGACTATAAACCGGCGACAGTTTCCGGACTGGTCCATGGCCGCGAAGACGGTGACGGGCAATGAAAGCCTGAAAGCGTCGGTCGCGCGCGTCGTCCAGAATTGCGATCCCGAGGTCGCCGACGAGCTGCTGAATTTTGCCGAAGCCCGGGACCGGGCGGCCGCGAATGAGGCCGCCCGACCGGAAAAGGCCTAGTTCTTTTCTTTGTCGACCAGCTTGTTGGCACCGATCCACGGCATCATCGCGCGAAGCTGGGCACCGGTTTCCTCGATCGGATGCGCCGCAGCCTGCTTGCGGGCGGCTTTCAGCTCCGGTTGTCCTGCGCGATTGTCGAGAACGAAATTCTTCACAAAACGGCCTGACTGGATATCTTCCAGAATCCGCTTCATCTCGGCTTTTGTTTCCGAGGTGATGACCCGCGGGCCGCTGGTAATATCTCCATATTCTGCGGTATTGGAGATGGAATAACGCATGTTCGCGATCCCGCCTTCATAGAGCAGATCAACGATCAGCTTGGTTTCATGCAGACATTCGAAATAAGCCATTTCCGGAGCATAGCCAGCTTCCGTCAGGGTTTCGAAACCCGCCTGGATGAGATGGGTGATGCCACCGCAAAGCACGGCCTGCTCGCCGAACAAATCGGTTTCGCATTCCTCGCGGAAATTGGTCTCGATGATGCCCGAACGACCGCCGCCAACGCCGGAAGCATAAGCCAGCGCGACATCATGGGCATTGCCCGATACGTCGCGGTCGATTGCGATCAGGCAGGGAACACCGCCGCCGCGTTGATATTCGCTGCGCACCGTGTGGCCGGGGCCTTTCGGAGCGATCATGATTACGTCGAGATCTTCGCGCGCCTCGATCAGTCCGAAATGGACGTTGAGGCCGTGGGCGAAGGCGAGGGCGGCGCCCTCTTTCATATTGGCGTGCAGATCGTCGGCATAAATGGCCGCCTGATGTTCGTCGGGCGCGAGAATCATGACGATATCGGCCCATTTGGCCGCTTCTGCATTGGTCATGACCTTGAATCCGGCGCCTTCGGCCTTTTTCGCGGTTGCCGAACCGGCGCGCAGCGCGATGGCCACGTCCTTGACGCCGCTGTCGCGCAGGTTCTGCGCGTGGGCATGGCCCTGGCTGCCGTAGCCGACAATCGCGATTTTCTTGCCGGTGATCAGTCCGAGATCTGCGTCGGCGTCATAATAAACTTTCATTTTTCTTCCTTATAGTCAGATGTTTGCGAATAGGGTTTAGGCCACTGTCGCAGCCGGAATTGTGGGTCGGTCTAGATCGGATATTCCCCGCTCACGCCGCGTCAGGCCCCCGCCCGATGGCGACGACGCCGGTTCGGCCGACTTCCACCAGGCCGACTTCCCGCATCAAAGCGACAAATGTCTCGATCTTTTCCGGAGCCCCGGTAATTTCGAAGACAAAGCTTTCGGTCGTCGCATCGACAACCCGCGCGCGATAAATATCCGCCAGCCGCATAGCCTCGATACGATGCTCGCCCTTGCCGGCGACTTTCACCAGCGCCAGTTCGCGCTGCACATGCGGGCCGGACTCGGTGAGGTCGCGGACGCTGTGTACCGGCACCAGCCGGTCGAGCTGGGCAATGATCTGCTCAATCACATGCGGCGGGCCATTGGTGGCAATGGTGATCCGGCTGACGGCGTGATCTTCGCTGATATCGGCGACGGTCAGGCTGTCGATATTATAGCCGCGCGCAGTGAACATACCGGCGATCCGGGCCAAGATGCCCGCTTCATTGTCAACCAGAACGGCAAGAACGTGCCGTTCAACGGCTTCTTCGTGAATATGCATCAGACTAGGGCCTTTGCTTGGTCGTCCATCGTACCCTTTACGTCGGCTTCTGTCAGAAGCATTTCGGTATGGGCTGCGCCGGACGGGATCATCGGGAAGCAGTTTGCCAGCTTGGCGACCCGGCAATCCACCATCACCGGTCCGTCGGTTTCGATCATCTTCTGGATGCCGGATTCCAGATCGGCAGGATC
>CAXHZT010000020.1:0-43257 GCA_964022345.1 uncultured Sphingorhabdus sp.
GAGCCGGAGCACCGCTGGCTCCTCGATCCGCTGATCTCGCGCCAGTGGGACAGCTATGACGTCCATTTCCCGAAATATAGCCGCCGGCTGAACAATGGCTATTTTTCGATAGAATCGGCCAATCTCGACAGCGAATTGCGGAAGCGATTGCCGCCGGAATCTTTGACCACGGGGCAGCGGGCGAAGGCGCTCGAAAGCGGTAGGGTGCAGCTGGCTGATGGCACCGTGATTGCGGCACAGGCCGTGCTGGATGTCAGAGGCGGCGGCGATATTTCCGCGCTGGAAACCGGCTGGCAGAAATTCTGCGGCCAGATGCTGCAACTGCGCCAGCCGCACGGGCTGGAACGGCCGGTGATCATGGACGCGACGGTCGAGCAGATTGACGGCTATCGCTTCATCTACTACCTGCCCTTCAGCGACACCGTGATTTTTGTCGAAGACACATATTATGCCGACACGCCCGATCTCGACAGCGTGACTTCCCATGGCCGGATCGCCGAATATGCTGCGGCCCAGGGATGGGAAATCGAAGCGGTGCTGAGCGAAGAAAAGGGCCGGCTTCCGGTCATTTACGGCGGCGATTTTGATGCTTTCTGGCAGGCCAACGGGGAACTCGACGCGCGCGCCGGGGCTCGGGCAGCGCTGATCCAGCCGATCACCAGCTACTCGCTGCCGATGGCGGTCCGGACCGCGATGCTGATTGCCGAAATGCCCGAGATCAACCAGCAGAAACTGGACGAAATGCTGCGCAATCTGGCCCGAAAACATTGGAAGGACGGCAAATTCTATCGTATGCTGTGCGCCTTCCTGTTTCTCGGTGCGGAGCCAGCCAAACGGTACAAGACGCTGGAGCACACTTATGCCAAAGACGAAAAATTGCTGGCCCGCTTCTATGCCGGAAAGTCGACCCTGATGGATCGGGCCAGCCTGCTTTCCGGCAAACCGCCGATCCCCATTTCCCGCGCCATCCCGCTTCTGTCCAAATATAGATGAGTCTGATTGTCCGATGAGTAACCTCGCAAAATCCCAGAACGAATTGTTCAAAAAAGCCGCCGTGATCGGTTCCGGCTTCGGCGGCCTGGCGCTCGCCATCCGGCTGCAATCGGCCGGCATCCAGACGACTATATTGGAAGGCCGCGACAAGCCGGGCGGACGCGCTTATTATTGGGAAAAGGAAGGCTTCATCTTTGATGGTGGTCCAACCGTCATAACCGATCCGGATTGCCTGTCGCAGCTGTGGGAGCTGACCGGCAATGATATGGCGAAGGATATCGAACTGATGCCGGTATCGCCATTCTACCGGCTCAACTGGCCGGACGGCACGAATTTCGATTATGTCAACGATCCGGAAGAGCTTGACGCCAATATCGCGGCGATCGAGCCGGATGATGTCGAGGGTTACAAGAAATTCCTCGAATATAGCGGCGGGCTTTACGAGGAAGGCTATGTCAAGCTGGGCACCAAGGCGTTTCTCGATTTCAAGTCGATGATCAAGGCGGCCCCTGCGCTGATGAAATATGAAGCCTATCGCTCGGTCTATTCCAAGGTTTCGGGCTTTGTGAAAAACGAAAAATTGCGCGAATTCCTGTCTTTCCAATCGCTGCTGGTAGGCGGCAATCCGATGAAGACCAGCGCGATCTACGGCCTGATCCACAAGCTGGAACGGCTCGGCGGTGTCTGGTTTGCCAAGGGCGGCACCAATATGCTGGTCACCGCGATGGTCAAGCATTTCGAGCGGATCGGCGGCGTGATCCGGCTCGACGATCCGGTGACCAGCATTGATACGATCGGTGACCGCGCCTCCGGCGTCACCTGCAAATCCGGCTGGAGCGAGCGCTTTGACGCGGTCGCCTCCAACGCCGATGTGATGCACAGCTATCGCGATCTGCTGGGGCACAAGCATCGCAGTACGACCGTCACCGCGAAGCTGCAGAAGAAAAAATATTCGCCATCGCTGTTCGTCGTCCATTTTGGCGTGAAAGGCAGTTGGCCCGGCATACCGCACCATATGATCCTGTTCGGACCGCGCTACAAAGGCCTGCTCGACGATATTTACGATAATGGCGTGCTGCCCAGCGACTTCTCGCTCTATCTTCACCATCCGACGGTCACGGACCCAGAAATGGCGCCTGAAGGGCACAGCACTTTCTATGTCCTCGCCCCTGTGCCGCATCAGGGCAAGCTCCCGATCGACTGGGAAGAAATGGGTCCGATATACGAGAAGCGCATCCTCGATGAAATCGGCCACCGCCTGATCCCGGATATCCACGACCGGATTGTCACCAGCTTCCATTACACGCCGCAGGATTTCGGCAGTGATCTCAACGCCCATCTCGGCAGCGCGTTCAGTCTGGAACCCTTGCTCACCCAGAGCGCCTGGTTCCGGGTCCACAACCGCGATGATATCATCGACAATCTCTATTTTGTCGGCGCCGGCACCCATCCCGGCGCGGGCATTCCCGGCGTGGTGGGCAGCGCCAAAGCAACCGCAGAGTTGATGCTGGAAGATCTCGGATAGGCGCAATGAACCGCAAAAATCTTGTTCTCCACGCACAGAAAAGCATCGAGCGCGGGTCAAAATCTTTCTCCCGCGCCTCGAAGCTGTTTTCCCGGCAGACGCGCGAGCGGGCCTGGCTGCTCTATAGCTGGTGCCGCGCCTGTGATGATCTGGCCGATGGACAGGACCATGGAGAGGGTATGGCACCGGTCAAAAATCCGGAGAAGACCATCGCGGTCATGCGGATGATGACGGCGCGCGCGCATGGCGGTGAACAGACCGGCAATCCGCCTTTTGACGCTTTCGGTATCGTGGCGCAGGAATGCCATATTCCGATTTCTCTGGCCAATGACATGATTGACGGCTTTGCGCTGGATGCCCGGGGATGGCGACCGGAAACCGAAAATGATCTGCTGCAATATTGCTATCATGTCGCCGGTTCGGTCGGCTGCATGATGGGGATCGTCATGGGCGTGTCCGCAAGCGATCAGGACGTGCTGGATCGGGCCTGCGATCTCGGGCTGGCGTTCCAGCTCGCCAATATCGCGCGCGATGTGGCCGAGGACGCGCAGGCGGGACGTTGCTATCTGCCGAAAACATGGCTCGCGGAAGCCCGTATCGAACCGCAGGATATTCTGGCTCCCGATCGCCGGGAGGCGTTGGTCATGCTGATCAACCGGCTTTGCGATCTTGCCGGACAATATGAGAGCAGTGCCCGCGTCGGCGCCCGTAATCTGCCGTTCCGTTCCCGGTGGGCGGTGCTCGCGGCCGCCGGGATCTACGGGGATATCGCTCGCGAAATCAGGATCAGCAACGGCGTATCGCTCGACCGGCGGATATATACCAGCAAGGGCAAGAAGCTGGGCTGGATCGTGAAAGCCTTTGGCCAGGCCCTGTTCAAACCGGCTGGTAGCAACCGCCATGGCCTTTGGACCAGAGCACGCACCAGCTGAAGGCCGGCCTAGTGGCTGGCGCCATGTTCGGTGATATATTTTCCGATGCGTTGCACCGCTTCGCCATATAGATTTTGCGAACAGCACAGGACCCCCAGCGCCTTGCCGTGGGTGCCGTTATAGGCCAGCGTCTCGCCCAGCGCATTGGTTACGCTCGCCCCCGCTTCGGCCGCGATGACATGGGCAGCGGCAATGTCCCATTCGTGGCCCCAGCGAGTCGAGGCCACGACATCGGCCCGGTCATCCGCAACCATTGCCATTCTCAGAGCGATGCTGTTCGGTTTCGGGACAGCGGTGAAATTGAGTTCCGGCGGCAATTCTTCCGCCGGGATACGGCAGCCGTCATATTGCCGGACATGGCTGGCAACCAGCGCCCTGCCATTGACTTCGCTAAGACCGCCGGCCTTGGCAATCCAGACTTCTTTCATCGCCGGAGCGACGAGCACTCCGAAGACCGGCGCTTCATTCTGGACCAGCGCGACCGACACGCACCATCCGGTCTTGCCGGCAACAAAATCTTTCGTGCCGTCGATCGGGTCGACCACCCAGGTCAGCTCGTCACCGGCACCGCTATGATCAATGTGGGTTTCCTCGGACAACCAGCCCGCGTCGGGAACCAGCTTTTCCAGTTCGGATCGCAAGAAGCGGTCAACCGCGAGATCGGCATCGCTGACGATCTGCCCAGGAGATTTCTCCCAGGTCTTGTCGGCTTTCCTGCCCAGCTGCCAGTCGCGCATGGCAAGCGCCCCGCCCTCTTCGGCGATAGCAATAACCCGGTCGAAATCGATATCAGCCAAGAGTTTCTCCGTTCACCCTGCCCCTGTCACAGGGTTGGTTCAATCCGATAGGCCTCGCCTGACAGGATGGCCACTGGCGGATTTGATCAGCCGCCCGCTACCGTCATGCTGTCCGTCCGCAAGGTCGGCACATTCATGCTGTAGCGATATTCCAGATCATCCGCCGCCACGAGGCTTTTGAACATATCCTTCAGATTGCCGGCAATCGTGATTTCCGAGACCGGCGGGCCGATCTCGCCATCCACGATCAGAAATCCGCCGGCTCCCCGGCTGTAATCGCCCGTTACCGGATTGACACCCATGCCGATCAGCTCGGTAATATAGACACCATGCTTGATATCCCTGATCAGGTCCGCCTTGCTGACAGAGCCATTGCCCATATGCAGATTGGTGACGCTCACGCCAGGCGATCCGCCCACACCGCGCGAGGCATGGCCGGTCGGCTGCATGCCGAGTTGCCGGGCCGAAGCGCTTTCCATGATCCACTGGGTCAGGCGGCCGTTGTCGATCAATTTGGTCTTTGCGGTCGGTAGTCCTTCGCCGTCAAAGGCCTTGGACCGCAGACCACGCTTGCGATGGGGACAGTCGATGATGGTCATCGCACTGTCGAAGACCTGCTTATCGAGCATCTCCTGCAGGAAACTAGTTTTGCGGGCGATACTGCTGCCGGCAATGGCACCGACGAAATGGCCGAGCAGGCTGTTGCCGACCCGCGGATCATAGACAACGGGCATCGCGCCGGCGTCGAATTCTACCGGATTGAGGCGCGAGATAGCGCGCTCTCCCGCTTCCCGACCGATGCTTTCGGGATCGTCGAGATCTTCCAGAAAGCGCACGCTGTCATAGGCGTAGTCGCGTTCCATGCCATCGCCTTCGCCGGCAATCACGCTGGCGGAAAGGCTGTAACCGCTGGTCGAATAGGCGCCGGAGAAGCCATGACTGGTCGCGAGCGCCACGATGCTGCGTCCGGCGCTGGCACCGCCGCCTTCGCTGTTGGTGACGCCTTCGATGGCCCGCGCGGCATCTTCCGCTTTCAACGCGAGTTCGCGGAGCAATTCGGGTTCCGGGTCCTGACCGTCATCGCCTTCGATTTTGTGCGGTTCGGATTTCAGCAGCAATTCTTCGGGGGCGAGGCCGGCATATTGGTCTTCCGGCGCTTCTCTGGCCATGTCCAGCGCGCGGCCCACCAGCGACGACAATATCTTCGGGTCCATATCGGAGGAGGACACGGTTGCCGAACGCTTACCGACAAAGACCCTCAGGCCGATTTCCTCGCCTTCCGATCGCTCGACATCTTCCAGATTTCCGAGGCGGATTTGCACCTGTGTCGCGGCGTCGCAGACATAGATGGCATCGGCAGCGTCGGCTCCGGCTTTTTTGGCTTGGGAAATAAGGGCGTCGGCGCGGTCCTGCGCTTCGGAAGGTTTTAGCATGAGCCGGACATAGGTGCGGCACCCTGCAAGGTCAACGATCTGCTATCAAATGGTGGCGAAACTGACGCCGGTAATGGAAAGGATTTTCAGACTATCGCGCCAATGGCCTTGATCACGCCGATGAAAACAACCGGCAGTCCGAGAGCCAATAGCCACAGCACAATCTGGTCGGCGCGGAATTTCGCAGCGAGACTCTGATCGGTCAGGCCGCTGTTGCTCATATTGGCCCAGCGTTTTTCAAAATTACGGCAAAAGGGAATAATCACGGCGACCAGGAGCACCAGACCGAAATAGGGCGCGATCGACATGCCCGAGGTTTCTATGAAACGCAGAACGACGAAAATCTGCAGAATGGTATAGACTAGCAACGCAGCGGCGCAGTTGTTACTCATTTTCTTGTCCCAACGGACATTATGGCGCTGAACGTCGTGACGCGCCTGATGTTTGCTAACCGATTTTCGAGACGCCGCTGCGACCATGTTCGTTCCCCTCAGAATTCATCTCTGCCCCTCGCCGGAGTTTGCCCCCGTGCGATTGTTCAACATACTATAACGGATTTATCAGAAAAGCCAAATAGACAGTTTTCCGGAAGTTTGTGTCATCTATGGACGGTTCTGCTTGCCAAAAATTGCCGGATGCGACAGAATCAGTCCTTAATCGCAATTTAAATCCGGGGCCTATCTGCATGACAATTTCTCTTTCCGATCCGCTGTCGCTGCCCTGTGGAGCCACCCTGCCCAACCGGATCGCCAAGGCCGCCATGACCGAAGGCATGGCCACCCCGGACGGTATTCCGACTGCGGAACTGGAGCGGCTCTACGGGCTCTGGTCAGATGGCGGCGCCGGAATGCTGCTCAGCGGCAATATCCAGATCGATCGCGACCATCTCGAACGGCCCGGCAATGTCGTTATCGACCGCCCAGCGGACGAAGCCATGATGGCGGCGCTGACACGCTGGGCCCAGGCGGCAACGCGCAACGGCAACCATTTCTGGGCACAGATCAGCCACGCCGGCCGGCAGACGCAGAGCAATGTCAACAAACATCCCAAGGCCCCGTCGGCGGTCAAACTCGGCCTGCCCGGAGGACAATTCGGCGAACCGGTGGCTTTGACCCGCGAGGAGATTGAGGAACTGGTCGACCGTTTCGCGCTGGCGGCAAAAACCTGTCAAGACGCGGGCTTTACGGGCGCGCAGATCCATGCCGCCCACGGCTATTTGCTGAGCAGTTTTCTCAGCCCGCGCTCGAACCAGCGTAGCGACGAATATGGAGGCAGTCTGGAGAACCGGGCCCGTTTCCTGCTGACCGTCGTGGCCAAGGTCCGCGCCGCCGTCGGCCCGGACTTTCCGATTTCCGTCAAGCTGAACAGTGCCGATTTCCAGAAAGGCGGGTTCAATTTCGACGACAGCCTGCAAGTGCTGAAATGGCTGGAAGACGCGAGCGTCGATCTGGTCGAAATTTCCGGCGGCACCTATGAGCAGCCGGCCCTGATGGGCGCAGACGGGATCGAGGAGAAAGAGGTGCAAAAGCTCGCGCCCTCGACCAAGGCACGCGAAGCCTATTTCGTCGATTTCGCCAAGGCGATGCAGGACGCGGTCACGGTGCCACTGATGGTGACCGGCGGTTTCCGGACGAAGGCCGCGATGGAAAGCGCGCTTTCAGGCGGCGCCGCCGATCTGATCGGACTCGGCCGCCCGATGTGCGTGATGACCGATGCGCCCAAACAGTTGCTGGAAGGTCTGGAGGCATTGCCACGCTTCGAAGACCGGTTGCGGCTGATACCAAAATCGCTCGATTTTCTCATGCGATTCCAGATGGTCAAGGCGATGGCCGGTTTCGCCACGATTTTCTGGTTCTATGAACAGCTGGAGAATCTCGGCAAGACGGGCAAGACCGATCCCGGCCTGAGCGTGTTCAGCGCCTTTCGCGCCGTCGAAAAACGCAACAAGCGGATATTGGCAGCGCGCAACGCGGGTTAAGCCGCGCTGCGCGCCTGCTTGATCTAGATGTTGGTGCTGGTCGGAATACGGCTCGGCAGCAGATAGGTATAAGGATGCATCCGTCGCGCGTTGCGGGCGTTAATCCGTTTCTCCACAGCCTTCAATCCGGCCTGGAACCGGGCCAGCGGACCCTCCGGGCCCGTTATTGCCTTGTCCCGGAACCAGCTTTCATAGGGGAAGCGGTT
This sequence comes from uncultured Sphingorhabdus sp., assembly GCA_964022345.1. Taxonomy (GTDB): domain Bacteria; phylum Pseudomonadota; class Alphaproteobacteria; order Sphingomonadales; family Sphingomonadaceae; genus Parasphingorhabdus. The sequence continues at coordinate 7,865 of CAXHZT010000020.1, forward strand.
CACCTGATAGTGGCCGAGCGGGCGGTAATAGACCGATCCCAGCAGCACCAGCGATGACATCTGTTCCAGCGCCAGCGACATGGGCGGCATATATTCCAGCCATTCGGCCTTGCTATGGCCGGACTGCTGCGCCGGCGCGGCCGTCCAGCCGGCAGCCGGAACGGCGGGAATGAAGGTCATGATCGAACGCTGCGGGAAGTTGACCGCGGCATGCTGGGCGCTGGCCGTGAACATAATCATGGTGCAGACGTCGACAAGCTGTTCGCGTGTCTCGATCTTTTCGAACCCTTCCATAAGGCCTTGCGACTGGATCGAGGCGACCCAGCGCGCGAGTTCCGTATCGCCGGTCACCGCGTCGTCGTCGGCATAATAGACGTGGATATATTGCTCCGCCCATTCGTGGATCGCGTTCCAGACCAGCAAGGCGTCATCGCGATAAGGATAGTCTGGCAATTTGGCCGGATCGGCAACCTTGCGGTTGGCGAAGTCTACCGGCGTCATTTTCTTGGCAAAATCGAACGACAGGCGCGCCGTGACCGCCGCCATCTGGCTCGACGTGATGGTGCTGCCGAAGAAAGCATCGATCGGCCCGCCTTCGTTGATCAGCGTCTTGACCGCCATATTGTTAATGAACAAGGTTCCCTCGAAATGCGGTACGAGCAGAGACCAGAGCGGGTGCACATTGGCGAGATTGCGGCGCGTGGCAATTGCGATGGCTTCGCTGACCAGATGCGTTCCGGCCAGATGCACGAACAGTTCGTGATAGCTGCAATCCGCCACCTGGACGACCAGCTTGGCCATTTCCCAACCCCATTTTTCGGACTCGGCGACCGAGGGCGTCATCACCGGATATTGGCTGCTGTCCTGCCCGCACTGGATCGCAACGGGTGTCAGGGATGAGCCGCCGGGAGGTACGGCAAAAAGCGCCATCGGACGATAGACATATTTCGCAGTGTCTTTCCAGACGCCCGCAACAAGGATCTCCAAATCCTTGTAATCGCAAAGATAAACGCGGCCCTGGGCAAGCGCGTCAGCAAGCGTGTCGCCCGCCACCACCGCTTCATATTGCGCTGCGGTGACGGCAAATTTTTCGGGGATCCGGTCAATGCCCTCGATCAGCATCGGATTGGGTCCGGCAACCCGGAGCCGGGCAAATTCGGCATCTTCCTGGAACGTATATCCGATCTCGGGCACCGGGATGGTCTGGAACAGATCGCGATAGGCTTCGATAGAGCGCGTATCCGCTGCGGCTTCAGCTTTCAGAATATCGAGAATCGCGATGACGATATCGCGAAGCGTGTGATCGTGGCCTTTCAACGCCTCGATATCGGCATCCTGCGTCGCCGCATGGATATTGCTCTCCAGACTGGCCACGGCGATGTTGGTCGCGTGTTTCGCTCGTAAGGCCTCCACTGCGGACCGGACTTCCTCGACCTCTTCCAGTGCGTTATCTATTTTCTGCTGCGATGCTTCGTCGAGACCGGCAAAAATCGGCTGCAGCTGAACGGCCGCGATATTCTTGAGAATCTCCAGCCCGACTTCCAGCACCTTGAACCACCACTGGATGGATGGCTGATCATCTGCCGGAACGTCGGTGGCCAGAGGGACGCCCGGCAGGGTCGGCACGTCGCATGTCCATTGATATTCGGCGCAGGTCGCTTCGATCTGCTGGCGACGCTGGTTTCGCTGCTCCAGACTGTCGTTTTGCGGCAAGCTCGGATCGCTTGCTCCCCGTTTTACATTATCCCCGGCAATATTTGCCTGGGGCTCGATTGATCCGGCGTTTTCAAATGACATGATGGCTCCTGAGTTGTGTTTCAGACGGCCCTCTCTAGCGCTCACATGGTTAATTATGCGTGAAGTGGTTGGCCTGGATTCCGCCGAGGGGCGCGGAAGAGCTGACAATATCGGGGAAGCCGGCACGCTTAACTTATAGTTTACAAATAGTTGCTAACCCTGCGTCATGTCATCGCACATTCAAAAATTCCTGCTAAAAGTCATCCCGCCCGTCCCGGAAGAGGTCAGCGATGAATTTGCCATATTGAGCGCCACCCGTCTGCAAAAGCAGTCTCGCGCCCTGTTTCTCGCGATGTTCCTGACAATCCCCTTCGTGCTCTATGCATCCAGTGCCGGTGCCGAACCCTGGATCCGCTATGGCCTGCCGCTGGCGATGGCCAGCTTTTGCGGGCTGGGCTATGCCGCGCTGCTCAAGGACCGGAACGCTTCTGGCAGCCCGAACCGGGCAAGACGGTTTATCTCCGAGGCGACTTTTTGTTCTGCAACAATCTGCGTTCTGGTCAGCGTCTGGTGCGTGCTTGCCTGGGTTCACGCGCCGCCCGAATTGCGGCTGCTCTACCCCTTCACCCTGGCCATGGGTTCGCTGACGACAATCTATACGCTGGCGACCATAAGGCTGGCCGCAATCCTCAATATCATCATCGGGATCGTCCCCATCACCATCCTGCTGCTGCTGTCGGGAGAACCGATCGGCTGGTCTGCCGCCGCCAGTCTGATCATGGTAACGACCTTTCTGTTCCGGCTGATCACGCAACAGAATGACCAGTTCATCAATCTGCTCATGTTGCAGCACAGGATGCGCAAACTGGCGAATACCGATCCGCTTACCGGTCTGTTCAACCGCCGGGTGCTGGACAAACGCCTCGATCAGCAAGTCGCCGTCGATGACCTCCGGAAGGAATTTACCGTGGCGCTGATTGATCTGGACGGATTCAAACCTATCAACGACCAGTTCGGCCATGCGGTCGGTGACCAGCTGTTGATCGAAGTGGCGGAACGCCTGCGGAGAGCCTGCGGAGACAATGGCATTGTGGCGCGGATAGGGGGCGACGAATTTGCCGTCCTGCTGTCCCCGGACTCGACGATATCCGGCACCGCCTGTGCGGATCATATGCTCGCCGCTCTGGTTCCGCCCTGTATCATCGAGAATAATGTTATCCGCATCGGAGCCAGTGTCGGCATCGCCACTTGGCCAACGGACGGGCGCAAGGCGGAAGCCCTGCTGCAAACCGCTGACGCCCAGCTCTATACCGTCAAAAAAGGCAGCGTGCAGGTGCGGAACATCGCTCCGCAGAGCCCCGGCGTGATGCAATCAACCCGCGCCTAGGCGCGCCGCACCTATTCCAGCTCCTCGGACCGTAACGCTTTTCTGTCCAGCTTGCCGATCATTGTCTTCGGCAGGCTGTCCCGGACCACAACATCAACCACCCGTTCGTGCTTGCCCAGCTGCGGATTGAGCCAGTCTTTCAGTTCTTTGCCGGTTGCCGCAATGTCCGGCTCCAGCGCGACATAGGCCTTGGGACTCTCGCCGCGATAGTCATCGGGCACGCCAATCACCAGCGCTTCCTTGACCGCATCATGCTGGTAGAGCACTTCCTCGACCTGGCTTGGAAACACCTTGAACCCGCCGACCGAGATCATGTCCTTCAGCCGGTCGACAATCTTGATATAGCCTTCGTCATCAATGGTCGCGACATCGCCGGTACGCAAAAAGCCGTCGACGAATACTTTTTCGTCTTCATCGGGCAGATTCCAGTAGCCCTGCATCACCTGGGGACCGGAGAAAATCAATTCTCCCGGTTCACCTTCCGGAGCCGGCTTTGTCGGATCGGCCTTGTCGACCAGTTTGACCAGGGTTCCCGGAACCGGCTGGCCGATGGTTCCGGTCTTGTCGTGCCCGGCATAGGGATTGGCGCTGACAACGCCGCAGCTTTCGGTCAGACCATAGCCCTCGATCAGCTTCGCACCGGTTTTTGCCTCGAATTTCTTCTTCAGTTCCAACGGCAGGGGCGCGCCCCCCGAAACGCAGACTTTGAGCGACGAAAAATCGGTCTTGTCGATGTCGGGATGATCAAGCAGCGCCTGGTACATGGTCGGCACGCCCGGCATGGCGGTAATCTTGTTCCGGGTGATAGCCTTCAAGGTCTGCTTCGCGTCAAAGCGCGGCAGCATGACAATCTCTCCGCCGCGCTCGATCGTGCGGTTCAGGACAGCGCTGTTGGCAAAGACATGGAAGAAGGGCAGCACACCCATGAGCCGGTCGACCTCGTCGATAAAGGGATCGATGCTGTTGATCTGCCGCGCGTTGGCGGTCAGGTTCTGGTGACTGCACATGGCGCCCTTGGGCGTGCCGGTGGTGCCGCCGGTATATTGCAACAGGGCGATATCCTTTTCCGGACGTATATTCGGTGCCTTGTAGCGACCGTCATTATCGATCAGATCGGAAAATGGCGTGATCCGGTCGTCATCGGGTTGCGGGCTATTCTCCTTGCGGCGGAACAGCGAGTAGAACAGCGCCTTGCCGGCCGGCAGGGCGCCCGAAATGCTTCCGACCACCAGCCGCTCGAGACTCGATTGTTCAAGGACTTTATAGGCAGTCGGGAAAAGTGCTGTCGCGGATAGCGTGAACAATATCTTGGTACCGCTGTCCTCCACCTGATGGTTGAGCTCTTCCACCGTGTAGAGAGGCGAAAAATTCACGACCGTCGCGCCGATCGCCATCGCGCCGAAATAGGCGCTCACATAATGCGGAACATTGGGCAGAAACAGACCTATCCGGTCACCCTTTTTCACGCCCATGTCCTGAAGCCCCTTGGCCACGCGGACCACGCCGGCCGCAACCTCGGAATAGCTGTATTTGCGGCCCATGAAATCGAGCAGATTGGCATCGCCGCGCCGGCCGGCAGACCGGAAGAACATGCCGGGCATCGTCAGCGGCGCGTAAAACTGGTCCCACTGGGTGGGATGATTATAATGGGTTTTCCAGATCGGTGGCTGGTCAGGATAAGTATCAGTCATTGACATTCATGTAAGTGATGCCGGCTGAACTGACAATGAAAATTGCTCGGCTAAATGGCTCCCTTTCCGGCGGATCTGGGTGTAGGGGACAAAGCCCATGAGCGAATCCACTCCCCTGCCCGCCGCCAGGTCGTCACTGGTCTTCGTTTTTCTCGTCGTGCTGATCGATATGCTGGGTTTCGGCATCATCATGCCGGTCCTGCCGAAACTGATCACCAGCATCACCGGAGACACGATTTCGGATGCGGCGGTCTATGCCGGCTGGCTGGCCTTTGCTTATGCCGCGATGCAATTTGTCTTCGGTCCGGTGATCGGCAATCTGTCCGACCGCTTTGGCCGGCGACCGGTGCTGCTCGGCGCGCTCGGCGGCTATGCCATCGCCTATATGCTGATGGGATTTGCCTCCTCGCTATTGTGGCTGTTCGCCGCGCGGATCATCGCCGGGATCATGGGCGCCAGCTTCAGCACCGCCTATGCTTATATCGCCGATATATCTCCCCCCGAAAAACGGGCGCAGAATTTCGGCCTGATCGGCGCGGCCTTCGGACTGGGTTTCATCATCGGTCCGGCGGTCGGCGGCATATTGGGTGAATATGGCACCCGCCTGCCCTTTTTTGGCGCCAGCGCGCTGGCCGCGCTCAATCTGGTCTTCGGCTTTTTCCTGCTCAAAGAGAGCCTGCCAGCGGACAAGCGGCGGCCGTTCCGACTGGCCCGTGCCAATGCCTTCGTGGCCCTGAAAGCGCTCAGCGGCCAGAATAAGGTCGTCTTCTGGTATGCCGGCGCGCTGACCGTATGGATGACGGCGCATGTTGTCTTCCCGATCATATTCGCCTTCTACCTGATCGAGGCCTTTGGCTGGAGCGAATTATATGTCGGCCTGTCCTTCGCCGCGGTCGGGCTCGGCGCCGCATTTGTCCAGGGCTTCCTGATCCGCGTGCTGGTGCCGCGCATCGGCGAGCGCAATTCCGCGCTGGTCGGGGCGATCGGCATGGCCGTCAGCTGCATATTCTATGTCCTGGCCGGATCGGGGCACGCCTGGCTGATCTTCATCGCCATTCCGATCGGGTCCATGCAGGGGCTGTTCCAGCCTTCGCTCAACGGCCTGATGAGCAACGCCGTGTCCGACGAGACCCAGGGCGAGCTGCAAGGTGCCGTCGCCAGCCTGCAGAGCATTGCCTCGGTGGTCGGTCCGCCCCTGTTCGCCGCCGTCTTCGCCGCCTTCACCGTGGCGGGCAGCGTCTATTATCTGCCCGGCGCGCCTTTCGGGCTGGCCGGGATCATCTGCCTGGTGGCGCTGGCCATCTTCCTGCGCGGCTATGCGCTGCACTGCACCAGCGACGAGGTCGAGCCGCCGGTCGATGCCAAGTCGATCACGAGCTAGACGTCGCTAGCCGCGGACGCGTTCCGCAGACAGTCCGGCGGCGCGGATACCCGCGACGGCACAGGCCGCATCGTCTGCCGGTGCCTGGCCCGACACGCCGACGCTGCCGATGAAGGCGCGTCCGTCGGCGGTAAAGACCGGCACCCCGCCGGCCACGGTCACGACGAAGGGCGCATCGGCAAAGCCGGGCGTCCCTTTCACCGCTTCTTCCATCTGTCCGGTGGCAAAGCGCCAGTTGGCCACGGCGCGGGCCTTGTCCTCGGCAAATGCCATGATCCCGGGGCCATTGCCGTCCATGCGCAGCGCCGAGACCAGATTGCCGCCGCTGTCATAGACGGCGATCGCGTGGCTCTGCGCCTTGGCGCGGGCATGGTCCTTGCAGCCCTGGACGATTTTTTCCGCAGAATCCGCGTCGAGCCGAAAGCTCGCGCTCTGGGCAACCGCCATGCCGCTGCACAATGCGGCGCACAGCAAAGTCGTGATGGATTTCCTCATATCATAGCCTCCCCTGTTTTCGGCCGCTCCAGTCTGGAGGCCGGGGAGCGGGGCACAGCTGAAATTCGATGAAGGCCGGATGGCCCTCGACGAAATCAGGCGGCGCTGTACCAGGCGGTGCCGTCTTTCATCTCGAGCTGGGCGCGGCCTGTATATTGGAGATGGCGGAGCGTCGCCATTGCTTCACCGCTGGCCATGCCGATGACGTCGGGGGTGATCGGGCGGCGGAACAGATAGGGGAAGCTGTCGACCACGCGCTTGGGGCTTTCGCGCAGGCCCTGCTCGAGATCGTCGAGCGCCTCGTTATGCCGTTCGGCCAGCGCGTCGAGCCGCTGATGCGCGCCGAGAAACGGGCGGCCATGGGCGGGCAGCACCAGCAGTTCATTGTCCAGTTCGGCGCGGAAATGCGCGATACTCGCCAGCCATTCGCCGAGCGGATCGCTGGTCGGTTCGCTGAGCATGGTCGAGATATTGGAGGTGATGCGCGGCAATATCTGGTCGCCGGAGATCATCACCTTGGCGCTGTCATCGATCAGGCAGGCATGTTCGGGCGTGTGGCCGTTGCCGATCATCACCCGCCATTCATGGTCGCCGGTTTTGAGCCTGGTTCCCTCTTCCATGCGGATATGGCCGATCGGCAGGTCGGAAACGGCGCGGGCGAAACGGCCCCAGCCCTTTTTCGCGAAATCGTCGATCAGATGCTGTTCCCAGCCGCAGAATTGCCACTCGTCGAGCGCCTCCTGCGGCACGCCGTCGCGCTTGTCGGCGAGCAGCATGCGGGTCAGCAGCCATTCGGTCCGGTTCATGTGCAGGGGCGCCTTGAACCGGTTGGCCAGCCAGCCGGCGCAGCCGACATGGTCAGGATGATAATGGGTGACGATGATCTTGGTTGCGCTCTGTCCGTGCAGCGCGCCTTCCTCGAACAGATGTTTCCAGGCGTCGATAACTTCGGGCATGAACAATCCAGTATCGGCAATCGCAAAGCCGGCGCTGCCGTCTTCGTGCCGGTCGGCCAATATCCAGTTGTTGATATGGCCCAGCGGACCGGGCACCGGCGTGCGGGTCCAGCCGATGCCGGGCATCAGCTCAAAATATTCGCCGAATTTCGGTTCATAGTCGCCGAGCGGATAGGTCAGACCGTCCGATTCAATCGGGTCAAAGCCGTGATCGGCGAGCATGGCATCATAGGCAGGCGGTTTCCGGGGTGCATCCATGGACCAGCCATAGACCCTAGATCACGCAAAGCGCAAGCGGGTTTAATCGGCTGGTTAAACGCCGACCGTTGTCTGACAGTCGCCCGCGCAAAAACCCGGCGGATGGCCTGCCAAACGGCCTAGCTGTCCTTGAAAAGCGTCTCGGCTGTATGCTCGACCGGTGCGGCTTCCTCGCCGTCTTCACCCGCCAGCGCCGCTTCGGCATCGCGTTCAGCCTGCGCCCGCTCTTCGTGCAACTCGGCAATCAACGCCTGCCGGTCGCCGCCCAGTTTCGTATCTTCTGCCACTTCCGGTTCGATACCCGCCTTTTTCGCGGCCTTGGCAACGACAGCGTCCAGTTCGCGCTGCGAGCACAAGCCCAGCGTGACCGGGTCTTTCGGTACGATATTGGCGATATTCCAGTGCTCACGCTCGCGGATCGCATTGATCGTGGTCCGGGTGGTGCCGATCAGCTTGCCGACCTGTGCATCGGAAATTTCAGGATGGTTGCGCAAGAGCCACGCGATACCGTCGGGCTTGTCCTGACGCTTGGAAACCGGCGTGTAGCGGGGTCCCTTGGTCCGGCGAACCTGGTCCGGCCCCTTCTGGATAACCATGCGGTAATCCGGGTCTTTCTCGGCTTTTTCGATTTCCTCGTGGGTCAGCTCGTGCGCCTGCACCGGATCGCGTCCGGTATATTTGGAACTGGCGAGATCATCGGCCATCGCATTGACTTCAAGAATATGAATACCGCAAAAATCGGCGATCTGTTCAAAGCTGAGCGCCGTGTTGTCGACCAGCCAGCTGGCGGTCGCATGCTGCATGAGAGGGGTCAATTTTTCGGCCATGATGGCATCCTTCCAATAGCTGGCATTTCGGGGCCAGCGGAAATTCAAAAATAAAGGGCCGCCCCCTTGCGGAGACGGCCTGTTGGAAGCTTATGTAGGACGTTTAGAGGGAGTCGGCAAGATATTTGGCTAAACCCGCGTAAAAATCACCTTGGTCAGCATTCGGCGTAGCATCGGATATTCAAGCCGCAGCGGTAGCGGGACCAGCGCGTTGAGGAACTGGGCGGCGCTTCGATCCCAGCTATATCGCTGCCCGTGTGCCATACAATCGGCGGCATCCAGCGCCAAAGCGCCCCTGATAGCCCGATCAAGACTATCATCCATGACGCCGCTGTTCGCCGTCAGAACGTCAATCGGCCCGGTCACCGGATAGGCCGCAACCGGCGTGCCGCAGGCAAGCGCTTCGATAATCACCAGTCCGAACGTATCGGTTCGGCTCGGAAAGACGAACACATCCGCACCGGCATAATAGCCCGCCAGTTCTTTGCCTGATTTTCGTCCGGCAAAATGAACGTCGGGATAGCGCGCTTTCAGGGCGTCCAGCGCCGGCCCGTCGCCCACGACGACTTTCGAACCGGGCTCCGAGGTCTCGAGGAAGGCCTCGATATTCTTTTCGACAGCCACCCGGCCGACATAGAGCTGGATCGGGCGCGTGATCTGTCGGTAGACGTCGGGTGGCGGCGCGTCGGCGGAGAAATTGTCCAGATCGACGCCACGGCTCCAGTGCTGGACATGCGCCAGCCCCTGCCCGCGCAGCTGGCGGCGGACACTTTCTGTCGACACCATGATCCCCTCGGACCTGCCGTGGAACCAGCGGATATAGGGCCAGAAGATCCGCGCGGGCATGCTCGTCCGCTTGGCCAGATATTCCGGAAACTGTGTGTGATAAGCCGTTGTAAAGGGGCGGCCTTTTCGCCGACACCAGCGTCTGGCCTGAATGCAAAGCGGACCTTCGGTCGACAGATGCACCGCGTCCGCGCCGAATTGCTCGATCATTCTTCCCACGGTCCCCATGCGGGTAAAAGCCAGCCGAATTTCCGGATAGCTGGGTGCGGGAACAGTGCGAAACTGGTCCGGCGAAATCACCAGAACCTTATGGCCCCAGGCGCGCAAGCGTTGGACGACGCTGTCCAGCGTGCGCACCACGCCGTTGACTTGCGGATGCCAGGCATCGGTCACCAGAGCGATTTTCACGCCGCCTGCCCCATTCCATTTTCCACCGAGACCAGCTTTACCGGCTGGTTTTTCTGCGCCTTGCGGGCCTTGATCTCGTCGGCCCAGTGCAGAATTTCCATCGTCCCGTCGTCACATTCGACCAGCGCAGTGCACCCTTCGACCCAGTCTCCGTCATTATAATATTCGATGCCCTTGATGATCCGGTGCTCGGCGGTGTGGATATGACCGCAGACCACGCCGTCAACGCCGCGATTTTCCGCAGCCTTGGCCACCGTCTCCTCATAGCGCCCGATAAATTCGACCGCATTTTTGACTTTGTGCTTGGCCATTTTGGACAAGGACCAATATGGCAGATCCAGCCAGTTTCGAACCTTGTTGACCAGCCAGTTGACCCGCATCAGCGTCACATAAGCGGCATCGCCGATAACGGCGAGCCAGCGATGGGCCAGCATCACCGTATCAAATTCATCGCCGTGCAAGACCAGCAGCCGGCGGCCATCGGCGGTTTCGTGGATCGCCGACCGCCGGATCTCGACACCGCCGAAATTGAGCCCGGTAAACTGCCGGAACATCTCGTCATGGTTGCCGGGAATATAGACGATGCGCGTGCCGCGCCGTGCCCGTTTCAATATCCGCCAGATGATATCATTATGGCCGTCGGGCCAGAAAAACTTCTTCTTCAACCGCCAGCCGTCGATGATATCGCCAACCAGATAGAGCGTGTCGCTGTCCACATGGTCGAGAAAGTCGATCAGTAGGTCGGCATTGCAACCGCGGGTCCCGAGATGGATGTCGGAAATCCAGATCGTCCGGTAGCGGGTGCGGTCGCGGGCATGGACCCGCGGCTTTCGCTTCAACCGCGCCTCGTAGCGATCGACATCGAGCAACGGAATATCGGCTTTGGTAACTGGGGGAAATTGTTTGGCCATTGAAATACTCCCATGGAAATTATCCATGAGCATGGCCTTAGGCGCTGAATGTTACAGCCAAGTCCCGATTTTATGAAGCTTTGGTGACGGAAAACCTAGCGTTCCAGATATTCCCGCAGCCGCATTTGCAGGTGCGGCACGGCATCCTCGCTAGCCAGAAATTCCGCAACCGGCATGGTTTTCCAGTGCTGCCCCTCATCGCCGAACACGATGTCGTCCAGAATTTGTGGCGATAACCGACAGACGAAGAACAATGCTGCGGCTCCGGACCCGCGCCAGTTCGGATAATCCTGCACAAATTCCAGCTCGCCGGGCGCTATGCGGATGCCGAATTCTTCCCATGTTTCACGGGCGACACATTCCGCGCCACTCTCGCCGTTCTCCCGGCCACCGCCCGGCAGGTCGAGCATGGCGGGGAACGGGATATCCGGCCGGTCGTCCCGGCGATAGACGAGGATATGCTCGTCAATGAAAAATGCCACTTTCGCGCCGTGAAAGTCGGGTTCAGCGGTCACTGCACCGCACCGTCTATTCGACGATCAGAACGATCTTGCCGATATGATTGCCGGCCTCCATATGGGCGTGCGCCTTGGCCGCATCGGCGAGCGGAAAGCTTTCGTCCATCACCGGCTTCAACTTGCCCGCCTCGACATCCGGCCAGACATTCTTGTACAGATCATCAGCGATCAAGGCTTTGCGTTCGGCAGATTGCGGACGCAGCGTGGAACCGGTGAGGATCAGCCGTTTCATCATCACATGCGCCATGTTGATCGTGGCCTGCGCCCCGCCCTGCACCGCGATCGTCACATGGCGTCCGTCTTCTTTCAGACATTGCACGTTGCGCGCAACATAGTCACCGGCCACCATGTCGAGCACGACATCAACGCCCTGCCCGTCGGTAATTTTCCTGACTTCCTCGACAAAGTCCTCGCTCTTGTAATTGATGGCGTGATCGGCGCCGATCTGCTTGGCGGCGGTGCATTTCTGGTCGCTGCCGCAGGTCACAATCATCTTGAGGCCGAACAGCTTGCCGAGCATGATCGCCATTGTGCCGATGCCGCTGGTGCCACCGTGGACCAGCGCGGTTTCGCCTTGCCGGGCGAAGCCGCGGTTGAACAGATTGCCCCAGACGGTGAACATGGTCTCCGGCAGGGCCGCGGCTTCAGCCATCGTCAGGCCCTGCGGTACCGGCAGGCACTGTCCGACAGGTGCGACGCAATATTCGGCGTAGCCGCCGCCATTGGTCAGCGCACAAATCTGTCGCCCCATCCATTCGGCTTCGACGCCCGCTCCCAGCGCCACGACGGTGCCGGACACTTCCAGCCCGGGAAGCGGCGAAGCCCCTTGCGGGACCGGGTAAAAACCCATGCGTTGGATGACATCCGGCCGGTTTACCCCGGCGGCGGCCACCCGGATCAACACTTCTCCGCGGTCCGGCCGGGGAACCGGCACGGTTTCGGATTTCAATACTTCCGGACCGCCCGGTTCGCTAATCGCGATAGCAGTCATCTCTTTTTGTAACAGTTCGATTTTGGCCATTAAACATCCCCCGAGGAATTTGCGACCCCTCTGATTTCGGTCCCTTATTGACAGCAAAGCACGGGCGGTCAACATTACCCTGCACAAGGGATGACGATTCATGGATGATGACGAAAATCTGCCGCGAAATGCCAATGATCCAGTGGCTTTGGTGATCAAACAGGATTTGGATCCTTTATCGGTGGACGAGCTCGATCAACGAATTTCACTGTTGAAATCGGAAATAAGCCGCTGTGAAGCTAAGAAAAACTTCGCTGTGTCCCACCGGGCAAGCGCAGAAAACCTGTTCAAAAGCTGATAAAGGCTGGCAATCGCGAAAGCATTTGTTAACCTAGTTTAATAATAATCGGGTTCAGCCGTTCCATTTTGAACCCTGTCGGGAGAAGAGAGACGAAAACTGGCGGCTTTGGATGGATTCTTCGTGGGCCGGGGTTCAACACCCTTGACGTTCAAGGTTTGGCTCACGATCTAGAGTATAAGTAATTGGTTTAAGCCTGAAACCGCATGGACTGCACAAGTTTCGGCAACCGGGGACCAGGACAAGGTACCCAAATTGGAGTAAAATATATGCCATCGTTCGCTGAATCGCTCGAGAAAACACTGCATCAGGCGCTGAAAAACGCCTCCGATCGCAGCCATGAATATGCCACGCTGGAGCATCTTCTTCTCGCGCTGATCGAAGATGGCGATGCCTCCCAGGTGATGAACGCCTGTGGCGTCGATCTGGGCGAACTGGAAGACGCCGTGGTTCTCTATCTCGACAGTGAACTGGATTCGCTCAAGGTCGAGAAAGCGATCGACCCCTCCCCCACATCCGGATTTCAGCGCGTTGTCCAGCGCGCGATCCTTCATGTCCAGTCGTCCGGCAAGGATGAAGTGACCGGCGCCAATGTTCTGGTTGCCCTCTTCTCCGAACGGGAAAGCTATGCCGTTTACTTCCTGCAGCAGCAGGACATGAGCCGGCTCGATGCGGTCAGCTTTATCAGCCATGGTGTCGGCAAAGGCGGCCAGACCGTTGAACCGGCAGAATTGTCCGGCATGGAGAATGAAGAGGACAAGAAAGAAAAGAACAAGAAAGAGACGGCGCTCGACCAGTTTACCGTCAATCTCAACAAAAAGGCCGCGGAGGGTCGTATCGATCCGCTGATCGGGCGGCAGGCTGAGGTCGACCGTACAGTACAGATCCTGTGCCGGCGTTCGAAAAACAACCCGCTATATGTCGGCGAGCCCGGCGTTGGCAAAACCGCGATTGCGGAAGGCCTGGCGCTGCGTATTGTCGAGGAAAATGTACCGGACGTCTTGAAACCGGCGGTCATCTATTCGCTCGACATGGGCGCATTGCTGGCGGGGACCCGCTATCGCGGCGATTTCGAGGAACGTCTGAAGCAGGTTGTGTCGGAACTTGAAAAAATGCCCGACGCAATCCTGTTCATCGACGAAATTCATACGGTGATTGGTGCCGGTGCCACGAGCGGCGGGGCGATGGATGCCTCCAACCTGCTGAAACCGGCGCTGTCCGGCGGCGTGATCCGCTGCATCGGTTCGACCACCTACAAGGAATTCCGCAACCATTTCGAGAAGGACCGCGCGCTGCTGCGGCGCTTCCAGAAAATCGACATCAACGAGCCATCGGTCGAGGATACGATCAAGATACTCGCCGGTCTGCGCGGCGCCTTTGAAGAGCATCACAAAGTCCGCTATGCGCCGGACGCGCTGAAATCGGCGGTGGAACTGTCCACGCGCTATATCAACGACCGCAAGCTGCCGGACAAGGCGATCGACGTGATCGACGAAGTCGGCGCGATGCAGATGCTGTTGCCGCCTTCACGCCGCAAGAAAATGATCACGACCAAGGATATCGAAGCCGTGATCGCGACGATGGCGCGCATCCCGCCCAAATCCGTGTCCAAGGACGACAAACAGACGCTCGAGAATCTGGAACGGAACCTCAAGCGGGTGGTCTTTGGTCAGGATGTTGCAATCAGCAAGCTGGCCAGTGCGATCAAATTGTCCCGTGCGGGGCTGCGCGAACCGGACAAGCCGATTGGCAATTATCTGTTCAGCGGCCCGACCGGCGTCGGCAAGACCGAAGTTGCGCGGCAATTGTCGTCGATCATGGGCATTCCGCTCAAGCGTTTCGACATGTCCGAATATATGGAGCGCCACAGCGTCTCCCGCCTGATCGGCGCACCTCCGGGCTATGTCGGCTATGACCAGGGCGGCCTGCTGACCGATGCGATCGACCAGAATCCGCATTGCGTGCTGCTGCTCGACGAGATCGAGAAAGCCCATCCCGACCTGTTCAACATATTGCTGCAGGTGATGGACAACGGCAAGCTGACCGATCACCACGGCAAGACCGTTGATTTCCGCAATGTCGTGCTGATCATGACGACGAATGCCGGCGCGTCCGACATGGCCAAGGAAGGCATCGGCTTCGGCAATATGTCGAAGGAAGATGCCGGCGACGAGGCGGTGAAGAAAATGTTCACCCCCGAGTTCCGCAACCGTCTGGATGCGATCGTGCCCTTTGCCTATCTGCCGCCGGAAGTGGTTTCCCGGGTGGTCGAGAAATTCATTCTCGAACTCGAACTGCAGCTGGCCGACCAGAATGTCCATATCACGCTCGACGAGGATGCCCAGGCATGGCTCACCAAGCGCGGTTACGACAAGCTCTATGGCGCGCGTCCGATGGGCCGCCTGATCCAGGAAAAGATCAAGGAGCCGCTCGCCGAGGAACTGTTGTTTGGCAAGTTGAAAAACGGCGGCGAGGTCAAGGTCCACCTGAAGGACAATGCCCTGACCTTCGAAGTCACGGCGGCCGCGCCCAATGCGAAGAAAAAGAAAAGCCCGGCCAAGAAAAAGGCCGCCAGCAAGGCGAAGTAATTCGTCCACGAAACGGGCGGCTTCCGCCACGGATACAGAAAACGGCGTGGAAACCCCACGCCGTTTTTATTTGTCCTGACCGCAGTCCGGCAATTTCTCGGGTAGCGGGAACAGCGTGATGAACCGGTCCGCCAGCTGCCGGTCACCGCTCACCGACAATATCCCGGCCTGCTCCAGATCAGGGAGCTTCTCGTCACCATAGACCGCGGCAGCCAGCCCGGGTGGTGTTCCCTCGAACAGCAGGTCCACATCCTCCGGCTCCATGCGGGAGGTATCCAGAGTCCCGTCGTGGATATGGATGACAAATGCGTCACTGCCCAGCCGGAAGCCGATGCGCGCGTCCATATCCCCTGCCCGCTCCGGCGCGAACATGGTGCGGAATGACATCATGATCGAGGCCGCGCTGAGCGGCAGACTGGGGTCATGGCCTGGATGGCGGGTCGCCCAGCGGCCAAGCATCTGGACCAACTGCTCGGCCTCTGCGCCCCATTCCGTCAGTTCATAAACCTGCACCGACGCGGGCGGCGGCAATTTGCGTTTCCGCAGGATCCGGTTCTGCTCCAGCTGGCCCAGCCGTTGCGTCAGGATATTGGCGCTCACACCCGGCAGATCGCGGCGCAATTCACCGAAGCGGCGTGGCCCGAACATAAGCTCGCGCATGATCAGGATCGCCCAACGCTCGCCGATCAGCTCGAGCGCAAAAGCCGTGCCGCAGGCGTCGTCATACCATCTTTTCCGTTCTGTTTTTCGCGACTTAGTTATTTTTTCAAACTCCATAGTTGTTTTTTATAACTAGTGTGGCAAGATTGTCAAATTCCGAGTCGAGGGAGAGAAGGATGACTGCCGCAAACACCCGTATGATTTTCGTAAATCTGCCGGTTACCAACCTAGCCGCCTCGATGGCCTTTTACGAGGCCCTTGGCTTTTCCAACAATCCGCAATTCACCGACGAAACCGCCGCCTGCATGGTGTGGAGCGAGGCGATCCACGTGATGCTGCTGACCCATGACAAGTGGCGCAGCTTTACAGACCGCCCGATCCCGGCCTCGACGTCGAGCGAAGTGATGCTGGCGATATCCTGCGACAGCCGCGATGCGGTCGACCGGATGAACGAAGCCGCGGCGGCCAGCGGCGGCACCGCCGAGATCAATCCGAAACAGGACCATGGCTGGATGTACAACCGCAATCTGGCCGATCCCGACGGGCATGTGTGGGAGGCGATGTGGATGGACATGGACGCGGCGATGGCCACGATGGACGAAGGCGTAGAGCAATCCGCTGCCTGACGGCCGGATGGAGGAGAGGAGAATTGTCATGTCCAAAGCAACGATCTGCCTGTGGTTTGACAAGAACGCCAGGGCGGCAGCAGAATTTTACGCTGCGACTTTCCCGGACAGCACAATCGGCGCGGTACAGTATGCACCCGGCGATTTTCCGGGAGGCAAAAAGGGTGAAGAGCTGACGGTCGACTTTACCGTTCTGGGCCTCTCCTGTCTCGGGTTGAATGGCGGCCCGGCCTTTCCGCAAAGCGAGGCTTTTTCCTTTGTCATCCATACCGACACGCAGGAAGAAACCGACCGCTACTGGAACGCGATCGTCGAAAATGGCGGCACCGAAAGCCAGTGCGGCTGGTGCAAGGACAAATGGGGGGTCAACTGGCAGATCACCCCGCGAGTCCTGACCGAGGCAATGGCGCAAGGTGACGATGTCGCCAAACGCGCGTTCGAGGCGATGATGCCGATGCAGAAAATCGACATTGCCAAGATTGAGGCGGCCGTGCGGGGTAATGCCTCGTGATCGAACTTTATGGTCATCCCTTCTCCTCCTACACATGGAAAGCGCTGATCCCCTTGTGGGAGAAGGACATCCCCTTTGCATTCCGGCAACTCGACGATGACCATCAAAGCAATGGTGCGGAATTCGCCCGGCGCTCGCCAACCGGCAAGTTTCCACTGCTGGCGGACGGCGAGCGGACCATCTTCGAAGCGACGGCCGTTATCGAATATCTGGAACTCATCCATCCCGAGCCGAGGCTGATCCCGGACGGGATGGCGGGTGTCGAAACCCGGATGTTCGACCGGTTTTTCGACAATTATGTGATGAGTGCGATGCAGCGCTTAGTCGATGTGCGGCTCGGTCGCGCCGGTCCGTCAGAAACCGACAACGGCCGCGCCACGCTCGACAAAAGCTTTGCGTGGCTCGACGCGCATCTGGGCGATCAATGGGCGGTCGGGGATGCGTTCACCATGGCCGATTGCGCCGCCGCACCATCGCTTTTCTATGCGGACTGGGTGCATCCGATCCCGAATGGGCTGGAACGGCTCAAGGCCTATCGGTCCCGCCTGCTGGCACGACCGACGGTCAAGCGGGCGGTGGACGAGGCACGGCCCTACAGACATTTTTTCCCCGGCGGTGCGCCGGAACGCGACTGATCGAGGAGACAGGATATGACCGCGACACAAGAGAGCCATCATGAACTATCGATAACCCGCCATATTGCGGCTCCACCGGACAAGGTCTGGGATATGATGACCAACCATATCGAGCAATGGTGGTGCCCGAAACCCTGGTGTGCGGAATTCGAGACGCTCGAACGTCGGGCTGGTGGCGTGTCGAACTGCACCATGTATGGCCCCGACGGCGAGGTTCATCCCCACCCCGGTCTGGTACTGGCCTGGGAAGAAGGTCGCCGGTTCGCCTTTACCGACGCGATTGTCGGTGACCTCGAACCGGCTGGCCCGTTCATGATCGGGATTTGGGAGATCGAAGCGGACAATGGCGGCACCCGCTACACCGCCACCGCACGCCACTGGACCAAGGAAGCACAGGCCCAGCACCAAGAAATGGGTTTCGAGGAAGGCTGGAAGGCGTGCGCAGACCAGTTGGCCGAGCTTTGCGAGAATTAGGCGACAGGCGATGCCCGTTTTAACCGGCTTTGGATGCTCGTCCGATGGCGGCAAGGTGCTGGCGGTGGCCAACTTCACGCCTGTCAGAAATGAAAAGATGAAATTGAAAGGAGAGTGAAACATGCTTGCCAATTCCGGTCCTGACATCAAAATTTCTGCCTTCCAATGGGTACCCGATTTCGCCCAGGGCATGGTCCGCGATATCCGGATCCGCTGGGCGCTCGAGGAAATCGGACGTCCCTATGACGCCAGCCTGCTCGACGCGATGCAGCCGCGCGATGCCGAATATCGCCAATGGCAGCCCTTTGGCCAGGTTCCGGCCTTTGACGACGGCAATGTCCGCCTGTTCGAAAGTGGCGCGATCCTGCTTTATCTTGGCGAACAGGACGAACGGTTGCTCCCGACCGATAGCCAGGAGCGCTGGAACAGCACAGCATGGCTGATCGCGGCGCTGAACAGCGTCGAGCCGATCCTGTCCACGATTGTCTCCTATGATATTTTCCACGCCGACAAGGACTGGGCCAAGGCGGCCCGTCCGGCAGCGGTCGAACTGGCCGAAGCGCGGCTGCAGAGCCTGTCCGATGCGCTCGGTGACAAAGACTGGTTGGCCAGCCGATTTACCATTGCGGACATCATGATGGTGACGGTCCTCCGCAATCTGAGGCACACGGACATATTGGCGGGCTTTCCCCGGCTTGCCGCCTACCAGCAACGCGGCGAGCAGCGTCCGGCGTTCCAGCGCGCCCTGACGGCACAGACGGAAACATTCGCCGGGCACCAGCCGCAGATGGCCTGACCCGGGCTTCACCAAAGGAGAGAGAAAAATGAGCTATATTGACGGATTTGTGATCGCGGTCCCGACCGCCAACAAACAGAAATTTATCGATCATGCCAACAATGCGGACAGCATGTTTGTCGAGATGGGCGCTACAAGGGTGGTCGAATGCTGGGGCGACGACATACCCGATGGCAGCAGCACCGATTTCCGCAAGGCGGTAAAAGCGACGGAAGATGAAAGCGTCGTCCTGTCCTGGATCGAGTGGCCGGACAAGGCGACCCGCGACGCCGGCATGGCGAAACTGGAGGCGATGATGGAAAATCCGGAGCAAGCCGATCCGCGAATGGACCCGGTAAAAAACCCGATGCCTTTCGATGGAAAACGGATGATTTTCGGCGGCTTTGAGCCCGTCGTCACACTGGATGGCTAGGAAGCAGGAGCGCGCGGGATCTGCCCGGACATATTGCACGGGGTGACAGGTCCCGCGCCGCTATGACTGCGCAGATCAAGGCATGATACAGACGCAGCTTCTCTGAAAATACAGCCTATATTCTACGGCATGGGCCCATTATCGCGCAACGGTTCTCGGTCCTCGACCTAGCTATTGTCATCCGAGAATTGGCCCCAGTACCACCCTGAATATTTATAATAAAATTGGGCCGTCTGCAGGTCGTCGTCGGCTTTGTCGGCCTGACCCAGCTTACGATGTGCGCGCGCCCGCAGGTGATAAACATAGCCGCGGCGATCGTTCACCTTGATCGACTTTCCCAGATCCCTGATCGCCAGCTCATATTCGCCGCGCTGATAATAGACCAGGGCACGAAGGAAATGATAATAAGCACTGCGTTCGGCCAGCTCGATCATATTGGTGCAATCCACCAGCGCCAGATCAAGGTCGACCTTTGCCATCGCCCGCAACATGCACCGGTCTGAAAGATAACGGGCATTGTCCGGCTCTTCATCCACCAGCTCGTTGATTATCTCCAGGGCACGATCAAATTTTCCTTCCGCCTGCAAAATCTCGATGTGGATCGAATCCACGCTGATTTCGGTCAGGCCTGCATTTTTCGCCCGTTCCAGAACCGCGTACGCCTTGCCAAATTCGTTGGACCGAAGATGCAATCTGATGAGTTCGAGCAAGGCATCAAAATAGGTCGGCTTGATCTCGATTGCCTTCGAATAGCTGTCGATGGCCGCCTGCCGGTCCGAACCGAGTTGCAGATCACCGAGCCACTTGTAATTGTCTGCTTCGGAATCAATCAGCAACGCGCTCTGCAAATCGACGATGGCCTTGTCATACTCGCCCATGATCTGGAAAAAATAGGCTCGGTTGATGAGGGCTGTGTCATCGTCTTCTTTGGCATTTTCCACATGTCTGTCAAAAGCCTCGCGGTGAACGTCCGCCTGCGCCGATTGTTTGAAATCGGCCAATTCCTGCCACGGCAGCGCCCTGTCCTCCGGCAGAATGATTTTCACATTTTCCCGGTTCAGGCGCGACAGTTTCCGTCGTTCCGTTTCAAATTCCTGCGCCGGCAATTCCCATCTGCCGGTATAATATTCTTCTTTGGAAACGACCTGATTGCCCTTTTTGAACGCCGACCGGCTAAATTGAAAACCGCCCACTTCCGCGCTGTCTTCCGACCGTCCATCCAGCAGGGAGCCGGAATATCTTTCGGGCAAATTATAGGTAGCCTGATATTTGAAATATACGGGATAGTTCAGATTGACCGGCAGGTTCCGCAATTTCTCCTCGTTCCGGGTCTTCTGGATTTTGAATGTGTCCGCGACACTCCACAGTTCGTGCCGATGTTTCCCGGTTTTGATGTCCCATTTGAGATAGGACAGACCCTTGGCCGTGAGATATCCGGTTTCTTCATCGTCGTCGAACCTGAACGTCGTTTCGTAGACCAAACCGTCAAGAACATAATTTAGCGCGATTTGTTCGCGCAGTTCCTTCACCTTTTCTTCCGAAAATTGCGCAACGGCATCTTTCAGTTCGATCGCGTCGCTGTCGCGAAGCGTGGCTTGCAGCTCAAAAGCGGCAGGCAGGACCGTTCCTGCCGAGACATCATAGATGACTTCAGCTGCCTGATACGGACGCCCCGGCCGGCGAATGGGAATTTCCTCCAGTTCGGCACCAGCCTTTATGCTTGGCAAGCCGTAACGATGGGTCGGAGAATTGATCATATCGTCGAGGCGCGTGCCGGTTCCGGTGCCATCAAGCCAGTAGACCGTGCCACCGAGTTCGGCTTTGACAATGATATGATCGAAGGCCTGAAAGGAAGGGAGGCGATCAACAACGGCGTCGCGCTGCATCGTGTTGACCAGCATCGGTACGGCCTTGATGTCCAGACGCCGTAAAATCGCGAGCAGCAAATAGGTCTTCGCCTTGCAATCGCCATAGCGCAATTGCCAGGTTTCCTCCGGTTTCTGCGGGCTGTAATTGCCAAACCCCATACCGTTGTAGAGATAGCGGATTTTATCCTGAACGAGACGCAAAGCAAGCGCCATCCGCTCCTTCTTGTCCCGGGTTTGGCTGGCGATCGCCCGAATTTCCAGATCCAGCCCGCCGCCCTCGACGATCCCGTCCTTGTGGGGATAGAGAGCGGCATTCACCCGCGAAACGTCCTTCCAGGACGTAAAGCTCGCCAACTCGAAATGATTGCGGTCCTGGAACCGCACCGGCGCATTTTTCGGGATTTTGACGTCCGGCTCGTTTGACCGATAATGGAATTCCAGATTGGTCCAGCCGGCTTCGCTATAGCGCGTCGGGTCTATCTCCGGCTTGGAACCGCGCCATTGGACATCCATCTTTTCGGGCCACCGGACTGTCTGCCGAACAAAATCTATTTTGAAATTCGCAGAGACAAAGCCACCCGACGTCTGTACGCGGCCAGCCAGAGCATCGTTTTCCGTGGTGACGGTATAGCTCATCCGGACAATATCATCGAGCTGCAGATCCTCGATTTGCGAGATCGCAGTCAGCATGCCGTTTATCTGTTGCCGCTCCAGGGCTTTTTCCCGGCGAATGACGTCGAAAATGCCATCGATCTTCGTCAGGTCAATGACGTCGGAACCCCGGATAATCTGGTATCGATGGACAATCAGATCGCCCTGATCGGGATGCCAGGAGGGGCTGAACAGAGCGAGCATTTCCGACATGGTCTTGGCGGAGTCGATCCGCACCGCAACATCGGTATACGCTGAAACCTTGCCGGGCTCCAGCTGGCGTTGAATGTCCAGGATTACCAGAATGGCTTCGCTCTGCGGATTGTCTGTCAGCACTTGATCGAGGTCGGCGGACTCCACCCATTTTCCAGGCCGGTCGAACAAAAGATCGGAAGATGCATGGGCATATGTTCCGGATAACAAATAAACAGCGCCGATCAGCGCAATATAGAAATGCCTCATTATTTTCGTCATGCCCCTGATTTTTTCCCACCTTATTGGGATCGCTATCAAAAACAAGCCATTGTTAGCCACTCCCTTCCCCGCACAGCCCTGAAATAGTCATCAGCCAAATTCGGCAATATCGACGCGGGCCCGTCAGGGGTGCGAAAAATGGACAGGATATACGCGGCCCTGCGAGCCTCAGATAAAGCTGTCGATCCGCAGCGACCGTGTTGCATCGCTGATCAGGAAATTGGCTTCATCGGCGCGAATTTCGGCGAGAATATCGGGATCGGAGACCGCCTGAAGAAAGGCGTCATAGTCGTTCCGGCTGGCGAAGTGGATTTCGGTGATTACGTCAAAATCCGGCTCGGTCTGAGTGGCGTCGATACGGCTCTCCGAAGGTTTCCAATAATGCCGCTGATAATGGGCGAACATGGGCAACAGCCGTTTGATCAGCGGCACATGACGCGCCTCGTAATAGTTGCGAAATTCTTCGGCGGAAACCTCCGGCTTTTTGGTAATCAGAAAGAAATGCTTGATCATCGAACCCCCTCCCGGTTGAGATGAACCTCTGTTATGTCTGCATCCAAACGGAGGGAGAGGCCCATGTCCACTATCATCTTTTACACCAACCCGATGTCCCGCGGCCAGATTGCGCGCTGGGCCCTGCACGAGGCAGGGGCCGACTATAAGCAGGTGCTGCTTGAATATGGCACCAGCATGAAAGCCGACGACTATCTGGCCATCAACCCGATGGGCAAGGTGCCGGCCATTGCCCATGCCGACAAGGTTGTGACCGAAGGCGCCGCGATCTGCGCCTATCTGGCCGAGACATTTCCGGAGGCCGGACTCGCACCGGCGGCAACCGAGCTGGCGGACTATTTCCGTTGGCTGTTCTTTGCGGCAGGGCCACTGGAAGCCGCGATCACCAACCGGTCTCTGGGTTTTGAAATTGCGCCCGACAAGGAGATGACCGCCGGTTACGGAAATTATGAGCGAGTGGTCGATGTGCTCGATGCGAAATTCCAGGCGGATGACTATGTCTGCGGTTCGCGCTTCACCATGGCCGATGTCTATGTCGGCGCGCAGGTGGTCTGGGGCACGCAATTCGGCACCCTGCCCTCACGGGAATCTTTTCTGGCCTATGCGGGTCGCCTGACGCAGCGCAGCGCCTATCTATCAGCCAAAGCGGTCGATGACGCCCTGATCGCCAAGGCCAGCTGATCATCCGGTCGGGCAAGAAAAAAGGCCGGAGGTGGATCCCCTTCGGCCTTTTTCTCAAATCAGAGTTTCGATAAATTCGTCATTCGCCGCCGGTAGGCTGACCATATTGAACCCGCCATGCTTCCAGGTCGCGTTCATATTCTTCATAGGCAAGATAGAAATCGGTGAACGGCTGTTCCAGCTCGGACAGGGCTTCGGCCGCGAAGGCATTCAGGTCAGCCGATTTTGTTACGATCGCCCGCTGGCTTACCTGCACCGCCTGATCACAGAAGGGCCGGCGAAGCGGCGAGAAAGACCAGTAATTATACAATTGGGTCTGGTGACGGTCATGCTCCGTCTTGTATCCCGAGCCTGTTTCCCGCTGGAATTTACGGACGATAGCGTTGTTCGCATTGCGCAGGCTGGCGCTGTTATTGTTGATAAACGCGTTATAGTCGCCGACCAGACGCTCGTAGAGCGATCCGGTGCAGCTCAGGGCCGCAACATTCAGGGCAGCCCGGACGTGCCACAAAGTCTCAAGCGGCCCGAGATCCCGGTTGATCGTGTCACGCAGACCATCCGCGCGAAGCGTCGGAATAACCGACAGGTGGCTCGCTCCGAATGGTGGTGTCGGCGCGCGTGGCGTATATTGCGGCTGGACAACCGGTGCGGGGGGCGGCGGGGCGGGTGCCGTCTGGCAAGCGGCTAATAGCGCCAATCCACCAGCTACGAGCAACAGGCGCAAATCCTTCAAACGCGGCATGATCATACTCTCCTCGAACAACAGCGGTTTCCTTATGATTCACGCTGACGCTTGTCCAGCAATTGCGTTCAAATCTCGACGAACTGCCAAAAGAAAAAGCCCGGCAGTTTCCGGCCGGGCTTTTCTGATAATCGGTAACGGGTTTGAAGGACCTATTCGCGGCCGCCCATGAAGTAGAGCAGGAACTGGAACATGTTGATAAAGTCCAGGTACAGGCTGAGCGCGCTCAGGACCACGGTCTTGCCGACCATGTCGGTTCCCGCAACATAAGCATACATGCTCTTGATCCGCTGCGTGTCATAGGCAGTGAGGCCTGCGAAGATCAGCACGCCAATGGCGCTGATCACGAGTTGCATCATCGTCGACTGCAGGAAGATGTTGATCACCATCGCGACCAGAATACCGACCACGCCCATGATTAGGAAGCTGCCCCAGCCGGACAGGTCTTTCTTGGTCGTGTAGCCATAGAGGCTCAGACCGAGGAAGGCGGCTGCGGTGGCAAAGAAGGTCTGCGCGATCGATGCGCCGGTATAGACCAGGAAGATGGTCGACATCGACATGCCCATCAGAGCGGCAAAGCCCCAGAACATCGCCTGCAACGTGAAGGTCGAGAATTTATTCTGACCGAAGCTCATCGCGAAGACGATCGCGAGTGGCGAAAGAATGATCAGCCATTTCAGCGGACCGCCGCCGAACATGATGTCCTGCGCCAGGCCGGAGCTGGCAAACAGCATCGCGACAACGCCGGTCAGCAACACACCGCTCGCCATATAATTATAGACCTTGAGCATGTAGCTGCGCAGGCCCGCGTCGAAGGCAACCTGCGTCTGTGCTGTGGCGCCCACTGGGGGCTGCCCGAAGGTTGTTCTTGGATCTTGCCAAGCCATAATTGCATACTCCTCAAATTAGCGAACCGAAAAACCGGCTCTGTTGGTTACAATATCGGGTAATCCCGCAGTTTTTTCAAGAGAAACCGGTTTTGCCGGGCAAAATAATGGCCCGTGATTTGATAGATGGTATCTATGGACCGGACCGAGTTTCCACTCGATCGCCTCTCAACAGGACAATGGCGCACGCAAACGGCCGTCACGCTGTACCGTCGCCGGCTTTCAGCTCGCTTCAAGCCATTTCCGGATCGCCTTCGCCGCCGCGGTCACTTCGGCCCAGGTCTGGTCGAAACCCTCGTCCCCGCCATAATAGGGGTCGGTGACATCCTCGCCTGCCCTGCCCGCAACATGATCGAATAATAGCGAAAGCTCCGCCTTTGCCGCCGCCGGCCGCATAGCCTCCAGATCGCGCAAATTCTGGCTGTCCAGCGCGACAATATGGTCAAAGTCGCGAAAATCCGATGCTGTTACCAGCCGCGCGCGCAAATGCCCGATATCGACGCCGTTGCGCGCTGCCGCGGCCTGCGCGCGCTCGTCCGGCGGCTGCCCGACGTGCCACTCGCCGGTGCCGGCAGAATCGATAATGACGTTCATCCTGGCGCCGCTGCATTCGTGGCGTAAGGCGGCCTCGGCGAGCGGCGAACGGCAGATATTGCCGAGGCATACAAACAAAACAGATTTACTCATACTACCACACTCGAGCGGGCCGAACCCGCGGTAAAATCAACGCCCACCGATGAACACACCACAGGCAATACGTCCGCCGCTTTCGCCGGAAGGATCGGTTTTCAGGTCATCCGGGCCGGCATGTACCACGAAGGCCGCGCCATCGGCATCGAGCAGCGCCTTTTCACCGCCAGTCAGCGTAGCCCCGGTCACGCTTGCCTCCAGCGCGCCGGTTCCGTCTGCCCCGATATCCAGATTGAAGAAATCCCCGGCATGCGCGCCTTGCGGATTGTCAAAACCATGTTGCTTCGAAGCAGGATTCCAGTGGCCGCCAGCCGATTTGAAATCGGGCCCTTCGCATTTTCCGGTCTCGTGAATATGGACGCCATGCGCGCCCGGCGACATATTCTGCGCCTTGATGTTGACCAGCAGGCCGTTGTCGCCCTGGGCGGCAATCACTTCACCATATTCCGTTCCGTCCACGCCCGTTAGCGCCGCCCGCGCGACATTGCCGCTGACCTCGCCAGGGGATTGCCCTTCCTGGGAACATCCCGCCGCCAACAGCGTCAAAAGGGCTACGCCCGATAATATGATATGATGCTGACGCACAAAGCTTCTCCTTGATTTCCTTGCTGTTGTTAGCATGATAGCAGCCGAACCATCCGCTTGGAACCATTTGTTCCGTTTCCGGCCCGCAGGAACCCGTTTGCCCAATATGCTCTATCTGATTGCCCTCGGTTCGAACCAGCGCCACCGCCGATTCGGCGCGCCGCGCTCCGTGCTGGCGGCGGCGCTGGAGCGGATAACCGGTGCTGGATTCAAAGTGCGCGAGACGTCGGCCACCATCGCATCCCGGCCGGTCGGCCCGTCCCAGCGGAGCTATGCCAACGCCGTGGCGATTGTCGAAACGGCAGAGTCGCCCCCGGCCCTGCTGACGCGGCTGCAAAAGATCGAGGCGGAATTCGGCCTTCGCCGGGGCCAGGCCTGGTCGCGCAGGGTCCTCGACCTCGACATCATAATGTGGAGCGGCGGGGCCTTTGCCAGCAGCACCCCAGCCCTCACCATTCCCCATCCGAGGATGCGCGAACGCGGCTTTGTACTGGGTCCGGCAGCGGAAATTGCGGGCCAGTGGCGCGACCCGCTGACCGGCCGGACGATCACCCAGCTGCACGCCCGCAACCGCCGCCCCAAGAAACGTCCGGAAAAAGCGCCAAAGCCGCTTGACCATGAAACAAAGCGCCACTAGGGAAGCGCTTCCCGAAGGCTTCGTGCACCGCACCAGCCTGTTGAGGGGGCCCTTAGCTCAGTCGGTAGAGCAACTGACTTTTAATCAGTAGGTCGCTGGTTCGAACCCAGCAGGGCTCACCATTATTTCAGATATCGATGGATAGTGCGTGAAGCATAAGATGTGCTGGGATGCCAATCGGGTATCGGTTTGGCGCCAGTGCAGAGTAGAAACCAACGTGTTTCGTCCCCCAAACATACCAGCTTCTGTTTCATGGGAACTTTTAATTCGATTCAACTCTGCAAGAGCCGGACCGGCAAAATCGCAAGGACTGCCGGACCTCTTGCACAAAATCATCCGGGCGCTCCAGGGCCATAAAATGGCCGCCCCGGCCGAGCTCGTTCCAGTAGACTATGTTCTTCCGTTGCTTTTCCGCCCAGCGCCGTGACGAGGGAAAATATCCCAGAGTGCCTTCGACCTCATGTTCGGTATAAAAAACCTCCCTCTGACGGCGGCTGGGAGAGATGCAGCCGAGGATTTGGCTTTTGTCATCGGCCAATGTTCATCCGTTTTGCTTGAATTTATATCAATTGATATATATGCCAAAGGACAACAAGTCGAGAGAGGAACAGTCTGATGACGCACGCGGGACAGGATAGCCTTTGGACAAGGGTAGAAGCGCAACGCGAGCGCGCACCGGCCATGTACGGGAACGTCGATTTCCGCATCATACCCGAACGTTTCACCGCTACGGCCGGCGATCCCACTGCGCTTTCCGGCGAATATGCCTCGGAACGTGACGCGCTGCTTGCCGACGCAGAGCGGTTAGATTTCATCCGCGCCTACACGATGACCGGGGATGCGGCCGCCGACGCCTATGCAAGCCTGATGCGCGATTATAGTTTTCGCACCTTGGTCGACATGCTGTCCCTGGCCTGCGACCAGGGCGTGGAAAATGTGCCGGACGCGCCGCCCGAACTGGTCGATTTGATCCGCGAGATGGAGCGAACGCCCGACTGGGTGGACATGAAACTTGTCGAGGAAGGCGCACGTATAGATCGCAATTCAGCCGCAAATTTCGGCCCATTCATCATCCGCGGCGCGTTCATAGCAACCTTCATGAACAAATATGCTGCGTTGCCGATGGCGATCACTGGCACATTAACGACCCAGACGGCCGCCAGACGGGTCAAGGATACCGCGACTTTCTTCACAACTTCTCTGCTGCCAGGCGCGCTCGAACGCTTTGGCCCTGGCTTCAAAGCGGCGGCCATGGTGCGATTGATGCATTCGATGGTGCGTGCAAATGTCTTGCGCCGCCCCGGTGAATGGGATGTCCGCGTTTACGGCATCCCCATTCCACAAGTCGACCAAATGCCTGCCGGGCTCATTTCGATCTTTCTTTTATCCTATAAAATGATCGCGGAGGGGCGGGAACAATTCACGGATTCTGAACGTGCGATGGTAGAACTGGCGCGCTATCGATGCTTCCTTCTCGGCCTGCCCGAAGATCTGCTCGCCGACACGCCCCAGGGGATCGTAGACCTCATGAACGCGCGCAGCGGGACCCTGCTCAGTGGATATGATGATGAAACATGCGGGGAATTGTTGCGGGCGACCATGGCGGCAGATTTACGGCCGAATAATTCGTTTCGCGCGCGCACCCACGAAACGTTCGAACGCGCTTTTGCAAAGCTGTTTTTCGTCAAAAGCTTCATGGGCAACGACAAGGAGAAAGCCGCTTCGATCGGCGTGGACCTGAAGGCGGGGGATATCGCGCTGGCCGCCATTGCCGGTATATTCATTCATGCCAGAATGCGCCTATATGCGCTCGCCGCACATATTCCCGGCTTGCGCGAGATCGCCGATCGCCGACTGGTCGCGAAGCTTCGGGCCCAGCTCGCCGATTATGGTCATGCCGAATTTACGACCGATGCGAGACAATATCGTCCGTCTTCCAAACCGGCAGCCGCGGATTGATCCGCAGCCGGACGGAATCTTTCATGAGACAATCCCAATGGTCGGCAATTAACCGGCCGGCATAAGCGCGTCCATCATCCGCACCGCGCTGCTATCGATCGGGTCGATCCCCATATCTGAGCGGATTTTGCTAATCGGATCAGCGATGCGCTCATGCCACGGTTCCGCAATCAATTGTTTGGTGGCTCGGCCATGACGCCAGCCATCGAAAGTAACGCCCAGCAACAAATCCATCACCTCAGGCGTATGATTCGCAACTTTGGTCACCACAGTCGCTAAAAAGCGCGTCGAATAATTCTGTCCGAACTGCGCCATTTGAAAGCCGGAGATGGCGACTTCGCCAGCTGCGGTAAACCCATATCCACCCACCAGGTGCCAGACGTCGTGAAGCTGAAGGATACGCCGGTTGGTCCTGTTTTGCGCTGGATAGTCTCCCGCTAAAACGACGTTATCGGCGTCAATTACCTCGATATCATAGCCGTTGGAATTCAACATCGTCAGCAATTCCGTTGCAAGAGTATCCGCTGGGTGTTTTTCCAAATCGGCGGTGGTCAGTCGGACTTCCGGTTGCGCAATCAAATCGTGCACCCCTTCGAATTCCAGCAGCGCCTCCTCGCAGCGATCCAACATCCGATCGTCATAAAGATCACCCAGCGCCACAACTTGCAATGTCAAATCCAGCTCGCCTTCGGTCGCTGATGGCGGTGCCTGAACAATATTCCAGAACCCGTCCCACAATGGTCGTGGCAAGGCTATACGGGGCTTCCCCTCTTTCACCCATGGCAATGCCTCGGTGATTTGAGCGGCGCGCTGGGCGCCGTCGGTGCTGGCCAAAGTTGCCGCCGCAATAGCGTCAAAGATCGGCACCTGGGCGACCGGATCGACAAATGCAGCGGTCGTCATCAGCGCCGCTATTCCCAATAGCGGTTGCTCATCGAGCGGCGGGCGCCCCGTCTCGACCCACGTTTCGAATTCATTCCGCATTGCCAGATCCATCATCGCGATCACCCTCCAAAAATTGTTTTTTTGGAGATAACACTATAAAGATAGAATGATCAAGTTAGAACTGGCACTTCGCTATTTATAGACTATAGTGAGCCCATGTCAGAACCAGCTAAAACCAGTTTCCCGAGGCGCACCGCGACAAAAGCGCGCACCCGACAGCGTATTGTCGATGCCGCCCGGCGCCTGTTCGTAACCCACGGCTATGCCGACGCGACAATGGCGGCAATTTCCGAGGCTGCCGACATCCATATAACCACGCTGTTCACGCATTTTTCGTCCAAGCGCAAACTTGCGGCAGAGATCGCGGTCACAGCCGGCACACGGTTTGAGACCGTGATCAAGACGCAGCGCGAACAGGGTGTACCGGTGCTGACATTCTGGCGGAACCAGGTCGCTCGCATTGCCCATGCTTATGAGCGCGACGGCGATGGACAGATTAATCTCGGACGAGCCATAGCCGGTGAACCCGATCTCCTACCCGTTTGGTTTGATCATCAGCGCCTGCAGGTATCTTTGCTGACGGATTATATTGCGGGCGAGCTCGGGATAGACCCTCTGGAGGATCGTCGCGCGCAAATGGTCGCTGCGATGCTGGTTGCGGGTGGCCGTATGGCATTCGACAGCTGGATCGAAAGCGGTCGAGCCGGCGATCTCGTCGCGGAGAACGAGCGGCTGCTCGACGCTGCCGAAGCGGTGCTCGCAAACGGCTTGCCGTTGACCAAAAGCGATGCCGCCAGCTCAACAGGTTCGGTTTAGCCGCAGGAACAACACTGTCAGAGCGTTTTCTCGCTCAGCTGCCGGATATTCTCGATATGACGCAGCCGGTTGATCGGATAATAAGCGAGGCAGATGATCGCCAGCACCGTCGCTAGCGCTGTCGTGCCGATATAGATGCCGGCCAGCCTTTGCAGAACGTCACCACTGACAAGTCCGGGTTGTGCCTTGTCGGGGAAATTGACGAAGGCGAGCAAGAGACCCGCCAGCAGAATTCCCATGCCCGAAACCGCTTTGTTGACCATCGTTGATGCCGAAAAGAGCAGCCCTTCGGACCGGTGCCCGGTCTCCAGCTGGATCTGGTCAGTCACGTCCGCGATCATCGATACGGCCAGGATTCCGCCCGCGATGGTTGTCATGATCGTGAAAGCGAACTGGCCCATTAAAAGAAATAATAGCATCGGTTCGCCATTGGCTGGAAAAAGGTCGGCCAGCCGCAATAGCAAGGGCGTTACATTGGAAATCAGCGCCAAGCTGAACATCATCAACGCAGACAGTTTTTTGCCAAAGCGCGCGGACAGAGGCAGGACCACGACGAAGGCCAAGAATATGCCGACGGTGCTGGTAGAAGCGACCATGGCGATCTGGCTTGCGCTCAATTCCCAGAAATAGGTCGAGAAATAAATCTGCAGAGCCATGTTGATCCCGGAGGCGATGGCGAAAAACAGGCTCGCAAGAAGGACCGAAACATAAGAAGGATGCACCAATATACCGAGCATTTCCTTCAGCATTTGTGATGTCGATATCGCCACGCGCGGTGGCGGAGCCGGGCGCTTCAGCACTTCTTTTTGCGTGCCAAAGGACGATATCAGGACCGACACCATCATGATGGCTGCCGCTACCCACGCATAGATCCCATAGCCCCCGGCGTTCAGATGGCCGACCGGTTGCTCTGGCGTCGGCTGGAGAAAATAGCCGAATGTCACGATTGTCATGCCAAGGCCGCCGCACACGCCGAAGAAGAAGCGCGCGGCGACAAGTTTTGTCCGTTCATCATAGTCGCTGGTGAATTCGGCGAGCAAAGCCGTCGAAGGAATCTCGTAGAGGCTGATAGAGAAGCGCACAAAGATCGCGGTCATTACCAGCCATGCAAATTGCACTATATTTGAGGCGTCGGGCGGCGACCATAGCAGCAGGTAGAAAATCCCGATCGGCAATGCCGCTGCATACATGAAAGGGTGCCGCCTCCCCAGGCGGGAGCGGAAATTGTCAGAATATTGCCCGAGCAACGGGTCGAACAGCGCGTCAGCAATCATTGCAATCATGATCGCCGACCCGACCCAGGCGGCCGGCAGGCCGATGACCTGATTGTAGAATAGCATCAGGAGAGCATTGAAGCCCTGATCCTTGACGCCAAACGCTATGGTACCCGAGCCATAGAGAAGCCGTGTTTTAAAGGACAGCTGCCCTCCGGCCGCCGATCGGGATTGCGACATGTGCCGCTACCTAACGGAAACGAATTTCAAACTGGACACCGAAAGTCCGGGGCGGCGTAAGCGAATAGGACTGCGCCACCTCCAGAGACGGCGAGGAAGCCAGAAGATCGCCCGTAGCGCCATCATAGCCCAGACTGTCAAAAACATTCTTCACATATGCGATAACCCGAAACCGATCGTTGCGTTCGGTCCAGACCGCGCGCAGGTCCACCTGATCATAGGATGGCATACGATTATATTCGCGGTTGAAGATGTTGCTATAGGCCGCGCTGCGCCAGACATAATTGCCCGACAAGGATAACGTACCCGGATCGAAGTCGATGTTATAGATAGCGTTCACGGCAATTTTGTGCCGCGGAGCGTTGGGCAGTCGCGCGCCATCGACACTTTGCGGTTGCTGCCCTGCCGCAATAGCGCCGGATGGCTGAGCTCCCGGCTGGATAGCCAAGGGATCCTCTCCATCGACAAAACAGCATCCGCTGTCGACGCGGGAATGGCCAAAACCGTAATTGAACCCCAATTGCAGAGCATCGGTTGGCTGCCAGGCCAGCTCGGCTTCCGCTCCGTAGCTTTTCGAACTGTCGAGATTGAAAAACTCGGTGAGCTGCGCGCCCCCCGGCTGCGATACCGTCAGTGGCACCTGAAGGCCCTTATAGTCGTAGTAGAAGCCCGCCAGATTGACCCGAAGCCTCGCGCCCAGTGTCCGTTTATAGCCTATTTCGTAGGCGTTGACATGCTCCGCTCCCGTTTGTGGCAGCGCCGAAATACCGCCTGCATTGAAACCACCCGATTTATATCCCCGGCTGTAGCGCAGGAATGCCAATTCATCTTCTGTCGGCTGCCACTGGGCTGCGACAGTGCCGGTTACAGCATCCCAACTGTTCGACAGCCCGCGACTGGCGATACCTGTTGCCGGGTCAATCGCGACAGCAGAAACCACGCCCGGCGCGGCGGCTGTAGAAATTTGCGACGCGGTAATATCAAGCGCCGGTGTCGCGCTACCATATTGATCGGGCGAAAAGCCGCCGCAGCCAAAGCACAGGATGCGGAAGAATTCATCACCGCTTTTCTTATCACGGGTATAGCGCAACCCACCTGTCACTTTGAACTCGTCGGAGATCTGGTAGTCGATCTGGCCGAAAACAGCCATCGACTTGGTGGTCAGGGTCGAAGCAGCATATACGAAATCGCTGGACGGGTTGGCCGGACCATTGGCTGGCGTTTGCAATTGCAACTGATCGGGTGCGCGGAAGTGCGTTTCCTGAGTCAGAGTCTCCTGATAATAATATAAACCGGCGACCCATTGCAGCGGTCCGTTGGTGTTCGACGTCAGGTTGAGTTCGCCGCTGCCAAAAGACTTGTCGGTATCCAGGTCAACTTGTGACGACGGAAATACCGTCAATGGCCCACAGCCGGGAATGAACGCGCAAATCCCTCCACCGGCAGCGAGCGGAAATGTATAGGAAATGACGCTGGTATCATCGAGTTCATAGGTATTCTCGGCTCGATACTGCTGATAGCCGCCAAGCAGCCGAACATCGAACGTTGGCAATGTCCATGTTATGTCGCCAGTCGCACTGAAATTGTCACGCACCCGCTGTGTCTGGGTCGTGTCGGCACTGAAGTGCCTGATATCGTCCGCCCCTGGCGGCTGGGGATTCGGGTTCAGCGTCACGACGCCCGGGGTCAAATAGCCGAAGGCAGCCCCCGGGGTGATAGCTCCGAAGGGATAAGGCGCGAAATCATAGCCGCCGATACGGTTGATAGTGCGCGGATTGATATCCGAACTTTCGGTAGACAATTTGACCCAGCCAACAACATCTGGTCCGAGATCGGCTTCCAGTTGCAGCTCAAAATACCGGCGGTCGCCCCGTCCCCCTTCACTGCCCTTGCCAGCATCATTTTTGAAATAACCGCGCTCCTGGTTCTGATATGCACCCGCAAACCGCGCCCGAAGTCCTTTGGCGACCTCTCCCGAGGCAGAAGCCTCCAGACTATAGAGGCCGTAATTGCCAATCCTCCCGCGTAGATCCGCATTCAGTTCTTCCGTCGGTCGCCTGGAGATCGCATTGATGGCGCCGCCAATTGAATTTCGTCCGTAAAGCGTGCCTTGCGGGCCGCGCAACACTTCAACGCGTTCGATAAAAAAGTCCGAAGCGGCAATCGAGGCGGTCGAGGAATCATATATTCCATCCGTATATGTGGAGACGCCCGGATCGCTGCCATTGGTATTTGTCTGGCGGCCAATGCCGCGGATGAAAACACGGTCGTTACTCGCTGAGTAGCTGAGGCCCGGCGTGAAATTCGCAAAATCCTGCAGCGTATCAATGCCGGCGATTTGCCGGACATCGGACGTGTAGGCCGATATCGGCAAGGCTACGTCCTGAAGATTGACACTGCGCTTTTCGGCGGTGACAACAATTTCGACAAGGCCGCTATCACCTTTCGCGCTAGATGGCTGATCTGCCGCCGGCGCGGAATCCTGAGTTTGAGCCGCAGCTGGTGTCACTACAAATGCGACACTCGCAAGCATCCATGAAATATTTCGCATACCCATCCTCTCCCCTCGCCAGCCATCAGCTGGTCGATAATTAGAACAGTGATCCCGCTTATACGGGTCTCACATCATTAGTATCCGGGATGCCTTTTTCGCATCTCCTGAATCGGATGTTATAGGAGATTTATATATTAGTCTATAATGATATAATTATCGGTATAGATAATGATGAATTTGACGGAATACAGCCAGATATTCCGTACCTACTGCTGTTTAAAATCAGGCGGCCCCGGCATTGGTGCTCCCGGATCGGCATTGTCGGCTCTCCGTAAATCGGGCGAGATCGCAACGTCGTAGGAACGCAAATCCCTTCATCGAAGAGGCCGCCTGTGTTTCAAATTCAAATTACATAATAATTGTCTTATCGATTTTTCTATGCCAATAGAATTAAGTGCCTCGGCGTGTTTCGTCACGCCGACAACGTTTAAGCCACCACGAAGATGGAGGCAGAAATGGGGAGGAAAATAATGGCTCGACAATTGCGCCTGGCGAATTGGCCAAATATGTTGCTGAGAAGAAGCGACGGGTCTCCTCTCGCGCGGGAACGGAATTCTCTGA
>CAXHZT010000021.1:0-42239 GCA_964022345.1 uncultured Sphingorhabdus sp.
GGATGATCGCTGGAAGTGGCTGGATGATTACGATAATCTTGTTCAGGTCTATGATCTGGACAGCCAGATTGATCTGCCGGAGCTGGCGACCTGCTTGCGGTCCATCCACGTTGCAAAAGAAGATATGATCGGTCAGTCGGTTCGCGGCGGCACACAGACCGATGGCCCGCTGTTTGCGAGGGTCGAACCGGAAATCCGGAATCTCAGAGCGGTCATTCGCTCCACAGTCCAGACGCATTTGAAGAACCTGCCTCCGGTAAATCCCGACCATCCTGTGTTAAGACACCGTCGGGACTCCATCGGTTTTTCGGGGTCATGGTCTGTGCGTTTGAAGGGGCAGGGCTTTCATACAAGCCACCTTCACCCGATGGGGTGGTTCAGTTCGGCCTTTTATGTCCATTTGCCGGAGAAGGAAGATATGGGGGCGGCACCTGCCGGCTGGCTTGCTCTGGGAGCTCCGCCGCCGGAGTTAAATCTCGACCTGGCGGCAGTCCGGCATGTCGAACCCAGGCCCGGCCGCCTGGTCATCTTTCCGTCGATCATGTGGCATGGCACGGTGCCCTTCGACGACGGCGAGCGATTGTCTGTCGCATTTGATGTGGCACAACCTCCTGCGGCTAACAGGCAATTCTGAACGCCCATCCCTTCAGATAAGCGGTGCTTTCAGCTTCATGTCGATTCCCACGGCTTCGGCTACTTTTTCAGCCCAGAAGGCCACTTTCTCGATTTCGTCGGCATGAACAGATTCACCGGAAAACCGCTCATCCGTGCGGCCTTGGCGGTCGAATTCGGTGCCGTGCTTTGAATGGCTGCTAAATGCCGGCCCCTCGACGATCTGCCGGATCCGGCCGTCACCCAGATCCAGCTGATAGAGCTGTGACAATTCGGTCATGGCGGCAATCGGCTGCGCCAGAAGAGATTCGCTGTCGATCGTCCTGACCCGGTCCCCGCCAAAGCGCTGGACGAGCTTCTGGAATATGGCCTGCTGCGCGAGCCAGCCCGCGGCTGCAATCTGCAGATCGGTCTGGCGAAAATGCTGGTCGTCATCAAAACCGAGATCGATCAGATCCATTTTTCGCAGTTCGGCAAATTGTTCCCGCGCCCATAATCGGCCGGTAATCTGTTTTCTCGCGATAGACCCCAGAAATACGGGCAGCGGCGCATATATGACCAGCGCACGGGAATCCGGCAACATGTCCATGAATGGTTCGGCCAGCCCGTTCACAATACAGGAGGGCTTGATGATAGTCGTCTCGTCGGCATTGAAGGGCCGGGCGAGCAACAGCAGCAGGCTTTGAACCACTTTTGCCGCTTTTGATTTATCGTGCGCAGCAAAATAATATCCCGCCGAGTCCTGCAGGATGACGGGTTCTTTCAGACCCATGGAAATATGGTCAAGATCAAAGGCTCGCGCCAGCAGGGTCGAGCAGCAGAAGCCCGAATGAAATATGAAATGTGCGGCGTTGCCCGAGGCGGAGGGCAAGAGCGCATCCGTCCGGCTTATGATTTTCCGCTCAAGATCCTGCGGCAAATATTCATCCGAAATGAACGTCGCTGATCGATGTATTTCCCTCGGAGCACGAACGAAATGCACCTTGTCTCCATCCGGCTGATACCGATGGGCAAGCCACTCTGGGTCCGGGGCAATATGGTCGGTGGAATCGGATGAAAGCACCGGATGAATTTGCACCGACTGGGCCGGGGAAGCAAGAGAAACAGCGGAAATATTAGGTCATTGAAAAGTCTGAAGGTTTCAAATATAATCAATTTAGCCAATCGACAATCACTACAGAAATTTTAATCGCAGCAAGGAGATTTCACGTGCGAGTAAAACTTATGACGCTGACATTCGCTTCCGCCGTTTGCCTGGGAGCATCCGGAGTGGCGGCGCAGGAGGCAACCGACACGGAAGCAACCGCAGCAACCGAAGAATCAGCTGAGCCGGATGACTCACAGGTTATTAAATGTGAGCGGCAGGCTGTTACTGGTTCTCGTGCACGCAAAAAGCGCGTTTGTCTGACCATGGCAGAGTGGCGTGCCCGTCGCGACGGCGGACAACGGACCGCAGACGCTCTTTTGCAGGATACCCAGCGTGGGTTCCCGGTAAACAACTAATCAGCCCTTCGCGTCGCAACGCGCCGCGAAATAGGGAGAAATATTAGCCGGTTGCGACTGTCGCAACCGGCTCCATTTTAAGTTCTCCATCACCTTCGTCAATCTTGACCGTGCTGTTATCCGGCACTTCACCGCGAAGGATAAGATCGGCAAGCGGATCCTGAAGATATTTCTGGATCGCCCGTTTCAGCGGCCGTGCGCCGTACACCGGATCATAGCCAACCCGTCCCAGCCAGCGCCTTGCCGCGTCCGTGAGGTCCAGTTCGATCTTCCGGTCCTTGAGCAATTTCTGCACGCGCAGGACCTGAATGTCGACGATCGGCGCCATATGCTCCTCGGACAGCCGGTGGAACAGGATGATCTCGTCCAGACGGTTGAGGAATTCCGGGCGGAAATGCGCGCGGACGACTTCCATCACCTGCGGCTCGACATCCTTGACCGTCTCGCCATCCTTCATGTTCGCCATATATTGGCTGCCGAGGTTGGAGGTCAGGATGATCAGCGTGTTGGAGAAATCCACCACCCGGCCCTGACCATCGGTCAGGCGACCGTCGTCGAGAACCTGCAGCAGCACGTTGAACACGTCGCCATGCGCCTTTTCGACCTCGTCGAACAGGATCACCTGATAGGGACGCCGGCGAACCGCTTCGGTCAGCACGCCGCCTTCGTCATAGCCGACATAGCCGGGAGGGGCCCCGATCAGCCGTGAGACGCTGTGCTTTTCCATGAATTCGGACATGTCGATCCGGACCATTGCCTGATCATCGTCAAACAGGAACCCGGCTAGCGCCTTGGTCAATTCGGTCTTACCGACGCCGGTGGGGCCGAGAAACAGGAAGCTGCCCAGTGGACGATTGGGGTCCTGCAATCCGGCACGGCTGCGGCGGACGGCAGCAGATACAGCAGCAACCGCATCCTTCTGGCCAATCACGCGCTTGCCGATGATTTCTTCCATCGCCAGCAGCTTCTCGCGTTCGCCTTCGAGCATCTTGTCGACCGGAATGCCGGTCCATTTGGAAACGACTGCAGCGATATCCTCGGAAGTGACTTCCTCGCGGAGCATCGCGCCTTCGGTGTCTCCCGCAGCCTCTTCGAGCGCCTTTTCCAGATTGGGTATCGTGCCGTAGCTCAACTCGCCGGCCTTGGCGAGGTCGCCCGCGCGTTCGGCCTGCTCCAGTTCGAGCCGGGCATGATCGAGCTTTTCCTTGAGTTCGGCTTCTGCGTGAATCTTGTCCTTCTCGCCCTGCCAGCGCGTGGTCAGTTCGGCGCTCTGCTGTTCCAGCTCGGCCAGTTCCTTCTCGAGCGCTTCCAGGCGGCCCTTGGACGCGTCGTCGCTTTCCTTGGACAGCGCCTCGCGCTCGATCTTGAGCTGGATGATCCGGCGGTCGAGCGTTTCAATCTCTTCCGGCTTGGATTCGACCTCCATACGGATGCGCGACGCCGCCTCGTCCATCAGGTCGATGGCCTTGTCGGGCAGGAAACGGTCGGGAATATAGCGGTTGGACAGAGCCGCAGCGCTCACAATTGCGCCGTCGGTGATACGCACGCCATGGTGCAGCTCATATTTTTCCTTCAGTCCGCGCAGGATCGAAATCGTGTCCTCCACGGTCGGCTCGCCAATGAATACGGGCTGGAACCGCCGCTGCAACGCTGCGTCTTTTTCGACATATTTCTGATATTCGTTGAGCGTGGTCGCACCGATACAGTGCAGCTCACCGCGCGCCAGAGCGGGTTTGAGCAGGTTGGAGGCGTCCATCGAACCTTCCGACGCGCCGGCGCCAACGAGAGTGTGCATCTCGTCGATAAACAGGATGATCTCGCCTTCGGCCCCGCGCACTTCGTCGAGCACAGCTTTGAGCCGCTCTTCAAACTCGCCGCGATATTTCGCGCCAGCGATGAGAGAACCCATGTCGAGCGCCATCAACCGGCGGTCTTTCAGACTGTCCGGCACATCGCCATTGGCAATGCGCAGCGCCATGCCCTCGGCAATGGCGGTCTTGCCGACGCCGGGTTCGCCGATCAGGACAGGATTATTCTTGGTGCGGCGCGCCAGAATCTGGATCGTGCGGCGGATTTCCTCGTCGCGGCCGATGACCGGGTCGAGCTTGCCGTCGCGCGCCGCCTGAGTCAGGTCGCGGGTGTATTTTTCCATCGCTTCATAAGCGTCTTCTGCCGATGCCGTGTCCGCCGAGCGACCGCCGCGCAAATCGTTGATCGCGCTGTTCAGCGCTTCCGCAGTTACTCCCGAGGATTGCAGCGCCTTGCCCGCCGCCGTGTCCTTCGAGAGGAGTAGCGCGAGGAGCAGTCGTTCGACGGAAACATAGCTGTCACCAGCCTTCTCGGCGATCTGCTCGGCCTGATCAAGCACGCGAACCGCGTCATTGTTCAGTCCCGGTGTCTGCTGTGCTCCACTGCCGGAAACCGCCGGAATTTTTTCGAGAGCTTCATCAATGGCCTGATGCGCCTTTTTGGCATCGCCGCCCGCCTTGGTAATCAGCCCTGCGGCCATACCCTGATCGTCTTCTAGCAGTGCCTTCGCCAGATGCGCGGCAGTGATCTGCTGGTGGCTCATCCGGATTGCGACGGTCTGGGCAGATTGCAAAAAGCCCTTGGCGCGGTCGGTGAATTTCTCAAGGTTCATCGGTTCATCCTGTTTGGTCTCGGTGTTTTGTGATAAATATGGTGTTGCAGTCGTGCAACACAACCATATTCATGACTTTTTCCTTGAAACTTATATGGTAAGCGCTTTCGAGTGTAAAAGTGCACTTGGTTTATGGTGCTGGCGGAGAGGATAAAATACGTGAAAACACTTAAGCGTCTGGGCATCGGGCTGCTCGCGATCATTGTGCTGCTGGCTATTGGCCTTGCTGTCTGGGAGCCGATCAGCGTTGCGGAATCCGCGCCGCCACCGGAAGGCGCCTATGAGGCCCGCATTGTCCGCGATGAATTCGGCGTGCCGCATATTTTCGGCAAGACCGATGCCGATGTCGCCTATGGCGTGGCCTATGCCCATAGCGAGGATGATTTCTCCACGCTGCAGGAAGTGACCGCGATGACGCGGGGCCGGATGGCGACGCTCAACGGATCCGAAAGCGCGCCGATCGACTATATCGCGGCGCTCCTCGATGTGCGCGGGACGGTGAGCCGCAAATATGACACTCTGCCGGCCGATGTCCGCGCGGTGCTCGACGGCTACGCGTCCGGACTCAACGCTTATGCGGCGGAGCATCCCGAAGAGGTGAAGCTGGCGAAACTATTCCCTGTCAACGGGCAGGATATTGCCGCCGGATTCGTGCTGCGTTCGCCCTTTTTCTTCGGCCTCAACAATCCGATCGAAGCGCTGGTCCAGAACAAGCCGCTGCCGCGCGAGGGCGGTCCGCGTCTCTCCGACGAGCCGGTCAAGACCTCGATCCATCCGCTCAGCCCCGACAAGCTGATCGAGGAGGACTCCGCAACACCGGTCGGCCCCGACCCCGACGAGAATGGTTCCAACGCCTATGCGCTTGCGCCGGAACTCTCGCCCGAAGGCAAGACCCGCCTGATCTCCAATTCGCACCAGCCGTTGCGCGGCAATGTCGCCTGGTACGAGCTGGTCGTGCACAGCGAAGAAGGCTGGGATTTTGCCGGTGCCAATTTCCCCGGTTCGCCGTTCCCGTTTCTGGGGCATAACAAATATCTGGGCTGGACCAATACCGTCAACCGGCCCGATCTGGTCGATATCTACAAGCTCACGCTGAACGACAAGAAAGATGCCTATCGCTTTGACGGTGAATGGAAGCCGCTGGAAAAGAAGCGCGTCTGGCTGAAGATCAAGTTCGGGCCGTTTGTCATTCCCTATCCGCAGGTCGCCTATCGCTCGATCCACGGGCCGGTGATCATGAACGACAACGGCGCCTATGCGCTGCGCTATGCCGGGATCGACGAGCTCGATATGCTGACCCAATATTACGGGATCAACAAGGCGCGCAATTTCGACGAATGGCAGGCGGCGATGGCGGGGCAGGGTGTGCCCGCCACCAATTTCATCTATGCCGATGCCGAGGGCAATATCGGGATGTACTATAACGCGATGTTCCCTGACCGGCCCGAGGGCTATGACTGGCGCGGGGTGCTGCCGGGAGACAGTTCCAAAGCGCTGTGGCAGAAAACCCTGCCGTTCACCCGCGTACCCGCTTTGGTCAATCCGGCGTCGGGTTACGTCATGAACGCCAACAACACGCCCTATATTGCGGCGGGTCCGGGGGACGAGCTCAAGCCCGTCAATTTCTCGCCGCTGCTAGGTGTTGAGGATGACCAAACCAACCGGTCGCGCCGGTCGATTGCCTTGCTGGAGCGCGCCAACGCCGACGGCAAGATCACCGACGCCGAATTGTGGGCCATCAAATATGACACCGGCTACGAGAAAGCGGGCTATGCCAAGGACTGGCTCGACCGGATCGCTGCACTCGACCTGAAAGGCAGCGCGAAACTGCTCAAGGCGCAGCAATTGCTGGCCCAGTGGGACTGGAATCTCGACGGCAAAGGCGCGGCAGACGCGCTTGCCCTTATGGTGCTGCGCCCGGCCAACAAGTCGCATTACAACCGCGGGAAAATGCCCGATCCGCGCGAAATATTGCAGGAAACCGTCGACCATCTGACAAAATATTTCGGCAGGATCGATCCACCGATGTTGGATGTGCTGCGCATGCGGCAGGGCAATGTCGATCTGCCGGTCGACGGTGGCAACGACACGATCCGCGCCTCGACCCTGTGGGATGTTGAAGAGGATGGGCGCCTGTCCGTGCGCCATGGCGACAGCTTCATCATGTTCATGGAATGGACGAAGGACGGCAAGGTCCACTCCCGCTCGATCCAGCCCTTCGGCGCCGCAACCACCCGCCCGGACTCGCCGCATTATACCGACCAGATGCAGCTGTTTGTCGACAAGAAGCTGAAGCCGGTATGGTTTGATCCCAAGGATCTGGAGAAGCACAAGACGAGTGAAAAGATGGTGCGGCGGAACTGACAGACCGCCACGCCTAGCCCGCAGCGCTCCGCGTCAAGCGCGGAGCACGTTATAGTAAGCGTTGTGCTAAAAGGAACGCTGTGCTCCGCACTTGATGCGGAGCTCTGGAGGCAAGCGAAATGGCAATTTCATGACCAAAGCCGGCTACGTCTATCTCATGGCCAAGAGGCGGCGCGGAAAAACCTATCTCGGCGTCACCAGCAATCTGGTGCAGCGCGCCTATCAGCATCGCAACAAGCTGATCGAGGGATATTCAAAGGAACATGATTGTTCCTTGCTGGTCTGGTTTGAAACGCATGATGATATTCAGGACGCAAGGGCGCGTGA
Organism: uncultured Sphingorhabdus sp.; assembly: GCA_964022345.1. Lineage (GTDB taxonomy): Bacteria > Pseudomonadota > Alphaproteobacteria > Sphingomonadales > Sphingomonadaceae > Parasphingorhabdus. The sequence goes on from CAXHZT010000021.1 coordinate 7,448, forward strand.
ATGGAAACTCAAGAAATGGCGCCGGGAATGGAAAATAGCGCTGATTGAGGAGGGTAACCCCGAATGGCGCGATCTCTACCACGATATCGTCTAGCCCGCAGCGCTCCGCGTCAAGCGCGGAGCACATTATTGCAGGCGCTCGCTGGAACAAACGCTGTGCTCCGCACTTGATGCGGATCTCTGGCAGCAGACAAAGCAGGCCAAAAGCTAGGGCATCAAGACCGTATCCACCGCCTCATCCAACAATTCCGGATAATCGGTAATATAATGCAGTCCGCGGCTTTCCTTCCGCGCCAGCGCTGATTTCACAATCAGATCCGCGACCTCAATCAGGTTCCGCAGTTCGATCAGATCCTGGGTGACGCGGAAATTGCTGTAATATTCCTCGACCTCTTCACGCAGCAGATTGATGCGGTTCTGGGCGCGTTCGAGGCGTTTGGTGGTGCGGACGATGCCGACATAATTCCACATGAAGCGGCGGATTTCGGTCCAGGTCTGCTTGATCACCACTTCCTCGTCGCTGTCGGTGACGCGGCTTTCGTCCCAGGGGCGGATCGCCGGCGGGGCACGGAGGTCATCCCAATGTTCGGCGATATCGCGCGCGGCGGCATCGCCGAAGACGAAACATTCGAGCAGGCTGTTCGACGCCAGCCGGTTGGCCCCATGCAGGCCGCTTTCGCTCGCTTCGCCTGCGGCATAGAGGCCGGGCAGGTCGGTACGACCGGCAAGATCGATCAGGATTCCGCCGCACGTATAATGTTGTGCGGGAACCACCGGGATCGGTCCTGTCGTCATGTCGATGCCCAGCCCGATCAGCTTGTCGTAAATATTCGGGAAATGGCCCTTCACAAATTCCGGATCGCGGTGCGAGATATCGAGATGGACATAGTCCAGCCCGAGCCGCTTGATCTCATGGTCATTGGCGCGCGCGACAATATCGCGCGGGGCCAGTTCCATCCGTTCCGGATCGAAACGCTGCATGAAACGGTCACCGGCTTCGTCGCCCGCGTCATCTGGCAGTTTGAGATGCCCGCCTTCGCCGCGCACCGCTTCGGTGATCAGGAAATTCTTGACCTCGAGATTATAGAGGCAGGTCGGGTGGAACTGCATCATCTCCATATTGGAAACCCGCGCACCCGCCCGCCAGGCCATGGCGATACCATCGCCGGTCGCGCCGCGCGGAGCTGTCGAGAAGAGATAGGTTCGCCCGGCCCCGCCGCTCGCCATGATTGTCGCGCGCGAGGTCAGCGTCTCGACATGACCGGTTTCGTTGTTCAGCGCATAGACGCCCCAGACATTTTTTGCGCCGGTCGGGGTCTCCGCATGACGGTCGACGATCAGATCGATCGCTACCATATGCGGGCGTAGCGTGATATTCGGGTGCGCGGCAGCGGTATTCTGCAAGGCTTCCTGCACCGCCCAGCCAGTGGCGTCGTCCACATGGACGATGCGCCGGTGACTGTGGCCCCCTTCGCGGGTGAGATGCAGGACTTCCGCTTCCTTGTTGAAGGGGACGCCCATGTCTTCCAGTCGTTCAATCGCGGCAGGGGCATTTTCGACGACAAATTCAACCGTTTTGCGGCGATTGAGACCGGCACCGGCTATCATCGTGTCGTTGATATGGTTCTCGAACGTGTCACCGGCGTCGAGCACGGCGGCGATCCCGCCTTGCGCCCAGGCGGTGGACCCGCCGGTCAGTTCACCCTTGGCCAGCACCAGCACCTTATGGGTACGGGCCAGAGTGATAGCAGCGCTCAGTCCGGCCGCACCGGATCCGACAATGATAACGTCATGGGTCAATTGATAAATTCCGTTCGTCCTGAGCCTGTCGAGCCGCAGGCCACCGCAGGTGAACGACCGCTCTCCGCTAAATGCCGTGGTTCGACTGGTCCACCATTGGCGGCCACCGGCGCGCAGATCGTTGTCACGCCGCTTTGGCGCGGGTCAGGTTGAGAAACACATCCTCGAGATCCGCTTCTCTGGTGGTGACATCGACAATCGCAAATCCGCGTTCCTGGATCGCTGCCATGACGCCGCCGGCGTTGGTCCGATCCTTGTTGTAGGTTACCGCGACCGTGCGGGGGCCAATGATTTCGGCCTTTTCGAACAGGTCATTGGCAAAGGAAACCGCATCCTGCGCCTCGCTGATGTCGCGGTCCAGCGTCAGTTCGACCAGCTTTTCGCGCGCCATATCGACCAGTTCCGGGGTCGGTTTGTTGGCGATCAGCTTGCCGTGATTGATGATCGCTATCCGCTCGCAGAGATTTTCCGCTTCCTCGAGATAATGGGTCGTCAGCACGATGGTGACACCGGCCTTGTTGAGCTCGACCACATATTCCCACAGCTGCTGCCGCAGATCGATGTCGACACCCGCGGTCGGCTCGTCGAGCACCAGAATCGGCGGTGAGTGGACCATGGCCTTTGCCACCAGCAGCCGCCGTTTCATGCCGCCCGACAGGGTGCGGGCATAGGCGTCGGCCTTGTCTTCGAGATGCACGGCGCGCAGCAATTCCATCGTCCGGCGTTTCGCTTTCGGCACGCCGTAGAGTCCGGCCTGCACTTCCAGGGCTTCGGATGGCGTGAAGAACGGGTCGAAGATGATTTCCTGCGGCACGATCCCGATAGAGGCTTTCGCGTTGCGCGGGCTGTCATCGATATCAAAGCCCCAGATGCTGGCGCTGCCGTTGGTCTTGCGCACCATGCCGGAAAGGATGTTGATCAGCGTTGATTTGCCGGCGCCATTGGGGCCGAGAAGCCCGAAAATGGAGCCACGGGGCACTTCGAAACTGACATCATCCAGCGCCTGTTTGCCGCCGGCATAGGTTTTCGAAAGATTTCGGATCGAGATAGCTGCATTGGTCATGCGCTTCGCATAACCATCTTGTGAAAGACAATCAAAGGCTTTGCTATTTTTGACCCGATCCGCTCGTGCAGCCAAAAGCCGGCACCCGGATTGTCAAGCATGGGTCCGTCCCGTCACTCCTCCCTGCCGGTTCCGTCCGTGTCTCCAACGACAGGTCAGAATTGTGACGGACGCAGAGGGAAAATATTGCGCGCCGGTCAATCTGTTGCTAATTCGCCCGAATGATCCAAGCACCTGAAATTGTCAGAACGTCGAAAAAGCGCGTATCCTGTGATGGAGCGACCGATATCGCGGGCGGCGCGGCGCTTGGGCATCCGCGCGTGTGGCTGGAGATTGACGAAAAAGGCTATGTCGATTGCGGCTATTGCGACCGCCGGTTCATTCTGGTGGGCGGGCCTGCGGACAGCGTGCAGGGCGAGCCCGAAGAATAATCCGACATAGGGGGTGCAAGGTCCCCGATTCATTTCTATATGTAGGAGATGATAAAAAACCTTGATCCCCGCTCGTTTCTGTACCGCCCTGACGGCCTTGACCCGGAGCGTGCCAAAGCTCTGGTTGCGGGCAGCCTGTCTGCTTGTGACGATGGCGAACTCTATCTGCAATATAGCGCGGTCGAGAGCTTCGGCTTTGACGATGGTCGCCTGAAGACCGCGGATTACAGCACTGACAGCGGCTTTGGCCTGCGCGGTGTGTCGGGCGAGATGACCGGATTCTCGCACAGCAACGAAATCAGCGAGGCGGCGATCAAGCGCGCGGCCCAGACCCTGCAATTGCTCGACCCGGCCAAGGGCGAGAAAGCCCCGCCACCGCGCGGTAACAACCGCCATCTTTATGGCGAAGCCAATCCGCTGGAGGCGATACCCTTCGCGAAAAAGGTCGCGCTCTGCCAGCAGATTGACGCCGCCGCCCGCGCCCGCGATCCCCGCGTTGCGCAGGTTTCTGTCGGCCTGTCCGGCAGCTGGAGCGTTGTCGAAATCGTTCGTCCCGATGGTTTTGTCGCCACCGATGTGCGGCCGCTGGTGCGGCTCAATGTCTCGATCGTTGCCGAACAGAATGGCCGGCGCGAAAGCGGCAGCTTTGGCATGGGCGGACGTTATCTCTATGACGAGCTGTTCGAGGAAGCGCGCTGGAACCGCGCGGTCGACGAGGCATTGGCACAGGCTCTGGTCAATCTCGAGAGCGTCGATGCGCCCGCGGGCGAGCAGACCGTGTTGCTCGGCCCCGGCTGGCCCGGCATCATTCTTCACGAGGCCATCGGCCATGGTCTCGAAGGCGATTTCAACCGCAAGGGCACCAGCGCCTTTTCCGGCAAGATCGGCCAGCGCGTGGCTGCGCCCGGCGTCACCGTGGTCGACGATGGTTCGATCAAGGAGCGGCGCGGATCGCTGAGCATTGATGACGAAGGCACGCCGACGCAGGAAAATGTCCTGATCGAGGACGGCATATTGAAATGCTATATGCAGGACCGGCTGAACGCCCGCCTGATGGGCGTCCCCGCCACCGGCAACGGACGGCGCGAAAGCTATGCCCATGCTCCCATGCCGCGGATGACCAATACCTTCATGCGTGGCGGCAATGATGATCCGGCCGAACTGATGAGCCGGGTGAAGAACGGCATCTACGCGAAAAGCTTTGGCGGCGGGCAGGTGGACATTGTCTCGGGCAAATTCGTCTTCTCCTGCACCGAGGCCTACAAGATCGAGAACGGCAAGCTCGGCGCGCCGATCAAGGGCGCCACGCTGATCGGCGACGGTCCGACTGTTTTGACCAAGGTCTCCGGTATCGGCAACGACATGGCGCTCGACGAAGGCATTGGCATGTGCGGCAAGGGCGGGCAATCGGTGCCGGCAGGCGTCGGCCAGCCGACCTTGCTGGTCGATGCGCTGACCGTCGGGGGGACCGCTTGACAACAAGATGGATTTTGTTCCGATGAACTGGCCCGCTGATATCTTGTCCTTCTGGTTTGAAGAGCTCGACCCCAAGGACTGGTGGGCCAAGAGCGATGCCATCGACGAGCAGATAAAAGAGCGTTTCCTGGAACTCTGGGAAGAGCAGAAATCGAAGACGGCGGGCGATTTCCTGGCCTCGCCGGAAACCGCGCTGGCCGCCGTCATTCTCTTCGACCAGTTTCCGCGCAATATGTTCCGCGACAGCGCCGACGCTTTTTCGACCGATCATCTGGCCCAGCAGATCGCCGGAAAAGCGGTCGATCTGGAGCTGGACCAGCAATTGCCCGAAAAGCAACGCGCATTTCTCTACATGCCGTTCATGCACGCCGAGGACCTGCAATTGCAGAACCGGTCTGTCACGCTGTTCACGAAACTCGGCAGCAACGAGAAATTCGCCAACGAACATCGCGACATAATCGCGAAATTCGGCCGCTTCCCGCATCGCAACAAGGTTCTTGGCCGACAGTATCGCCCCGGGGAGCAAGAGGCGGTCGAGGCCGGAGCGAGCTGGTAGGTCCTGTGGTAGCGGCGATAAAACAGACCTGGCGGGCGTTGAAGGTCTGGCCCGACGCCGGTCGCTGGAAAGCCGCCTTTACGATTGCCCTCCCGGCGGCGGCGATCATCGCGCTGGCAGGATTTCTGGGCGGCTGGCTCCGCTTTGACCCGGCCATAGATATTCCCGCGGCATTGACGGCCGCAGTGATCCTGTTCCTTGTCCCCGCCATGGCCGAAGAGCTGGTCTTTCGTGGCGTGCTGCTGTCCTGGCTCGCGACCTTTTCACAGCGCTGGGGCAGCTGGCTTTCCGCCTTTCTCTTCATGCTCTGGCACCCGTTTCAGGCGCTGGTCTTCGGGCCGCCGTGGGCAGCGATATTCCTGCAGCCCTCGTTTCTGTTTGCTACGTTCATACTGGGCATTATATTGACCCATATCCGGATCGTCTCGCAATCGCTGTGGCCGGTCATTGCGATCCACTGGATATTGGCGCTGTCGTGGAAACTTTTCTTCGGCGGGCCATTTTACTGAACGGGAATTTCCATGGCTGAATTTTTTGACGCCCTGACCGACGATCATATCGCCTTCATCGCCAAACAGCCGATGTTCTTCGTCGCGACCGCGGCGGAGGACGGCCGGATCAATCTCTCGCCCAAGGGCTATGACGCCTTTCGCGTGCTCGGCCCCGACCGGGTCGCCTATCTCGATCTTGGCGGATCTGGCAACGAGACCCACGCCCATCTCGTCGCCGATGGCCGGATCACCATCATGTTCAACAATTTTGCCAATCCGGCGCTGATCATGCGGCTCTATGGTACCGGCAAGCCGGTGCTGCCGCAGGATGAAGGCTGGGACGAACTGGCCGCACATTTCGACATATTGCCCGGCACCCGCCAGATTTTCGACATCAGGCTGGACAATATCCAGACCAGCTGCGGCTGGGGCGTACCGCGGATGGAAATGAAGGCCGAGCGTCAAACATTGGTCAAATATCATCGTCAGGCCGATCCGGAGGCCTGGGTGACCAAAACTGCCGGCCGGGTCAAAAGTATCGACGGCCTGCCGACGCGGGCGTCCGACCGCTATTTTGGCGAGCAATAGGCGATGAGTCTGGTCGAACTGTCCCGCCACATGCACGGCGTCGAGGCCGAGATCATTCGCGGGCGGCTGGAATCCGCCGGCATCGGCGCGGTCTGTTTTGACAGCAATGTCAATATTGCCGAAGGCGCGGGCATCGCATTGCCGGCCCGGGTGATGGTACTGGCAGAGGATCTGGCCGAAGCCAGGGCGATATTGGCAGAGGATGTCTCGCTATGAGTGGTGCCGGAAAACTGGCCCTTGCGCTGGGCGGCGGAGCGGGGCTCGGCTGGACCCATATCGGCGTGCTGCGGGCGATCGACGATAGCCCGCTGGAAATTGCCGCGATTGCAGGCACTTCCATCGGAGCGATCACCGGTGCCAGCTATGCGGTCGGCAAGCTCGACTATCTTGAAGACATGGCGCGCAACGTCAATTTCCGGAACATGCTGCGTTTCATGGACCCGCATTTCAAACGCGGCGCGGTCATGGGCGCGCGCAATATCGAGAAGGAGCTGGAGACCGAATTCGGCCAGCTTTGCTTCGAGGATCTGCCCTTTCCGGTCGCGGCGGTCGCGGCCGATCTGCGCACCGGCGACACGATCGTGATGAAATCGGGCAAGCTGGTGCCGGCAATCCGCGCATCCATGTCGCTGCCCGGTATATTCAAGCCGGTGCAGCATGAAGGCCGCCTGCTCGTCGACGGCGGGGCTGCCCTGCCGGTCCCGGTTTCCCCCGTGCGGGCAATGGCACCCGAAGCCCTGTGCCTGTCGGTCAACCTGCAGGACGATTTCCTCAACCGTTCGATTGCTGCCGGCATTTCGGAACCGGGGAGCAAGGAACCAAACAGTCTCGCCATCGTCAAGGCCTCGGTCGGCCTGTCGCTGCGCAATCTCAGCCGCTATTCGCTGGCGCTCGATCCTCCCGATTTCGCGATGTCACCGCCGGTCGGCCATATCGACATCCAGAACTTCACCCGCGCCGAGGAACTGATCGATATCGGCCGCCGCGAGACCGAAAAGGTCATCCCGCAGATAATGGCGAAACTGGCGGAGCAGTCTGCCTAAATATTGTGCACTCGTGCTGCAATGCACAATATTTACTCTTGTTTAAGAGTGTGAAAATTTCGAAAATCCTTTGAATCCATAGCGTTGCGATTCTGGCACGCGCTTTGCGAGGTATTCCCCGGTAACAACTATAGGGGGCGTAATGAAATTTATCATAGCCATAATCAAACCGTTCAAGCTTGACGATGTTCGCGAAGCGCTGACCGGTGTCGGTGTAACCGGCATGACCGTAACCGAAGTCAAAGGCTTCGGTCGGCAAAAGGGCCAGACGGAAGTCTATCGCGGCGCGGAATATACCACCAACATGGTTCCGAAGCTGAAAATCGAAGTGGCGTGCAGCAGCGCTGTCGCCGCGCAGACGGTCGAGGCCATTCAAACTGCCGCCGGTACGGAGTCGATCGGCGACGGCAAGATCTTCACAATCGGTCTGGAAGACGCTGTGCGCATTCGCACGGGCGAAACCGGCGACACAGCAATTTAATCGGGGAAGCATGACAATGAGAAAATTTTTGACAATTTCCGCAGGGCTGGCGGTGATGGCTGCGGCCGCGCCCGCGCTGGCACAGGAGGCGGCTGAAGTGGCCGACCCCAGTGCCAATACAGCCTATATCTTCAACACGCTGCTGTTCCTGCTTGGCGGTTTCCTTGTCATGTGGATGGCCGCCGGGTTCGCGATGCTCGAAGCCGGCCTCGTGCGTTCCAAAAATGTGTCGATGCAATGTCTGAAGAATATCGGCCTCTATTCGATCGCCGGTATCATGTTCTGGTTCATCGGCTATTCGATTGCCTATCCCGGCTTTGAAGGCGGCTATTTCGGTATCGCCGATTTCCCATATGCCATGCAGGGCGTGGGCGAAGCAGATGTCGACACCGGCTATTCGGTGGCGTCAGACTGGTTCTTCCAGATGGTTTTCTGCGCAACCACGGCGTCGATCGTTTCCGGCACCGTTGCAGAACGCGTGAAAGTCATTCCGTTCTTCATCTTCGTTTTCGTGCTCACCGGGTTCATCTATCCCGTCATCGTGAGCTGGGAATGGGGTGCTGGCTGGCTCGACGCCATGGGCTTCAGTGATTTCGCCGGTTCGACGCTGGTGCACTCGACTGGTGGCTGGGCTGCTCTCGCCGGTGCCTTGATTATCGGCCCCCGCATGGGTCGCTATATCGACGGCAAGATCACGGTCATGCCCGGTTCGAGCATTCCGCTCGCTACCCTGGGTACGTTCATCCTGTGGCTCGGCTGGTTCGGCTTCAACGGCGCATCGCAGCTTGCAATGGGCACGATCGGTGATGTCAGCGACGTTTCCAAGATCTTCGTGAACACCAACATGGCCGCAGCTGGCGGTGTGGTAGTCGCGATCGTCCTGACGCAGCTCATCTACAAGAAGATCGACGTCACGATGGCACTCAACGGTGCTCTGGCTGGCCTTGTATCGATTACGGCAGAGCCATTGACGCCTAGCGTTCCGGCGGCCCTGTTCATCGGTGGTATCGGCGGCGCGATCGTAGTGTTCGCTGTTCCGATGCTCGACAAGCTGAAGATCGACGATGTTGTCGGCGCCATTCCGGTCCACCTTCTGGCCGGTATCTGGGGTACGCTCATCGTTCCGCTTACCAACACCGAAGTGCCCTTCACGGCGCAGCTGACCGGTGTTGTCGCAACCGGCGTGTTCGTGCTGATCACCAGCTCGATCGTCTGGTACGCATTGAAATTCACCCTTGGTGTCCGTCCGACCGAAGAGCAGGAAATGCTCGGAATGGATATCTCCGAAGTAGGCGTCGAAGCCTATCCGGAATTTGCCAAGGGTTAACCTGTTTGGCGCCGACCTTCTCCTCCCATAAACCGGGTCGGCGCCTCACCTTGTTCCTCCTGCGAACAAACAACTTTAAGGCCGGAGATGTGAGAGCATCCCGGCCTTTTTTTTGTCCAAAAACGTCACCACAGGTTGTGAACTGAACCCATGAACAGCTTCGATTATCTGGTGGTCATCGCCTATCTCGCGGCGATGCTGATGTTCGGAATGTTCCTCAGCAAGCAGAATGACGAAGGCGACTATTTTCTCGGCAACAAGGCGATCGGCTGGTTCCCCCTCGGTCTGTCGGCCATGGCCACCCAATTATCGGCAATCAGCTTTATCTCGGCGCCGGCCTTTGTCGGCTTGCGGGAAGGCGGCGGGCTGAAATGGCTGACCTTCGAATTTGCGCTGCCCCTCGCGATGCTGCTGGTGATGTTCGTGATCATGCCGCCGCTCTATCGCTCCGGAGTGATCAGCATATTCGACTTTCTCGAGCAGCGGATCGGCCGGTCGACCCGCTTCCTGATCAGTGTCGCCTTTCAGATCGTGCGCGCCTTCGGAACCGGCATCATGGTCTATACGACCGGCATCATCATCGAGGCGGTGCTGGGCGTTCCATTCCTCCAGTCGATCCTCGCGATCAGCATAATCACTATCGTCTATTCCTTTCTCGGCGGTATCCGGGCGGTGGTTTACGCCGACGCGATCCAGATGGTGCTGATCGTCTTCGGCCTTCTGGTCTGTCTGGCCTATGCGATCACGTTCATCGGCGGCTTCGATATATTCTGGGCGAGCATAGATCCGGAACGGTTGCGGGTTGTCGACTGGACCTATGCGGGGCTTGTGACCGACGAATTTGCCCTGTTGCCGATGCTGTTTGGCGGCTTCGTGCTCTATGTCTCCTATTATGCCTGCGACCAGACCCAGGCGCAGCGGTCGCTGGCGGCAAAAAGTCTCGGGGATGTTCGCAAATTGCTTACGGCGAACGCCTTGCTGCGTTTTCCCGTGACGCTTCTCTATTGCATCACCGGCCTCGCGGTAGGCGTGATTGCATCGGGCGACAGCGCCTTTCTGGCACTCATTCCGGATGATCGCCCGGACTATCTGATGCCCTTTTTCATTCTCGAATTTCTGCCCCATGGCATCATCGGCCTGTTGCTGGTCGCGATCATGTCGGCGGCGATGTCAACGCTCAGCTCGGCGGTGAATTCCCTGTCGGCGGTGACGATCGCGGATTTGAAGGGCTTTGGCCTGCAGCTGGGAAGTCCCGGGCAGGAAATCAGGCTGGCGCGCCTGCTGGCGCTGTTCTGGGGCGGGCTGATCCTCTATTTCTCGATCTATTCGGGCGATATTTCGGCCACGGTCATCGAAGCGATCAACAAAGTGGGATCGGCGCTTTACGGGCCGGTTCTGGGCGTGTTCCTGATCGCCATCCTGTGGCGGCGCAGAACCGTCCTGAGCACCAATATCGGCTTTCTGGCCGGGGTCGCCCTCAATCTCTATTTCTGGCAGTTCCAGCCCGGCCTTTTCTGGATGTGGTGGAATCTTATCGGATTGCTGGTGACTCTCTCGGTGGCAATCCTGCTGTCGCTGGCCTCGGGAAAGATGCCGCTTGCCGGCAGCTTCCCCGGCTGGCCCACGGAGACGGTACCGCGGGCCCACATCTTGCTGGTAACGGCAGGTCTGACCCTTTTCGTGTTGGCGATCATCCTGATATCCCTGTCAATCGAGAGACTCTAGGCGGTTCGGCCAGCCAAGCGCGGCATCGGCTAGCCGGCCAGATCGGCCTTGATGAATTCCGCCGCCCGCTCGCCGATCATGATGCTCGGCGCGTTGGTGTTGCCGCTGATGATCTCCGGCATGATCGAGGCATCGGCGATATAGAGGCCTTCCAGTCCGCGGAATTTCAGGCGCGCATCGACGACGGCATCCTCATCGCCACCCATGCGGCAGGTGCCGACCGGGTGATAGACGGTGTCGGCGCGGTCGCGGATCAGCGCGTCCAGCTCGGCATCGTCAGTCATGTTGATCGGGTGACGGTCGGTGGGGGCATATTGCGTCAGCGGCGGGCTTTCCAATATCCGCTTCATATGCCGCACGCCCTTGCGCAGGGTCGCAATGTCCCGGTCATCGTCGAGAAAATTCGGATCGATGGCCGGCGGGGCTGCCGGGTTCGTATCATTCAGCCGGACCGTGCCCTTGCTGTGCGGGCGCAGCACGCAGGCGTGGCAGCTGAAACCGTGGCCCTTGACCGATTCGCGGCCATGGTCCTCGAGCATCGCGGGCACGAAATGATACTGGATATCGGGGGCAGGGACCTCCGGACCGCTGCTCCAGAATCCGCCAGCCTCGGCATAAGGGGTTGTCATGATACCGGTCCGCTTGAAACGGTGCTGAAGGATCGCCTTGGCCATGCGCACCGTGCCGGCAAGCGAGTCCCCGATCAGCTCCTTGGACTCGGTCTTGTAGCCGGAAACAAAGTCGATATGGTCCTTCAGATTTTCGCCGACTTCTCCCTTGTCCAGCACGACATCGACGCCCTTGTCCTTCAGATGCGCCGCCGGACCAATGCCGGAGAGCTGCAGGATATGCGGCGATCCGAAGGCGCCGGCAGACAATATCACGGCAGCGCGCGCGTTCATTGTCTCGCTCTTGGAGCCGCGTCGGACTTGCACGCCAGTCACGCGCCCGTCCTTGACCACCAGCTTCTCGACCAGCGCGTTGGTCCGGATCGTCAGGTTCGGGCGGGAACGGGCAGGCTCGACATAGGCACGCGCGGCGGACCAGCGTTCGCCGGCTTTCTGGGTCACCTGGTAGATGCCCATGCCCTCCTGCTTCTCGCCATTGAAATCGTCGAGAATAGGCAGCTGCAGATTGCGCGCCGCTTCGACAAAGGCGAGGCTTCCCGGATTGGGCCATTTCTGGTCGGAGACGGACAGCGGCCCATCGCCGCCATGAAAATCGTCGCCGCCGCGCTCGTTGCCTTCCGATTTCTTGAAATAGGGCAGGACATCATCATAGGACCAGCCGTCACAGCCCATCGCGGCCCAATTGTCATAATCCCATTTATTGCCACGGATATAGACCATCGCATTGATCGCGCTGGAACCGCCAAGACCGCGCCCGCGCGGCTGATAGCCGGTGCGGCCGTTGAGCCCCTTTTGCGGGACCGTATCGAACTTCCAGTTGGCGTTTTTCAGTAGGAAAGGCATCATCCCCGGCGTCTTGACGAGGAAATTATTATTGCGTCCGCCCGCTTCGAGCAGGCACACCGTGTGCTTGCCGTCTTCGCTCAGCCGTCCTGCGACTGCGCTGCCGGCGGAACCGCCGCCGATGACGATGAAGTCAAATTCTGCCATGTATTTCTCTCCTGCTCTGCCCAGCGTGCCTTTATGGTCTCGCTGCTTTCCCGGGAGCCGTCATGGCTCCACCCGGGCGGTTTGATTAAATAGTTGATCTTGTAGCGCCACGGAGCGCTCCACAAATCCTTCGCGATGCCGATCCATTCATGGAAGGCGGCCCAGAACAGATTGAAACTGTCGAGGTTCTTGATGATGCCATAGCGGATATTCTCGGCATCGGTTTCCGGTTCATAGGTCCCGAACATCTTGTCCCAGATGATGAAGACGCCGGCATAATTGCGGTCGAGATAGCGGGGATTGGTCGCATGATGCACGCGGTGGTGGGAAGGGGTGTTCATCACCGCTTCAAACCATTTCGGCATCCGGTCGATCGCCTCGGTGTGGATCCAATATTGATAGATCAGGTTCAGTCCCGACAGGAAAAATATCAGGGCCGGCGGAAAGCCGAGGTAAAAGAGCGGCATCGAGAACAGAAAGCTGAGGGCAAAAAAGCCGGTCCAGGTTTGCCGCAGCGCCGTGGTCAGATTATAATGCTGGCTGCTGTGGTGGATCACGTGCGCCGCCCAGAACCAGCGGACGCGATGGGCGGTGCGGTGGAACCAGTAATAGGTAAAATCGTCGAGAACAAAGGCCAATGGCACGATCCACAGCGCGTTGGGCCAGCCTATCTGGATATCAAAAATACGGTGCTCGTAAACCAACAGGCTCAACGCCAGAACAAAGCCGCCGGTCAGGATGCCGGCAACGAGACTGCCGGTCCCCAGCGCCAGCGACGTGAAGGCATCTTTGGTTTCATAGCGAACCCGGGCGTTTTTCCGGCTCCACCACCATTCCAGTGCAACGGTGATGACGAAAAAGGGAATCGCCCAGGTCGTCGGTGATGGCAGGTTCTCCATAACCGACTATTTACACCAATGTTAGTGACTGTCTAGCCTCTAGCGTCAGCTTCCAGCAGCCAGCGCGTCAATCATCGCGCGGACCGGCGTGATATCATAGCCGGCATTGCCTGCCAGCCGTGCGATTTCGTCCGGTGCCACGCCCTGTTTGGCCTGGGCGAGCGACCAGAGCAGCGTCGAGCGGGTGCCCGAGCGGCAATAGGCGAGGGCCTTGTCCCCGTCGGCAAGAGCCGCGATCATGGCGTCGACCTGCGGCCCTGAAAAACCGCTATGGGTGATGGGAATCGCGATATATTTGAGGCCGGCTTCATGCGCTGCCGCCTGGATGTCTGCGCTTTGCGGTGCCGACGGATCTTCGCCATCGGGCCGATTGTTGATGATCAGGGTAACGCCGTCCGCCTTGGCCGAGGCGATATCGTCCAGCGTGATTTGCTCTGATACGCTGATGTGATCATTGATTTTCCGGAACATGCTTTGGCTCTCCTCTGTCGGAACGGATCTATCAGTGGCTGATGCCGCAGTACAGCCAGCCAATGCGATCGCTATTAGTGCAGACAATATTTTCATGCGCTTTCCTGCTGGGCTTCTACCACATTGCGGATGACGGTCAAAAAGGCCTCGCCATGTTTCTCCAGTTTGGCCGCGCCAATGCCGGGAAGTTCGCCCAGCGCTGAAAGACTGTCTGGTTTCAGTCCGGTCATATCCCGCAGCACGCTGTCATGGAAGATGACATAAGGCGGGACGCCCAGTTCCTTGGCCAGTTCCATGCGCTTCTGCCGCAAGGCTTCGAACAGGGGGTCGCCGAACGGATTGGGGGAAGAACTGCCACCCCGACGTTTGCGCGAGGCACGTTTGGGCGGTTCGACAATGGCGACTTCCTGTTCACCCTTGAGAATCTTTCGGGCTTCGGGGCCGAACATCAGACCGCCATGCTCGGTGTTGCGCAGCGCGTCGCGGAGCAGAAGCGAGCGGGATACCGGCTTGATCAGGGCGGCTTCCTCATGATCGACAATATCGAAAACCGATAGCTGGTCGTGGCCGCGCGACAGAATTTTTTCATCCTGCCTTCCGGTAAGCACCGCTTCGAGATGGGTGACGCCGAAACTCTGGCCGGTGCGATAGACAGCGGACAGGAATTTCCGCGCCAGTTCGGTGACATTGCGGGTTTTCGGAGCATTCAGGCAATTGTCGCAATTGCCGCATTGCTCCGGAGGATTCTCGCCGAAATGACGGAGCAGCACCGCACGCCGGCAGCCCGGTGTTTCGACCAGACCCCCGAGAGCCGCCAGCCTTGTCCGTTCGCTTTCCAGCCGGGCTTCGTCAATTTCGCCGAGCCGCTGCCTTGCCCTGGCGAAATCTTCCGCACCCCAGAACATATGCGCTTCGGCCGGGTCGCCGTCGCGGCCGGCGCGGCCGGTTTCCTGATAATAAGCCTCGATCGATTTGGGCAGCCCGGCATGGGCAACAAAGCGGACATCCGGCTTGTCGATGCCCATGCCAAAGGCGATCGTGGCGACCATCACCATATCTTCCGATGCGACAAAATCATGCTGGTTCTGCTGGCGGACTTCCGGCGGCAGGCCAGCGTGATAGGCGCGGGCGCTGCGTCCGGTGGCAGCGATCTGGCTGGCCATTTTCTCGGTCGCGGCGCGGGTCTGCGCATAGATTATGCCCGGTCCCGGGATGCGATCGACCAGATCGCCGATCTGCCGTGCCAGCCCGCTGCGCGGACTCATGCTGTAGCGGATATTGGGCCGGTCGAAACCGGCGAGGATGAGCCCGTCCTGCTCGATCCCCAGCTGCACCAATATATCGTCGCGGGTATGGGCGTCGGCGGTAGCGGTCAGTGCCAGCCTTGGCACCGAACCGAAATGGTCGAGCAGCGGGCGCAACAGCCGGTAGTCGGGGCGGAAATCATGGCCCCATTCGGATACGCAATGCGCTTCGTCGATGGCGAAGAGCGAAATATCGGTCTGCTCCAGCAATTCGCGAAAATGGGGCTGGGACGCGCGTTCGGGCGCGGCGTAGAGCAGGTCCAGTTCGCCAGCTCTTAGCCGGGCAATCGTCTCCGCGCGATTGTCATCGGCCGAGGTGAGGGTGGCCGCCCGGATTCCGACTGCTTCGGCGCTGCGCAACTGGTCGTGCATCAGCGCGATCAGCGGGGAGATCACGATGGTCGTGCCTTTATTGGCAATGGCGGGAAGCTGGTAGCAGAGCGACTTGCCCGAACCGGTCGGCATGACGGCCAGCGCATTCTGCTTCGCCATCACCCGCGCCAGCACCGGTTCCTGCATGCCGCGAAAGCTGCTGAAGCCGAAGGTCGATTTGAGCAGGGGAAGAAGGGCTTCGGTCATAGACTATTCCCTAGCCAGAGACGGCATCATGGGGAACCGCAAAAACGAAAATGACCGAAAATGTAGTCCGGACTTGCGGTCAGGCCGGTTCCCGCTGGTCCTCCGCCTGCCGCTTCCACATGTCCGCATAGAGCCCGCGCTTGACCAGCAACTGCCGGTGGCTGCCGCGTTCGGCGATCCGCCCTTCGTTGAGCACGATGATCTCGTCGGCATGGGTGATGGTCGATAGCCGGTGGGCGATGATCAAGGTGGTCCGCCGTTCCGATATCTTGGCAAGCGTTGCCTGAATTTCATCCTCGGTACGGCTGTCGAGCGCCGACGTGGCTTCGTCGAGGATCAGGATCGGCGGGTTTTTCAGCAATGTGCGCGCGATTGCGACGCGCTGTTTCTCGCCGCCAGACAATTTTAGCCCGCGCTCGCCGACCTGTGTGTCATAGCCGTCCGGTAGTTTGGCGATAAAGCCGTCGAGAGCGGCGCCGCGCGCGGCGTCCTCGATCTCGATCTGGGTTGCCCCTTCGCGGCCATAGCCGATATTATAGCCGATGCTGTCGTTGAACAGCACGCTGTCCTGCGGAACGATGCCGATTGCGCCGCGCAGACTCTGCTGGGTGACTTCGGCTATATCCTGACCATCGATCAAAATCCGTCCGCCCTGCGGATCATAGAAGCGGAATAGCAATCGCGCGATCGTCGATTTTCCGGCACCGGATGGCCCGACAATGGCCAGCGTCCCGTCCGCCGGCACCTCGAAATCCAGCCCGTGCAATATCTGGCGATCATCGTCATAGTTGAACACGACATTTTCAAAGCGCACCGTCCCCTCGGAAATCTGCAGCGGCTCTGCGCCCGGCTTGTCGACGACTTCCTGCTTGGTATCGATCAGCTTGAACATCGCGTCCATGTCGACCAGTCCCTGACGGATGGTGCGATAGACCATGCCGAGCAGGTCGAGCGGCCGGAACAACTGCATCAGCAAGGCGTTAACCAGCACCAAGTCGCCGACCGTCAAATCGCCCTGTTGCCATCCGTAGACGCTGAACGCCATCGCTCCGATCATCGTCAGATTGGTGATGATCGACTGGCCGATATTGAGCAGGCCGAGCGAATTTTCCGACTTTACTGCTGCCGCAGCCCAGTCTTTCATCGCCTTGTCATAGCGCTCGGCCTCGCGCTGTTCGGCGGTAAAATATTTGACCGTCTCGTAATTGAGCAGCGCATCAACCGAACGGCCGATCACCCTTGTATCCATATCATTCATCTTGGCCCGCAGCGCGTTGCGCCAGTCTGTCACCTTGCGGGTGAAAATGATATATATGGCGACCATCGCCATCGTTGCGGCGACCAGCCCGAAGCCGAATTTGATCTGGAAAATGATCAGCACCGCGGTCAGCTCGACGACCGTCGGGGCGATGTTGAACAGCAGGAAATAGAGCATGATATCGATGCTCTTGGTCCCGCGTTCGATGATTTTGGTGACTTCGCCGGTGCGGCGACCGAGATGGAAGCGGAGCGACAGGCTGTGGAGATGTGTGAAGACATTGGTGGCGAGGCGGCGCGCGGCCTGCTGGCCCACCTTTTCAAACACGATATTGCGCATATTGTCGAACAGCACCTGACCAAAGCGGGCCAGACCATAAGCTGCGACAAGCGCGAGCAGCACGGCCAGTTCGGTGCCGAGATCCTCGTCCGACATGCCGTCGATAACCGCCTTGTACAGAAACGGCATCGTCAGGACTGCGGCCTTGGCGCATAGCACCAGCAGGCCGGCGATGATGATCCGCAACCGCAGCCCCGGCTCGCCCTTGGGCCAGAGATAGGGCAGGAACCGCTTGAGCGTAGGGATCATCGGCGGGTCGATCTGACCCTCGGTGGCATAATCGGGTGGCATGGGCCGGATGTAGGACCGACGGCGCCGAAAGTCTATCCGGCTATAAATTCACCAGCGCGGTGCGTCAGAAGCTGCCGCTGATCGTCAATCGGTAGATCAGGCCAAATTCGCGGCTGCGATCCTCGACAAAGGCGACCGGTCCGTTGCGCCGGCCTCTCATAAATCCGCGGTCCAGATCCCCTGGCTGACCCAGAAGATCACCAAAGGCGGTGCGGGTGAAATTCTCGGCCCGACCGAAAAGATTGCCCAGATTGGCTTGGACAGTCAGTCCGAACACATCCTTATGCTCGACAAATATCCAGCTATAGGGCGCGGCGGTGCGAAAGCGGGTGATCTGATCCAGTCGCAGAAAATCCGAATAGCGGAAATCCTCGACACCGGCGCCCCATGCCCAGTTGCTGCCGGGAATATCGTGACGCAAAGTGGCTTCATAGGTGAATATCTTGTCATCGCTGATCCGCCGGTGAATGCCTGTCAGGGGATCGCGCAGCGAACTTTTACGAAGCTCGCCTTCAAAATCGAGCTTGGCGCCGCTCCAGCCTATGGGATCGAACAATATGCTGGTGATCATTTCCACGCCATAGCTGGTCGCGCTGTCGAGATTGCCGCGCGCCTCGGTGGTGGCCGTGATCGGGATGGAATCAACAATATCGCTGAATTTCTCGCCGTAAATATTGACGGTCAGTGATCCCCATGGGCCCAGTTTTTGTGTCGCCTCCAGCTCCGCGCGCCAGCTTTGCGGCGGGACCAGTTCGGGATTTCCGGCATTGCCGTTATTCTGCGAAACATCGACCGACTGGACGAAATCGAAGAAATTGAGCTGGCCGACCGACCGGTCAATTTTCAGGCTGATGTCAAGAGCCGGCTGCGGTCGCCATGCCAGCGATACGGAACCCTTCGGGCGAATGAAGGACCGGCTCTGGCCCGCCGCGCCGCTCTGGCTGATCTTGCTATATTCGCCGCCCAATGTCGCCTGCAGCGTTAGCGTCTCCGTCAGCGGACGCCCATAGGAGCCGATGATCTCGCCGCGATATTCGGTGACCTTGCTATTGGCGTTGGTCAGCGCGACCGGCTGGAATATGCCCTGGTCGTCGAGCACCGCCAGCATGCCTTCATTGTCGAGAAAATTATAGGCGCCTTCAACACTGACGCCCCAATCGGTTCCGCCGGTCGTTTTCCAGCCATATTCGGCGCGCAGGATCGACTCGCCCTCATCGGTCACCGTGTCAAAGCGGCTGCCGTTGGCGGGCGTGACGCCGTCGGTAAATGTTTGGCCAAAAAAGTCGCTGACCGGACTATGTTCGAAACGCTGCAAGCCGATGAGCTTGAGACGGCCACTGCCGAGACCGAATTCATAGTCCGCGCTGAATTCGGCATTCCATTCATTCTCGCGGCTGGAATAGCGTTCAAAAATATCGGGCTGGCCGGCCTGGGTGCGATCGGTGTCTACCGTTTCCCGGCGGCGGAACAGTTGATAGGCGGCATTGGCGTTGAATACCGAACCGCTGTCGCTGGTGAGACTATAGGCTCCGCTCAGCTTCGGCGCGTCCTGGCGATAGCGGGCGACCTCGTCGCGCTCGAACAGCAGATTGCCGAAGCGGTCGGTGACCTGTTCCGGTCCTTCGACGCCGTTGCGCGCCGCATCATTTTCGACCGACAGGGTAAAATCGCCCTTGCCCAGCTTGCCGCTGACAGAGGCATCGCCGGAAAGCCAGTCGTTGCCCGCGCGGCGCCATACCGGTTCCCATTTGAAACTGCCGCTGAGTCCGCTGGTCTCGCTTGTGTTGGTCACAAGATTGAGCACTTGTCCGGACAGACCGGAAATGCTCAGCGTGGCGCCGTCCACGATTTCGATTCTCAGAACATTGGCCGCGGAAATCCGGCCGAGAAAAGTGAACGCGTCGACATTCTTGCCGGATATGCGGGCGCCATTGATCAGCACATTTTCATCAGCCTGACCCAGACCGCGTTCATCGCCGTCGCCGGTGTCGATGGTGAAGCCGGGTACCTGGCGGACCATGTCCAGCGCGGTGCGGGGATTGAAGCGGACAAATTGTTCGGACTCGTAGACCTGCCGTCCGCTCTCGATGCGGGGCTGCAGCGACGAGAGGCTGGCGGTTTGCGCCTGTGCTGCGACGGGGAAGAGCGCGGAACCGATCATTGCTCCCATGACAATGCGTTTCAAAGCTCGATTTCGATTGTGCAAAATATTCCTCCCCAGGCCATCCGTTTTGGATGGGATGCTGCTATGTCCGATTGGTTGCACCCGATACCGGCTTTCGATAAACTACATTCGTAGTCGGACAAACAGCTTCGCTGCTAAGCTCTTCTATATCAATGCTTGTTTGAAAAAAGCACCCAGGCCGCAGCGCAATTGGCCAGAGTATAGACGAAATAGAAGATCACGGCGGTGAGCATGCCCATATTGGCGAATATCATCGCCGCGGCGAGCATGAAAAATTCCAGAATATAGCTTCCATAGGGGCCGAGCATTTTGCGGAAACTGCCGCGCGCCTCGGCAATCAGCGGGTGATTGCTCTCGAGCATGGCCTTGTGCATCGCAAAATTGGCGACGCCGCACAGGAAGATGATGAGAATATACATGGCTTCGATATATCGTGATTGGCCGCCATTGTCATTCCCCGAGAAATATTGCTCGGGCGAGAGGCGAGGGTGCGCCATGATGCCGAGCCAGGAGGCGAGCCGAAGCAGGCAGAGCGGAAGAGCTAACTCTAAGCGGGGATCAGCATATTGCGATAGAGCGGATCCTCGAGCGCCTGACCCGCGCCATTGACAACGCAGGTGAGGGGGTCGTCGGCGATGGTGACTGGCAGCCCTGTTTTCTCGGCGATAAATTCGTCGATCCGTCCCAATAACGCCCCGCCACCGGTCAGGACGATGCCCTGGTCCATGATGTCCGCCGCGAGTTCCGGTTTGGTGTTCTCCAGCGCATTGAGCACGGATTCCGCAATCTGGCCGACGGACTCGGCGATCGCCTGGGCAATCTCGGCTTCGGTGATGGCGATTTTCTTTGGCATGCCGCTCACCAGATCGCGGCCCTTTATGTGCATCGTGCGTCCGTTGCCTTCCGGTTTTATCGCGCTGGCAATTTCATGTTTGACGAGTTCGGTGGTGGATTCACCGATCGCGAGATTATGTTTGCGGCGGATATGCGAGGCAATGGCATCGTCGATCTTGTCGCCGCCCATCCGTCCGGATGTGCTGTAAGCCAGGCCCTGCAGAGACAAAATCGCAACCTCGGTGGTGCCGCCGCCGATATCGACAACCATCGTGCCCACAGGTTCGGTTACCGCAATGCCGGCGCCGATTGCCGCAGCCATCGGTTCTTCGATGAAATAGACGCCCGATCCGCCGGCATTGGAAGCGGCATCGCGAAGCGCGCGCCGCTGCACGTTGGTGGAGCCGGAAGGAATGCAGATAACAATATCGAAACGCCGGAATAATCCGCTCTTTTTCTGGTGCACCTTCTGGATGAAATGCTTGATCATCTGCTCCGCGACATCGAGGTCGGCGATGACCCCGTCTTTCAACGGCCGAATGACCTTAATATTGCTCGGCGTTTTGCCCATCATCAGCTTGGCATCGCTACCGACGGCGAGAACCTTGGTCACGCCGTCATTGGTTTCGAGCGCGACGACGGACGGTTCGTCGAGCATGATGCCGCGATCCCGCACATAGATAAGCGTATTGGCCGTACCGAGGTCGATCGCCAAGTCGAGAGACTGGAGCTTGAAAAAACTATGCATAATCGGGAATATTTCAAATAGAGCGGTCACATTGCCAATGTGACATGATTGGGTAGGCCGGGTGACATTGGGCCAATGAACGTCTGCTGTACAGTCCGTCTGCTCCGCCGGTCTATCCGTTCGTCATGAAATTGCATAGCGAATACGGAGGGGTCTCGAATGACCCGGAAAAAGCGGCTATTCAGACCCCTTCGAGCAGACCTTCTTTCCTGATCTTCTCCTGCCAGACCAGCGGCGCGAGATGGTGCACGCTCTGTCCTTCGGCATCGACCGCGACCGTGACCGGCATGTCCTGCACTTCGAACTCGTAGATCGCTTCCATGCCAAGCTCTTCAAAGCCGACCACTTTCGATCCCTTGATCGCGCGCGACACCAGATAGGCGCTGCCGCCGACCGCCATCAGATAGGCGCTCTTGTGCTTCTTGATCGAGCCGACCGTGTCCAGCCCGCGCTCCGCCTTGCCGACCATCGCCAGCAGACCCTGTTCGAGCATCATGTCGGTGAACTTGTCCATCCGCGTCGCGGTGGTCGGGCCAGCGGGGCCAACCACTTCCTCGCCTACCGGATCGACGGGGCCGACATAATAGATGACGCGGCCCCGGAACTCGACCGGCAATTCTTCGCCGGCTTCCAGCATATCCTTGATCTTCTTGTGCGCGGCATCGCGGCCGGTCAGCATCTTGCCGTTGAGCAGCAACCGGTCACCATGTTTCCAGGTCGCGACTTCTGCCGCATCCAGCTTGTCGAGATAGACGCGCTTGGCTTCCGATGACGGGGTCCAGTTGACGTCCGGCCATTCGTCGAGCTTCGGCGCTTCGAGATAGGCGGGGCCGCTGCCGTCCAGCGTGAAATGCGCGTGACGGGTGGCGGCGCAGTTGGGGATCATCGCGACCGGCTTGCCCGCCGCATGGCAGGGCCAGTCGTTGATCTTGACGTCGAGGATGGTCGACAGTCCGCCCAGTCCCTGCGCGCCAATGCCCAGCGCGTTGACCTTGTCGAAAATCTCGATCCGCATTTCCTCGATATCGTTGCGCGGACCGCGCTCCTTGAGCTGGCCCATGTCGATCGGGTCCATCAGGCTCTGCTTGGCGAGCAATACGGCGCGTTCGGCGGTGCCGCCGATACCGATGCCGAGCATGCCGGGCGGACACCAGCCGGCGCCCATCTGCGGGATCATTTCCAGCACCCAGTCGACGATATTGTCACTCGGGTTCATCATCTTGAATTTGGATTTATTTTCCGATCCGCCACCCTTGGCCGCGACATCGACGGAGACCTTGTCACCGGGCACCATCTCGACATGCAGCACGCTAGGCGTGTTGTCCTTGGTGTTGCGCCGGGTGAAGGCGGGATCGGCCAGGATCGAGGCGCGCAGCTTGTTCTCCGGATGGAGATAGGCGCGGCGCACGCCTTCATCGACAATTTCCTGCATCGATTGCGATGTGTCATCAAGCCGGCAATCCATGCCCCATTTGACGAAGACATTGACGATACCCGTGTCCTGGCAAATCGGGCGGTGCCCCTCGGCGCACATTTTCGAATTGGTCAGTATCTGCGCGATCGCATCCTTGGCTGCAGGCGATTTCTCCGCATCATAGGCTTTGCCGAGCGCCCGGATATAATCCATCGGATGATAGTAAGAGATAAATTGCAATGCGTCGGCAACGCTTTCGATCAGGTCTGCGGTCTTGATGGTCGTGGTCATGAATGCTCCAGAATATCGGCGATATGCGGTTGGATTGCCTTTAGGCCGATATGACCGGACCGGGCAAGTTTTTGTCGCGCCGCTTTTTCCCATGAATATCTGGCGCTGATAGCACTGCTGGTCGGCGCAATGCGGCTATCATTATCGCGCAGAATATAATCGGGCTTCCGCTTCACGCTGCGATTGCGAACGGGCCGGCGAAACGATACGGACGATGGAACGGGAAACGCCACAGGCACATCAAGGGACCCCAAAGCTATGCGCGCGCGTGATTTCCTGCTTCTTGTACTGGTCTGCCTGATCTGGGCGTCGAACAATGTCTTGAGCAAGATCATCGTCGACGACTGGGCGGTTCCGCCGATTTTCTACGCCGCGCTGCGCTTTGCCGTGGTCGCGCTGGTAATGTTGCCCTGGCTTCTGCCCATGCCCCGTCCGGCCTGGCGGATCATATTGATCGGCTTGCTGATGGGTGGCGGGAATTTCGCGCTGCTGTTCATTGGTTTGAAGACAACATCGCCGTCCTCGGCCGCCATCATATTGCAGCTCGGGGTTCCCTTTACGATCTTGCTGTCGATGCTCATGCTCGGCGAGCGGGTGCATTGGCGCCGTGGCATCGGGATCGGGCTAACGCTGCTCGGGGTTCTTCTGGTGATCTGGCGTCCGGAGGGGTTAACCCTGACCGCAGGTCTATGGTTTGTCGCAGCCGCTGCCTTTGCGGGATCGGCTGGCGCCGTGCTGATGAAGCGCGTGGACAATGTCACGCCCTTCCGCTTTCAGGCCTGGGTCGGTCTGGTGTCGGTCATCTCGCTGACCTTGTGCTCGGCGCTATTCGAACAGGGCCAATGGTCCGCTGCGACCGCTGCCGGATGGCCGCTCGCCGCGGCTGTTCTGTTCACCGCACTGATCGTATCGGTCGGTGCGCATTCCGCCTATTATTACCTGATCCACCATTATGAGGCTAATCTTCTCGCGCCGCTTACGCTGATAACGCCATTGGCGACGATCGGATTGGGCGTCTGGATCACCAATGATGATTTTGATCTGCGGATGGCGTTGGGCGCGGCACTGGCGATCGGCGGCGTGCTGATCGTGGCGCTCCGGCGCAAGCCCGCTACCGAACTTCTCGTCGACCGCGAACAACGCTAGCTGTCTCGGCAAGCCCTTCGGCATAGCTGTTGAAGAGCGATTTCGCGGGTGACCGGCTAGGGCCTAGCCAAGGCTTTGGACCGATCCGCCATCCACCTGTATTGCCGTACCGGTGATATAGCTCGCCGCTTCGGAACCCAGGAACACCGCCAGATTGGCAATTTCTTCCGGCTGGCCAATGCGTTGGAGCGGGATATGTGCGGCAATGCCTTTTGCTATTTCTTCCGTGGTTTTTCCCGAAGCAGCCGATTGTGATTCCAGTATCTGTGTCACCCGGTCGGTATTGGTGAAGCCCGGGCACACCGTATTCACCAATATATTGTCCGGGCCGACCTGGTTGGCCAGCGTCTTGGCCCAGCCGAGTACCGCCATGCGGATACTGTTGGAAAGGGTAAGGCCGGGAACAGGCTGCTTCACGCCGGAGGAGGATATCGTGATGATCCGTCCCCATTTTTGCGCCTGCATATGGGGCAAGACCAGCCGGGTCGCCCGGACAACGGACATCAGGGTGAGTTCCACAGCCTTCGCCCAATCCGCATCGTCCAGATCGACAAACAGGCCGGGGGGCGGGCCGCCGGCATTGTTCACCAATATGTCGATGCCGCCGAATTTCCCTGAGGCAGACGCGACAATCCGGTCGATATCCTCCGCCTTTGACACGTCGCCGGTGATCGCGAGGCAATCGGGCATGAGCGCTGCGGCGGCATCCAGATTTTCCTGTGAGCGACCGCAAATGGCAACCCGCGCGCCGGCATCATAAAAGCCGCGCGCAGTGGCCAGGCCGATGCCTTTGCTGCCGGCGGTCACCAGTACCGATTTGTTTTCGAGTTTCAGGTCCATGTTCGCGATCGATCCAGTTTGTGAGAAGGAAGGGTTCCGGTTTTTCTAATTCCCATGTTGTGGAAGGGAACTACCACATCTGGGGTAAGAAAAGAGTCATGCGGCTATGTGCAGTGGCTGTGGACAGTTAATTTTGTAAATTCTATCATCGACTCTTGCGCATTACCAGAGCCCTAGAAGGTCCACGCGTCGCTGCATTGCAGCATGAATCGGCGTTCGACGAAGCGATTCATTTATACGATGAGTGGAGTCTTTAAAATGTCATTTACCCCCTTGCATAAAATCTCGATTCAGCCACTATAGGTTGTGGTTAGGCCAAGGGGGCACACCAACGTATAGTGTTTGTTGTCAATAGCACCGACTCGGTGGACAGCTCCCCTTTGTGCCAAATGCAACGGAATAAACGGGATTTTGGGCAAGAAAATATATGCCCGCCCGGGTCAGAAAACTGTTAGGATGGAGACTTCGGTCCGAGTCGAACAAGACAGGAACAAAAGCCCGAACAAAATCCCGATGACGAAACGGTCGACAGACCGGTGCGAGCGATGGATTAGTTGAGTAAACTTAGGGGGCTTTGATGGATTTTAGAGACAATCGCGACAATGAGAATGTGTCGGGAACAGATGTGAGTGAGAGTGAAATGGGCGCGGAAGTACTAGATACGCCAAAAAGCAAAGCTGAAAAAGCAACCCCGACAAGCGAACCCGAGGTCAGCAAGAAGGAAGCCGCCGAAGCGGCTTCGGCCAAGGCCAATGACGAAAAGGAATTGAAGGCGGAGCGCGACAGCCACAGCGTCGAAAAGCGCCGCTTCAAGATCAAGCTGGACGAGTCCCGCGATGCTCTGCTGACCGATTTCGGCAAGGAAACGCTGCAGGACCGCTATTTGCTGCCCGGCGAATCCTTTCAGGATCTGTTCGCCCGTGTTGCGGACGCCTATGCCGATGATCAGGATCATGCGCAGCGGCTCTATGACTATATCTCGCGGCTCTGGTTCATGCCGGCGACGCCTGTGCTGTCCAACGGCGGCACCGGACGCGGCCTGCCGATCAGTTGCTATCTCAACAGCGTCGACGACAGCCTCGGCGGCATCGTCAACACCTGGAACGAGAATGTCTGGCTCGCCTCGCGCGGCGGCGGCATCGGCACCTATTGGGGCAGCGTTCGCGGTATCGGCGAACCGGTCGGCCTGAACGGCAAGACATCGGGTATCATTCCGTTTGTCCGCGTGATGGACAGTCTGACCCTTGCGATTTCGCAGGGTTCGCTGCGCCGTGGTTCGGCGGCTTGCTATCTCGACGTCAACCATCCGGAAATCGAAGAATTTCTTGAAATCAGAAAGCCTTCCGGTGACTTTAACCGGAAAGCGCTGAACCTGCACCATGGTGTGCTGCTGACCGACGAGTTCATGGAAGCGGTCCGCGACGGCACGGAATTCGATCTCAAATCGCCGAAAGACGGTTCGGTTCGCGGCACCGTCGATGCGCGCAGCCTGTTCCAGAAGCTGGTCGAGACACGGCTGGCCACGGGCGAGCCCTATATCATCTTCAGCGACACGGTGAACCGGATGATGCCCAAGCATCACCGCGATCTGGGTCTCAAGGTTTCCACCTCCAATCTTTGTTCAGAGATCACACTGCCCACGGGTCGCGATCATCTTGGCGAGGACAGGACCGCAGTGTGTTGCCTGTCCTCGCTCAATCTCGAAACATGGGATGAATGGTCGGTGGACAAGGACTTTATCGAGGACGTCATGCGCTTCCTCGACAATGTTCTGCAGGATTATATCGACCGCGCGCCGGACGAAATGGCGCGCGCCAAATATTCCGCCGAACGCGAACGCAGCGTCGGCCTCGGCGTGATGGGCTTCCACAGCTTCCTGCAGGCCCGCGGCCTCGGCTTCGAAAGCGCGCTGGCAAAATCTTGGAACTTCAAGATCTTCAAGCATGTTTCGGCCAAAGCGTCCGAAGCCAGCATGATGCTTGCGAAGGAACGCGGGCCGTGCCCCGATGCGGCCGACCAGGGCGTGATGGAGCGCTTCTCCTGCAAGATGGCGATCGCACCGACCGCGTCGATCAGCATCATCTGCGGCGGCGCTTCGGCCTGTATCGAACCGATCCCGGCGAACATCTATACCCACAAGACGCTCTCGGGCAGCTTCGTGGTGAAGAACCCGCATCTGCAAAAATTGCTGCAGGAAAAGAGCAAGGACAGCAACAATGTCTGGAACTCGATCCTCGAGAAGGGCGGCAGCGTCCAGCATCTCGATTTCCTCAGCCCCGAGGAAAAGGACACGTACAAGACCAGCTTCGAGATCGACCAGCGCTGGTTGCTCGAACTTGCTGCCGACCGTACGCCCTACATCGATCAGGCGCAGTCGCTGAACCTGTTCATCCCGGCCGATGTCGACAAATGGGACCTGCTGATGTTGCACTTCCGCGCGTGGGAGCTGGGCATCAAGTCGCTCTATTATCTGCGTTCGAAATCGATCCAGCGCGCCGGTTTTGCCGGTGGCGAAGCGGTCGCCTCGGAAGCATCTGGCGGCGGCGTCGAGGCGGACAACACGCTCGACCCGAAAACGGTCGAACTGATGACCACCGCCGGCACCACCGATTATGACGAATGTCTGGCGTGCCAGTAATCAGGCAGCGCGGCATCTAGACTTTGCCCACTGCCCCCTCCTTTTTGCTCCTTTTGGGAGGGGGCTGTTTTATTCGGAAGTAAGGGAGCGCAGCGCACCAAGGCCGTCACCCCAGCGAAAGCTGGGGCCAAACCCGGACCAAGGTGTGCGAAAATAATATCGGATTAGGTCCCAGCCGATGCTGGGATGACGATGAGTAAAGCGGAGAACGAGTTAACATGTCACTTCTGGAAGCACGCAAAACCTACAAGCCCTTTGAATATCCCTGGGCCTATGAATTCTGGAAGCGGCAGCAGCAGATCCACTGGATGCCGGAAGAAGTGCCGCTCGGCGAGGATTGCCGCGACTGGGCGCAGAAGCTCACCGATCACGAACGCAATCTGCTCACGCAAATTTTCCGCTTCTTCACCCAGGCCGATGTCGAGGTGCAGGATTGCTATCACGACAAATATGGCCGCGTGTTCAAGCCGACCGAAATCAAGATGATGCTGACCGCGTTTTCCAACATGGAAACCGTCCATATCGCCGCCTACTCGCATCTGCTCGACACGATCGGCATGCCGGAAAGCGAATATTCGATGTTCCTCGAATATGAAGCGATGAAGGACAAGCACGATTATATGGGCACATTCGGCGTCGACAATGACGAGGATATCGCCAAGACGCTGGCGATGTTCGGCGGCTTCACCGAAGGGCTGCAGCTGTTCGCCAGCTTCGCCATGCTGATGAACTTCCCGCGCTTCAACAAGATGAAGGGCATGGGCCAGATCGTCTCCTGGTCGGTCCGCGACGAAAGCCTGCACTGCGAGGGCATCATCAAGATGTTCCACACCTTCGTGCAGGAACGCGACTGCCTGACCAAGTCGGTCAAGGAAGATATTATCGACTGCTGCCAGAAAACCGTCCGCCTGGAAGATGCCTTCATCGACCTCGCGTTCAGCGACGGCCCGGTCACCGGCATGACCGCCAAGGAAATCAAGAAATATATCCGCTATATCGCCGACTGGCGTCTGGGTCAGCTCGGCTTCCAGCCGATCTACATGGTCGAAGACCACCCGCTGCCATGGCTGGCGCCCCTCCTGAACGGCGTCGAACACGCCAATTTCTTCGAAGCCCGCGCCACCGAATATTCCAAAGGCGCGACCAAGGGCGAGTGGAACGACGTCTGGTCCAGCTTCGACCAGCGCAAGGGCAAGGTCGCGAACGAAGACGAAGTGGCTGCGGATGACGGGCCGGATATGTTTGAAGAGGCTGGGGTTGCTGCGGAGTAGGGGCAACTATTTACTAAGATTGGCATCCATATTGAGTGATAAAATTGGTCATCCATTAGAAGGTTTCTCGGTTGGGATTTCTAATCTCAAAAGCTTTGGGAGCGGGCCTGAGCAGATCACTTTCAGCCCGATCAATATTCTAATCGGAAGGAACAACTCCGGAAAATCATCATTTTATGACGCTTTAGAACTGCTGCAAACGAGTGGTGCGAGTTATGTTCCCGAGATCGATCGTCAGGGTAATCGCTATAAAATAGAAGTATCACAGATATTACTGGAGGGCGATCTTAAGAGGGTATTTTCCCCCAACGTGTCACGTGGTGGCGTCCCTGGACCTAATCATTGGGAATACGGTAGGAAATTTGTTGGGCAGAGAGTCATTCGATCATTTCAAGGAAAGAATGAACGAAGTTTCGTGAAGGGGCCGGATTTTAAAGAAATACCCGAGTCAGAGCGTCCGCGATATTTGACCACTCTCGCTGGAGCGTTGCCAGATCCGATGGTAGGGATTCCGTTGTATCGAATAGCTGCGGAACGTGATGTTTCTCCAGAGCCGAGCTCGAGTGAATGGCTAGTCGAGCCAAATGGCCGCGGCTTGACCAATGCGGTACGGGCATTCTTAAATGATGAACGCCTTCCAAGAGATGAAATTGATGTCGGTCTACTGGCTGATTTAAACACGATATTCAAAGGGGATAACCACTTTACTCGGATAATCACGCGGGAGAATGACAAGGGAGAATGGGAAATATTCCTCGAGGAAGATACAAAAAGTTTTGTAAGACTATCTCGTTCAGGAAGTGGGTTAAAATCAATTTTCACTTTTCTCGCAGCGATGAGATTGAATCCAATCATCTCAGAAAAGGAACTGGCCGGATCAGTTTTCTTTCTCGAAGAACCTGAAAACAACTTACACCCGGCACTACTTCGACGATTGCTAAATTTTGTCTCCAAGTTCCGTGAAGCCCACAACATGACAATTTTTATTACGACACACTCACCGGTCGGAATTGACTGGGCTAGTCGTAGGAACGATTGTGGAATAATTCATGTTTTTTCTACAACTGAAGGATCGGTGGCGCGAAGTTCAATTAATTATGAAAGCACGAAGAGGATAATCGAAGATTTAGATATCAGAGCTTCTGAAATACTTCAGGCCAACGGTGTAATTTGGGTGGAAGGGCCTTCAGATCGTATTTACCTGAATAGGTGGATTGAGTTGATCAGCGACGGCACTCTTATTGAAGGCGTAGACTATGCAATAATGTTTTATGGCGGAAAACTGCTAAGTCACGTGTCTGCAGCTAATCCAGATAAAACTGATAGCGCAATTTCGCTTCTCAAGCTTAACCGAAATTGCGCTATCGTAATCGATAGTGATCGGAAGTGGTTAAAAAAAGGAACTAAGCGAAGATTTCGCGCGCATATCAACGCAACCAAGCGACGATTGTTGAAAGAGTCAACTGAGATGGGTGGCTTCGTTTGGATTACGGAAGGCAAAGAGGTTGAAAACTATATCCAAAATAAAATTTTGGCGAGTATCACCAAATCTGTCGCGCTGAAAATCGACAAATTTGATGGGGTCTTCGACAATACTAAAGTCACCGCCGTTACGAAATCTAAAGTAAATCTAGCTCATATGGTAGTCGAACAGACTGCACTCGAACATTTGTCTGTCCTTGACCTACGAGATCAGTTGGAGCGTTTATGTCAAACCATAAAGGGCTGGAACGGTGATTGAAAAACTTGCCCGAAACTCATTGGTGGAATTGCGTTAACATTTCACTGATCAATGATATCACTAATTTTTTTCATCCCCTCCCTCGTCATCCTAAACTCGTTTAGCTTCGCTGGCCTGCGGCTCAGGACCCCTTCCGGCAGAGCGCGAACTCTCGGGAGATCCTGAAACGAGTTCAGGATGACGACTGGCTTGGTCCAATTTTCCTCTCGACCGCCGCTCACGCCACACAACAGCAAAATCGGCAACACACTGTTGCCCCGCGGCCACCCTCTCCCGCGTTGACGCTAGGGCAAGCCCGGCCTAGTCTTTCCCCACCAATCAACGGGGAGGAACAATCATGAAATTTCTGGATGGATATAAGGAACACACTTACGCGCTGCTGCGGATCGTCGCGGGGCTGTTGTTCATGGCGCATGGCGTGCAAAAGCTTTTCAACTTTCCGGTCGCCTTTGACTATCCGCTCAACCCGGTGCTCTACGCCGCTGCCGGCATCGAGCTGATCGGTGGCGCGGCGATCGCGCTGGGGCTGTTCACCCGTCCCGCCGCCTTCATCGCCAGCGGCATGAGCGCCGCCGCCTACTGGATGGCGCATGGTTCGTCCGGGCTCTACCCGATCACCAACGGCGGCGAAATTGTCGCGCTCTACTGCTTCATCTTCCTGTTCATCGCCGCGCGCGGTGCGGGGATCTGGAGTGTGGATGGGAAAATGAGCGAAGGTTAACGCCATAAATCGTCATCCTGAACTTGTTTCAGGATCCCCATCGGCAGAGCGCAAACTCTTGGGAGATCCTGAAACAAGTTCAGGATGACGAATGCATTTTCACCCTCTCCCACAGGGAGAGGCAACGAAGACTACCCCGGATGCAATCCGGGGTTAGTCGCAGTCGGTGAGGGGTTTCGCCCTTCAGAGGTCAAAACCCCTCACCGAGTTCCACTAGCCAGCAAGCTGGCAAGTTCCACTTGCCTCTCCCTATGGGAGAGGGAATTCATTACCATCACCCACTATTACCAAAATCCGCGCCACCCTTTTCGCTGAGCGGGGCGTCATCCTCAGCCTTGTCCAAAATGCCGAGATCGCTTTCCTCGTCATCATCATTGCGCTCGCCGGCAAAGGCGCCGCCTTCGATGCGGCCGCTTTCGACCATCTGTTTCATATGATCGACCGTGTCCTGAGTGTCGTCGGGAATGAGCTGCGCCGGGTCGGTGTGGCCGCCATGCGTGCTGTCGGCGATATCCGTGCGCTTGGCCTTGGTGTGCTGCTGCGCCTTCTCGGCAAATTTCTGCGCCTGTGCGTCGTCGCGCTGGGACTGGTTGCTGTTCTGGTTGTCGGTCATGCTGTACCTCTTTCTGTTACCTGACCAACGCGTGGCGGGCAGGATTGTTCCGTGCAGGGCGCAGCGTTGGGGGTGACAAGGTCCCGTCATTGCGAGGAGCAAAGCGACGAAGCAATCCAGAGCGGCGAGCGACGCACTGGATTGCTTCGCTGCGCTCGCAATGACGAGCGCGCCCCCTTTCACCAGTTTTTAAGCATGTCCGAATAAATTCGCACCATGTTGACCGCGACCAACATCCTGCTGGCTTTCATCCTGCTCAACGGCTGGACATTCCTGCTGTTCGGCTGGGACAAGATTCAGGCGGAGAAATTCGGATGGCGGGTGTCGGAGTCGACGCTGCTGAAGCTGGCGCTGTTCGGCGGGTCGCCGGGCGCTTATGCCGGCCGCGCGCTCTTCCGCCACAAGACGCGCAAGCAGCCGTTCAATAGCCGATTGCAGACGATCGCGATGGTGCAACTGGTCGGCCTGACCTTCTGCGGCGTCTATTTCTACGAGCCGGGCGGCCTGTCGTCACCGGCAGAGGCCGTCCAGGTGCAGAGCTTCGCGCAGCGGCCGCAAGCGCCGGCCTATTACCCCAATTGCGCCGCCGCCCGCGCCGCCGGCGCCGCACCGATCTATCGCGGCCAACCCGGCTACCGGGGGCCGCTGGACCGCGACAATGACGGCATAGCCTGCGAACCCTATCGCGGGCGGTGAGCTGATATTTGAAAAGGAACAACAGGCCGGAACATTGCCCTCTCCCATAGGGAGAGGCAAGTGTAGCTTGTCAGCTTGTCTGACTAGCGCAACTCGGTGAGGGGTTGGAACCTCCCGAAGTGCACAACCCCTCACCGACTGCGACTAACCCCGGATTTCATCCGGGGAAGTCTTCGTTGCCTCTCCCTGTGGGAGAGGGCAATTTCGGGCGAACAGCCCTAGCGCCGCGGCAACAACCGCCGCCAGTCCCCCCACAGTACCACCGCCAGCGAAACCCCGATCACCACCAGATCCACCATCGCCTCGACCGGCGCATAGTCCAGCCCCGCGACTGCCGACAATCCGCTAACAACCGCCCAGGCCACAAACAGCTTTCGCCCGCCGTCCCAGCCTTTGACCAGGCCGATACCGGCGGCAAAAAGCAGCATTGGCGAGAGCATCATCAGCACCGGACCCAGTCCGGGCAAGAGCATCATCATCGGGGCGGTCAGCATCGGGGGGAGCGCGGGCAGGGGTAGCGGGAGAAAGTTGAGCGCGGCGACGGCGATCGCGCCCCAGCCGACGATATGACGATATTGTTCCATGGCCGGTCCATATCATGGCGCGCGGAATTTGCCATACTGGCGGCATCTTTCGGCAGCGCCTCTGTCCTACAGGCCCGCCTTGTGCTACAGATCGGGACATGAGAAACCATGCCGCCAAAGTCGTTCAACATTCTGAAAAAATGCGGAAATTCGTGATTTTTGGGCCCGCAGGGATTTTTCCTCTTAACACTGTAAAGTTTGTAAAGTTCAACCCGGAGTCGCCATGAAATATATCCGAATCATTTTCGCTCTCGCCGCCGCCTGGGGCTTTCTCGCGCTGGTCCCCGGACTGTTCGCTGAAGCCGGGCCGCGACCGGAATATTATTACGGCTTTATCGGCATCGCGTTGGTGTTCCAGCTGATCTTCCTCCTGATCGCGACGGACCCGGCCCGCTATCGCGCGCTGATTCCGATCTCGATATTGGAAAAGCTGTCTTTCTTCCTGCCGGTGACCATCCTCTATGCGCAGGGGCGTGTGGCGGCGGGGCCGGTATTTGTCGGCGCCATGGTCGACGGACTGTTCATGCTGTTGTTCGCGCTGGCCTGGTGGCTTTCGCGCAAGGCAGGGCCGGCGGCCTAGCACCAGTTGCGGCGAACCCCCTGCCAGCGTTCGGCGAGGCCCTCGGTGACGAGTATCTCGCCCAGGCTTTTCCCGTCGCGGGTGATGATGCGCAGATCGCGGCCATATTGGTCCTGATCGCGGTCGATCGATTGCAGGGAGAAGGCGCCCTGGTTGAGCAAAGCCCGCAGCCGGATCTTCGCTTGCTGGCCGAGCCGCTCTTCGGCGGCGCAGCCGGGGCTGGAGATTTCCGGCGTGTTGATATCGGCGATGCGGATCTTGCGGCCCTCGTACCAGATCGTGTCGCCGTCAACGACGCAGGTAACGCGGTCGGGGCCAAAGCAGATGCCGAAGCTGGCGCGGTATGGATCGATGTTGACGGCAGCCGTCGTGCTGGCCGGACCGCCGCTGAGGAAGATCGCCAGAAACAGCGCCGTGCACAGGGCGGCGGTGATCGCGATGAAGGTGGGCCAGCGGATGGAGTCGCGGGACGCGGTGCTGGCGGGAATGGGCCGGAAGGGCCCGCGCTTCGCCCGGTGGAAAGCATCGCGTTGGCGGCGCGGCGGGAAAGGAGCGATTTTCTGTTCTTTCACCGCCTGAAAAATAGCGGGGAGATATTAAAAGAGGTTAAACTCGGGGCTCGGGATTGCGGAGAAACGGGGAGCCGGCGGATGACACCGCTCGGGGGCATCTTCGGTGATCAGATCACCAAAGATGCGCTGTTGTTTACAGCCGGGCCGATGGAGGCGCTGAGCAGGATGGCAGCCGAG
>CAXHZT010000022.1:0-38644 GCA_964022345.1 uncultured Sphingorhabdus sp.
GAATATCCTCATCGCCGGTGCGACCGGCAACACCGGGCTGCGGCTCGTCGACCAATTGAAATCCCGCGGCCACTCGCCGATCGCGCTGGTCCGCAAGTCCTCCGACACCAGTTCTTTGCCGGATGATGTGACATTGCGGGAAGGCGATCTGACCAATCTGCAGAGCGGCGTATGTGATGGTTGCGACGCAGTGATTTTTGCTGCCGGATCCGGCGGTTCCACCGGTCCGGAAATGACCGACAAGGTCGACCGCGACGGGGCCAAGCGGCTCATTGATCTCGCTGCTCAAGCCGATGTTTCCCGTTTTGTAATGCTCAGCAGCGCCGGCGCGGACGATCCCGATCCCGATAGCGACCTGGCCCATTATCTGCAGGCCAAGCATGAAGCCGACGAGCATCTCAAGGCTTCGGGCCTTAGCTATGCCATCGTTCG
Source organism: uncultured Sphingorhabdus sp. (assembly GCA_964022345.1). Classification (GTDB taxonomy): domain Bacteria; phylum Pseudomonadota; class Alphaproteobacteria; order Sphingomonadales; family Sphingomonadaceae; genus Parasphingorhabdus. Next base: position 433 of record CAXHZT010000022.1, read on the forward strand.
TCCGGTTAGCCTGACCGACGATGACGGCCAGCGTGATATGCTGTTTGGCGAGGATGTCGATCCCCAGGGCAAAGCCGTGCGGGGCGACGTTGCCGCAGCGCTGGCCGATGCCATAGACGACGGCCAATGGACAGGCAAAGCGCTGCTCATGCAGTCGGTTCTTGCCGAAGCCTGAGCGTCTGATTATCGCCTAGGTGCGATGGTCAACATTCGCCTGGCCGGGCGTGCATGCCGATCGCCGGTATAAATGCCAAGTGGCATGACCGAGTATCGGCAGCACGACCAGCAGGCCCAGAAAAAGCGGCAGCATGGCGACAAACAGGGCGATCGCGATGATGACGGCCCAGGTCAGCAAAACAAATTTGTTCGACCGCACCGTTGCCAGACTGACGATGATGGCCGTGATAAAGTCGACCTCGCGGTCGACCAGCATCGGCAGGCTGACGACGGTGATCGCAAAAAAGGCCAGCGCCATGATCGCTCCGACGATGCTGCCGATCACCAGCATCATGATTCCGGCACCCGTCGCGAAAAATGCCATCGACTCCGATCCGACGCCGGATTCGGCCAGAAAAATGGCAAATATGCCATGGGCGATCATGATCCAGAACCCGAAAGCGACGAACAGGATGACCCCCATGCTCAATATCTGTTCGTCGCCGCGACCTCTGAGTGCGCCCAGAACGGCGCGCCAGCTCATGGGGATGCCGGCTTCACGGCGGCGGCTGACTTCATACAGCCCGACGGCAACAAACGGCGCGAGCAGCGGGAACCCCGCCGCGGCCGGGATCAGCCAGGCAATTTCGCCCCGCACGAAAAGCGCAAAATAGATAAACATTCCTGCGACCGCATAGATGGCCGCGAAGAAAAGCCCGAATGCCGGATAGGCTCTGAAATCGTTCCAGCCTGCCGCAAGAGCGGCGCGCAGATCGCTGATTGCAAGATCGCTGGCGACCGCAGTCGGCGCGACAGCTGCTTGATTGGCCATGTTCATGACATTTCCTCCCCATGGAAATATCTTGAGAGAGTGCAGCAAATTTCTCCCTACATCAAGTTTCGCCGGAACAAGGCCAAATTGCGCTTGTCGTTCCGTGCAATGCCAGCATTGAGGTTCAGGGTGTGCCGGCGATCCGGATGCACTGCCCTGTCACCCATTCGGAAGCCGGTGCGCAGAGATAAAGCGTCAGCGCGCCGATATCCTGTGGCGTGCCCAGTCGTCCGGCGGGCAGGCCGAGTGTGTCCTCGAAGCCGACAAAATCCTCGTCGGTCATGTCCAGCGCTTTCTTGACCGTGTCGGTAGGAACGAATCCGGGCAGGATCGCGTTGACGCGCGTCTTGGGTCCGAGTTCGTGGGCGAGCGTCTTCGTTAGCATCAGCACACCGGCCTTGGCGGCGCTATAATGGCCGCTGCCGGGGAAGGGGTCCTGCGCGGCCAGCGAACTGGTGTTGACGATCCGGCTGCCCTCGCCGAAATGCTTGCAGGCAGCGCGGACGCCGTGGAAGACCGAGGTCAGGTTGGTCGCCAGCGTCTTGTCCCATTCCGCTTCGTCCAGTTCGGTCAGCGGCGCGGACACCAGAGAACCGCCCGCGTTATTGACCCAGATGTCGAGCCTGCCGAACTCGTCGACCGCGCGCTGGGCGAGAGCATCCATATCTGCGGCGCTGGTGACGTCGGTGGCGTGGGCGATTGCCCGGCCGCTGCTGTTGCTCGCGTCTATTTCGTCCGCCACCCGGCTGATCTCGTCCATGCTGCGCGAGGCGCAGACGACATTGCAGCCCGCATCGGCGAGGACTTTTGCCATGCCTTCGCCTATCCCCCGACCCGCGCCGGTGATAACGGCCACTTCGCCGGCGAGATCGAACAGGGGATTGGTCATATTCGGTCTCCAGAATAATTTCCTCTCCCATAGGGAGAGGCAAGTGAAACTTGCCAGCTCGCCTGGCTAGTGGAACTCGGTGAGGGGTTTAACCTTTTAAGGGTTAACCCCTCACCGACTACGACTAAGCCTGCGGCTAAGTCTTCGTTGCCTCTCCCTATGGGAGAGGATGAAACCTCTATTCCGCCGCCTCTAGTTCCACCGTCGCCTGTTTCGCCCTTACCCGGATCGGGATGGCGCTCATCAGCGGAATGCCGGTGCGCTTGTCATAATCGCGGTCGTTGAACGACAGTCGCCCGGTATTGCCGCCGGCGCCGAGCGGGTCTTCTTTCTCGTCCGGATTGGTGCCCCAGCTGTGCGGCGTCGAGACGCAGCCGGCGCGGACGGTCTTGTCGGCCTTGGCAACGCAGCTGATGAAGGCGCGGGCCGATTCCAGCTCGACCGGCTGGTCCTCGGAAAGACCGAGCGCCTCCATATCGGCGGGGTTCATGAAGGCCGGATGATGCGGTACGCGCTTGCGCTGCACCGGATCCTCGTGCCAGTTGCTGTTGTGAATTGCGGTCATCCGCCGCCCGATCATGCGGAAGGGGAATTCGCCATCCTCGACCGGCTCACCCAGCTTGGCGGCATATCCGGCGAGCTCTTCCATCATAGCGCCGTTGCCGACCGACAGCTTCCCTTCCCAGTCGGCCGGTTTGGGTTGTACGAGCAGGGCCTGGGCTTCGACGATCTTGCCCTTCTGTACCTCTTCATCCTCGTAGAGACTGGCGATATCGGCGGGGCAGCCGTTGAGCGATGCGCTCCACGCGCTGATCGGATCGGGGGTTTCGCCGGGCGGGAAGGGCGTGGCCTTCTCTTCCCGCTCATCGGGATGGGCGAGCAGCGCCCAGGACTTGACCTTGATCGTCTTGCCCATTTCCGACGCCAGCGCGTGGATGAACTGATATTCCTCGCACAGATCGGACCCTTCCGGGGATTGCATGATCGGCGGGCTGGCTTGCGCATAATTATTCTCGAATCCCCAGCCGGCACCAAAACCGCCGTAGATCTCGGGTGCTGCTGTGTTGCCATGCACTTCATAATGAAGCTTGGGCGCGATGACATAATCGGCCAGTTCGGCGGTTTTCGACATGCGCGGATCGATGCAGACCAGCAGATCGAGCGCTTTCATCGCCTCGAATGTCTTCAACTGATCGGGCCAGGCGAGCATAGGATTGCCGCCGAGACAGATCAGCGCTTTTACCTGTTTGTCGCCGGGTGTGAGGATTTCGTCGGGCAGGGCCGAGGTCGGCATGCCGGAAATGCTCTGCTCGAGATCGCGACTGTGCAGCTTGCGGCCGAAACCCCAGGCGGGGATCGGGCCGGGCGTGGCGGCGATCGGCGGAGCGGGCTTGGTGAATACGCCGGTGCGGCGGTTGAGATCGCCTTCGCGCAGCCAGTGGCCCATGATCGAAGTCAGCGCGAGGTTGAGATATTCGGTGATATTGCCGCCGCCCGACATGTTGGTGCCGGTGCCGCCGCTGATGCTGGCCTTTTTCCAGCTGCCGTACATGCGCGCCGCGCGGACGATATCTTCTGCCGCTACGCCCGCGCGGTCGGCGGCCGGTCCGGCGTCAAAGGGCTGCACGGCTTTTTTCAGCGCCGCGAAACCGTCGACATCGCCGGCGACGAAATCCTTGTCGTACAATTCCTCGTTGATGACGATCTTGGCAATGGCGCCGAGCAGGATCGGGTCCTGTCCGGGGCGGCATTGCAGGTGGATGTCGGCCTGACGCGCGCTGTCGGTCACCCGCGGGTCGATCACGATCAGCTGCATGCCGCGCTTCTTTGCATCGTGCAGCTTTTTCGCCGGGTTCATGCCGAGGCCACCGTTCATCGATACCACCGGATTGGTGCCGATCAGCATCAGCCCGTCCCAGTCGCCAACCCGTGGCGCGCCCGCGAGCCAGGGACCGATCAGGGCGCGGGCGATACCTTTGCCGGGCTGGTCGATGGTGACGCTGTCATAGACCGAGGTCGATCCGATCGAGTCCATCAGCGCCAGCATGAAGGCATGGGCGTTGACGTTATTGTATCCGAAAGTGCCGACATAAGAGGCCACGCTGTCGGGGCCATGTTCCTCGACAATCCGTTCAAGCCGCGCGGCAATATCGCGCGCCGCATCGCGCCAGTGCACCGGCTGCTTCTCGCCGTGCTTCATGCCGCTATAGCTGGTCAGCAGCCGCGTATCGAAACTGTGATAATTGGCCAGCTGCCGTCCCTTGATGCAGCTATAGCCTTCGAATTCGGGATTATCCTTGTCGCCATGGGTCTTCACCGGAACGCCATCCTCGAAATCGACGATCAGTCCGCAATGGGCATGACAGGCCCGGCACATCACATGTTTCTGTCCGGTAAACGCTTCGGTGACCATATTTCTCTCCACAGGCTAAATTTAGCGGGTCCCGACCATTGCTTTTTGCAATTTAATCGTTCAATTAACCCGCTAGTGATTCAAGCAATATCGCAGGCAATGGGACCGTGCCACTGGCCCTATTGATAAGAAAACGGGAGCAAGACCTATGGCCGACAAACCGAGTGCAGCCGAACTGAAGGATTATGCCGAACAGGCGGACGCCTGGTTCAAGGAAAATACCGTCCGTGATCCCGGTTTCATGCTGCCGCTGACCTTCATGGAAGTGTCGACCGACGAGCAGTTTGATTTCCTCCGCGACTGGCAGCGCAAAGTCTATGAAGCGGGCTATCTCGGCGCCAGCTGGCCAAAGGAATATGGCGGCGGCGGACTACACAGCGAGTTTCAGCGCGTCGCGACAAGGGCGATGAAGAAATATGACGCGCCGATCATGCTCAACGCGATCGGCAACGGCTGGGCCGGGCCGTTGATCCTTGATCTCGGCAGCGAAGAGCAGAAGCAAAAATATATCAAGCCGATGCTCAGCGCCGAGGATATCTGGTGCCAGGGCTTTTCCGAACCGGAAAACGGATCGGATCTCGGCAACGCGCAGCTGAAGGCTGTCAAAGACGGCGACGAATATGTGCTCAACGGCTCGAAAATCTGGACCTCGCTGGGAGACCGCGCAAAATATATGATCCTGCTGGCGCGCACCGATTTCGATGCGCCGAACAAATATGCCGGCCTCAGCTTCTTCCTCAACCCGATGAAGATCGACGGCATCACCACTAGCCGGATCAAGAAACTGACCGGCGAATATGGCTTCGTCCAGACCTTCTTCACCGACGCCCGCATTTCCGCCGACTGCCTGTTTGGCGGCGAGGGCAATGGCTGGTCGATGGCGATGAAGACGCTCGAATATGAGCGCGGCGCCAAGGTCAAGCCGGTGGGCGGTTTCTTCGTCAAGGAGCTGGACGTGATGGAAATTGTGGAACTGGCGAAAAACTCGGTCCGCAACGGCAAGCCCTTGCTCGACGATCCGGTGATGCGCGACAAGATGACGCAATATATGATCGATATCCAGGCGCTCAATCTCAACAATACCCGCCGCCGGATGCCGCAGCTGATGCAGGATCGGCCGATGGGATTGCCGCTGATGAACAAGCTGGCGCGCACCGAGCTGATCCGCGAGCTGACCGAATTTTCGCTGGCCTTCCAGGGTACCAAGGCGGGATATTATGTCGGCGATGAGAACGCGATCGACGACGGTTACTGGCATCGCAGTTATCTCAACAGTTTTTCCGCCACGATTGGCGGGGGCACCTCGGAGATTCAGCGTAATATTGTCGCGGAACATGCGCTGGGATTGCCGAAAACAAGATAATAATCAGGATAGAAACCCGTTCGTGCTGAGCCTGTCGAAGCACCTTTAAAGACCCTTCGACAAGCTCAGGGCGAACGGCGTGAAAGACGAGGATGATATGGATAATTTAGGCACAATCGGGACAACCGAAGAGCAGATCGAACTGATGGATGTGGCGACAAATTTCTGTCGCGACAAGAGTCCGGTCGACAAAGTGCGCGCGCTGATCGACGATGATCTTGGCTATGATCCCGCCATCTGGAAAGAAGTTGGCGAACTCGGCTGGCTGGCGATCGCGATTCCCGAAGCGCATGACGGGGTTGGCCTGTCGATGGCCGAAGTCGTACCGATTGCCGAGCAAATGGGTCGCAATCTGATGAGCACGCCCTTTGGTTCAACCACCTTGGCGGCGCAGGCCTTGCTGGCCGGTGGCAGCGAAGAGCAGCAAGCCGCGTGGCTGCCGAAAATCGCGGCGGGTGCAGCGGCAACGCTGGCCCTGCGCGAAGACAATGGCGACTGGGACCTGTCCAATATCGACGCGACCGGCAGTGTGAGCGGCGACAATGTGAGCCTGTCCGGCAAGAAGCAACTGGTGCTCTGGGCCGACAGCGCGGAACTGATTATTGCTTCGGTGAAGATCGACGGCGCGGTGCGCTTTGCCCTCATCGAACGATCAGCCCTGCCGGAAGGAGCGCTGCGCCGCGAGACGGTGATCGATGAGACCGCGCGCAGCTATGAAGTTAATCTGGATGGCATAACCCTGTCGACCGACGCCCTGTTCGACGCAGGCCGGACCCGCGAGACGCTGGAGAAAATCGAACTGGCGGCGGGCCTGATCCATGCAGCGGAAATGACCGGCGGCGCGCAGGCGGTGATCGATTATACGCTGGAATATCTCAAGACCCGCAAACAGTTCGGCAAGATCATCGGCAGCTATCAGGCGCTGAAACACCCGACGGTGAACAATTATGTCGAATATGAGAAAGCGCGCACGCATCTGTACAGCGCGGCGCACAGCTGGGGCGAGCAGGGGCGCGGCGAGGTTGCCGTTCGCATGGCGGCGGCGCAATCGCATTCGAGCTATTCCACCGCGGCAGACCGGGCGATCCAGTTCCACGGCGGCTTCGGCTTCACCCATGATTGCGACGCCCAGCTGCATCGGCGCAAGGCGATTTTGTCAGGTGCCCTGATCGGCGATGCGGCCTACCAGAGGTCGAAACTGGCCGGATTATTGTTTGACTAGGAATTGCATGAGCAGTGCTCCTGCGGAGGCAGGAGCCCATCTCTTGCCATAGCCTCTATACGCAATTTCAGGAGATGGACCCCGGCCTTCGCCGGGGCACGATCTTAAAGATACAGAAGGAGAAATAAAATGTCTGAAGTACTCACCGATATCCAGGACGGTTTCATCATCGTCACGATCAACCGGCCCGACGCCAAAAACGCTATGACCAAGGCGGCTGCCGAAGGCATTCGCGCGGCGATGGAACAGCTCGACAATGATAACAGCCTCAACGCGGGCATCATCACCGGTGCTGGCGGGACATTCTGTTCCGGCATGGATCTCAAGGGCTTTTTGCGCGGTGAAACGCCATCGGTTAAAGGCTATGGCTTTGGCGGGATCACCGAACAGGGTCCGGAAAAGCCGCTGATCGCTGCGGTCGAGGGCTATGCACTGGCTGGCGGCCTCGAACTGGCTCTGGCCTGCGACCTGTGCGTTGCCAATGTGAACGCGAAATTCGGCATCCCCGAAGTAAAGCGCAGCCTCGTGGCAGCCGCTGGCGGCGTTATCAAGCTGCAGCAGATTGTCGGCAAGCGGATCGCCATGGAATGGGCCCTGACCGGTGATTTCTTTACCGCGCAGCGCGCCTATGAAGTCGGTTTCGTCAACCGCGTGACCGAGGGCGCTGCTCTCGAGGCCGCAATCGAGCTGGCAACCACGGTGGCTGCCAATGGCCCTCTGGCGCTCAAGGCGACCAAGAAGATCATCAACGAAAGCTATGACTGGACCAGCGAAGAAGCCTGGAAGAAGCAGGCCGAAATCACCACGCCGGTCTTCACCTCCAAGGATGCGCAGGAAGGCTCGCTCGCCTTCGCCCAGAAGCGCAAGCCTGACTGGAAAGGTGAATAAGCCAGGCATATGGCAAGCACAGATATTGTAGACCAGTGGGCAGCGTCGCAAGACCTGCCCGCATGGTTCGTCCAGGCGATGGACGTTCCGCGCGACGAAGCTTTTGTCGAAGTCGACGGGCACAAGGTCCACTATTTCCGCTGGGGCAAGCGCGGCAAGCCGCCGCTGCTGATGACCCATGGCTTTCTCGCCCACGCGCGCTGCTTTGCCTTCATTGCGCCCTTTCTGGCGGAAGACTATGATATCGTCGCCTATGACCTTGCCGGGATGGGCGAGAGCGAGATGATCCCGGACTGTGACGGGATCAAGCGGGCCAAGCGGATGGTGGCCATTGCAGACGCGCTGGACCTGTTCGCCGGACCGGTGAAGCCCAAGATCATCGCCCACAGCTTCGGTTCGGGCGTGGCCCTGCAGGCGATGGAACTGGCCGGTGACCGTTTCGGTGGTCTGGTTATCTGTGACCTGATGGTGTTGCGGCCCGAACGGTTGATGGCGCATTTCAAGGGTGGCGGCGGGCCTCCCGGATCGGGCCGCTCGGATCGGCCCAACAAGCTCTATCCCGACTATGAGGCGGCATATGGACGTTTCGTTCTCTCGCCGCCACAAGCAGTGCAGCAGCCGTTTCTGTTTGACTATATGGCCTATCATTCGCTGCGCCGGGTCGAGGACGGCGAGACGCAAGGCTGGTCCTGGAAATTCGATCCGATGGTATTCCATCGCCATGACGCCGATCAGGCCAAATGGTTGCAGACAGGCCAGCGGATCGTCGATCTGCCGCACCGGGTGGCGATCGTCTATGGCGAGAATAGCAAATTGTTCGACGGTGACAGCGCTGCCTATCTGCGCGAGCTCGGTGGCGACCATATTCCGATGATCGCGGTACCGGAGGCCGAACATCATCTGATGCTCGACCAGCCGCTGGCGCTGGTGACGGCTTTGCGGTCGGTATTGGCGCTTTGGGGGGAATGAGGCTCCGCTAGCTGATCGCCAGATGAACGGTACCGGGTTCTTGCGACACTCTAGTACAAAAAAGCGCGAATCTGACAAAGGCCTGCGACAGGTCTCGCCTATTTCTGATTGTGACGCCGCAGTTGGCGCCAGATAGAAAAGGATTTGAATATGAAAAAGTTTCTGATGGCTATGGCAGTAACAACCATGGCGGTGTCTCCAATGGTTACCGCCCAGGCTCAGGCTGCTCCGCGCGACAATGTCGAGCGGTCGCATAAAACGACGAGCCAGAAAACGGTTACCAACAAGCGGGGCAAGCGCACCGTGACCAAGACGGTTACGAAGCAGAAAGCCGCTCCCGTTCGCTACAGCAAGACCCGCTATAGCACGAACCAGAACCACCGGAACTGGACCAAGGGCCAGAAGTTTGACCGGCGCTATGCGACCAATTACCGGGTGATCGATAATCCCCGTGCCTACCGGTTGTCCAATGCGCCGCGCGGCTACCAGTGGGTCCGGTCCGGCAATGATGCGGTGCTGATCGCCGTGACCAGCGGCATCATCGGAGCGGTTATCGGCAACGCGATTTCCCGTTAAACCAAACGACCAACCATTAAACAAAAGCCTCCGGAAGCGATTCCGGGGGCTTTTGGTTCAGGCGTTCTTGATCGTTAGCCCGCCATCGACAGGAATGACAGCGCCGGTCAGGAAACTGGCCGACGGCAACACGCAGGACAATGTTACATGCGCGACCTCTTCCGGAATCGCATAGCGCCGCATCGGCACGCGGCGTTTGGCATAGATGGTCTTATGCTCTTCGGAAATTGCATCGGTGATGCCGGTCCGGACCGGGCCGGGGCAGACGCAGTTGACGGTGATGCCTTCGCGGCCAAGGTCTACGGCGAGGCCCCGGGTCAAACCAATCACCCCATGTTTTGCGGCAGCATAGGGGCTGTTTCCCGGCGTCGCACCCAGGCCTTCTGTAGACGCGATATTGACGATCCGCGGGTGTTCTGCCTTGCGCAGATGGGGCAGGGCCGCACGGATCATCCGCTGGTGTGCTGCGAGCATGACTTCCAATGTCGGCCCCCAGCTGTCTTCATAGCTTTCCTCCGCAATATCAGCAGGGATCGCGAAGCCGGCATTGTTGACGAGAATATCGATTCCGCCAAAGCTGCGGGCAATTTCTCCGACGACCGCCTTAATCACATCGGGGCGGCTGACATCCAGCGCCCAAGCCTGGGCAGTGCCGCTATAATCCGCCGCTGCAATTTCTGCGACGACGGCATCGCATTTCGCCTGATCCAGATCGGTAACGGCGACATGCGCGCCTTCCGAGGCGAAGAGATGTGCGGTCGCCCGGCCCATCCCGCTGGCCGCGCCAGTGATGATCGCGACCTTGCCGGCTATCGAGCGGCTAAGCGGTTGATAGGGCTCCAAGATCAGCCTGCCAGAAAGCCCTTGAGCCGCTGGTTGATGATCTGGTCCGCTTCGGCCATGATCCGGTCGATCAATTCCTGACAGGTCGGGATATCGTTGATCAGACCGGCCACCATGCCACAGCTCCACGCGCCGACATCCATGTCGCCTTCCATCATGATCTTCGGATAGACGCCTGCGACCTGTTCGATGATATCGGAAAACTCGAGATCCGAACCTTTTTCCTTTTCGATTTCGAGCAGCCGTTCCACTGCCGGATTGTTCAGCACCCGTTCGGTGTTGCGCAGTGGGCGCATGACGAGGCGGGTATCGAGTTCGCTGGCCGCGACAATCGCGTCTTTCACATTCTGGTGCACCGGTGCTTCCTTGGTGGCGATAAAGCGCGTGCCCATGTTCATGCCTTCTGCGCCCATGGCGAGCGAGGCGACAAGGCTGCGGCCGTCGGCCTGACCACCGGAGGAGACAAACGGAATATCCAGTTCATCGGCGGCGCGGGGCAGCAGGATCATGTTCGGAATATCATCTTCGCCAGGGTGGCCGCCGCATTCGAAGCCGTCGACCGAGACCGCGTCACAACCGATGCTCTGCGCTTTCAGCGCGTGGCGGACGGCGGTGCATTTGTGGATCACCTTGATGCCGGCATCGTGCAGAGCGGGGAGCACCTGGACCGGATTGTTGCCGGCGGTTTCGACGACCTTGACGCCGCCTTCGATGATCGCCTTGACCATACCTTCATAATCGGGCGCGTTGACGACCGGCAGGAAGGTCAGGTTCACGCCGAACGGCTTGTCGGTCATCTCGCGACATTTGGCGATTTCATCGGCCAGCGCGGCGGCAGAAGGCTGGGTCAGCGCGGTGATGATGCCAAGGCCACCGGCGTTGGATACGGCTGCGGCGAGTTCGGCAAATCCCACATAATGCATGCCACCCTGGATGATCGGATGTTCGATGCCGAAAAGCTCAGTGATGCGTGTTTTCATGGGATGTGCTCCTGTCATTGGAAGAATTGGAAGCATGTCTGCTCCAACCGGGAATCATTTAATCGGACGATTAACTAGCAATCCATTGGCCCGTTGTCACGCCTTTCCAGATTTGATCGGGTGACGTTAGGGCAAGCTCTTCACCCAGTCGCTTTGACCAGTGAAATTCGTTGCCCAGCGCGTCGCGCCAGGCCCAAAGGCGGCGAGTATAATGGTGCAGATCATATTCCTGCGTATAGCCCATCGCGCCGTGAACCTGATGGAAGGGCACGGTGACCGCCTCGACGCTATGGCCGATCTGGACCTTGGCAATCACCGCCTCGTGCCAGGCCTGTTCCGGATCATCGGCGTGACGCGCGATGGCGCTGGCTGCCTGCGTGGCGGCCATGGTGGCGGCGGCGCATTCCGAAGCGGCGACCGCCAGTTGCTGCTGGATCGCCTGGAATTTGGCAAGCGGCCGGCCGAATTGTTCGCGCTGGGTGACATAGTCGATCGACAGGTTCAGCGCGCTCTCCATCGCCGCCGCCATCTGCACCGCGCGGACGGTCAGGATCAGCGCTTCAAACGCCCGGCGTGACAGGTCGGTTTTGGCCGATTGCTCGGCGACATGGCCGGAGAAGACAAATTGCGTCATGCCGTCGGGCGACAACGCCTCTTCGGGAGAACGCACGGCGACGCGATTGTCGAACAGCGAGATTTCGTGATGCGCCTCGTCAAACAGGACGATCTTGTCGGCGTGCATGCCGAAAGGAATGTCGGCGCTCGGCGTGTGGCCGCTGAGCGCGAAGCTGGCGCTGCCGTCGGCGGGTGCCAGACCGGCCCGGTCGAGCATCCAGTTGGCGATCAAGGTCTCGGCAAAGGGCACCGGTGACGCCGCCTGCGCCGAAGCCCAGATCGCGCCGAAAGTCTCGTCATAGCCTGCGCCAAAGCCGCCATTGGCTTCGCTGACCCATGCCAGCGGCAGGCCGTTTTCGGTCAGTGCGTCCCACAGTGCCTGCGGATAGCGACCCGCTTCGGCTTCGTGCGGGACTTCCCGTGCGCACAGATCGGTATAGATTTTCGTGGCCGTTTCGGCGACCATGCCTTCGGTGTTTATCATCGGATGGTCTCCACCTGTGCTCCGCACTTGATGCGGAGCTTTGCATTACAAAGAAGGCTCCTGCCTCCGGGGCTCCGCATCAGGTGCGGAGCACAATGCTCTAATATCATCATCTCAGCCCCAATTGCCGCGCGGTGATCCCGCGCATGACCTCGGTGGTGCCGCCGCGCAACGTATTGGGCGGCGATCGCAGCACACCGATATTCATGATCCGGCGCATATCCGGGCTCCAGTCTTCGGGCGGCAGGTCGTTGAGCATCGCGCGGACCTGCTGGGTCAGATCATTTTCCAGCCGGTTTCCAAGATCCTTGACCAATGCCGCTTCGGTCTCGGGCGACACGCCCTGACTCAGCAGATTGGCAATGCCCCAAGACATGCCTTTCAGCGTGCGCAGGCTGGCGATCAGCTTGCCGAGCCGGGCGTGGCTGTCCGAACCCATTTTCCCGCTGAGTTGGTATAGCGCGGTTTCCAGCGTGATATAGCTGGACAGGAAGCGTTCCGGCCCGGACCGTTCCATCGCCAGTTCGCCGGTCACCTGCGCCCAGCCGCCACCTTCCTCGCCCAGCAGGCAGTCATCGGGGACAATCACGTCCTCGAAATAGACTTCGTTGAAATGGGCGTCACCCGACAGGTCGACAATCGGCTTGATCGTGACGCCGGGCAGGCTGAGATCGATCATGATCTGCGACAGGCCGATATGACGGTTGCGGCCATCGGCGGGCGAAGTCCGCAGCAATGCTACCATATAATGCGAGATATGCGCGCCAGAGGACCAGATTTTCTGGCCGTTGATCTTCCAGCCGTCGGAAACCTTCTCGGCCTTGGTTTTGACATTGGCAAGATCCGAGCCCGCGCCCGGCTCGCTCAGACCAATGGCGAAATAGCATTCACCGGCGGCGATGCGCGGCAGGATATCGAGCTTCTGTTCCTCGGTACCATGGGCGAGCAGCATCGGGGCGTGCTGGCGGTCGGCGATCCAGTGGGCACCGACAGGCGCGCCGGAACGCAAGGTCTCTTCGGTGACGATATAGCGTTCGAGCGCGCTCTTGTCGTGGCCGCCATATTGGCTCGACCAGGTCAGGCCGATCCAGCCGCGCTTGCCCATTTTCTTCGAGAATTCCGGATCGGCGGAGGCCATCCAGCATTCCGGTTCGGGACGGAAATTGCCGGCCTCGCGCTCTTCCTTCAGAAAGGCCTGCAATTCGCCGCGCAACTCTTCAAGCGCCGGATCGGGCTGGACGACGGGGAAGTTAAATCTTTGCATGTCTTTGGCCTTTGTTGCTCTCGCCGTTCGCCCTGAGCCTGTCGAAGGGCGCCTGGCAAGGTGCTTCGACAGGCTCAGCACGAACGGATATGGTCTGTCCCCCGATGGTCACGGCGTCACAATATCGAATTGCGGGTCTACCTCGTCAAGCGCGCCGAACATAGATGCCATTAAGGCCGCATTGCCGCTGATGACCATTTCCTTGTTCTGGATCAGCTCCAGCGGATTGGCCTGACGCATCAGCAATTTCGTGAATAGCGCCCGACTGATCGTGATCTGCGTATCCGACCCGTCCGCGGTGATGTCATAATCCTCGCCGCGCGGGAACATCACGCTCTTGCCGAGATCGATGCTGACCGCCTCTTTCCGGTCGGGGAACCAGAAGCGGATGATGCCGCCTTCGCCCTGCATCTTGGCCGGATTGAAGCGGGTCGCCATGGCGTCGAACAGGTCGACCGCGGGGATGCCGCTCAGCACTTTTTCATTGGCCGTGCTGATCGATTCCTTGACAGTATTGCCCTCGCGCAGCTCTTTCGCGCCGACCAGATAGATATTGCGCCAGGTGCCGGCCTCGGCCTGGAAGCCGAGCTGTTCGTAGGTCGACGCCAGCCAGTTCTTGGCATTCTGGTCGGCGGGATCGGCGAAGACCAGATGGTTGAAGACGGTCGCCGCCCAGCGATAGTCGCCTGCGGCAAAGGCCTTTTCACCGACCGCCAGCGCCTTGTCCGCGCCGCCCATCGCCGCCACATATTTTTTCGAGGCCTCGACCGGCGGCAGCTCATGATAATGGGCCGGCACCGCGTCCCACCAGCCGAAATAGCGCTGGTAGACCGCCTTGCTGTTGTGGTTGAGCGTGCCGTAATAATCGCGCACGCCAAAGTCGGTTGCAGCGAAATCGGGTTCACCGATATTTTCGGCAATCTCGTGCATGGTCGCGCCCTGATTGGCCTGCCGCATGGTCTGGTCGTGGACATAGCGATAGATGCCGCGCTGGTTTTTGAGCGCCGCCTGCACATTGTCGCTGCCCCAGGTCGGCCAGTGGTGCGAGGCCAGCATCAGGTCCGATTTCGCGCCATAGCGGGCGAGCATATCGTCGATCACCTTGCTCCATTTCAGCGTATCGCGAACCAGCGCGCCGCGCGGAGTCAGAACATTGTGGAAGGTCCGGGTCACCACTTCGGCGGTGTGCAGCGCTTTGAACTGGGGCAGGTAGAAGACCAGCTCGGCCGGTGCTTCTGTCTCGCCGGCATCCATGAAGTCGAAAGTAATGCCATCGACCGTCAGGCTCTCGCCGTCCTTGCTGATCGACCTGGTGGGGGGGATCAGCGCGACATCGCCGCTCGATATTTTCTGGCCCAGTCCGCCGCCGACATGACCGGCCTTGCCCACCGGCAACGCGGTGCCGAACTGGAATTGCACCCGCCGGTTCATCGCGGTTCCGGCGATCACGCTTTCGCCGATCGACTCGGCCAGCCAGCCGTGCGGCGCGATGATCTCGATCTTACCGGACTGGATGTCTTCGGGCGAAGCGACGCCAGAGACGCCGCCAAAATGGTCGCCGTGGCTATGGGTGAAGATCACCGCCACGACCGGCCGGTCGCCCAGTGTCTTGTTGGCCAGCGCCAGACCAGCCTTGGCCGGAGCGGGCGTGGTCAGCGGATCGATGACGATCCAGCCGGTCTTGCCGGCGATCAGAGTCATCTGCGCCAGATCATAGCCGCGAATCTGATAGATGCCGGGCACGACCTCGAACAGACCGTGGATGCTGTTCAGCTTGCCCTGCCGCCAGAGCGAAGGGTTGACCGTGTCGGGTGCGGCACCGTCGATAAAGTCGAACTGGCGCGAATCCCAGGCGACGGAGCCGTCCGCGTTGAGGATCTGGTCCTCTTCGATTTTGGCGAGAAAGCCGCGATTGGCATTTTCGAAATCCGTCTGGTCGGCGATCGGGAGGCTTGCGGCGACCTCGGCATTGGCCGCTTTGGTCGCTTCGGTAGCAACGCCTTGCGGGGGAGCGGCCATTATTGGGGCAGCCGACAGCAAGGCTGCGATCAGAATTGCGGATTTTTTCATATTCTCTCTCCTTCTGGTGCCCCTGCGCAGGCAGGTGTCCATCTCCCGAAACTTCCTACAGGCACGACTGGGAGATGGACTCCCGCCTTCGCGGGAGAACGCTCCACCAATCACGCGCCCTTGAATACAGGCTTCCGTTTCTCGAGTATCGCATCAATCGCCTCGCGGTGATCGTCCAGTTGCTGTAACACGCCCTGAAACAGAGCCGCCTGGTCAAGATTTTCCTTCAGCGTCACGCTCTGCGCGGTCCGCACCAGTTCCTTGGTCTTGCGGATCGCCAGTGGCGGGAGGCCGACGACCATTTCGGCCAGTTCATAAGCGCGCTCGAGCAGCTTGTCGTTGGCCACGACTTCCGAGACCAGACCATAGTCCAGCGCCTTGGCGGCATCGATAAATTCGCCCGTGAACAGCATCTGGTTGGCCCGCGCCTGTCCGATGATCCGCGGCAGCAGCCATGCGCCGCCGTCACCCGGAATGATCCCCACGCGCAGGAAGCTCTCGGCAAATATGGCGTCTTCGCCGGCGATGCGGATATCGCACATGGTGGTCAGATCATTGCCCGCGCCGATCGCATGGCCGTTGACCGCCGCGATCACCGGAACGGAAATTTGCGAGAAGGCGAGCGGGATGCGCTGGATGCCGGTCTTGTACCAATTCTCTATTTCCAGCGGCGTCATATTCTGCTCGGCGGTCATCGCCTTGATCTCGTGGAGATTGCCGCCGGAGGAAAAGCTCTTGCCATTGGCCGCGAGCACGACGCAGCTGACACCGGAGTCGGCATCGGCCCGGTTGATCGCGTTGACCAGCGCTTCGCACAGGTCCTTGGACAAGGCGTTGCGCGTTTCCGGCTTGTTCAATGTGATTGTAACGATGCGGTCATTTTTCTCGTAGAGAGCGACGTCAGACATCAAGATTTCCTTTTCCCAGCGTTTCTTTTCTTATGCCGCCGTCATTGCAGGGGATAAGGGATTCTGCAAGACTCGCTCCGGCCAACTCGCTAAATGAACGATAATGATCCGACAGAACAACCTGATGGCACGGCAGAATAATGCGGGTTTCACCCTGGTGGAGCTGATGGTCGTGCTGCTGATCATCGGGCTGATGGCATCGATCGTGGTCTTTTCCGTTCCCGGCGGCAGCAGCGCTCTGGAAGAAGATGCCCAGCGCTTTGCCGCGCGCACGGCGGCGCTGCGCGACAATGCGATATTGCAATCGCGGCCGATGGCGGTGCAGGTCACGCCCTCGTGCTACAGCTTTATGGAGCGGCGCAAGGGCAGCTGGTCGGTGATCGAGGACAAGCCCTTTGTCTCGACCGACTGGTCTGGCGGTGTCAGCGCGGCCACCGGCGAGACCGGACCGATGATGATCAGTTTTGAAAGCACGGGCTTGCCCAGCGAGCAGGCCGAGCTGGTCTTGCAATATGATGACCAGAGCCGCCGGGTCCTGATCGCGCCGATGGGCGACGTGACGCTGGCCGGAGCGGCGCCATGAACCGGTCCGGCGAGCGCGGCTTTACCCTGATCGAAATGCTGGTGGCGTTGTCGGTGTTCAGCCTCGCTGCGCTGGCGCTGATCCGGCTGCAGGCGTTCACGACCCACAATGCCGCGGAGCTGGAGCTGCGCGTGGTGGCGCAATCGGTGGTCCGAAACCGGGCGGTTGAGATCCTGACCGACCCGCGTCCACCTTCGCTGGGAGAGCAGGGCGGCTCGGTCGAAAATGGCGGCTGGCAATGGCAATGGACGCAGGACGCGAAGCTGACCGAAGACCAGAGTTTCATTCAGGTCGACATCAGCGCGCGCGAACAGGAAAGCGGCGCGCCCGCTTCGCTCACCATATTGCGACCATCCGGGCTGTTGCTCGACGAGCCGCCGGCAGAACCGGCTGCAAAGTAGAAAATTGTCCGGCGAAATCTCATGTTTCGCCTTTGTTTCGACCGGAACACGGGTTAGAAGCGCGAGAAAATTTGGCTGACGGACAGAAACATGAGCAAACTCGAAGATGCATTAGAAGATTTCGACATGGACGATATTCCGGAAGAGGAAGAGTCCATGATCGAATGGTGGGATTTTGATGACCGTGACGAGATGGTCGATGCCGTCGCCGGCGACATCCAGTTCATCATCGAGAGCGCTCTCGACGCGCGCGGTGATGCGCTGTTGGCGCTGCCCGCCAGCGATGAAGCCATGCCGGTGCTCGAGGCTCTGGCGGAAAAGCCGATCAAATGGAAACATGTCACGATCATCCCGACCGATGATTTGCTGGTGCCGCTCGATGATCCGCGCAGCCATGCGAAAAAACTGGCGAGTCTTTTCCTGACTCGCGGGGCGCGGGTGCTGCCACTGGCGCCGGACCAGGATGATTATCAGATTGCCGGCGCGGCGGCTGATGCGCGGCTGCAGGATGGCAAATGGCCGCCTGATCTGGTCTGGCTCGGCATGGGTGCCGACGGCAGTACCGCCGGGATCATGGAAAGCGCCGATATGGAAGAAGCGCTGGACGGATCGGCGGAGAAACGTGCCGTGGGTCTGCTGCCCGACGATGGCGACACCCCGCTGGTGACGATCACCAAAGCAGCTATCTGCGACGCGCGGACGGTGATCGTCCTGCTCAAGGGTGCTGCCAGCCAGACAATGCTCGAATCGGAAATTGAACAGGGTGCGACCAGCATGGCGCCGATCGGCCGGGTCTTTGCCGATCTGGCTGTGCCGGTGGATGTCTACGTGGAAAATTAGGGCTATTGCCATTTTCAATCGTGAATCAATGTGACTAGCGATTGATTTAACTGTGCGATTAAACCATGGTGCCGGGAAAGCGAGTCGTCGAATCAGGCGATCGGTATCTTGGAGAACGCCAAACTATGCATCCTTCTGTCCACGCACGGGAAAATCCGGATAAACCAGCCGTCATCATGGCGACGTCCGGGCAAGTCATTACCTATGGCGAGCTTGACAGGCTGTCCAACCAGGTTGCCCAGCTCTATCGCAGCCGTGGGCTGCAGATCGGCGATACGGTTGCCATTTGCATGGAGAACCATCCGCAATTTTTCCCCGTTACCTGGGGATCACAGCGGTCCGGCCTGTTCCAGGTCGCTATTTCCAGCCGTCTTACGCCCGAAGAGGTCAGCTATATCCTGAAGGATTCCGGCGCCAAGCTGCTGGTCAGTTCGGAAAAAATGCTGCCGGTCATTGATCAGGTGCGCCAGTTGAATCCCGATGTCGATCAACTGGTCTTTGGTGCCAAGGACGAACGGAATATCGAAGCGGCCCTCGAATCGATGCCCGATACTCCTATCGCTGACGAACGCGCGGGCATTGACATGCTCTATTCGTCGGGGACGACCGGACAGCCCAAGGGCGTGAAATTACCACTGCCGCTCGACGAAGATATCGCGGGGCCCAACGGCATAGCGGGGCTCGCCGAGGCGATTTTCGGTTTCCACAAGGACAGCGTCTATCTCTCCCCTGCGCCGCTTTACCACGCCGCGCCGCTGCGCTGGAATATTGCCGTGCAGGCGCTCGGCGGTACCAGCATCATCATGGAGAAATTCGATCCCGAACATGCGCTGCAGCTGATCGAGAAATATAAATGCGACGTCGGCCAGTGGGTACCGACACATTTCGTCCGGATGCTGAAATTGCCCGAAGACGTTCGCGCCAAATATGACGTGTCCTCGATCAAGAGCGCGGTCCATGCCGCGGCGCCGGTACCGGTGCCGATCAAGGAAGCGATGATCGAATGGTGGGGGCCGGTGCTCAATGAATATTATGCCGGAACCGAAGGCAATGGCTTTGTCTTCTGCAACAGCGAAGGCTGGCTGGGCCACAAGGGATCGGTGGGACAGCCGATCAATTGCGTGATCCACATCTGCGACGAAAATGGCGAGGAAGTCCCGGTCGGTGAAGAAGGCCAGATCTATTTCGAGAGCGGTTCCAAGTTCGAATATCATAATGATCCGGAGAAAACCAAGGCGGCGACGCATGAAAAGGGCTGGACCTCGCTCGGCGATGTCGGGAAGCTGGACGAGGACGGCTTTCTCTATCTGACCGACCGCAAGAGCTTCATGATCATTTCCGGCGGCGTGAACATCTATCCGCAGGAAATCGAAAATCTGCTGGTCACCCATCCCAAGGTTGCCGATGCCGCTGTCATCGGCGCGCCGGACGAGGATATGGGCGAGAAGGTCGTCGCGGTCGTGCAGCCGATGGACATGGCGGAAGCCGGAGAAGAGCTGGCACAGGAGCTGGAAACCTATCTCCGCCAGTCGCTGTCCGGAGTGAAAGTGCCGCGCCGGATCGATTTCCGCCCGGAACTGCCGCGCCACGCGACGGGCAAGCTCTACAAGCGCCTGTTGCGAGACGAATATTGGGACAAGCAGAAAAACGGGACAGCCTGATGGCAACGCAAGCAGAACCGAGACTGACGGGCGAAGAGGCGCTGGCGATCATCGATCCCGCAAATTATGTCGATTGGGACGGTCTGCTCGATCGCTTTGACAAGCTGCGTAGCGAGACCCCGGTTGTGCGCGTGGTCAATGACGAGCTTCACGATCCCTTCTGGCTGGTGACCAGCTATGATGACGTGATGCGGGTGAGCAAGGACAACAAGCTTTTCCTCAACAGCCCGCGCAGCGTCACCTTCAGCGACAAGAACAGCAATGCTTTCGTCAAATCGATCACCGGCGGCGATCCCAATCTGGTCCGTTCGCTGGTCGCGCTCGATGCGCCGACCCATCCGGCATATCGCCGGCTGACCCAGGACTGGTTCATGCCGAAGAATATCCGCAAGATGGAAGACGAAATCCGGGCGCTGGCCAAGACCACCGTCGACCGGCTGGTCGGTGCGGGTGGCGAGGCCGATTTTGTGCCGCTGGTCTCCGCGCCTTATCCCCTCCACGTGGTGATGCAGATTTTGGGCGTGCCGGAAGCGGACGAGCAGCGCATGCTGTTCCTCACCCAGCAGATGTTCGGCGGCCAGGACGAGGACCTCAACAAGTCCGGCATGGCCAATATGACGCCGGAGCAGATCATGCAGCTGGTGGTCGGCGCGGTGGCCGATTTCGAGGCCTATTTTGCAAAACTGACCGAGGAAAAGCGCGCCAATCCGACCGAGGATGTCGCGAGCGTGATTGCCAATGCAAAGGTCGATGGCGAGCATCTCAGCGACCGCGACATGGCGGGCTATTATATCATATTGGCGGCTGCCGGCCACGACACGACATCGGCCTCCACCGCGGGGGCGATGCTGGCGCTGGCCCGCGATCCCGAGCAATTTGCGCGGCTGAAGGCCGACCGCGATCTGTTGCCCGGTATTGTCGAGGAAGCGATCCGCTGGACCACGCCGGTCCAGCATTTCATGCGCACGGCGGCCGAGGACACCGAACTGGGCGGACAGAAAATCGCCAAGGATGACTGGCTGATGATCAGCTATATTGCAGCCAATCATGATGAGAGCGTCTTTCCCGATTCGCGCAAGTTTGACGCCAGCCGTTCGCCCAACCGGCATATCGCTTTCGGTGCGGGATCGCATCAGTGTCTCGGGCTGCATATGGCGCGGATGGAGATGAAGATATTGTTCAACGAGCTGCTCGACCGGATCGACACGCTCGAGCTGGCGGGCGAACCGGTGCGCGCCAAATCGACCTTTGTCGGCGGGCTCAAGACCCTGCCGATCCGTTACACTCTATCAAAATGAAGGACGCATGCGCCCTTGTAATACAGTATAAGCGACTCAATTAGAATGCATGGCACAGCCCAAAGGAGAGCAAGATGGTTACCCAATATAAGAATTTGATCAATGGCGAGATGGTCGGCACGGCGGAAATGCTGGACGTCGTCAATCCGGCCAATGAAGAAGTGATCGGCCAGGTTCCTGCTTGCGGCGAAGCCGAGCTCAACCAGGCGGTGTCTGCCGCCCGCGCTGCGTTCAAGAGCTGGTCGAAAACCCCGATCGACGAACGCCGCAAGGTGGTCCAGGCGATTGCCGGCGTGATCAATGAAAATAGTGACGAGCTGTTCCGCTTGCTGACCGCCGAGCAGGGCAAGCCCCACGCGCAGGCGCAGGGCGAAATCATGGGTGCTGCCTATATGGCCGGTTCGCAGGCCACGCTGGAACTGGAAGACGAGATCAACGAGGATAGCGACGAGCGCCTGAGCCGTACCCGCCGCGTGCCCGTCGGCGTCGTCGGCGGTATCGTGCCGTGGAATTTCCCGGTGATGATGGCGGTGCAGAAAATTGCGCCCGCCTTGCTGTCCGGTTGCACGATCGTGCTCAAGCCTTCCCCGTTCACGCCGCTGACCACCTTGCGTCTGGCCGAACTGATCAAGGATGTTGCGCCGGCTGGCGTCGTCAACATCATCACCGGCGAGGACAGCCTCGGCCCGTTGATCACGTCGCATCCCGATATCGACAAGATCACCTTCACCGGCTCCACCGCTACGGGCAAGAAGATCATGGAAGGCGCGTCCAAGGATCTCAAGCGGATCACGCTCGAACTGGGCGGCAATGACGCCTCGATCGTCCTGCCCGACGCCAATGTCGAGAAGGTGGCCGAACAATTGTTCTGGTCCAGCTTCACCAATGCCGGACAGATCTGCGTCGCTGCGAAGCGCATCTATATCCACGAGGATATTTATGACGAGCTGAGCGCCGCAATTGCCGCCTTTGCCAAAAATGTGAAAGTCGGTGACGGCTCGCAACAGGGCACGGCGGTCGGCCCGATCCAGAACAAGAAGCAATATGAGCGGGTGCTGGAGCTGATCCAGGACGCCAAGGATAATGACTATAAATTCCTGGTCGGCGGCGATACGCCCGACGACAGCATCCCGGGCTATTATGTGCCGATCACGATCCTCGACAACCCGCCGGAAAATGCCCGGATTGTGGCCGAAGAGCAATTCGGTCCGGTCATGCCGCTGATGAAGTTCAGCACCACCGACGAAGCCATCGCCCGCGCCAATGACAGCGAATATGGTCTGGCCGGTGCGGTCTGGACGGCCAATCCCGACGAAGGCGTTCGCGTTGCCGAACAGCTGGAAACCGGCACGGTATGGGTCAATGAATTCCTCCACCTGTCACCTTTCGCGCCCTTTGGCGGACATAAACAGTCCGGCTTCGGCGCCGAATATGGCAAGGAAGGCCTGCTCGAATTCACCTATCCGCAGGTGATCACGGTCAAGAAAGACAATGTGCCGGCCTAAGCGCTATTGATGCGTCTGGAACAAAGCCGGTTATCACTATTGTGATGACCGGTTTTTTCATTTGACGCTAGCGGCTGTGCGGTTTAACCGGTCAGTTAAATTTTCGACTCTCAACCAATCAAAGGAATAAGATTATGGCAGATGCCTATATTGTTGATGCGGTTCGTACCGCTGGTGGCCGTCGCGGTGGCCGTTTGGCCGGTGTGCATCCGGTGGATCTGGGCGCTGCCACGCTGAACGCAATTGCCGACCGCAATGATTTCGACCCGAGCGCTATCGAAGACGTGATCACCGGCTGCGTCATGCAGGGCGGCGAGCAGAGCGGCGACGTCGGCCGGAACGCGGTTCTCGCGTCCAACCTGCCCGACAGCATTCCTTCGGTTTCGATCGACCGCCAGTGCGGATCCTCACAGCAGTCGATCCAGTTCGCGGCGCAGGGCGTTATGTCCGGCACCCAGGACATGGTTCTGGCGCACGGCATCGAAAGCATGACCCGCGTGCCGATGGGTTCCACCTTCAAATTGTTCAAGGACGCCGGTCTGGGCACCAATATGTCGGAAGGGCTGCAGGCAGCTTATCCCGGCATCCAGTTCAGCCAGTTCATGGGCGCGGAAATGCTGGTCAAGAAGCACGGCTTCACCCGTGATGATCTCGACCAGTTCGCGCTGGAAAGCCACCAGAAGGCGATCAAGGCCGTCGAATCGGGTGCCTTTGATAACGAAATCGTCGCGGTCGAAATCGAAACCGCCGAAGGCAAGGAACAGCATAAGGTTGACGAAGGCATCCGCTTTGACGCCACCAGGGAAAGCATCGGTGCTGTGAAGCTGTTGCAGGAAGGTGGCGCAATCACCGCTGCCAATGCCAGCCAGATCTGCGACGGTTCGAGTGCGGTTCTGGTCTGTTCCGAACAGGCGCTGAAAGACCATGGCCTGACCCCGCGCGCCCGGATCGTCAATCTGACCGTGACTGCCGGTGACCCGGTCATCATGCTCGAAGAACCCTTGTTCGCAACCGACCGCGCTCTGCAGCGCGCAGGCATGAATATCGGTGAAATCGATCTTTATGAAGTCAACGAAGCCTTCGCTCCTGTCCCGCTCGCATGGCTGAAACATGTCGGTGCGGATCGTGACAAGATCAACGTCAACGGCGGCGCAATCGCTCTGGGCCATCCGCTCGGCGCATCGGGCACCAAATTGATGGCGACCCTGCTCAACGCGATGGAAGCCCGCGGCTCGAAATATGGTCTGCAGACGATGTGCGAAGGCGGCGGTCAGGCGAACGTCACGATCATTGAACGCCTCGGTTAATTTAAATATTGCGTCATGCTGAACTTGTTTCAGCATCTCCAGAAAGTTCGCGCAATGCGGCGGGAGGTCCTGAAACAAGTTCAGGATGACGAAAATTAGAAGAAAGACAAGAATATGGAACTCAACAGCAATACCTCAGCCGTCATCACCGGTGGTGCATCGGGCCTTGGCGCGGCAACCGCCCGCCGTCTCGCTGCCAAGGGCGTGAAAGTCGCCCTGTTCGACCTCAACGAGGAAAAAGGCGAAGCGCTGGCATCCGAACTGGGCGGCGTTTTCTGCAAGGTCAACGTCACCGAAGACGACAGCGTCGACGCGGGCTTTGAAAAAGCCCGTGCGGCAAACGGTCAGGAACGTATCCTCGTGAACTGCGCCGGTATCGGCAACGCGATCAAGACCGTCAGCCGTTCCAAGGAAGACGGATCGATCAAGCATTTCCCGATGGATGCCTTCAACTTCGTCATTCAGGTCAATCTGGTCGGTACCTTCCGCTGCATCGCCAAATCGGCGGCCGGCATGCTGACTCTCGACCCGCTCGCCGACGGCGATCGCGGCGCGATGGTCAACACCGCTTCGGTGGCGGCTGAAGATGGCCAGATCGGTCAGGCAGCCTATTCCGCTTCCAAGGGTGGCGTTGTCGGCATGACCCTGCCGATCGCGCGTGACCTGTCCCGCGAAGGCATCCGTCTCAACACCATCCTGCCCGGTATTTTCGATACGCCATTGCTCGCCGGTGCGCCGCAAAATGTGCGCGATGCGCTGGGCGCCATGGTGCCGCATCCGCCGCGGCTCGGTCAGCCGGATGAATATGCCGCTCTCGCCATGTGCATGATCGAGACGCAATATTTCAACGGCGAAGATGTCCGCCTCGATGGCGCCATCCGGATGGCACCGCGCTAGACAACGAAAATCAGGGGGCCGCGAGAAACTCGCGGCCCTTTTTGTATCTGATGGAGAAGTTCATGACCGACTATACGCAGATCCTCTATGACGTCGCCGACAATATTGCGACGATCACGATCAACCGGCCGGAAAAGATGAACGCCTTCACCGGGACGATGATCAGAGAAATGACCGACGCATTCGATCGGATCGATGCCGATGATGATGTGCGTGCGGTGGTCGTGACCGGAGCCGGCGATCGCGCCTTTTGCGCCGGCGCCGATCTGACGCCGGAAGACGGCAAGAAACCTTTTGCGAGCGAAGAGCCGGTGGAGGATTATTCCGATCCTCGCGTCCGCGATGGTGGCGGTCTGCTGATCCTGCGGATTTATCAATGTCTCAAGCCGGTGATCGGCGCGATCAACGGTGTCGCTGTCGGTGTCGGCGCGACGATGTTGTTGCCGATGGATATGCGGCTCGCCAGCGAGACGGCCCGCTTCGGCTTTGTCTTCGCCCGTCGCGGCATTGCCCCCGATGGTGCGGCCAGCTGGTTTCTGCCGAATCTGGTCGGTCGGGCGCAGGCGCTGGAATGGTGCCTGACCGGCCGCGTATTCGATGCCGAGGAGGCGCTGAAGGGCGGTCTGGTCCGGTCGCTGCACAAGCCCGAAGACCTTCTCCCCGCCGCTTATGCCCTAGCGCGCGAGATTGTCGACAATACGGCGCCGGTATCGATCGCCGTCACGCGGCAGATGCTGTGGCAATTGCCCGCCGCGGACCATCCGATGGAGGCGCACAAGGTCGACAGCCGGATCATCTATAATCGGGCGAAATCCGCCGATGCCAAAGAGGGTATCGCGAGCTTTCTGGAGAAGCGCAGTCCCAATTATCCGGATAAAGTGTCCAGCGACTTGCCAGACAGCTTTCCATGGTGGGAAGAACCTGCTTATAAGTGACAAAAATGTGACGAAGTGCGTATAGGGGAAGAAATATGACCGTCGATAAAATGGTGGCCAAGGATGGTGAAGCAGGGGCGCGGGACAAGCTGATCGAGACCGCCAGCCAGATCATGCGCAAAGGCGACACGATCGATATTTCATTCAGCGAGCTGTCGGTCCTGTCGGGCCTGAACAGCGCGCTCGTCAAATATTATTTCGGCAACAAGGATGGCCTGCTGGAGGCTATTCTCGAGCGCGACATGGACAATATTCTCGAACAGGTCGGTCTGCTGATCCAGAAGGACATGCCGCCCGAGGACAAGCTGCGCCACCATATCGGTGCGGTGATCGATACCTATCACGAATTTCCCTATCTTAACCGCCTGACCATGCGGCTGATCCGGGACCTGCCGCCCGAAGGCGCGCGCAAGATTGCCGACAAATATCTGAAACCTTTGTCGGAGGCCTATAATATTTTCGTCGGCGCCGGCATCAAGTCGGGCGTGTTCCGGGAAATGAACCCGGATCTCTTCTATTCGGCGGTGACCGGCGCGGCTGACCGTTTCTTCACCGGCAAGCTGGTCTGGAAATATTGCTATGGTCGCGACGATTTTGACGAGCGGATGCGCGATTCCTATCGCGAGCAGACCGTCGACCTGATCATGGCGGGCATTCTCAAATAATAATCAACGCAAACGGGGGACGATCACATGAGCAAGGCTGTGGGACTATTCGGACTGGCTTTGTCACTGGCGACCGCTTCGCCCGCGCTCGCGCATGGCAGCAAGGCGGCAGACGCCCCGTCCCACGGCCCGGTGATGAGTGCCGATCAGATCTATTCGGCCTTCGGCTGGGATTTTGACAAGGCCGAGATCAAAACCCAGAAAGTGGCTAATGGCCTCTATGTTTTGTTCGGACTGGGCGGCAATATCGCAGTGTCGGTCGGCAAGGACGGCACATTGATCGTCGATGACCAGTTCCCGCAGCTGATGCCCAAGATCAAGGCGGCGCTGAAGGAAATCGGCAGCGAAGATGTCGATTTCGTGGTCAATACCCATTGGCATTTTGACCATGCCGACGGCAATCTGGCGCTCGGCAAGGAAGGCAGCTGGATTGTCAGCCAGTCCAACAGCCGGACGATGATGCTGGACGACCAGGTCGTCAATT
The DNA here is from genome assembly GCA_964022345.1 of uncultured Sphingorhabdus sp. Classification (GTDB taxonomy): domain Bacteria; phylum Pseudomonadota; class Alphaproteobacteria; order Sphingomonadales; family Sphingomonadaceae; genus Parasphingorhabdus. The sequence continues at coordinate 27,481 of CAXHZT010000022.1, forward strand.
TCGGGCCCTTTGCCGGTGAGCAGAAAGCCTATCCCGAACATGCCCTGTCCGACATCACCTTTGACCGGACCATGCAGTTTCATATCAACGGCCAGAAGATCGACCTGCTGCACGTCGGCCCGGCGCACACCAATGGTGATACGGCGGTCCTCTTCCGCGGGACGAACGCCGTCCATCTCGGCGATGTTTTCAACAATAGCGGCTATCCCTTCATCGACGCCGACAATGGCGGCGACCTCGCGGGCATGATCGCTTTCTGTCAGGCCGTCCATGACACGATCGACGATGATACGATCGTCATCCCGGGGCACGGGCCGGTCACCGACCGCGCCAAGCTGGCCCGCTATATCGAAGTGCTGACCATCATTCAGGGCCGCGTGCAGGCGCTGATCGACGATGGCAAAAGCCTGACGGAAATCATGGCCGCAAAACCGACGGCGGATTTCGATGAGGAATTTCAGGCCAACGAGATGATGCTGCCGAGCTTTCTGAGCCGCGTCTATGCGAGCCTGACGCGGGAGTAGGCTTTACTCCGCCGCTTCGCCTTCGGGTTCCAGCTTGTCCTGTGTGCGCAATTCGAAATCGCTGGCATCGTGCCGTTCGCGTAGCTGGCTTTCGAGATCGCCCCAGGCGCGGTTGACCATCTTGCCGCGCTGAACGGCAGGCCGCTTGCCGATCATGTCGGTCCAGCGGTTCATATGCTTGTAGGAAGCGGTGTCGAGAAATTCGGCGGCCTCATAGACGACATTCTTGACCAGCGCGCCATACCAGGGCCAGATCGCGATATCGGCGATGCTATATTCGTCGCCCGCCATATATTCATTGTCGGCGAGATGGCGGTCGAGCACGTCGAGCTGGCGTTTGACCTCCATTGCGAAGCGGTCGATGCAATATTCGATCTTCACCGGCGCATAGGCATAGAAATGGCCAAAGCCGCCGCCGAGATAGGGGGCGCTGCCCATTTGCCAGAACAGCCAGTTCAGCGCTTCGGTGCGCTTGTTGTGATCGCTGGGGAGGAATGCACCGAATTTCTCGGCGAGATAGAGCAGCATCGAGCCGGATTCGAAAAGCCGCGTCGGTGTGTCGGTGCTGTGGTCCATCAATGCCGGGATCTTGCTGTTCGGGTTGATGTCGACAAAGCCGCTGCCGAACTGGTCGCCTTCGCTGATATTGATGAAATAGGCGTCATATTCCGCGCCCTTGTGGCCGAGAGCGAGCAGCTCCTCGAGCATCACCGTGACCTTCACGCCATTGGGCGTCGCCATCGAATAGAGCTGCAGCGGGTGCTTGCCGACCGGCAGTTCCACTTCCTTGGTCGGGCCAGCGATCGGGCGGTTGATATTGGCAAAGCGGCCGCCATTGGCCTTGTCCCATTTCCAGACTTTCGGGGGCGTGTAATCGGGCAGATTGTCGGTCATGGGATCATTCCTTTTTGGATTGGCCTGTGTTGCTCTGGACAAGCGGTAGCATTTGCCATCGCCCCGATCACGCAAGTTTTTCTGCGTCCGCTCCAAGCGGACTTTTTGTCTCAGCCTAGTCGCGCGGCGGAATGCTGTGCACCATGGTCAGGAACTGCAGCGTCGTGCCGGCGCGGCGATGCTCGGACAAAGTCTGATACTCCGGGTCATTATACCAGGCGGTGGCCGCCGCCTCGTTGGGGAAGCGAAACATCACCACGCGGCCTTCGGGCGGAGCCGCGCCTTCGAAGGTGACGCTGCCGTCATCATAGGTGATGAACTCCCCGCCATGCCGTTTGAGGATCGGGAAAAATCCCTTTTCATATTCGCGATATTTCGCCGCATCCTGCACGGTAAAATTGGCGACGACATGGACGGGTTGTTCGGTCATCATCTGTTTCCTAGTTCATTTCCGCGAAGGTCTTGTCTTTGTCGACCCGCACATCCTGCGGCAGGCCCAGCACCCGTTCGGCGATGATATTTTTCAGGATTTCATCCGTGCCGCCGGCGATTCTCAGACCCGGCGCCCACATGAAGCTTTCCTGGAATATCGCATCGGAAGGCGCTTCGTCCTTGTCGACGATCAGGCCGAAATGGTCCTGCATCTCGATCGCGCTGTTGCAGATATCCTGCAGATGGTTGGCGTTGATGATCTTGCCGATGGCATTTTCAGGACCCGGTGTTTCACCACGCGACAGGGCGGTCTGGGTGCGGAATTTGGTCAGCTTGTAACCCTGCGCCGCGACATACCAGTCGGCCAGTTTGGCGCGGAAGGCCTGGTCGGACAATGTGCCGGCGGACCGCGCATAATCCATGATTTCCTTCCAGTCGGGACCCGGTGAACCACCAACCGCGAGCCGCTCGTTCATCAGGGTGACGAGCGCAACTTTCCAGCCCATGCCGGGCTCGCCGAGCCGGTCGCTGTCGGGAATGCGGACGTCAGTGAAATAGACTTCGTTAAATTCCTTGCCGCCGGACGCCTGATGGATCGGTCGCACGTCGACGCCCTTCTGTTTCATGTCGACGATGAACATGGTCAGGCCCTTGTGCTTGGGCACATTGGGGTCGGTACGGACCAGAAGGATACCATAATCGGAATAATGCGCACCGGAAGTCCACACTTTCTGACCATTTATGACCCATTCGTCGCCATCTTTGACCGCTTTTGTCTTGAGACCGGCAACATCCGACCCGGCAGCCGGCTCGGAGAAAAGCTGGCACCAGATTTCCTCGCCCATCAGGGCTTTCTGGACATAGCGTTTCTTGTGCTCGTCCGATCCGAAGGCAATCACCGTCGGGACGCACATGCCGAGACCGATCGCAAAGGGGCCGGTCGGCGCGTCGAACTTGGCTTCTTCCTGGCCCCAGATGACCTGCTGCATCACGGTGCCGCCACGGCCGCCCATTTCCTTGGGCCAGGTGATCTGCGCAAAGCCGCCTTCCGCCTTGATCTTCTGCCAGGCCTTGGCGCGCTCGAGAAAATCCTCGCGGCCACCCGAGCGCAGGGCGCCCGGCGTTTTGGCCTTCAGATGCTGCGATAGAAAAGCCTGCGCCTCGGCGCGAAATTCTGCTTCTTCTGCTGTGTCGTTGAAATCCATAGTCTATTCCTTCACTTTGTGGCTCGGGCGCGAATGTCCGTTCGCGCTGAGCGTGTCGAAGTCCGAGTGCGCGCGAACCTGTCCTTCGACAGGCTCAGGACGAACGGCACTCCGGGTTCGGGATTCAGTCATTTTTCGCTTCGAGCGCGCTGACCAGCTTCTCTTTCCAGACAGCCGGGCTGCCGGCCTGCACGGCCAGTAATTTGGCGCGGCGATAGAAGAGGTGGCAGTCCACCTCCCAGGTGAAGCCCATGCCGCCATGCGTCTGGATATTCTCTTTCGAGGCAAACCAGTACGCTTCCGAAGCCGCGACCCGTGCTGCGGCTGCCGCTTCGGGCAGTTCCGCGGCGTCGCTCGACAGCGCCCATGCGCCATAATAAGCGTTGGAGCGGGCGACTTCATTCTTCACATACATGTCGGCCAGCTTGTGCTTGATCGCCTGATTGCCACCGATGGCACGGCCGAAAGCGACGCGCTCCTTGGCATAGGTATTGGCCATTTCCAGACAGCGCGATGCGCCGCCCAATTGTTCAAAGGCGATCAATACCGCTGCGCGGTCGTTGATCTGGTCGAGCAGCGCCATGCCATTGCCCGCTTCACCGAGAAGTTCGGCCGATGCGCCGTCGAAGCTGATCGTCGCGTGGCTGCGGGTGGGTTCGAGCGTCTTGACCGGCTCCCGCGAGACGCCGTTCTGGTTGAGATCGACAATGACGAGGCTCTCGCCGCTGCCGTCTTTCACCAGCACGATGGCGTGGGTGGCGATATCGCCATCGGTCACCGGGATCTTCTTGCCCGTGATGCAGCCGTCTTTCAGCCGGGTGGCAATACTGCCGGCCTTGATCTCGCCCGGCCCTTCGCTGACCGCGATGCAGCCGATAAGGCTGCCGTCGGCCACTTTCGGCAGCAATTGCGATTTCTGGTCTTCGCTGCCCGCGATTTTCAGCGCCTCGGCGAAGAAATAGGCGGATGATCCGAAGGGCACCGGCGCCAGCGCCCGGCCCAGTTCCTCGGCAATCACGCAAAGTTCGAGCATGCCGAGGCCAAGCCCGCCATATTCTTCGGGGATCGCTGCACCAAGCCAGCCCATTTCGACAATCTGTTTCCAGACGCCTTCATTGTGGCTCTTGCTGTCATCATCCAGCACTTCGCGGACATGCGCGGTCGTGCATTGCGCTTCGAGAAACTTGCGTGCTTCGTCTCGAAGAAATTTTTGATCGTCGGAAAAATCAAAATTCATAGTTCAGGCCTCATCCCGTTGTTTATATTATTATGTCAGTCGTCGTTGGCGGGCATATTGAGCGCGCCGCGTATTTCGTCATTGTCCGCGCCGAGTGTCGGCGGATCGGCATAGATATTGGCCGGGCTGACGGAATAGTGCACCGGATGTTTGATCGTTCTATATTTGCCGATCTTCTCGCCTTCGCGTTCCTGCCAGAAACCGACCTGCTGCAAATGCGGATCGGTCAGAACATCCTCCATCTTGTTATAGCGCATCGCCGGAATATTATGCTCGTCGAGCAGCGGCAGCCACTCGTCCGTGGTCTTGGTCGCGGCAATCTCTTCGATCAGGGCGTAGAGCGCGGTGATATTCTTGGTGCGCTGGGAATAATCGGCAAAGCGGGGCTCGTCAAAGACGCCCGGCTTGCCGCCCAGCTCGAAGAACTTCCGCCATTGCGCATCATTATAGGGCACCAGACCGATATAGCCGTCCTTGGTCGGATAAGGCTTGCGGTTTTCGTTGATCGAGCGGGTGTAGGCCAGCTTGCCATTGCCCGGAATGAAGGTCTCGCCCCAGAGATTTTCGACCATGTTGAACCAGGTGAAGGCTTCGAACATCGGCACCTGGACAAATTGCCCTTCGCCGGTCTTTTCCTTGTGATACATCGCCGCGAGCGTCGCGTTGACCGCGAACAGGCCGATGGTCTTGTCGGCCACAAGCGACGGCATATACAGCGGCCGCCCGCTGTCGCCGCGCATTTCAAACAGGCTGGCAAAGCCGGAAGCGCACTGGATCAGGTCGTCATAGGCCTGGCGCTTTTCATATTCGCCGCCCTGGCCGAACCCTGCGCAATGGACATAGACGATGCCGGGGTTGATCGCCTTGACGCTTTCATAATCCAGCCCGAGCCGTTCCATGCCGGCCAGCCGGACATTGTGGAAGAACACGTCGGCATGTTTCAGCAGCTCGAGGATGACGGCCTTGTCATCGTCATTCTTGCCGTTGAGGGTCACCGATTTCTTGTTGCGGTTGAGCGCGGTGAAGATCGGGCCGAGGTCGCCGGTCGGATTGTCGCCGGCGTGGCGCATCATGTCGCCGCCGAACTTGCCATCACCATTTTCGATCTTGATGACGTCGGCGCCCATGTCAGCGAAATTGAGAGTGGCGAAAGGGCCGAGGACCACGGTAGACATGTCGACGATTTTCAAACCCTTCAGCGGGCCTGTCGGTTCCGTATCCCATTTTAGTTCCGGCCAGCCGCTCATCCAATATTCTCCATTTTAGCTAGTGCATGATTCCCTGATGCTGTTATCATGTTTAATCGATTGATGAACTGTTTATTTTGAGGGAATTAGGATGGTATTGGCAGATCCCAAGGCACCGGTGCTGATCGGTGTCGGCGAGGCAAGCGGCGCGAAACTGAAGCAATCGCAAGGGCTTGAATGGCCATCGACGGTCGACCTGGCGTCGGCGGCGATCGGGGAAGCGCTGGCCGATAGCGGCGCTGGCGAAAAACTGGCTGCGTCGATCGACTGCCTGCTCTCGATTCGGCTGTTCCACGACAGCGGTCTGCCGCATGATTTCGGTTCGCCGGAGAATCACCCGGAAGCGGTGGCCACGGCTGCCGGTCTCGATCCCGCGCATCTGCTCTATGGCGATGTCGGCGGCCAGAGCCCGCAGAAGCATCTCAACAAGCTCGCCTGTCAGGTGCATGACGGCGAATATAAGGCGGTGGTCCTGTCCAGCGCGGAGAATATGGGCACCGTCAAACGGGCGCGGCGCAGCGGTCATGAGCTGGACTGGAACCAGCCGGCGACCCGCGACATGACCGATCTGATCACGACCGAAGACAAGATGCTGACCGCCTATGAATGGCGGCAGGGGATTATCAACATGCCGATGGCTTACGGCATTGTCGAAAACGCCCGGCGCGCGCGGCTCGGCATAGACCGCGACAGCTATGCGCAGAGCATGGCCGAACTGTGGGAGGCCTTTGCCGGCGTGTCGCTGACGCGCGAACATGCCCAATTTGCCCGCGACTGGACGGCGGAAGAATTGCTGGCCGATGATCATGGCAATTACCGGCTCAACGACCCTTATCGCCGCTGGATGGTGGCGCAGGATGCGGTCGAGCTGGGCGCGGCGGTGATCCTGACCACGGCTGGCCATGCGAATGAGCTGGGCATAGCCGAAGACAAGATGATCTATCTGCACAGCGGCTCCGACGCGAGCGTGCCGTTGATGAGCCTGCAGGACGACCTGTCGGTTTCTCCGGCGATGCAGGTCGCTTTCCCCAAGGCGCTGGAACTGGCGGAAGTGGAAGCTGCGGATCTCGGCCCGATCGATATTTACAGCTGTTTCCCGGTGGCGGTGTCGCTGGCGATGGACGCGCTCGGTTCGCCGGACCGGTCGCTGGCGTCTTACACGCTGACCGGTGGCCTCAGTTTCTTTGGCGGGCCGGGCAACAGTTACAGCGCCCATGGCATGGTCGCGCTGGTCCAGGCGTTGCGCAAGGATGGCAGCAAGCCGGGCATGATCTCTGCCAATGGCGGGGTGATCAACAAGGAATCTGTCGGCATCTACGCGGCTCAGCCGGTTGCCGGCGGTTGGTCACCCGACCGGATCGCGGCGCCGGTGCGCATCCCGAAACCCGACCATGTCAAAGCGGACCATTTCTTCAGCGGCAAGGCCGTGATCAAAAGCTATGCCATGCCTTATGGCAAGGCCAGCCGCGGCGCGGCCAGCGTGTGGCTGGAAGACGAGCAGGGCTTGCCCGCCATCGGAATCTTGCCCGATGCGCCGGAAGATACGGACCTGATCGGGCTGGCGGTTGATGTTGTCACTGCGGATGATCGCAATATCGCCAAGCTCAGCGGATAGTCTGCATATTCAGCAGTTCGATTTGCGGCGTTAGATAGTCGTCCCGGCAGGGTTCTTCCTTCGCCAGATCGGTTGAGAGATATTTGCTGTTGCTGTCGGCGAAAACGGTCGCGACCGCTTTGCGGGTTCCGTCGGCGGCCACCGGCTGCTGCAGCGCCACGCGGATCGCGGCGACCAGATTGATACCGCTGGAAATGCCGACGCCGAGACCGAATTGCCGGATCAGCCGCTGCGCCATCAGGATCGCATCACCGTCATGGACGCCGATCACCCCGTCCAATTCGGACAGGTTGAGAATGGCGGGGATGAATTCATCCGACAGACCCTGCACCCGGTGCTGGCCGCATTTGTGGCCGACCGACAATGTGGGTGACTCAATCGGCTCGACCGGGTGGACGGCGATGCTGGCGTCGCGGCTTTTCAGATAGCGGCCCATGCCCATGACGGTGCCGCCAGTACCGACGCCAGCGACAAAGCCACCGAGCGTTCCGCCGTCAGCGGCTACCTGCTGCCAGAGCTCGGGGCCGGTGCCCTCGGCATGTTCGTCCGCGTTGACCGGGTTGGAGAATTGGTGTGGCATATAGGCGCCTTGCCGGCCGAGCTCTTCTGCCGCCGCCATGCAGCCTAGAAAACCGCCCTGTTCGCGGGAGACCAGACGCACATCCGCGCCATAGATGGCCAGCGTAGCGCGCCGTTCCGCGCTGACCCAGTCGGGCATGAAAATCGTGACCGGATGACCGAGCGCGCAACCGATGGCGGCAAAGGAAATCCCGCTGTTGCCGCTGGTCGCTTCGACAATCGTCTGGCCGGTCAGCAATTCGCCGCGCCGCATCGCATCCTGCAGGATCGCCAGCGCCATCCGGTCCTTGATGCTGCCGGACAGGTTATACATCTCCGCCTTGGCATAGACGGTCACATCCTGCCCCTCGCAGCGCGCCAGGATCTTGATCACCGGCGTATTGCCGATCAGAGCCGACAGCGACTGCAACTTGTCTTCGCGTTCCCGGCCTACAAAATCCAGCATCATATTTTCCCTTGTCATCATCTGCATTTGCCTATGAAGCCAGCCACGCGGGAAATCCCTGTCAATTATTGGTGATATCGCACGAATGATGTGATAATATTCTGGATATGGACAAAGAAGCCAAAAATATTGATGATAATGACCGCAATATCCTGAAAGCCTTGCAGCACGATGCCAGCCTGTCACTGGAAAATCTCGCGGCGCAGCTCAGCCTCTCGACCAATGCCTGCTGGCGGCGGATCAAGCGGATGGAGGCGGACGGCATCATCGCCCGCCGCGTGGCGATCGTCGATCCGGAAGCGGTCGGCCTGAATATGACCGTGTTTGTCGCGGTGCGCACCAGCGACCATAGCGACCAATGGCTGACAAAATTCGCCGCTGCCGCCTCTTCGATCGAGGAGGTGGTCGAATTCTACCGGATGGCGGGCGAGGTCGACTATATGCTCAAGCTGCTGGTCCGCGATGTCGCCGATTATGACCGGGTGTACAAGAAACTGATCAAGGCGGTGCCGCTATCGGATGTCTCGGCGAGCTTTGCGATGGAGCGGATCAAGTACGAGACGGCGGTGCCCGTTTGAGGGTGTTTTACAACGTCGTTTAAACGTCTTGCCATTTTCATTCCCTTGTTTGGCGTGGTGATATTTTTGGGGGTGGCCGGCATCATAACCCATGCGTAATATAGAACGGACAGGGAGGCGGATATTTCAAGCATCACCATCATCGGTCCGTCCATTTCCCCTTTTGTAACCAAGGTGAAAGCCGCAACAGCCTACAAGCGACTGCCGTTCAAACATCGGGAATATGTCGGTGTTGCCGAACTCAGAAAACTGAACCCGCAAACCGGCAAAATTCCCATCGCCCTGTTTGGCGACCAGGTCCTGTTTGATTCCAGCCTGATCTTGCGCCGGCTGGACGCAGAGCAGCCATCGCCGCGCTTGATCGCAGAGGATCCCGCGACCGCAGCCCGGCAATATCTGCTGGAAGATTGGAGCGATGAATCGCTTTACTGGTATGTTCAGGCGCTGCGCTGGAGCGACAAGAACGAGCCGCGAACGCTTGCGGAAAACCGCAAATTCGTGCCCGCCCCGCTTCGCCTGTTCGCGAAACCCATTTTGCGGCGTCTGGTCGGCAAGCAACCTCAGGCGCAAGGGCTGGGGCGTCTGCCAGAGGAAATGCTGATTGCCGAGCTCGCGCTGCGGCTGGACAATCTTGTAACATTGCTCGCACAAGACCCGTTTTTCTATGCAGATAAGCCCAGCGTCGCGGATTTTGCGATTTACGGCGTCAGCACCACAGGATTTTCCGGCGCGACCCCCGAATTCGCCGAGGCCTTCGTAAGCCGGCCCGCCTTGGTGGAATGGCGCTCGAGAATGGACGCGGCGATCAGCTGCTGAGCCCCGGTCGCGACTGCCCGCTTCAGGACTTAGTGGCCGGTCAAGCCAAACCTATCAGACCGCCACAACCTCTTGCCGGATCGCGCCGAATATCGAATGACCGTCCGCATCCAGCATCTGGATTTTCACCGTATCGCCAGCCGACATAAACGGTGTCTTCGCCTCGCCGTCGTTGATGGTTTCGATCATCCGGATTTCGGCGATGCAGCTATAGCCGAGGCCGCCTTCGCTGACCGGCTTGCCGGGATCGCCGTCGGGGCCCTGGTTGGACACGGTGCCGGAGCCGATGATCGTGCCGGCGGACAGGGGCCGGGTCTTGGCGGCGTGGGCGACCAGATCGGCGAGGCTGAAGGTGGCGTCCTTGCCGGCATTGGCGCGACCAAAGGGCTCGCGGTTATAGTCGACCTGCAGTGGCAGATGGATGACCGAACCTTTCCACGCATCGCCCAGTTCATCGGGGGTCACGCAGACCGGCGAGAAAGCCGAGGGCGGTTTCGACTGGAAAAAGCCGAAGCCCTTGGCCAGCTCGCCGGGGATCAGGCCGCGCAGGGACACATCATTGCACAGCATGACCAGCTTGATATGGCCGGCGGCGTCTTCGGCGCTTACGCCCGGTGGCACATCATCGGTGATGACGGCGACTTCGCCTTCCATGTCACAGCCCCATTTCGGATCGCCGAGCGGGATATCGTCGCGCGGGCCGAGGAAGGCGTCGCTGCCGCCCTGATACATCAGAGGATCGCTGTAGAAGCTCTCCGGCACTTCGGCGCCGCGCGCTTTGCGGACCAGTTCGACATGATTGATATAGGCGCTGCCGTCGGCCCATTGATAGGCGCGGGGCAGAGGGGATTCGGCCAGCCGCTCGTGAAAGCGTTCGCAGGGTACGGTCTCATGTTCGACATCGCGGTAGAGCGCTTCGAGCTTGGGCGCGCACTGCTCCCAGTCGTCGAGCGCCGCCTGCAGGGTCGGGGCGATATTGCTCGCTTCGCAGCAGCGAGTGAGGTCTTTCGAGACCACGACCAGACGGCCGTCGCGGGTGTCATTTTTCAGGGTAGCGAGTTTCATGTGCGTTCCTCGGTCTGTCTGCCGTTCGTCTCGAGCGAAGTCGAGAGACCGGTGCGTGTGGGCTCAGTGTCTCGACTACGCTCGACACGAACGGTAATAAAGGAGCTTATGCGGCGCAAGGCAAGCTAATGCTCGTCGCGGGCCTTTGCGTGGAGCCAGGCGGCATGTTGCGGCGCCTTTTTCGTCCGGCTCCATTCCTCGAGCATCGCGGGAGCGACGCGGCGCAATTCGGTCATTTCCTCTTCGGTGCCGATATCGCAGGCCAGCTCCAGCCTATGGCCGTTGGGATCGAAGAAATAGATCGACTTGAAAATGCCGTGATGGGTTGGTCCGAGCACCTCGAGCCCTTCGGCCTCGGCATTGGCCTTGGCCGCCATCAGGTCGTCGAGCGAATCCACCTTGAAGGCGATATGCTGGACCCAGGCCGGTGTATTCTGGTCGCGGTCCATGTCCGGCTGTTCGGGCAGCTCGAAAAAGGCGAGGATATTGCCGCCGCCGGCATCGAGGAAAATATGCATATAGGGATC
>CAXHZT010000023.1:0-33277 GCA_964022345.1 uncultured Sphingorhabdus sp.
CGGTGACTAGGTAATGGAAGCCGATTCTAATGGCGATGAAGATGCGGATCCGCGCCAGCGTCACAAACTGGCCTATATCACCTTTGTATCGAACGGTGGCGACGAAGTTGCCCAGCTTCGCGGAGGCGGCGATTATGAATTTTACAACGCCGTATTCAACGGACCAGACCAGTGCATCAACATCGATGGTGCAGCGACGGTACAGGCTGCCGGCGCGGCAGGGGACGAAAACGGACCGCCAATATTCCAGTCCACTTTCCTGAGCTGTGGCAGCGCGTTCGAAAATGACGGCAACATTACCGTCGCCGCCATCCAGACATTGTTCAACGCCGGAGCCAATAACAGCGAAAACGGAACATCGACTTTGGCCATGGGCGGATGGCCGCTCGCCTTCATCAACGGGGCCAATGAAAATGGCGTGACACCGTTCGCGGCCAGCGGCGCGGATCCGTTCTTCGAGGATGTCAAGTATATCGGTGCCGTCCAGGACGCGAACGACATGCGGTTCATGGGCTGGACCTGCGGCCTGTACGCTGCCGATGCTTCCTGCATCGCAGCACCGACAATCGGCTAACTGCCATTGCTAAAAAACGGGATGGCGATCTTTGGCTCGTCATCCCTTTTTTCAATATAAACAAGGACGGGTACCAATGACAAAGCCGGCTTCGTATATCGCCGCAATTCTTTTGACCACCGGACTGATTTCTCCGGCCGCGCTGGCGCAGGACAATCAGCCTTCCGGAACGGCTCAATCCGGTGAGGCGGACACTCAGGACAGTCCGGACGGCGACGGTCCCGCCGAGGCCATCCGGGACCAGCAGGATGTCGATATTTCGGCCCCCGGCTTTTCCGGCAACGAGATCATCGTCCGGGGCCGCTACATTCCCAACCCCGTCCGCGCTACCCCCGAAGTAGTCGCGGTGCTGGGACAGGAAGAAATTGCCCGCACGGCGGAAGGCGATATCGCGGGCTCGCTGCAGCGCGTGACCGGCCTCAGCGTCGTTGGTGGCCGTTTTGTCTTTGTTCGCGGGCTTGGTGAGCGCTACTCCCTCGCGCTGCTGAACGGAAACCCGCTGCCGTCGCCGGAACCGCTTCGCCGCGTGGTCCCGCTCGACCTTGTTCCGACCAGCGTCATTGCTTCAACCGTGGTGCAAAAGAGCTACTCGGTCAATTATCCCGGCGAGTTCGGCGGCGGTGTTATCAATCTGACCACCAAATCCAATGTCAGCGAATCCTTCCTCGAGATCAGCGCCGGGATCAGTGCCAATAGCGAGACAACGAACAAGACCGGTTACGCCTATGACGGCAGCAACTATGACTGGTTCGGCTTTGACTCGGGGCTGCGCGACATTCCGGCTCCGCTACAAAATGCGATGGACAAGAATGTCCTGATCGCCAACGACGGCGTCAACTTTACCAGCGAGGACCTGCAACGGCTCGGCCAGAGCCTGGTCAATGCCAAAACCTCGCTCATCCAGCGCAATCACGATATTCCGGCCAATTTCAGCGGGGAGATTACCGGCGGCCATTCGTTCGACGTGGGTGATGCTTTTGTCGGGCTGTTCGCTACGGCCGGTCTGAGCAACAGCTGGCGCACGCGCGGCGGCCTGCAGCAACAAACCCAGGGCGTCGTCCAGATCGACGGGCAGGACGGCCTGTTGCCGGATCGGAACCTGCAATATCTGACAACGCAGAACCGGATCGTCGCCAACGGCATGATCGGCGTGAACGCGGAAATCGGCGAGCATAAAATCCGCTTCGTCAATCTCTACATCCGCGATTCGATAAAGGAAGCCTCCATCAGCGACGGCATTGATGCGATCAGTGTGGACCCCAACCAGCGGATCAATACCGGCAGGACCAGCTGGTTCGAACGGCAGCTGTTCAGCTCGCAACTGGTTGGCGAATTCGAATTTGACCGCTTGTCGATCGATTTCCGCGGTAGCTATTCCAATTCACAACGCGATGCGCCTTATGAGCGAAGCTACAGCTACCTTCTGGAGCCACAGACGCCGGGAGGCCAACCTCTTAATCGGTTTGTCAACGATCTGACCTCACCGGGCCAGTCCGCCCGTATCCGGTTCAGCGATCTCACCGATGACGTATATGGCGCAGGAGCCGATATCGGTTACGAACTCGGCACCGGCATCCCGATCACCGTTTCCGGCGGCTATAATTATTACAAGAACGACCGCTCAGCATCCCGCCGTGATTTTCGTTTTGTACCGGCCAATGGCCTGCCCTTCGGCCTCAATCTGGTGCGGATCGATACGCTGCTGGGCGATGCCGTGATCGACGCCTTCGATATCGAACTGCGCGAAGTGGGCGCCCAGAATTCAGTTCCGCGCTATACCGCCGAACTGGAAGTACAGGCGGGCTACATGCAATTTGACAGCGAACTGACCGATGGCCTTCGGCTGAATCTCGGCGTCCGATATGAAGATGCCGACCAGACCGTTACACCGTTCACCCTCGCGGGCGGGAGCGCCACTCCGACAACTACCCTGAGCAACGACTACTGGCTTCCGGCGGGCACGCTGACGTGGAATTTCGCGGAGGACATGCAGTTCCGATTTGCCGCATCCCGGACGATTGCCCGTCCGCAATTCCGCGAGCTTGCCCCGCAACAATTTCTCGACCTCGAAACAGATCGGACCTTCATCGGCAACCCGCTGCTTACGGACAGCCAGCTCACCAACGTCGAAGCGCGGTTTGAATATTATATCGGGCGCGGCGAGCGCATCACCCTGGCCGGTTTCTACAAGGACATCAAAAACCCGATCGAATCGGTCGCCTTCATTCAGGGCGGCGGAGCCTTTTTTCAGGGTTTCTCCAACGCGCCCAAAGCGCAGCTTCTGGGTGTCGAAGTAGAAGCGGTCAAATATTTTCCGCTTTATGACCTGGGCGGCAGCTTCTGGGAGGAACGCCGCCTGATGCTCGCGGCAAATTACACGTTCACCGACTCCAAGATCAAGGTCGGTGAAGAGGACATGGCGATCAGCCCCATCACCTTCCAGCCTGTTGCCGCCGCCAATCTGTTCGCTGATGGCGATCGGCTGACCGGTCAGTCCCGGCATGTCGCAAACCTGCAATTCGGTATGGAAAAGGAAGGCGATGATCTTTCGCAGCAGACGCTGCTTCTCTCCTATAACAGCCCGCGCGCGACGGCTCGCGGTCCGCAGGACCAGCCCGACCTGATCGAAAAGCCCGGCCTGCAGGTCGATTTTGTGATGCGCGAAGGTGTCCGCTTGATGGGCCAGCAACTGGAACTGAAATTCGAAGCACGGAACATATTCGGCGAGAGCTACACCGAATCGCAAACGCTGAATGATTCGGTAATCATCAACAACAGTTACGATTATGGCACCGGATTCTCGTTCAGCGTGGCGCTGAAATTCTAGCCGACCCTTGGGTTATCGCGGGAATTCGTCATTTTTCTGTAATCCGAACGTCGCCGGTTCGTCATGCAGCCGACCTATCACCATAGCTATCATCAATGGCGATGGTTTGAGTGCGGGGGTGGTTTTGAACAATTTTCTATTCGCGCTGACGGGTGCCGGCATATTGTCCGGATTGCATTCCGTGTCTTTATTCACCCGAAAGGTCGCGCGATATCGTGGGCCAGCGGACAGCCTTGATAACCCGAAGCAAGCCTACGCGAGGTCTGGCCTGTGACAATGGCAATGGGACTGGACCAACAGGACAATATGCCACCGGCCCCTGCCCCGGCGGATTCTCCTGTCGACATCCCTTATGGCTATGCACGTGATCACGGCGTTCTCCTTGCCCGAACGGACGGCTCGCGGGTGATGGTCGCGATGCGCGAAGACGCAGACCCGGTGGCTCTTCTGGAAGTGCGGCGCTATCTTTCCATGCCGTTTGATGTCGAGGCCGTGGACGCCCCGGCCTTTGCAAAGCTTCTGGCCGATCATTATGCGGCGGCTGGCAGTTTTGAAGATGTTCCTTCCAACGACATTCCCGGTGCAGAATGTCTGCCGGACAGCGCCAATGAAGCCGCGGCGATCCGTCTGATCAACGGCATCATCGCCGAGGCGGCACGGGCCGGGGCATCGGATATCCATATCGAGGCCAATGAAACCGGGCTGGCCGTAAGGATGCGGGTGGAGGGGCTGTTGACCGAGAAACTGCGCATGCCGTCGCATGTCGCGCCGGCAATCGTGGACCGCATCAAGGCCATGGCGGGGCTGGATATTGCGGAAAAGAAAATACCACAGGATGGATGCATCACGTTTACGCTGGCGGGCACAGGGCTGGACATTCGGGTATCGACATTGCCCAACCGGGACAATGAACGCGTGGTCATGCGCATTCTCGACAAGAAAAGTGCCGGCGTCTCGCTCGACTTGGTGGGTCTTTCCGGCGAAACGCACCAGATCCTGAGCGATGCGCTTTCCGAACCGAACGGCATCATACTGGTGACCGGACCCGGCGCTTCCGGCAAGACCACCACATTATATGCGGCCCTGAAACAGCTGAATGACGGAAACCGCAATATCCTTACCGTCGAAGACCCGGTGGAATATGCCATCGAGGGCGTCGGCCAGACGCAGGTAGACGCCAAGGCCGGACTGACCTTCGCGGCAGGGCTGAAAGCCTTGCTCCGGCAGGATCCGGACGTGGTGATGGTCGGGGAGATAAGGGACAGGGAAACAGCCAATATCGCTGTACAGGCGGCGCTGACGGGGCCTCTTGTGCTCTCCACCGTCCACAGCAATGACGCCGTCGGCGCAATCAGCCGCATGCGCGATATGAAGGTCGAGCCGTTCCTGCTCGCCTCTACGGTAAGAGCCGTGATCGCACAGCGGCTCGTCCGCCGGCTCTGCGAACATTGCCGCAAGCCGATTCAGGCAGATGGCTCCCTCGCCTCGTTGCTCGGTTTTGATCGCGGGACTGTGGTGTTTCAGGCGACCGGCTGCGCGCATTGCGACCAGAGTGGTTACGACGGACGCATCGGCGTATTCGAGGCCATCCGCATCGACGATACCATCCGCAAGCTTATCAATGATGGTGGCGATGAAAGCCGGATAGCATCGCAGGCCTTCCTGAAGAACAAATCCCTCGCCTCGGCAGCCCGCACTATGGTCCGGCAGGGGCTGACCACCGCCGAAGAGGGTATCCGCATATCAAGAAGGGAGGCAACGATCCGATAATCAGACGCCGGCCTAGGCGCCTGAGGGGACACCGCGATCCTGGTCTTCGGGCAAGTCTATCGGCGTAGCGGCGCAAATCGTCCGTAGCGCCTGTTTCAGGCCTTCCTCGACGGTCGGGTGGTAGAACGGCATCTCCAGCAACTGGCTGGCCGTCTGACCCTGCTGGATCGCCCATGTCAGCATATGCGCCAGATGTTCACTGGCAGGCGTGCACAGGTCGGCGCCGATCAACCGGCCATCGGGCGCGGCGGCATAAAGCGTCAGGACACCCTGATTGTCGCCCTCCACGCGAGCCCGGCCCTGATCGCTAAAATCTGCTCTTCCGGTAATGACACCATCCTCCTCCGACTGCCCGATCCGGGCGACTGGCGGACTGGTGAAGGTGATGCTGAATTCGGGAAAGCGATCGGCATGCATCGAAGCGGGATAGGCAACAGCGTTGCGTCCGGCGATTGCCCCGTCTTGCGAGGCTTCATGCAGCAAGGGCAGATCATTGGCGACGTCGCCGGCCATGAAGATTGGACTGTCCCCGCATTGCATGCTGTTACGGTCGTGTACGGGCACGCCGTCTTCATCCAGCTCAATGCCGGCTGCAGACAGATTCAGACTTTGAAGATTGGGCGGCCTGCCGGTCGCTACCAGAATATAGTCGAAATCCGCCTGACCGGATGACGAGCCGCTCCAGGCCATATTTACCGCCTTTTCCGTCGCGGAGACGTCAAGCTCGACGCCAAGCTGCACGGAAAGGTCATCTTCGATTATTTCCCGGAGCGCCGAATGCACTTTGTCACAGCGGATGCCGCCGAGGCGGTCGCCGCGGTCGAACAGGGTCACATCGACACCGAGGCGCGCCATTGCCTGCGCCAGTTCCAGACCTATCGGGCCCGCCCCGACAACGGCCAGACGGGATGGCAGGTCTTCCAGATCGAATATATTTTCGTTGGTGAGCAAATGTTTCCCAAGTCCGGAGAACTCGTCCGGAACCATCGGCGCAGATCCGGTCGCGATAATGATCCGCCGCGCCTCGATCTGCCTGCCGTCGTCCAGTTCGAGGCTGTTTGCCGCGATAAATTTCGCCCGGCCCCGCAAACGGATGCGGGCGGGGATTTCGGCGATGCTTTCCCGGGTCAATCTGGCAAAACGGTCCCGCTCGTCGCAAACGCGTTGCATTACCGCCTTGCCGTCGATCTCGATATCCCGAACCCTGACGCCGAACATATCCGCAGAACGGGCATCGCGGGCAGCATGGGATGCCGCGATCAGCAGCTTCGAGGGCATGCAGCCGACGTTGGCGCAGGTCGTCCCGTTAAAATGGGGGTCGATCAGCAATGTGCTGGCACCATTGGAACGCGCGGCGCGTTCTGCCGCCAGTCCGGCTGTGCCGGCGCCAATCACGACAACGTCGCATCGTAGCATCTGGGCCACGTCAGGCCCCGACCGTAATCGATTTGACGTTTACGAACTCCTTCAGACCCACTTCACCATGCTCGCGGCCGTAGCCGCTATCCTTGACGCCGCCGAAGGGCATATCTGGTGAGGCTATGCTGTACGTATTGATGTTCACCATACCGGTATCGAAATAGGCAGACGCCATTTTGACCGCACGATCGACATCCTTGCTGAAGATACCGCCACCCAGACCGTAACGGCTGTCATTGGCGATCCGCATCGCATCCTCGTCGTCCTTCGCCTTGATGATCGAAGCGACCGGACCGAAAATCTCGTCATCATATGCGGGCTGTCCCGGTGCAACATCCACCAGCGCGGTGGCGGGATAGAACCAGCCTTTGTCTTCGGGTATCACACCGCCGGCAACGATCCGCGCGCCCTGGGCCACGCTTTCCTCGACCTGTTCGTGGACCTGATCACGCTGGCTGCGCGACACCATGGGGCCGAGCTGGGTTTCCTCCTTGTTGGGATCGCCCATTTTCACATCCTTGAATGCAGCGGCATAGCCCTCCACAAAGGCGTCGTAATTTTTCTCGGTGACGATGAAGCGCTTTGCGTTCACGCAGGTCTGCCCGTTGTTGAAAATCCGGCCCTGCACGCAGGCCTTGATGGCCAGATCGAGGTCGGCATCATCGAAAACCATATAGGCATCGTTCGAACCGAGTTCGAGCACCGTCTTCTTGGAGACCGCAGCCGCCCGCTGGGCGACCGAGCGACCGGCCTTGTCGCTACCGGTCAAGGTTACGCCACGGACAAGCTCATGTTCGATAATCGCGTCGGACTGGTCATGGGTGATCAGCAGAACGCCGAACAGGCCCTTGGGCAACCCTGCCGCTTCATAGATATCGCGCAGCATCAGGCCGCTGCCGGTGCAATTGGCGGAATGTTTGAGCAAAACGCCATTGCCGACCATCAGTGCGGAGATCGAATAGCGGATCGCCTGATAACAGGGGAAATTCCATGGCTGGATGCCATAGATGACGCCCAGCGGCGAATAGGTCACGATGCCGCGGCCCTCCGGCACTTCCCGCTCCTCATCGGCGAGCATGTCCGGACCATTTTTGGCGGTATAGTTGCAGATACTCGCACATAGCTCGATTTCTTCCCGCGCATCGCTGAGAAGCTTGCCCATTTCATCCGTCATCAGCTGGGCAAATTCTTCCTTCGACTCGCGCAACTGGTCACCGATGGCAGCGATCACGCCGGCTCGCTCTTCAAGGCTTTTCAGACGCCAGTCGAGGAATGCCGCATGGCTCTTTTCCACGACAGCATTTGCTTCTTCATCGGACATGATCGGATAGGTTTCGAGAGGCTCTTCGGTGAGCGGATTGACGGTTTCGATAGTCTTGTCGGTCATGGGGGATCCTTTGGTTTTGATAGGGACTGAAGCGGTGGGGGATTAAGAGCGCTCAGCCGTAGGTTTTGCGATGATCATCCAGCGTGCTGGAGGCATGTTCCAGCGCCCGGTTAATCGTGTCGGTAAAACTCTCGTCGTCCAGACGCGCTATACCGTTATGGGCAGCGCAAACTGTCCGGGTGTCAGCCCAGTCACGGGCCATATCCCTGGCCCAGCGGATATAGTCGTCCGCTGCACCGACACGCTTTTCCAACCCGTCTGACAGCTTCGGATGAAAGCGCAGTTTCGGTCCGGGCACGACCATCTGCACCAGCGCGGGCAAATCGATCACCATCAGCGTATCATCCGCATGGACGATGCCGCTTTCTTTATGGCGCACGATGACAGAACCGACATGGACACTGTCATCATCGGAAATGAAGTCGACCCCGGAAGCTATTGAAAATTGGAGAATATCAGCAAATTGACGCTGGGTGGCAGGGTCTTCGATCAGATCGCTATCCCAATGCAGATCGGGCGATTGCTGGTGATGGCGTTTGGTTCCGATCAGTCGCGCATGCGGCAGCAATTCCTGGATGAATTTGCAGTGGATCGTGTGAAACGGATGGACGTTCAGCACCGCGTCTATCAGCGCACCGCCGTCGGTCAGCTCCAGCAGCTCCTTCTGGTCGGAACGATCCAGCTCGTAGGAGTCCAGCAGCAGAAACCTGCCATCGGGCTTGCGCACCAGCGACATATGCGTGCCGATGTTGAGGACATGGGAAATCTTGAAATCGCCACGGATATTCCAGAAATTATCAGACAGATGTTCGATTGCTAAGCTCCTTGGAGAATCACATGGGGTTTCCCTGTCAACACGCGGCACCGGTATCGGTTCCGGAGGCTCGGGAATTGGCGGAAAAAGGGGCCGGCAAGAATGGCCTCCCTCAGCCGATTACCGAATGATGTACCCGGATGGCGCAGTGCCAGAGGCAGGCTAGCGAAGCTGGCTGTCCTTGCTGCCGCGCCGATTAATACCGGCACTTCGCCGGTCGGCATCGCGCGCTGACTGGCAGGCCACGCAGGTACGCGTCCCCGGCAAGGCAAGACGACGTGCCTCGGGAATTTCCTCGCCGCATTCTATGCAATATTTCGCGGCTTCTCCGGTCGGCATGTCGGCCCGCGCACGCTTGACCGCATCAGAGATTGTATCGTCAATCTGATCTTGTACGGCGCCGTCGCGCGCCCATCCGCCTGCCATTGATAACTCCAAAATTGCCTGTTGATTAAGGAATTAACGGCCAGAAGGCCTAAAGGTTGCGGGCGCAGGCGAAACGCCCCGTTTATCAGAGCGGTCGCAGCAGATCCTAGGGGCTTGTAGGCAAAATATGTCCGGCGCTCCGGATCGCTTCTTGAGCATCCCACGAGGGCCGGAACCGCGCCCTTCAAAATAGAAAAAGGCGGGCCTCTTTTCGAGGTCCCGCCTGATTTTTCCAGAACAAAGCGCGAAAAAAATGGGGAGCGAAACTCTGCTCCCCGGATTGGTTATTTGTTGACGGCGTCTTTCAAGCCCTTGCCGGCTTTGAATTTTGCCTGCGTGGATGCTGGAATCTGCATTGGTTCGCCGGTGCGCGGGTTGCGACCGGTGGATGCTTTACGTTTGGAAGTCGAGAAAGTGCCGAAGCCAACGAGACGAACTTCGCCACCGCCGGACAATGCGCTGGTAATGGAATCAAATACGGCATCTACCGCTTTGCCGGCATCGCTCTTGCTGAGGCCGCTGTGATCCGCAACGTTACTGATAAGATCCTGTTTATTCATTATGGGTATCCCCCCTTCTCTGGTGGCAATTCGATTTGAATCGCGCCTTTGTCTGAAGGCAGTAATGCGAAATTATCCGGATGAGTCAAAGAGAAATCGCTGTTTTCTGCGCCAAACCCACTTTTTTTACGCCAAATGACAGTAAATGACTTGGTAAGCATCAAAGCAGAGTTCATTCTACATATATTACAAGCAGATTTCACCCGCGTGAAAATCGCGCGACTCGTCCGTGACAGCTTCTCAGTGCCGGGCAGCAGAACCCGCTTCGTCCGTGATCGGAGCGGTCGCGTGGCTCGCAAGCTCGTCGGCGTCGCTCCATTCGATCGGCTCGACCTTGTCGGCAAGCGCCTCGGCCAGAACTTCATCGACATGACTCATCGGAATGATCTTCAGCTGCGACGTGATATTTTCCGGAATTTCTACCAGATCTTTTTCATTGTCAGCCGGGATAAGCACCGTGGTGATCCCGCCGCGCAACGCCGCGAGCAGCTTTTCCTTGAGCCCGCCGATCGGCAACACCCGACCGCGCAAGGTGACTTCCCCGGTCATCGCAACATCGCGCCGCACCGGTATGCCGGTCAGGGTCGAAACAATCGCGGTAACCAGACCGACACCCGCAGACGGGCCGTCTTTTGGTACGGCGCCTTCGGGCAGATGGATATGGATATCCTTGCGGCTGAAGATGCTGGGCTTGATGCCATAAGAAGGGGCACGCGCTTTCACGAAGGACAGAGCGGCCTGAATGGATTCATTCATCACGTCACCCAGCGTACCGGTGGTCTTTATCTGGCCCTTGCCGGACACAGTGACGGATTCGATCGTAAGCAGTTCCCCGCCGACTTCGGTCCAGGCCAGACCCGTAACGGCGCCAACCTGATTTTCCTCTTCACCGACACCATGGCGATATTTTTGCACACCGGCATATTCAGAAAGATTATCCGGCGTGATTTCCACGCTCTTGTAATCGCCTTCCAGAATCCGGCGCAGCGCCTTGCGCGCCAGCTTGGCAATCTCGCGTTCGAGCGTCCGTACGCCAGCTTCCCGCGTATAATAGCGGATCAGGTCGCGCAGCGCGTCCTCGCGCAATGCGAACTCGCCCTTTTTCAGGCCATGCGCCTCGATCTGCTTTTCGATCAGATGGCGTTTCGCAATCTCGACCTTCTCGTCTTCCGTATAGCCTTCGAGACGGATGATCTCCATCCGGTCCAGCAAGGGCTGCGGCAGGTTGAGCGAGTTGGCGGTGGTCACGAACATGACGTCCGACAGGTCGATATCGATTTCGAGATAATGGTCCTGGAACTTGTCATTCTGTTCCGGGTCGAGCACTTCGAGCAATGCCGACGCGGGATCACCGCGGAAATCCTGTCCCAGCTTGTCGATTTCATCGAGCAGGAACAATGGGTTAGAGGTGCCGGCCTTTTTCAGGTTCGACACGATCTTGCCCGGGAGCGAACCGATATAGGTCCGGCGATGGCCGCGAATTTCCGCTTCGTCACGGACGCCACCCAGAGACTGGCGGACAAATTCGCGTCCGGTGGCCCGGGCGATCGAACGACCAAGCGAGGTCTTGCCGACACCCGGAGGGCCGACGAGGCACAGGATCGGGCCTTTCAGCTTGTTGGTGCGGGTCTGCACCGCGAGATATTCAAGGATACGCTCCTTGACCTTTTCCAGTGCGAAATGGTCGTCATCGAGAACCTTTTCCGCCTGTTTCAGGTCTTTCTTCAGGCGCGACTTCTTGCCCCAGGGCAATCCCAGAAGCACGTCGAGATAATTGCGGGTAACGGTCGCTTCGGCCGACATCGGCTGCATGCCCTTGAGCTTCTTCAGCTCGGTGCTGGCCTTGGCCTTGGCTTCCTTCGACAGTTTCAACTCGTTGATTTTCTTGCTCAGTTCGGCAAGCTCGTCGCCCTCGCCGTCTTCGCCGTCGCCCAGTTCTTTCTGGATCGCCTTCATCTGCTCGTTGAGATAATATTCGCGCTGGGTCTTCTCCATCTGGCGCTTGACGCGACCACGGATTTTCTTCTCGACCTGCAACACGCCCAACTCGCCTTCCATGAAGGCAAAGACCATTTCCAGCCGTTTGACGGGATCATTTTCCATCAACAGGCTTTGCTTGTCGGCGACTTTGACATTGATATTGGCGGCCCCCGCAGCGGCAAGCCGCGCAGCCTCGCCGATTTCGCCTAGCTGGACCCCGGCCCCGGCCGGCATTTTCTTGTTGAGCTTCGAATAATTTTCGAACTGGTCGACCACGGAGCGCATCAGGGCCGCGGACTCGGTTGTCTCGGTCACCTGCTCGTCGATCAGGTCAACGTTCGCCAGAACATAGCCGTCCGCTTTTTCTTCAAGAGACTGGTGCCGGGCGCGTTGCTTGCCCTCGACCAGCACGCGGACCGTGCCGTCGGGCAATTTCAACAACTGCAATACGGTTGCGACCACACCCAGATCATAAAGCTGGTCGCGGGAAGGATCATCCTCCGCGGGGTCCAGCTGCGCTACGAGAAAGATTTCCTTGTCCGCATCCATCGCCTTTTCCAGGGCGACAACCGATTTGTCGCGGCCGACGAACAGCGGCACGATCATATTCGGGAACACGACGATATCGCGCAATGGCAATAGCGGCAGTGCTTTGGTTTCAGGGGTAGGATTTACTTCGGACTCAGACATTTTTACTCCAACATATTGCGCTGCAACAGCGCTTCTGTCCACTATATGGTGCCTGTAAGAGACACTTCAAGCGGAATGCGTCCGATCGGGTCGCAGGCCTAAAATGGCAGTTTAAAACCTGGGGGTAACTGCATACCGCTCGTCATTTTGCCCATTTCTTCGCTGCTGACCGCATCCGCACGGTTACGGGCATCGTTAAACGCCGCTGCGACCAGATCCTCGAGCATCTGCTTTTCATCGGCTTTCATCAGGCTGTCATCGATTGCCACCGACAATATCCGGCCCTTGGCTGTGGCTTTCACTTTTACCAGTCCGCCACCGGCCTGCCCTTCCACTTCGAGGCTATCCAGTTTCTTCTGGGCCTCCTCCATCTGGGTCTGGACCTGCTGCGCGGCTTCCTGCGCGGCTTTCATCATTTCTTCCATCGATTTCATAGCTATGCGCTCCTTGATTCTTGGGGGAGAGGATCGTCATTCTCCAGCAACTGGGCGTCCGGAAAAGCTTCAAAAGCCGCCTTTACGAGGGGACTGTCCAATATCGCCTGACGTTCAGCCTCTTCCGCCTGCCGTTCCTGCTCGGCCATACTCGGCTGTGCTTCGCCAGGCCCTTCGGTGATTTTCCATTCGCGTCCGGTTTCCTGCTTCAGTGCATCGGCAATTTTCCGGATGTCGATATCGGCAATCGCACGGGCCGGCTGGTAGACGATATTGGGCGGATCGAAGGAAACCACCCGCATGTCGGCGATCAATATGCTTTCCAGAACCGGTGAAACCCTGCCGACTGCGGCCACAGCGTCGACAAAGCTGCCCGGTAACAGGCCATCCTCCGATTGCGGCTCCGGCGCGGCGTTCAGCGCAATCGCCGGTGCGGAAGCCGGCATCGGTGCCGCCGGTGCAGGAGTGGCGGATACGGGTTCTACAGCGGCAACCGGAGCATGCGGGGGCGAGACCGGCCTGTCGGTCTCCGGAGCGGCGGCGGGAGCCGGGCTGCCCTGCTCGAGCATCTTCGCCAATTTGCCGGGGTCGGGCATATCGGTCGCACATAGCACCCGGAGCAGTGCCATTTCGCACGATTCGCGCGGCAAATGGGCCTGTTGCACTTCCTGGTAGCCTTTGAGCAGCAATTGCCAGAGCCGGTGCAAAACCGGATAGGATAATTGCTCCGCCCAGTCGGAGAATTGCTGCTTCGCCTCGTCGGACAAAGTTGGATCGCTGGCTCTGCCGACCTTGAACAGAGTCACCTGATGGGCGAGCGCCAGCAGCCCGTTCATCAGAGACAGCGGCTCGACACCAATTTTATATTGTTCGGAAATTGCGTCGAGAAGCGCCGCGGAATCGCCCTCCAGCAACTTGGCAAACAGTCGCCGCACGGCGCCGCGATCGGACAGGCCCAGCATGTCGCGGATCTGGACAGCCTTTACCTCGCCATCGCCATCCATATCGGCATGGGCAATCGCCTGATCGAGGATCGAAAGTCCGTCGCGAACCGACCCTTCGGCGGCCTGCGCGATCAGATCGAGCGCTTCCTGCTCCGCAGTCACGCCTTCTTTGCCGACGATCATGCCGAAATGTTCGGACAGTTGCTCAGGGCTGATCCGCTTCAGATCGAAGCGCTGGCAGCGAGACAATACCGTGATCGGAACCTTGTTGACTTCTGTCGTCGCGAAGATGAATTTCACATGTGCCGGCGGTTCTTCCAGCGTCTTCAAAAGCGCGTTGAAAGCGTTTTTCGACAACATGTGGACTTCGTCGATGATGTAGATTTTATAGCGGGCAGACACCGACGAATAGCGGACCGCCTCGATAATCTCGCGGACATCGTCCACGCCGGTATGGCTGGCAGCATCCATTTCGATGACATCGATAAAACTGCCTTCGGCAATGCTGCGGCACGGTTCGCACTCGCCGCACGGGTCGATGGTCGGACCGCCCTGCCCGTCCGGGCCGATGCAGTTGAGCGCCTTGGCAATCAAACGCGCGGTCGATGTCTTGCCGACCCCGCGTACGCCAGTCATCAGGAAGGCATGAGCCAGACGGTCGCGCTTGATCGCATTGCCCAGCGTCTGGACCATTGCATCCTGCCCGATCAGTTCGGAAAATCGTGAAGGCCGGTATTTCCGTGCGAGCACACGATAAGGCTGGGCTGATCCGGGAACCGGCTGCTCCGGCGCATCGACGCCGCGAGCTGCAAATATATCTTGTGAATCGGACATGAAAATTTAGTTTAGGCGAGACAAGCGATCTTGTCGAAGGCTTATCAACGGAACATGGTCCGCAGCTCAAGATTTGTTGTGAGTAGGAGCCGGGCGACCCGCAGAAAAATCGTTGCGGCTGCTTCCTTCCGGACCTGACCGGGTTGGCGACGACTACGTCCACCCGACTCCCGCTGCGCATATGGTAGCAGTTTTGCCAAAATGCAAGCCGTTAGATAAAGTGAGGATGGTCGCTAGATTCCCTGCATATTGTGGCTTTCGGCCGGAATATGGACGGTCAGCCCGTCCAGCTCCCGCGTCAATGTGATCTGGCAGGCCAGGCGACTGGTCCGCCGCGCGCCCGCCGCGAGATCGAGCATGTCTTCCTCCATCTCGGTCGCTTCCGGCAATTTGTCAAAATCTGCAGCGTCTACAATAACATGGCAGGTCGAACAGGCCATCTGTCCTTCGCAGGTTCCTTCCAGCGGCTGGTCGTGGATTTGCGCGACCGTGAGCAGGTCATCGCCTTCCGAGGCTTCAGCGGATACCGTTTTTTCACCATCGGCGCTGACAAAATGGACCGTGACTTTGGTCATGACAATTGTTTCTCCACCGCTTGGTTGATCAGATGCGCGGCCTGCTCCACCTCTTCCATGCTATTGTAGCGTCCAAAACCCAGACGGATAGAGGATTTGACCTGCTCGGGCGCAAGCCCCAGAGCTGCCAGTACGTGGCTGGGCCGACCGGAACCGCTGGCGCAGGCCGATCCGGCAGAAAACGCAACACCGCGAACGTCGGAGATGAGCCGCGCAACATCGAGGCCCTCGCGCCGAATGTTCAGGTTTCCGGGATAGCGCTGCTCGAGCGACCCGTTCACCGTCCAGTCGGCAAACAGACGCGACGCCTGCCTGGCGAGCGCACCAATATGCGCGTTGTCCTCTTCCCGGCGTTCCGCACAAAGCGTTGCCGCCGCACCCAGGCCGGCACATAATGCCGGAGAAAGCGTGCCCGAGCGGATACCCTGCTCCTGTCCTCCGCCATGGATCAGCGGCGGGACATCGATCCCGTCCCGCACCCAAAGCGCGCCGATGCCTTTGGGGCCATAGATTTTATGACCGGAAAGGGCGACCAGATCGGCTTGCTGCGGAATATCGATACGGCCAAATCCCTGCACCGCATCGCAGAGCATCAAAGCGCCGGCGCGGTGCGCCATGTCTGCGATGCGCTCTACCGGCTGGATAACGCCAATCTCGTTGTTGACCAGCATCGCGCCGACGAGTGCGCTTTGCGGTCCCAAAGATGCTTCCAATTCTTCCAGTCTGATCAGCCCTTGCGGATCGACTGGCAATAAAGTCGTGTCAAAACCCTGCGTTTCATACCAGAGCGCCGTATCACGGACGGCGGCATGTTCGGTATCGACGACAACTATCTGGTCCCGGGCTTCCCGGCTTCGCGCCGCCCCCATCGCCAGATTGATTGCTTCGGTAGCACTGCCCGTGAAGATCACCTGCCCCGGTTCGGGCAGCAGAGCGGCAATCTGCTCGCGCGCGACTTCGACCGCCGCCGCGGCACGCCTGCCCATCAGATGGGGACTGTGCGGATTACCGAAACCATCTTTGAGCCACGGCAGCATCGCATCCAACACCTCTGGTGCGAGCGGCGTGGTGGCCTGATTGTCAAGATAGATCGGGTTCATCCGCGCGTTCAGCTTCGCCTGGAGTCCGCATATATCGACTTCCACTTGTCGATAAACGCATAAATATGCGTCCGGGTCGTGTCGCGACCGATGCTGACCCGGATCACTTCGCGCGCAACCTCGGGGTCCGTACCCATTGCTTCGAGCACATGGCTGGTCTTCAAGGTTCCCGAAGAACAGGCGCTCCCCGCAGACACTGAAAATCCGGCCATATCGAATTTGATCAGTTGCGTATTGGCGGCGACACCGGGCATATGATAGCTGGCGATCGTCGCGATGCGGGGCGCTTTTCCGGCAATCACGGAGCCCCCTTCTTTCCTGATCGCGTCATCCAGATGCTGGCGCAACTCCGACGCACGGCCCGCCCAGTTTGCCGGCGTTTCCAGCGCGGCCGTCATGGCCATGATATAGGGCAGGTTCTGGGTGCCGGAACGATAACCCTGTTCCTGTCCGCCATCGGCTTCCAGCAATCTGAGATCCCTGACCAGCAGAGCCCCGACACCGGGAGGACCGCCGAATTTGTGGCCTGCGACAACGATCAGATCGGCATCCGGCAACGGCATTTTTCCGACGGATTGCGCACAATCGGCCAGCAAATATCCACCGCGGTCCCGCACCACTTTTCCCAGAGCGTCGAGATCCTGCATCACGCCGGTTTCATTATTGACTGACTGGATTGCCACCAGAGCGGGTGTATCGGCCCCTTTCAACATGTGATTCAGGTTCGCCGGCACGACCAGCCCATTGCTATCGACCGGGATCGGCTTTGCATTTTGCGCGAATCGAAGAACCACATCATGCTCGACCGGAGAGACAAATTGGATTGCGGGCTTGGACTTGGTCAGCGCGATCCGGATCGCTTCGCTGGCACCGCTGGTAAAAATCACGTCGCCATCCCAGGCCAGAGCATCCTTGAAACGCCGCCGGGCATTTTCGAGCATCGCCTGGGCCGCACGGCCGTCAGCATGGGGCGATGACGGATTGGCCCAGTGCTCGAACCCCTCGATACAGGCCTGCTTGGCCGTATCGAGCATCGGCGTGGTAGCGGCATAGTCGAGATAGATGCGTTTGGTCTCGGTCACGATATGGGCAAAAACTCTCTGGCTTGCGGGATTGAGTTGCGGATTTGTTCACTCTCCCTATATAGACGCTGCATCCAGCGCAAAAGCTATTCTGACTTGTCGCGCTCTGGAAACGACAATCTAGATCGAAGAATTGAAAATCCATGCCTGACGTAATTTTTACCGGACCCGAAGGCCGCCTCGAAGGCCGCTTCAGCCCAGGACCCCGTGACCGCGCACCCGTTGCGATGATTTTGCATCCCCACCCCCAGGCGGGCGGGACGATGAACGACCGGATAACCCAGGCGATGTACAAGACATTCGTCAAGCGCGGCTTTGCGACCCTTCGGTTCAATTTCCGTGGCGTGGGCCGCTCTCAGGGCACCTTTGATAACGGCATTGGCGAATTGTCCGACGCCGCAGCGGCGCTGGATTGGGTCCAGAGCTTCCACCCCGAAGCCCAGACCACCTGGATTGCCGGCTATAGTTTTGGCGCCTGGATCGGCATGCAGCTTTTGATGCGCCGTCCCGAAATCCGCGGCTTCATCTCCGTTTCGCCACCAGCGAACATGTATGATTTCAACTTTCTGGCACCCTGCCCGTCCTCGGGTATCATCATTCAGGGTGTGAATGACGAAGTCGTGACGCCGAGCGCAGTCCAGAAACTGGTCGACAAGCTGCGGACGCAAAAACATATCACGATCCACCATGACGAGATTCCGCGGGCCAACCATTTCTATGAAAATGAAATGGATTTGCTGATGGGCTCAGTCGACAATTATCTCGACATGCGCCTCGCACCGGATTCGCCGATCAAATAAAATTAGCGGACGCTGTCAGCCGGTCCTATCGGCTGATTGCTCTCTGGTGTGGGAATCATCCAGATCCCGACATTCGCGAACATGACTGCGGCGGCCACAAGCATGAGCAATCCCTGCTTTTTGTTGATGCCCTTGCGCAGCACATAAATGCCGCCTGCCAGCAATGCGGCGCCTGCGATCATCAGTATCGATAAAATCAGTTCGGACATGGCGGACGATTAGTGCGGCCGGGCCGGGCTGACAATCAATTGTTTCGCAGAACTTCCGCCCGCCCAGCGCAGGACGGGCGATTCCATGGCGGCTCACCCCGCATTTTCCGCAGGGATTGAAATTATTTTCCGGACAATCTAGAACATAAAAAGAACAGAGCGATATCCTTATCCAGAAGTGGGAAGAGAAGCGTGATTTTCGAACCGCCTTTGCTGATCATTGCCGATATTCCGGCCGGGTTTGATTTGATGCAATTGTCATGGCCTGCAGAAGCCCAGGACAGAATATCGATCAATCCTGCCAAGTTCAGCGACGTGGAAATGGCGGAAATCGTGATTGACGGCCTGACCTTCTGCCTCGCCCGTTTTGCTGCGGCCGAGACGGTCCAGCGGTCCGGAACAGGCCGGTTTGAACATCTGTTTTGCGGACCGCCGTCCCCCGATGATTCCGCGATCGGCATCGGCATGCGAGATGTCGTCAGCAGCGCCAGGCACCTGCCGATGGCCAATCACCGCCTGCTGCAGCTCGGCAAGTGGATAGGCGAGAGTCTGGCTGCCGCCGCCGCTGCCTGGTTGCCATCGGGCAAGCTCGCCAGCTTCGCCTATTTTCAGGAAGTCACGAACCTATATCTGGCAGGCGGCCCGTTCCCGGGCCTGTTCCAGACATCCTTTGTCGAGGATGGTGAAGGCGTGATCCGGACGGCCGGACTAAGCTATTTTTCAGGTCAGGAGGTGCGTCTGACCGCACCGACGCATTATAGTCGGACTGATGTCACAAACCGGCTGGTTCGCTTAATCGACGATCTTGCGACAAACGGGAGGATCGAAACCCCATCACGATCGAGGGGCATGGTCGATAGCGAAAGACTGACCTTCCTGCCCAGCAAGGATTTGTCCCTTGTCGATATCATTATCGAGGACGACGCCCCTTGCGCCGTCCCGATAATGATCTGACGAGAGCCTAAGCGGCGGTTGGCGCCGCTTCCCGTACGTTCTGATCGACGTGGTCGGCAAATTGCTCGAAATTGTTGATGAACAGCTTCACGAGCTTTTGCGCGGTTTCGTCATAGGCGCTGGCATCTGACCAGGTGGTGCGCGGATTGAGGATCGCGCTGTCGACGCCTGGCACGGATACCGGAACTTCAAAGCCGAAATTCTCGTCAATGCGGAATTCGCCTTCGTTCAGGCTGCCGTCCAGAGCGGCGTTAAGCAAAGCGCGGGTTGCCTTGATCGGCATCCGGCTGCCTTCGCCATATTTGCCGCCGGTCCAGCCCGTGTTGACCAGCCAGCAACGCACGCCGCCCTTGGCAATGCGCTCTTTCAGCAGATTGCCGTAAACCGAAGGATGGCGCGGCATGAACGGCGCGCCGAAACAGGTCGAGAATGTCGCTTCCGGCTCGGTCACGCCGATTTCTGTGCCCGCAACCTTCGCCGTATAACCCGAGAGGAAGTGATACATCGCTTGCTCTGGCGTAAGGCGCGAGATCGGAGGCAAGACGCCGAAGGCGTCGGCCGTCAGCATGATGATATTCTTGGGCACCGGACCCATGTTTTTTTCCGAAGCGTTCGGAATGAAGTCGATCGGATAGGCGCCACGGGTATTTTCCGCCTTGCTGTTGTCGTCGAGATCGAGTTCCCGCGTTTCGGGATCCATGACAACATTTTCGAGCACGGTTCCGAACCGGCGGGTCACCGCATAGATTTCCGGCTCCGCTTCTTCCGAAAGACGGATCATCTTGGCGTAGCAGCCGCCTTCAAAGTTGAACACGGCGGTATCCGACCAGCCATGCTCGTCATCGCCGATCAAGACCCGGCTGGCATCAGCCGAAAGCGTGGTCTTGCCGGTTCCCGACAGACCGAAGAAGATGGCCGTATCGCCTTCCGGACCGATATTGGCCGAACAGTGCATCGGCATCACGGACTCGAGCGGCAACAGATAGTTGAGCAGGCCGAATACCGATTTCTTCATCTCGCCGGCATAGGCGGTCCCGCCGATCAGGATCAGCTTCTCGCTGAGGTTCACCGCGATGACCGTTTCACTGCGCGTGCCGTGACGGGCGGGATCGGCCTTGAAACTTGGCAGGTCGATGATCGTATATTCCGGATCAAAGGCCGCAAGCTCGTCGGCAGTCGGCCGGACCAGCATGGTGCGGATAAACAGATTGTGCCAGGCGAGCTCGTTGATCACCCGGACGTTGACCCGGTGTTCCGGCTGCGAACCGCCGAAAAGGTCCTGCACGAACAACGTGTCTTTTTCTGCCAGCGCGGCGAGGAAATCTTCCTTCAGCGCAGCAAAATGATCCGGTGTCATGCCGACATTTGTCTTGCCCCACCAGACACTGTCTTCCGTCTCTCCATCGCGGACGATGAACTTGTCATTGGCCGAGCGACCGGTGTGCTTGCCGGTTTCCACAACCAGGGGACCGTCCTTGGCCAGATGACCTTCGCCACGGGAAACGGCAGCTTCCACCAGAGCCGGCGCGCCCAGGTTCCAGTGCTGCTCGCCTGAATTGGTAAAACCCTGATCTTTTAACGTTACAGACGAAATTTTTGGCACTGATGATCCCCTATGGCTGGAAACAGGTTGAAGTCACGCCGACCCGGCGAATTTGAAAAGGCGCTTACTGGACCCTGCCGAGTCGGTCAAATTTCTTCCCGCGACTTAGCAAAATATAGATGTTCCCGTCCGATGGCGACTCCTGATGTCCGCACCTCCTACCGACAAGCAACCTTGTAAGATATTATCCCTTCCACTAGGTCACTTCCAGCGCAAGCGGCAAAGGAAAGCGAAATAATGGCAGCCAATATTGCTCTTGTTGACGATGATCGCAATATTTTGACATCTGTGTCGATCGCGATGCAGGCGGAAGGCTTTGTAACCAGAGTCTACACGGACAGCGAAGCCGCGCTTCACGCGATTCTCGAGAACCCGCCGGACCTTGCTGTGTTCGACATAAAGATGCCGAAGATGGACGGGCTTGAACTGCTCAGAAGAGTGCGGGAGAAATCGAATTTGCCGGTCATATTCCTCACGTCGAAGGATGAGGAGCTGGATGAAGCCCTCGGTCTCGCCATGGGTGCCGATGACTATATCAAGAAACCCTTTTCCCAGCGCCTCCTGATCGCCCGGGTGCGATCCATCCTGCGGCGTACGGAGTTTCTGAAACTCGCTGACGAGGATCAGGAAGAGGAGACCGCCGAACCGCTGGTACGTGGCGCACTGGAGATGGATCCCGCACGGCATCTGGTCCGCTGGAACGGGGAAGCGGTGACCCTGACGGTAACCGAGTTCATGATCCTGGAAACCTTGGCGCACCGGCCCGGTGTCGTGAAAAGCCGCAACCAGTTGATGGACGCCGCCTATCATGATGACGTCTATGTCGACGATCGCACGATCGACAGTCATATCAAGCGTCTGCGGCGAAAGTTTCGCGAAGTAGACCCGGAATTTGATGCCATAGATACGCTATATGGAGCTGGATATCGCTACACAGAATGATTGCGGACAGGACGAGGACAGCCGGCTGTCGCTCCGTTGGTCGGCCCGTCTCTCTCTCACAACCCGGATTCTGGTCGTCAACGTTCTGGCGATAGCATTGCTGGCGGGCGGGCTTTTCTATCTTAACAATTATCGCGACCGGCTGACTGAAGAACGTCTGGCCCAGGCCAGGACACAGCTGACGATCATCACCGACGCGCTCTCGTTCCGGAATGCGGACGACAGACCTGCCCTTATCCGTGAATTTTCGCAGGATTTGGGTGCGCGTCTGCGGTTCTACGGGCCGGACGGGGAGAAGACTATCGACAGCTTCACCCTCGCCCCGCCTGCCTACCAGTTTATCGACCCCGACTCGGAGCCTTTGCGAAAAGAGGCGGCCCGAATCCTTGATCGAACGATCGAAAGCGTTGTCTTCAACAAGCCGATCCCGAACTTCAGCGAACCCGCCAGCGACAGCGCGGACGAGTGGTCTGAACTGGTCGCCGCAAAGAAAACATCCGGAGCAGTCAGTTCGGTCAGCTTCGCACCCGACCGTACGCCAGTCATTGCCGCCGGCCAGTCCCTGCCCGATGGCAGCGGCTCTATCCTGCTCACCGCCAATGCGCGTGATATTACCCGTATCGTAAGGGCCGAGCGGTCAAGCGTATTGCTGGTCATTCTGGTTGCAGCAGCAGTATCCATTCTGCTTTCCCTTTTTCTCGCCCGCACCATCGTGCAACCGATACGGAAACTGGCTCGTGCGGCTGTGCGCGTGCGGATGGGGCGGTCCGATGAAATCGCGATTCCCAGAATGCCAAACCGGCGAGACGAAATCGGCCAACTCAGCCGTGCGCTGTCCGATATGAGCGCCGCCTTGCGCCACCGAATCAATGCCACCGAAGCCTTCGCCGCCGATGTCAGCCACGAGATTAAAAATCCTCTTGCTTCGCTGCGGTCCGCGCTGGAAGGACTGGAGCGGGTCGATGATCCGGATTTGCAGAAACAGCTGCTGGATGTCGCCAATGATGATGTGCGCCGAATTGACCGGCTGATCAACGACATTTCCGATGCCTCCCGCGTCGACGCCGAACTGGCCCGCGCAAAATTCGAACCCATCGATATCGGCAATATGCTGGAACAGTTGCTCGCAGCGCGGGAACAGCGGACATCTAATCAGGGTGTTCACATCGCCTTTGCCCGGCCCGGCAAGGACGTTGCGAAAGTCATGGGTGACGGCGGCCGGCTGGAGCGGGTGTTCAGTAACCTGCTCGACAACGCCGTGTCCTTTTCGCCGAACGGCGGGCTGGTCGAGATACTTGCAACCCCGGACGGAGAAGAAATCGTCATCCACGTCACCGACCAGGGGCCGGGCATTGCTCCGGAACAGCGGGAGCAGGTTTTCCAGCGGTTCCATTCCGACCGGCCCGATGGCGAAGCGTTCGGCAAGCACAGCGGACTGGGTCTGGCAATCGCAAAGACCATCGTAGAAGGCCATCAGGGCACGATCCGGATATTGGATCGACCCGGCGGCCAGTCGGGTGCCTTTTTTGAAATCCGGCTGCCCAAGGCCCCGGAATGACAAATATTTCCGACCAGAATGCCGCGCAACTTGTTCACGCCACCGCGGTCGCGATAGCAGGCAGGGGCGTGATGATCCGCGGCGCGTCGGGTGCGGGGAAATCCGATCTGGCGCTGAGACTGATCGACCGCGGCGCGATGCTGGTCAGCGATGATTATGTCCAACTGCAAAGAATGGGCTCCGATATCCTGCTCAGTCCGCCAGTCAATCTGGCTGGAAAGCTCGAGGTGCGTTCTCTGGGAATCATCGAACGCGACTATATCTCTGACTGCGAACTGCGACTGGTAATTGATCTCGAGGAAAGCCCCGAGCGGTTCCCGCTCGACAATCCGGCCACAATTTTACTGGGATTAACAGTACCATTCTGTAGACTGAACGCTACGGAGGCCAGCGCAGCCATCAAGGCGGAACTGGCTTTGCAACGGATAATGCAGGATAGTCAGGGCGCATGACCAAGGATCCCACAAAGCGAGTTCTGCTGGTCACCGGCCTGTCCGGGGCCGGCAAGTCGAGCGCGCTCAATACTTTGGAAGATATCGGCTGGGAAACCGTCGACAATTTTCCTTTCCGTTTGTTCGAGAGTCTGCTCGAGACCCCGCCGTCGAGTTCCAGAGGGGACGAGAACCCGCCGCTGGCCCTCGGATTTGACAGCCGTACGAGAGGCTTCGAGCCGGAAAAGCTGATCGAGAGCATCAAGCGGATCCAGCGGAAACGGGACTATCTGATATCCACCCTCTTTCTTGATTGTGCGGGAGGAGAGCTCGAGCGCCGTTATAGCGAAACCCGCCGGAGGCACCCGCTCGCCCTGGATCGACCGGCCAAGGACGGCATTGCCCTTGAACGGACGTTGCTCGAGCCGTTTCGGCGCTGGGCCGATCATCTGATCGACACCAGTGACATGACCGTGAACGATCTGCAGCGCCAGATTCGGCAGGATTTCTCGCTCGGCAGCGCCGCGGCGACAACGATCACCATTACCAGTTTCGGATTCTCCCGTGGCCTTCCGAACAATATCGACCTGTTGTTCGACGTCCGTTTTCTGGCCAACCCCTTCTGGGATCCCGCCCTCAAGGATATGACAGGCCTTGACCCAGAGGTTGCTGACTATATTGGCAGGGACCCTGCTTACCCCGAGGCGATAGAAAAGATGCTCGATATGCTCAAATTTTTGCTTCCCCGCTATCAGGAAGCGGGCAAGGCTTATGTGAATGTCGGCATCGGCTGTACGGGCGGACGTCACAGATCGGTACATGTCGCGGAGCGTCTGAGCAAAGACTTGCACAGCGCAGGCTTTTCGCCCAATGTCCTGCATCGCAATTTGGCGTCGAAGCCAATGGAAGCGCTGGAATCAATGCAGAATTTGAACGGAAACAGGGGAATTTAATCAAGTGATTGGATTGGTCCTCGTCACACACGGGCAGCTCGCAACCGAGTTTGTCATCGCCATGGAACATGTGGTCGGCGCGCAAAAGGCGATCGCCGCCATCGGTATCGGTGCGCGTGACGATATGGAAGAGCGCCGCAAGGAAATCGCCGATTGCATCGCCAAGGTGGATTCCGGTGAAGGCGTCATCATTCTGACCGACCTGTTCGGCGGTACCCCCTCCAACCTCGCCATTTCCCTGATGGAAAAAGGCAAGGTCGAGGTCATCGCCGGCGTTAACCTGCCGATGCTCATTCGCCTCGATGGTGCGCGCAAATGTATGGATATTGCATCCGCCGTCAGCGCCGCCAAGGAAGCCGGCACGAAATATATCAGCGTCGCTTCCGAAATATTGGGAAGCGATGCGTGAGTGAATTTCGGAAAACCGTCGAAATCACAAACAGCCGCGGCCTGCACGCACGAGCGAGCGCGAAATTCGTAACCTATGTCAGCAAACTGCCCGAGGGTATTGACGTAAAGGTGGCCAAGGACGGAACGGAAGTGACCGGCACGTCCATCATGGGCCTGATGATGCTGGGCGCAGCCAAGGGTGACAGCGTCGAAATCATCGTTTCCGGTGATCAGGCGGAAAGCGCGCTGGACAAATTGACCGGCCTGATTTTCGACGGCTTCGGCGAAGACTGAAACCATGCGCCACCAGATTACCGGCTTCTCCAATCCGACGATAAAGCGGCTGCGGAGCCTGCGCGAGAAAAAACATCGCAAGCGCGAAGGCCTGTTTCTGGCAGAGGGTCTCCGCATTCTGACAGAAGCGCTGGAAAGCGGAAGAACACCGAAAATACTGGTTGTAGTGGAAGATGTCGAACTGCATCCGCTGGCGAAAAAAATCGAAGCTGCAACCTTGGCCGCGGGCGGCGATGTCATCGAGACCAGCGAGGCAATCATCGCCAAGCTTTCCGGCAAGTCCAATCCGCAGTCGATCATCGGCATCTATCCCGACCATCCGGTCCCGCTGGAAGAGCTTGACCGATCAGGCTCCAATATCTGGCTGGTCGCGCAGGCGCTGCGCGATCCCGGCAATCTCGGCACGATATTGCGGACCGGCGATGCGGTCGGCGCGGGCGGCCTGATCCTGATCGATGATTGTGTTGATCCTTTTTCGGTCGAGGCGGTGCGTGCGAGCATGGGCGCCGTCTTTACCCAGCAGATTGCCCAGGCGCGCTGGCCCGACTTTCTCTCCTGGCTCCGCGAGGGACCTGGCGAACTGGTCGGCACCAGTCTCAACACCGACAAGGACTATCAGTCGGTGCAATATCGCTCTCCCACATTCCTGCTCATCGGCAACGAGGCGCAGGGTTTGCCGGAAGAATATGAGGCCGCCTGCGATACTTTGGTCAAGATGCCGATGATGGGCAAGGCCGACAGCTTGAACGCTGCAGTCGCGGCTTCGGTGATGGCTTATGAGGTGCTGAACCAGAGCCGCCAGAGATAATTTGGCGTCCTGCCCTCTCTATGATAGCTTGCCGGCGGAGGGGAAAAATATGAAAAAAATACTATTATTGTCATCGCTCGCGGCATTGACGCTTGCGGCCTGTGCAGAAGAAGCTGTCGAGCCGGTCGTGGAGGAAAAACTGGGCGACTATAGCGCCGTCGGCACCGAACCGGGCTGGACGGTCGATATCAAGGATGAGAATATCGCCTTCACGTCCCAGAACGGCAAGGATTTCACGCTGCCGATTGACCGGACCAAGAAAACCGATAGCGGCTGGGAGCTGAGAGGCTTTTCCGACACCGACAATATCAATCTCTACATCACCAGCGGCGAAGAGTGTAACGATGGCATGAGTGACCGTACCTACGCCGATACCGTGAAGGTACAGGCCAGCGACAGTGGTACGCTAAACGGTTGTGGTGGTCCCTTTACCGAAGGATCCGATGGTCCAGCCTAAGGGCTATTCCGCAGCTTTCTGGCCGGGCTCCCGATCATCCTCGATCAATTGCTCGGCCACCGCTTCACTGTAGCGCGGTAGCGCCTCGATCTCGGGTACGGGGTCCAGTTCTTTCTTGCCGGTTTCGATCTGCAGCTCTGCGAACTTGCGTCCGGTCGCCATGACGTTGCGCTCGAAACTGCCGACAAATTTATTATAATTGCCGACCGCGCTGCCAAGGCCCGATCCCATGCGTTTCAGATGCTCTCCGGCAACCGCAAGCCGGTCATACATTTCCTTGCCCAGCTGACCGATCTGCTTGGCTTCGGCGGCCATTTTTTCCTGACGCCAGACACCGGCCACGGTCCGCGCAATAGCGACCAGATTGGTCGGAGTCGCTAGCAACACCTTCTTGTCGAAGGCATGGTCCCATAATGTGGGTTCATGTTCGAGGGCGGCGGCCAGAAAATGCTCGCCGGGCACGAACATGATCACATAATCCGGTGCGTCCTCGAACTGGTCCCAATAGGCTTTCTTGGACAGGCCATCGATATGCGCCTTCATGCTGTTGCAGTGGCGCGCCATGGCAAAGCTGCGCGCGGCCTCGTCATCCGCTTCGAATGCGTCCTGATAGTCGTTCAGCGAGACCTTCGCATCAATCACCAGCTTTCGCCCGCCGGGCACATTGATCACCGCATCGGGGCGCAGGCGCCCTTCGTCGGTGTCGATGCTCTGCTCGGTAACGAAATCGGTGTGCTCCGACAATCCGCAGGTCTCGAGGACATTCTTGAGCTGCTGCTCGCCCCAGCGGCCGCGCGATTTCGGCGCGTTGCGGAGACTGTTGACGAGGCGGGCGGCTTCCTGCTGCACCCTGTCCTGCCCCAGCCGGACCTGCTCGATGGTCGCCGTAATACCGGCATAGGATTCGGTCCGCTCTTTCTCGATCTTGGTGATCGAGGCTTCGTAGGTCGCCAGACGTTCGTGCACCGGCTGCAACAATTTGGCGATCTTCTCGCCGCCCTTTTCATTGGCCTGGTCAAAACGCTGGTCGGCTCGCTCCAGGAATTGTCGCTGGGCAGTCTCCAGCATCTTCGAACCGATTTCGGAAAATTGCGCCGACAAGGCCTCTTTCGCCTCGATCAGCTGCTGCATCTGTTTTTCATGATTGCGCGCATCGGCCTGCAAGGCAGCCAGTTCGGTTCTCGCCGCATCGCGCTCGTCGCGGACGCCGTCGAGCGTAATCCGCAGGGCATCGGTGGCCTGCGCCGCGTCCTTGGCCGCCTGCACCGCATCTCTGGTCGCCTGCGCTGCATCCTTGGCAGGTTTGCTTCCGATAAACCAGCCCAGCGCCAGACCGCCCAAAAGAGCGAGGACGATAGCGAAAATGACGATGACAGGATCCAAATTAACTCACTTTCCGATAAGAACGAAAAGGGAACTTAGAAGCGTTTCGGCGAATAGGCAATACTCGTCAATCCGGGAAAGACAATTCTGAGCGGTGCAGTCGATAGATGCCGTTCGTCCTGCGCCTGTCTAAGGACAGTTCAAGCCGAGAGGTGCACTTCGACAAGCCCAGTGCGAACGGGGTCTTACAGGCTGTGGAATAAACCGGCCATCAGGCCGCGATGCCATGTTCCTTACGCAGCTTGGCGAGCTTCTTCAGCACCATCTGCCGTTTCAGGCGCGAGAGATGGTCGATGAACAATATGCCCTCGAGATGATCCATCTCGTGCTGCAGGCAGGTCGCCAGCATGCCCTCGATCTGCTCTTCATATTGCTTGCCGTCGACATCCTGCCAGCGGGCGGTGATGGTCGCGGGCCGTTCGACGTCGGCATATTGGTCGGGCACCGAAAGGCAGCCCTCCTGATAGACATTCAGATCCTCTGACGGATCGAGAATCTCCGGATTGATGAACACACGCGGATCGTTGATCACACCATGGTCATGGTCGCAATGCTCGCCATGTTCATGCTCGTGCGGTGCCGGTTCCTGCAAATCGATCACCAGCACCCGCTTGGGCACGCCGACCTGGATCGCGGCCAGACCGATGCCTGGCGCATCATACATGGTGTCGAACATATCCTTGACCAGCGTTTTCAGTTCGTCATCAAACACCGTCACGGGTTCGGACACAGTTTTCAGGCGCGGATCAGGCACCTCTAGGATCGGTAATATAGCCATGCTCTAAATTTAGGGATTCCGGCGGGATTCGTCAACCATTGGCAGTTTTTGTGACGATCCAAAGAAAAGGGCCCGCCACCTTGGTGACGGGCCCCGGTAATTTTTGTAGCTGGCGTCTAGAACCCGACTTTGGCGCCAAGACGGAAAACCCGTCCCAGAGTATTGCCGATAAAGGGGTTGTAGCCGAGCGGCAAACGCGCCGCCGATGCATCTTCGTTCGTGAAATTTTCAACCGAAAATTGCAACTGTGCATCAAAGGCTTTGATCGGCAGTTCGTACGCGGCATGGAAATCATGCTGCATATAGCTCGAGATATTCCGGCCGAAATTCGTGCCACCGAAGCTGGTGGTCGCACAGAATTCCAGACCATCACATCTTTCGTCCCGGACGCCTGCGATATAGGTCGCGCCATAGCGCAGGTTCAGCCCTTCAACATTATAGTTGATATAGGCATTGGCCCGCCACGGCGAGATCGTACCCGGATTGCGATCCAGATTGCCCAGACCTACCGCATCGAAACTGTCTCGCAATACGATGCCGTTCAGGATGAAATCACCGATATCATAGGTCAATATATGACTGGCGTTGACCCCGATCGAATAGACCCCCGGTCCGATATCCGTGGTATAGCTGGCGGCGAAGTCCAGGCCGGATGTTTTGGTTTTAGGACCATTGACCCACTGGGTTAGAATACGCGAAATATTCGTACCATTTGTGGTTCCCTGCACACAAGTTCCGCCATCGAATGTGATGAGGCTTGCAAAAGGATTGGAACAATCTGCCAGTCCGCCCGCTGTGGGTACGACACTGTTGGCAATGGCCTGTGCGTCGGTGGTTGTGATTTCGTCTTTGAAGTTGAAGTTCCAGTAATCCACCGAGAAGGTAAACCCGTTGAAATCAACCACCGCACCCAGATTGTAGCTAAAGGCTTTTTCAGGCCCCAGTTCCGTCGGGTTGCCTGCGACGTCAACCGCCTTGTAGTTGCCGTTGGCAGCGCCGATTGCAGCGAGCGAGGTCACCGCGTTGGTCGACACCTGCGCAGCCAATGGTCCGCGGAAGGTGGTACCCGCCGATCCACGCAGAACCAGCCAGTCGGTCGGCTCCCAGCGAATCGCGCCCTTCGGATTGAAGGTCGAACCGATGGATCCGCCATAATCCTCGAAACGCGCGGCAGCCGTGATCTCCAGCGTGTCGCTGAGCGGTACGGCGACTTCAGCGAACACAGCCTTCACATCCTGACTAAGCGAGGCTGGCCTTGAACCACCCAGGAAAATGAACGACCCTGCGCCGTCCAGACCACCGCCAATACAACTCTGGTCGCCCAGGATCACGCAAGGATTGATGTCCAGATTGGACTCCTGACGCAGAGGGCGCGAACGGAAATTGACTTTGCGATATTGCCCACCAGCAGCCCAGCCGACGTTGCCGCCGCCGAGATCCAGACCAAGTTCGCCAGTGAAGATAAGATCAACAACAAACGTGTCTTCTGTTTCTTTCACGCCATTATCGACCTGAAGGAAGTTGACCAGTTCGACCGAGTTTTCATTGCCCGGGACGTAAAAGGGATTGCTGAGACCCAAAGATGGATTGCCCGGGCCTGCGTTTACGAACGGGTTGAACCACTGGCAGCCGCCAACGCCGGGCGTTCCGGTCGCCGGATCACAATTGGCTCCGCCCAGACCATTGAGCGCATCTTGCAGACGGGAACCCACAATACCGGGAGAACTCCGGCTGCGATCATAAGTCGCCCAGGTCATCGACAATTGGCCGCTCAGGCTTTCCGAGAAGTCCTTTTCGAGCGTGCCGGACATCCGGAACGCCTTGTTGTTGGCAGTCTGACGTCCTGCCCCTCTGCCGGGATCGGTCGGATTGCCAAGGTTACCAAAAGGTCGCCACAGGAAAATTCCGATCGGTCCTGCGATCGGAGCCGTTAGGCCAAGCTGGTTGGCAAAAACTTGTGCACCGGGATTGGCCGGATCAATGGTGAAGCCACCACCCAATTGGGCGCCGCCGGGACCTTGCAGCGGCGGATAGGCCGGCGATGTGCCGATCCCGTCCAGATCGGTTTGCGCATAGGTCAGTTCACCATGAAAACGGAATGTATCGGAAAGGTCGATATCGGCTTGGATATAGCCCTGATAACGGTCTTCTTCCTCGATCAGATTATCAAAGGGAATGAAGCTGAAGCGGCAAATCCCGTCGGGCGTACCGCCGGTCTCCGCACAACCCACGTCAGGGCGCGCCCCGACACCCGGGATGATGAAAAACCCGGGCGTGGCCAATGCGGACCATGCAGCCGGATTAACCTCATAGGGCTGGAACCCGTAAGACCGGTCCGTCGATGCCAGTTCGGAGCGATGCTGCCAGCCGAAGCCGGCCATGATATTCATGTCGCCGAAATTCTGGCCCACCAGAATGGACGCGGTATGGTTTCCGTCCGATCCCTTGATAAATTCATAGTCGCCCTGGACTTCGACGCCTTCAAAGCCTCTTTTGGTGACAAAGTTCGCCACCCCGGCAATCGCATCAGAACCATAAGTCGCAGCGGCACCGTCTTTCAGGATTTCAACCCGGTCCAGCGCAAATAGCGGAATGGAATTGGTGTCCCCGAACCCGCCGGCAACAGCGCCCGGCGCTGTCAGTGTCCTCCGGCCGTTGAACAGCACCAACGTCCGGGTCGGTCCCAGATTACGCAGGTTGACCGAGCCGAAGCCCTGATTGGCCTGTGCAGTGGTGGAAAACTGGTTGGAGTCACCCAGGACGCTGCCGACTTCGGGCAGGTTCTTGATAAACTCTAGCGGCGAAGAAACCCCGCTTTGGGACAGGTCCGCGCTGGTGTAGACATCAACGGGAACGGCAGCATCTTCCGGGGTGCCCCGGATATAAGACCCGGTTACGACGATAATCTGGTCACTATCGGCTTCCGCGTCTCCACCCTGTGCAAAGGCCATTCCAGGGGTCGTCCCCATGGCCAGTGCCAAGGCGCCCAAGGCGCACCTGTTGCGTAAAATGGAATTCCTCATCATGCTCTCTCCCGTTGATCAGTCTTTAAATTATTATTCAGTACTGATTTTTATTATTATGTTGTGCAATGTGCCCTTAACACTACCCATTCGTCAAGGGCGCTTAATTATCCGCTTAATTATAGCGGAATTCCGATAAATTTGACGGTGTGTGGACGAGTGCTACCCGCTCTGCTGAGCTTCGCAGCGAGTGGTTCTTTCGACCAAAATATCTATTCAGAGACGATTTTGGCAGAACCGAGGTACTGACCTTTTGCGGAGTCGCTGGCAGTCAGTCCTGGTTGACCGGTCGCCGTGACCGCAAAGCCTGGGCAAGCGTCCCTTCGTCCAGATAATCCAGCTCGCCGCCAACGGGAATACCGTGGGACAGCTGGCTCAACCGGATCGGATAGTTTTCCAGCCGCTCGGCGATATAATGGGCGGTTGTCTGCCCTTCCAGCGTCGCGTTCATCGCCAGCACCACCTCGTCAATGCCACCCGCCTCGACCCGGCGGATCAGCGTGTCGATACCGATATCTTCCGGTCGAACACCGTCGAGCGCAGACAATTTTCCGCCCAGCACATGAAATTTTCCGGGAAACAGACGCGATTTGTCCAGCGCCCAGAGATCGGAAACTTCCTCGACCACGCACAGGGATTTTTCGTCGCGGCGGGGGTCGCTGCATATCTGGCAGGGATCCTGCGTATCGACATTGCCGCAGATCCCGCAAGTCACGAGCCGCTCGTCTACGCGTTCCATCGCCGCCAATATCGGCTTCATCGCCGTTTCCGGACGCTTGAGCAG
The DNA here is from genome assembly GCA_964022345.1 of uncultured Sphingorhabdus sp. GTDB lineage: Bacteria > Pseudomonadota > Alphaproteobacteria > Sphingomonadales > Sphingomonadaceae > Parasphingorhabdus. The sequence continues at coordinate 32,784 of CAXHZT010000023.1, forward strand.
GTAGAGCACCGCCCGCCGCGCCGAGCGCGGCCCCAGGCCGGGGAGCTTGGCGAGGGCCTGAACCAGATTTTCGATCTCTTGCGATGCCATGGCTTAGTCATTAGGAGCAGCCGCACAAACCTGCCAAGCACAAAATGCCTGTCCTACAGCGACGCGAATGTTTATCGTCCCGGTCCTGCCGGAGGCTGGTCAGATATTTGACGGCAAAAGCAGAATTTTGTGATGGGAGACCATTGATCCGGGAAAATAACTTTCCGGATTAGGGGGTGTGACCCGTGTGACCCTGAGAGAGAATATTTATGACGCCCGGCACCAAATCCCTGCGAATCGCCTTCATGGGGACCCCAGATTTTGCCGTGCCGGCGCTGAAAGCGTTGCACGAAGCCGGGCATGATATTGTCGCGGTCTATTCACAGCCGCCCCGGCGCGCGGGACGCGGCAAGAAACTCTCCCCCTCACCCGTGCAGCGCATGGCGGAGGAACTGGGGATCGAA
>CAXHZT010000024.1:0-30650 GCA_964022345.1 uncultured Sphingorhabdus sp.
GAGCCAGCTGACAAAATAGAACCGGAAGGCCGTCGCGACGGCCAGTACCGCGACAATACCCAAAAGCCCCTGGAAATAAGGCGCTATGTCTCCGTTGCCAGCCATGAAGCCCTTGTCGATTATGGTTTTGAAACCGGCCGGTATCGCCAGTGTTGCCATTGCCGCGACAAAGAGCGAGAGCAGGGCAAAGGCTATCTGCTTCGGATATTTGATGGCGCGATCGAACACCATCCTGAGATTTCCGATCTTTTTGAGCGGTGCTGGAGGGGTCTCCGGTTCGCTGGAATTGGTTTTGTCATTCATGGGTGAGCACCTAGCAGCCGGTCCTGTGTGTAACAATCAAAGGTTTGTCCCGCTTTTAACCGGACCCACCCGTTCAGTGAACATGGCGACGATGCGCCAAAATACCAAGAGCGGGTTCAACAGATAGCCAGATTCGCGTCCCGTGGCTTTCGGCGGCATAACGCTAGCCAAATGTCAGGAAATTGTTAGAACAAAAGGGCTTCGGGCGGAAAGCGGCCCGGACGATTCGTGAAATTTTCGATCAAGGATGATGCGCGCATGAATCAGATTGCTTCAAAAGGCCAATTGCGGATGTCTTTGCTGCGCTGGATATTGTTTGTCGTGCCGATCACCGTGCTCCTGGGCTTCGCCTTCAGCCAGTTCGCAAATTCGGGCGAGGAAAATCGCTGGTTCCAGGCCCTGACCAAGCCGGACGCGCAACCGCCCGGACAGGTCTTCGGTGCCGCCTGGGCCCTGCTCTATGTGATGATGGGAACCGCCTTCGCGATGGTGCTGCATGCCCGCGGCGCGCCTCTGCGGGGCCCGGCCATCATCCTGTATCTTCTGCAATATGCGCTCAATCTGTTCTGGCCGGTGCTGTTTTTCGGCATGCATCAGGTCGGTGCCGCCTTCTGGCTGCTGGTTATCATCTTTCTGCTGGCTCTGGGCACGACACTGGTCTTTGGCCGCGTCCGCAAGGCCGCAGCCTGGCTGATGGTGCCCTATCTTGCGTGGCTATGTTTTGCCGGAGTGCTCAACAAGCAGATCGAATGGTTGAATCCCGGTGCGGAAACCCTTGTGGTTCCGGCCGCGAGAACCCAGATATAGAGAATATTTTTTTCGGGCCGAAAAAGGCCCTGACGGAGTTAAATGACATGCAGAGCCAGAACCGCTTTTTCGATGATATTTCCAAGGTCCTGAACGGGCTTGCCGGAACCGTGGCGGGCGTCGGCCGCGAAGCCGAATCCAGCGCCAGAGAACGGGCCAAGGAATGGTTCGGCGGGATGGACTTTGTCTCGCGCGACGAGTTCGAAGCGGTCAAGGAAATGGCAGCCAAGGCCCGCGCCGAGGCCGATGCGTTGAAGAAACGTCTTGATGCGCTGGAAAAAGGTGCTGCGGCACCGGCCAAAAAACCGGCTTCGACACGCAAGCCTGCTGCCCGCAAGCCGGCCGCTGCCAAACCGGCTGCGCGCAAGGCTGCTCCCAAAACCGGCGGCTGATTGCTGGCCATGACCGGCGATTGAACGCCGTTCATTATCCACAGCGTTCCCACAAACAATGTGCGGGCCGATGCCCGCTTGCCTTGCTCTGATCCGGCGAGTGGGCCACTACGCTTGTATCTGCAAAGGATCTGGAACCGAAATGCTTGACGACCAATGGGAAGAGCTTGATCAGGATGAAGCACCGCCCGTGGACATGCTGGCGGCCTTTTTCGAAGCGCGCGGCTGGTCGGTAGACCATGTGGGCGAGGATGAACTGTCGGTTGAAATCAAGGGCAACTGGACCAGCTATCAGATGCGCGCCATCTGGCGGGATGAAGACCATGTGCTGCAGATTTTACTCCTGCCCGAAATCCGTGTGCCGGATGACAAAAAAACCGTTGTTTATGAAACACTTGGCTTGATAAACGAGCAGCTTTGGCTCGGGCATTTCGACCTTTGGTCAAACAATAATGTCCTCCTGTTCCGCCACGCCACCTTGCTCGGCGGAAGCGGAATGCTGGGTCTCGACCAGGCCCAGACAATTGTCGATCTGGCGATTGAAGAGTGGGAGCGTTTCTATCCGGTCTTCCAGTTCGTCCTGTGGAGCGACAAGAGCCCGCAGGATGCCATTGCCCACGCAATGGTGGACACTGCTGGCGAGGCCTGAGGCACGCCGATATTTAACCGGCTGACTGGCATTGCGATGAACCAATGGCCCGACTGGAAAGCGGCCAGGGCCTTAGCCATTGTCTCCGCGCAGGTCGAACACCATCTTGCGATCCGTTTCGGGGATCAGTCCTTCCAGAACATGCCAGAATCCGGTCACCGATTCCTGTCCGGCAGAAACATAGGCGGACGAGAGCTTCTCGCGCAATTGCCGGAACAGCTCGGCTTCCAGGCCGGCGCCTTTTTCGGTCAGGCGCAGCAATTTCTGACGGCGATCTACAACACCGGGCGATGTCACGATAAAGTCCCGTTCCTGCAATTCTTTCAGGACCCGGCCGAGCGACTGTTTGGTGATCGCCAGCAGCTTGAGCAATTCTCCCACGGTCAGGTCGGGTTGTCGCGCGATAAAATATAACGCGCGATGGTGCGCCCGGCCGAGGCCCTGGGTGCCAAGTTCCTGATCGATCGCATTGGTCAGTCGCGTATAGCCGAAATAGAGCAGCTCGATACCGCGACGGACTTCGTCTTCCCGGAGGAACAACGGAGATGCGGCAGGGCGAGATACGTCAGTCATGTTGACGTATCTTGACAGGCTGATTAGAGGATTGCAAGGCAATTGAAACATGCTTCCAATTCTTCCAATGGTCGGCATGAATAACAGCGAAAGCGGCAGTATATGGCAGATACATCCAGCCTCGAATTTCATCTCGAGCCCAGCGCGAGCCCCCTGCACGCCAGCGAGCGGGCGAAGCTTTTGGAGAACCCGGGTTTCGGAACCCTGTTCACCGATCATATGGCGATGATCCGCTATACTGAAGCCGAGGGCTGGCACGATGCCAGGATTACCAAGCGCGAGCCGATCCTGATGGATCCCGCCTCCTCGGTGCTGCATTATGCCCAGGAAATTTTCGAAGGCATGAAGGCTTATCGCCTCGCCGATGGCGCAACCGCCCTGTTCCGCCCCGAGCAAAATGCCAGGCGCTTCCAGACGTCGGCCCGCCGGATGGCCATGCCCGAACTGCCGGAAAAACTGTTTCTCGATTCGGTCGAGGCACTGGTCGATATCGACCGCGAATGGTTCCCCTCGGTCGAGGGCGGTTCGATGTATCTGCGCCCGTTCATGTTCGCCAGCGAAGTGTTTCTCGGCGTGCGCCCTGCGAAGGAATATCTCTATCTGGTGATCGCGTCGCCCGCTGGCGGCTATTTCAAGAGCGGCGCGTCAGCGATCAGCATCTGGGTATCCGAACAATATAGCCGCGCCGCGCCCGGCGGAACAGGCGCAGCCAAATGCGGCGGTAATTATGCCGCCAGCCTGGTGGCCCAGGCGGAAGCCATCGAGAAACAGTGCGACCAGGTCGTGTTTCTCGATGCCGCCGAGCACAAATGGGTCGAGGAACTGGGCGGCATGAACCTCTTCTTCGTGATGGACGACGGCCGGCTTGTTACCCCGCCGCTTGGCGGAACCATCCTGCCCGGCATCACCCGGGATTCGATCATCACCCTAGCCCGCGAAGAAGGGCTGACTGTGGTCGAAGAGCCTTATGCGATGGACCAGTGGGAAGCCGATGCGGTTAGCGGCAAGCTTGTTGAAACCTTCGCCTGCGGTACCGCGGCGGTCGTGACAGCGGTCGGTACCGTCAAGTCCACCGAGGGGGAATTCACCATCGGCAGCGGCGGTCCGGGTCAGCTGACCGAAAAATTGCGCCGACGGCTTGTCGACATCCAGCGCGGCGTTGCCCCCGATCCGCATGGCTGGGTCAAAAGATTGTTCGAGGCTTAGGCATAACTGCCTCTTGCCCCTTGGGGGCAAACTGGATAATAGGCCCGTTCACCAGCGCGGCCCGATAACAAGGGCCGGCAATATTGGGGTGTCGCCAAGTGGTAAGGCAGCGGCTTTTGATGCCGCCATGCGCAGGTTCGAATCCTGCCACCCCAACCAATTTTCTCCAGAGAATGAATATTGATGAAATGCTGACCGGCTGCATGGCGGGTTAGCGTTGCAATGCCATGCACCATCCAGACTTTTTATAGTTGCGTGGCCGCCCGACATTTTGCCCTGCAAGGTCCGGTAACCCGCCCGAAACAGGGAAACCCGAATCCGTTAACCATGTTTAACCGCAGAGTTTCGCGGGTAGGCGAGTTGTAAATGGTTGTAAATAGGAGTAAGTAATTGTGGCAAAACTTCTGTAAATCATAGTAAAACCCAAATCATGATGTCACGCGAAAGAGCAGTGTTTTTGATGTCAGTTCTGGAAGACTGTGAGGAGAGTTGAAATGCGGGTTGCAATTGCGGATGATGATGCGGAAATTGTCGATTTCTTAGGCGAAATTGTCGAAGGGCAAGGGCATGTTTTTGCCGGCTATGCGGATGGCACCGCCCTCTCCAATGCATTGCTGCGTGATACATTCGATCTGGTGATCCTGGACTGGAATATGCCCGGCAAGTCCGGACTGGAGATTTTGCAGTGGATGGAAGGTGCCGTCGAGGACTGCCCGCCGGTGATCATGATGACGAGCCGCACCGCGAAGCAGGATATCAGCGATGCCCTGAACGCCGGTGCCGATGACTATATCACAAAGCCGGAAGACAAGAATGTCATTGCCGCGCGGATCAATGCGCTGCTGCGCAGAAACAGCGGCACATCGGCAATGGAAACCACTGCAGAATATGGCGACTATCTGCTGGACCGCATCGAGCAGACTGTCAGGCATGGCGACCGGGAAATATCTCTTACCGCAAAAGAATTCGAACTGACCGATCTCATGTTCCGCAATCGGGACCGCACGCTGTCGCGGCGATATATTATGGAAACCGTCTGGCGGACCAATGCCCATCTCGCGACCCGTACGCTGGATATGCATGTTTCGCGGATTCGATCCAAATTGGCACTGAAACCGGAAAACGGATTTCGGATTTTCACGGTTTTCGGCTATGGCTACAGATTGGAGACGTTCAACAACGGAGGATGATAGTGTCTGAGGACTTCGGGAATTTGATTCCATCATCAGGCATGCGCCTTTTGGCTACGTTTTTGGCTGTTTTACTTGCTATTGCACCCAATACAGCTGCCGCGCAGAAAAATGCCGGTTCCGAAGAGGTCACTTATATATTCAAGCGGGGCGATACATTGTTCAGCCTCGCCGGCAATTATCTGCGCAGTCGATCCGACTATGCCATTGTCCAGCGTATCAATCGTATTCCTGACCCGCACCGGATTGCGATAGGGAAACCTTTGCGCATTCCCTTCTACCTGCTGAAATATCGCCCCAGCGAGGCCAGCTTGAGCGCGTTCCGGGGCAATGTCTCGATCGTATCGGCGGGCCAGAATTTGACGCCAGTCCAGGGTCTGGACATCAAAGAAGGCAGTCAGATCACGACCGCAGCGCGGAGCTTCCTGACGTTGCAACTGGAAGACGGATCTCGGGTGTCTGTGCCCTCCAACAGCAAATTGAAAATCACCCGGTTGCGCCACATCCTGCTGACGGACAGCGTCGATTATGAAATCGCTCTGGATAGCGGACGTTTGCGGTCGAAAGTCGCGCCGTTGGACAAGAAAGCGGACCGCTACCGTGTGCGGACCCCGGTTGCCGTGTCTGCTGTTCGCGGGACCGACTATCGTACCAGAGTGGATGAAGCGTCAGGCTCCGCCTTTTCCGAAACAGTCGAAGGAGAAGTGGTTGTTGCCGCCGGCGATGAACTGAATGGCGCCAGGCTGGTTTCGGTTCCGGCGGGTACAGGCGCGGCGGCGACAGCCAGCGGTGCACTGGCCAAAGCAGATCTGCTTAGCCCACCGGAAATGCTCGATCCGGCAAAGATTCAGTCAGAAGCCGTCCTGCAGTTTTCGATCGTCCCCCGCGCGGCAGCGATCGGTCACCGGATTATTATTGCATCCGATGCAGGCTTTGTTGACGTCGTCGCAGAAACGCAAGGTGCGGGGACCGAGCTGGAGCTGCCCGCAATACCCAACGGCCGCTATTTCGCCAAGATTACCGCATTGGCGGCCGACGGTTTCGAAGGCATGCCGGCAACCTATTCTTTCAAGCGCCAGCTCAGCACCCTGGGCGGTAGCGCTGACTCGGGCGATTTCGGTTATCGCTTCAAATGGTTCGGCGAAGGCGAGGGACAAAGATTCTACAGGCTTCAGATTTTGAAGGACAGCAAAACGGCTGTTCCGATCCTCGACGAAGCAGGGCTGTCCACGGATACCGTCACCTTGTCGGACCTGGCGGACGGCGAATATTACTGGCGCGTGGGTGTGATCCAGTTTTCCACAGACCCTGAAGATCCGGAAGCAATTGAAAAATGGACGGATTTTGAAAAATTGACCGTGGCCAATTAGCGGCCTAGGCCTAGCTTCTTGATCAATTTTCTGCGGAGGCACAACCACGGATGAGACTGCGCCAGCGACTGGGCATAGAATGGCTGGCCGTAGCTTTGCTGGCATCCTGTCTGGTCGCGATCCTCGCCTACTGGGACAGTCTCTCCCGCTTTGACCACCTAGTCTATGATCAGCTGTCCGGGATTGAAAGACCGGCACCGGACCCTGATATTCTGATCGTCGAGATTGATGAAGACAGTCTCGCCGCTTTTGGACAATGGCCCTGGCCCCGGCAGCGGCATGCGGAGTTGTTCGAGCAATTGGCCGCTAGCGATCCGAAGGCTATCGGTTTCGACGTGTTGCTTAGCGAACCTGGAAACGTCGACGATGATGCACAATTATCGCGTGCAATGGCCTCAACCTCGAACCTCTTCCTGCCGCTTCACTTTGTATTTCCCGGCAGCAATGGTGCCGAATATGATATCAAACAGCCGATTGCATCCTTTCGGGACGCGGCAGCCGGTCTCGGCCATGTCAATCTGATCTTTGATTCCGACGGGGTGGTGCGTCGTGCCGCACTATGTTTTCCCGATCCGGAGTCGGATACAGTCTGGCCGCATCTGATGGAGACAATCTATCGCTCGGTAAATGGCAAGCCTTCTCCTGCTTACGCCCGTCTCGACAATTGCGAGCAGACGCTGCTGATGCCCTATGCCCAGCGCGGCAGCTTTACATCGATATCCTATGCGGCGCTGGCTCAAGGGCAGGTTCCGACCGCTTTCCTGCAGGATAAAATCATTCTGATTGGTGCCACCGCGAGCGGTTTGGGCGACGAATATCCTGTCCCGCTCAGCGATGGAGCAACGCTCGCCGGAGTTGAGATCATGGCCAATCTCTACGGCGCGATTGCGCATGACAATTTCGTCGTTCCGGTCTCCTTTGCGCAACAATTTTTGCTGTCGCTTCTTCCGGTCTGGATCCTGCTGATCGGGTTCTGGCGATGGCGTCCACGCACCACAATAATTGTCACATTCGGTTTGATATTGCTCATTCTGGCAACGAGCGCCGCACTGATGCACTGGCAGCTCTGGTTTGCACCCGGGCCCGCGCTTTTCGGCGTGATTCTCATAAATCCGATTTGGGGATGGCGGCGGCTGCAGGCGATTAGCGATTTCATGTACAACGAGTTGCAGAATTTCAACCGGTCCAACGTGGATATTCCGATCATGCGTTCAGACCTCGGCCCGGTCGATGTCATAACAGGCCAGGCGGAACAACTGACCCATGCGATTGCCCATGTCCGCGATTTGCGCCGGTTCATTGGAGATGCGCTCAGGAATCTTCCTGATCCGATGTTTATCACCGATCTGGATGGCAATGTAACATTCGTAAACCATCTGGCGCAGGCAGGAGTAGAGGATGGCGTTCAGGATCTTGCTCTGGATGATATGCTGGATCGTTTTGTGTCCCCGGACGACCTCCAGGAGGTTAAGGACTATCTCTATCTGCAAAGCCGCCCGACGAAACAGGATTATGTCGAATTTACCTCGCTGGATGGCGAGATTTTTGCGATGCGCCGCGCCCTTGTCGTGTCGGACGAGGGCCTTTTGAAAGGACATATCCATTATCTCGCAGATATTTCCGAAGTCGCCCAAGCCGCGCAGCAACGGGAAGAAGTGCTGGAGCTCCTGTCCCATGACATGCGGGCGCCCCAGGCGGCCATTCTCGCGCTTATCGACGGAGAGAAAAGAACCGAAGCCATTGGCCGAATCGAGAGCCATGCCCGGCGTACTCTGGCGCTGGCAGACAATTTTGTCGGTTTGGCACGGATCAATTCCGACGAATTCTCCGGGGAAGATATCTTGCTCGCGGAACTGGTTGAAGAAGCCAATGACAGTCTGTGGCCTCTCTGCAAGGCGCGGGGAATCCGCTGCGAGGTAGACGATCAGTCCAATGGCGCTTTTGTCAGCGGCGAACCTTCCAGCCTCTATCGCTCGTTCAGCAATCTGATCGATAATGCCATCAAATACAGCCCGGACGGAGGTACGGTGACAATCGCAATTCGGCTGATCGAGCAGGATGGCGATCCCGCTGTGGCCGTGGAAATTGCAGATCAGGGCGAGGGGATTTCCGAAGATATTTTGGGACAGTTGTTCGAGCGATTTGCCAGCGACGACAAAAAGTCGCATTCAACGATAAAAGGGACGGGGCTTGGCCTGAATTTCGTCGCTCAAGTGATCGAGCGGCATGGCGGCAGCATCAAAGGTGAAAATCGCAAGGATGGGGGTGCCTGCTTCACCGTGATCTTGCCTCTGGCGCCCGACATCGACGAGCAGGCGGAATAATCTATTCAATTCCCTCGCGGACGCGAACGGTTTCCGCGGGACCATCCGCGGGTTGTCCGCCCAGTCCGGACAAGGCTGAATCAATCAGGAATGGCAGGGATTGGGCTACCGTGCCCTTGCAGTGATATTCGGCGGCACTGCCTTCATACAGCTTGGTTCTGCTGGCTTGATCGAAAAGGCTGACAGTCAATCTGTGCTCCAGATCCTTGCAGGACTGGAATTGCTTCTGTTTTTTGGCGGCAGCTATGGATTGAAGGGCGTCTTTTTCGCTTGCCGTAATAGCGATATCGGCTGGCCGTTCAGAGATAGCGACATGCACCCGTATCGGTGCATTCGCCGATGATTGATAGCCTCTCTCGTTCAACGCGGTTGCTACCATCTCGCGGGCCAGCTCGATGTTGCGGTTCGCGACGGTATCGTTCGAGGAAAGGGTAAATTGCTTTTGCGCAGGTTCAGCCACTAGCTGATGTGTCCGAACCCGGGTTTCGATCGGCCCGGCACAGCCGGAAATCATCAAGGCCCCCGCCAGGGTAACCGACAATGATCGGATCATCACGTTCTCCAGCTGAATTTATTCAAGATTCAGGAATAGCCTGACCGTGCGAAAAAGTCACGCAAATAGGGCCCGGGCGAATGGCGCTAGCGCGTCAGCGCGTAGTAAAGAACGTAGAGCCAGGAGAAAAATCCGTGGATGATCGCCCAGAGGATCGACTTGTGCGTGGTGAAGCTGATGGCAATCGCCAACGCGCTGCCAAAGCCGACACCTTTGCTGACGATCTCCTTGCGGACGTAGGTGGCTCCTCGACGCATCGGCGATTCTCCTGGCGCATAATCTTCTGGACGCATCCGCTCGGGCTTGATCTTGTCCACCATGATCAGGCGGCTTCCCGTGCCCGGTCGGACAGTTCCTGATTCAGCATTTCAGCAAGCAGGAATGCTAATTCCAGCGATTGTGCGGCGTTGAGGCGCGGATCGCAATGCGTATGATAGCGATCGCCGAGCGATGCATCAGTGATGGCCACGCCGCCGCCGGTGCATTCGGTCACATTCTGGCCGGTCATTTCGCAATGGATACCGCCGGCGAATGTGCCTTCTGCCCGGTGCACGGCAAAAAAGCCGCGCACCTCGCTCAGGATGCGATCGAACGGCCGCGTCTTGTAACCGCTCTCCGCCTTGATGACATTGCCGTGCATCGGATCGCAGGACCAGATGACCGGATGGCCCGACTTTTTGACGGCCCGCACCAGAGGAGGCAGACCGCTTTCGATCTTGTCGTGACCAAAGCGCGTGATCAGCGTGATCCGGCCGGGTTCGCGCGCCGGATTGAGCGTGTCGAGCATTTTCAGCAGCGCGTCCGGTGTCAGCGATGGGCCGCATTTCAGTCCGATAGGATTGCCGATACCGCGCAAAAACTCGACATGGGCAGAACCCTCGAAACGGGTGCGATCGCCGATCCACAGGAAATGCGCGCTGGTATCATACCAGTCGCCGGTCAGACTGTCCTGACGGGTCAGGCACTGCTCATAGGGCAGCAACAGCGCTTCGTGACTGGTGTAGAAAGAGGTAGCCTTCAGCTGCGGTACGGTGTCCGGGTTGATGCCGCAGGCTTCCATGAATGACAGGGCTTCGCCGATCCGGTCCGCCATTTCCTCGAATTTCTTCGCCCACGGGCTGCGCGCCATGAAATCATGGGTCCAGCCGTGAACCTGCTTGAGATTGGCATAGCCGCCGGTCGAGAAAGCGCGGAGCAGATTGAGCGTCGCTGCTGCCTGGTTATAGGCACGGACCATCCGCTCCGGATCCGGATCGCGGCGGTTGGCGTCAAATTCGATGCCGTTGATAATATCGCCGCGATAGCTGGGCAGCTCGACGCCATCCTGCACTTCGACATTGGAAGAACGTGGCTTGGCAAACTGACCCGCCATGCGACCGACTTTGACGATCGGCAGCTTTGACGCATAGGTCAGCACTACCGCCATCTGAAGAATGACGCGGAATGTGTCGCGGATGTTGTTCGGATGGAACTCGGCAAAGCTCTCGGCGCAATCGCCGCCCTGCAGCAAAAATGCCTTGCCGGCTGCGACTTCAGCCAGATCCTGTTTCAGGCTACGCGCTTCACCGGCAAAGACCAGCGGCGGATAGCTGCCGAGCAGCTCTTCCGTTTCCGCGAGTTTTGTGGCGTCCGGATATTCGGGCATGTGCAGCCCTTCAAAATCCCGCCAGCTATTTGCCGTCCAATTTGTCGCCATTAGAGCGCTCCGCTTCATTTCCAATAAAATCGAGAGCCTTTAGGCGGGAGTCAAGGGCGATGGCAAGGGAAACCCATTGTTGGTTGCCGGCGAAACTATCGGAGAACTGCCGGTTCGGACTAGCTGCCCGGCTTTTTCTTCCAGCTCCCGCTGTCGCGGAATTCGGCTTTGACCTGACTGACCTCGGGTAGCCTCTGTCCGGCATAGGCCTTATCGCCGCCTTTGGCCTTCGCCTCAGCGCTGTAGTTGGGAGCCTTATAGAGCGCGGGGCCGCTGATGTCGGGTGTCGGGACAGGTTGATCGTGACGGCGGGCAATATCGACCGACAGCGCCCGGTTTTGGGACTCGGCCAATTCGGCGATCCGCCGGCTCTCTTCATATGCTTTCTCAAGCGCGATAGGATCGAGCGGTGAGGATATTTGGCCATTATCGGCGACATTATAGCGGCGCGGTTTTGGCGCCGGCAACGGCTCGCCGCCCCGATAGGCCTGATTGAAGGCTTCGGCTCTCCCCGCACTGCCTTTCCAGCTGTAAAAACGATGGGCGCCGACAGTTCCGAGGAAACGAAGGCCCGGTGCCCAATAGGGATAAACATAGGTGGCGTGATAGTGGGTAGCCGTGCCGACGGTGGTATAGCTTTTTCCTGTCAGCGCCTCGTTGGCCACTTTCCTGGCACGGTTCCAGTGGAAGCGGTCCGGTTTGCGACGCAGGGAACCGTCGCACGTATAGGTGAACTGGCACCCGGTTGCCCGTTCGCTGCCCTGATAGATCACGCCGCATACGGTGCCGGGATAGCTGGGGTGGCGGACGCGGTTCAATATCACCTGCGCAACGGCCCGCTGGCCCGCATCCGGTTCCATGCCCGCTTCATAATAAATCGCCTGGGACAGGCAATATTGGGCCCGGCTATTGTCGGTTGCCGATGCGCGGAAGGCGATAGGCCGAATGCGGTGGGCCGGGAACACATGATCGCGCCCGTAACCTATGCCATCAGAAAGAAAGGCGCCCGTTCCGGTGCCGGGGTCGGCAAGCGGGTCGAACCCGGTGCCGTTATCATTTTTCGGGACCGCATAGTCGGGGTCGATAAAATAAAAGGCAGATCCCGCGAAATTCTCTTCGGCGCGTTCGATTGACTGCAATTTTGTGTCGCCTGGAGCAAGCATTTGCGCATCAAGGCTGGATCTCGGCATCAATGCCGGAACAAGGATGAGGCTGATCAAAAGCAGTGCCGATAATATCCGCTCCTGGCCCGAAAGTTGGGCAAAAAAGCCCAGTCTCGTTGACCAGGATGAGCGACTCGGATTGGTAGTCGTCGCTTCCGGCTCCGGATCACCGGCCACTGTGGCACTCGGTTCCGGCGCTCTACCTGTCTGCCCATAGTCGGGCATATGGCTGCTGAGAGGAGGAACATAGGGGGGCGGGACGCGCACGATTTGCTAATACCTATTCTGGCCCAAAGGGGCGGTTCCGGCGGGATATAGCCGATTTGAGCGCGCTCGGCGCGGGTGTCGAAAATGCTGTTTCATCGTGGGACGCGCCTTGCTGACAGGTTAATCGGTTAACATCGCACGACGTTCCCGCAGGCTGACCAAATGTTGTGAAAGACTATACCCGATTATCCCGAATATTACACCTCCAAAAGCCGGAGCGATAACAATACCGTCCAGCCCGAAATATTCGCGGCCAAACCAGAGGAAAGGAACCAGGCCCAGCGTATTGCGCAGCCAGTTCATAGCGGTCGACCAAGCGGGATGCCCCAGATTGTTACAGGCCGCGTTGCTGATAAAAAGCATGCCGTTGAAGAAAAACAGTGGGGTCAATATCAGGGCAAAGAGCCAGAAGACATGTCGTCCTTCACCCGTCAGATGAAATGCGTCACTGATGGGACCATGAAGGAAATATAGCAGCGGCCAGATTGCCAGCGTGTAGGCGAAGGCGAACAGGGTGGCTTGTTTGATGGTGATGCGAACCCGGGCAAATTGGCCCGCGCCAAAATTTTGGCCGATAATCGGGCCCACCGCTCCGGATAATGAGAATAATAGACAGAAAGCCACCGGCACAACCCGGCCGACAACGGCAAAGCCGGCAATCACATCGTCGGAATAATCGGCGATAAAACGATAGGAAATGAATCCGCCCACCGGCGTTGCTACGTTGGTCAGGACTGCCGGGACCAATATTGCCAGGATCGGTTTGATATCCTGCTGAAAACCGGGAAGATGAAAGCGTTCGAACCCGCCGTAGCTTTTGACGATGGGCCAGATAGCAAACAGGGCAGATACTATCGCCGCGGCGGCGCTGGCAATGGCAGCGCCATTTATGCCCCAGCCAAAGCCGAAAATGAAGATCGGGTCCAGAATCGCATTGGTAATACCCATGCTGAGGGTCACGTTCATGGCGCGCCGTGCCGCGCCATGCGCCCGCAGAAATCCGGAGCAGACCATCGCCGCAACGCTGAACGGCATGAACGGTGCGACTATCCGGATATAGCCGGTGGCCGCCGCATTGGCGGTGCCGTCGGCGCCCGCCAGCTCAAGAATATCGGGTGCAAACAGAAAGAATATGATCGCCAGCGGGACCACCAGCATCATGCTGAGCACCAATATATTGGTCAGGTAACGCCGGGCTCGCTCCGGGTCGCCTTGACCGATATGCCGGGAAGCAAGGGCGCTGGTGGCAATCATCAGTCCGATGTAGAATGCCGTACCAAAAAACAGGACCGTTGCTGCAAAGCCCATGGCGGCCGTCAGGGCGCTGTCGGCCAGTTGTGCGATATATAGAAGATCCGCGAAATCGACGATAAACATCGTCAGGAGGCCAATACTTGCAGTCAATGACATCGTCGCGATATGACGAAGCGGGCTGCCGGTTAGGAATATGGCGGGTTGCGTCGCGATATGAACTGTTCCACTGCAAATGGCCTGGCCGGAATTGGCAAGGGCGGAAGAGATACATTTGCCCTATAGCCTTTTGCCAAACGGTCAAATTATCTCTAGTAGAAAAAGATACTTAGGGGGGTGCCGAGTGAACTATCGACATGGATTGATCGGGCTGATGATCGCGATCTTGGCAGGTTGTTCAGGGGCGAAAGAAGATGGCGAACAATCTTCCGAGGACCGCGGTGTATTTGAGAGGCGAAATACCGCACCTGATCCTGCGGATCACAGTCTCACCGCGCGCAAACCGGAGCATGCCTTTGCCCGGATCGCGCTCGACTGTATCAACAAGCAATATCCGAACAAGATCAGCCATGTTCTGAACAGCGCGGCAGATGTCGCGGAGCCGGCGAAACTGACGCCCGTCTTCTACGGCTGCTATGATTGGCACAGTGCGGTGCATGGTCATTGGTTGCTCACGCGTCTGTGGGGGCAGAATCTGGTTCCCGAGATGGATGAAGAAATTGCCGCGGCGCTGGCAGCGAATTTCACGCCGGAAAAAATTGCCGGTGAACTGGCCTATTTCAACGGCACGGACCGCAAGGCTTTTGAACGGCCATATGGTCTCGCCTGGTTCCTGCAACTGACCAGCGAATTGCAGGAAATTTCCGAAGGACAGGGCGGCAAGGCCGAACAGGCCAAGCTATGGCTCGCCCGGCTGCGGCCGCTGGAAGCGCTGATTGTGGGCAATATCAAGGACTGGCTGCCCAAGCTGGCTTATCCGGTCCGTTTGGGTACCCATAACCAGTCGGCCTTTGCCTTTGGCCTGTTTCTTGATTGGGCTGCGCGCAGCGGCGATGCAGAAATGGCTGCGCTTGTGCGCGACAAGGCGCTCGACTTTCACGGGGGCGACCGGGATTGTCCGATGGCATATGAGCCTTCGGGCGAGGATTTTCTGTCCTCCTGTTTGATGGTTGCCGACCTGATGCGGCGGGTGATGGACAAGAACAAATATGCCGCATGGCTTTCCGGCTTTCTTCCCGCGCTCCCGACCGACGGGAGCGACGACTGGCTGGAAGTGGGTATCGTAAAAGATCCGACCGACGGGAAGCTGGTGCATCTGGACGGTCTGAATCTGTCGCGCGCCTGGGCTCTTGAAGGCATGGCATCCGCGCTCGCCGACGATGACCCGCGCAAGGCATCGCTGCTTGCGTCCGCCCGCTTGCATGGCCGTGTCGGCGAGGAATCCGTCCGCACACCCCATTATGCCGGCGGCCACTGGCTGGCCAGTTTCGCCACATACTGGCGGACCCGCAGGGGCCTCGCCCGTGTTGGGAGTGATGCGGCTTCGTGAAAAGCAATTCTGCCACTCAACCGGTAGGACAAGCACGCTCGCTGTTTAGTCGTCTGTTTCCTGTGAATCCGGATTTGGCGGTCAAATCGATATTCGGCGTTTGGGGTGCCTATTTCCTGTTCGTCTCCAGCCGTTTTTTATACATGACTCAAAACAACGCGGATGCGCTGTTTTTTCAGCGCATCTTGATGACCAGTATTTGCATCACCGTCACGTGGTTGCTCTACCGTTTGCTGATTGTTGTCGGCGGACGCGGCATGGGGCCGGCGATTTTCATGCTCAGCTTCCCAACCATGATTCTGGCCAATTACATCGCTTTCCTTGATCAGATAGTCTTTAACCATGAGGCCGAGCTGTTCGATTTTTCCTATTTGTTTGAACCGGTGGATTTCGCGACGTTCAACTGGGCCTATATGCTCGATGAAGCGTTTACGCGCTATTTCATCCTGGCGTGCTGGGGCACTCTGTATCTCGCTCTTTCGCATAGTCAGGATATTCAGCGGATGATGGCCCACAGCCGCCAGCTCGAGCGGGTGAACCGCGAGAGCGAGTTGCGGGCGCTTCGCTATCAGCTAAATCCCCATTTCGTGTTCAACGCGCTGAATTCCGTAAGCAGTCTGGTCATTGATCGGAAAAACAATGAGGCTGAAAAACTGGTCGATGACCTCGCTGATTATATGCGCGCGGTTTTGACCGGTGGAGCGCAGGATATGATTGAGGTGGAAGAGGAAATCGCCCAGCAAGTCCGGTATCTCGAGATTGAACGCATGCGTTTTCCTGATCGGCTCCGGTATTTTGTCGATATCGATCCGGAGGTAAACGGCTGGAGCATACCGGCCTTGATTATCCAGCCGCTGATCGAAAATGCCGTCAAATACGGCGTTTCGGGGGCCGAAAAGCCGGTTAATATCATCATCTCGGCAAAGAAAGAGGGGGAGCGCTTGCGCATCAGCGTCGCCAATGATGGCCGGGTGCAAAGTCCGGCCAGTCACAGTGCTGACCGGAGTGCCGGTACCGGTACGGGGCTCGCCAATATCGAAGACCGGCTAAGGGCATTTTATGGTCCGAACGCTTCGCTATTGCTGGCCAACAACACCAATGGAATGGCAACGGCGACCATAATCCTGCCTGATCCTTCGCTGATATTTCAGGATATTTGAAGATGGTTACGAAGCCGCCATCTGTCCTGGTCGTTGATGATGAACCGCTCGCTCGCTCCCGCCTCAAAACATTGTGCCAGCGGACAGGGTTGTTTGGGGGCATCGATTTGGCTGATGGGGGCCGTCAGGCGGTCGAAAAAATCAATCGTCAACGGCCTGATATCTTGTTGCTCGATGTTGATATGCCGGATTTCTCCGGGCTCAAAGTCGCGGAATATTGCGAAAGTCTCGACCGGATCCCGGAGATCATTTTCACCACCGCCCATTCGACATATGCAGTGCAGGCATTCCGGCTGGAAGCTACGGATTATCTGCTGAAGCCGGTGAAGGAGTCGCTATTATGTGTGGCGGTAAAGCGCGCCATCGCCAATCTCGCCCGCAAGGACCACGAGCCCGAGTCGGATGAGCGCATCTGGGTGCAGGACGGGTCGGGGTCGTTGCAGTTAACGCTTGCCGATATCGAACGGGTGGAAGCGGAGCGGGACTATATGCGTCTATATGTGCCGGGTCGCAGCTATCTGGTCCACCAATCCATGCGTTCGATGGAAAGCATGTTGCCTGACAATCTCTTTGTGCGCGTTCACCGCTCCACCATCGTCCGGCGGGATTGTATCGCCGAAGTCCGTCGCAAGGGACGCAAGAGATTTGTAATCCTGCAGGACGGTAGCATTTTGCCTGTTGGCCCCCGATATGCGGACAGGCTTGCCGGCACGGCTCAGGCGGGACGTTTGGGCGGGTCCGAAACGGTAACCGAATAGCGCGGAGCTGGTGCCGGCTGCATCAGGCCATCAACATCGACGAACGTCTGTCTTTCGACATTATGCGGATGTTCTTTCGCTTCCGCTAGCGACAGCACCGGCGCAAAGCAGATATCGGTGCCTTCCATCAGCTCTGACCATTGGTCACGGGTCTTGGTCTTGAACAATGCGGTCAGCTTTTCTTTCAAGGGCGCCCATTTGCGGGGATCCATCTGCGCATCAAAATCTGCATCATCAGCGATCCCGGCCACGTCCCGCAATTGTGCGTAAAATTGCGGTTCTATCGATCCAAGAGAGATGAATTTTCCATCAGCTGTCTCATAGGAGTCGTAAAAATGGGCGCCGGTGTCCAGCAGATTGACGCCCCGTTCATCGCGCCATTGGCCGATATTGTGGAAGTCGAAAATCATCGCCATCAAAGCAGCGGACCCGTCGGTCATTGCACAATCGACCACTTGTCCGGAACCGCCGGTTTTGGCGTGGAGCAAAGCGGAAACCATCCCCAGAGCCAACATCATTCCGCCGCCGCCGAAATCGCCGACCATATTGATTGGCGGAGTCGGTTTCTCGCCGGCGCGTCCGAAAGTGTGCAGGGCGCCGGAAATCGAAATATAGTTGATGTCGTGCCCTGCGGCCGAGGCCAGTGGTCCATATTGTCCCCAGCCGGTCATCCGGCCATAGACCAGCTTCGGATTGTCGGCGAGCAGCACATCGGGTCCCAGGCCGAGGCGTTCCATCACGCCAGGACGAAAGCCTTCGATCAATCCATCAGCAGTTTTGAGCAGATTGCGTGCTGTCTCGATTCCTTCATCCGACTTGAGGTCAACTTCCACCAGTTTGCGGGAACGCGAGAGGGCGAGGCGGGGGTCCGGCGCACCGCCCGGACGATGAAGAACGGTTACAGTCGCGCCCTGATCGGCGAGCATCATGCCGCAGAAGGGGCCGGGTCCGATGCCGGCGAATTCGATGATATTGATACCGGCTAGAGGTCCTGCCATTGTCTGCTCCCGTTTAATCGTCTGATTAACAGGTCCTATGCAGGGACGTAATTCTAATCAAGCTTATTGTTGAACTTTGATCCGCAACCTAGCGAGGACGCTGGCCGTGACGCAATGGAGCCGACTTTTTGGCTTGCTGGCGCAGGTAGCGGGGCAATTCTGATTTGCCCTGCCCGACCGGTTTTCTTGCCAGCATCGGGTCAATCGGATGATCAAAGGCGACACCGAATCGGCCTTTGGCAACCCATGCGACATGCCCCGTAACGAGACCGATGTTGCGCAGTTCCAGTTGCACCTTGTCGCCCCGTTTCGCGAGTATGGGTGCCTCAGCCATGAGACCGCCAGCGGAAAGATTTCGAATCCGGACCTCGCCGCAATCATCTCCATCGATGAAACGCAGTTCCGCCTTCAGAAACAAGCTGTCGCGATTGAGTTCCCGTTTCGGGTGCCCAAGGGCCTGGCTGTTCATCTTCAGGCTATCGTCAAAAGTTTCTTTCATGTGCTTCCCGTAATCGGTAAATGTAAAGGCATGTGTCGAAAAGCGGAGAATACGGCACAATAAGTGCAAATTTGGTTAAGATCGGGTGGTTTTTAAGTTGAAAAATCAACCTCGTGCCGCGTCATACGCAGCCACAACAAGGGCAATAAACGCCCGATGTTGAAATTCTTTTAAAGAAAGAGCCCGGTGGATGCTCTCAGGCTGCGTTATTGATCGCGCGAGATTTTTTCATTCCGTTCATGGGCTTCTTGCGCTTCAACGGTCATCGTCGCGATCGGGCGCGCTTTCAGCCGGTCGAGGGAAATGGGTTCGCCGGTGACCTGACAATAGCCATATTCCCCGTCTTCGATCCGTCGCAATGCGGCATCGATTTTCGATGTCAGCTTCCGTTGACGATCGCGAGTCCTCAGTTCCAGGCCCCAATCGGTTTCGCTTGATGCACGGTCATTCAGATCGGCTTCCTGAATCGGGCCATCTTGCAAATGCGCTAGCGTTTCCTTGGATTCCTCGATGATTTCCTGTTTCCACTTTTTCAGTGCCTGCTGGAAATAGGCGAGTTGATACTCGTTCATGAACTGTTCATCCTCGCTCGGTTCGTAGCCGTCTGGGAGGACCATATCTATGCCGTTCTTGCTATTCTTTGCGGATGCTTTTTCTACCGAGGATGCCAACATTCTCTCCAAACATCTGCCCTATCCGAATCCGGTTAGGCGGGGCCAACTATAGGGCGGGCCTATAGCCAGCCGACTTTCTGGAAACAAGGCGGAAAATTGCTCAACATTCGATTCTGCCGAAATGGAGAATTAGCCCATCTATATATTGTGTACCGACTCATTCCTGCCTAAGCATATGCGGATATTGGATTGTACCAAATTGCCGGAAAATCTCGAATTTCCGACTTTTTTTGATGTATATACGTATAAAATGGTGTCAATTTGGGACATTAACTGTGTTTGGATATCGTTCGTTAACATCTTTCGCCGTTTGGCGCAGGCTATCAGGGTAAATCTAATTGCGATTTACCATTTCTTCTGCATTTCTCGTACATAGCAGAAAAACGAAAGAAACATCAGCGGTTAAAATCTGATTCGCGGATCGCGGTCGTAGCGGAAGAGAGATGATAAAATGTCGGTAAGAATGGCTTTGGCTAAATTATGCGCTTGCACATGTGGCGGAGCGATGATCGGCGGCGGCGCAGTCCATGTGTCAGAGGCGCCGGCAGCACCATATGTGAAGAAGCTGACCAAAAAGAAGCCGGTTCGGGCCCGTACCATCAAGAAAGGTACGCCGGCTCGCAAGGTGAAGCGGACTCGGCGTACGGTAACCAAAACAACGACGGCTTGTCAGCCTTCAGTGGTCACAATCGCGCAACCGGCTCCTTTGCCTCCCTATATTCCTCCGGCTCCGCCAATCAATGGCGGTGGTTCCGTACCGATCGTGATCGGCGGTAGCGGGGGCTATGGCGGCAGCACCGGCGGTTTCTTCGGCGGCTTCTTTGGTGGAGGCTCCAGTGGCGGCAATGTGGTGATTTCGTCAACCACCAGTGGCGGATCAACGAGCACTTCATCCGGTAGCAGCTCTTCGTCGTCAAGTTCGTCCAGCAGCAGCTCGTCGAGCAGTTCTTCCAGCTCTTCCAGTTCAAGCGGTGGCAAGCCTCATAAGCCGGAATGGCCGAGCTCGTCCGGAAGTTCCGGTTCATCTTCGTCGAGCTCCGGCAGCAGCTCTACCAGCAGCTCGTCCGGTGCCACCGGCGGTTCTTCCAGTTTCGGCGGAACGTCCAGCAGTTCCTCCAGTTCGAGTTCCAGTTCTTCGAGCAGCAGTTCCAGTTCATCTTCGGGTGGCAGCACCGGCGGTTCTACCGGCGGTACCGATGTGCCGGCACCCCCGGTGGTCATGCTGTTCGGTGCTGCTGCAGCGGCATTGTTCGCCCGTCGCCGCAAAGCGAAAAAATCAGCGGCAGCCCAGCAAGTCTGAGCTACGGGAAATGAATAAGGCGGTCGGGGTAATCCGACCGCTTTTTTCTTTGCAGTCTTGCAAGTGAAACAGACGGTCGGCATAGGCATCTGCCATGCATGACATAAAATATATTCGCGAAAATCCTGAAGATTTCGATGCTGCGCTGGCGCGGCGCGGCGTTGCAGCTATGGCCGAGAATATACTCGCGCTCGATGAAGAGGTCCGTGCCCTGAAAACCGAGCTGCAGGAGGGCCAAGCACGTCGCAACGAGGCGTCCAAGGCAATCGGCAAGGCCAAGGGGCAGGGTGACGAAAATGCGGCGCAGGCGTTGATGGCGGAAGTGGCCGAGCTGAAAAGCAGACTACCGGAAGTTGAAGAGAAAGAACGCGTCTCTTCCCACCGGTTGCACGAACTTTTGGCTGCATTGCCCAATCTTCCTGCGGAAGATGTGCCGCTGGGCGAAGGTGAAGAAAGCAATGTCGAGATTGCGCGTTGGGGCGAACCACCCAAATTTGATTTCGAGCCGAAAGAACATAGCGATATCGGACCTGCCCTGGGCCTGGATTTTGAGACGGCGGCGGCGATGTCCGGTGCGCGCTTTGCTTTCCTGCGTGGCCAGGTTGCGAGACTGCAACGCGCTATCGGCCAATTCATGCTGGACCATCAAACCACGGCCAACGGCTTTACCGAATGCGCGCCGCCCGTTCTTGTTCGTGACCAGGCGATGTTCGGAACCGGCCAGTTACCCAAATTTGCCGAGGATTCGTTTCAGACGACCAACGGTCACTGGCTTATACCGACTGCAGAGGTCAGCCTGACGAATAGTGTATATGGCCAGATCCTCGACGAGACGGATATGCCCATCCGATTGACTGCGCTTACCCCCTGCTTCCGCAGCGAAGCCGGCTCTGCCGGAAAGGACACCAAGGGGCTCATCCGGCAACACCAGTTCGAGAAAGTTGAAATGGTTGCCATTGTGCATCCAGAGGAAAGCGATGCAGAACATCAGCGAATGACCGAAGCAGCCGAATCGATCCTGAAAGCGCTGGAACTGCCCTATCGCAAAATGTTGCTATGTACTGGTGATATGGGCGCGACCGCCCGCAAGACTTATGATCTTGAGGTCTGGCTTCCGGGGCAAGATACTTACCGAGAGATTTCCAGTATCTCGACCTGCGGCGAATATCAGGCGCGGCGGATGAACGCCCGTTTTCGCCCAGAAGGCGACGAAAAGGGAACAAGGTTCGTTCATACGCTCAATGGCTCAGGCCTTGCGGTGGGACGCACTCTGGTTGCGGTTCTCGAAAACTATCAGCAAGCGGACGGGTCGGTGATAATCCCGTCGGCATTATTGTCTTATATGGGCGGTATTGAAAAACTGGAGCCAGCGTGATGCGAATATTGCTGACGAATGACGACGGATTCGACGCGCCGGGAATGAAAATCCTGTTCGATATCGCGTCGCATTTTTCCAACGACATCTGGATAGTTGCGCCGTCTGACGAGAATTCGGGGGCGGGCCATTCGCTAACGCTCACCCGGCCCTTGCGTATCCGCAAGCGTGGCGATCAGCAATATTCGGTAGATGGCACGCCCACAGACAGTGTGATGATGGCGGTTGCCAAAATCATGAAAGACGGCCCGCCCGATCTTATTCTGTCCGGTGTCAATCGCGGTGCTAATCTGGGCGAGGATGTCACCTATTCGGGGACCGTCTCGGCAGCCATGGAAGGAGCGTTGGCCGGTATTCCGTCGATTGCGCTCAGTCAGGCTTATTCTCGCGAGGACATTGGCGAAAATGTGCCTTTTGATGCAGCGTTGCATTGGGGCGAGCGTGTTTTACGTCCCTTGATCAAGCAGCGTATGGATCATCGCACGCTGGTCAATATAAATTTTCCGGCCCTTCCTGCGGGTGATGTTAAGGGTGTGCAAGTCGTGTCCCAGGGCATTCGCGATTATGGCCGGCTGCAAATTGTCAGTAACCGCGATCCGCGTGGTTTTGAATATCACTGGTTCGGACTTGGTCCGATGGTCGAAACGCCAGCACATAGCACCGACCTGGAAGCAATCGCGGACGGCTTTATATCTGTTACGCCACTCCACCTTGATCTTACACATTATGATTCAATGAATAGCTTGAAAGCGCTCTATAGCTGATTGCGCGCCGGTGATATCCGAATTCTCTATGTTTTGGGTCGCAGGGCTGGCAAGCTGCGCTTTTGCTGCTAATAACAGCCCTGTCCGGGGAGGAGTTGGTAAATGGGGTCCGATATGCGTCACATTACGATCCTGCTATTGCTCGTGAGTATCACCGCGTGCATCCCGCCGGGCCGGGATGATTACGCTCCGCCGCCAGCACAGCTCGAGCAACCCGTATATCCTGAAGAGCGCGGCATAGAGCCCGAGCAGGCACCAGCCTCTACCTGGCAGGCGGGGACCGTCACTGTGAACGCGCAACGGGTGGAATCCGGAACATATATCGTGCAGCCCGGGGATACTTTGCGCGGCATTGCCAACAAGACCGGCGCCGGATCGCAAATTATCGCATCGGCCAACGGTCTGATGGAGCCCTATGTTATCCGTCCGGGGCAACGTCTGGAAATTACCGGTGGACGCTATCACGAGGTCAGTCCCGGCGAGACCGGTATCGCTATCGCGCGTGCCTATGGGGCACCTTGGCGCGATGTTGTGGCTCTGAACGCACTGGAAGAGCCCTATATTCTGAGGGTGGGGCAAAAGCTGCTGCTACCTGCGACCGCGCCCGCCGACCCAGCCAATCTGAGTGTCGAACAACGCGCCGCTGCCTTTGACCTTGATATTGATGATATTGTTACGGGCAGTCAGCCGGCCATAGCGTCCGGCGTCAATGCAGGCGAGCCGTCCGAATGGCGAAAAGCGATCACGCCAAACCGGGCCATCGCTACCCCGACGGGTTTTACGGGCCGGTTTCAGTGGCCGGTGGATGGTGCCGTGATTTCCAGCTTTGGCAGCAAGGGCGGTGGCAAGGTTAATGATGGTCTGAATATCGGAGTACCCAAAGGTACGGCAATCCGTGCGTCAGCCGACGGTGTGATCGCCTATAGCGGCGATGAGATCGGAGTGTTCGGTGGACTGATCCTGATCAATCACGGCTCCGGTTGGGTGACGGCCTATGGTCATGCCGACAAATTGAACGTGACCCGGGGACAAAAGGTCAAGGCGGGGGATGTTATCGGTCTCGCCGGCGAAAGCGGATATGTACAGGAACCGCAACTGCATTTCGAAATCCGGAAGGATCGCAAGCCGGTCGATCCGAAGATCCATTTGCCGAAACGCGACTGACGGCCATGGCAAGCAGCAATACCCGAAAAATCTCGGATTATTTTACCCTGCGTCGCCGGTCGAGCTTGCCGATCTGGGCTGATATTGCCTGGCGGGTTGCTTTCGTTTTGGGTCTCATTGCGATGGCTGTTTCGGTACACTATTTCGACCGTAACGGCCTGCAGGACAGTTATGACGGCGACGTCAGCTTCCTTGATGTCATCTATTTCACCATGATTTCGATCACCACCACCGGATATGGGGATATCGCTCCGGTTACCGAACGGGCGCGGATGTTCGATGCTCTGGTAGTGACTCCTATTCGAATCTTCGTCGTGCTAATCTTCGTCGGCACGGCCTATAATTTTGTTTTCAAACGAACCTGGGACAATTGGCGCATGAAACTGATTCAAAGCAATTTGCACGACCATATCGTGATTGCCGGGTTCGGCACGAGCGGCAGCGAAGCGGTGCAGGAGCTGCTGGCACGCGGTACCAAGCCGGAGGAAATTGTCGTAATCGATACGTCAGATGATGCCTTGTCGCTGGCGGAGAAGCTTGGCTGTGCAGTTATCAACGGTGACGCGACGCGCGACAATGCCTTGATGAACGTCAAGATTTCCCGTGCCCGCTCGCTGATCGTTTCGGCCGGACGGGATGACACCAGCATTTTGATCGTTCTGACCGCCCGACATCTCGCCTATCATTTGCCGATAAGCGTATCGATCAAGGCAGCGGACAACGAACTGCTCGCGCGGCAAGCCGGAGCGACGACCGTGATCAATCCGGTCAGTTTTGCCGGCCTTCTGCTCGCGGGCAGTTGCGAAGGCGCCAAGATTTCCGATTATCTCAGCGATCTGGCGTCTGCCACTGGCCGGGTGAAGCTGGTCCAGCGCGCAGTCGGCGTTGATGAAGTCGGCATGGCGATGAGCGAAGTGGTCGGCAAGGGACTGGGTGTCCGGATTTATCGCGGTGATACGGTCATTGGTTTCTGGGAAGCAGAGGCACAGAAGCTGGAGGCCGGCGATGTTATCGTCGAGATCATTCCGGGCAATGGTGCGGACACACCGGTCGAGGAAGACGCCTGAACCCGCCTGTCCGTTGGTTCATGTTGCACCTGCGAGATAAACCACTATCTTGGCAGCTCAATCACGGAGCTTGCCGATGACCGACACGATGCCCATGCCAACCGGGCTTCGCCCGCCGCACCGACTGGCGCAGCTGGGTGAGCTGACCTTGCCGCTCGACCTGATGCGCTTTGGCCTGCAGTGGCCGCGGCTTGTGACAGCGCCGCGCGGCGATGGCCGGCCGGTCTATCTGATCCCCGGCTATGGCGGCAGCGAATTGTCGATGCGCCCGCTGGAAGGCTTTCTCCGGCGGATCAACTATGACGTCGCCGACTGGTCGCTCGGTCGCAACAAGGGGTCGGTGGACCGCGATGTTGCGCGCTTTACCGCAGTCGCGGAAGAGCGGTTCGCGGCCAATGGCGAGCAGGCTTTCACCCTGATCGGCTGGTCGCTTGGCGGCATTATCGCCCGTGAGACGGCTCGCCTGTCGCCGCATCTGGTGCGCGAAGTGATCACCATGGGCACGCCGATCATCGGCGGCCCCAAATATACCACGCCGGGACAGCGCTACGCCAAATCCTCCAATATCCGGCTCGACCAGTTCGAGCGCGAAGTGCATCAGCGCAACAGCATCGGCTTCGACCAGCCGCTGACCGTCCTCTATTCCGACCGCGATGGCATTGTCGGACCCGATATCGCCAGGGATATCTACAATCCGCAGGCCCGTAATATCCGCGTCGATGGCGGGCATATGGGGCTGGGCTTCAATCCCAGGGTCTGGCGGATCATCGCCGACACGCTTGCCGGGCGGACCTGATCCTCGCTCCGGTTCAATCCGCCGCCTTTTCTTTCGGCTTCCGCCAAAGATAGCGGTAGACGCCGAATATATTGATCCCGAACAGAACGACATTCTGGATGGCCAGCGGATTGTTGCCGTCGAGCAGCGAGGCGGCGATCCAGACGATGGAAGAGCCGCAGAACAGCACGAACCCGTATCCGCTGACCTTGGCACCCGCGTTGAGCGAGACCATGGCGGCGGCGATCATGCCGCTGATGCTCGCGGTCCACCGCAATATGTCGACCAGTTCCATAATGTTGCTCCAGCTGTTGCATCGGATGTTGATGCAAAGCCTACGCATGGAATGGGTCGCTGGTTCAATTACCAGCTGTTTTTTTGGTTTGCTCGGGAACTTTCCTCCTGTTCATCCATTGTTGTAGCAAGCCGGGCGTTGCCTCTCCCTCCCACTTGTTGGCGACCCCGGCGTCTTCATGCCCGTTCGATAGTCGACACCCCCTGCCAAGCTTCTATAATCATTGACCAAACCAGGCGTGTACAACGCCCATGGCAATGTAGAAGAGCAGCCAGTAGCCCGCATCGATGAAGAAGAGCGTCTTGCTCTTCTGCGAGAAGAGATAGTTGGTCCCGATCGCCGGCACGATAAAGCCCAGCGCCACGCCAAAGGCGGTCAGCACCTTCACGCCAAAATCGAGATCGGCGGCATAGGTCGCGAATGTATGCGCCAGGGTCCACGAAGCGACCAGGCTGAAGGCGAACGCCCCGCCGTAGATCTTTCCCATGCTCCCTTCTTTGATCTGTTCCTCGGTCAGCCCGACCGCGCCCATCCATTTCTTGCCCATCACCGGCCCGTACCAGATGCCGCCGACCAGAAAGCCCGCCAGCGCGGCGACGACGACCGCGATCCAGTTTACGTCGAATATGTTCATGTGATCCTCCCCAGATTTGGTCCCCGGCGCAGGCCGGGTTGCCGTTGTTATAGCGAAATTTGCCTGTTTCGACAATTGGGGCGCGACCCGACGTCGCAGGGCTTCTCCCTTCAGCCATGGCGGAAGGCTGGAATTCCCGAGATGGGCCCCGGCCTTCGCCGGGGCACGACGCCGGACCACGGCGCTGCCGCACATTGATCGTGACTCGCCGGGCAATTGCGCCTAAAGGCCGCGCCATATGGCTACCCAAATCCCTTCTCCGCCCAAAGTGGGCATGGTATCGCTTGGCTGTCCCAAGGCCCTGGTCGACAGCGAACGCATCCTGACGCAGCTGCGCTCGGACGGCTATGACATGTCGGCAGACTATGCCGGCGCGGACGTTGTGCTGGTTAACACCTGCGGTTTTCTCGACAGCGCCAAGGAGGAGAGCCTCGAGGCGATTGGCGAGGCGATGGCCGAGAATGGCCGGGTGATCGTCACCGGCTGCATGGGCAATGAGGCCGATGTGATCATGAAGCGCTTCCCCGATGTGCTCGCCGTCACCGGCGCGCATCAGTACGAGGATGTCGTGACCGCGGTCCATGCGGCGGCTCCGGCAGCCCGCGGCGCATTCGTCGATCTGGTGCCCGAAGCGGGTCTCAAGCTCACGCCCCGCCATTACAGCTATCTCAAGATTTCCGAAGGCTGCAACCATCGCTGTTCCTTCTGCATCATCCCGAGCCTGCGCGGCGACCTCGTGTCCCGCCGTCCCGACGCGATCCTGCGCGAGGCGGAGAAGCTGGTCGAAGCCGGCACCAAGGAGCTGCTCGTCATCAGCCAGGACACCTCGGCTTACGGCGTCGATATCCGGCACCAGTCCCGCCAGTGGAACGGCCCGACCGGGCAGGGCCGCGAAGTCCGCGCCCATATGACCGATCTCGCCGCCGCGCTTGGCGAGCTGCGGACGCCGGAGGGGCAGGGCGTGTGGACCCGGCTCCACTATGTCTATCCCTATCCGCATGTCGACAAGGTCATCCCGCTGATGGCCGAGCGCAAGATCACGCCCTATCTCGACATCCCGTTCCAGCACGCCGCGCCCAATGTCCTCAAGCGGATGAAGCGCCCGGCCAACGAGGCCAAGGTGCTGCAGCGGGTCAAGTCCTGGCGCGATATCTGCCCCGATCTCACCATCCGCTCGACCTTCGTCGTCGGCTTCCCCGGCGAGACCGAAGACGACTTCCAATATCTGCTCGACTGGCTCGAGGAAGCCCAGCTCGACCGCGTCGGTGCGTTCCGCTTTGAACCCGTTGAAGGCGCTGCGGCCAACCTGCTCGACGGCGCTGTGCCCGAAGCGGTCAAGGAAGAGCGATACCAGCGGATCATGGACGTGACTGCCCGGATCAGCGCCGCCAAGCTGCAGGCCAAGGTCGGCCGGACCCTGCCGGTGATCATTGACGACATCGGCGAGCCCGATGAGGATGGCGACGTTGGTGCGACGGCGCGGTCCGAAGCCGATGCGCCAGAGATCGATGGCAATGTGTTCCTGCGCAACGTGAGCGCGGGCCTTGCGGTCGGCGATATAATTGATGCGGTGATCGAGGATGCGGATGAGCATGATTTGTTCGGGGTTGCTGCTTCGTAACATGATTGTCCTCGCCGAGAAGGCGCGGACCCAGTTTACCGGCACTCCCGCCCGTTCGTCCTGAGCTTGTCGAAGGACAGTTTGCGGTCGGTAGAGATCCTTCGACAGGCTCAGGACGAACGGCAAGAACTTGGTCGTCATTGCGAGCGTAGCGAAGCAATCCAGAGCGGCGAGTGCCGCACTGGATTGCCGCGTCGCTCCGCTCCTCGCAATGACGGAGGCATTCTCCACCGCGAGCGTAATTCTTAAGCCCCTCCTTTTCAAAGGAGGGGTTGGGGTGGTTTCTCTCCTCCGAGCGCTGCGTTTGCGTTTTCATTCCAACATCTCCATTCCACCGCTTTTCGCTTACGCGAGCGATGCTTTCGCATCTCCACCACCCCAACCCCTCCTCTGAAGATGAGGGGCTTAGATTGGGCTCAGGGCAGGCAAAGGTCGAGACACTTGTTCCTTTCCGCCGGTCTCTCGACTGCGCTCGAGACGAACGGGGGTCGGGGGCAGCATCGCGCTGCCGCCGCATAGAATCGTCATCCTGAACTTGTTTCAGGACCTCCACCGGCAGCGCGCAATCTCACGGGGTCCTGAAACGAGTTCAGGATGACGAAGTTTCTGTTCAGGATGACAAAGCTGCTGTTTTGGATGACGAAGTTGCTGTCCAGCATTGTCCCCATTCGCCTGAGAGGCCCGTCTCTATCAACATTCGTCATTGCGAGCGGAGCGACGCAATCCAGAGCGTCTTGTCACGATCGTCAGCTTTTGCCGCTCTGGTTTGCCGCGTCGCTCCGCTCCTCGCAATGACGAGCGCCACCCGAACTTTACAAACTTTACACTGTCATAGATTCATTCCCTTCTCTGCCATGTCCCGTCGAAATTCCTGCATGGCTTCGGCTTGGCAGGGCAGGGCGTTGATCACCGCTTCGTCGCGCGTGCCGGTGGGTGTTGCGGTCAGGCCGGGGACCTCGCGTTCCATTTCGGCGGCTTCTTCTTGGGTCATGCGATAATAGTCCGGCGGGCCGTCCTGGTAGGGGAAGGTGACCGCGTAAAATTCCTCGCCTGCTTCTTCCTCCGGCACCGGCCGCCCCTGCGCTTCGGCCCTGGCGGCCGCTATCGCCAGCTCCTCCTCGGTCGGCGTGGCGATCAGCGGGGCGGTGTCCTCGCCCTTGCCGATGGCCTCGAGCATATCGCCAAAGCGCGCCGCCCCGCGTTGCGCCGGGATCTGCTCGGCGATCTTGTCGAGCCGCGCCAGATGCGCGAGCAGCAGCCGGCTGTCATAGCGCCGCCGCGTCGCCACGACTTCGCCATGGTAGAAGACTTCCTCCTCGACGCCTTCAATGGCCCGCTCCTGCAACTTGTCCTGCGCCTCCTCCCGCGCCAGCACCAGGGCCGCCAGCCACGCCCGCGCAAAATCCGGATCGCGCCGTTTCAGATCATAGGCCGACTGGCGGGTGCGCTGGACAAAATAGGCCGACGCCTGGACATTGCCGGTCTGCGCGAGGGCCTCGAGGAATTTGACGCGGAGCTCGCGGTGCCAGCCGTCATGGCGGGTGCAGTCCACCTCCCGCTCGCGGGAGGGGTCAGGGGTGGGGGTGTCTGGTGAATCGGGAGCATTGTTCGGGTTGTCACACAGGCCCACCCCCGACCCCTCCCGCGAGCGGGAGGGGAGTGTCAGTTCTCTGCCCCGAACCGAGCTGTCCTCGTCATCCTCACCCGTTCGTGTCGAGCGAAGTCGAGACACGTCTCCACCATCACCAGTCTCTCGACTACGCTCGAGACGAACGGATTTGTCCGGAGCGCTTTCCTCACCCTGCAACCGCATAGAATCGTCATCCTGAACTTGGTTCAGGACCCCGTCCCTCACACCCCGATCTTCCGGCTCAACCTCGAGAGGTCCTGAAATAAATTCAGGATGACGACTCTCCCTCTCGTCCGTTCGTCCTGAGCCTGTCGAAGGACCGTCCCCCGTTGCCTCACCCCGCACCACCGGCAGGCGGTGAATAAATTCGTCCTGAAATGTCATAGGTTTTACTCCTTGTAAGGGACCATCTTGACCGCGGCACAGGGGTGTGGCGGTTTGAGTATGGTTTTCTAGAGGAAGAGAATATAACCTATTTGGTGGGTTGTAGGAAAGGTAGAGTTGGGTTATTGGGGTGTCGAAACCACGAAATATAGCGTGGTTAATGCTATCGCGATGCTTATAACTCCAATTATGAGCGTAAGGGTATTTATCCAAGCAGATTGACGTATAGAATAGCTCATATCCAAGTCGTGCTAGACCT
>CAXHZT010000025.1:0-29698 GCA_964022345.1 uncultured Sphingorhabdus sp.
GTTTCGACCAGCGTTCCGAAGGCAACCCGCGGTTTGGACTTCGGCGACTGCATGGTCTTGAGCGCGCTTTCATCGAGCGGCAAAGCTTCGGCGATACGCTGTTCGGCGACTTCGCAATAGCTGTCCTCTTTCTCGCAACCGATCCATTCGCGTCCCAGTCGCTTTGCGACCGCGCCGGTCGTGCCGGTGCCGAAGAAGGGATCGAGCACGACATCGCCGGGATTGGTCGTCGCCAGCATGATGCGGTAAAGCAATGCTTCCGGCTTCTGCGTCGGATGCGCCTTGCTGCCGTTGCGTTTCAGCCGCTCCTGGCCGCCGCAAATCGGCATCACCCAGTCGCTGCGCATCTGCAATTCATCATTGAGATTTTTCATCGCGCGATAGTTGAACGTATATTTCGCCTTTTCCGATTTGGATGCCCAGATCAGCGTTTCGTGCGCATTGGTGAAGCGCGTTCCCTTGAAATTCGGCATCGGATTGGCTTTGCGCCAAATGATGTCGTTGAGAATCCAGTAGCCGAGATCCTGCAGCGAAGCGCCGACCCGGAAGATATTATGATAGCTGCCGATCACCCAAAGGGACCCGTCGGGCTTGAGAATACGGCGCGCTTCGGCCAGCCAGGCCTTGGTGAAGGCATCATAAGCGGCAAAGCTGTCAAAATGGTCCCAGGCATCATCCACGGCATCCACCTGCCCGCCTTCGGGACGATAAAGATCACCGCCAAGCTGCAGATTATAGGGCGGATCGGCAAAGACCATATCGACCGATGCATCGGGCAGCGAAGCCATTGCCGCTACGCAGTCCATCTTTAAAATCTGCCCCAATGGCAGATCGACAGCCTTCTTTACGGTGCGGGTTGCGGTACGTGTTTTTGGCGCGTGGATGCGCTCGATAATCCCCATGAAACTCAATTCCTTTTTCCAATGGCGCCAGTGGTGAGTCCCAAATGGCCAGCGGTCAAGGCCGTTAACATAGGTTAAAGGCGTATCTTTATGGTTAACAGTGCCCGCCGCAGGAGAACGAAACGAGTCCGTCACCAGATATGGAGTCAGAGCCACCAGGCCGGACTCAATCCCTAGTGGTGTGACGCAAAAGACTCTTTCGCGAAGTTTATTTGTTCGAAATCGGGAAATCGCCGAAAATCAAATTTGGTTCACAAAAAGCCGCGTTCGGACTATATGCTTAATCAATAGTGAATATCCGAAGCGTAACAATCCGGGGGCCGGTGAACAAATGGCAGATAATTTTCGCGATAAATATCAGCATGAATATGGCATCGCCCAGCAGAGCGACGAACCCCGCCCGCATCCCGGCGTGATCGTCGGCGGCGAGGCCGGACGCGAGAAGCGCAAGGAGTATGCAATCGTTTTCGGCTCCAAGATTTTCGGCTCGATAGCGGCTGTCTGGTGGATGTTTACCTATGATACCGGCTGGGTCGAATGGTCGGCCTTCATCGTCGGCTATATCGTCCTGATGCTCGGCATCGTGCTCGGCTTCCACCGCTATTATTCGCACAAGGCGTTCGAAACATCGGTGCCGATGCAATATATTCTGGGTGCCATGGCGCAAATGTCGATCCAGTCCTCGGTATTGCGCTGGGCCGCAGACCACCGGCGGCACCATGCCCATAGCGACGAGGTTGGCGACGTTCACAGTCCGTGGCTTGACGGCAAGGGCAAGCCGACCAGCAAATTGAAAGGCATGTTCCACTCGCATTTCGGCTGGTTCATGGACGATTGCGTCACCGACATGAGCATTTATGGCAAAGGCCTTGCCGATAATGAGGTCGTGCTGTGGCTGCACAAGACCCGCTGGTTCTGGCTGGTCTTCTCGCTGATTATCTTCCCCGGCATCTGGGGCCTCGTCTTCGGCGGCTGGGATCATGTTATCGGCACGATCCTGATCGGTGGCTATTTCCGGACCTTCGTGGTGCTGCAGATCACGCTGGGCATCTCCAGCTATGCCCATGTGGTCGGTTCGCAGCGGCACACCAAGGGCGTCGGCACGGCGAAGAATAGTTTTCTTTTCTCGCTGCTGACCTTTGGCGAAGGCTGGCACAACAATCACCATAAGCATCCCCGCGCCAGTTTTCAGGGCATGGCCTGGTGGGAAATCGATATTGCCGGCTATGTCCTGCTGCTGCTCGAGAAAATGGGTCTGGTGTGGAACGTCACCCGGCAGCCCAAATATATCAAAAGCGAGAGCGGCGAATGGGTTCTCGCAGAGCGCAAAATCGCGCCGAAACGCGCGGAAGTCGAAGCCTAGAGCAATTCCATCTGGGAGACCGGAGCGAAGCTTCTGCGGTGCAGCGGCGTCGGTCCATATTGCCTGAGCGCCGCCAGATGCTCGGCCGTGCCATAGCCCTTGTTCCGTTCCCAGCCATATTGCGGATATTGCTCGGCTGCGGCGATCATCAACCGGTCGCGAAATTCCTTGGCGAGAATGGAAGCAGCGGAAATGCAGGAATGGATAGCATCCCCGCCGATCACCGCTTCGGCTGAATAGGTCCATTTCGGCAAGCGGTTGCCATCGACCAGCACATGATCGGGGACGGCATCCAGCCCTTCCACCGCGCGTGTCATTGCCAGCATCGTTGCCTGCAATATGTTGATCTCGTCAATCTCGGCCTCGGAACATTGCGCTATCGAGAAGCGCGCACATTCCATGATTTCCACTTCGAACCGCGCGCGCTTTGTTGCCGTCAGCTTCTTGCTGTCATCCAGCCCCGCAATAGCGTGATCATCCGGCAAAATCACCGCAGCGGCCACGACCGGACCGGCGAGCGGCCCCCTGCCCACCTCGTCCACGCCGGCGATCATCGCTCATCATCCTGAAAATCCGTCACAAACTAGTGACCGAGGGGCCCACTTCCCTTGCCAAGTCCCGGAGCTTCGAGTATCGCGATGCGGGTGAAGGAGATTGCCTGCTCGAACGCCGCGTTCAGATCCAGTCCGCTGCCGAGACCGACCGCCAGCGCGCTGGCAAAGGTGCAGCCGGTGCCATGGGTTTCGCTGCTATCGATCCTTTTCCCCTCAATCCGCCTGATCAGGCCGCCGGGGGCATGGAGTTCGTCAACCACCACGGAGCCCTCTCCGTGACCGCCCTTGACCACCAGATGGCAGCCATGGCTCAATATCTCGTCCTTGCCGCCCAACGCTTCCAGTTCCGGCAGATTGGGCGTGACCACCGATGCGACATCCATCAGCTTGCCGAACGCGGCTATCGTCTCGCTATCCGCCAAGATGCTGCCGCTCGTCGCGATCATGACGGGGTCGAAGACAATGGCGATGCCCAGCTTCTCGAGATAGTCGGCCACCGCCAGAGCGGCCTCCGCGCTCCCGATCATGCCGATCTTGACCGCATCGACGCCGATATCGCTGACCACGGATTCGATCTGCTGCAGGATCATTTCGGTCGGCAACTGGTGGACGGCCTGCACCCCGAGCGTATTCTGTGCAGTAATGGCGGTAACAGCGGTCATCGCGTGACCGCCGAGCATGGTGATGGTCTTGATATCCGCCTGGATGCCCGCACCGCCGCCGCTGTCCGAACCGGCGATCGACAAAATCCGCGGGCAGTTAGCGGTCACAGGAACAATGGTCCGACCTGCACGATCAGAAACCATTCAAAGGCGCCCGCGATCAATATGATGGGAAGCCAGAACCGGCGGAAAAAACCGCGCGCAAAAACATAGAGGAGCAGCGTCACGAGGATCGGCAGGATCAGGCCCATGACCACGATGGTTCTGGCGTCCATGGCGTCGAGAAAGCCCAGCATCAGCCCGCGACCTCTTCCACCACCGCGCAAATCCGGTCGACAACTGCGTTGACCTGGGCTTCGTCATCGCCTTCGGCCATCACCCGGATCAGCGGTTCCGTACCCGATTTACGGATGACCAGACGGCCGCTGCCTGCCAGTTCTTTCTCCGCTTCGGCAATCACGGCCTTGACCTTTTCGCTCTCGAGCGGCTGGCCATCGCTGTAACGTACATTCTTGAGCAATTGCGGGACCGGATCGAACAGATGCAGCAACTCGCTCGCCGGCTTGCCGCTCTCGACCAGCTCGCCGAGCACCTGCAGCGCTGCGACAGTGCCGTCTCCGGTGGTTCCGTGATCGAGCATGATCATATGCCCCGACTGCTCGCCACCGACATTATAGCCGCCCTTCTTCATCTCCTCGAGAACATAGCGGTCGCCAACCTTGGCCCGCACGAGATCGAGGTCCTGCGAATTCAGGAATCTCTCCAGCCCCAGATTAGACATGACGGTGGCCACGATCCCGCCGCCGCGCAGCAGGCCCTGACGGTTCCAGCTCGATCCGATCAGAGCCATCAGCTGGTCGCCATCGACAATCTGACCCTTTTCATCGACAACGATCAGACGATCAGCATCCCCGTCCAGCGCAATCCCGATATCCGCGCCGGACGCAACGACGGTTTCCTGCAATATCGCAACATCGGTCGACCCGCATTTGTCGTTGATGTTCAAGCCATTGGGATTGATTCCGAGGGTCACAACCTCGGCCCCCAGTTCCCAGAGTGCCGAGGGCGCCACCTGATAGGCCGCGCCATTGGCGCAATCACAAACGATTTTCAGGCCGTCCAGCCGGATATGGTCGGGCAAGGACATTTTGACGGCGTGAATATAGCGCCCGCGCGCATCCTCGAACCGCTTGGCGCGGCCGATATCGGCTGCCGGCGCCAGCTTTGCCTCGTCTTCCAGATAGGATTCGATGGTGAATTCATCCTCGTCGGACAGTTTGAAACCGTCCGGACCGAACAGCTTGATCCCATTGTCATAATAGGGATTGTGGCTGGCCGAGATCATCACCCCGAGGTCGGCGCGCATCGAGCGGGTCAGCAAGGCCACCGCGGGGGTCGGCATCGGGCCGACCTGCACAACATCCATGCCGACGCTGGTGAAACCGGCGACCAGCGCATTTTCCATCATATAGCCGGACAATCGCGTATCCTTGCCGATCACGACACGGTGCCGGTGGTTCCCGCGCTGGAAATGCCGCCCCGCAGCCTGTCCGACCTTCATCGCGATCTCGGCGGTCATCGGATGTGTATTGGTCAGGCCGCGGATGCCGTCGGTACCGAAAAATTTCTTCGTCATATTCACTTATATCCCAACATGGTCGCGCCCATTGCGCTCGTCTCTAGCCGATGGACAGACCAGAGACCAAGAGCGAATGCGGGCGATCGGGAAATTTCCCGCCAATCATCGCTTGCCAGACGTTGGCGGCCATGGTTGATGGTCTGTCTGGTATCCCTACGGAGACGAATATTGATAAAAGCGTTGATCATCCTGCTTGCTCTGGTCTTTGGCATATTGACCGGGCTTTTTGTCGGAACCGGCAACGGACTGCTGGTCGAAGCAGCCGATGTCGTCGGTAATATGTGGCTCAACGCCTTGCGGATGACCGTGATCCCGCTTGTCTTCACCCTGCTGATCGTTGGCATCGGGAAAGCGGCATCCATGGCCCGCGCCGGACGGATGACCGCCCGCGCGATCCTGTTCATGATATTCATTCTCTGGTGTTCTTCGGCAATGGCCGCTCTGGTCACGCCAGCCCTGCTCGAATTTTTTCCGCTCGATGGCGATGCAGCCGCGGCCCTGCGGTCGGCGCTGGGCAGCGCGGCCCCGCCCGGAGAGGTCCCGCCCTTCAGCGAATTTCTGCGCGCCCTTATTCCGACCAATGCCATAGCCGCTGCTGCGGAGGACGCGGTTCTTCCGCTGATGGTCTTCGCCCTGGCCTTTGCCTTTGCCATCACCCGGTTACCCGAGGCCCAGCGGCTTATGCTCGACCAGTTTTTCAACGCGGTTGCCAATGCCCTGCTGATCCTTATCCAGTGGGTCCTCGCACTCGCACCGCTCGGTGTCTTTGCCTTGGCGCTGGGCGTTGGCGCAAACGCCGGTTTGGCGGCTTTCGGAGCATTGCTCCACTATGTCCTGATCGTCAGCAGCGTCGGCGCGGTCGTGTGGATATCCAGCTATGTCCTGACCTATGTCGGCGGCAAGCGCGGTCCGATTGCCTTTTTCAAGGCCTCGGCCCCGGCCCAGGCGGTCGCTATCTCGACCCAGAGTTCACTGGCCTCGCTGCCGGCGATGGTCAGCGGGGTGAAGGCACTGGGCGTTGGCGAACGGTCTGCCGACGTCGTCCTGCCCATAGCGGTCGCTCTTTTCCGCGCCACCGGTCCCTGCATGAATCTGGCGGTCGCAATCTATATTGCCCATGTGATGGGCATAGAGTTGTCGATTGGCGTGCTGGCGATCGGCGTCGTCGTGGCGGCGATCACCACCATGGGCGCAGTCAGCCTGCCGGGCTCGATCAGCTTCATCACCTCGATCGCGCCGATCTGTATTGCCATGGGTATCCCGATCGAACCGCTGGTTCTGCTTTTGGCTATCGAAACCTTTCCTGATATTATGCGGACCGTCGCCAATGTCAGCGCGGACATGAGCGTCACCGCGACAATCGCCAGAAGCGAGGGAGATTTGACATGAAATATCGCAAACTCGGACCCGAACTGGAAGTCTCGGCGCTTGGCCTTGGCTGCATGCCGATGGCAGGGATTGGCAAGAGCATGTACGGTACGGCGAGCAGGGCCGAAAGCCTGGCGACCATCGACCGCGCGATCGAACTGGGCGTCACCTTTTTCGACACCGCCGAAGTCTATGGTCCCCATATCAACGAGGAGTTGCTCGGTCAGGCGATCAGCGGCCGCCGCGAGCGGCTGGTCATTGCCACCAAATTCGGTTTTGCGATCAAGGACGGACAGGTCCGCGGCGTGGATTCCAGTCCCGCCAATGTCCGGCGGGCCTGTGAAGGATCGCTGATGCGCCTCGGCATCGACACTATCGACCTGTTCTACCAGCATCGCGTCGATCCCAATGTGCCGATCGAGGAAACGGTGGGCGCGATGGCCGATCTCGTCGCCGAGGGCAAGGTCCGCTATCTCGGGCTATCCGAAGCCGGAGCCGCCACGCTGAAAAAGGCGCATGCCGTTCACCCGATTGCCGCATTGCAGTCAGAATATTCCCTGTGGGAACGCGGCGTTGAAGAGGATATCCTGCCGCTATGCCAGGATCTCGGTATCGGCTTCGTCCCCTATAGCCCGCTCGGCCGCGGTTTCCTGACCGGCCAGATCAGCAGTCGGGATGATCTGCCCGAGGATGATTATCGCCGCAATGATCCGCGCTATTCGGAAGAAAATTTTGACCGGAATCTGGAGATTGTCGAGGTCGTGAAAACCGTCGCTGGGCGTCACCATTGCTCGCCGGCGCAAATCGCGCTTGCCTGGCTGTTGGCACAGGGAGACTTCATCGTGCCCATTCCCGGCTCGAAACGGCGGGCAACACTGGAAGACAGCATGGCGGCGGTCGATATCACGCTGAGCGAAGCCGATCTCGACGAACTGGAAGCGGCCGCACCCGTCGGCGGTACCGCAGGACTGCGCTACGGCGACCGGATGATGTCGATGGTCCGCCTCTAGCGGCTAATGGTCATAGGCCTTGGGCAAGGCGCCCGGAGCCGGATCGGTATAGCGGTCCCGCAAGCGCATCTGGCGGTTGCTGAGCGACTGGTCGACCCCGTCGATGATGACCTTCTCCACCTGGGTCGAAAGTTCCAGCGGATCGCCCGTCCAGATGACGACATCGGCCTGCCGACCGGCCTTCAGGGAACCGAGCTTGCCGCCCAAATCCATGATTTCCGCTGGCACGGAACTGATTGCCGCAAAGGCTTCATCCCAGGTCAGGCCGGTGGCGCGCGGCACCTTGTTTAGCGCGACGAGATTGCCTGCATATTGTACCGAATAGCGCAGCTGGTGCGCATCATTGTCGTTGATCATGCCGATCGCGACCTTGACGCCGGCGTCTTTCATCCGGCCGATATTCGACTGGGTCGCGGACAGGTCTTCGAAACCATAAGGCAGATCGCTGAGCGCTGATGCCAGTACGGGCACACGGGAAGCGGCGATATGATCGGCAACACGCCATCCTTCATTGGCTCCCACCAACACCATATCCAGCGCCGGAAAATCCTTGCGCAGGTCGAGGACCTTCAGGATATCATTTGCGCTTTCGACATGGACCAGCAGCTTGGTGCTGCCGTTGATAACAGGCAACAAAGCCTTGGCATCCGAAGCCTTGAGCAGGTCGCTGTCAAAGGCCGCGGGATTGCGCGCATAGGTCCGCGCCTCTTCGAGGAGCGCCCGGAAATGGATGTGGGATGCCGCACGACTGCCGCCGGCACGGCTGTGACCGGTTTCACCCAGCTCGACAAACTGGAAAGCGCGCGCCTGCGTGATCGGATTTTCGTCCTGCCCCAGATCAACGATTGCGCCAAATCCGCCGAAAATCGAACCCGCAGTGCTGGGCGATACGACGGCCCGGGTCACGCCTGCCGCGCGGCTGACCGCTATCGGAGAGGCAAAGGGATTGATCGCATATTGCACATCAAGCGCCGCCGAAAAGGGCGAGCTGCTGGCGTTCATGTCATTGGTCTGGCTGACCGCCCCGACCTCGACCAGACCGACCCGGCTGAATCCGGCGAAAACGCCCGGTGTCACCCATTTGCCGGTCGCATCAATCCGCTGCGCATCGGCAGGGATCGCGACATTGGCTCCGGCAGCCACAACGCGGTCATTGCGGATCAGCACCGTGCCGCCTTCAATCGGCGCGCTGCCGTCGCCGATCACGACCTTGCCGCCGGTAATGGCGGTGGTCTGCGCAGCAAGCGGGGCTGAAATCAGTGTCGCAGCGGAGGCGAGCAACAGGGCAAAGCGCTTCATTTCACGTCTCCTTCACCGGGCTGGCCGAGCTCGAAATCACTGACCGGCCGACGCTTCGGATCGCCACTATCGAACAACAGCGCACCATCGATCCAGACTTTCTCGGGCCGCGCGTAAACGCTGAGCGGATTACCGTTCCAGAGAACCAGGTCGGCCATTTTTCCGGGTTTCAGACTGCCGGTCATCTCGTCAATGCCCATGGCTTTCGCCGGGTTGAGCGTGATCCAGCGGATCGCCTGCGCGTCGCTGATCTCGATACCCATCGCCCGGCCATCGGCAAGCGCCTTGGCGGCTTCCTGATTGAGCCGCTGGATCTGGTTTTCGTCATCGCTGTGGATGATCACGCAGGCACCGGCCTTTTGCAGCAGCGCGGCATTTTCCGGGATCGCGTCATAGGCTTCCATCTTGAACCCCCACCAGTCGGCCCAGACAGCGGAACAAATGCCCTCGTCCGCCAACATGTCGGCGATCTTGTAGCTTTCAACGGCATGATGGAACGCGCTCACCTTGTAACCGAATTCCTTCGACATATCGATGATCTGCGCAAGCTCGTCTGCGCGATAGCAATGGTTGTGAACCAGAATGTCTCCGTCGAGCACACCGGCCAGCGTCTCCTTGCCGAGATCGCGTTTGGGCGGTTTTGCGCTGTTGCGCTTCTCGCGATATTCCTGCGCGTCGATCCAGGTCTGGCGGTTGAGCGCCAGATTGCCCATGCGGGTCGAAGGCATGCGGGTGCGGCCACCATATACTCGTTTCGGATTCTCCCCGCAGGCCATTTTCATCCCATAGGGCGCGCCCGGGAATTTCATTGCCTGCACCGTGCGCGCCGGAACATTCTTGAGCGTTACCGAACGACCGCCGAACAGATTGGCCGAACCGGGAAGAATTTGCAGCGCCGTGATCCCGCCATTGGCCATGGCCCGCGAGAACCCGGGGTCCTGCGGCCAGACGCTATGTTCTGCCCAGACTTCCGGAGTCACCGGCGATGTGGCTTCATTGCCGTCGCTATGCGCCGACACGCCGGGAGACGGATAGTCACCCAGATGGCTGTGCACATCGATAATGCCCGGCGTTACATATTTGCCTGTGCCATCCACGACCATGGCGTCGGACGGAATCGGTGTATCGGGACCGCCGAGCGAAGAGATTTTTCCGTTTGCCATGAACACCGTGCCATTATCGATCCGTCCCCCTTCACCATCGTAAATCGTCACGCCGGTGATGGCGGTCGGAGCCGAAGGATAGCCGCTGTAGGTCGACGGGAAAGCAACCTTTGCCGGCTTGCTTGATTTCGCGGGAGTCGTGGCGCTAGCCGAATTTGTATCCGCCGCGTTGGCCGTACAGCCGGCCAACAGCGATCCGCCAGCAACCAGCGCCAGCAAAGCCCGAAATTTCATAGCAAAGCCCCTTAGTCTTATGGTTTTGTCGTTGGGTGGATACCGGCCGACTGTGGATCACCGAATTCGGACTGGCCTTCCAGATCGTCACCGACATTGTCGTCGCCAAGCGTATCGAGATGCATCAGCTTCTTGATGAATGGCGAGATCACAATCACGGCTACGCCGACGCCAACAGCCACCCAGCCCACGGTCGAATATACTTCCAATACCCGGTCCGGTCCTGCGCCTTCTGCGCCAACAGCCGAAGCGATCAATCCAGCGGCGAAATTGCCGGTGGCGGATGCAAAGAACCAGGTACCCATGATCAGGCTGGCCATGTGCGACGGAGCGAGCCGGTTCATCGCGCTCAGGCCCACCGGCGACAGGCAAAGCTCACCAGTCGTATGCAGCAGATAGATCAGGAAGATGAACAACACCGGCGTCAGATTGCCGGTTCCGGCAGCCACTGCGCCAGCCACCAGGACGAGGAAGCCTGCGCCCAGCTGGATCAGGCCCAGACCAAATTTGGCCGGCGCCGATGGTTCCAGTCCCTTGCGGGCGAGCAATGTCCACAGCAACGCGAATATCGGTGCCAACAATACGATATAGATGGCGTTGATCGACTGGAACACCGAGGCCGGCACTTCGATGCCGAGGATATTCCGGTCAACGCTGCGATCGGTGAAGAGGTTCAGCGAGGAACCGGCTTGTTCGAACAATGCCCAGAAAAGGATCGAGCCGAAAATCAGGAACATTGCGGCAAAAATCCGGTCACGGTCTTCCGGAGCCAGTTTTGCCACCGCCGAGTAGAGAATATAGATCACCAATATCGCGCCAGCTATGCCCAGCAATGATCCGACCAGCGCCTGATATTGAATCAATATCCAGACCAGGCCGACGGTCGCAAAGCTGAGGATATAAAGCAGCCATTCAAATTTGATGCCGCCCACTTTTGTTTCGAGACGCGCCGGATCATTGGCTTCGCCGCGACCAACCAGCAGTGGCTTGCCCCAGACGAACACGACGAGACCGAGCAGCATTCCGATTCCGGCAGCGCCGAAACCGTAAGACCAGCCATAGGTCTGGCCCAGCCAACCGGCGATAATCGCACCTAGCGCCGCGCCGAGATTAATGCCCATGTAGAAAATCGTATAGGCAGGATCGCGGCGGATATCGGTCCGCGTGTAGAGCTGGCCCACGATGACCGAGATATTGGCCTTCAGAAAGCCTGACCCGACGATGATGAAGGCGAGTGCCAGCCAGAAGATATTGATAGCGGGATCGGCCTGTCCGGCCCCGTCACCCTCGAAAGCCATCAGGAAATGGCCAAAGGTGAGTAGCAGCGCGCCAAAGGTAACCGCTTTGCGTTGTCCGAGATATCGATCGGCCAGATAGCCGCCAATTACCGGCGTAATATAGACCAGCGCGGTATAGGCGCCATAGATGACACCCGCTTCGCTATCCGAAAACATCCAGTGTTGAACGAGATAGAAAATGAGCAAGGCGCGCATGCCGTAATAGGAAAAACGCTCCCACATTTCTGCAAAAAACAGAACAAACAGCCCTTTCGGATGACCAAGAAAGGTTCCTCTCGCATCACCCGATTCCAGATACGCACCTGCCATGTATATACTCCCCGACAATAGATTTGGGCCGCGTAATCCGGCCCGGTTGCCCCGCACACTAATGATAAAAATGCGCAAGTGAAGCATATTGTTTCAAGCGAGACCGGTTTTCCGCATATTGGCCTTGCAATCGCATGCATCTCTTCCGAAGTGACGGATATGACCGAAAAGAAATTCAACGACCTCAGCAGCCTTGCCGCCTACT
Source organism: uncultured Sphingorhabdus sp. (assembly GCA_964022345.1). Lineage (GTDB taxonomy): Bacteria > Pseudomonadota > Alphaproteobacteria > Sphingomonadales > Sphingomonadaceae > Parasphingorhabdus. The sequence goes on from CAXHZT010000025.1 coordinate 12,007, forward strand.
TGCCCACCCGCCGATCCGGGCGGCCGCGCGATATGATAGCCCCCGGGCCCAGCAAGGCCCAGATCGAGGAGATTGTCACCACTGCCCTGCGGACGCCGGATCATGGCAAACTGGCGCCCTGGCGCGTGATTGCGGTTGGCGATGATCAGCGCAGCCTTTTCGCAAACGGCATCCACAAGGCCTATCTGAAAGAGCGGCCAGAAGCCGGACGGATGGAACTGGAATCGCTGGAGTCCATGGCCTGTTTGGCGCCGACTCTGCTGGTCGTTATGTATTCGCCTGTCCAATCGACCAAGATTCCCCTCTGGGAACAGGAGCTCAGCTGCGGTGCTTTTGTGATGAACATTCTGCACGCCACCCACGCCATGGGCTTTGTCGGGGGCTGGATCACGGGCTGGCCTGCCTTTAACGATGATGTCCGCGATCTTTTTGGCGCTGCCCCGGAAAAAATTGCAGGCTTCCTCTATCTCGGTACGTCGGAGGCCGAACTTGTCGAGCGCCCCCGTCCGGAACTGCAGGACATATTGTCCACCTGGACCCCGCCAGCGCCCGAATAAACCATTGGCGCCGTTACGCCATCACTCGAAAAACGGAACTTCTGCTTGCCTGCATCGCTGTGTTATGGCAGTGATGCAGCATGAACAATGCAGGCAAACCCGTCTATCTGAAATTGCGGGACATCATTTCGGAATCCATTCTCGACGGTGAATATCGCGAGGGCGACATGCTGCCGTCCGTCCGCGTCTTTGCCGCGGACCAGGGCGCCAATCCCCTGACCGTCGCCAAAGCCTATCAGGGTTTTCAGGAGGATGGACTGGTTACGGTGAAACGTGGTGTCGGCATGTTCGTGGCAGCCGGGGCACGAAATCGTCTCCGCCAGTCGCAGAGAGAAGATTTTATCAAGAACGTCTGGCCACCGGTCGAGCGCCAGATGAAACGTCTGGACCTGTCCGTCGACGATCTGCTGAAAAGCGACGCCTGAACGCCGGTCAGCTGCTCGCTTTCCCTGGGCGGGAAGCATAAGCCTGCCGCAGGCTTTTCCGATAAACTGCATTATCCGGCATGATTGCCACCGCTTTTTTAAGCAGACTGATCGCGTCTTTCCGGCGGGTCTCGTCGGCCAGTAGCGCCAGTCCGTAAAGATGGGTCGCCACCGGACTGGAAGGTTGAACCCGATAGGCAATACGGCCGGCGGCAATGGCTTTTTCCGTTTCGCCCAGCCCGGTATAGGCCTGCGTCAGCCCCGCCATGACCAGCGCATCATTCCGGCCGATCCGTTCGCTCAGATTTTCCAATATATGTGCCGCAATCGCCCAGCTTCCGGTTTCGAGATGGGCGTAGGCCATCAGCCGCAACCCGGCGATATTGCTGGGATTATAGTTGAGATATTGCGCCAGCACAGCGCCCGATTGCTGCATCGCACCCTTGGCGCGCAGAACCTCGACCAGCCGCAACATGACGGGTTCCGAAAAACGGATGGAGCGTGCCTGTTCCAGCGCGGCCAGAGCTTCATCATAATTGCCCAGAGCGGTGGCGGTATCGGCAACCAGTATATGCGCATCGCTGGCGCCCGGATTGGCCTGCTGAAGCCGCTTCGCCTCTTCAAACGCCGCGATATAGTCGCCACTGCCATATAGCGCCCGGATATAGGGAACCACCGCCCGCGCGTCGTTTGGATTGCGTTGCGCCGCGCCCCTCAGCACATTGAGCGGTGCTCCGGCGACAAGAGCCGTTACCCGTCCGGTGTCATGGACAGCCGCACGGTTCATCACCGCGGCTGCCTCGCCGCGTTCGTCCACCGCCTCCAGCGCCCGGCCAGCCACCCACATTGCATAGGGATCGGCACTGCCCCGGTTCACCTGCGGCCTGAGAACATCGACGGCATCGACGGCACTACCGGCTAGATAGAGCGAGCGGGCAAGCAGCTTTTCGGCCTGGCGGTTGTTCGGTTGTATCGCGACAAGGCGGCCGAACCTGTCCACCGCTGCGTTATAATTGCCCTGGCCGTGCTCGATAATACCCTGGACGAGCATGACCGCCGGCAGATTGTCGATTGCGCCCTGGGTTTTCTGCATCAGTCTTCTGGCGAGATCATGATTGCCCGCCCGCGCGGCCAGCACCGCCTGCATGAAAAAGGCCCGCGGGTTGAGGCCGTCCAGCGCAATGATCTTGCGCGCGACGGTCAGCATGTCGGTCATCCGCCCCATATCGCCCAGCGTCGCGGCATATTCGGTCAGCAGTGGAATATCATTCGGATCGATTTCCAAGGCGCGTTCAAACCACGGGAGCGCGGCGCCCAGTCCGAACTGGAAGCGCAGCAACTCCCCGCGATATTGCAGGGCGCGGACGTTATTCGGATCAAGCTTCACGGCTTCATCCACCGCGTTAATGGCCCCCGCCTGATCGCCGGCTCCCGAACGAAAGCGCGCAATATCCACCCACAGATCGGGGTTTTCCGGATCAAGCTCTATCGCCCGGTTGAAGAACAGGCCCGCCAGCTCCGGATCCCCCAGATCAAGCGCAACCTTCCCCGATATGCGTGCGGCATAGCCCCGATATTCCAGCGGAATGTCATCCGCCGTAAGCTGGTCCCGCGCCTTCTGGCCCTCACCTTGCAGCAGCAGGGCATGTCCATAGAGATGCCGGAGGGTCGCCGGGTCACGGCCCAGTTGCACGGCCCGGTCCAGCTCCGCTTCCGCTCCGATACCGTCGAACAGCCGCAGCAGAACCTCTGCCTGCGCAACGCGTGCGTCGATCCATTGCGGGTCGGCCTTGATTGCATTCATCAGCTCGATACGGGCGGACCTTATATCCTTGCCTTCTCTGAACTGCTGCGCTTTTGCGAAGGCTTCCCGCGCTTCCGCATTGCCTTCGCTGGCCGCGAATATTGCCGTCGGGATGGCGGACAGCATCAACGCCGCCCCAATCACCGGCAGGACGGATTTGCATCGCGATCGCAATTTCTGGCTGGAATAGCGGGCCATCGATCAGCTGGCTTGCTGCAACTTATATTGTTTGAGCAGGTCATACAGCGTCGGCCGGCTGATCCCCAGCAGCTTTGCCGCGTTCGAGATATTCCCGTTGGTCTGCGAAATCGCGCGCATGATGGCCGACCGGTCGGCGGCTTCACGAGCCGCCTTCAGATTCAACAGGTCCATCGCCGCTTCTTCATCAACGTCCATATCCAGATCTTTGGCCGCAATCATCTTGCCATCAGCCATGATGACGGCGCGCTTGATCCGGTTCTCCAGTTCGCGAACATTGCCGGGCCAGTGCCACGCTTCCAGCGCGGCCAGAGCATCGGGCGCAATCCCCTTGACCGCCGGGTTGATTTCCGCCGCGAATTTCTGCTGAAAATGGCGCGCAAGCAGGCTCGCGTCACCCGACCGGCCGGACAGCGGCGGAATTTTGATCACCACTTCAGCCAGTCGATAATAGAGGTCCTCGCGGAACATATTGTCCTTGATCATCGCTTCCAGGTCTTGGTGCGTAGCGCAGACGATCCGCGTATCCACGGCAATCGGCTTGCGGCCGCCGATCCGTTCGATCACCCGTTCCTGGAGAAACCGCAGCAATTTCACCTGCAGCGGCAGCGGGATGTCGCCGACCTCGTCCAGGAAAAGCGTACCGCCATTGGCTTGCTCGATCTTTCCCTCGGTCGTCTTGATCGCGCCGGTAAAGGCCCCTTTTTCATGGCCGAACAATTCGGATTCCAGCAGGTTTTCAGGAATAGCAGCGCAGTTTATCGCGACAAAAGCCTGGTCCCGACGATCGCTGGAATCGTGCAGGCCCTTGGCGAGTAATTCCTTGCCCGTGCCGCTGGCCCCGAGGAACATCACCGACGCAGTGGTATTGGCCACCCGCTCCACCATCCGGGCAATCTTCAGCATTTCCGGCGCGCCCGTTATAATCTGCCCCAGGATCCGGCCTTCGCCGTTTCCCTTTTCCGCAAGGCTGGCATTTTCCTGTTCCAGCTTGCGGACGTGAAAGGCCCGGCGGACGATCAAGCCCAGTTCGTCAATGTCGACCGGCTTCTGGTAAAAGTCCCAGGCACCGGACGAAATCGCCCGCAACGCACTTGCCTTTTCGCCATGGCCAGAGGCGACAATTACCTTGGTATCCGGCTTCAGATGCAGGATCGCATCCATGGTCGCGAACCCCTCGGTGGTTCCATCCGGGTCCGGCGGCAATCCGAGGTCGAGCGTCACCACATCGGGTTCTTCGGCGCGCAGCATTTCGATAGCCGATTCCCGATCACCGGCTATGAGAATATCAAAATCGTCATAGGCCCATTTCAGCTGTTTCTGCAGACCCGGATCGTCTTCAACGATCAGCAGCTTTTCTTTCCTCGGATGATTTTTGTCCGGCATCATGCGGCCCTTTCGTCTGCTGGATTTTCATCGGATAGATTTTTGGCGAGCGGCAATATCAGCGTGAAAATGCTGCCCTCGCCCTCTTTGCTCTGCACTTCCAGTCGTCCATTCATGGCCCGCGCCAGTTCCTTGGCTTCATAGGCGCCGATGCCGAATCCCCCTTGTTTGCTCGATGCAAAAGGTTTGAAAAGCTGGCTTCTGACAAAATCGCTCGACATGCCCGCTCCCTGATCACGGACCTCGATCGCAACGCTCAGATCCCGGCGCCGCGCATCGATGAAGATCGTCTTGCCCTCGGGACTGGCATCAATGGCGTTCTGGATAAGATGCCCCAATATCTGGTCGACCCGCGCCGGGTCTGCCAGAATGGTCAGATCATCGATCTGGTTGCTTTCAATCTTGTGCAACAACCGCCTTTTCTCGATAATCGACCGGACCAGCGGCCGCACTCTCACCGGCTTCGGTTCTTCCGGCCTGGCCGTATTATGCTGCGACAGACGTTCCAGCAGGCTGTTCATCTTGTCCGCAGAATCCTGCAATGTCTCGATCATATCCAGTCGGAATTCGGGATTGTCGGCGTGCCGCTGCGCATTGCGGGCCAATAGGCTCAGCTGGCTGACCAGATTTTTGATGTCGTGCATCACGAATGCCATCCGCCGGTTGAATTCGTCGAATCTCTGGGCTTCGGAAAGCGATTCCTGGCTGCGGGCTTCGGCGAGATAACTGGCGACCTGCCGTCCCACCACGCGGAGCATGTCGAGGTCCTCCCAATCCAGTGTCCGGTTGATTCGCGGGCGCGCCAGAAGCATCAGGCCGGCGATGCGGTCGAAATGCACCAGCGGAATGGCCACCCAGGCCTGGGCATCCCGCGTCATCCAGTCCGGAATGTCCGCCGGATCGCATGCGCTATCCTTGCCGGCGCGCAGAGCGTCAAACTCGACGATATGGCCGCTGTCTTCGAAAAAGGCCGTGGTGGCCGCGGTACAGGCTGCCGCGGGCACATCGATAGACGGCCAGTTCCAGCGGGACTGCAAAACCAGTCGGCCGGATTCGTCGGGCACCAACAATATCCCCGCCGGTGAATCCGTTATGTCCGCGATCGCCTTTATCACCCGCTCGTGGAATGGTGCGCTATCCACTCCGGGACGGCCGATGGTATCGGTGAAGCGTATCCATTCCGACCGATAGTCATAGCGGTGCTGGAAGAAATTTTTGGCCAGCTTGACCTTGAGCCATGCTCGAAACCGTCCGGAGGGCAGCAACAGCAAGGCACCAATGGAGGTACCAAACAGGAAGCTGATCTGGGCAAGCCGTGCATAATCGCCACCGATGATCTGCAGCGCCGTCGCAATGATCACCATCATCAGCAGATAGCCGCCGATGGCGACAAGCGACAGCGAACGGAAAGCGACGCTTCGCGAAAGTTTAAGATTCCATTCGGTGTTGCGGACCGAGGCCAGCGCGAGAATCGGCGCAATAATCGCCATTGTCGGACCACGCATCGCGTGCAATTCGGTCGGGAACTGCTGCGTCAGATAGGTGATCGTGAACAGGTTCAGGTCAAAGGTCCAGATCGCTGCGAGCGACGCCATCGGCAGACGGATCCCCCAGCGGGTTTCCGGAGCCGAAATCGAATAGAGATTGTGCACCAGCACCAGCGCGCCGATCGCGAAAATCATCCGCAAGACCAGCGACGTATAGATTGTGACCCCTTCAATGCGCGGGTTGGAGGCCACAATGGGGAGAAGGCTGTCCACGACGATCTGGCCGATCAGAACGAATGCCAGCGCCACGTAGATGACGTTGACGGTCTTTGGCTCGTCGCGTCCTTCCCCTGCCCGCAGCAGACTGAACATGAAGGCCAGCCAGCCGAAATTGCGTAGCGTTTCGGCAAAACGGGCAATCGGCGAGAGCGAGCCTTCGACCGCGATCGACAGCGCCCAGAAACTGGTCAGCGCAATCGCTATAACCAGGCAGATATGCTTACCGTTCCTCTCGACCTTGCGCTGGAAGAGCCAGATCGCCAGCGCACCGAACAGAACCGCGGTGAGGCCGTGACCGAATATACTGATGTTCTGGAGAAGACTGGACATGCTAGCGCGCGCCCTCCGGCCACAGCACCACGCGAATGGTCTGCAGGATGATCAGCAGATCGAGAAACGGCGTGTAGTTTTTGGCATAATAGAGATCATATTCCAACTTGTGCCGGGCGTCTTCGGTCGATGCCCCATAGGGATAATTGATCTGCGCCCAGCCGGTGATGCCGGGTTTGACGATATGCCGTTCGGTATAGAATGGCATTTTGGTTTGGAGATCCTCGACAAATTGCGGCCGCTCCGGACGTGGTCCGACGAAACTCATTTCGCCTTTCAGGACGGTCCAAGCCTGCGGCAGTTCATCGATACGCACCTTGCGGATAAAGTTGCCGACGCGGGTTATCCGCGGGTCATTCTTGGCCGCCCATACCGCTTCGCCGCCCGCTTCCGCATCAGCGCGCATGGAACGAAGCTTGAGGATGTTGAACTTCTGCCCGTAGAGACCGACACGTTCCTGCCGGAAAAACGCTCCGCCACGGCTTTCCAGCTTGATAAGCAATGCAAAAAGCAAAATCACCGGTCCGGTGAGCAACAGCAGCAGCAGGCTCAGCAAGATGTCAAAACCCCGCTTGAAGGCTGTGGACAGCCGGCGACCGGCCGAAAACCCGTCGGAAAAGATGAACCAGCTCGGGTTCACGCTGTCCAGATCGACGCGACCGGTTTCCCGCTCGAGGAAACTGGACATGTCATTGACGTGGACACCGGTCGTCTTGATCGTCAGCAGATCTGCAACCGGAAGCGAGTTCCGCCTTTCTTCCAGCGCCAGAACCACTTCGCTGACTTCGAGGTCGATGACATGCTGGGGCAAATTGGCGATATCCTGCCTGCGCACCGCGCCGTCGATCTGGTTCGGGCCTTCGGTCATGTCGACAAAGCCGGCAATGATGAAGCCGCTGTCCTGCCGTTTTTCCAGCGCCGCGATCCGTCCTGCGCGTGGACCCGCGCCGAGGATCAGCAACCGGCGCTTGAAGCTGTTGGCGTCAAACACCGCTCCGAGGATAATGCGGACCAGCATCAGAAACGCAATCGACAGAAGCATCGCGTATAGCGAATTGGAACGCCAAAGCGTTATTCCCGGCATGGCAAAAGCAAGCAGGGACAGAAAAATCACGCCCAGCGAAATCGCGACAAGGATCCGGGCCCCGGCGAACCTGAGCGACTGCAGCGCCTCCGAACCGTAGACGCCGACGGAAATAAGGGCCAGTTGGAGCGCTATAGCGAAACTGAAAATCGGCCCAGGCCGGTCCATGAGGGAGCCGGCGGACATGCCGATCTGAAGCGCGCGCAACAGCCAACCCGACTCCGCCGCCATCAGCAGCAGGACAAAGTCGATAAATCCCAGAAATAGCACCGGATATGGGATATAATGTTTGAACAATCGGATCATATGGCGCGCATTCTTTCCTTGGCGTTCGCGACCAATAGGGAAAAATGGTTATCTGTCGGTAAACTTTACAGCCAAAACCAGCTGAAATCGCACGATTCCGTTCAATATGTTCAATATGCCGACACTATCATCCCGCTTCTCAGCGCGTTCGATCTGCTAAACCTAGTCGGTCACAAAATCAAACGGCGTTAATCCGCGCTCCCGTTCGTCGAACTTGAGCGGCCGGCTCCGCGGTGGCGCGGACCTCTGGGAACATTGCGGCCGCGTGCAGGCCGGACAGCCCAGACCGATGGGCTCGGCCCGCTCGATGTTCAAATCCTGCCCCCTCGCATAATGCAAAGCCGAGGCAACGTCGGCCGAGAGACCCAGTCCGATCGCGAATGCGGGCGTATGCCCTCCTGCCCCGGATCCGATACCCTGGACGGCCCGTGACAGCGTGAACCATGTCGAGCCATCTTCGAGCGCCACGAGTTGCGAGCGAATCTCGGAGGGTTGTTCGAAAACCCGGTGAATATCCCAGAGCGGGCAACGGTGGAGGCTCTCCACCAGCGGCGCATTGCTGGCCCCGGCATAGCGTTTGGAGACCATCCCCGACCGGTCAATCCGGACCATGAAGAAAGGCAGCCCGCGCGATCCGACGCGCTGCAAGGTGGTCAAACGATGCGCGACCTGTTCGAAACCGGCGCCAAAGCGGCGTTGCAGCAGCTGGATACGATAGCCGGATTGTTCGCAGGCCTTGAGAAACCGCTCGTAGGGCATCATCAATGCGGCAGCAAAATAGCTCGACAAATGGCGACGGAACAGTTTTTCGGCCGAACGATCGGTAAAATGGCCGCCCGCCGCCAGCGCGTCAATTTCCGCCTTTGCTTCGATCTGGCCGAGCAGCAGCGCGGCCTGAAATGTACGCGACGCGGGATCGAGCATTTCGGAAAGCTGCAGCTGCCGGGCGTGCAGATCGAGCCGCCGCAATTTATCCGACAACACCGTTTCGGGCAATATCCGGATCATCAGCTGATGTTTGACCCGCAGCCGTTCGGTGATCGCACCGTACAGGTCACCGGCGCCCAGGCGCAGCTCGTCGGCCAGTTCCTCCGCCATCGAATCCAGATCGGCAAAATGGTTGCGCCACCGCTCGATCTCGCGGCGCACGGCCTGCACCGGATCGGGAGCAGCCTGTTCTCCGGTGTCACCCGCGGCCTTGCGATTGTCAAAAAGTCGTACAAAAGCTTCGGCGCTGTTGGGCGAGGCGATCAGCCATTCCTCCAGTTCTGCCCGATCAATCGACAGATCTTCAAACAAGGGATCAGCCAGTCTCTGGCGGATTGCATCAATGCCGCCGCCGGGCTCTGCCGCAATCAGTTCTCGCGGGTCGAAGTCGAACCTGTCCGCCAGCAGCAGCATCAAACGCGCGCTTAACGGCCGCTGATTGCGTTCGATAAGGTTGAGATAGCTGGGCGAAATATCCAGCGCCTGAGACAGTGCAACCTGTGTCATGCCGGCACTGCGGCGCAGTCTTTTGATAGCCGCGCCAGCAAAAAGTTTCGGATTCGTCATCCGGGCTCTATGTAAATTTATTTACAACATTTCAACAGGAATCGCCGCCATCCGTCCTTTGCATAGCGGGCGCACCGCTCGGATCGGCGAAAAAGAAGGCCAAACCGTTCACAACATCCCCTCACGTGCAGTGGTAAATATTTCTTAACCGCAAACAGCTATTTTCTGCGGATATTCTGAAAAATATTGGTGTGCGCATATGATAAAAGAATCCGTCCTGTTCATCGTTTCAACCGGAGCGCTCATCTATTTTATCACGCCGGCGAGTGATTCCGGCGAAGCGGATGCTCCTACGGAAGTGGTCCGCGAAGCCCCCAAGGCAATTGCCCAACCCTCCGCGGAGAGCTGGGGTGAGGACGACGGCGAAGAGGAATATGAGAATTTCACATTCGGCGAACCGATCACCGACGAGGGCGCGGATGAGGATGAAGCCTGGGAAGATGAATCCTCTTCCAAGGGCAAAGACCAGTGGGCGGACAGCGGTTCAGTGGCAAGCTCGGTCACCAGCAGCCGGAGAAGTGCATCGCCCGATAGCCCTGCACCAGGAGAGCTCGGCAGTCTCGACAACCCGATCGTCTTCAAGACCAACAACCCGCCCAATCCGCCAGAAGAAGACTAGTCCAGGTCGCGAGCCATTTGCCGGCCAGATCATCCGAAACAAACGCCGCCGGATATCCGCGGCCAGTTAGCGTGTGACTCTCACGTCTCGTTCAGAAAGGCCCACCGGCCTTCGAAATAGCCGGGTCCGGTTTCTTGTCCCGGTTGCGCGCCGGCGGGTGCCCCCGGTAACGCCGCCAGCGACGCAAGCAGGATGCACCACCGGCCCATCTATTTCTTCATAATGTCCAGCGTCGCAGCGGTTAACGCCTCGGCGCCGGTGGCGATCACTTTTTCCGCTTCGGGTGCCCAGAATGCGCTGTGCAGCGACGGCAATTTGGTGCCCTCGGCCAGCGAGGCCTGATACTCCGCCATCGGCACACCGCCAACCCAGAAGATCATGCTTTTGATATTTTCGTCGGCGCGGCGATAGCGGCTGAAATCTTCGCCACCCATCACCGGCTTTGACTGGACCACCCGCGCTTTGCCAAAGCGGGTTTCGAACAGCTTGGCCATTTCGATCGAGAATTCCGGGCTATTGTAGGTCGCCGGTGTGAACTCCGCTTCGCGCAAGGTCACGACGGGCATCCGGTCTTCCGGAATACCGGCAGCAATCGCCTCGCCATGCGCAATCCGCTTGATCCCGTCGAGCAGCTTGGCCCGCGTGTCGTCGCCATAGCTGCGCACGGTGAGCAGCAAGAGCGCTTCGTCCGAAATGATATTATGTTTGGAGCCAGCCTGGAAACTGCCGACCGTGACAACGGCCGGGTCCTGCGGATCGATCTCGCGGCTTACCAATGTTTGCAGCGAACCGACAATGCGGCTGGCCAGCACCACGGGATCCTTGGTCGTGTGCGGATAGGCGCCATGGCCGCCAACGCCCTTCACTTGGATGTCCACGCTGTCGACATTGGCCAGCGCGAAACCCGGTGCATAGCCGATAAAACCGGCAGGCGCACCGGCTGCGTCATGAAAGGCGAGTGCATAGTCGGGCTTGGGAAAGCGGGTGTATAATCCGTCCTCCAGCATCGCCAGAGCGCCCTCGCCGGTCTCTTCCGCCGGCTGCAGGATCATCACCAGTGTCCCCGACCACTCGTCCTTGCGCGCCACCAGTTGCCGCGCCGCCGCGACCCAGCCCGTCATATGCGTGTCATGGCCGCAGGCGTGCATGACAAATGTGTCGTTGCCCTGACGGGTTTTTGCCTGCGCTCTCGACGCGAAAGCCAGCCCCGTTTTTTCCTCGACCGGCAGACCATCCATATCGGCCCGCAGCATGACGGTCGGGCCTTCGCCATTTTCCATCACCGCGACGACGCCTGTGCCGCCAACTTTTTCGGTGACGGTAAAGCCGAGACGCCGCGCCTCGGCGGCCAGCTTGGCCGCGGTGCGCACTTCTTCGCCGCTCAGTTCGGGATTGGCATGGAGATCACGATAAATGTCCATCAGCGATGGCATATCCGCCGCGATGGCGTCCTTCAGACTGTCCGCCTGCGCCGGAACGGCCGCCAGTATCGAAGCCGCCGCCATCAAAGTCAGTTTCGCAAATTTCCGCATCTTAATCCCCAATCCCTGTTTTTCTCTATCAAGCCTAATCTGGTCCGGGACGCTTGTCAGTCCCAAAATATAATCCTTTTTGCGCCTCGCCTGCCCTCATCAGGGCAAGGGCCGGATCACTGCGCGGTCCAGCCCCCGTCGATCGAAATATTCGCGCCGGTAATCGCCCGCGCCTCGTCCTTGCACAGGAAGATGGCGAGCGCTGCAATCTGGTCGATCTGGACAAATTCCTTGGTTGGTTGCGGCGCCAGCAGAACGTCGTTGATCACCTGCTCGCGGGTCAGGCCGCGCACTTCCATGGTATTGGGGATCTGCCCCTCGACCAGCGGCGTCCAGGTATAGCCGGGCGAAATCGTGTTCACGGTGATACCGTTTTGCGCGACTTCCAGAGCGACCGTCTTGCCGAAGCCGTCAATCGCGTGCTTCGCCGCATTATAGGCCGACTTGTAGGGGCTCGCGACCTTGCTGTGCATCGAGCCGGTGTTGATGATCCGGCCCCAGCCTTTTTCCTTCATCCCCGGCAGCACCGCCTTGGTCGCGTGGAAGGCACTGTTCATGATGATGTCCATCACCGCATTCCATTTTTCCTCGGGAAATTCGTCGACGGGTGAAACGAACTGGATACCGGCATTGTTGATCAATATATCGACGGTCCCGAGCTGCTCGGCACAATCGGCACACATCTGGCGGATTTCCTCCGGCTTGGTCATGTCGGCGCTGCTATAGGCCGCCTTGGTGCCGCTCAATGTCTCCAGTTCCTGACGCAGCGCTTCAATCTCGCCCGCGTCGCCGAAGCCGTTGATCATCACCGCCGCGCCTTCCGCGGCGAGCGCTTTTGCATAGCCGCCGCCAATGCCCGATGTAGAGCCGGTTATCAGCGCAGTCTTGCCCTTCAAAAACATAGATATCTCCTTTGCCGCGACCTTAAATCAGTCGCACCGGACTGCAACGATTTTGTAAAACTATCTGGCGGAACTTGCGCTTTTTCCGGAATCAGGCGAATTGGGACCGGACGAGGAGACAAGTAATGCGTTTAGACGATCTGGACCCCAGCAAGAATGTTCGCGATCAGGGCCGCGGTGGCGGCCGGAGCTTTGGCGGCGGCGGGGGTGGCGGTCTCGGATTGCTGCTCAGCTTTCTGCCGATGTTGCTCGGCCGAAAACTGGGCTGCGGGACGATCCTGCTGATTGGCGGCGCGGCACTGGCCTTTATGTATTTCAGCGGCGGCGGCCTGCAACTGGCCGGCGACACCGGCGCGCGCGGCTTCCAGTCAGAGAGTTCCGGAACCAATGTGGCGTGCGACACAGAGGAAGAGCTTTTCGCCTGTCAGGTGCTCGCCTCGACCGAGCAGACCTGGGACAAGCTGTTCCGGCAGCAGGGCGAGCGCTATCGTCCGACCACCCTCACCTTCTATGACCAGTCCGGCCAGTCGGGATGCGGCGCAGCCCAGGCGGCGATGGGGCCTTTCTACTGCCCAGCAGATCAGGGCGTCTATCTCGACACCAGTTTCTTCCGTGAAATGTCCACGCGCATGGGCGCGAAGGGTGATTTCGCGCAGGCCTATGTGATCGCGCACGAAGTCGGCCACCATATCCAGAACCTGACCGGTGTTGCCGATCAGGTGCGCAATGCCCAGCGGAGCGCCAGCAAGGCCGAAGGCAATGCGCTGCAGGTCCGCATGGAGTTGCAAGCCGATTGTTACGCGGGTGTCTGGGCGGCGCAAAATGCCGACCGGATGGAACCCGGCGATGTCGAAGAAGGGCTGAACGCGGCCCACGCTATTGGCGATGATACGCTCATGCGGGGTGCGGGCCAGCGGCCGGTCGAAAGCATGTTCACCCACGGCTCTTCCGAGCAACGCATGGCATGGCTCCGCAAGGGCCTGCAGACCGGTGATCCGTCCTCCTGCGATACATTCGCCCGGGGCGCTGTCTAGAACATTCCGGGCTCCGGCGTCACACCGGAGCCCGCTTTTGGCTTATGCCTTCGTCCGACCCAGGCTGCTCGACCAGTCCAGTCGACGGGTGACGAACATCACCCCGGCAAGGGCCGCGAAGATCAACAGCGATCCGATCAAGAGCGAGTAAGCCTGCAGGCTGAGCAGGATGTAGATCGCGCCATAGAGGCCCGCCAGCAATCCGCCGACCAGACTTGCGCTTCGCCAGCTCGAAAGGACCGAAGCCGAATAGGCCGTTATCAGCCCGATGGTTGCCGCCGACGCCGCAATGAAGGCGAGCGCGAAACCGATGATTTCGGCGAAGGCCAGCAGCAACACGAAGAACAGCACCAGCGCCGCACCGATCAATATATATTGCACCGAGGATATGCGCACGCCGCCGATCAGGTCGAACAGCAGAAAGGCGACAAAGGTAAAGCCGATGATCAGAAAGCCGTATTTGGCGGCGCGATCGACCTGGCCATAGAGATCAACCGGCTGGATCAGATTGACCGTTGCGCTCGCCGCTGTACTGCCGCCGGGATCATAGCGGCTGGACCGGATTCCGGTGTCGGGAGAAACCTGCTGTCCGGCCTGCAGGGCAACCAGCGAGGTCCCCAGCGCGAGATTGGTAATCACATATTTCGCCTCGAATCCCTCGCCCGTGACTGTCGTCTCCTCGGTCTCGGGGAGAAAGCTTCCCGTGAAACTCGGATGCGGCCATTTTGACTGGACGGTCCATTCCGTCAGGCCGGCATGGGGCGCGACGGTCAGGCTCTGATTGCCCTTGAACCGGACGTCGAAATCCGCGGTCAGTGCGCCGTCCAGCAGGCTGCTGGCATCGACCCAGGCAAAGAAACCGCTATTGCCGGTCTCCCCCAGTCCGTTGCCCGGTTTCAGCGTCAGCTGCTCGCCATTCACCGTGACTCTATTGTCACCGGCCAGTCCCCGGGCATCGGATAGTCCGAAGCGCAGCTCGGCACGGGCAAAATCGATGTCCGATTTCAATATGCCATTGCGCTCGAAATCGTCCGGCAGTCTGAACGCGGCGGAACCGGTGATGCTGCTGTCATAGACAACGACTTCATAGATGGCCCGTTTCTTGGTCTGGGTTTTGAGACCGCTGTCGAGCGTGACCTTCTCGGGCGCAAGAAACAGCTCGGCAATCACTTCGTTGGTGCGGGTCACGCTCTTGCCATTCTGCTCCACCGTTTCCTGTACTCTGGCGATATAGGGCAGAACCAGTTTGGGTCCGGCGAACACCTGCTCGCCGCCCCAGCCCGAGACGATAGATTGCTGCGCGGTTTCGCTCTGGCTTTGCCGGTCGTAGACCAGCAACCATGTCGCGAACAATGGTATCGTCAGCAAAAAGCCCATCAGCAGGACGAGCAGGAATTTGCCGCCCGGCGAACGCTCCGCTTTTCCCGCGCCGCTTTGGCTTTCTGGTATCTTCGTCATAATATTCCCTCTCCCACCGCCATAAAGGTTGCTTGCGGCACGCGTGTGATCGTCTAAACTCCTTCGCAAGATCACTCCCTCTCTTACGACGAGTTGAGGCGCATGTGCGCCCAATCGAAAGGCCGTTATGAATATCTCGGATTGCCACAATGTGAATGACTTCCGTGCGCTCGCGAAAAAACGCCTGCCCTTTCCGATATTTGACTATATCGACGGCGCGGCGGACGACGAAGTCACCCGGCGGCGCAACACGATAGCCTATGAACGCTGCGATCTCGTGCCCAATGTGCTCGCCGGTGTCGAGAATATCGACATGAGCACGACGGTCATGGGCCAGAAGCTTGCGATGCCCTTGTTTCTGTCCCCGACGGCGCTGCAACGCCTGTTCCATTGGCAGGGCGAGCGCGCGGTTGCCCGGGCGGCAGAGAAATTCGGCACCTATTTCGGCATTTCCTCACTGGGCACCGTTAGCATCGAGGAGATTGGCGAAAGCATCAGCACGCCGAAAATGTTCCAGCTCTATGTCCACAAGGACAAGGATCTCAACCGGTCGATGGTCGAGCGGTGCAAGGCCGCAAAATTCGACGCGCTGACGCTGACCGTGGATACAATCGTCGGCGGCAACCGCGAGCGCTGCCTGCGCTCCGGCTTCACCAGTCCGCCGCGGATCACCCCGACCAGCTTCTGGAGCTATGCCGCCAAGCCTGCCTGGGGCCTGAACTATATGTTCCGCGACAAGTTCGAACTGTCCAATCTGAAAGACCATGTGTCGGAAGGCACGAGCGTGCCCAACTCGGTCGCCGATTATTTCACCAATATGCTCGACCAGTCTCTGGACTGGAAGATGGCGGAGGAAATAGCGAAGGACTGGGGCGGTGAATTCTGTCTAAAAGGCATCATGTCGGTCGCCGACGCAAAGCGCGCGGTCGATATCGGCGCCACCGCCATCATGGTGTCCAACCATGGCGGACGGCAGCTGGACGGCAGCCGCGCGCCCTTTGATCAACTGGCCGAGATTTGCGATGCGGTCGGCGACAAGCTCGACGTCATCTGCGACGGCGGCATCACCCGGGGCAGCCATGTGCTGAAAGCGCTCAGCGTCGGCGCCAAGGCTTGCTCGGGCGGGCGTCTCTATCTCTACGCGCTGGCAGCCGCGGGACAGGCCGGGGTCGAGCGGATACTTTCGCTGCTACAAAGCGAAATCGAACGGGACATGAAACTAATGGGCGTCACGGCGGTTGATCAGCTGAATCGTGATAATCTGCGCTATCGTTAACCGCGCTTTCAGGGGATTGAGATGAGACATATGAAATATTTGCCACTTCTGTTTTTGGCCGCCGGCGGCTTCACCACAGTCGCGCTCGCGCAGGAAGGCGCGCAGCCGGAATCGACGCTGGAACAGGCGGGCAACAAGGTCACCGAGCCATTTGACGGCAAGGAAGTGCCGCAAAAGCTGCTGGATATTCAGGATGATCCCTATTCGCTGAGCGGCCTGCGGGGCTGCGCCGCGATCATCGCCGAGGTGCAAGAACTCAATGCGGTGCTCGGGCCCGATGTCAACGAGACCGTCGACAAGAGCCTCGCCAAGAAACGCGAAGAAACCGCAGCCCGTGTGGCCGGCAGTGCCGTCGGTTCGATCATTCCGTTCGGCGGGCTTATCGGCGAAGTGACCGGCGCCAATGCCGAGCGCCGCCGCTACAACAAGGCAGTCTATGCGGGGACGGTCAGACGCGGTTTCCTGAAAGGCGTCGGCCTGCAAAAGGGGTGCAAGGCACCGGCGCGGCCCTAAAGCCGTTCACAAATATCATTGGAACGTATCGACGAAGAACCATATCGCGATTCCCGCGAGCATGAGGGCAAAAAACCGTCGCACCAGCTGGGCATAGGGGCCGGTGCTGATCCAGCCATGGGCCCGCCCCGCCAACAGCACGATGACGACATGGATCAGCGTGGCAATTGCGACATAGGCGATCGATAGCTGCGCGGTCTGCATGGCCACCGCCCCGTTCGGGACGATATGCACCGGCAGCACCGCGACAAAAAACAACGCCGCTTTCGGGTTGAGCAGGTTGATGATCAGCCCGCGACGGAAATGTTTTGCCGCCGTGCCATTTTTATGGATCGCCGTTGGCGACACTTCCCGCTCGCCAACCCACGCCTCCCAGGCGAGCCACAAAAGAAAGCCGGACCCGGCATAGCGCAGCAGGTTGAAAATCAAAGGCGACTGATGCGCCAGCTGCGCCAGACCCAGGGCCGACGCCGCGGCGACAATCGCCAGTCCCAGACTGATCCCCGCCGTCGCAGCAAATCCCGCACGCCTGCCCTCGCTGGCACTGAGCAAGGCCAGCCAGCCCATGTTCGGACCGGGCGTCAGCTCGACGAGCAGAACGACGAGCAGGAAAGAGGGGAGCATGGGGGCGATCATCGGCTGCTTCTATCGGGATTGGGCATGTTGGCAAGGCCAGACGGCTTTAAGGAGAGTGTTGGACAGTTTCAACCCACGCAGCCCGTCGCACGAGCCCAAATCAACGGTGCACAGAGGAGGTATGCTACCTCATTCACGAGCAGGACAAGCGCGCCTGAGCTGGAGGCAAAAGAGTCGTCCACTCATCCCTACGCTGACGTTAAAGGAATATTTCTCACTCTTTTATCGCTTGAGGGCTAATCTATTGTTGCGATATCCGCATCAATCTAAGTTCTACCAAAGCCTAGCCAACTTAACAGATAGTACTTTGCG
>CAXHZT010000026.1:0-29043 GCA_964022345.1 uncultured Sphingorhabdus sp.
GCCAATATGTCGCCTGAAGTATCTTCCTTTACCGTTCGGGTATCGGAAACAGTCAACAATGCGATGTTGATTGGTTTAAAGGTCCGGCTTTCATCAATCGGCATAGCTGCTCTCCGCAATATTTCGGCGCAAATACTAGCTTAGCGCGCCGCGGTTATCCAAGTCATAAAGAATAGGGGTTTTCGTGGGTTTACTATCCGTCTAATCGCATAGGTTAATGTCGAATGTCCCGGACCTCACTGCTGTAATTTTGGGCCTTGTTCTAGCCGTGTGGCTGGGAGTGTCTGTTTGGGCAATCTGGACCGGCCTGGCAATGAAAAACAAGGCCGATGCCACGCTTCGTCAGTCGGGCAGACTGGGGCGGTTGCTAGAAACATCGCCCGCCCTGCCATTGTTGGTGAGGTCTGATGGAAAGCTAGAGGCTTCGCAGCGGCTGATGCACTGGCTGGGCTTCGATCATTTGCCCGCGCATATTTCAGAATTGCACGATAGTGCCCAGGGCATTGGCGAAGAAGACCTCGAAGCGCTGATGCAAGATGTCAATCTGGCGCAGAAAACCGGAAGTCGTTTCGTCCGTGCGATAAAAGTGGCGGGTTCCGACAAGGCATTGCTAATCCGGGGCGGATTGGCCGATCAGAAAATTGCGCCCAATGGCAGCGCACTGCTCTGGATTTTTGACGCCACCGACAGCGAAGGGCAGATCGAAAAGCTGCGAGACGAGAATGAAGCCGCTCGCGCAGCCTTTGACGCGCTGTCTGCGTTGATCGAAGCGGCCCCCATACCAATGTGGCACCGTTCGCCCGACCTGCGCCTGACACTGGTCAACAGTGCCTATGTCGCGGCTGTCGATGCCGATAGCGGCGCAGAGGTAATCGGCAACGGCATTGAACTGGTGGAAACGGTAGAAGGTTTTAGCCCGGTTGACGCCGCCGCGTTGGCCCGGGAAAAGGGCGAGCCGTCTGAACGTATTGTCGCGACTACCATCGGTGGTGAGAGGCGGATGACGCAAGTGGTAGACGTGCCGCTCGGCAAGTCCGGTATAGCCGGCTACGCCATCGACATCCAGGAACTGGAAGACGCGCGTCGGGAGCACCGACGTTTCGGAGAGTCGCAGCGGGACATGCTGGACCAGATTTCCGCCGGCGTTGTTCAGTTCGCCGCTGACAAGTCGCTGAGGTTCTGCAATCTTCCGTTCCAGCGGATTTTTTCCATGCGCCAGCAGTGGATAGCGGAAAGACCGGAATTCCCGCGCGTGCTGGATCGCATGCGCGAAATGAACCGCATTCCGGAAGTGCGCGATTTTCCGGAATGGCGGGAAGAGCGCACCGGCTGGTTTCAATCGACAAAAGCTAGAGAGGAGAATTGGCTCCTTGCGGACGGAACCCATTTGAGAGTGCTGGCCAATCCGACCCCGGACGGTGGCCTGCTTGTGATTTTCGAGGACCGGACGGAACAGGTTCAACTGGCCAGCGCCCGTGACACGTTGCTGCGCGTCCGGACCGCGACATTCGACAATCTGTTTGAATCGCTGGCGGTTTTTGCAGCGGACGGGAAGCTGAATATCTGGAACCATCAGTTCGCCAACAACTGGGGTCTGGACGAAGAATATCTCGGCCAACATCCGCGCGTGGATTCGCTGATGCAGAAAATGGCCAAGCAACTGAAACATCCGGCCCGTATTTCCGAAGTACGGGAAATGGTACGCAGTGCCACAACCGAACGCGAGCAAAAAGGCGGACGGATCAGTTTCACGGACGGAAGGCGGTTTGAATTCGCTGCGATTCCTCTGCCTGATGGCAACGCGCTTTTCACCATGCTGGATATTTCCGACAGCTACCGGATCGAACAGGCATTACGCGAGCGGAACGAAGCGCTTGTCGAAGCAGATTCAATCAAGGGCAGTTTCCTGTCCAATATGAGCTATGAATTCCGTACCCCGCTAACCTCGATCGGTGGATTTGCAGAGCTTCTCGACCAGGAGATCGCCGGTCCGTTGACGGAGCAGGGGCATGAATATGTCGGTGCCATTCTGCAATCGGTCAAGCGACTGGGCACCCAGATAGACAACGTCCTCGACCTGAGCCAAAGCGAAGCGGGCGCGCTGCCGATCGCCAAGGAAAAGGTAAATCTGAACAGGTTGATCGAAGACATAGCCGGTCATTTTTCCGACGATGCAGCGGCCAAGAATATCGGCATGGAATTGCAGCTGAACGAAACATTGGGATCCGCCATGGCGGACAAGAAACGCCTGAATCAGGCGATTTCACAAATTGTTGATAATGCCATCAAATATACCGACGAAGGCGGGCGCGTCCTCATTCACGGTTCGGGCGATGTCAAGCAGGCCGTCATCCATATATCCGATGATGGGCCCGGGATGACTGCCGGGCAGCAGTCGAAAGCGTTCGACAGTTTTGCGCGCTCGCGGGATCAAAAGGCGAGCGTGAAGTCGGGCGGTCTGGGTCTCCCGCTGGCTCGTCAGCTCATCCTGGCGCATGATGGCGATTTGACGCTGACCTCCGAACCGGGGCAAGGGACGCTGGTCACCCTCCATCTGCCGAGGCAATAAGATATGATCATGCTGGCAGATGTTGATGCGACTTTGAATATCGGACGAGAACTCGGCGCTTTGCTGCGCCCCGGCGACAAACTTGCTTTGAGCGGGACGCTTGGTGCCGGCAAGACAACACTGGCGCGAGGCATTTTGGAGGGCTTGGGTTATGAGCAGGAAGTGCCCAGCCCGACATTCGCGATTGTTCAGCAATATGAGCCGCCCGAAACGCGAATTCCGGTCGCCCATGTAGATTTGTACCGGATCGAGGATCCCGAAGAAATTCCAGAACTCGGTCTGGAAGATTCGCTGGTTGACGGAGCGATGATCGTCGAATGGCCGGACAGGTTGCCTGACGAATTTTGGAATGACGCGCTCCGGATTGAGCTCGAAATCACGGGCGAGGGCAATCGCCGGTTGACTTGGGCCGCCGGTAGCGCTTGGAAAGATCGATGGCCAACGACATGAAACCGCCTGCAGCTGCGGCAGATTTTTTGAAAAAAAACGGATGGGATAACGCGCGGATTTCGCCAGTGGCCGGGGATGCGTCTTTCCGCCGCTATTTCCGGGTTGAAGACGGTGATCGGACGGCGATATTGATGGATGCACCGCCGCCACATGAAGACCCGAAGCCGTTTATCGATATTGCCGAATATCTGGTCGGCGCCGGCTTTGCAGCGCCCGAAATTTTCGCGCGCGATCTCGATCAGGGACTGGTGCTGCTGGAGGATTTCGGCGACCAGCGGATGCGCGAGCATCTCGACGATCATCCGGAGGACGAGGACGCGATCTATCGTCGCGTGATTGATCTGCTGCGAGACCTGCACAAGGCGCCGGCGGCCACGCTGCCGCCCTATGACGAGGCGCAATATTTGCGCGAAGTCAATTTGCTGACCGAATGGTATTGCCCGGCGCAGCAACTGGACGTCGATAGCGAGGGTTTCGAGGCGATCTGGCGGGACATTCTCGCGCCGGTCATCGCGGCTCAAGAGCCGCCCGTTACGGTCATGCGCGATTATCATGCCGAGAATATCATGCTGCTGGAAGACGGCCGGCTCGGCTTGTTGGATTTTCAGGACGCGCTGATGGGGCATCCTGCTTATGATCTGGTGTCAATGCTGCAGGACGCCCGCCGCGATGTCCCGGATGAACTCGAAGAGAATATGCTCGGCTATTATCTGGCCGATCATGACGCGGAGGCAGCTTCGGAATTCCGCAGCCATTACGCCATCCTTGGTGCGCAGCGGAACACCAAGATCATCGGCATTTTTGTCCGCCTTTGCATGCGGGACGGCAAGCAGCGCTATCTCGATTTCCTGCCCCGAATGTGGCGTCTGCTGGAGAAAGATTTGCGGCACCCTGCGCTTGCACCTGTCGCGAAATGGTTTGACCAGAATATCCCGATTGCCGTTCGCAGCCGACCGATGGCTGGCTCGAAAGAAGCCAAATGACCAAGGTCGACACCGCGATGATCATGGCGGCCGGGCTGGGCACGCGGATGCGGCCGCTCACTGATACGCGGCCCAAACCTCTGGTCGAGGTCGCTGGCAAGGCGATGATCGACCATTGTTTCGAGAAGCTGATCGAGGCCGGAGTCGCCAAGGCCGTGGTCAATGTTCACTATCTCGCCGATATGATGGAAGCGCATCTGGCTGCATTGCCCTATCCGATCGATGTTCAAGTATCTGATGAGCGGGCGCAGCTGCTCGAGACCGGCGGGGGACTGGTGCAGGCAGAGCCGATGATCGAGGAAGATATTTTCTTCTGCATCAACAGTGATAATCTCTGGACCGACGGGCCGACCAACAGCCTGCAGCAACTGGCGCAAGCATGGGACGGGGCCAGGATGGACGCGCTGCTGCTGCTGATACGGCGGGAAGCAGCTCACAATTACAAGGGTGACGGCGACTTTCATCTCGACGATGAGAAGCGGATTTCGCGCAAGCTTCCGGACCAGAAGGCGCCGCTGATCTATTCTGGTATCCAGCTGATCTCCAAACGGCTGTTGCGCGATGCGCCCACAGGCGCTTTTTCCACCAATATATTCTGGGAGCGCGCCATCGGCGAAGGTCGTCTGTTTGGTACAGTTCACCACGGCCAATGGTTCGAGGTCGGCTCGCCGCAAGCGATAGCGCCGACAGAAGCCGCGCTGGCGCATGTCTGACCGCCGCCGGCCAGCGATCTACAATATCGCCGCGCACGGCGGTTTCGCCGATGCGCTGGCACAGGGACTGATCGACCGCTTTGCCAAGAATGCTTTCGGGCTGGCTCGCGGCCTCGTCATTCTGCCAAACAACCGTGCCCAGCGCGCGCTGCAGGAAGCTTTCGTCCGGCTGAGCGAAGACGGGCTTTTGCTCCCGCAAATGGCGGTGATCGGCGATCTTGATCTGGATGAATCCATCGGTGTCGCGCTCGACTCCGGCGAACTGGCGCTCGATATTCCTGCCGCCGTCGACCCGATGGACCGCCTGCTCACGCTCGCGCAGCTGATCCAGAAGGAAGTCCGGCTGCGCGACGACGCGATACTGGCCAAGGATGCGCTGCGATTAGCGCGCGAGTTCGCCAGCACGCTTGACCAGCTGAATGTCGAGGAAATCTCGCTGACCGATCTGATGAAGACGGAGCCGGAAAGCCTTGACCTGTCCAGCCATTGGCAGGATTCCTACCGCTTCTTCCTGATCATCGCTGAGAAATGGCGGCAGCAGCTGGAAAAATGGCAGCGGGTCGACCAGGCGGTGCGCCGCAACGCCCTGTTTGACCATATCGCCAAAAGCTGGAAGACTTCGCCACCCGACCATTTTGTCGTTGCCGCCGGCATCACCACCTCCGCGCCCGCCATTGCCCGCTTTCTGGAAACCATAGCCTTCATGCCCCAGGGGCTGGTGGTTCTGCCCGACCTTGACCTGATCATGCCGGACGAGGAATGGGACTTGCTCGGCCCGTTTCAGCCCGACCCCGACAGCGGCTATGCCAAGCGCGCGCAGGAAACCCATCCGCAATATCATATGAAATTGCTGCTCGACCGGATGTCGATTGCGCGAGGCGAAATATTGCGCTGGCCGCGCACCGGCGAAAGCGGCGCAGCGGCCAAGCGCAGCCGGGCGCTGAGCAATGCTTTCGCGATCCCGAAACTGACGGTGCGCTGGCAGACGCTGGACAGCAGCGAACGCAGTCTCGCCGGGGTGCAGACGGTCGAGGCGCGCAACAGCGCCGAGGAAGCGCAGGTCATCGCGCTGCTGGCCCGCGAGGCTCTGGAAGACCCGGACCAGCGGGTGGCGATTGTCACGCCGGACCGGTCTCTGGCGACCCGCATCTCCGCCCATCTGAAACGCTGGGAAATCCAGGTCGACGACACGGCCGGCCAGCCGCTGGCGAAGCTGCCGGAGGGCGTGTTCTTTCTGAACCTGCTGGCGGCGGTCGCCGACGGTTTCCCGCCGGCGGAATTTCTCGCCTTACTCAAACATCCGCTGGTGCAGCGCGGGGAAGGGCGGCTGCAATGGCTCGACCATGTCCGCAAGCTCGACCTGTTGCTGCGCGGTCCGCGTCCGGCACCGGGACTGGCGGGCATTGACGCGCTCTTGCGGACCGACAATCATCGGACGAAGAAGCTGCGGGAAGCGATCATTCCGTGGTGGAAATCGACCCGTACGATGTTCGAGCCCATCGCGACGCTTTTTGCAGCGCCGCTGGACTGGCCGAAACTTCTCGACCAGTTGCGGCAACTCGCCGAGAATTTGACAGATGGAGCTGTCTGGGCTGGCCCCGGCGGCCGGGAACTCGCTGATCTATTGGCCAAGTTGCAAATCCGCGCCGAAATGGGACCGATTCGGATAAAGGCGAACGAGCTGCCCGGTTATTTCGAGACACTGATGGCCGATATTTCCGTGCGCCCGCCCTACGGAGGCCACCCGCGCATCGCGCTTTACGGCTTGCTGGAAGCGCGACTGCAACAGTCCGAACTGGTGATCTGCTGCGGCCTCAACGAGGGCAGCTGGCCGCAGGCGATAACGCCCGACCCTTGGCTCGCGCCGATGATCCGCAAATCGCTCGGCCTGCCAGCGCAGGAACGGCAGATCGGTCTTTCCGCGCACGATCTCGTCGGTGCCATGGGAGCAAAAAGGGTCATCCTCTCCCGCGCCCACCGGGATGATTCCGGCCCGGCTATTGCCTCGCGTTTTCTGCTCCGGCTGAAGGGCATGTGCGGGGACAATCTGAAGGAACATCCGCAGGCCCGCGCCTGGTTGGCCGCGATCGACCAGCCGGCAAGCGGATCCGCGCCCTATGTCCGTCCAGCGCCGCTGCCGAGCAGAGAACAGCGCCTTATCCCGATTTCGGTCACCCAGGTCGACAGCCTGATCGCCGATCCCTATTCCTTTTACGCAAAAAAGATCATGGGCTTTGCCGCCCTCGACATGATCGATGCCGACCCGAGCGCGGCCTGGCGCGGCACCATCATTCACGACATTCTCGACCAGTGGGCGAGAGAGGATGATTATGCGCCGGCGGCTTTGCGCCAGCGGGCGAAGGCTTTCCTGGACGATCCCGGCCTGCACCCGCTGATGCGCAGCTTGTGGGCGCCGCGTCTGTTGGAAGGGCTGGACTGGATCGCTGCTACGCTGGCCGAGGGCCGCAAGACTGGCCGCGAACCGATGGCCTCGGAAATCTATGGCAAGGCCGAGATTGCCGGTGTCGAGCTGTCGGGCATCGCCGACCGCATCGACCGGATGCCGGAAGGCGGTCTCGCTATTGTCGACTACAAGACCGGCGGCGCGCCGAGCAACAAGGCGGTGGCCGAAGGCTATAATCTGCAGCTCGGCCTGCTCGCTGCCATCGCCGAACTGGGCGGCTTCAAGGATATTGAGGGCGAGGCGGTGGCTTTCGAATATTGGTCCTTGGCCAAGAAAGGCGGCACTGACGATTTCGGCTATATTCGCTCGCCGACAAAAGGGCGCGGCGACAATATCATCGCGGCGGATGCCATGGTTGACCACGGGGTGGCCCGGTTCAACGAGGCGGTTGATCACTATCTCAAGGGCACGGAGCCGATGACCGCCAAGCTGCATCCGGAATATGCCCGCTATGCCGACTATGACCAGCTGATGCGGCTCGAGGAATGGTACGGTCGTGCACCGGCAGAAATGGCTGACGATGAGTAGCGACAAGCCAAAAATCTTTCCGCTCAAGGACCGGCAGATCGACGCGGTCGAGCCCGAGACCAATATATGGCTCAGCGCTTCGGCCGGTACCGGCAAGACCCAGGTCCTGACCGCGCGGGTGTTTCGACTGCTGCTGACCGAAAAAGTCGATCCCGAACATATTCTCTGCCTGACCTTCACGAAGGCGGGCGCGGCGGAAATGGCGGAACGGATAAACCGTCAGCTGGCCGCCTGGGTGCGGATGGACGACACGCTTTTGGAAAACGATCTTCGCGCCATCGGCGCACCGACCGGACCCGAGACCAGAGCCCGCGCGCGGACCTTATTCGCCCAGGTCCTCGATGCGCAAGGCGGTGGCCTGCGGATCATGACGATCCACGGCTTTTGCCAGTCGCTGCTTGCCTCCTTCCCGGAAGAGGCCGGCATTGCCTCGATGTTCAAGCCGATCGAGGCGCGCGACCAGAAGATATTGGCGCGTGAGGCTCTCGGCGATCTGCTTCTTGAGGAAGAACAGGGCGGGCGTCCACAGATCATCGAAGCAATCCAGCGTCTGAGCGTCCGGATGGGCGAAGAGGCGACCGAACAGTTTTTAATGGCCTGCGCGGCCAAAGCCGATGCGATGGAAGGGCTGGCCTCCGGCATATTGCCTTTCGTCCGCGGGCTGCTCGGCCTGCCCATTGATGGAGATGCGCAGTCGTGGCTGGCGAGCCGATGCAGCGACGAAGCAATCGACCTCCGCGCGATCACCCTGTTGCGCGATGCGATGGCGGAATCCGGCGGCAAGAAGGAACAGGAAAGGCAGCTCGCGATTCGCCTCTGGCTGACCCTCAATTCGCAGGAGCGCGCTGCTGGCTTGGCCGATGTTCATCTGGCCTGGGCCACCAAGACTACCGGCGCACCGCCAAAGCCAACCAAGGGGCTGCTCAAAGCCCTGCCGGACTATGATTTCATTGCCGGTTCCCTGTTCGAATGGAGCAACGGCCTGCTCGAAAAAGCGGTGCTGTTCGAATATGCTAACCTGTTCGCCGGAGCGCTGGAAGCCGGACGCGCTTTCTACCATCGCTATGCTGACGCGAAGCGGCTGCACGGTGTTGTCGATTTTGACGATATGATCCGGATGACCGCTCGGCTGCTGCAGAAAAGCGATATGGCGGCCTGGATTCGCTACAAGCTCGATCAGCGTACCGATCACATCTTGATCGACGAGGCGCAGGACACCAATGTCGCGCAATGGGATATTGTCCGGGCGCTGGCCGGCGAGTTTTTTGCCGGCATGGGCGTGGAGCCCGAGCGGCACCGGACATTGTTCACGGTTGGCGATTTCAAACAGGCGATCTTCGGATTTCAGGGCACTAGTCCGCATAATTATGCCAATGCGCGAACCGAGTTTTTCGCTCTGGCAGAGGCATCGGAAAAGCCGTTCGGCGACCTGTCGCTGGATCGCAGTTTCCGTTCCACACCGCCGATATTGAAGGTTGTCGATGCAACGCTGGAACAGCTTAGCCACGAGCAACTGGGTCTCGATGAGAAAATCCCCGATCATCGCAGCAATTATCTCGACTCCAGCGGCAGCGTGACTTTGTGGAAGCCGATCGCCAACACCAGCGACGGTGATGACGAGGATGAGGAGTCCTGGGCCAGCGAGGAAAAACGGGTCTTCGCCCAGCAGCTGGCGGTGCAGATCAAGCAATGGCTGTCGCCGGAAAACCCGCTTTGGCTGGATCGTCAAAACCGGGCGCTGCAACCCAAGGATATATTGATATTGGTGAGCAAGCGCGACGAGCTGAGCGCGCTGATCGTCGCTCGCCTGTTTGCCGAAAAGGTTCCGGTCGCCGGGATCGACCGTATCCGCCTGAACCAGCCGCTGGTGGTGCAGGATCTGCTCGCGGCCATCCGCTTCGTGCTGCAGCCCAATGATGATCTCAATCTCGCTAGCTTGCTGGTCTCGCCTTTGCTCGGCTGGACGCAAGAGGGTCTGCTGGCCCGCGGTCATCGCGGCAAGGACCATGGCGAGAAAAGCCTCTGGGAATATCTGCGCCGACAGGACGGTCTGGGCGAACAGATAAAACCGCTGATGAAATTGCTGGCGATGGCCGATTTCAACACGCCCTACCAGTTTCTCGAGACGATATTGTCCGGGCCGATGCAGGGGCGGCGCAAATTGCTCTCCCGGCTTAGCCATGCGGCGGTCGATCCGCTGGACGAACTGCTGGCCACGGCTCTCGCCTTCGAGCGGGATCATATCCCAACCTTGCAGGGTTTTCTCGACTGGTTCGACCGCGGCGATGTCGAAATCAAGCGCGAGCAGGTCGAGGGCGGCAATGAAGTGCGGCTGATGACCGTTCATGGCGCAAAGGGATTGCAGGCGCCGCTTGTGATCCTTGCCAATGCGACCTTTGACCCGGCGAGCAAGAAAAGCGGCGGTTTCAGCATCAAACTGGGCGAAGGGACCGGTCGCGAACTGGAATATCCGGTTGTCCCGGTCCGCAAGGCTGAGCGCGTCGGCATATTGGCCGAACATGCCGCCTATGCCGACAAGGTCGCGATGGAAGAACATTGGCGGCTGCTTTACGTCGCGATGACCCGCGCGGAAGAACATCTGGTTGTTGCCGGCGTGCTCGGACCCAGAGCGAAAGGCGAAGTGCCGGAACTGAGCTGGTATGGGGCGATGGAGCGCGGTCTGACGGCCTTGGGCAGCGAATGGCGCGAAGATCCGGACTGGCAAGCTGTGCGGGAATATCGGACGGAGAGCCGGAACAGGCCCGCTGGACCGGCAGCCCCCGAACGGGCTGCTGACGGGGCAGGGGATCATCTGCCGCCACCGGACTGGCTGTTCCGGGCTGCTCCGGAAGAATCCCGCCCGCCGCGACCCTTGACCCCCTCGCATCTCGGCCCCGACGATGCCAGCAATCCGCCGCCGGACCTGACCATGCGTGACGCTGCCGAACGCGGTATATTGTTACACAGCCTGTTCCAGCGCCTGCCGAATATCGCGCCGGCGCGCCGGATGGATGTCGCCGACCGCTGGCTGGAAAAGCAGAAGCAGATCACCGACCCGGCCCGCCGTGCCGAGATCATCAAGACGGTTCTGACGGTCATGGACAATCCGGCCTGGTCCGCTTTATTTTCTCCGGAAAGCCTTGCAGAAGCGCCGATAGCTGCAGTTGTCGGCGAACATGTCATTTCCGGCACGGTCGACCGCCTGCTGATCACCGACGATCAAATCTATGTCGTCGATTTCAAGACCGGCCGCCGGGTGCCCGACAGTGCCGAACAGGCGCCCGTCGCCTATCTGCGCCAGATGGCGGCCTATGTCGCCGCGCTGGAAAAGATATTCCCGGATCGGCCGATCAAGGCCGGGCTGCTCTATTCGCATGGGCCGCAAATGCTGGAACTGGCGCCGGATCTGATTGAGCGGCACAAGCCGGGCTTTGAGCCGATATGAAAAAGCTTTCCGCTACCGCGCTTGAGCCGAGGCCTGACCATAACTAGATAGGGTCTGAACAATTGGAGATTCGTTATGGCTACCAAAGCAATTACCGACGCAAGTTTCGAAGGCGATGTCCT
Source organism: uncultured Sphingorhabdus sp. (assembly GCA_964022345.1). Classification (GTDB taxonomy): domain Bacteria; phylum Pseudomonadota; class Alphaproteobacteria; order Sphingomonadales; family Sphingomonadaceae; genus Parasphingorhabdus. The sequence goes on from CAXHZT010000026.1 coordinate 11,275, forward strand.
GAAGGCTGACGGCCCCGTGCTCGTCGATTTCTGGGCGGAATGGTGCGGCCCCTGCAAGATGATCGGCCCCGCCTTGGAAGAAATCAGCGACGAACTGGCCGGCAAGGTGACCATCGCCAAGCTCAATATCGACGACAGTCCCGATGCACCCGCCAAATATGGCGTGCGTGGCATCCCGACCATGATATTGTTCCACAATGGTGCACCGGTTGAAACCAAGGTCGGCGCGGCTCCGAAAAGCCAGCTGAAAACCTGGCTTGAATCCAGCCTACCTGCCTAGTTTCTGAAAATATCCCCAAGCCGCTCGGCTGCCTCGTCCCAGAGTTTCGGTGACGAGGCGCCGAGCAGGCCTTTCCTGCGGTCTGCGGGGCGATAGTCCGATCCGTCCCAACGCGCGCATTTTCCCCCGGCTTCATTGAGAAACAACACCCCGGACGCATGGTCCCAGGGCAGTGTGCGCTTGAATACGGAGAGATGGTTGGTTCCCTCGACCAGTCTCGGATATTGCTCGGCGGCGCAGCGCGGAATATCGACAATCTCGTAAAAAGGCTGGGCTGCAGCGAGCAGAGTGTCGCGCTCTTCCGGCGTCATGAACCCGGTTGCTAGGGCTGCCACCGGCCTGTCCGGATGGTCTTCCGGAACCGTGACCCGCTCCCCGTTTATGAAGGCGCCGTCGTTTTTGGCCGCGTGGCAGATGCGCCCGGTCAGCGGATCATAAAGCCAGCCGGCAACAGTTTCATTCTCCTCGACCAATGCAATCATGATTCCGAACGGACCTCGTCCGGCGGCATAATTGCCGGTCCCGTCGATCGGATCGATGATACAGACCTGGCCGTCGGCCAGTTGGTCCAGCACCGATTCATCGGCGGCAAAGGCTTCCTCGCCGACAATCTTGGTCTCCGGCAGCAAGGCCGAAAGCGCCCCGGCGATATATTCCTCGCTGAGCTTGTCGGCGACGGTCACCAGATCGCCGGGTGTTTTCTCGTCAATCTGGTGCGATGTCAGATTCTGGTAATAAGGCAGCACAATATCGCGCGCCGCCTTTTCGATGATGTCGAGGACGGGCTGATAGAGATTGTGCAAGAACCTAACTCCTGTAGTCGGCGTTGATTTCGATATAGCCGTGGGTGAGGTCGCAGGTCCAGACCGTTGCCCGGCCTTCGCCCAGACCAATATCGACCGCGATGTCGATTTCGCTGCCCTGGAGATGCGCGGCGACCGGCGCCTCTTCATAATCGGGTACGACCAGGCCTTCGCGGGCGACGGTGACGCCGCCAAAGCTGATGGCCAGGCGGTCTCGGTCCGCTGGCTCACCGGCCTTGCCCACCGCCATGACGACCCGGCCCCAGTTGGCGTCCTCGCCGGCAATGGCGGTCTTGACCAAGGGAGAATTGGCGATCGACAGGGCGATGCGCTTGGCGCTGTCATCGCTTTCCGCGCCGGTCACGGCGATTTCGATAAATTTGCTCGCGCCTTCGCCGTCGCGGACCACCAGATGCGCCAATTGCATGCACAGATCGCTCAGCGCCGCCTGGAAGGCATCGGCGCCATCATCGTCAAAGGACGTCAGGGCAGGGGTCGTGCTTTGCCCTGTGGCGAAAGCGAGCACGGTATCGCTGGTCGATGTGTCGCTGTCGACGGTGATGCAGTTGAAACTTTTCGCCGTCGTCGCGCTCAGCATCTGCTGCAAAAAGCCGGCCTCCACCGACGCATCGGTAAAAATATAGCCGAGCATCGTCGCCATGTCCGGGGCGATCATGCCCGAGCCTTTGATGATGCCGCTCAGATGAACGGTCTCACCGCCGACGATGGCGCTCGCGGTCGCCATTTTCGGGAATGTATCGGTCGTCATGATCGTTGCCGCGGCCTCTTCCCAGCTGCAGGGCTCCGCTGCAAACACCGCTTTCAGGCCTGCTTCGGCCTTGTCCTGCGGCAAGGGCACGCCGATCACGCCGGTCGAGGACACGAATATCTCATGTTCCCCGCAGCCAAGATGCGCCGAGGCCAGTGATAATATTTTCTGCACCGCCGCCACGCCGCGCGCGCCGGTAAAGGCATTGGCATTACCGGCGTTGACGACCAGGCCGCGCGCCTTGCCGCCTTTCAGCGCTTCCCGGCAATATTCGACTTCCGGCGAGGGGCATTTGCTTTGCGTCAGCACCCCGGCGACCGCTGTGCCCGCTGCCAGTTCGAAAAAGGTCAGGTCGCAGCGGTCCCACTCCTTGTACTGCGCGCGGGCGATGCGGCAGGATACGCCTTCGATATCCGGTAAAACGGGAGATTGTGCTGGCGCCAGGGGTGAAAGTTTGTCCGACACTTAACTTGCCTTTATACGATGTTTTGATAGAACGCGCTGATATGACGAGGCCTTGTCCATGAACGCATATTTTGCAAGTTTTATGTTGCTGCTATTCAACGCTGTCGGCCTCGCCGTACCCGCGTCGGCAGCGGCTGCGGAACGCGTGGTGCCGGAACTGGGCAGCGTCGCCAGCCTGTCGGAAGCTGTAGAGGTTGAATCCTCGACCGTTATGGCCACGGCCAGTTTTACGGTATCGGACCAACAATCCTGCGCCCTGGCAGAAGCCTGCCTGCTGGTGCCGCGTGTCATGGACAAAGCCGGCAGCGGGACGCCTGTCTGGGCCGTGGTCGTGATGCGCAGCGAAGCGGGCGACAAGCTGGAGCATGAAGAAGGCGCGCCCTAGCGCTCTTCCTGATCTTGACCATATTGATTGGCAAGAGTCTCTCCCTAAATTCATCCTGCCTCCGGCTGTGAATCGGCCGGCAAAATCTACAAATTGGAAAATGTCATGTTCGGCGGTTTAGCCAAATCTATCTTCGGGTCAGCCAATGACCGGTACGTCAAATCCATGCAAAAAGTGGTCGATGCGGTCAACGCGTTCGAACCGCAAATCGAGCCGCTGTCCGATGCGGAGCTCGCAGCGAAAACCGTGCAGTTCAAGGAACGGGTCGCCGGCGGTGAGTCGCTCGACGCCATCTTGCCTGAAGCCTTTGCGGTTGTCCGCGAAGCGGCAAAACGGACGCTGGGCCAGCGCCACTATGATGTCCAGCTGATCGGCGGCATCGTGCTCCATCGCGGCGAAATCGCCGAAATGCGGACCGGTGAAGGCAAGACTTTGGTTGCGACGCTCGCCTGCTATCTCAACGCGATCGAGGGCAAAGGCGTCCACGTCGTCACCGTCAACGACTATCTAGCCCGCCGCGATGCGGAATGGATGAGCCAGGTCTATAATTTCCTTGGTCTCGAAGTTGGCGTGATCGTCCCCAATCTGGGCGAGGCCGAGCGCCGCGCGGCCTATGCGGCGGACATTACCTACGGCACCAACAACGAATTCGGCTTTGATTATCTGCGCGACAATATGAAGCACGAGCGCGCCCAGATGGTCCAGCGGCCGTTCAATTTCGCGATTGTCGACGAAGTCGACTCGATCCTGATCGACGAGGCGCGGACGCCGCTAATCATCTCCGGCCCGACCGACGACAAGTCCGATCTCTATCTGCAGGTCAACGCGGTGGTTCAGAATATCACCGAGGATGATTATGAAAAGGACGAGAAATCACGCAATATCTCGCTGACCGAAGAAGGAACGGAAAAGGCGGAACGCCTGCTCGAGGAAGCCGGTCTGCTGGTTGGCGACAATCTCTATGATTTCGAGAATACCCAGGTCGTCCACCATCTCAACCAGGCGCTGATGGCCAATGTCATGCGCAAGCGCGACACCGACTATATCGTCAAGGACGGCAAGGTCATTATCATCGACGAATTTACCGGCCGGATGATGGACGGACGGCGCTGGTCCAACGGCCTGCACCAGGCAGTGGAAGCCAAGGAAGGCGTCCAGATCGAGCCGGAAAACCAGACCATGGCCTCGATCACTTTCCAGAATTATTTCCGCATGTATCCCAAATTGTCCGGCATGACCGGCACCGCGGAAACCGAAGCGGCGGAATTTTTCGAAATTTACAAGATGAATGTCGTCACCATTCCGACCAACAAGCCGGTCCAGCGGATCGACGAGAATGACGAATTCTACAAGAATACGCTCGACAAATTTGCTGCCATTGCAAAGACCGTCAAGGAGCATAGTGACAAGGGTCAGCCGGTGCTGGTTGGCACCGTGTCGATCGAGAAATCCGAACTGCTCTCCGACTTCCTGAACAAGGAAGGCGTGAAGCATAATGTCCTCAACGCCCGCTTCCACGAGCAGGAAGCGCATATTGTCGCGCAGGCGGGTTCTCCCGGTGCGGTGACGATCGCGACCAACATGGCCGGTCGCGGCACCGATATCCAGCTCGGCGGCAATATCGATTTCAGGATTGAGGAAGAACTGGCCGACATGGAAGAGGGGCCGGAACGGGACAAGGCCATCGCCAAGATCGAGGAAGAAGTCCGCGCGCTGCGCGAGGAAGTGAGAGCGGCGGGCGGCCTGTTCGTTCTCGGCACCGAGCGGCACGAAAGCCGCCGGATCGACAACCAGCTGCGCGGCCGCTCCGGTCGCCAGGGCGATCCCGGGCTCAGCCGCTTCTATCTCTGCCTCGAAGATGATCTTCTGCGCATCTTCGGCACTGAAACCATGTTCGCCAAGATGATGAACAAGAATCTCGAGGACGGCGAGGCAATCGGTGGTAAATGGTTGTCGAAAGCCATTGAAACCGCACAGAAAAAAGTTGAGGCGCGCAACTATGAAGCGCGTAAACAGGTTGTCGAATATGATGACGTGATGAACGACCAACGCAAGGTGATCTACGAGCAGCGCTCCGAAATCATGGATGCGGACACGGTCGGCGACGTCGTCGAGGACATGCGGCACGAAACCGTCAATGCAATGGTCGCGGATGCCTGCCCGCCGGGCAGCTATCCCGAGCAATGGGATATCGAAGGGCTGAAGACCCGCGTCAAGGACGTGCTCAACCTCACGCCAGACTTCGACAGCTGGATGCAGGAAGACGCACTCGAACCAGAGATCATCGAAACGCGCATTTCGGAAATGGCAGATGCCGATTTCGAAGCCAAGATGGCCGATGTAGAGAGCCAGAGCCCGGGCGTCTGGGCGCAGATCGAGAAATCGATCCTGCTCGAATTGCTGGATCATCACTGGAAAGAGCATCTGGCCACGCTGGATGCCTTGCGTCAGGTCGTTTTCCTCCGCGCCTATGCCCAGAAGAAGCCGCTCGACGAATATAAGCAGGAAGCCTTTGGTCTGTTCGAGCGGATGCTGGAAATCATTCGCGAAGGCGTGACCAAGACAATTGCGATGAGCCAATTCCACCAGCAGGAAGAGCTCGTCGTACCGGACTTGCCGGAACTGCCGGACTTCCTGACCACGCATATCGATCCGCTGACCGGCGAGGATAACAGCAATGACATTGATGGCGGTACGCTGGGGACGGTCTCGTCATCCCTGCCGCCGCGGCAGTCCGGACAGCTGGACAACCCGAATGACGCGTTTGATGGCAGCAAGGTCAGCCGGAACGCCCCTTGCCCTTGTGGTTCGGGACGCAAATACAAGCATTGCCACGGCAAATTTTGATCTGAAACGGTGATGGCCGGGCCGGAATTGAGATGAGCTTCGCGATTCCCGGCCTGGCCCTGCTGTTTGCGGTAACCGCCGCGCTCTACGCCAGCGTCGGCTTCGGCGGCGGGTCGACCTATATCGCTCTGCTGGCGCTGTCGGCGCTGGATTACAGGGCGCTGCCTGTGATTGCGCTTCTGTGCAATATCATCGTTGTAACCGGTGGGACCATCCGTTTTCAGTCTCGAGGCCTGATCGACTGGCCAAAGATCTGGCCGATCCTGCTGCTGTCGGTGCCGGCAGCATGGCTGGGCGGGCGGATTGTTCTCGCGCAAGACAGCTTCATGCTGCTGCTCGGCCTGTCGCTGGCGGCGGCTGGCATATTGCTAATTATCGAACCCTATATCAGGCGGGAAGGGGACAACACTCCCTGGAAGCAATGGACCAGTAATCCCTTGTTCGCTCCGGTTCTCGGCACCGGCATCGGCTTTTTGTCCGGCATGGTCGGCATTGGCGGCGGGATATTCCTCGCCCCGGTCCTCTTGCTGACGCGCTGGGCCGACAGCCGCCGCATCGCCGCGACAGCCAGCGTGTTCATCCTGGTCAATTCCATTTCCGGTCTCGCGGGACAGCTCATGAAATCTGGATGGATGATCGGCGATTCGGCTGTGTTTTCCTACTGGCCCCTGTTTGTCGGCGTTTTGCTGGGCGGGCAGATCGGAAGCTTTATGGCGAGCAAAACGCTGCCCGAACAATGGATCAGACGGTTGACCGCGCTGTTGATTCTCTATGTTGCTATCCGCTTGTTGTGGAGTTGACCCGGTATAAGTTGATGATTTCGCGCAATATTGTTGATGGACTGTATAGTTTTTGTACCGGTTCATCTATATTTTACTTCATTGGACCGACTGATTAACTCTTCGTTGATCAATTTGTCTTAAATATGGACAAATGTTTGATAACCCGAGTTTCCACATTCAAACAGCCGTAATATTGGCGATTTTTTCGCTTGCGTTCGGAATTCTGTACTTCGTGAACAACAGGCAGAGTTTCTCAGGCTGGATATCGGTCGCCTACGGTTGTGCACTTGTCGCGTATCTGATCGACAGTCTGCGGACGCCGTCGACGCCGTTGTTTTTCATATTCTGTTCCACAGGCTTGTTCTGGCTATTCTGTCTCGGAGTCGTGAAAGCGATCCATATCCGATGTGACGAGGATTTTCCGACGATAAAGGCATTGCTGGTTCTGGCACTCGGGTGGGTTTGCTTTTCGCTGCTCACCTGGATCGCTACCGACATTACGATGCGCTCGGTCGTGGTAAATGTGATCGCAGGATTGCTTTTGGCCCTGGCTCTTCCCCCCTTGTGGAAAGCGCGCAGGCAACTCGTGGATGGTACCCTATTATATGTGATCGCCGCGGTCGCTGCGACCTTCATCATCCGTGTGGCCATTGTCTATTTTCTGCTCGGCTACACGCTTACCGCGGCAGGTTATGCAGGTTCCACCTATGCTTGGATATTTCATTTTTCCAGCGCGATCTGTGCTCTTGCTCTTGCAGTGGTACTGATACTCGCGGCAGGCCACGATACTGTGCAGCATTTTCATAACAAGTCGCATCTGGACCCGATGACCGGCCTGTTGAACCGACGCGGACTGGAAAGCACGTTCCGCGCCCGCAAGATCCGGGAGAGGGGCGTGGTATATGTGCGCTCGATCATCATGTTTGATGTTGATCACTTCAAGCAGATTAACGACAGCTACGGACATGCGGTCGGCGACAAGGTTCTGCAAAGAATTGCGAAAGTCACAGTGGAATTGTGCGAAGAACATGGTCATGTTGCTCGTACAGGCGGCGAGGAATTCGCTATTCTGACCAAGTGGATGCCTTTGGAAAAAGCCCAGTCTTTAACCCAGCACATATGCGATTCCCTGGCGATGGTGGTCCACCCCGAGCTTGGAAAAGATAGAATAGTCACTGCGAGTTTCGGTTTGGCGATATTGTCCGACACGGACCCGCTGTTTGTGGCGATGGATAGGGCAGATAAAGCGATGTATCGCGCGAAGCGCAATGGCCGCAACCAGGTGGCAGAAGCCAAGGCGGCCTGATCGCGCGCATTGCTTTCCAGCGGTTCGCACCGTTGGTGAGAAAATCTATCAGGATGGATGGGAAGTTGAAAGAATGGCTCCCCGAGTAGGATTCGAACCTACGACAACTCGATTAACAGTCGAGGGCTCTACCGCTGAGCTATCGGGGAACAAACTTGATTCTTGACCAAGACTTTCGTTCTGCAGCGCGCCTATAACAATGTCATTTGCGTCCCGCAAGCCATCAAACGACAAATTGTTCCATGGCGATGCGATCGTCGAGCGCATGTTCCGGATCGAACAACATCGTTAGCGACTGGCTGCGGTCGATTGCCACCTTTACGCAGCTGACATCGCGGACTTCTTGCTGGTCGCCAACCGCGCTAACCGGCCGTTTTTCGGGGTTGAGCACGCGGATGGTGATCTCCATCTTGTCCGGCAATATGGCGCCTTTCCAGCGGCGCGGCCGGAACGGGCTGATCGGGGTCAGGGCGAGAAGATTACAGGTGAGCGGAAGAATCGGCCCGTTTGCGGAAAGATTATAGGCGGTCGAACCGGCGGGCGTGGCAATGAGAACGCCATCGCAGACCAGCTCTTCCATCATGATCCGGCCGTTGATTTCGATCTCGAGCTTTGCGGTCTGCCGGGTTTCACGAAGCAGTGAGACTTCGTTGATAGCGGGAAGCGTGAAACTCGCTCCCGAAATCGTCTCCACCTCCATCCGGAGTGGCTTTACCTTGAACGCTCTGGCCTTGCTTAAACGTTCTTCCAGATCTTCCAAATGCCAGTTGTTCATCAGGAAGCCGACCGTACCCAAATTCATGCCATATACCGGCATGATACTTCGCCGATTGAGCATCTGGTGCAGCGTTTGCAGCATGAAACCGTCTCCGCCAAGCACTACAGCCCGGTCGGCTTCTTCGATTGGGACCCAATCGATCATGGGTTTCAGCTTTTCGGCAGCTTCCTGTGCGGGCTGCGTCGGCGACACTATCAGTGCCCATTTGGTCTTGCTCATCCGCCCGTGACGTTCATGTGACGCTCCAATATCTCTGCGGACCCATCGAGCTGGGCATTGAAATCATGCCGCAGCGGTTTGAGCTTTAGAGCCTGTTGAAGCAATTGGTCAACGGCAGCCATCCCGTTCTTGCGGACCGCCGCACGCAGATCGACATGGGCGTTATGGCCAAGACACATGAATATCTTGCCATCGGTCGTAAGGCGTAAGCGGTTGCAATCGTCGCAAAAATTGTTGCTGAGCGGGGTGATCAGTCCCAATCGCAGGCCCAAAGGCTCAACCGACACATAGCGCGCGGGGCCGGCGCTGCGATGCGGAATGGGTAGCACTGTATATTGATCTTTCAACGGAACCAGAAATTCGTCTGCGGAGATATGGGCTAGTTTTCGATCTGCCCCGACGTCGCCCAGTGGCATACTCTCAATAACCGTCAGATCATGGCCGTGCTCGGCGCAATATTCGGCCATGGGGAGAAGATCGGATTCATTAAAGTCGCGGACGGCAACCATATTGATTTTCACTTTGATTCCGGCGGAAGTGGCGGCTTTTATGCCCTCCAGCACGACATCAACATCCGCGCCACGCGTGATTTCCGAGAATCGGGCGGGATCAAGCGTATCCATGCTGACATTGATCCGCCGCACTCCATGGGCAGCAAGATGGTCAGCATATTCGGTCAGCAACGATCCGTTGGTGGTCAGGGTCAATTCTTCCAGTTCACCGGACGCCACTTTTCTGCCGAGGCGCTGGATGACATCTTTCATATCCCTTCTAACCAGCGGCTCGCCGCCGGTTAGCCTGATTTTCCGGATACCGTGACTGATGAACCGTTCCGCAATAAGGGTAATTTCTTCCAGCGTCAGAAGCTCGGACTTCGGCATGAAGGTCATCTTCTCGGACATGCAATATTGGCAGCGGAAATTGCATCGGTCCGTAACCGAAATGCGAAGATAATCAATTTTGCGTCCGAAACCGTCTTGCATAGGGCGCCTCATGTTGATTCAATGCTATAGAGCTAGCGCTTTCCGGATAGGCAGGCAACGCCATATAAAGGTTTGCATGCTACGGAAAAAGATAGTCGGTGGCGTGGAAATTTGCCAGCTGTCGACCGCGATAAAGGAGTTTGAAGGTCCAAAAATCATCTGTCTCTGCTATGCATCCGGTTGAATTCAGAAACCTGTTTCTGCTTTCATCCCGGAAACGCGATCCTCTGGCCGCCGAAATTGCGTCTTTCGGCTGGCGGGTCCATTCTGCCCGCAGACTGGACAATCTCAGCGCGCGGTTTTTTTCAGCGGGGGCCATGATCGCGGTGATTGATGCCCGGCAAAATGACGGCGACAGTCTGAAGGCCATCGCAGAGCTTTCAAGAACCCCGACCGAAGGCGGAATTGCGATACTGGCTTTGGTCGATAGCGGCAACGGTGCAGAGACAATTGCACGGTGCTACGAGGCTGGTGCAACCCATTATCTCGATTATGCCGATAGTCGCGCCGATCTCGAGCAGTCGATCAGATATGCCTATCGTTATGTCGAGAATTTTCGCGGAGGAGCGGAACGCGCAAGCCAAGAGCATTCCTTGCTGACATCAGCGGATTTGCAATGGTCGATGTCCACGGGATCGACTGGCGAATATTGGGTCAGCGATAGTTTGTTGGCGGCGGCTGGCACGATTGATTTTGATCGATATCCGGCCACCGGAATATATCGCGAGCTGTCCGAGACCGAGCGCAAGCGTGTTCGCGGGGCCATGGGGCGTCTGCGTGACGGCGCAGGACAGGCGGCGGTTCCTCATCGTCTAAATGGACGCCCGGTTATCCACCATCTGCATGAGGCGGGCGGACATATTTTTGGCAGAATAGAGTATCTGGCGAACAACGAGGATGTCGATGACTGGACAGGCCGCGACCTGCTGTCGGGCTTGAGGAACAGCAGCGCTGCAAGCACCTGGATAAAGCAGAAACTGGAGAGCGGAAGCGAACTGACCCTTGTGGCGATCGGAATCAAGAACTTCCGGATGATCAATGCGGCATTCGGACGCAAGGCGGGCGACCAGTTACTACGTATCGTCGGTCACCGGTTGATGGATCACACGCAGCGCCAATATACCGGCCCACATCTTGTTGCGCGGCTTGACGGCCAGAATTTTCTGATCGGTCTTGCCGATATCGAGGCTGGCCGCATTTCCGATTTCACCGTCAAACTGATCGGACATGTTTTCAGCGATCTGCAACTCGAAGGACGCCCGATCAATCCTGTGGCACGGGCCGGAGTGGCGATCAGCACCAGCGGCTCCAGTGAGAAGACATTGACCCGCAAAGCCGTACTGGCTCTCGCAGAAGCTACCGCAGCGGACGCTCTGCCGATAAATTTCAGCAGCGTTTCAGAAGCAGATGTGCGGCTGGAAGCGGTGCTGGAAGATCAACTCGCCGGCGCGATGGCACGCGGGGAAATCGCGATAGCTTTCCAGCCGCAAATCAAGATTGAGACGGGACAGCTGATCGGCGCGGAGGCGCTGGCACGGTGGGAACATCCCGAATATGGTCTGCTTGGAGCATCCACTTTGTTTGCTGTCGCCGAACGGGCGGGTATGATGGATTCGCTCTCTGCGCAGATCCACAAACAGGCTTTGACGCTGGCGGCAAGATGGCCGGAAAGCATTCGCTTTTTGCGTCTTTCGCTTAATGTGACGGCCGGAGATCTCGCGACGCTGGCTTTTGATGTCAATATATTGGAACAGGCCCAGAATGCAGGTTTTGATCCGCGCCAGCTGACTCTCGAAATCACAGAATCCGAGCTGATCGGTAATCTGTCAGCATCCGCGGGCAAGTTGCAACGGCTGCGTAATGTCGGAGTCCGGATTGCTATTGACGATTTCGGGACGGGGTACAGCAGTCTGTCCTATCTCAAACAACTGCCGATCGATTATTTGAAAATCGACAGTGGCCTCACTCAGGATATCAGTGGCTCCCCGAAAGGTCAGGTGGTTGTCCGGTCGATTATCGACATGGCGCATAGCCTGCATCTCGGCGTGATCGCCGAAGGGGTCGAAACGGAAGCCCAACTCGCAATACTGGATGGACTCGGCTGCGAATATTTCCAGGGATTCTTGCGGTCCGGTGCCCTTTCACCCGACGAATTTGAAGCATTTGCGTTACGCAGCAACTAGCCAGAAGTGCGCTGCGCCAACTTTGACAAGCCCGTCGTCAGCTGGGTCAGGCCATGCAGCCGGGACTTTGGATCTCGCCACTTCCGTTCGATGAACAATTTATTGTCAGGCCGCATTCGTGCCGTCCCTTTAAGCCGTTCGACATAGTCCAGCAGTCCCGGAACATTGGGGAACTGATCGTTATGGAAAGTGACCAGCGCGCCGCGGGGTCCCATTTCTATTTTGGAAATCCGCGCTTGCACGCAATTCATCTTGATATGCATGAGCTTGAGCAAATTGTCGGTCTGGATCGGCAGGTCGCCGAACCGGTCGATCATTTCCGCGGCAAAGGATTCGATCTCCTGAAGGGTTTTGAGCCCGTTCATGCGGCGATAGAGCCCCATCCGGAGTGAAAGATCAGGAACATAGTTTTCCGGTATCAATATGGGCGCATCGACCGTGATCTGCGGAGAGAAGCTGTCGGTGGTGGCTTGCAGGCCGGAGCCTTTGGCTTTGGCTTCCAAAATCGCGTCTTCCAGCATTGACTGGTAGAGTTCGAAGCCGACTTCCTTGATATGCCCCGATTGCTCGTCGCCCAGCAGATTGCCAGCACCGCGGATATCCAGATCATGGCTGGCGAGCTCGAAACCGGCACCGAGACTGTCGAGATCGCCGCGGACTTTCAGACGCTCCTCGGCTTGCCCGGGGATGACGCGGTCTTTCGGTGTCACCATATAGGCATAAGCGCGCGTTTTAGAGCGCCCGACACGGCCTCTCAGCTGATAGAGCTGGGCCAGGCCGAACTGATCGGCACGATGGATGATCAGCGTGTTCGCGCTGGGAATGTCGAGACCGCTTTCAACTATGGTCGTCGAAAGCAGCACATCATAATTGCGGTCGTAAAAGGCGGACATCCGCTCTTCCACGGTTGCCGGCGGCATTTGACCATGGGCAACGACGTAGGTCAGCTCGGGAACATGTTTTTTGAAAAAATCTTCGATGTCAGGGAGGTCCGCGATACGGGGGACCACCACAAACGACTGCCCGCCGCGATAATGCTCACGCAAAAGCGCTTCGCGCAGCGGTACCGGGTCCCAGGGCATGACATAGGTGCGCACGGCCAACCGGTCGACAGGCGGGGTCTGGATGACCGACAGTTCGCGCATGCCTGTCATCGCCATCTGCAAGGTCCGGGGAATGGGCGTGGCGGTCAGGGTCAGGACGTGTACATCCGCCTTCATCGCCTTCAGGCGTTCCTTGTGGGTAACCCCGAAACGTTGCTCTTCATCGATAATGATCAGGCCGAGCCGCTGGAATTCTATGGATTTGGCGAGCAGGGCATGCGTGCCGATCACAATGTCGACTTCGCCGCTGGCCAGACCCTCCTTGGTCTTCTTGGCCTCTGCCGGCGGAACCAAGCGGGACAGACGGCCGATCTTGACAGGGAAGGGCCGAAAACGCTCTTCGAAATTGTTGAAATGCTGCCGTGCGAGCAGCGTCGTCGGCGCTATGATCGCAACCTGCATCCCGGCCATCGCGGCGGCAAAAGCGGCGCGCATCGCCACTTCGGTCTTGCCGAAACCGACATCACCGCAGACCAGGCGGTCCATCGCCTTGCCGGATGCCATGTCGCCGAGAACTTCCTCGATTGCCTGCTGCTGGTCATCGGTTTCCTGATATGGGAAGCGGTCGACGAAGCCCGCCATCTCGCTCGCGTCCACGCGGGCTGGGGTTGCCGGTTGCAAAGCCCGGGCTGCTGCAGTTCTCAGCAGCTCATGGGCGATCGCCCGGATGCGTTCCTTCAGCTTCGCCTTGCGCCGTTGCCAGCCTTCGCCGCCCAGACGGTCGAGCACAACACTGTCACCACCTTCCCCATAGCGGCTGAGGACATCGATATTTTCCACCGGGACATATAGCTTGTCACCGCCGGCATATTTGAGATGAACGCAATCATGCGGACTGTCGCCGACCGGAATCGAGACGATGCCTTCGTAAAGTCCGATACCATGTTCGACATGCACCACCAGATCGCCCAGACTCAGTGCGGACAGCTCCTCGATGAAGGCATCGCTGCTCTTGCGGCGCTTGGATTTGCGAACCAGCCGGTCTCCGAAAATATCCTGTTCTGTGAGCAATGACAGGCTTTCGGTCCGGAAACCGGATGACAAAGGCAATATAGTCAAGGCTATTCCCGGCTCGGTCGCAAGACAGGAGTTCCAGTCATCGCAGAGCACCGCTCCCTTGACATCATGGTCTTTCAGTAGATCAAAAATACGCGCCCGCGACCCCTTGCTATAGCTCGCCACCACAGCAGTGCTTCCGGACTTCACCAGACTGTTGAGATGGGCGCTAAGCGCCTGATAAATGTTTTCGTTGCGGGCGCGTTCCGGTGAAAAATCACGGGGCGATGATGCCGACAGTGAAACAACCGTCGCAGACTCCGGTTCATCAAATTCGGTCAGAACATGGATCGGCGCTTCAGTTTCGCATGCCCGCCACTCTTCGGGCGTGAGATAGAGCATCTCTGGCGGGAGCGGGCGATAACTGGACAAGTTGGCCTTGTCGGCCTCGATCCGGTTTTTATGATAATCCGCGATTGCGGCGAATTGGGCCTCTGCCGCCGCCGCTCCTGCCGCGTCGCGCAGAATGATGCAGTCGTCCTGCAAATAGTCGAAAATTGTCGCCAGCCGCTCTTCCAGTAGCGGCAGCCAGTGTTCCATTCCCGCCAGCCGGCGGCCCTCCGAGATGGACTGGTACAAAGCGTCGCTTGTGGAGACGGCACCGAACAGATCACGATAGCGCGTGCGAAAGCGCGTGATGCTATCTGCGTCTAGCAAGAACTCCGATACCGGAAGAAGATCAAGGCTGTCGATATTGCCTACCGTCCGCTGGTCTGCAGGGTCGAACTGCCGCAGCGTTTCGATCTCGTCGCCGAAAAGATCGATTCGAATAGGCATTTCCGCTCCGGGCGGGAAGAGATCGATCAAGCCACCGCGGGCCGCAAATTCGCCGCTGTCGGCTACCGTATCGACCCGGACAAATCCGTTGGCGTAAAGGAATGAGATCAGCTTTTCCTGCTCGACGATCGTGCCGGGAGCGAGATGGGTGACAAATTCCTTGATCCGCGATGGCGCTAGCACCCGCTGAGTTACCGCGTTGACCGTTGTGACCAGCAGCTGCGCGCCTGTGGAGGGCTGCGCCAGCTTTGCCAAGGCCGCGAGGCGGTCAGAAGTGGTATGGAGAGCGGGGGAAGCCCGGTCATAGGGCAGGCAGTCCCAGGCCGGAAATTCGATAATATCCAGCTCGGGCGCAAAGAACCTGGCCGCCTCGACAACCGCGCTCATCGCCGCATCGTCGGTTGCGACGAACATCGTACGTTGCCCTGATTCTTTCGCAAGACGGGACAGAAAGAGTGGACGGAAACCGGTCGGCACACCGGCTAGCGTCATCCCGGTCTCGGAGGACAATATTCTATCTAGATAGGACACTTAACATCGCTTTTGGATATAGGAAAAGAATATTATTTCGTGGCGTCGATATAGTCGAGTTTCTGCATGACTGCCATTTGCGGCCCGTCAAAAGCGGGAGGAACGGGTAATGTTCCAATTGCCCAGGCCATGACATCGACATCGTCCTCCACCAGCAGCATTTCGAACCAGTCCATATCCTTTTCGGACCAATTCTGGCTGTAACGGTCGAAAAAGCCGCCAATCAGAAAATCCGCCTCGCGGGTGCCGCGATGCCATGCGCGAAATTGCAGCCTTTTCAGCCTTGTTTCGCGATCCATAATTACTGCTCCAACTTGGCTGGCATAATGGGCCAGCGGGGGTATAAAGGCGGATAGACATGCGGCCCGAGATACTCAATCCATTATTTGGCGAAACCCAGTCGCTCAAAGGCGTCGGCAAGGCATTGGCCAAGCCGCTCGAGAAGCTGCGACTGACCAGGATCAAGGATCTGCTCTATCATCAGCCGAGCTACTGGATGCATCGCAAACGCGTTGAGGAACTCGATGAAATTGATGTCGGCGAGACGATCATCGTCGAGGTTACACCGGTCGACTATCGCACCGGTGGTCCGCGCAGTCCGTTGCGGGTCCATGCCACGGACAAGGTTGGAAACTATATCAGTCTGACCTTTTTCGGGCGCAATCCCGGCTGGCCAAAAAAGCTGCTGCCGCTGGGTGAGCCCAAGATAATTTCTGGTAAGCTCGAACGCTATGGCGACGAACTGCAAATGGTGCATCCTGATCAGGTTCTGGAGCCGGGACAGGATAACGCCATCGCGCTTCTGGAGCCGATATACCCGTTGGCCGAAGGTCTTGGCAATGTACGGATGAAGCAGTTGGTAGAGCAGGCGCTGATGCTTGCGCCGGATTTGCCCGAATGGATCGAGCCGAGTCAGCTGGCGGCGAAGAACTGGAAGAATTGGAAGGATAATATCCAAGCTCTCCATCGGACGGAAAGCGAGGGGAACAGCGACCGGCTTGCCTATGACGAGATATTTGCCAACCAGCTGGCTTTCATGCTGGTGCGCGCGAGCAACCGGGCCAAGAAAGGCATCCCCGTTCAGGGCGACGGCAGGCTGCGTAACCAGTTGAAGCTTCCGTTCGAGCTGACCAATGCCCAGAAGCGCTGCATTGCAGAGATTGAAGGTGACCTCGCGCAAAGCGCTCCGATGCTGAGATTGCTGCAGGGCGATGTCGGCTCCGGCAAGACGCTGGTCGCGCTGATGGCATTACTGTCTGCGGTGGAAGCCGGGTATCAAGGCGCATTTCTGGCTCCCACAGAAATATTGGCACGGCAGCATTTCGAGAGTCTGCAAAAGCTGATGACCGGTCTTCCGGTCAACATCGCGATTCTGACGGGCCGCGACAAGGGCAAGACGCGCGAGGCAACCCTGATGGGTTTGATGGACGGGTCCATCCACATATTGATCGGTACCCACGCAATATTTCAGGAGCACGTGAAATATAAGAATCTTGCTGTTGCCGTGATTGACGAGCAGCATAAATTCGGCGTTTCCCAGCGCCTTCTGCTCACCCAGAAGGCAGAAAGAACACCGCATTTGCTGGCGATGACGGCTACGCCCATTCCCCGGACGCTGACGCTCAGCCAATTTGGTGAAATGGATGTTTCCCGGATCGACGAGCTTCCCCCGGGTCGACAGACCATCGATACCAGCGTGATCTCTGCCGGGCGTTTACCCGACGTGGTTGAGGGGCTGGCCCGGCACATAGGCTCTGGCGGACAGGCCTACTGGGTCTGCCCCCTGATCGACGAGAGCGAGAAAAGCGATCTCGCTGCGGCAGAAGACCGGGCGGCCGCCTTGAAAGCACGGTTCGGTGACCAGGTCGGTCTGGTCCATGGCCGGATGAAGGGCCCGGAAAAAGATCTGGTTATGGAGCGCTTTCAGCGGAACGAGATCAAGGTTCTGGTTGCCACCACGGTTATCGAAGTTGGCGTCGACGTGCCCAACGCCAGTCTGATGATCATCGAAGCGGCAGACCGTTTCGGGCTGGCGCAATTGCACCAGTTGCGCGGCCGCGTAGGGCGGGGGAGCGTCAAATCGAATTGCTTGTTGATCCGCGGTGATACACTGAGTGAAACAGCGCGTGCGCGGCTCAGCCTGATGCGGGAGACCAACGACGGCTTTCGTATCGCTGAAGAGGATCTCCGCCTGCGTGGAGCAGGAGAGCTATTGGGTACCCGGCAATCCGGAGACGCCGGCTTCCGCGTCGCTACGCCGACACAGGTCAATGAGCTGATCGGACCGGCTACAGACGACGCGCGCCTCCTGCTGGATCGGGATGGCGGACTGGATAGCGAAAGAGGCAAAGCGGCGCGGATAGCGCTGTACCTGTTCGAACGGGACTGGGGCGTCAGTCTTTTGCGGAGCGGATGAACTCTAGAGACTGTTTATATGGTCGAGCATGGCCAGGAAGTCCGGCTCCCGGATTATTCGTTCGAATTTGAAGCCGCTGCGACCCT
>CAXHZT010000027.1:0-27747 GCA_964022345.1 uncultured Sphingorhabdus sp.
CAGAGCGTTCGGCACCGGTTCACGCAAAGCAGGTCATCACCTATTTGCGACTGGCCGATTTGCCATTGGGTTTCCTGATGAATTTTGGCGCAGCCACTTTCAAAGAAGGTGTCAAGCGTCTGGCAAATAACTATTTCCGAGGCTAGGCAATGCAAGTTCTTTGTGCCTTCGTGGCTTCGTGCGAGATAAAATTTGGATAATCTAACCCATAGCCTAGCGGGCGCTGTTCTCGGCCAGATGGGCCTGAAACAGAAAACCGGTCTCGGCATGGCGACGCTTATCATCGCCGCCAATATTCCCGATATCGACGCGGTGACGACCTTGCTCGGCGGGGTGCAGCATCTGGCGCTCCGGCGCGGGATCACCCATGGCCCGATCGCGATGCTGGTACTGCCGCTGCTGCTGACCGGGATCATGATCGGGTTTGATCGCTGGCAGACGAAGCGCGGGAAGCGGCCTGCGGACCGGTTGCCGATCCACAAGGGCTGGCTGCTGGCGCTGGCCTATATCGGCTGTCTCAGCCATCCGGCGCTGGATTGGCTGAACAGCTATGGCATCCGCCTGCTCGAACCCTTTTCGTCGCAATGGTTTTATGGCGACAGCATCTTCATCATCGATCTCTGGATCTGGGTGGCACTGATCGCTGGCCTGTGGCTTTCGAGACGGCGTGAGAAGAAGGGCGCTGGCAATTGGCAGCGGCCCGCGTGGATCAGCTTTGCTGCCGTCTGCGCCTATATTTTTGCCAATGGCGTGATAACCGGCAAGGCTGAAGCGGAGACCAAGTCGCTGCTCGCGAGCAACGCTGCTCAAACCGAGGCGAAGGGCGAAGACAATATGGTTGTGGCCAACCCGGTGCCGCTCCAGTTCTGGAAGCGAGAGATGCTGTGGCGGAATGAATTTGCTTACGGGTCAGGTGCTTATGATCTGTTTGACGGACTGGTTCTCAATGAAAAGCGGGCCATGCCCGAATCCAGCCGGGCGCTGCTTCCCGTCCTGGCAACGGCCAGCGATGACGCCGCCGCTTTTCTATTTTGGTCGAGAATGCCGGTTATTGAAAGGGATGGCAGCAATATGACCGTGCGAGACCAGCGCTTCATGGACCCGCTGGTCGGAGACCGCTTCTCGGTCCGGGTCAATGTCCGAAAAGACAGGTTGGAACGAGCGGCTCCCTGAGGGATGGGTGGGATATGACAAAAGCCAAAATCATCTGGTTCCGCCGCGATCTTCGCCTGTCCGATCAAGCCGCTGTCGCCGCCGCTGCGGCCGGTGACGGTCCGGTCATTCCGGTCTATATTCTCGACGATGACACGCCGAAACACCGCATCATGGGCGGGGCTTCGCGCTGGTGGTTGCACCGGTCATTGGAAGAATTGGAAGCATCTTTACAGGATCTGGGGTCGCGGCTGATCCTGCGTCACGGGCCGGCTTCGGAGCATCTGGCCGAAATTGTCAAATCAACCGGAGCGGATGAGGTCCATGCGCTGCATCATTACGAGCCCTGGTGGCGCAATGCCGAGCGAATGTTGGAAAAGTCTCTCGGCGATGAGGCGCGGTTGATCCTGCATGATGGCAACTATCTGCTGCCACCAGGGACAGTGACCACGGGTTCCGGTACGCCCTATAAAATCTACACACCCTTCTGGAAGGCTCTGCGCCAGCATATGCCGCCGGGGGAGCCTGCTGCCGCGCCAGAAAGCCTCGTTACCCCGGACAGTTGGCCGGATAGCGATGCTCTGGACGATTGGGACCTGTTGCCGACCAAGCCGGACTGGGCCGCAGCCTTTGGCGACCACTGGCAGCCGGGGAGTGCCGGCGCCGAGGACAATCTCGAAGAATTTGCTGACAAGGCGGCAGAATATGACGAGGGTCGGAACCTGCCTTCCGAAGAACTCGTATCGCGCCTGTCGCCGCATCTGCATTTCGGCGAGATCAGCCCGGCAACCGTCTGGAACCGGCTGGCGGGGCAGGGGAGCAAGGTCGAGACCTATCTCAAGGAGCTGGTCTGGCGCGACTATGCGCAAAATGTGATTGATCAATTCCCGCAATATGGTGGAGAGAGCTATCGCGAGAAAATGCGCGCCCTGCCGTGGCGGGACATAAGTGACGATAGGGTGAAAGCCGACTTCAAGGCGTGGTGCGAGGGCAAGACCGGCTATCCTATCGTCGATGCCGGGATGCGCGAATTATGGATGACCGGCTGGATGCACAATCGCGTCCGGATGATCGCGGCAAGTTTCCTGATCAAACATCTGCTGATCGACTGGCGCGAGGGCGAGCAATGGTTCTGGGACACTTTGGTCGACGCCGATTACGCGTCCAACAGCGTCAACTGGCAATGGGTGTCGGGCACCGGCGTCGACAGCAATATGTTCGTCCGGATCATGGCGCCGCTGACCCAGTCGGAGAAATTCGACGCGGGGGACTATATCCGCCAATGGGTCCCGGAACTGGCGGATATTGACGATCCCTATATCCACGATCCGGAAGACCACGGCTGCAAGCCCAAGGATTATCCGGCCAAGATCACCGGGCACAAGAAAGCGCGCGAGCGGGCGCTCGAGGCTTATGCCAAGGTGAAATGATCCCGGGGATTGAAATGCGCGCGGCAAGCCGATATTATTGGCGCGCAGATCAAAGGATATCGGGTCGATGAACAAGTAGGTCGCCGTCAGGCAATATCAAAATCACCCATTCCGGTCCTGCGGGCCGGATATTTTGACACCTATATTCAGGACCTCTTATGCACAGACTATCAGGAAAATTTTGCATCATCACCGGTGCCGCTCGCGGCATCGGCAAGGCTATTGCCAAGGCCTTTGTCGATGAGGGAGCGGCGGTTCTGCTCACCGACTGCGATGTCGGGCCCTTGCAGGCGACCGGCGAGGAACTGGGCTGCGACACATTTTTGCTGGACGTGGAGCAGGAAGCGGACTGGGACCGGCTCGCCAGCTTGCATCCTGCCGCCGATGTCGTCGTCAACAATGCCGGGATCACCGGTTTCGAAAAGGGCATTGGCCCGCATGACCCGGAAAATGCCTCGCTGGCAGACTGGCGCGCGGTGCACCGGGTCAATCTTGACGGGACCTTCCTCGGTTGCCGCTATGCAATCCGGGCGATGAAGCACAAGGGCAGTGGATCAATCATCAATATCTCGTCGCGCTCCGGGCTGGTCGGGATACCGGGGGCTGCGGCTTATGCTTCGTCCAAGGCCGCCATCCGCAATCACAGCAAGTCGGTCGCGCTTTATTGCGCGCAGCAGGGCTGGCAGATTCGCTGCAACTCGATCCATCCCGCCGCGATCATGACGCCGATGTGGGAACCGATGCTGGGCGAGGGTGACGCGCGGGAGGCCTCGGAAAAGGCGCTGGTGCGCGACACGCCGCTGCAGCGGTTCGGCAAGGACAGCGAAGTGGCCGCGATAGCGGTGCTGCTGGCATCGGATGAAGCGACCTATATCACTGGATCGGAACTGAATATTGACGGCGGCATATTGGCGGGTTCGGCTGCGGCGCCGGGAAGCTGAGCGATCACCGGCAGTGAGGATAGTTCTACGTTGCCAAGCGCTTAGCGCTGGTCCATATTTGCGCGCATGAATGTCGAAACCCCCAAACGCGGCCAGCATCTGCTGGATAGGCGCAAAAGATTCGCCACTGGCGGGGGCTTTTTCGCGCGTCTGTTCGCGCCCGGCTTTCACCATATTCTCGACCGCATCGATGCCGGGCTGGATCACGGCACGTTCGAGGGCAAGCTGCCCGACGGGACGACGCGGATATTGGGCGGGCGCGGCGAAGGACCGATGGCGGAGGTCAATCTGCGCAGCTGGAATGCGCTGCTGCGGTTGATCAACAGCGGTTCGGTCGGCTGGTACCGGGCGTGGGAACTGGGCGAATGGGACAGCCCCGATCTGGTTCCGGTCTTTGACCTGTTCACCCGCAACCGCGAAGGGCTGAAAAGCACCGGACGGGCCTCCGGCCTGTTCAACTGGGTGGTCCGGCGGCGGCACACGAAACGCGACAACGACAAACGCCGGGCGCGGCAGAATATCCAATATCATTATGATCTGGGCAATGATTTCTACCGACTCTGGCTGGACGATAGCATGAGCTATTCCAGTGCCATCTTTACCGGCGAGAAGGAGAGTCTGGAGCAGGCGCAGCGCAACAAGATCGCGGCGATTGCCGAAAGACTGTCGGCCAGACCCGGCGACAGCGTGCTGGAAATCGGCTGCGGCTGGGGCGCGCTGTCGGGCAGTCTGGCCCGCGATCACGGGCTGGATGTGACCGGCATTTCGCTGTCCGACGAGCAGACCGCCTGGGCGCGGGAGCATCATCCCGAGGCGGGGTATCTGATCCAGGATTATCGCGATATCGACGGTCAATATGATGCCATTGCCAGCGTCGAGATGGTGGAGGCGGTCGGCCAGCAATATTGGCCCGATTTTCTCGACTGCATCGCCCGCAACCTGAAGCCTGGCGGCCGGGCGGCGCTGCAATATATCGCGATCGCCGACGATATTTTCGAACAATATGCGAGCAGCGCAGACTTCATCCAGACCTATATTTTCCCCGGCGGCATGCTGCTGTCGGAGAGCCGGTTCCGGGCGCTGGCCGAGGAACGCGGCCTGCAATGGACCGACCAGAAGAATTTCGGTCTGGACTATGCGCGGACGCTGAAAATCTGGCGCGAGCGGTTTGACGAGGTGGTCGAGCGCGGCGATCTGCCGGCGGGATTTGACGAGAAATTCGTCCGTCTGTGGCGTTTCTATCTGACCTATTGCGAAGGCGGTTTTCGTGGCGGCGGCATTGATGTCGCCCAGGTAACGCTGATAAAAACAGAATAAGAGTGGGAGAACGGAATAATGAAATTTATCGGAAAACTGGCGATGCTGGGCGTCGCCTGTATCAGCCTGACGGCCTGCGAGCAGGTGCAGAAAGTCGCGGCCGATGCGGCCGGCCTGCCGACCGACAAGAATATCCTGTTCTGGACCGATGCGCAGCGCGACAAGGCTTTCCGGATGATGGACGTGCTGGTGCCCTCCAACACCATCGCTGCTGGCGACAATCCGCGGGAACTGGAGGCCGGAAATCCGCTGCCGGACAGTTTCGAGGTTGCCGGCGAAACGCTGTCGATCGACGACTATATGGAACAGCAAAGGCTGGCCGGCATGGTGATTCTGCAGGACGGCAAGATCCGCAAGGAAGAATATCGGCGCGATTTCGAACAGGACGAACGCTGGACTTCTTTCTCTGTGGCCAAATCGCTGGTCTCGACGCTGGTCGGCGCGGCAATCAAGGACGGCTATATCGAATCGATCGATGATCCCTTGACCCAATATATCCCGGAGTTGAAGGGCAGCGGCTATGACGAGGTGACGGTGTTGCAACTGCTGACCATGACATCGGGCGTGAAGTGGAACGAGGATTATGCCGATCCGAAATCCGATGTGGCCCTGTTCAACAATACCAAGCCGGTCGACGGAATGGATCCGATCATCGTCTATATGAAGACGCTGGAGAACGAAGCGACGCCGGGCACCCGCTGGCAATATAATACCGGTGAAACCAATTTGATCGGCGTATTGGTGGCCAAGGCGACAGGTAAGACTTTGTCTGAATATCTGTCCGAAAAGGTCTGGAAACCTTATGGAATGGGGCAGGATGCCGAATGGCTGCTTAACGAGGGCGGCAAGGAAATCGGCGGCTGCTGTATCTCCGCGACGGTGCGGGATTATGCGCTGTTCGGCCAGTTTGCGATGGAAGGCGGAAAGATCGGAGAGACACCCGTCGTGCCCGAAGGCTGGTTTGAAAAGGCTGGCACGAAACAGGCGGACATCGGCGTGCCGGGTCGTGGCTATGGCTATCAGTGGTGGACTTTTGACGACGGCAGTTTCGGCGGCCAGGGCATTTTCGGCCAGGGGATCTTCATCGATCCGGCGCAGAAGCTGGTCATCGCGACCAATGGCAACTGGCCCAGCGCATCACCCGACGCGCAGAAGAACCAGCGGATTGCCTTTTTTGAAGCGGTGAAAAAATATGTGGCAGCCGAGCCGCCGCAGAGCTGATCGGAACCCGTCAGCTGATCTGGAAATGCTCGCCGGTGTCGAAATCGCTGGCGAGTATTTCAACCAGCCGCTCGGCGACGACCGAGGGTAGTTTGACACTGGCCGGATCCTCGCCCGGATAGGCGCTCGCCCGCATTTCGGTGCGGGTGCGGCCGGGATCAACAATGGCCGTGCGAATCTTGCCCAAATTGCGCATTTCTTCACCATAGCTGAGCAAAAGTGTCTCAAAAGCGGCCTTCGATGCACCATAAGCGCCCCAAAATGCCCGCGGCTTGCGGCCGACGCTGCTGGTCATGGCCACAACCCGGGCGTTTTCGCTCTTGCGCAGCATCGGATCGAAGCCGGCGATCAGCGCCTGCTGCGCGATCAGGTTGAGCGTCAGGACGTTGTTGAATTCCTTGCCGTCAATCGCCGGCACCGGTGCGAGCGTTCCCAGCATGGCTGCGTTGAGCACCAGAATGTCGAGCCCCTCCCAGCGGCTGGCAATAGCGGTGGCCAGACGCCCGATACTGTCGCCATCGGTCAGGTCGAGCGGGGCGATGGTGGCGCTGCCGCCAGCATTGTGAATCTGTTCTTCGATCTTTTCCAGACCATCGGCGCTGCGCGCGGTGATCACGACATGGGCGCCTTCGCGGGCCAGCGCCAGCGCCGTTGCCGCACCGATGCCACGGCTCGCGCCCGTGACGAGCGCCAGTTGACCCTCAAATTTCATGTTCAGCTCGCTGTCTGCTTGATGCGGGGCAGGTCACCGGACGGTTCATGATCGCGGGCGGTTCCGGACGAATCCTGCCGTTCGTTGAGCATGCTGAGCTGGTCCGGCTCTTCCGCGCCATCGCGGTCGGTGAGAACCGTCGGATAGGCGCCGGTGAAACAGGCATCGCAATATTGCGGTTGCAGGTCGTGGCGGGTGTCTTCGCCAGCGGCGCGGTAGAGGCCGTCGATCGACACGAAGGCGAGGCTGTCGGCCTGGATGAATTCGCGCATTTCCTCGATCGATTTCCGCGCTGCGAGCAGTTTTTCCCGCTTGGGCGTGTTCACGCCATAAAAGCAGCTGTGCATCGTCGGCGGGCTGGCGATCCGCATATGGACTTCCGCCGCGCCGGCTTCGCGCATCATCTGGACGATTTTCATGCTGGTGGTGCCGCGCACGATCGAGTCATCGACCAGAACGATTTTCTTGCCATTGACCAGCGGACGGTTGGCATTGTGCTTCAGTTTCACGCCGAGATGACGGACCCCGTCACCCGGCTGGATGAACGTCCGGCCGACATAATGCGAGCGGATGATGCCCAGTTCAAACGGGATGCCGGATTCTTCCGCGAAACCGAGAGCAGCGGGCGTGCCGCTGTCCGGCACCGGAATGACATAATCGGCCGAAACCGGGCTTTCGATGGCCAGCTGGGCGCCGATTTCCTTGCGCACGCTATAGACCGAGTTGCCATCGACAATCGAATCGGGCCGCGAAAAATAGACATGTTCGAATATGCAGGGGCGGGCCTGGGCATTGTTGAAGGGCCGGTGGGACCTTAGTTCGCCGTTGGTCACGACGATCAGCTCGCCGGGCTCTACGCTGCGGACATATTCCGCGCCGACCAGGTCGAGCGCGACGGTTTCGGAAGCGAACACATAGGCCTCGCCGATCCGGCCCATGACCAGCGGGCGGATGCCGAGCGGGTCGCGGCAGGCGATCATGCCCTCTGCGGTCATGCAGATCAGCGAATAGGCACCCTCGACCTGTTTCAGCGCATCGATGAACTTGTCGAGCAGCGTGCGATATTTGGATGTCGCAACCAGATGGATGATGACCTCGGTATCGCTGGTCGACTGGAAGATCGAGCCGTGCCGGACCAGTTCGTCCCGCAGCGCCAGGCCGTTGGAAATATTACCGTTATGGGCGATGGCGAAGCCGCCGGACGCGAGATCGGCCTCAAGCGGCTGGACGTTGCGCAGCGTACCGGCACCGGTGGTCGAATAGCGGACATGACCGCAGGCGGAATCACCGCGCAGGCGGTTGATCACCTCTTCACTGTCGAAATTGCCGGCGACCGGACCGAGCGCGCGATGGCTGTAGAATTCCTTGCCGTTGCGGCAGG
This sequence comes from uncultured Sphingorhabdus sp., assembly GCA_964022345.1. GTDB lineage: Bacteria > Pseudomonadota > Alphaproteobacteria > Sphingomonadales > Sphingomonadaceae > Parasphingorhabdus. The sequence goes on from CAXHZT010000027.1 coordinate 8,155, forward strand.
TAATACCGGCTGCTTCCTGACCGCGATGCTGGAGAGCATGCAGACCGAGGGCAACCATGGCGGCTGCATCCTCTATCCCGGCGATTCCAAATACGCCGCACTCTTCCCGCAGCTTGTCGTCATCAAACGGGTGGGTTGTCAGCATTTCTCACCTAGCTTGTAAATGGTCATATGGGGGATGTCAGCCATATAGGTTTGAAACCGTGCTTTGTCTGCCCCCAATGTCATAAAATCATCATATAGCACGAATGAACCGGCCTGTGCTTGGACAATAGCGCCATTAGCCGTTGCGCGCAGCCGGATCGGGTCCTAATTCAACGCTATGACAGATGAAAAAAACGACCTCGAGACCGGAAATCTGCTGCAGCCGAAATATGATTCGAACGGCCTGATCGCCGCTGTCGTGAGCGATGATTCCTCCGGCGAGCTTTTGATGCTGGCCTATATGAATGCGGAAGCCCTGCAACTGACCCAGGACAGCGGTGTCGCGCATTTCTATTCGCGCAGCCGGCAGCAGCTGTGGAAGAAAGGCGAAACATCGGGCAATATATTGTCGGTCACCGAGATGCGCATAGATTGCGATCAGGATTCGGTCTGGATCAAGGCGGTGCCGGCGGGCCCCGCCTGCCATACCGGTGAAAGAAGCTGTTTCTACCGGAAAATCACCGGCGGGAAGCTGGAGCCTGTCGCGTGAGAAACGGCATTGCGCTGTTTTCCCTGTTTTTGCTGGGAGCTTGCGACCAGAGCCAGTCCGGTGCAGACGAGCCGTTAGAAGAACTCTCGACGTTGGAGCAGGCGGCGATTGATGCTGGCGTCATTCCGGATTCCCGCAATGTCACGCTTTCTGGCGCTTTCGAGCGCAAAAGCGATCTGGGCACCGACCGGTTTTGCGCGGTCGGCAACGACGAAAACGGCTATCAGGTCGGGATGATCGCGATGTTCGGACCCGGCAGCAAATGCGAGGCGCTGGGCGAGGCCGAGCGGGAAGGGGAGAATGTCCGGATCACTCTGGATGGTGAGGAAAAATGCAGCTTCTCTGCCCGGTTTGATGGAGTCGAGCTGAGCTTGCCCGGCGATCTGCCGAAAGGCTGCGCGAGCTATTGCAGTCCGCGCGCCGGTTTCGAAGGCGTCAGCTTCTTCATGATCGGGGAGGGCGACGCGGTGGCCCGTTCGACCGCTGGTCAGGATTTCGAGAATCTGTGCCCTGACAGCCAGCCTTGACGTTTACGTTAGCGTAAGCTATACGGTGGTCATGTCACAACCGCCAAACCATGCCGAAATTGACACGCCCGACCTGCAAAACCGGGAAACCTATACGATATCCGATTTATCGGAAGAATTTGGTGTAACCGCCCGTGCCCTCCGGTTCTATGAGGACGAGGGGCTTATAGCCCCGCACCGCAAGGGCCTGTCCCGCATTTACACGAAACGGGACCGGGCGCGTCTTGCCTGGATCATGCGGGCAAAAAATGTCGGTTTCAGCCTTACGGAAATCCGCGACATGATCGATCTTTACGATCTTGGCGATGGCCGGAAGACGCAAATGCAGGTCACTGTCGCGAAATGTCAGGAAAAGGTGGACACGCTGAAGAAACAGCGGGCCGATATCGACAGTTCGATCAAGGAACTGACCGGCTTCATAAAGACTGTGCAGGACGCCATGGCGGACGCCAAAGCGCAGCATCAATAGAGGATAGACGCCGGTAACATCCGGCAACCCCCATTTGAGTAGAAAGTAGAATATCATGCCCAGTTATACCGCACCCGTAGGCGAAGTCCGTTTCATCCTGAACGAAGTCCTTGGTCTCGAACAATATTCCGGCCTTTCCGGCTTTGAAAATGCCACGCCGGAAATGGTCGACGCGATCCTGACCGAAGCGGGCCGTTTTTCGGCCGAAGTCCTGCATCCGCTGAACCAGTCGGGTGACGAGGAAGGCTGCACCCGTCATGAAGACGGATCGGTCACCACGCCAAAGGGCTTCAAGGAAGCCTATCAGCAGCTGACCGATGGCGGCTGGACGACCTTGTCCTCGCCGGAAGAATTCGGCGGACAGGGCCTGCCCCGCGTCGTCGGCAATGCGGTCATGGAATTCATGGTCTCGGCCAACCAGGCGCTGGAAATGTACAGCGGCCTGACCCAGGGTGCGATTGCCTCGATCCTCACCGAGGGCAGCGAAGAGCAGAAGCAGACTTATGCGACCCAGATGATCTCCGGCAAATGGACCGGCACGATGAACCTGACCGAGGCGCATTGCGGCACCGATCTGGGCCTGATCCGGACCAAGGCCGAACCCATGCCGGGCGGCCATTATGCGATCACCGGCCAGAAGATTTTTATCTCTGCCGGCGAACATGACATGGCGGAGAATATCATCCACCTCGTGCTGGCGAAGACCCCGGGCGCGCCCGACAGCTCCAAAGGCATCTCGCTCTTCATCGTACCGAAATTCCTGGTGAACGAAGACGGCTCGCTGGGCGAACGCAACGGCGTAAGCTGCGGCTCGATCGAGGAAAAAATGGGCATTCACGGCAATGCGACTTGTGTGATGAACTATGACGGCGCGACCGGCTATATGGTCGGCGAAGAGAATAAGGGCCTGCGCGCGATGTTCATCATGATGAACGCGGCGCGGCTGGGCGTTGGCCTGCAGGGCCTGGCGCAGGGCGAAATCGCCTATCAGAATGCCGTCATCTACGCCGGTGACCGTCGTCAGGGCCGGGCGCTGACCGGTGCCCAGGATCCGGAAGAAAAAGCCGATACGCTGTTCGTCCATCCGGACGTTCGCCGGATGCTGATGGACGGCAAGGCCTTTACCGAATCGATGCGTGCGCTGGTTCTCTGGGGCGCGTTGCAGGTTGATCTGGCCGACAAGGCGGAAACCGAGGAAGAACGCCAGCTCGCGGATGATCTCGTCAGCCTGCTGACCCCGGTCATCAAGGGCTATGGCACCGACAAGGGCTATCAGGTCGCCACCGATTCGCAGCAGGTTTACGGCGGACATGGCTATATTCAGGAATGGGGCATGGAGCAGTTCGTGCGCGATGCGCGGATCGCCATGATCTATGAAGGCACCAACGGTATCCAGGCGATGGATCTGGTCGGTCGCAAGCTCGGCCAGAAGGGTGGCCGTGCGGTACAGGCCTTTTTCAAGGTGGTGGCCGAAGAAATTGCCGAAGCCAAAGGCCACGAGAAACTGTCCGGATTTGCCGAAGCTCTGGAGCAGGCGAATGGCGAACTGCAGAAAGCCACCATGTGGTTCATGCAGCACGGCATGGCCAATCCGAACAACGCCGGCGCCGGTGCTTATCATTATATGCACATCATGGGCATCGTCTCGCTCGGCCTGATGTGGCTGCGGATGAGCAAGGCGGCGCAGGCTGCTCTTAACGCCGGCACGGACAATCCGAAATATTACGAGGCCAAGCTGGTCACCGCGCAATATTTCGCCGAGCGGTTCATGCCGGATGCGGGCGCCCTGCGTCGCAAGATCGAAGGCGGTGCCGACTCGATCATGGCGCTCGACCCGGACATGTTCGCGGTTGCCTGAAGGTTCTGATCAGGCGGCTTCGTTCTGTTCCGCCTGCTGATAGGCCTGTTCCCACATACCAAGATTTCGCCGGGCATCCTGTACAAAGGGTGACCGGCGAATGCCCCATAATGCGAGATCATTGGCAAGCCGCCCCAGCAGGCGCATCGGGCGTTTCACCTGCACCAGCAGGATGACCCGGCGCTGATCGGTCCGGTTGTGCACTTCGTGATAATAGCTGTCGTCGAAGACCAGCCATTTTCCGGCCTCCCAGAACAGATTTCTGTCTTCGACCTGGATGGTGCAGTCTTCCGGACTGTCGGGGACGATCAATCCAAGATGGCAGGTGACCAGCCCGCGCGTCACGCCGCGATGTCGCGGAATCGTCGCCCCGGGTTCGAGAATCGAGAAAAAAGCCGAGTTCAGATCGGGTATCTGGCGCACCAGTTCCGCCGTGACCGGCGCGCGGGCGCAGTTTTCAGCCACTTCATAGCCATAGCCGACCAGGAAGAAGGAGCGCCAGTGGCCGTCGCCGGCGATCCGGGCATGGTCGGGTGAAATGTCCTTGAGCGGCGGCACGGCATCCCGGTGACGCAGGATCGCCGCTGCTTCCTGCGCAATCGTCTGCCAGTTTTCGCTCAGCGAGCGGGTCCACTGGAAAGCATCGTCCTGGATGACCGGCTCTGTGGCTATCTTGGACTGGCTCTGGGATATCCGGTTCATCGTGCCGCGCAGGCGTTTGCCGACCTTGATAATCAAAGGACGATTCTCTTGCGAAGATGATGGCGTGGAGACTGGGCGATTCTGTTGCATGGTCATGGCTGACAACCTTTCAGTTGAAATATCCCCCGACCCTTGTTTTCCCATTCACCGGAAAAATGTGTCGATAATTCGACAAACAGTAGCCCAAATTCTGTCAAATGGCGGCTTCACCGATCGCCTGCGACGAGCGGTGCCAATATGTCGACAGGTGGCGGAATTCTGCCATTTGGCTCCCGTTTCTACCATATGGCCGAAGGCCGATAGACGGGCCGCCACGGATCGGCCATCAAACCGGTGACAGGGGAATGATATGCATAAGGAGTATATGCAATGCATTCCAACAAGAGCCTGAATATCATCCGCCGGATGACGCCCTATCTGATGACTGCCTCACTGGGCCTGTCGGTCGCAGCAAGCGCCGCAGAACCCGAACATGTGGATGACAGCGCGGTCGAGATTCCGGCCCCCACAATTGACACGGACGGGGACGGATTGATGGACGCCTGGGATCGCAGCGGTGACGGACAGCCCGATGCGTGGGATAGCGACGGCGATGGACAGCCCGATCTGCTGGATGACGATGGTGACGGGCAGCCGGACTAATTCATCCGTTCCAGAAGCCTAGAAACACCGGGCCTAATATTGGTCCGGTGTTTTTCCATTCCCGAATATCTCGTCGAACATGCTGAGCATCGCTGCTTTGCTTTGCCGGTCTGCAGAGGCATTATAGCGAACCGCTTCGGCCGGATGCCGGTTGCTGTTGATGTCGGTAAAGCCGTGCAGCACGCCGGAATAGACATGCATATGGCAATCGGCGCCGGCGATATCCATTTCCTCGAGAAATTCGCGCACCTGCTTGGGCGGCACCAGCGGGTCGGCCCGCCCGTGGCAGACCAATATACGGGCCTTGATAGTCCCGCGCTTGGCCGGCAGCGGCGTTGCGAGCAGTCCGTGAAAGCTGACTACCAAGGCGATATCCTCGCCACCGCGCGCCATTTCCAGAACGATCTCGCCGCCCATGCAATAGCCGATCGCCGCAATCCGGTTGTTGGCCAGCTTGGACCGGTTGCGCAATTCGTCCAGCGCGCAGCGGAACCGCTCCCGATAATATTCGGCATCGGCGCGCAGATCGTCGGCCAGTTTGCGGGCCTCGTGGATGTCCTCGATATGTCCCTTGCCATAGAGGTCGCAGACCATCGCGCTATAGCCGAGAGAGGCGAGCCAGCGGGCGCGGTCATGCATCAGCTTGGTCGGGCCGGATATGGTCGGCACGATCAATATGCCCGCCCGCGGATAGCGGCTCGGCTGGGCCATATAGCCGGCCAATTCTACATCACCGTGGCGGTAGGTGAATTGCTGGACCTCGATCGAACTCATTCTTCGGGCAGGAATTCTGGTACAGAAAGATAGCGCTCGCCGGTGTCATAGTTGAAGCCGAGAACTTTCGCCCCGTCGCCCAGTTCGGGCAGCTTCTGGGCGATCGCTGCCAGAGTTGCGCCGGAGGATATCCCGACCAGCATGCCTTCTTCGCTGGCGGCTCTCAGGGCCATGGCCTTGGCATCGGCAGGATCGACCTGGATCGCGCCATCGATGCTCTGCGTGTGCAGATTGCCGGGGATGAAGCCGGCGCCAATGCCCTGGATCGGGTGCGGACCGGGCTGGCCGCCGCTGATCACCGGGGAAGCCGTCGGTTCGACCGCATAGACTTTCAGATGGCTCCAATGTTCCTTCAGCACTTCCGCCACGCCTGTGATATGGCCGCCGGTGCCGACGCCGGTGATGATCGCGTCGAGCGGATCATCCTTGAAGTCATTGAGAATCTCGATGGCGGTGGTGCGCTTGTGCACTTCGAAATTGGCCGGATTTTCAAATTGCTGCGGCATCCAGGCGCCCGGTGTCTGGTCGACCAGTTCCTGCGCCCGCTCGATCGCGCCCTTCATGCCCTTTTCCTTGGGGCTGAGATCGAAGGTCGCGCCATAAGCCAGCATCAGCCGGCGGCGTTCGAGCGACATCGACTCGGGCATCACCAGAACGAGCGTATAGCCCTTGACCGCCGCGACCATCGCGAGGCCAACGCCGGTATTGCCGGATGTCGGTTCGATGATGGTGCCGCCGGGCTTGAGCGCGCCGGATTTTTCGGCCGCCTCGATCATCGCCAGACCGATGCGGTCCTTGATCGACCCGCCGGGGTTGGAGCGTTCGGACTTGATCCAGACATTGGCGTCGCCGAACAGCCGCTGCATCTTGATATGCGGTGTGTTTCCGATGGTTTCGAGAATATTATTGGCAATCATTATCCTGCGCTCCTGTTTATCTTTTCATTCTTTTACCGGTTCCCTTTGCAGGTCCTCCGGGGGATCAAAAGTCTTGGCAGCGCCCAGTTGGGGGAACAGGCGCGACCAGAGTCCTGTCACCACTATAGCACCGGCACCGCCCGCTACAATGCCGGCAATCGGTCCAACCAAGGCGGCCAGGCCGCCGGACAGGGCGACCCCCAGATCGTTTGACGCGCTGATCGTCATCTGGCTGACCGCGCCGACCCGTCCGCGCTTGGCATCCGGCGTGTGCAGCTGGATCAGCGAACCGCGGACATAGACGCCGAACATGTCGGCGGCGCCGCAGATGCCGAGACAGGCCATCGACAGGTAGAGATTGGTGCTGAGGCCAAAGCCGATCGTGCCGAGACCGAACACCGCCATGGCCACGAGCATGCTGTTGCCGACATTCTTGCTGAGCGGGGCGAAGGAGAAGATCAGCGCGACAATCACCGCGCCGACCGCCGGCGAGGCGGCAAGCAGCGACAGGCCGATTTCTCCGGCATTCAATATATCCTTGGCAAAGACCGGGATCATCGCCGTGGCGCCGGCGAGGAACATGACCAGCAGATCGAGCGTGATTGCGCCCAGCACCAGCTTGTTGGTCCAGACATAGGCCATGCCGTCGCTGACCTGCTGCAAGGGGCCTCTGGTCTTGTCCGCTTCCGGGCGTGGCACCGGCCCGATCATGAACACAGCCAGCGTCGCCAGGCTGTAGAGGCCCGCGCAGACGAAATAGGGCAGGGCGGCATCGACCTTGTAGAGCGGCCCCGCCATGCCCGGACCGGCAATGACACCGACCTGCCAGGCTATGGTCGAAAGCGCGATGGCACGCGGCAGCGACGCTTTCGGGACCAGATTGGGTGCGAGCGAGCTGATGGCCGGACCGAGAAAGGCGCGGCAGATGCCGAGCAGCACCGCGATGATATAGATGGTCCAGAGCGTGATCCCGCCGGTCGCGGTGAGCAGGCCCAGCGCCAGCGCTATCAGTGCCTGGGCCGCCAGCACTATGCGCGCGATCCAGCGGCGGTCCATATGGTCCGCGACCCAGCCTACCAGCGGCGTCAGGATGAACAATGGTACGAATTGCAGCAGCCCGAGCAGCCCCAATATGCCGGCAGAGGCGCTGACCCCCATGCTTTCGCGCGCCAGATTATAGGCCTGCCAGCCGAGGATCAGCATCATCGCGTAAAGCGCAAACATCGATGCCAGTCGCGAGAACCAGAGGTAGCGATAATTGGCGATAGTGAAGGGATGCGGTGCGGAGCTTATCACCGCATAGCTGCTAGCGATTGCCGCAAGTCGCTGCAATAACTTCATTTACACCGCGCGAAATTATCCGGCGGTCGGGCGACGGTCGCGGACGGTCAGGGACCGTGCCTCTCCGCCCGTTAACGCTTCCGCTTAACGTTCCCCGCGCCGCCGTGCCGGTTCGGGACGCGTGAAAAAACCGCTAAGTCCAGTCGCGAATCCATGGTAAACAATTCATTAACGACAGGGAGTGCGACCATGGTTGAAAAAATTGCATATCGAGTCAGTGCAACTATTCTGCTGGTCACGGCTCTGCTGACGATGGCCATATTGGTCATGGGACTCACCCGGGCGGACAGCGGTCCCGCCGCATCGGCTTCGGTGGACAAAGCCATGACGATGGCAGAACCGGACGCAAGTCAGCCGGGAGCTGTTCAGCCGGTGATGGCCAAATCCCCTTTGCTTCAGTCGGTTCTGGCAGACTCTTCCGAAGCGGTGGCCGAAGCTGCGCCCGACGACAAATTTGTCGTCAAACGCATCTTGCAGATCGACGAGCCTTTTGTGCACGGCTATTATAAGTGGGATGATGAAGGCGTTCCCGAGGGCGAACTGGTTGTCACCGTTGATCTCAAGGCCGAAAGTATTTCCGTTTTCCGTGCCGGTTATGAAATCGGGGCGGCGGTCATCACGTTCGGCGATTCGGAGAAGCCCACGCCCACCGGCGTTTTTCCGATCACCCAGAAAAGCAAGGACCATGTCTCCAACATCTATGGCTCGCCGATGCCCTATATGTTGCGGCTGACCAATGACGGCGTCGCGATCCATGCGTCGGATGTCAAATGGGGCTGGGGGACGCGCGGCTGCATCGGCGTGCCGATGGAATTTGCGCGGCGTCTGTTCGAACAGGCCACGCTGGGCGACCGGGTGATTGTCACCAATGGCAAAATGATGAACCTGGGCGACGCTATCCTGTAGGACCGGTGCCGACGGTCACGGCTCGACGGCCTTTTGGCTGTCTGCAGGCGCTTCCGCTATGATACGCCTTACAATAGCCTTCATCCCTTCCTATATGGAATATACGCCCCTGCGGCCACGCTATCGCGATCCGCACCGGCATTGCCTCTTCACGATCAGAAATACATCTGAGCGGCTTTCCTGAGGCAGGACCTATTCGCAGCATATTTGTTTGACGTTTCCCGCCGACAGCCGTTCCGACCCGTCGCGTCCTCTGGAGCGACCGTGCCGGCTGCCGCTCGGAAACCATTCTGGAAGGAAATATCATGGCCAAGTCACAGAAGAAATCCAACAAGGAAATCCGCAAGCCCAAGGCCGCCAAGGTCAAAAACAACGCCTCCAACCCGTCGGGCAAGGCGGGCGTCGTCGCCGGTCTTGAGAATATGAAAAACAACCGCGGATCATAATCGAACAGAAAAGGCATCCCTCATGCGTGTAAAAGCATCCACTTGCCGGGAACAGGAAGCGCGCCAGCTCGATCTGGCCGCCAATGATCCACTCGAAAGCCGCCGCAAGGTTGCCGCTGCCGCTGCAAAAGCCTGGGGTCTCGAAGCGATCCAGGCGGAGAAGCGCGAAGCGGGCCATATGGACCTGAAAGACAGGACAGACGCGGAAATCACAAGAGAATTTGCCGAAGAGACAGAGGCCGACGCCTTGCAAAGCGGGGCCTGATATGGAGCTTCGACTGGTGATTGCTTATGGTCTGATTGCGGGGATGGTGGCGGGACTGAGTGCGGGCATTTATATTGTCCGCAAGAAACGCAAAGCGAAGCGCGGCGGATATTAGTCAGGGGCAGACGTCCGGTTCAAGCCACCTCAACGAAACTATCCAGTACTCTTTTGTCGCCCGACTTCTCGAACGCGATCTCCAGCTTGTTGCCTTCTTTCACCTTCACTTCGCCATAGCCGAATTTGGTGTGGAAGACGCGCATGCCGACGGTGACGTCGTCGCGGCCCTTGTTGCCGAGCGACACGGCGCTGCGGCGGGCCTCCTTGATGACGCGGGGATTCTTGTCGAAGTTGGAGGATGCCGCACGCTGCCAGCCGGGGCCGCGTTTGCCGGCTCTGGTGGCGTTGGTCGCGGCGAGATGGGCGAAGGGGTCGCTATTCTCGCTCCAGTTGGCGCGCCACAGGCTTTCGCCGCCGCTCATGCTACTCTCATGTTCGACATGGTCCTCCGGCAATTCGTCGATGAAGCGCGAAGGGATCGAGCTGGTCCACTGGCCATAAATCCGCCGGTTGGCGGCGTGGAAGATCGTACATTTCTTTTTCGCGCGGGTGATCGCGACATAGGCGAGGCGGCGTTCTTCCTCGAGGCTGGCATTGCCGCCCTCGTCGAGGCTGCGCTGCGAGGGAAAGACGCCTTCCTCCCAGCCGGCGCAAAATACATGGTCATATTCCAGACCCTTGGCACCGTGCATGGTCATGATCGTGACCTTGGGCTCGTCGTCGCGGGCATCATTGTCCATGACCAGGCTGACATGTTCGAGGAAATCGCCGAGCGTTTCATATTCTTCCATCGCGCGGGCCAGTTCGGTCAGGTTTTCCAGACGGCCAGCGGCTTCGGTCGAGCGGTCGGCCTGCAGCATCGTGGTATAGCCGCATTCGTCGAGCACGATCCGCGTCAGTTCAGCATGATCGGTATCCGCCGCCATTTCGCGCCAGCGGCCGAAATTGCGCATCAGCTCGAGCAAAGTGTTGCGCGCGCGCGGTGGCAGTTCATCGGTATCACAGATGCTGAGCGCCGCTGCGGCTAGCGGAATGCTCTGACTGCGGGCGAGGCGATGGACTTTCTCGACCGTCTTGTCGCCCAGGCCGCGCTTGGGTGTGTTGACGATCCGCTCGAAAGCGAGGTCATCCGCAGGTTGCGTGATGACGCGCAGATAGGCCAAGGCATCGCGGATTTCGGCGCGCTCGTAAAAGCGGAAACCGCCGACAATCTTGTAGGGCATGCCGATCGAGATGAAGCGGTCCTCGAACTCGCGGGTCTGGAACTGGGCGCGCACAAGAATCGCGATATCGTTCAGTGAGACCTGTTTGATCTGTTGCAGCGCTTCAATCTCGTCGCCGGTGCGCCGGGCTTCTTCCGGACCATCCCAGACGCCGATGACCTGCACCTTGTCGCCCTCGGTTTCCTCGGTCCACAGGGTCTTGCCGAGACGGCCGCTGTTGTGATTGATCAGTCCCGATGCGGCGGCAAGAATATGCGGCGTCGAGCGGTAATTCTGCTCCAGCTTGACCACTTTGGCCTCCGGAAAATCCTTTTCGAATTTCAGGATATTGGCGACTTCCGCGCCGCGCCAGCTGTAGATCGACTGGTCGTCATCGCCGACGCAGCAGATATTCTTGTGGCTCTGGGCGAGCAACCGTAGCCAGAGATATTGCGAGCTGTTGGTGTCCTGATATTCGTCGACCAATATATATTTGAACTGCCTTTGGTAACGCTCCAGAATCTCGCGGTGATTTTTGAGCAGGTTCAGCGAATGCAGCAGCAGGTCGCCGAAATCGCAGGCGTTGAGCGCTTTCAGCCGCTCCTGATAAAGCGTGTAGAAATGCTGGCCCTTGCCATTGTCATAGCGCTCGGCCTCGTTGGCATCGAGATCCTGCGGATTGAGGCCGCGGTTCTTCCACTGGTCGATCAGCCCGGCGAGCATCCGGGCGGGCCAGCGCTTGTCATCGACTTCCTCGGCCTGAATCAGCTGTTTGAGCAGACGGATCTGGTCGTCGGTGTCGAGAATGGTGAAATTGTTTTGCAGGCCGACCATCTCGGCATGGCGGCGCAACATTTTCGCGCCGATGCTGTGGAACGTACCAAGCCACGGCATGCCTTCAAAGCTCTCACCCACAATCGTCGCGATCCGCTCCTTCATCTCGCGGGCGGCCTTGTTGGTAAAGGTCACCGCCAGAATTTCGCTCGGCCAGGCCTTGCGGGAATAGACGATATGGGCGATTCGCCGGGTCAGGGCGGCGGTTTTGCCGGTCCCGGCACCGGCCAGCACCAGCACGGGACCTTCGCTGGTCAGCACGGCCTCGCGCTGCGGCGCGTTCAGCCCACGGACATAGGGAGGATCATTCTCTTCGGGTATATTGACTATATCGGTCACAGGTGAACAGTTAGGGAACATCGGGCAGGGGAGCAAGGCCCCAATCATCCTTTTCTCTCCGGCTGCCGGAACCGCGTGAGGGAACCTTCCTGCGATCGGAAGGTTCTTGGCATAGGATCAACTTAGTTGGAGACCGACATGTATAAAAGATTGTTTTTGACCGCTGCAACCGCAACAACCCTGGTTTTGTCAGGCGCGGCCCATGCCAGCCAGAGCGAAATGGCGGATGGTGCCAAGACGGATGCAAAAGCCGAAGTGCTGCAAAAAGGCGCGAACGGCCGGGCCCAGACGGTCATGCTGAATGGCAAGGAATATCCGGTTTGCGGCGGTGATGTAACCGATGGCTGCATCAATCCGCGCGAGGCGGGACTGAATTTCGGCAATCGGGCGCTCGATTACTGGCCCGGCAAACCTGCCAGCGACATGTGATCGTTTCGGCGATACTGCTTGAAAAAGGGCGAGGCGGCGCAACCGGCTGTCTCGCCCTTTCGCTGACATACCCTAAAGGACAGGTTGCAGCTTATGTTGCGATGCACCATTTGTTAATGCATGGACGCCAAAGCACAGGCCAAGGAGCTTCAAATGAGTAAAAGACTGACCACAAGTGCGATCATCGCCACCCTGCTAATGGCTGCAACTACCGTTTACAGCAGCATGCAGCTGGACCATCAGGAAACCGCTTCGCTGATCGAGACAAGAGCCAGCTAAACCCCTGACGGGCGCAGGAGATGAATCCGCGCCTTGCCGCTGTCGCGGACGCAATCCAGATCAAATCCCTTGACCTCGACATTTTCATGGCGTGACGTTTCCACCGCGATCCAGCTTGATGGCGCGAACCAGCCATGCCGTCCCAGCTTGTCCAGCGCCACTGCGCCCGCTCCCGATTCATAAGGCGGGTCCATCAGGATCAGGTCATAAGGCTTGCGGGCGGCGCCGAGATGCAGGACCGATCCGATCCGGACATCGGCATCGGCGCCGAGCGTTTCGATATTTTTTTCCAGCGCCCGAACCGCATCGGGGTCCTGCTCGACGAAGGTGCAGTGCGCCGCGCCGCGGGAGAGGGCTTCCAGTCCCAGCGCGCCCGAACCGGAAAACAGATCCAATATCTGCAAATCCTCAAAATCGCCCAGGCGGCTGGTCAGCATGGAAAACAGCCGCTCGCGCGTGCGGTCGGCGGTCGGGCGGGTGGTTTCACCTTTCGGAGCGACGATTTTCCGGCCGCGCCAGGTTCCTGCAATTATGCGCATGTCTTTTCCGGGAGGCAAAGCACCGTCCATGCTGAGCTTGTCGAAGCACGCTTCTCGGAGGAGAGATGTCCTTCGACAGGCTCAGGACGAACGGATTTTATAACGCACGCGCGGTCGCTCATTTTAGCGATTTTCTGAATTGGACCAGATCATGCTGCCGCACGACCTCGATCTCGCCTTTTTCCAGATCGCCGAGCACGAACGGACCGTAGCGGGTGCGGATCAGGCGGGAGACTTCCAGCCCGAAATGTTCCAGCACGCGACGGACTTCGCGGTTCTTGCCTTCGGTCAGCGTCAGCTCGATCCACTGGTTGCGGCCGGTGCGCCGTTCGAGATTGGCGGTGATCGGACCATAATGCATGCCCTCGATGGTGATGCCGCGATAAAGCTCTTCCAGCTGGTTCTGGGAAATGTCGCCGAAGGTCCGCGCCCGGTAGGACCGTTCGATGCCGTTTTTCGGCAATTCCATCTGCCGCTTGAACTCGCCGTCGGTGGTCATCAGCAACAGGCCCTCGGTGTTCATGTCGAGACGGCCAATCGGCATGATCCGCTCCATTTCGGGAAGCACGTCATAAATCGTCTTCTTGCCGGAAAAATCGCGTTCCGCGGTCAGATAGCCATTGGGCTTGTGAAAGCGATAGAGCTTGGCCGGAGAAGGCTCCGCCACGGGCTTGCCGTCGACGGTGATACCGGTCAGATTCTTGAGCAATAGCGAGGGATGTTCCACCGGTTCACCGTTCAGCTCGATCCGTCCGGCCTCGATCATCCGCTCGATTTCCCGGCGCGAGGCCACGCCGGCGCGGGCCAGGAGTTTGGCGATGCGCTGCCCTTCGCGCACATCGCTCGCAGGCGCTTGGGCGGCCGCAGGGGCCTTCGCTCCGGGGGGCGGGTTTGCGCGATATATCTTGGCTGGTTTCTCTTCGGTCATGGGCGGTTCCATGGCGGAAAAATGCGCTGGCTGCAATCTGTAACCTCTGGTTTCATGGCCGCGAATAGCTATTGTCACCCGTTCGGAGTTGGAAATGAGCAAGATCATCATGGGCGCGTTAATTGGCGGATCGGCATTTGCCGGCATCGTCGGCGCGCAACTGGCGCCGATCTCTGCTGCCAGCGCGGTTCCGGTGAGTGATGATAGCGGACGCTCCAATCCCGTCGTCATCGAGCTGTTCACCAGCCAGGGATGCTCGTCCTGTCCCCCCGCAGATTTGCTGGCCAGACGGCTGGCAAAAGACGACTCCCTGCTGGTGATCACGCGGCCGGTCACCTATTGGGACCGGCTCGGCTGGAAAGACACGCTGGCCCGTGAGGAAAATACGCGCTTGCAGCGGGCCTATGCGGCCAAGGGCAATGAAGGATCGGGGGTCTACACCCCGCAAATGGTGGTCAACGGCGCCGGTAGTGCGGTTGGATCGCGGGAAAATGACATCCGCTCGCTGGTCAGGCGCGCCGACCGGAACGGGCCCCGGATCGGCACTTCGACCGACAGCAACGGCCGGATGATCGTCACGATCAGCGGCCGGTCCGCCTATCTCGCGGGCGTATCGCTGATTGCGCTCAGCTCGTCGGAGATCGTGCGCGTCGGGCGGGGCGAAAATGGCGGGCGGACGATGCATTATGTCAATGTGGTCAAGGCGGAGCGCAATCTCGGCAGCTGGCGTGGCAAGCCGGCGCGATTTGTCCTGTCGCGCGAGGATTTGCAGGTCAGTGGCGCGGACCGCTATGCGATCGTCGTGCAGCGGCCGGGCGCGGGCCAGATTGTCGCGGCAAAGCTCATTGAAGGGTGAGGGGCCTCAAAATCAAGCTGGCATTCAGGTGAATAGGCGCTAATGATTCCTTGAGTTCGAGGAGATTATGGCGTGAGTGAGCAGGCAGCAGCATCGGGATGGCGCAGGTATCTTCCGGCGGGAGTCCGGCCCTATAGTGAAGCGGCTCCTTTGGCGGCTTTTTTCCTCGGAGTGTCCTCGGCCCTGCCGCTGACCATGATCGCGGCGACCTTGACCACGCGTCTGGCCCAGGCGGGAATCGAGAAATCGACCGTCACCGCCTTTGCGCTGACCTTTCTCGCCTATAATTTCAAATGGCTGTGGGCGCCGATCATCGATGTTATCAAATTGCCGATTATCGGTCGCGTCGGACAAAGGCTGTCCTGGCTGATCGTGACTGCGGTCCTCGCGATGGTCTCTATCATCTATCTTGGTTCACTTGATCCGTCGAAAGATATAGCCGCTGTCGCGGTTGCCGCGATCATGGTCGGCATAGCGGGCGCGACATTTGACGTGGTGATCGATGCCTATCGGATCGAATTGCTCGAGCCCGAACAGCTGGGTGTCGGCTCCGGCATGTCGCAATATGGCTGGCGCATCGGCGCTGCCACGGCTGGCGCGGTGGCGCTGGTGGTCGCGGCACGGACCAACTGGTCGATTGCTTATTATGTCTGTTCGCTCTTTGCCTTGTTCGCCGTCATCGTCGGCCTGATCATGCGCGAGCCGAGCCGCCGGCAGGAACCGATGGCGCTGAAAGGCCCGCTGGAGGCGGCAAAGGCCTATGTCAGCCCGCTGGTGGAATTTTTCAAACGGTCAGGGGCGCTGCTCGTCCTGTTGTTCGTACTGGTCCACAAGATCGGCGACACGCTTGCCAATCTGACCTTCCGGCTGTTGTTCGAGGATCTTGGTTTTACCAATGACGAAATTGCCTTTTACGATGTCAGCCTCGGCTTCTTCGCTTTCCTGATCGGCATTTTCGTTGGCGGCATGGTCTATTCGCGCCTTGGCATGAAAAAGGCGGTGATGCTCAGCCTGATCCTGATGGCGGTCAGTAATCTGTCCTTTGCCGCGCTCGCTGCTGCCGGCCACAGCAACTGGGGCATGGCAGGAGCGATCGGCTTCGAGAATTTTGCCAGCGGTGTCGGCGGCGTCGCGGTGGTCGCTTATCTGTCGGCGCTGTGCAATCTGCAGTTTACCGGAACCCAGTTCGCGCTGTTGTCGGCGGCGGCAAGTATCTTGGGTCGCTTCCTGACCGGGACGACCGCGGGTTCGCTGATTGAGGCGATGGGCTATGTGAACTTCTATCTGCTCACCACTCTGGCGGCCTTCCCGGGCGTTATCATGTTTTGGCTGATGATCCGCTATGGTCTGGTTGACCGGTCTCTGGGCACGGCGGGATCGGTGCATGCGGATGAGAAGGAAGCTGGCGCTTCTTCTTGATTTAGCGTCAAGCTTGATTGGACGGCACTGCGGTCAAGGCTGGAGGCGGGTCTGTATCCGCCAGGATATTGTAAGAAAAATCGCAGTGTGACAGTTCTGGACCCCGGCCTGCGCCGGGGCACGTTTACCGACAAGCTCGGTGGCGATTAATCCGGGACCTGCTGGTTCGCTTTCAGCACTTCGCCCGCCAGATAGAGCGAGCCGGCGATCAGCACCGTCTTTCCGGAGCCAAGGGACAGGGACTGGAGCGCGGTTGTGACATCGCATGCTTCGGTCATGGGCGCAGCGGCGTCAGGATAGTCGTCCAGCGCGTGCGATTCATGGCCGGGGACGGGGATCACCGTCACACTGGCGAGCTTTTCGTGCAGCGGCGCGATGATCGCCGCCGGGTCTTTGTTCGACAACATGCCGATGACCAGATCGATTGATCCCGCTTCATGGTCGGCAAAATATTTGGCGAGCGCCAGGCCGGCGCTGACATTATGGCCGCCGTCGACCCAGACTTCGGCGTCGCTTGGCAGCAAATGGGTAATGGGTCCGGCGATCAGGAAATGCATCCGGCCTGGCCATTGCGCCCAGCCCATGGCCGCCTTGAGCGCGGCATCGGATATCTTGACCCTGTCCTGATGGCGCAGCATTGCGATGGCGAGCGCGGCATTGTCCGCCTGATGCGCGCCGACCAGCGCGGCTAGGGGCAGGTTGAGTTTTCCTGCATGATCCTTGTAATGGAGCTGGCCCTCATAAATCGCCGCATCCCATTCCTCGCCGCGGGGAAAATGCTGCGCCCCAACGTCCGCAGCATGATCGGCGATGGCGTGCAGCATTTCCGCAGCATATTTTTGCGTGAGCAAAGGCGCGTTCTTCTTTGCAATGCCTGCTTTTTCCCATGCGATGCGGGTCATCGGGTCCTCGGGCGTGCCTTCTTCGGGACTGAGCAGAAAGCCTTCATGATCGATGCCGAGCGCGGCTATGCCGGTTGCGACCGGGCTGGTGATGACATTGGTGGCGTCGAGCCGGCCGCCGAGGCCGACTTCCAATATGCAGGCATCGGCGGGGCTTTCGGCAAAGGCGAGAAATGCGGCGGCGGTAGTCGCCTCGAAGAAGCTCGGGTTGATATCCTCGCTGATGTCGAGAACCCGGGCGAGCAGAGTGGCGAGATAGTCGTCCTCGATGAGCTTGCCGGCCAGTCGTATCCGCTCGTTGAACCGGACCAGATGCGGGCTGGTATAGACATGCGCCTTGAGCCCTTCCGCCTCGATGGCCGCGCGCAGAAAGGCGCAGGTCGAACCTTTGCCGTTGGTTCCGGCGACGTGGAAAACGGGGGGAAGTTTATCCTGAGGATTGCCGAGCCGCGACAGAATCTCGCGAATCCGCTCCAGCCCCAGCACATCGCGCCCCGGCGAGAGCATTTCCAGCCGGTCGAGCTGTGTCTGGACCGCCGGGGAATCGGAATGTGCGCCGTCTGCCATCACTCCCCTCCCGCTCGCGGGAGGGGCCGGGAGTGGGCCTGTCTGTTTGAAAAAGCTGCCATGGTCGTGGATGATGTCCCCACCCCTAACCCCTCCCGCGAGCGGGAGGGGGATTTAGGCCGCGTCTTTCCATGCCATCAGATAGCCCATGACGCTTGCCAGTTCCTTGCGCAATTCTTTGCGGTGGACGATCATGTCAAGCATGCCATGTTCATGATAATATTCCGACGTCTGGAAATCATCGGGCAGTTTTTCGCGGATTGTATTTTCGATAACTCGCCGACCGGTGAACGCTAGTGTTGCGTCCGGCTCGGCGATTTGAATATCGCCCAGCATGGCATAAGCGGCCATCACGCCGCCGGAAGTGGGATCGGTCAGCACAACGATATAGGGAATGCCCGCTTCCCGCATCATCGAAATCGCGACGGTCGTTTTCGGCATTTGCATCAGCGAAAGCGTGCCTTCCTGCATCCGGGCGCCGCCCGATGCAGTGAAGCAGATGAAGGGGATTTGTTCCTTGATCGCGCGCATGGCGCCGGCAACAAAAGCCTCGCCCACGGCGAGACCCATCGACCCGCCCATGAAGGCAAAATCCTGGACCCCGACAACGCATCTCTGCCCTTCGATCGACCCGCAGACGTTGATAAACGCGTCCTGTTCGCCTGTCTTGTTCCGCGCCTCTTTCAGCCGGTCGGTATATTTCTTCTGGTCCTTGAATTTCAGCGGGTCTTCCAGAACGGGTGCCCAGGGGATCAGCTTCCAGCTGCCTTCGTCCATGATCTGGGCAAAGCGGGTCATCGGGCCGATGCGGCCGTGATGGTCGCATTTCGGGCAGATAGACATATTGTCCTGATATTCCTTGAGGAACACCATCGCTTCGCATTTCTTGCACTTGTGCCAGAGATTATCGGGCGTTTCGCGCTTGGTGATCGAAGCGATCTTGTTGCGGACATTGCTTAGCCAGCTCATATTATCATTCCTCTATTCCGTTCGCATCGAGCGCAGTCGAGATGTCTGCGTGTGCCGCCTGTGTCTCGACTGCGCTCGCCACGAACGGTGTGCGATTTCAATTTTTTCCGGCGGCCCTGATAGCATCGGAAAGCGACTTTACATAGTCCCTGACATAGGGCGCGGCGTCTTTGCCATGTTCGGCGACAATCTCGACAATTGCCGAGCCGACGACAACGCCATCGGCGACGCGGGCGATCTCGGCGGCCTGTTCGGGGGTGCGCACGCCAAAGCCGACGGCAACGGGCAGATCGGTGCCCGCTTTCAGCCGGGCGACCGCTTCCTCGATGCTGGCCTGTGCTGCCTGTTGCTGGCCAGCGATACCGGCGACGCTGACATAATAGAGAAACCCGCTGGCCTTGTTCAAGATCGTGGGCCGGCGCTCGGCATCGGTGGTCCGCGTCGCGAGGCGGATCACCGCAACATCCTTGGCGCGCAGGGCGTCGCCGAGGCTTTCGTCTTCCTCGACCGGGATATCGACGCAGATCACGGCATCGACACCGGCGTCGACGCAGGCATCGGCGAACCATTCGGAGCCCCGGATCGTCATCGGATTGGCATAGCCCATCAGCACCAGTGGCGTGTCGGGGTGACGTTGCCGAAACTCTTTTGCCATGTTGAAGATATCGGCAGTCTTGGTGCCAGAGGCAAGACTGCGAATATCCGCTTCCTGAATCGAGGGACCGTCGGCCA
>CAXHZT010000028.1:0-26510 GCA_964022345.1 uncultured Sphingorhabdus sp.
AGCCCAGGAAGCGGAAGCGACTGAAGCGGACGAGAATATCATCATCGTCAGCGGTTTTCGCGCTTCGCTGGAAAACGCGCTGGTTGCGAAACGCGATTCCAACCTGATCATTGAATCGGTGACGGCGGAAGATATCGGAAAATTCCCGGACCAGAATATCGCCGAATCGCTGCAACGCCTTCCGGGTGTCCAGATCGACCGCGAAAATGGCCAGGGCACTAAGGTCCGTATCCGCGGTCTCGAGCAAAATGTTACGCTGCTGAACGGTGACCTGTTCGTCAGTGGTTTGGAAAATTTCAAGGTTGGCGAGGGTAATTTTGTCCGCCAGGATTCGCTGGAAGGCGTGCCCTCCGAACTGATCGGCGGCGTTGAAGTGTATAAATCGCCGAATGCGTCACTGCTTGAGGGTGGCCTTGGCGGGATCGTCAATTTGAAAACCCGCAGTGCGCTAGACATGAAGGACGGTATCACCGTTGCCGGCAATGTACGCATGAATAAAGGGTCGGAAATCAGCGGCTGGGAGCCGACCGGCGCTGTCATCGCCGGCTATAATTTCAATGACACATTGGGCATCATTGCTTCGTTCAGCTATGACAAGACAAATGACCATCATAATGTGCTGGGCGGCGAAAATCGCGGCAACTGGGCCTTCGCTGACGGTCGTCGCGATCAGGCAACAACGCCTACCAACTATTATGCGCCGGAATATCGCTATATTACGGACCGTGACCAGTATCGCAAACGGTGGGGCGCGTCGCTGGGTATCAATTACCGGCCGACCGATCAGCTTGAGCTGAGCGCCAACTATATTCATTCCGAACTGAAGGTTGACACCCGCGAAGTATCGCTCAAATTCCCATTCGGTCAGGGCGAGCTGTTGCAACTCCGGCCCGGGGCAACCATCGATAGTAATGGCGTCCTTCAAAGCGGTACTATTCAGGCCAATTCGTCTGAGGCAATCTCATTTGTCGATATCAGCAATATCAAATCGGACAATCTTCAGTTCGGTATCAAATTCGACAACGAGAACAACTTCCGGGCCAATATTGCGGCCAATTATTCAACCGCGAATCTCACGCGCGAAGCTGCCAACGCCGATGTTCGCCAAACGGCATATACCATCAGGCAAAACGGCCCTGGCGGTGCGTTGGTTGATGGGGTTGCTGGTAATCCGGCTGCGCCAGCGACCTGGGATTACACCTATCAAAATGGCAAATTCCCGGTGTTTGGTTTTGGTGCAGGAACGCCGACCGACCTGTTTAGCAACCCAGCGTACGGGCTTTTTAAATCCCATTGGGCTTTTGGCGACCGATCGAAAGTCGACGGCCATTCCATCAAGGCAGATTTCGCCTATGACGTCGACAATAACGATGAAAATACGATTACGATAAGCGCCGGTTTCCGGTATGGGCAGCGTCAGGTGCGCTTCGCTTCGGGTCGCTATCTGGCAGACTTGTCGGGCAGGGGAGAACTGGATGCGACGGCTATCCCGGAAGCAGAGCGGGAAGCTGCCTTCTCCTACAATTGGACGCCTTACGGATATTTCCAGGATCCCGGCATCGGCTTCAAGATTTGCGATTTGCCGGAAGCCAACAAGCCGGCGGCCTTCGCAGGTTGTAGCCGTTTTGGAAATTCTCCGGTCGTGATCGCGCCAGTTCAGTCTTTCCTGTCCAATCCCGAGCGGTTGGAGACGATCGACAATTTTGCCGGTGGTGGCAATACGCCTGGCGGATCGCTGACGGTTCAGGATCGTGCCCAGATGACGGATGCGATCGGATGGCTTCAGGGTCTCTATCCTGACACACCGTTCACCTTCTTCGAAGATCCGCTGCAAGCCTATCTGGTCAAAGAGGAAACCAAGTCAGCCTATGTAATGGCGGACATGGGCGGAGCCGATGATCCTTATCATGTCAATGTCGGACTTCGTATCGTCAACACCAAATTGCGTATCGACCAGAACCAGCCTTCCAATGCTGATCCGAGCTATTGGGGTACGGATAGCTGGAATGGTGTGTTGCGCGATTTCCAGACCGACACCACGGTTCAAAGCACGACGGACTTTTTGCCAAGTATCAACGCCGTGGTTGATGTCAGCGATGATCAAAAGCTCAGATTCTCGGCAGCGCGCGTCGTTGCCCGGCAGAAGCTTGATGATCTTGGCCGCGGTTTCTCGACGCAATTTACCAGAGATTCAACGGTTGGTTCACCAACGGAGAATCTATTCCTGTTCACCAACGGATCACGCGGAAATGCGTCACTCGAGCCGTTCCGTGCCTATCAATTCGACCTGGCTTACGAGCTGTATCTGGGACGACAGGGTCTTATTTCGATCGGTGCCTTCTGGAAAGAAGTCGACTCGTTCATTGTGACAGAAACCATCCCGGTCTTTGTCAACGATCAGGGAGGTGGTCGTTTAGGGCCGGTCAACCAGCCAGCAAACGGTACCGGTGGCCGGGTTCGTGGCTTTGAAGTTGCGGGGCAATATTCCTTTGATTTCGGCCTTGGCTTCACCGGCAACTATACGTTCGCGGATACCAAGACCGATGGATTCAATGACTTTGATACCAACTTGCCGCTAGAAGGCGTATCGAAACATTCGTTCAATGGTCAGGTCTATTTTGAAAGAGATGGATTTGCCGCGCGAGCTTCCTACTCGTGGCGTTCGAAACAGCTCTTGGGCAATTTCGGATTCGGCGATGGCGGTGTAACCCGGACGCTTGGCATCTACGGTCGGTCCTATGGCCAGCTGGATGGACAAATTTCCTATGACTTTAACGAGAATTTCGGCGTGTTTGTCGAAGGTATCAACCTGACGAAGGCAGACCAGTCCGCCTATCTGCAGTTCCCGGAATTGCCATTCCGCTATGAATCGGGATCGCGCAGAATTTACGTCGGCGGCAAATTCAAGTTCTAGTCTCCCTTAATGCGGGCCGGCTTCCCCAATTGATGCCGGCCCGCTTTTTTTTGCTCATTTGTATGCCGGCCTGACTACTGCTAAATGACGGTCCGGCCGTTGGGAGTGCGGAAACCTGTCATGAGCGAAACGCAGCATATCCGGAAAATCGCGATCGTCGGAGGCGGCACAGCCGGTTGGTCCGCGGCCTGTCTGCTGGGACGCATCTTTGCCCGCGACAACACCGAAATCACGCTGATCGAATCCTCCGCAATTCCGACCGTCGGCGTAGGCGAAGCGACCATCCCGCCGATCTTCGAATTTCTCCAGCTGCTGGAAATCGACCCCGTCGACTTTGTCCGGGAAACCCAGTCGACTTTCAAACTTGCCATCGAGTTCCGGGACTGGCTCAAGGTCGGTCACAGCTACTGGCATCCGTTCGGCAATTTCGGCCTGACCATCGATCGCCGGCCCTTCCATCATTATTGGTGGAAAAACCAGGCGGAAGGTCATGACGAAAGCGTCGCCGATTTCTGCCCCTCGATCGCGCTCGCCGAAAAGAATAAATTTCTCTTTCCGCCCGCTGACGGACAATTTCCCGGCGGAGCTTTGTCCTATGCGCTGCATTTCGACGCCGGTCTCGTCGCCAAATATCTGCGGCAGGTTTCCGAAGGGCTGGGCGTCACTCGCCTGGACCGGAAGGTACAGAGCGCGACGCTCAATGAGCGCGGCCATATAGGCGAACTCCTGTGCGATGACGGATCGACCGTGGCCGCCGATCTCTATATCGACTGTTCCGGTTTTCGCGGGCTGCTGATCGAGCAGAGTTTGAACGCGGGCTATGAAGATTGGACCAACTGGCTGCCATGCGACCGCGCGGTTGCGGTGCAGAGCGAGGCGGTGTTGCCGCGCACGCCCTATACAATTTCGACGGCAAGAGAGGCGGGCTGGCAATGGCGCATCCCGCTGCAGAACCGGGTTGGTAATGGCTATGTCTATTCAAGCGCCTTCATCAGCGATGCCGATGCGCAAGACCGACTGGTCGGATCACTGGACGGAAAACCATTGGCGGACCCGCGGGTGATCGGCTTTACCGCCGGCCACCGCAAGAAATTCTGGGATGGCAATTGCGTCTCGATCGGCCTGTCCGCCGGTTTTCTCGAGCCGCTGGAATCGACCAGCATCCACCTGATCGTCACCGGCCTCAACCGGCTGCTCGACTATTTCCCCGACCGCAATTTCGATCCCTCGCTGCAGGCCGCGTATAATCGCGAGACACTGACCGAATATGAGCATATTCGCGATTTCCTGCTGCTGCATTATTATCCCAACCAGCGGATCGGCGAGCCGTTCTGGGATCAGGTCCGCCATGCACCGCTACCCGACAGCCTGGCCACGAAGATGGAAATGTTCCGCAAAAACGGCCGGATTATATCGCGGCGGCGCGAGTTGTTTCACGATCTGAGCTGGTTCTTTGTCGCGCGCGGCATGGGCATCACGCCCGAAAATTATGATCCGCTCGTGGATATCCCGGATTTTTCCGACGTCCGGGACGTGATGGGGCAGGTGGGGGACGCGGTCGGCCGGCTCGCCGATGCCGCTCCGACCCATGACCAGTTTCTCGAGGCGCTGATCACGCCGGGCAACCATCGCCGGCCTGCCTTTCACGCGCCCTCCAGAAGCGGCTTCGGACGCTAAGAGCGCGGCTTAAGGGAGTGAGCCGGTTTCCGTTCGGTCGATGCGGTCACTCGCCGGTCGATAGAAGAGGACAGCGAGACAGCAAATTATCGTCGCGAGGATCATCCCCGGCAGGACCGCTCCGCCCTTGATCGATGCATCGCTGCCGCCTGTCAGGGCGAGACTCAGGGCAATGATCTGCGGAGCCAGAGCCTGTCCCAGTTTGCGGGCTACATTGGACAGGGCGTAAACATGCGCCGCGCATCCCGTCCCGTCCGGCAGCGTCTCGAGATTGCGGATGGCGATCGGGACCATCGACCAGAACATCACCGACATGCCGCAGGTGGCGGAAATGGCGATGGCCAGCATGACGGTAACGATCACCAGATTCTGTGCATCAAAGACGGCCATTATGACCAATGCCGTCATGTGCAGCAGAACCGCCGCTATCAAAGTTTTTACCAGACCGGTCCGCGACGAAAGGGCAACCCAGAATGGCGTCGTCACCAGCAAGGCTGCGGAAGGCAGAAGCGCTGCCCAATATCCCCATTCGGGATTGTGCAGATCCCGGTCATAGAGGAACAGGATCGACTTTGCGGTTACCGTCGTGCTCAATCCGGCCGCCACGATCGTCACCAGCAGCCGACGCAAGGCCGGATCCTTGCCGATCAGTCTGAAGTAATGCGATATTTCCTGACCGGTCGAGCGGACCGGCATCGGCGGCGGGGTCACCCGTTCGGTAACGCCAAGCCAGGTGATCAGAAAACAGGGCTGGGCCAATATGCCAAGGATCAGCGCCCCGGCGAGGAAGGGCGTATCCCCGCTGGAGGCCAGTGCATAGACGGTCGCTGCGGTCAGTCCGCCGAGAGCTGCCCCCTGCATCCGCAATCCGGTGAGCTTCAGCTGCTCGGCGGGATCATCGGTGATCCGCGCGGTCAGAACGGCATAGGGAATATTGCCGCAGCCATAGGCGAAGCGCAGCCCGACATGGGTCGCGGCAGCATAGATCGCCAGCTCCGTGCCTTCCAGTGCCGGCGACCGGAAGGCCAGCCAAAGGGCCAGAGCGATGAGCGGCCCGCTCAGCAAAACCCACAATTTCATCGGATATCGATCCGCCTTGCGATCGGCGATGGCACCGATCACGGGATCGAAAAGCCAGTCGATCAGGGCACCGATCAGGAAAATGCCCGCCGCTATGCCCAGCGGCAAATGCAATATCTGGATATAGAAAAAGAGCAGATAAAGCTCGATAGACTGCCAGACGAGATTGAACCCCAAGTCGCCGGCGGCGTAGCTCAGACGTTCGCGGCGCTTGATCACGGCCGGATCACGGGCGGCTGGCTGGAGGGGCCGTTGATTGCCGGACGATCAATTCACAGGCGTGGGTTTCGAGATCTGCATAGGGCTTGTTCTCAAGCTTCGCGATCAGCGCGTCGGTCGCACTGCGGGCCATGTCATAGACCGGCTGGTGCACCGTGGTAATCCGCGGCCAGACGATCTGCGCGATGGCGCTGTCATCGAACCCAGCAATCGACACATCATCGGGCACGCTCAGGCCGAGGTCGCGCGCAGCCATGATCGCGGCTGCGGCCATGTCATCATTCTGGGCAAAAATTGCGGTGGGCCGGTCGGCGCGATCCAGCAATTTATGCGCCGCCGCCAGACCGGATTCATAGGTATAGAAACCCTGTTCGATCAGGTCCGGGGATTGCTTGATGCCGGCGGCTTTCAAAGCTTCCAGAAAACCGTCCAGCCGCGCTCCGCTGGAAGGGTGCGTCGGGTCGCCCTTGATAACGCCAATACGCCGATGCCCCAGATCGAGCAGATATTCTGTCATTTTCCTGGCGGCTTCCACGTCGTCGGTCGTTCTGCACGGCCCGATATCGAGCGACCGGGTTGGCGCAACCCGTGAAAAGGGGAAGTTATTCTGGGTCAGCTCGTGAATGATCTTGGGATGGTCCGAGGCCGGCGGAGTCAGGACCACGCCGTCCAGCGCCGCGGCGCGCAGGACGCTCATGATCTTCCCGGCCACTTCGGCAACGGATTCTATCGGCAACACGAGCAGGCGATACCGTTCGCCATGCAAGCGGTCCAGCGCACCGCGCTGCAATTCCACCACATAGTTGGGACTCGGATTTTCGTAAATCAGGCCCAGCAGGAAGGATCGACGGCCAACCAGCCCGCGGGCCATGAGATTGGGATGATAGTCCAGTTCTTCCGCGACCTTGAGAACCTTGTCCCGCAATATTTTGCGAACATGCGGCTCGTCATTGAAAACCCTTGAAACAGTCTTGATCGAGACACCAGCAGCCGTTGCCACATCAACAATCGTCGCCCGTTTTTTGGAATCTGACATTATGTCGCAATACTCATCTTTTTCGGATATTTCTGTTTCATCATCCGGATTTGAAAGGCCTATTGGTTTCTAGCGTATTTTCGCAGTTTTGCAACAAAGGCGGCCTTGTTTTACATGACCGGAACGGATTAAATTTGCCAGGGTATTGCGCTTTGCGGAAGGCCGGTCTTCGGCACCGGACTTATCAAGCAAATGTATAGGTCGGTTCCACCGCAGACCGGCCCTTGACCCGGATATCGGCAACTTTTCGGAACGACAGGGACGGCGCTGCCGCTACGCTGTTCTGGCCGATCAATATGTCGACCGAATATTCTTTGCACTGGCCTTCCAGACGCGAGGCCAGATTGACGGCGTCGCCCAGAACGGAATAGTCAAACCGGCGCTCTGAACCCATATTGCCGACGACGCAGACACCGGTGTTGATGCCGATGCCCATCCGGATCACCGGAACCGTGGCTCCGTCCGGCAGCATCGCCTGAACATCGCTGTTGATCTGTTCCATTGCGGCGAGCATTTCGCGGGCCGCTTCGAGCGCGTGCAGCGCGTGATCGGGGTCGTCCAGCGGCGCGTTCCAGAAGGCCATGACGCAATCGCCCATATATTTGTCGATCGTGCCGCCATGCCGCAGGATGATATCGGACAGCGGGGTCAGGATCATATTGATCATCCGGGTCAGTCCTTGCGGATCCTGGCTCATCGCTTCGGAAATCGAGGTGAAACCCCGGATATCGGAGAAGAGGATCGTGAGTTCGCGGCTTTCTCCACCCAGATTGAGCAGGCTCGGGTCGTCGGCAATTTTCTGCACCATTTCCGGAGCGAGATATTGACCGAAGGCATTTTGGACTTCGCGCCGCCGTTTCTGTTCATGGGCAAAATCCCGTGTGGCAATGGCGGCGACACCCAAGATCAGCGCCGCTGAAGGAGCCACCGGACCGACCCAGAAGCGGCCGAATTGCAATAAAAGCCAGCAAGAACCGACAATCCCGAAAAGGGCGATCAGCAGCAGCAGGGCTTTTTTCAACGGAGCTCTGGGCCGGGAAACAAGAAGTGCGAGCGCCGATGCCAGAACAAGAAAGACCGGCAAGAGCCAGCGCGGCGATTGCCCGATCGATAATCCGCTACGCATATTGTCGAAAATCGTGGCCTGGATTTCGATCCCGGGGGTTAACTGGCTGGTACGCAACGTATAGGCTGTTTCAAATGCGTCGACACCACCGGCAGCGACTTCGGCATTGGCCTGCAGGGCAAAGCCGACCATCACGATCTGGTTTTCCAAATATCCGGGCGGCAGATAGGTCTCGGGATCAAGCGCTTGATAATAAGAGATTGTTGGATAACTGCCCGCAGGACCGAAATACTGGATCCGGCGTCTTGTTTTCACTTCTTGCTGCGCGTCGCCCCCGGACATCTCTAGCAGTCGCGCCATGAACCCGTCCGGATAGCGTGGTATGTTACGGAGCACCCCGTCGCGATCCATCGACAGGCTTGCTATCCCGAACAGGGCACCCGCATCGACCAGTTCCGGGAGAGGTTCTGTCCGGACCAAAGTTCTGCCATACGGGCGCTCGATCAGGCTTTCATCGGCTGCGAGCACGATATCGGGCCCCATTTCGTCGATCAGATCCTGATCCTCCTCCGGATCGGTTGGTTCGGCAAAAACCACATCGAAGACGATGGCTTTGGCTCCGGCCTTGCGCAATTGTCGGATTAACTCTGCGTGCTGCGAACGGGGCCATGGCCATTGCAACCCGATCGCGCTCATGCTCGGTTCGTCGATCGCAATCAGCGTAATCCCCGGCTGTTCCGGCAGCACGGGGTCGATCGTCGACAAATAATCGAAGCTGCGGCCGTCAAGATCGCGGAGGACTGAGGTCAGGCTCATCAGGCCGACGATCAGCGCGGCGGCGATTACCAGCATGACACTGGAAAGTCTCTGGCTCGTGAAAGACATATTCTTGATCCGGTAGCCGCTCATCTAGAACCGGATCCGCGCGCCGGCGAGCACCGTCAATCGTGGCGCAACGACGTCGGTCGCCGAGTCATATTGCTTGTCCAGCAGGTTCAGCAGCGACAGATTAATCGCCAGACGCCGATCGAGCGGTTCCCATTCCAGTCTGGCATCGACCAGGGTCACATCCTGGGTGGGCAAGCCCAGATCGTCGTTCTGTCCGCCGATATAGCTTCCCGATACAGTGGCTTTCAGCCGGGTCGGTGCAGGCAGGGTCCATACCAGCGACGCACGGGCAAAATGACCGGGCACGAACGGCAACCGGTCGCCCTGTTCATAGGTGCAGGGGAAGGTGAAACCCAAATCAGCCGTGGCACAGCCAAAGCTGGGACCGATCGCCTGATTGACATTGTCGCCGGACAGGAAACTGCCTTCAATCGCGCTGTCCGTATAAGCATAAGATGCCCGCAGTCCGATATTGCCGCCCAGCCACAAATTGGCCACGGCGCTGATCCGTTTTACCGATACGGGAAAACCGGTGATGTCGACCGGCAGGTCGGGAATGGCGTAGCGGACCGCCTCCAGTTGCTGATCCTGATATTCGACGGTCGTGAACAGGCGATCGGACCATTCTGACTCCCATCGAAAGATCAGGCTGTCGCCACGGCTCTGCTGAAAGCTGGGCGCGGAATTGGCTTGCAGCCCCACGACCGCAACCGGACGGAAACTGAAGTCGAACAGGCCGCGGCTCTGGCGAATGAAGCCAGCGCGCAGCCATTGGCCCTCGATCGGCTCGTAGGATGCACCAAGACGCCAGTTGAGCGGATGGGTGGTAATATCATTGACCGTGCGGGCGACCAGCTCCACCTGTCCCTGGATGACCAGCGTCTCTATCGGATGATAGCGCAGATCGGCATAGGCGCGCACTTCTGTCGTCTGGATTTCTTCGATGACCGGCGGCGCGCCCGGTGCAATCAAGTCCTGCGCAAAATCATAATCCGCGCTGAGTTCGCTGCTGCGTATATCGCTCCACTCACCGCCGATCCGGAGGTCCATGGGACCAAAGCCCTTGGCATAGTTGGCGCTGAGATAGGAGAAGCGGTCGCTGCTTTGCAACAGTTGGTCGGCGAATGGTCGTGGGTCGCTGGTATCGAGCGAGATGACATCCTGCTGCGACTTGCCAAAGCCAGCGCCGATGGTCAGCTGATTGCGATAGCCAAATTCGTGACTGTACAATCCGAACAGGAAATTGCTGTCTTTCTCGCGATCGTCTTCCAGCGCAAAACCATTGTTCGCGAGGCCGAGGATATTGGTTTCGGACTGGTTGTTGTCGCTGTTTAATTCGCCGTTGATCACCAAGCTGTCAGCGGGGCTTAGCTCCAGTCCGACATAGGTTTCCAGTGACCATGTCTCGCCCCCGCGCCGTCGCGAAAAGGGGCTTATATCGGGCCGCCGGCGCTGGTCGGAAATATCGGTGTAATCGCCGCGCAACCAGATGGCGGTGGGCAGTGGTGTGTCGATGATCATGTCCAGACCGCCGCTGACGGTCTGCTGATTCCGGAGATTTTCATCGAGTATGGAAATGCCAAGGCTGGGCTCGACGAAATTGCCGTTATCGAACCGCAGGCGACGCTTGGAACTGGCCACACTCAACGGGTCCAGCGCGACTCCTTGCAGGAAACTCGACAGCGCGTCGAAATTTTCCGCCTGTTGTGCATTATAGCTGCCGTCCGGATTACGGATCAGGAAGGGGCCGGGAGTCTGGTTGATTGCCTGGTCGAAATAGCTGGATGGCGTGAAACTGTCGAACACCCGGTCGGCATAATAGCGGCCCCAGCCTTCCAGATCGAGAAAGCGGAAGGCTTGCGATACGAGACTGCCGGTTTCCCGGTTCTCGGACAGGTTGACATATTCGCCGCCGCGCGCGCGATAGCGATTCAGGGCCTCGCGTGCATTTTGAATGGCATCATCTGCCGCGAAATCATGCAAGGCGATGCCGGTGCGGGCGAGGGGAATCGCCGGGTTATAGGGATCGAGCCGGTCGGCGGTATCAAGCTGCTGTTCGGCCAGGACCGGCTCGCCCAGTTCATGCTGGACCTGCGCGAGGCCGAGGAAACCCATGCCATAATCCGGATTATGGGCCGAGGCTGCCAGTGATGCCGTCAGCGCTTCGTCCTGCCGGTCCTTGCGACGCCAATATTGCGCCAGTGCATTGCCCGCCAGTCCGTTGCCGGGGTCCATTTCCAGGGCCTTGTCGATTTCTGCCTTTGCAGCCGACAGCTTATTCTGCGCGAGCAATATCTCGGCGTGCATAGCGACCAGCTCTGCATCATAAGGCCGTGATGCCAGAGCCTGCGTCACGAGTTCGCTTGCTTCTTGCAATCCGCCAATCGCCATCCAGTTTTTCGCCTGAGATTTGCGGGCTGGGAAAAAACCGGGGTCGGCGGCAAGAAGCGGCTGTAAAAGATCGCGGGCTGCCTTGGGGCTGCCGCGATAATCGCGCATCAGATTGGCTTCGCTGACCACCAGCGCCGGATCCTCGGGAAAGAGTGCGCGTGCTGCCGAGATGGTCTCGATTGCCGCATCGGCATCGCCCAGCAAAGCCTCGACATCCGCCTTTGCGATGTACAGCTGCGCTGCGTCAGGGAAGGCGACCAGCCCTCGTTCGGCAACATTTTTCGCCGCTCGCAGGTCGCCGTCATAAGCGGCAATGAGGGCGCCCGCGAGAAAGCCTTCTGCCGTGCCGTCAGGTTCGGGTGTTAATGGTTCTTCATCCAGCTGCACAGCGGCAATATATTGGCCATAGGCTCCAGCGGCCCGGTCCTTCGCACTGTCCGATCTGGACAGAGAGGCGAATAGCCCGGCGGCGGCTTCCCAGTCGCCTTCCGCCGCCAACCGGCGCGCCCTGACAAAGGCATCGCTTTGATTATCGAGCAAATCGAGGCCGTCGGCCAGATTGACGAAATAGAGCATCTGTTCGCGGCCAGTCGGATTTACCAGCACCGTACGCGTCGGTGCCTGGCCCCGCAGGACGGTAGCGGCCTGTCCCGCCTCAATCGTCAGCGATCCCGCTTCGTTGGACAGCTCGACCGTCCCGGAGAAGACCTGCAGCTGGCTGGAATCCGCGTCGGCATTGATGGCCCATTCCGTGCCCCGGATCGCTGCGGTTGCCGAAGGCGTTTCGATCGAGAGATTGGTGCGCTTCCGGGGGCTGCGTCCCCAGGCCCGCCCGCGTTGCAGCGACAAGGTCGATGGTCCGCTTTTGCTGACACGCTTCACGACCATGAGCGAGTTGCGACCCAGGCGGACCTGGGTGCCGTCTGAAAAAACGATCGCCAGCGTGCCCGCTGCATTGGTGCGCAGCACGTCTCCGGCTTTCAGATCCTGCTGTGCCAGAGCTCTCTGCCATATTTTGCGTGGCACCAGTGTCGCTTGCTCGCCGCCTTTGGTGGCCGTGATTTTTCCGGAATAGGGTGCCGGACGGTTTAGCGGCTGTGCCTGGGACACGGCGGAACAGGCCAGAGGCGCCGCTGCCGTGATAAGGACTAGGAGTGGATTGGTCTTGATCCTCATGGTCGCTGTTCTTCCCCCAAATACCGCGCCTGACCGACATGTTGGCGGTCCTGCGTCCATTGTGCAATGGCCGATGTTCGCGAGCAGTATAAGCTCCGGTCAGAAGGATAGTGTGCTGGAAGTCATAGGGGATTTATCAACCGGGGTGCCGGATGTCAGTCTCTGCCCCGGCATCCGCGCTGGAGGTTCGGTCACAAAGGGTCTGTTTTTCGACCAGATATGGCGCCTTTTGTCCGAATTTTGACCGGATTCGCGATGAAATCGACACAATCCGGACGGGTTTTCCGCTGGAATAGCCGCTGCTCTTGAACCGCCGGCGCGTGGCCGGCTTGTCCCTCGATAGGACGCAGAACCAACCGCCCGTAAACGGGGTCAATTCTCTGATATTCAAAAAGAAAAGAAGTGGTGACCCCTACGGGAATCGAACCCGTGTTTCAGCCGTGAAAGGGCCGCGTCCTAACCGCTAGACGAAGGGGCCATACCAATTGCTGGTCAGCGAGCCACGGCCATTAGGGGGGCGCTCGGCATTGGTCAACCCTCTTTTGCCGGATTTTGACGGCTATTTTCTAGCGCTGTGGCAGACCGCCTGTAGCTTATTGCCTTCGGGGTCGCGGACATAGGCGCCATAATAGTTGGGGTGATAATGCGGACGCAGTCCTGGCGCGCCTTCGTCGGTGCCTCCGTGGGCCAAAGCAGCGGCATGAAAGGCATCAACGGCGGCGCGCGATGGCGCGAGAAAAGCCGCATGATTGCCATTTCCGGCTTTGGCAGGTGCGCCGTCAAAGGCCGGGCCGATGAACAGCTTCGGGCCGGTTGCGGTGCCATAGGCTTTTCCCGACCCGTGGCTGAAAAATGGTGAGATGTTCAACGTTTCCATGATCGAGTCATAAAACGGCTCCGCAGCGGCGAAATCGTTGATTCCCAAAGTGATGTGGCTGAACATATCTATGTCTCCTTCAATCGGCCCAGGCGGCATCTTCCAGATGGATTTCCGCCGACGGGCGGCTGCCCCAGTCGTCGATCTTGGCGCGGCCGGCGATCCACAATTTCCGTCCTCTCGGCGCGTTGAGCAGCGTCTGCCCGAGATCGCTCTCCGCCGCGCGAAAGGCGATGGTCTTGATCGACGCGCCGTCATCGCCGCCGACGATCATTCTCACATGGTCGGTGCCGACAATATCACATTTGATGATTCGCACCGGGCCTGTGGCGATCCGCGGCGCGGGCCAGCCCATGCCATAGGGGCCGGCGCCATCCATCGCCTCGACCATCGTCGGATTGACCCCCTTGGGCGACAGCACGGCGTCGAGCAGCAAGGCCTTGCCATCCTGCGCCTTGCCGACGCTGTCGGCGAGCCGGTCGTTGAGAAATTCGGAAAAGGCATCGACCTTGTCCGCGTCGATGGTGATGCCCGCAGCCATCGCATGGCCACCGCCGGCGATCAGCAGGCCGCTGTCCTTGGCGGCGATGATCGCAGCACCCAGATCGATGCCGGAAATAGAACGTCCAGAGCCCTTGCCGATACCCTCTTCGTCCAGCGCTATGATGATCGCGGGCCGGTTCAGCTTCTCCTTGATCCGGCCAGCGACAATACCGATGACGCCGGGGTGCCAGCCCTTGGCCGAGAGCACCGCCACCGCCTGGTTCTGCTGGGCGGAGCACATCGCTTCGGCTTCTTCGAGCACATGGGCCTCGATCGCGCGGCGTTCCTGGTTGAGATGGTCGAGCTCGGCGGCGATGCTCCGGGCTTCCTCCGGGTCCTGCGTGATCAGCAGCCGGACGCCGAGATCGGATTTTCCGACCCGTCCGCCGGCATTGATTCGCGGCCCGAGCGCAAATCCGAGATCCGAGCAGATCGGCGCGCGCTTCAGCCGGCTGGCGTCAATCAGTGCCGAAAGGCCGATATTCTGCCGTCCGGCCAGCACCTTGATGCCCTGCGCGACAAAGGCGCGGTTTAGGCCGCGCAACTGGGCGACATCGGCGACCGTGCCGAGAGCGACAATATCGAGCAGCTCCAGCAGTTTCGGCTCGGCCCGTCCCTTGAAAAAGCCCTGGTTGCGCAGCGTCCGGACCAGCGCCGCACCGAGCAGAAACGCCATGCCGACCGCCGCGAGATGACCATGTTCCGCGCCGGCATCGCTTTCGTCCAGCCGGTTTGGATTGACCAAGGCCAGTGCCTTGGGCAGCTCCACCGCGCATTTGTGATGGTCGACGACAATCACCTCGATACCGGCCCGGTGCGCCATGTCGAGCGCTTCAAAAGCCATTGCCCCGCAATCGACGGTAACCACCAGATTGCTGCCCTGCTCGCCGAGCTTCACCAAAGCCTCGCCCGACGGGCCATAGCCCTCCATCAGCCGGTCCGGGATATAATAGCCCGCTTCCAGCCCAAGCTCTCGCAACAGCCGGATCAGCAGCGCGGCGCTGGTCGCGCCATCGACGTCATAATCGCCGAATATCGTGACCTTTTCCTGATTCTTGATGGCGAGGGCCAGGCGGTCCGCCGCCTTGTCCATATCCTGAAAAACCGAGGGATCGGGCATGAAGCCGCGGATCGTCGGGTCGCGGTTGACCGCAAGCGTTTCCCGGCTGGCGCCGCGGGCGAGCAGCAGTTGGGTGACCAGGTCATCGGGCTGGAAAC
The DNA here is from genome assembly GCA_964022345.1 of uncultured Sphingorhabdus sp. Taxonomy (GTDB): domain Bacteria; phylum Pseudomonadota; class Alphaproteobacteria; order Sphingomonadales; family Sphingomonadaceae; genus Parasphingorhabdus. The sequence goes on from CAXHZT010000028.1 coordinate 15,086, forward strand.
CCGGATCGCGCGCGTCAGCGCTGGTGCTGCGCCAGCGCCAGCTCTGGCCGGACAAGGATTTTTCTACGTTCAATACTGAATTCATGGCCGGTGCTATGCGTCAAAGCAGCGGCGCTGACAATCGGTCTGTTGCTTGCTAGGGAGAGGGACATGAAAAAGCTTCTGATTGTCTATTACAGCTATACCGGCGGCACCGCGCAGATGGTCGAGGCCGCTGCCACGGCCGGGCAGGGTGAGGATGGCATCGAAATAGACGTCCTGCGCGCGGAAGACTGCCAGCCGGAGCATATGCTGTCCGCCGACGGCTATATTTTCGCGACGCCGGAAAATCTGGCGGCGATTGCCGGGGTGATGAAGGCTTTTTTCGACCGCTGCTATTATCCCCTGCTCGGGAAGATCGAAGGCCGCCCCTATGCGGCGATGATCTGCGCCGGATCGGATGGCGAGAATGCGCAGAAACAGCTGGAGCGGATCGCCACCGGCTGGCGGCTCAAGAAAGTCATCGACAGCCTGATCATCTGCACCCATGCGCAGACCGAAGAAGAAATATTGGCACCGAAAACGATTTCCGAAACCGACCGCCAGCGCTGTGCCGAGACGGGTGCCACGTTATCGGCAGGCCTCGCCATGGGTGTATTCTAGATCAGTTCGCGCACGCGATCCTGCAACACCGGAATTACATCCGCCTCGAACCAGGGATTGGCCTTGAACCAGCGGATATTGCGCGGGCTGGGATGGGGCAGGGGCAAGAGGTCGGGGTAGAATTCCTGCCAGCGCTTTACCGTTTCGGTGAGCGTGCGTGATTTGCGCTCTCCCAGATGCCAGTTCATCGCATATTGGCCAAGTACCAGCGTCAGCTTGATGTTCGGTAACGCCTCCAATAGCGGCTTGCGCCAGGCCGGCGCGCATTCCGGTCGCGGCGGCATGTCGCCGCCCTTGCCGCTGCCGGGAAAGCAGAATCCCATCGGCACGATCGCGAACAGGCGCGGGTCGTAAAATTGCTCTTCGGTCACGCCCAGCCAGTCGCGCAGCCGCTTGCCGCTGACATCGTCGAACGGACGGCCTTTCTCGTGGGTCTTGCTGCCCGGTGCCTGTCCGACCAGCAGAATCTGCGCGCTGCTGTCCGCCTGCACCAGCGGTTTGGGACCAAGCGGCAGGCCGGTGCAAATCGTGCAGGCGCGGATTTCGCCTAGCAGGCCGGCCAGCGCGTCGGGTGGGCGGCTCGTCATTCCTTGCGGCGGCAAATCGCCAGATGGTCGGGTTTCTCGTCCTTGGCGATCGGCGGCAGGACGAAGACATGCCCTAGATGGGTCGGCTCCCGTCCTTCCGGCATTCTTTCGCCATTGACGACCGCTGCGAAGTCGCGGCAGGCAGGCGCGCTCACCAGATAGTTGCTGTGGCCGCTCCGGCCCCGGCTCACCGCCGTTGTATCGACGATGGTCAGGGCTGCCTTGTCGACGGCCTCCGCATATTGGGGATGTTTTGCATAGCAGCGTTCGGGAAGGTTTTGCGCCTTGAGATCGGCAGCCTTGAACGGATCGAAGCATCGCGGATAGCCCAGCCGGGGATAGCCGTGAATGCCGTCGGACAGTGACAGGGCGCGATCCTTGATGGACGCGTAAACCGTGATCCGCCGGTCGTTCCGGACCCGTCGATCGGACAATATCTCTTCGGCAATATCGCGCTCGAAATCCTGGGTGTCGACATCCGGCGAGACCAGAATGATGTTGGAAATGACGCTGGAATCGCTGGTGGACACATTGCGGTCCACATATTCCACCGACGGCAGCACCAGCCGCGCGCCGAGCGAATGGGAAATGAGGATGATTTCCTTGGTGGTTTCGAGCTGGGCCAGCTGCATCAGGAACTTGCGGAAATTGCGCTCGTCCCAGTACATATTGGTCTCGTCGACCGGATATTTGAGCAGCGCGCCTTGCGACGGCCAGCTATACTGGATTGCGGGGCCGGTGAAATTGGCCAGACGGGCAATCTGGTCGGTGTCCCGGGAACTCGAAAAGAATGTTTCCCGATAGCCGTGGACATAGAGCAGCACCCGGCCATCTGCTGCTTTCATCTTGCCGGAGAGATTGGTCCACCACTGTCCGGAATCGGAAAAGGCGAGGGGAATGGTACGAACCGTTTTGCCGGGTTCCCGTTCCACATCCCTGGGGCCGGCAAAGCGGCCATAGCGCACCTTTTCACCGCGATGGTTGAGCAGGCTGATATTGTCCGTCAGACAATTGGGCAGCCGGCTTGTGACAAAGAAAAACGGCTTGTCGTCACCGTTTACCCGCGTCTCGGCAACGGGATTGCAGCGGTCGGGCGCGACATAGTCCGAATGCGGGATGTCCCCATATTCAACCGGCGTGACGCAACCCGCTACCAGCCAGGGCAGGGCAAGAACTGTCCATCTGACCCTCGATGCGAATCGCTTCAGCATTTGACGGCCTGCAATGCCCATATTCAGGTCTTGCGATGCTCGCTCTTCACCCAGCGTACGGTGCCGGAAGAGGCACGCATCACGACGCTTTCCGTGGTCATCTTGCCGCTGCGCAATTTCTTGACGCCTTCCAGCAGCGAACCATGGGTCACGCCGGTCGCGGCAAAGATAACATCGCCCTTGGCCAGTTCCTTCAGGTCATAGACCTTGTCGAGATCCTCGATGCCCCATTTATAGGCGCGTTGACGCTCGTCATCGTTGCGGAACAGCAGACGGCCCTTGAACTGGCCACCGACGCAGCGCAGCGCGGCTGCCGCGAGCACGCCTTCGGGCGCTCCGCCGCTGCCCATATACATGTCGACAGTCGTGTCTTCGTCGGTCGTGGCGATCACGCCGGCAACATCACCGTCCGGGATCAGCATGATGCCGCATCCGATTCCGCGCAATTCGGCAATGATCTTGTCGTGCCGCGGACGATCCAGAACGCAGACGATGATCTCGGCTGGCTCGACGCCCTTTTCCTTGGCAACGGCGGCGACATTCTCTGTCACCGACTTGTTGAGGTCGATAATGTCGGGCGAATAGCCGGGACCAACCGCAAGCTTGTCCATATAGACGTCCGGCGCGTTCAGCAGATTGCCCTTTTCCGCAATGGCCAGAACCGCAAGGGCATTGGCGCCCGCCTTGGCCGTGATCGTCGTGCCTTCCAGAGGATCGAGCGCGATATCAATGGCCGGCGAATCGCCTTCGCAACCGCGTCCGACCTTCTCTCCGATAAACAGCATCGGTGCTTCATCGCGTTCGCCTTCACCGATGACGACGGTGCCGCATATGTCCAGCTCGTTCAGCGCCGCGCGCATGGCTTCCACGGCAGCGGCGTCGGCCGCCTTCTCGTCACCGCGTCCGATCAGATTGGCCGCCGAGATGGCTGCCGCTTCGGTAACGCGAACCATTTCCATAACCAGTACGCGGTCCAATATGTCGCTTGCTTGTGGCATATTATCGTTTAGTCCTTCTATAAGGTGCAAATTTGGATTCTCGATAGGGGAGCGATATTGCAATGTCGAGACAGGTTATTCTTATCCTTTTGTTGTTATCGTCTGCCACCCTGGCGCAGGACGAGGTCCCAGCGGAGCGGACCGCTGAAATTCTGGACAATGCCCGAAAACTGACAGCGGTCGATGCCGATGGCTGTCTTGTCCACCGTTCCGGCGACGAAATCGTGGTCTGCGGCACGCCCGAGATTGATCGCCTGCAACGGCTGCCCTTTCCGGAATTGGCCATCGTTCCAGGCGAGAGGATTCGCGAGCCGCTCCCGAAGGGCAATGCAGCGATCGTCCAGCAGGGGCGTTGTTATGTCACCATGAATGAACGCAACTGCTTCAAGGGCCTCTCCCTGATGACCGTCGGTTCGGGCGGTGGCGTTGGAGGCGCTGCCGCGCGCGTATGGGAGGTTGTGTCTCCGGATATTCCTGACGAAGATTATGTCCAGCAGGCGCTGATCAAACCGTTGGCACCGGAAACGACCGACTGATCAGTCCTGATCGCTCAGCAAATGCATCACAACCGGCGCGGCCTGCAGGCTGGAGGAGCTCGACAGGGCAGCCAGGCTCTCCGAGACATTCCGCTCGCGACTGTCATGGGTGACCATAGAGATCAGAACCGATCCCTCGTCGGTCTTCGCGGTCTGGATCAGACTTTCGATCGACACATTGGCATCACGCATGGCTGCCGTGATTTCGGCGAGCACGCCGGGCTTGTCGGTAACGATGAAGCGGACATAGCTTTTGCCTGTGCGGTTACCGCTTTCGGCGCGTTCGCAGGGCTCCATCTTGCTGGCGGGTGCGGCAAATACCGTGCCGGCATCGCCGCGCGCGATATCGATCAGGTCGGCGACCACGGCGGAAGCGGTCGGTCCTTCGCCTGCTCCGGCACCCTGAAACATCAGACGCCCGGAAAAATTGCCTTCGGCGACCACCGCATTGGTAGAGCCTTCGATATGGGCCAGCGGATGGTTTTCGGGGACCAGATAGGGATTGACCCGCTGGAACAGTTTTCCGTCATCGATCCGGGCCATGCCGAGCAGGCGGATGCGATAGCCCAGCGCCTTGGCCTGTCCGATATCGGCAGCCATGATGTGGCGAATGCCGTCTATTTCCACGCCGTCAAAATCGAGCGCCTTGCCGAACGACAGGGCGGCAAGGATGGCGAGCTTGTGAGCCGCATCGACACCGTCGATATCAAAGCTCGGGTCGGCTTCGGCATAGCCGATTTCCTGTGCTTCCTTCAGAACATCGTCGAAAGCGTGGCCGTGTTTTTCCATCTCGGTGAGAATATAGTTACAGGTGCCGTTGAGGATGCCGTAAACCCGTTCGATCCGGTTGGCCGAAGCACCGTCGCGCAATCCCTTGATGACCGGTATTCCGCCAGCAACCGCGGCTTCATATCGCAGCGAGAGATTGGCGCTTTCGGCGGCCTTTGCGAGTTCCATTCCGTGATGGGCGATCATCGCCTTGTTGGCGGTAACAAATGACTTGCCCGCTGCCAGACTTTTGCGGGCAAGTTCCAGCGCGGTCCCGTCCGAACCGCCGATCAGTTCGACGACGCAGTCGACATTATCCTGACCGGCAAGATCTTCGGTTCGATCGCACCAGGCATAGGCGCCCAGATCGATGCCCCGGTCGCGATTGCGGTCACGGGCTGAAACGGCGGTGACCGCAATAGGCCGTCCTGCCCGTTGTGCGATCATCGCGCCATTTTCTTCGATTAGCCGGATAACGCCGGTGCCGACGGTCCCCAGTCCGGCGAGCGCGATGCGAAGCGGAGCAGTCATGGTCATTAGCCTCTTTGCGATTCAAGTGAAATTGAAGCGGCCTTATTAGCGGCGCATCGGGCGAATGCTAGTCCTAGTTGAGCGTTTTCAGGGCTTGCGGGATCGCGGGCAGTCACCGAGGTCCCTGAGCACGAGCTGATAATCGCTTCGGGCCTGCCGGGCGTTGGCCGGTACGTCACCCGTCAGGGCGGCAGCGGGCAGCTCGCGGGGCAGGAAGCAGGCGAGGCGATACCATAGGAGGCTGTTCCGGACCGGCGCGCGGGCCGCTTCGTCGACAATCTCCCCAAGCGACACCGCCCAGAATTTCTGCTGGCCGTTTCTTTTCAGCACGGTGATGGAAATCGGCGTTCCTGATTCGGTTTCCATGAATATCTGTGTCTCGCCTTCGCCGATAATCGTGCCCGGCACATGGAATGCGTTGGCAATGCGGGAAATCGGAGGCGCGGCATCACGCGCCAGAAGTTCGCGAACCACCGAGCGCACGCGCTCCTCGCGGCCTGGCGTCCATTCGATTTGCGCGTCTTTGGCGACAAGCTGGACATCGTCGCCCCCGCTGGCGGCGCGCCGGGCAAAGACGATGAAGGGCTTTTTCTTGATTTTCGCCGCGCGGCCCCGTTCATCGAGCGGCAAATCGATGATGTAGCGAATCGTTTCGCCGACCCCGCCCTGACCGCGAATCAGGGCCTCGGTTGATGCGATAATATAAAAGCGTTGCGTTCCCGGCGGCGCATTTTGTGCTCGCTCGGGATCGACTTTTAACGCTTTGTCGACCGTGGCATGGATGATCAGCGGCGCGTCTGCGCTCAGGTCGACGATGTCGGCATATTGCAACGGATCGCTCTGGTCCTGAACCTGAGAAAAAGCTGGAAATAGACCCGTTTGGGTAAAAAACAGGGCGAAGGCGAAGATGAATGTGGGGCGCATGATTTTCTCTGAAACAGGGTTTCTACGAGGCGGATTTTACACCCTATTGTGCGCCGTTGACAGCTTAATCGACCCTGAACCAATAAAGCGATTGCCTGCGTGGAAGTAGCGCGTTAAAACAATCTTAAGACGGCTTTCGAGCGAATGAAAAGTTGTTATTGGGATAATAATGGGCGCGCTGGTTTAACAAACCTCTTGTCTTTTATGTAGGCTTCCGTGATCGAAGCCTTTAGCCTGATGGGGAAAAAGGAGTTACGTTTCTGAATGGCTTATGCTGACCAAGAGATGAGTACGAACAAGGTCATATCGATCGTTCTCGTCGTAATCATTCACCTGCTATTGGGCTATGCGCTGGTCACCGGACTTGCCTATAGTGCCGTCAAGAAGGTTGCGACGCAGCTGGATATGATTGATATTCAAGAGGAGGAGCCGCCCGAAGAACCGGACGAGCCACCTCCACCACCACCTGAAAAACCGATTGAACCGCCTCCGGTAGTGACACCGCCGCCCATCGTGGCACCTGTTGTTGCTCCGCGTCCGGTCATTCGGACGGTGCCAACCGCACCGCCACCCCCGGCACCAGTCGTAGCGCCGCCACCACCTCCGCCTCCGCCACAACGGGCGAATCCGGAGCCACGTGGCAACCCAGGAAACTGGGCGAATGCCAACGACTATCCTTCGCGTGCTTTGCGCGAGGAACGGGAAGGAACGACACGTTTCCGCCTGACCGTAGGCGCAAATGGTCGGGTTACCGATTGTCAGATCACAGGTTCTAGCGGCCACGCTGATCTTGACCAGGCGGCCTGCAAAAACCTGACACGTCGTGCGCGCTTCAGACCTTCTCTGGACGCAAACGGTAACGAGACTGTTGGTTATTATTCTAACGCCGTTCGTTGGCAGATACCCAAATAACAACAATTGGGAGGGGCGTTCCCGGATGTCCTTCCCGCATTAGATTTTTTGCAATTAATTTATCCTGAGGGGAATATTAAAATGTTGATTGAAATTTTGGCCGCTGCACCGGCAGCTCCACAAAACGCTTTCGGTTTTTGGGAAGCAATGGAACAGGGCGGTGTTATCGCCTGGTCTGTTCTCGCAATTCTGACGATCATGTCTGTTTCGTCTTTCTACATCCTGTTTTCGAAACTGTTTGAACAGAATAAAGTCATGAAGCAGGGCGCGGCAATGCGTTCGTCTTTCTGGCGCGCCGGAACGCTCAAAGAGGGCGCTGCGAAACTGGAAAAGAATTCGGCCTACCGTCAGATCGTCGACGACGCGATCAAGGCAGACGCTGACCATGCCAAGCTGACCGACCCGGTTGAAGCGCATGACTGGCTGCACGGATCGATCGAACGGTCGCAGGATCTGATCAAGTCCAAGCTCGCCACCGGCCTGCCATGGTTGGCTACTGTTGGTGCAACATCGCCGTTCATCGGACTGTTTGGTACGGTTATCGGCATCTATCGCGCCCTGATCAAAATCGGCATCGCCGGCCAGGCGTCGATCGACGCTGTTGCCGGTCCTGTTGGTGAAGCACTGATCATGACCGCACTGGGTCTTGGTGTGGCTGTTCCTGCCGTTCTCGCCTACAACTGGCTGCAGGGACGCAACAAGCGGATCGCCGAGCAGCTGTCTGCATTCTCCAATGACGTTCTGGGCTACATGGCTTCGGACGGTGGCGTTAAGCCAGTTGGACCAGCCACGGCCGCTGCTGCGAAACCCGCAGCGAAGCCTGCCGCACCTGCTGCAAAGAAATAAGCCGGGGATCGGGTTGTCCGCCACTCAGGTGGCGCGACAACCCGGTCAACGCACGAAGAGGGAGCTGTCGCTTCCTTTAGATGGTTTAGTTTTGAGAGGATAAAATCCTATGGCGATGAATGTTGGGGGCGGTGACGGCGAGGAAACTCCTCTATCCGATATTAATACAACCCCACTCGTGGACGTTATGCTGGTTCTGCTGATCATTTTCCTGATCGCCGTTCCAGTGGTAATCCAGACCGTGGAACTCGAACTTCCTGTGCTTCCCTTTGAAGTAACCACGACCAAGCGCGAAAACGTGCTGCTGTCGGTTACGACAACGGATGCGGCAGGCCGTGACCCGGGTGATCCCGAATATTCAGGCGCCACTCCCGGTGGAAATTGCCGCGTATATTGGAACACCACTCCGGTCAATTCGAACGAGCTGGTGTCCCGGGCCGTGAAGCAGCTGGAAGATCAGATTGATTCTTTCGGTGGTGTCGAGAATATGACTCCGGAAGATATGCCGGAAGTTCACATCCGTGGTGATATCAGAACGCCGTACAAGTGCATCGGCGGTGCAATTTATACCATGCAGCGCGCCGGTTTTGCGAAAGTGGGCTTTTTGTCCACGCCAATTGCCGTCGAATAAATTCGACCGGCAAACAGAGTTATTTAAGGAGACGCACGAATGGCAATGAGTGGCGGAAACGATGATGGCGAGCCAATGATGGAGATGAACACGACGCCGCTCATCGACGTCCTGTTGGTTCTTCTCATCATGTTCATCATCACGATCCCTGTGCAAACGCACGCGGTCAAAATCGACCTGCCGGTGGCAGATGATGATCCATCAAATCCACCTCCCATAGATCCGGTCAAAAACCGTCTTGGGATTACGGCAACCAACGAGATCACCTGGAACGATACTGCGGTGACTCTCAATCAGGTCCAGCAATATCTGGCGCAGACCAAATCTATGGTGCCCGAGCCGGAACTTCAGTTCCAGCCCGACCCGCTGAGCGCTTATTTGACCACCGACCGTACATTGGCAGTGATCAAGGATAGCGGTGTGACCAAGTTCGGTTTTGTCGGAAACGAACAATATGGCAGCTTCAACAAAGCCAGCCGTCCGCCGAACTAGGTTTGGTGCAATGAATTGACAGGGGTCGCGGTAGCAATATCGCGACCCTTTTTTATGGTGCAGGCCCGACACCAGCCAGACTGTCGTTCTGCAAGAAGGGCTCGGGGAAATCGCGGCACGCTACGCCGTTGCGTGCAGGATGTATCCCATGCAGTCATACCCGGGAGGACAGGCGATGCCAAAGACCACATCAGCGAAAATCGATTTGCTCCTGCTCTGGATAATCGGGCTGATGCTGGTTTATTCGGCCATCATCTTCACGTCCGCCTATTTGTCCGGAACGGATATGGGTGCATGGGTCTGGGTGCGACACCAGAATCTCTTTTCCTGGTATTCGCGTCCCTTGTTCATCATCCCCGCCGCTTATTATGCCTATCGCCGGAAAGTCTGGCATGTCCTCGGCTTCATGCTGCTGCTCGCAACCAGCCTTTTCTGGTTTGCCGCTCCTGAGGTGACTGATCCGGCGATCCGGGACTATCTGCAATGGGAGGCGGACCTCTTTTTCTCAAACGAAAGCAAATTACCGCTCGCCGCCTTGATCGTGGCGGTGATGATATTTCTGTTCTTGCTGTTTTACGCCTTCTGGCAGCGCAACCCCTGGTTTGGGTTGCTGGTGATCAACGCCGGAACCGTCCTGAAAATCATCGTCAGCCTTGCTTTCGGGGAAGGGGCGGGCGAAGCCGCCATCGTCCCGTCGCTTTCCAGCCTGCTGGTGATCAATCTGTTCGCCTATTTCCTCTGGCGCCGTCTCCGAAAGTCGCGGGAAGCGGATTAGGCATGGCGGTGAACCATTACCACCGCCGCTATAGCGCGAAACCGGTCAGGACGTGATTTTTGAACGGCTTGTTTCCGCGCTGCTGAATTGCAGGTCGGCAAGCCGCGCATATAGTCCGTCTTGGGCAATCAGGCTGTCATGGTCGCCCTGTTCGACGATCCGGCCCTCATCCATCACGATGATACGGTCGGCGGACCTTACAGTCGCGAGGCGATGGGCAATGACAATAGTCGTGCGATCCTGCATCAAATGGTCTAGCGCGTCCTGCACCAGCTTTTCGCTTTCGGCGTCCAGGGCGGAGGTCGCTTCGTCGAGCAGCAATATCGGCGTGTTGCGGAGCAGGGCGCGGGCAATCGAGATGCGCTGGCGCTGGCCGCCGGACAATCGTGTGCCAGCTTCGCCCATGAAGCTGTCCAGCCCCTCGGGCAGAGCGCGGAGGAATTTTTCGGCGTTGGCGGCGCGTGCGGCCTCCCAGATCTGCTCGTCGGTTGCATCCCATTTGCCATATCGCAAATTGTCGCGGGCCGAGGCGGCAAATAATACAGTTTCCTGCGGCACCAGCGCCATCCGCTGCCTGATCTCCGAAGGATCGGCCGAGGGCAGGGCAACGCCATCGATACGCACCGACCCGCTTTGGGGATCGTAAAAGCGCTGTGCCAGCTGGAACAGGGTGGACTTGCCCGCGCCGGACGGGCCAACCACGGCAACGGTTTCTCCGGGTGATACCGTCAGCGAAAAATTGCGGAGAGCGTTGGTGTCCGGCCGCGTCGGATAGGCAAAGGTCACATTGTCAAAAGCGATTTTGCCGCGTGACGGTTCCGGCAAGGCAATCGGGTTTTCAGGCGATGCAATGCTTGGTTTCTCCGATAGCAGTTCCGCCAGCCGGCCCGCTGCGCCCGCGCCACGCAAAAGGTCGCCATAGACCTCGGTCAGCGCGCCAAAGGCACCGGCGACCAGGCCGCCGGTGATCACGAAAGCGGCAATGGTACCGCCCGAAATCGAGCCTTCTGCGACCCCGATGGCGCCGCGCCACATCAACATGGTGATGCCGGTAAAGATCAGACCGATAACGATAGCGGTCATCGCTGCCCGCAACCGGATACGGCGCTTGGCGGTATCGAAGGTCGATTCAACCGCTCCACCGAACCGCTCGTGCTCGCGCTGTTCCTGGCCGAAGGCCTGAACAATTTTCATGGCACCCAGGGTTTCGGCAATCATCGCGCCAACATCAGCCACCCGGTCCTGACTGGTGCGCGACACATTGGTGAGTTTGCGGCCAATGAAGACAATCGGCAAAATGATCACCGGGATCGCGAGCAACAGTCCAGCGGTAAGCGTGGGCGCCAGCGTAAAGAGATAGATAATACCGCCAATGCCGATCACGATATTGCGCAGGGCGACAGACACGGTGGTCCCGACCACCTGTTCGATTATCGCGGTATCGGAGGTCATGCGCGAGGCAATTTCCGATGGCCGGTTTTCCTCGAAAAAGCCCGGTGCCAGGCGCAGGAGGTTGCCCTGCACCGCGAGCCGGATATCGGCGACGACGCGCTCGCCCAGCCACGAGACGAA
>CAXHZT010000029.1:0-25636 GCA_964022345.1 uncultured Sphingorhabdus sp.
GATGGAACGATCCGAAATGGTCGTGACCGTCACCCATGGCGGCTATATCAAGCGGACGCCGCTCGATACCTTCCGGGCCCAGCGCCGCGGCGGCAAGGGCCGCGCCGGCATGGCGACCAAGGACGAGGATGCGGTCACCGAATTATTCGTGACCTCGACCCATACGCCGGTGCTGTTCTTCTCGACGCACGGCAAGGTCTATCGCCTGAAAGTCTGGAAATTGCCCGAGGGCGGACCGCAGACCAAGGGCCGGCCGATGATCAACCTGCTGCCGCTGGCAGACGGAGAAACCATTTCGACTGTCCTGCCATTGCCGGAAGACGAAGCCGAATGGGCCGATCTGCACGTGATGTTCGCGACCGCCAAAGGCAGCGTCCGGCGCAACAGCATGGACAGCTTCACCAATGTGCCGTCCAACGGCAAATTCGCGATGAAGTTCGACGAAGACAGCGATGACCGCCTGATCGGCGTGAAGCTGCTGACCGATGATGACGATGTCTTGCTCGCGACCAAGAACGGCAAGGCGATTCGCTTTGCCGGTGATGCCGTCCGCTCCTTCCAGAGCCGGACATCCACCGGTGTCCGCGGTATCGCGCTGAAGGGCGACGACGAGGTTATCTCGCTGTCCGTCCTGCGCGGTTTCGAAGCCTCGACCGAGGAGCGCGACCAGTATCTCAAGGCCGCTCCGTGGAAGGACAATGAAAACGCACCCGAACTGTCCGCCGAACGGATGGCCGAATTCAGCGAGACCGAAGACTTCATCCTCACCGTCTGCGCCAATGGCTATGGCAAGCGGTCCAGCGCCTATGAATATCGCCAGTCCGGTCGCGGTGGACAGGGCATTCTCAACATCGACAATATCGAGCGTAATGGCACGGTCGTCGCCAGCTTCCGGGCGTCGGATGACGAACAGGTCATGCTGGTGACCGACCAGGCCAAGCTGATCCGGATGAAAGTCGCGGATATGCGGGTGATCGGCCGGAACAGCTCCGGCGTCAGATTGTTCGATGTCGCCAAGGGCGAACAGGTCGTCGGCGCTGCCAAGATTGACGAAGAAGAAGAGCCGGAAAATGATGCGGAAGACGCCGTAGTCGAGGAAATGGTCGATCAGGGCGTTTCGGACGGCGATGTCGCGGCTGAGCCAGAAACACCGGAAGAAGACAACGCCGAATGATCCAATACCGTTCGTCCTGAGCTTGTCGAAGGACGCCTCTCATCAGAAAGAGGTGCTTCGACAGGCCCGGCACGAACGGGAAAAATATCGAGGGGAAAGCCGATGAAGGTCACACCATCCGGGCAAGCCTGCGGAGCCGAAGTGACAGGTGTCGATCTGACGCAACCGCTTTCCACTGACACTATTGCCGCAATCCGCTCTGCCTGGCTGCAACATCATGTGCTGTCTTTCCCCGACCAGGCCATGGATGATGACGATCTGGAGCGGTTTACCCAATATTTCGGCGACTTCGGCCACGACCCGTTTTTTGATCCTATCGAAGGCCGCCAGCATATTGCAGCCATCCAGCGCGATGCCGACGAAAAATCGCCTTTGTTCGCGGAAAACTGGCACAGCGACTGGAGCTTTCAGGCCCATCCACCAGCCGGCACCTGCCTGCTCGGCATCACCATTCCGCCGGTCGGGGGCGATACATTGTTCGCCAACCAGCATGCAGCACTCGATGCGATGCCGCCCGAAATGCGCGCGCAATATGAAGGCCTGATCGCGATTCACAGCGCGCAAATGGCTTACGCCCCCGACGGTGCCTATGGCGAGAAGGACGAGGGCCGCAGCATGGCAATCCGTCCCGACGAATCCGCGCGCGAGACCCAGACCCATACCCTGATCCGCGAACATCCGGAAACCGGACGGCCCGGACTGTTCAGCTGCCTCGGCTATATCATCGGCTTCGAAGGCACGGCGCAGGAACAGGGCCTGCCCCTGCTCCAGCAACTATATGCTTGGCAGAGCCGTGAGGAATTTATCTATCGCCACAAGTGGCAAGCCGACATGTTGGTCATGTGGGACAATCGATCCGTCCTGCACTGCGCGACCGGTGGTTATGACGGCCATGATCGGCTTTTGCACCGGACCACGATCGCCGCCTATCAGACCTGAACCGGATCGGCGCTGTCTGCCGCCATTTCGTGGCGCAGGGTTCTGACGATGCCGGTCGCGATCATGAACTGGCCGAAATAATATAGGGGCCAGACCAGCAGGGTCGGGATGAAGCTGTTTTCCAGTGCCCCCATCCGCGCGAAGATCAGCAGGTCGGAAACTAGGAACATGATCGCCCCAGCGCCGACCTGATAGCGCGAAAAGCGACTGGTCCAGGCCATGGACGCCATCACCGCCACCGACAGGCAGTAGAGACCGACGACCAGCGCGTCGGCCCTGTTGGATGGCAACGCCCAAGCAATGAAGACCGAGAGCGGCACCAGAAGAATCGCGAAGATTTTCTGGCTCAGTGCCAATTTGTGGCGACGATAGCGCGCGTAAAAACCGATGGCGATCAGATGGCCAATCATGAACGCGCCCGCACCGATCCGCATGTCATATTCCAGCGTCATGTCGCCAATCGCGCCAAAGGCCATGATCGCTCCTACAATCTTGCCATCCAGACGATGCAACCGGACCAGAGCGTAAATCGCCAGAAAACTGACGCCGAGTCCCTTCCAGAGGACAATCAGCGGTTCCGGCAGTTCCGGACTGCTGAGCACGCAGGCGAAATAATAGCTGATGCCGAACAGCAGGCTGAGCAGCAGGAACGGTCGGTTTTCGGCAAATGCACTTTTCATCGGAATCTGGTCTCCCCCTCGTCGCAGCCGTCTCTAACACGCAACAAGCCGGACTGCCAGATTGACATTGCGGCGCTGGCGCAACACTAAGGCGCGCATGACACAAGTACATATTATTGGCGGCGGACTCGCCGGCACCGAAGCAGCATGGCAACTCGCGGAACAGGGCATAAAAGTGCGCCTTTCCGAAATGCGGGGCAGCGGCGAGATGACCCCTGCCCATCAGACCGAAGGCCTGGCCGAACTGGTCTGTTCGAACAGCTTCCGCTCCGATGACGCGGAGAAAAACGCCGTCGGCCTGCTCCATCAGGAAATGCGCGATCTCAATTCGATCATCATCGGTGAAGGCGACAAGCACCGCCTGCCCGCCGGCTCAGCATTGGCCGTCGACCGCGACCATTTCTCGGAAGGCGTCACCAAGCGGCTGAGCGAACATCCCAATATCGAGATTGTCCGTGAGCGAATCGACCAGCTGCCCGAAAGCGGTCTGACCATCGTCGCGACCGGCCCGCTGACCGCCATGACTCTGGCCGAGAGTATCGGCGCGGCAACGGGGGAGGACTCCCTCGCCTTTTTCGATGCCATTGCCCCGATCGTCTATAAGGACAGCATCAACATGGACATCGCCTGGATGCAGTCGCGCTGGGACAAGGTCGGACCGGAAGGTGACGGCAAGGATTATATCAACTGCCCGATGACCCGCGAGCAATATGAAGCCTTCATCCAGGGCCTGCTCGACGGCGAGAAAACCGACTTCAAGGAATGGGAAAAGAACACGCCCTATTTCGAAGGCTGTATGCCGATCGAAGTCATGGCCTCACGCGGTCCGGAAACATTGCGCTTCGGCCCGATGAAGCCGGTCGGTCTGACCAACGCCCATACCGGCGAGAGCGCCTATGCTGTGGTGCAACTGCGGCAGGACAATGCGCTCGGCACGCTCTGGAACATGGTCGGCTTCCAGACCAAGCTGAAATATGGCGCGCAGGCTGATCTACTGAAGTCCATCCCGGGCCTCGAAAATGCCGAATTCGCGCGGATGGGCGGACTGCACCGCAACACGTTCATCAACGCGCCGAAGCTGCTTGACCAGGAATTGCGCCTCAAAAAAGCGCCGCATATCCGTTTTGCCGGCCAGATAACCGGCTGTGAAGGCTATGTCGAAAGTTCGGCTGTCGGGCTGATGGTTGGCCGGATGGTCGCCGCAGAAATCCGTGGCGAGCCGTTCCCCCTTCCACCGCAGACCACCGCGTTCGGCGCCTTGCTGTCCCATATCACCGGCGGTGCCGATGCCCGCGACTATCAGCCGATGAACGTCAATTTCGGTCTTTTCCCGCCCTTCGAGCAGCGGATCAAGAAGAAGGAACGCAAGGAAGCCTATACGACCAGAGCCCGCGCTGATTTCGCCCAATGGCTGCAACCCTTGTCTTCAGAGGGTCTGCAACTCGCCTAGCATTTGCACCGCGAAGCAGAGCGCTTGGGCCGCGTGGTCCGGAATTCTGTGCGCGTCAACTGTCCGTTTCCGTCGCTGTCCGCGCCGGAGAAGCGGTCGCTGGTCGCGACGGCCCATTCCTCGAAAGTCAGCAGATTGTTGCCGTCACTATCCAGTTTGCGGAACGCATCGGAGCGGCTGCTCATCATTTCCAGACGCGTAATCACTTCGTCGCGATTGCGGTCATAGCGGTTGAACCGCATTTCCTCACGCGAGGGCTTATAGGCTTCCGGCGGCGTCGGCCCGACCGTATCAGCGTCCGGCTCGGCCTCCGGCAGGGTATCGGGATCTGGCGGCTCCGGCGGTGGCGGTGCTTCGGGGATTGGAACATCCTGCCCCTCCGCGCCGATCCAGACAAACAGGCCGGCCGTAAGCATCAGCAGCATTCCGGCAGCACCGGCAACAAATTTCCTCATAAGCAAAACCTGCGGATCGGCAGCTGTTGATCCGGAGTCTAGCGGCCAGCAATCCCGTGCCAGATGATACGCGCGGCGCTGGCCGGACTATAGAGATCGGCAGCCAGTTGGCCCTTCCTAACATCCCTGAGCATCAGCTTGCAGAGGATTGAAAGGGGGCGACCGCTTCTGTCAAAATACACATCCGGATATTGCTCGACAATGTCCCTGCACCGATCAAAGGCGGACTCGCGCATCGTCCCGTCCGAACAATGGCGGGCAAAATCCCACAGGGCCCAGGCCCGACCGAGTGCAGCCTGTTCTTCGCTGAGCGATTTGCCACCGGGCAGACCAAATCCAAAAAACCCGTTACCGCGCGCGATGGCATAATTGTCAAACTCGCGATCCTGCCAGGGAAAGTCTTCGAGCATCGCTTCCCACCCGTCTAGCAGGGTCAGGAGAGGTGCCAGATCGACACCCTTTTTCTCCAGCAAATTGATCTGCTCGACAAGCGGTTCGCCCGCCGGACGGTCGGACGCAGACTTGGTTAATATGTCCCGCCACCAGGTTAACCGCATCTGTCCAATCAATATTTCCGATGTGGAGCGGATAATCTCAGCGAATCGGGAATCCAGCGCAAAAAGCAGGGCAAAACGCTCCCGGTCCGCGCTTTTTGCGTAGGCAATGACCAACCGATGCAGCGGTTCCAGCTCTGTTAACGCGTCGCCCATGGTGCTGCGCTTGCCCGTTTTCCGGCCAAAATCAAGGTAAAGATCCTGTTAACCATGCCTCTTGCCCCGTCGCTAACCCTTTTTCGTGTATTTAGCGCAATCTAATTGGGTTATTTCAGGGGGCCAGAGCGAATGCTTGGCAATAAATTCGGTAATTCTCCGCAGGCGTTTTTGCAGACGCTGCGGTCGGACACAGCGGGCAATGTCTACGCCATGGCGGCGGCGGCGTTGTTTCCCATTGCGGCCATCATTGGCGGCGGTGTCGACATTGGCCGTGCCTACATGGCACAGGCGCGCTTGCAGCAAGCTTGTGACGCCGGCGCTCTGGCCGGTCGCCGGGCGATGTCCGGTGCGACACTCACTGCATCCGATAAAGCGGAAGCACGGAAATTTTTCGACTTCAACTTTCCTGAAAATTCTTTCGATACCGATTCCTTCGCGCCGATTGACGGCAAGGACAACCCCCGCTTCGTCGATGGTCCGGAAGGCGAAAAAAGCGTCAACGGCTATATGCAGACGACCATGAACACGTCGATCATGCGGATTTTCGGCTATAAGAAAATGACTTTGAAGGCGGATTGCACCAGCCGTCTCGACATCGGCAATGTCGATGTGATGATGGTGCTCGACGTTACCGGCTCTATGGGTGACCCGCTGAGCGGCTCTCGCTCGAGCAAGCTGGAAGGCCTGAAAGATGCAGTGGAGTCCTTCTACGACATCCTGGGTCCAGGCGGCGGCGCTTCCGGTAGCCAGATCAGATATGGCTTCGTCCCTTATAACGCTTTGGTGAACGTCGGCGAAGATCTGTACCAGGCCAATCCATCATGGCTGGTCGGCGGTGTCGGTGAGGCGGCCGAGGACAAATGGAATTATCAGACCCGCAAGGCCCATTGGGTCATCCCGGAAGTGCGCGAGCGCGTATTCTACGAACAGATCAATGTGGCTGGCGCGCAAGGCAACGACAAGAAAGCCTGCGAGAACAAATTCGGGAAAAATCAGTCCACGCCACCGCTGTGGGATCCGAGCGATTCCGGTTATCGCTCCGGCAGCCCGGTGACGCAAAATGGAGCAACCTACAAATTCGAATATTACAGCTACAAGAAATACAACAATTCCTACAAATTGTGCAAACGCAAGGTCACCACCGACGGATCGCCGGAGGTCAAACTGACCGAATGGCAAGAGGGCGCCGAATTCGATTATTGGGAACATGGCAAGTTCGATCATGATGTCTCTGCATATGTGGCGTCGATCGACTCGAGCAATCCCACCGCGTTGCGGCCTACGCTGACCACGAACAGGGATCGTCCGCCGGTCAACGACACCGACGGACCCTATGATCGTTGGGACGGCTGTATCGAGGAACGCGACACGAACGCGACGATCACCAGCTCGACCACCGCGATACCCAATGACGCCTATGATCTGGACATCGACCGGATTCCCGACAGCAAGGAAACGCGCTGGCGTCCGTATTGGCCGGGTGTCGAGTATGAGAGAACGAACACCAGCAACAAAAATTACAACCATTATGACTCGACGCGCTACCAGCCCGCTTCGACCGCATCATGTCCGGCAAAAGCGCGCCGTCTGGCCCAATATGCGACCTATAATTCGAGTGGTGTGGACTCGGACGGCAACGTCGTTGGTGGCAGCCTGAAGTCCTATATCAACGCGCTGAACGACGGCGGCACGACCAACCACACGATCGGCATGATCTGGGGTGCGCGCTATCTGTCGCCAACCGGCCTGTTTGCCGCGGAAAATTCGAAATCGGTCAACGGGTTCAACATCAGCCGCCATCTCATTTTCATGACCGATGGTAGTATGAACGTCGATGCCGACGAATATAATGTCTACGGCCTGAACGAGCTGGACGGTCGTCTGGGACCCACAAGTCTTGGCGACAGCCAGTATCAGGACCGCCAGGAACAGCGTTTCCAGCTGATCTGCGAAGCATCAAAACGCAAAGGCTTTACGGTCTGGGTGGTGCAATTCACCAGCAGTTCGACCGTGGGATCCCATTTGCGGAGCTGCGCCACGAGCGACAGCCACGCATCCTCGGCCACGAGCAACGCGGCCTTGCAGGCGGCCTTTGGCGATATCGCAAAAACCATCGGCGGACTGAGGCTTTCGAAATGATCCGTTCGCTGATGAAAAAGACCGGAATAGTAGGCGACGAGAGCGGTGCGACGCTGGTCGAGTTCGGCCTTGTCGCCGGACCGTTCCTGCTGATGCTGCTCGGCATAATGGATCTGGGCTATCGCGGATATGTCGACACCGTCTCGGAATCCGTGCTGCACCGGGTCGCGCGCGACGCTTCGATTGGCGGCATGACACAGGCGGAGATCGAGCAACAGGTGACCGACGGCCTGGACGATCTCGTTCTCAACAACGCGGTCATCACCGTCACCACCGAAAGCTATTTCGACTTTACCAATATCGGCAAACCGGAAAAGCTGACGAGCGACAACAACCGCAATGGCGAAGTCGATGCCGGAGACTGTTTCATCGACAATAATGGCAATGGCGTTTTTGATACCGACCTAGGCGTCCGCGGCACCGGCGGTCCCGATGACATTGTGAATTACGAGATCGAAATCGTCTCGCCGCGCCTCTTTCCCCTGGCATCGATGATCGGACTGGACGAGACAATGACAATCTCGAACCGTACCGCCGTGCGCAATCAGCCTTATGGCGCGCAGGTGGAACTCGTCGAAACCTGCTTGGCGAGCTGACCGGAGCGAGGCGGAATGACAATGAGAAATGCATTGAAAAACAAGGCCAGGAAAATGGCCCACCGGTTCAGGACCTTGCCGATCGTCGAGAATAGCGATGGTCTGGCGCTGCTGGAATTTGCCTTCACGGCGCCGGTTATGCTGCTGATCGGCATGACCGGCATGGAAACCGCAAATCTGGCGATCGCCCATATGCAGATCAGCCAGATCGCCATGCTGGTGGCGGACAATGCGTCGCGCGCACGCGATTCCATCGACGAAGCCGATATCCGCGAAATATTTACCGGTGCGGACCTGACCGGAAACTCCATCGATTTCTCGCCCAACGCCAGGATCATCCTCTCGAATGTGGAATCCAACGGCCGATCGGGCTCGTCCGCCGGACAATGGATCCGCTGGCAGCGTTGCTATGGTGGAAACTCCAGTCACTCTTCTTCCTATGGAAGTGAAGGTGACGGCAGATATAATTCCACCCTGGCCGATGGCGTCGGGCCTGCCGGCAAGAAAATCTCGGCTACGGGTTTGACCGCAATCAACTTCGCCGAAGTTATTTATGACTATAAGCCGCTGATATCAGACCGGTTCTTTGGCGATATCGTGATCCGCTATGAAAGCGCCTTCGTGGCGCGAGAGCGCGACGACCATTCCATCAAAAACGCTGGCCGGATTCCGGACAACGAGCTCTGGAAATGCGATGCTTACGGAACGATCGACAATCCACCAAGCTGACCAGCCGGCCGGAGGAACGCTCTCGCGCAGCCCGGTCTCTGACTACCGATAGCAAACCTTCTTCACCGCCGCGATGATCCGCGCGCTGTCGATCAGCGCCGCTTTCTCCAGATTGGCGGCATAAGGCAACGGCACGTCCTCGTTCGTCACCCGCATGACCGGAGCATCGAGATCATCGAAGCCCTGCTCCATGCACAGCGCAACAATCTCGCTCGCGATCGAACAGGTCGGCCAGCCTTCTTCGGCCACTACCATGCGGTTGGTCTTGGCCAGGCTCTTCAATACGGTTTCCGTGTCGAGTGGCCGCAGCGTGCGCAGGTCGATGACCTCGGCCTCTATCCCCTCGCCAGACAGATTGTCCGCCGCTTCCAGCGCCAGACCGACGCCGATCGAATAGCTGACGATAGTCACATCGCTGCCTTCGCGCATGATCCGGGCCTTGCCGATCGGCAGCGTATAATCCTCTATTTCCGGCACATCGAAAGAGCGCCCGTAGAGCAGTTCGTTCTCCAGAAACACGACCGGATCGGGAGTCTGAATCGCCGCCTTGAGCAAGCCCTTGGCGTCGGCTGCATCATAAGGCGCGATAACGATCAGGCCGGGAACGGACGCGTACCAGGGGCCGTAATTCTGGCTGTGCTGCGCGCCGACCCGCGATGCCGCGCCATTGGGGCCACGGAAAACGATCGGGCAGCGCATCTGGCCGCCGGACATATAATTGGTCTTCGCCGCCGAGTTGATGATCTGGTCGATCGCCTGCATCGCGAAGTTGAAGGTCATGAACTCGACAATCGGCTTCAATCCGCCCATCGCCGCACCGGCACCGATGCCGGCAAAACCATGTTCGGTGATCGGCGTGTCGATCACGCGTTTCGCGCCAAATTCGTCGAGCAGCCCCTGGGTCACCTTGTAGGCGCCCTGATACTCGGCGACTTCTTCGCCCATCACAAAGACCGTGTCGTCCTTGCGCATTTCTTCTGCCATCGCATCGCGCAGGGCCTCGCGAACCGTAAGTGCAGTCAAATTCGTTCCTTCAGGTATCGACGGATCGTCGGCCCGCGATACCGGAGCTGGCGGGGCGACCTCCATGATTTCGGGCTTCGCTTCTTCCACCGGTTCGGGCTTGGACTCTTCCTTGGCCGTGGCAGTTGGAGCCGCTTCCGCCTCAGGGTCGGCCTCTTCGTCTTCACCGGTCATTTCGGCGATCACGGTTCCGACCGCAACTTCGTCGGTCCCGGCCGCGACCAGGATTTTCGAGATCACACCTTCGTCGACGGCTTCGAATTCCATCGTCGCCTTGTCGGTTTCAATCTCCGCCAATATATCGCCGGAGCTGACTTCGTCGCCTTCCTTGACGAACCATTTGGCCAATGTGCCTTCTTCCATGGTCGGCGACAGCGCGGGCATTTTCAGTTCGATCGCCATCAATATTGCTCCACCAGCACGTCAGTATAGAGTTCGGACAATTCCGGTTCCGGGGACTCTTCGGCGAAGTCCGCCGCCTCCATCACGGTTTTACGGACCTTTTTATCCATAGCTTTCAATTCGTCTTCCTTCACGCCCTGTTTGAGCAGCGCCGCCTTCAGCCGTTCGATCGGATCGGATTTCTCGCGCACGTCCTGAACCTCGTCGCGGCTGCGATATTTCGCCGGATCGGACATCGAGTGGCCGCGATAGCGATAGGTTTTGAGCTCCATCAGAACCGGACCGCCGCCGCTCCGCACATCTTTCAATGCTTCTTCCACCGCACCGCGGACCGCCAGCACATCCATGCCGTCGACCTGCACGCCGGGGATGCGGAAGCTTTCGCCGCGTCGGTAGAGCTGGTCTTCTGCCGACGAGCGATTGACGCTGGTGCCCATGGCATATTGGTTATTCTCGATCACGAAGATCACCGGCAGCTGCCAGAGCTCGGCCATGTTGAAGCTTTCGTAGACCTGCCCCTGGTTGGAAGCGCCGTCGCCGAAATAGGCCAGGCAGACGCCGCCGTCTTCTTTATATTTATGGGCGAAGGCGAGACCGGTGCCGAGCGACACCTGCGCGCCGACGATACCGTGGCCGCCGTAGAAACCATGTTCGACCGAGAACATGTGCATCGAGCCGCCCTTGCCTTTCGAAATGCCCGAAGCGCGGCCGGTCAGTTCGGCCATCACGATATTGGGATCGATGCCGCAGGCCAGCATATGGCCGTGATCGCGATAGCCGGTAATGACGCTGTCCTTGCCCGGATTGATCGCGGACTGGAGTCCGGTGACCACCGCTTCCTGGCCGATATAAAGATGACAGAAACCGCCGATCAGACCGAGGCCATAGAGCTGCCCCGCTTTTTCCTCGAAGCGGCGGATGAGCAGCATCTGCTCGTAGAATTCCAGCATCTCTGCTTTGGTCGCTTTATAAATCGGAGCCGTCAAACCGCCGGTCGAATGGACGACCGGCTTGGGCTTTGCGGGTGCGCGCTTGGGCGCTGTGGTTTTTTTGGCTGGGGTGGTTTTCCGGGGAGCTTTTGCCACGCGAGCGGGATCCTTTTTTTGACTAGCAAATAGCATAGCCAAAACTATTGCGTTACCCAAGCACTTAGGTTCAGCGAGCGATTAAATTGTTGCAGCAGCGGCGGACCGGAGACGGAGCTATTTCAGCGGAACAATGATCTCGTCAGGATGGACGACATTGACTTTCTTGCGCAGCAGTTCGCCGATCAAATCCTGGTCCGCGCCGCGCGGATCAAGAAGTTCTACGCGGTTCTTCAACGCATCACGTTCGGTCTGCAGCTTGGCGAGTTCCACTCCGCGCATTTCCAGCTCTGCCTGATATTCACCCCAGGCCAGGATGCCCGTCGGTCCCAGCACCGCATAGCCGGCGATGGCAAGCAAGGTGACAAGCGCAAATCCCGGCCCGAGGGCCGCTTTGATCAGATCTGCAATTTTATCTCTTTGCGCCATGGATTTACCTTGAATCAGAAAAGTGATTCGCTGGCAAGTGTGTTAATATCCATTTTGGGCGATCAGCGCCCAAGCGCCCCGCATTAACGAGGAACGGGCGATCAATTGAAAATTGACCGTCCTGCATAATGCGCAACATTACCCAGTTCTTCCTCGATCCGGATCAACTGGTTATATTTTGCGAGCCGGTCGGACCGCGCCAGGCTGCCGGTTTTGATCTGGCCGCAATTGGTCGCTACCGCGAGATCGGCAATCGTGGAATCTTCCGTCTCGCCAGACCGGTGCGACATGACCGCGGTATAGGATGCATTATGTGCCATCCGCACCGCCGCGAGCGTTTCCGAAAGTGTTCCGATCTGGTTGACCTTCACCAGCAGCGAATTGGCCAGACCGTCGTTGATGCCCATCGAAAGACGCTCGGGATTGGTAACGAACAGATCATCACCCACCAGCTGCACACTATCGCCAACCGCATCGGTGATCAGCTTCCAGCCTTCGAAATCATCTTCCGACATGCCGTCCTCGATCGATTTGATAGGATAGTCCTTGCACAGGTCCGCCAGATAGTCCGACATTTCTGCAGGGCTGAGCACCTTGCCCTCGCCCGAGATATGATATTTGCCGTCGCGGAAAAATTCGGTTGCCGCGCAATCGAGCGCCAGCACCACTTCGTCGCCGATCTTGAACCCGGCTTTCTCGACCGACGCCATGATGAAATCGAGCGCTTCGCGGGTGGAGCCGAGGTTCGGCGCAAAACCGCCTTCGTCACCAACAGCGGTCGCCAGTCCTTTCTCGGACAGGCCTTTTTTCAGCGTGTGGAAAATTTCCGACCCCCAGCGCACGGCTTCCGACAGGCTGTCGGCACCGACCGGCATGACCATGAATTCCTGGAAATCAATCGGGTTATCGGCATGTTCGCCGCCGTTGATGATGTTCATCATCGGCACCGGCAGAACATGCGCCGAGACGCCACCGACATAACGGTAGAGCGGCAGGCCGCGCGCATCGGCCGCAGCTTTCGCCGCCGCAAGGCTGACGCCCAATATCGCATTCGCGCCAAGCCGTGCCTTGTTGGGCGTGCCGTCGAGCGCGATCATTGCCGCGTCCAGTTCTTCCTGGTCCTCGGCATCCAGATCGGTCAGCGCTTCCTTGATTTCGCCATTGACCGCTTCGATCGCCTTGAGGACGCCCTTGCCGAGATATTTGCTCTTGTCGCCATCGCGCAGTTCGACCGCTTCATAGGCGCCGGTGGAGGCGCCGGACGGAACCGCTGCCCGCCCGAAACTGCCGTCTTCCAGCAAAATATCGACTTCCACCGTCGGGTTGCCCCGGCTATCCAGAATCTGGCGGGCATGAAGGTCGATGATTGCGGTCATGATGGGGCTCCGTAAGAAGGACAAATGATGGCCACGGCCTTATAGAGATGCCCCGCTTCTTGCAATCCATTGAACCGCTTTTCTGGCCGTCTTCCCCTTGATTCAGAGGCAATTGACACCATTTCGAATATACGGGGACCACAAATGGAACATTTTCCGCTTGTGGGGTGTTGGCAAGAGAGAAATGAAAGAGGAATATTGATCATGGCAGAAGTCAAAAAATCAGCCGCGAAAGCGACAAGCAAAAAGCCCGCCGCGAAGAAGCCAGCAGCCAGAAAGAACGCTGCTACCAAAGACACGTCTGAAGTGCGCAGCACGAAAGCGCAAAAAGCGGCGCCGTTGAAGGCGGGTGCCACCAAGGCTGCGGCGACATCGACCGAAGCCACGGGCGATTTCAAGGACCGCGCGATGAACAAGGCCAAGTCCGCCGCCAGCCAGGGCAAGGAACGCACCGGCACCGCGATCGAAAATCTGAGCCGGATGATCGAGGACAGCGCCAAGACCATCGACGACAATGTCGGCGAGAAATATGGCAACTATGCCCGTTCGGCCGCAGACGCCGTGTCCTCCTTTGCCGAAAAGCTGAATTCCAAGGAAGTGGACGAAATCGTCGAGGACGCGCGCGGCTATGTGCGCAAAAGCCCGGCGGTGGCAATCGGTGCCGCAGCGGTCGTCGGATTTCTGGTGTCCCGTCTGATCAAATCAGGGATGGATGATAAC
This sequence comes from uncultured Sphingorhabdus sp., assembly GCA_964022345.1. Classification (GTDB taxonomy): domain Bacteria; phylum Pseudomonadota; class Alphaproteobacteria; order Sphingomonadales; family Sphingomonadaceae; genus Parasphingorhabdus. The sequence goes on from CAXHZT010000029.1 coordinate 13,911, forward strand.
GACGCATGAGTGTATCGTGGCTGTTCGATAGTCACGGGTGACCGATGTTGCAGGACAAGGAAATTCCAGTTTTGGATGATGAACGTCTTTCCGAAGACCCCGCCGCTGCGCCTGCGGGTGACGCCTCAGCCAAGTCGCTGAAATCCCAGCTTAGCGGCCTGGTCGAGGATGTGCGCGTTCTGGCCTATGCCGAAGTCGAATATTATCGCACCAAATTGTCGGTCAACATGGCCGCCACCAAGCGGATCGTGACGCTGGCCGGTGTCGGGATTATTTTCGGCGCGATGGCTATCATTACCCTTATCCTGGGAATATTGCTGGCGCTGGCGGACTATGTCGGTCCGCTGGCCGCCACGGCGATTGTCACCGGACTGACATTGCTGGTTGCCACCACGACATTGGGCCTCGCGATCAAGCAGGCCAAAAGACTGCCGCTGGATGAAACGGATGCGTGAGAATATTAATGCCGAACAATAATGACGATATATTCAGCCTGCGCAATCTGGCGATCAACCGCGACCAGGCGCGCGCCAATCTGAAGCGCGATACGGCGGAAACCAAGGACCGGTTGAAGCCGGCCAATCTCGTCGCCGAAGCGAAAAACAAGGCGAGCCAGCGCGTGCGCGATGCCGGGACCAGCGCTGTCAACGGGATCCGGGCCAATCCGGGCCTGTCCGCCACTGTCGCCGCCACCGCGACCCTGATCGCGATGCGCAAACCCATTGCCAGACTGATCGCCAACCGCAAGACATCCGAGCCGGATCAAACCGAGGAATAGACTATGAACAAACTGACCGACAATATCGACAAAGCCCGCGCCGCATCCCGGGAACGGCTCGAATCGGCAAGGGAAATTGCCACCGAAAGCTCGGTGGTCGCGCGCGAGAAAATGTCGGAAAGCAAGGCCCGGGCGGCAGCCCTGCTCGGCGAAGGCCGTGAAAAAGCGGCGGAACGCGTCGCTGCGACCAAGGATGTCGCCAAAAAGGCGGTTGCCAAATCAGAAGAAACCATCACCAACAGCCCGCTGGCCATCGTCGCCGGTGGCGCGGCGCTGGGCGTGCTGATCGGCGCGCTGCTGCCGAAGAGCAAGGCCGAAGGCAAATATGTCGGCGGCGCGGGGCGCAAGATCAACGAGACGGCAAAAACCGCCTATCAGGCCGCCAAGGACGCCAGCCGCGACCAGATCAGCGAACTCGGCCTGACCAACGACAATATGCGCGAACAGTTCAAAGATATGTTTGGCAAAGCGATCGAGGCTGCTAAGACCGCGATGGCCGCAGCACAAGATGCGGTAAAAGAAGAACATCAGGGCAAGAAATGAACGAAGAACGCAGCAAAATGCATCTGGTCATGGGCGGACGGGTCAAGGATCCGCGCGGACTGGAATTTGTCAACCTCGACAAGATCGATCTGGTCGGCGTCTATCCCGACTATGAGGAAGCCGAGGACGCGTGGCGTTCAAAGGCCCAGATGACGGTTGACGACGCGGAAATGAAATATGTGGTTGTCCACCTGCACAAGCTACTCGAGCCCGACGTTCCGCTGGAAGACTGAATAGAAACGCGCGGACCGCGGCGTCTAGGCGCTGCGGAACCGCCATTCCAGCAACGGCCGGGTCAGCACCAGTCCGGCCACAAAACCACCGATATGCGCAAAAATCGCAATGCCCTGGAGACTGCCACGGGTAGCGAATCCGATCATCAGCTGAATCGCGATCCACGCCAGGGTCAGCCAGATGATCCGCACGATATGGCTCGGAATCGGCCCCACCGCATCGACACGATTGCGCGCGAAGAGCAGCGCATAGGCGCCCAGTATCGCCGATATCGCGCCGCTGGCCCCGATGATCGGGACCATCGAATCACTGTGCGCGGCAAATTCGGCAAAGGCCGCCGCATAAGCGCCCGCGACATAGAGAAGCGCCATCAACTGCGGTCCCAGTGCCTCTTCGACATAGCGGCCGCAGAACAGCAGCATCACCATATTGAAACCCAGGTGGACGAAGCCGCTGTGCAGGAAAGCCGACGACAAGGGCGTCAGCCAGGCCGGCACCATCCAGCCATAGGCGGACAGATCGGTCAGCTCGCCGCCCAGCCGGATCGGAAACAGCCCGCCGCGCAAAATCGCCTGCTGGTCCCAGCCGAAGATCCAGACCAGCAGAAAGATCACGACATTGGCGATGATCAGTCCGTTGGTCAGTTTTCCGGCTGGCATGTGCATGGAGTCTAGATGAACTCGATCTTGTCGAGCAGGAAATATTTGTCGCCGGACGGTACCGTCACTTCGATCTCGTCCCCGACGCTGCGCCCGATCAGAGCGCGGCCAATGGGCGAATTATAGCTGATCTTGCCGGCCTTGGCATCGGCTTCCGCCTGGCCGACCAGCTGATATTTCACCGGCTTGTCATCTTCGTCGAGCAGGGTCAGCGTTGCGCCGAACACAGCCTTGTCGCCGGACAGGGTCTTCGGATCGATGACCTGGGCGCGGGACAATTTGTCTTCGAGATCCCCAATGGTGGCCTCGACCTGCCCCTGCCGTTCCTTGGCGGCGTGATATTCCGCATTTTCCGAGAGATCGCCATGGGCCCGCGCGGTTTCGATCGCGTCGACGATGATCGGACGCTCCGCTTTCAGCGCCTTGAGTTCGGCCTCCATTTTGGCGTGGCCTTCGGCGAGCATTGGTACTTTTTCAACAGCCATTATATTGGCCTTTCCTTACTGATACGCTGCCGATTTCTGCCGTGCAGCGTCAAAAACAGTTTTCCGGCGCCCCTCTCTGGAAGAGCGCCCGCAGTGTGACAAAATGTCGGAAAATTAAGTCTGCGAAGCCTTATAATAGGACTGAAGCGCGCGAACTTCAAGAGTCTGATCGCGCAAGGCCTCAATCGCCTGCATCACGGCGTTGCTCGCGGTTGCGGTTGTATAGATCGGAATCTTGCCAACCAGCGCCGCCGCCCGGATCGATTTGGAATCCTTTGTCGACTGCCAGCCTTCGGTGGTGTTGAAGATCAGGTTGATATCCCCGTCCTTGATCCGGTCGACAATATGCGGACGCCCTTCGGCCACCTTGTTGACTTTCTCGACCGTGATGCCGCGTTCCGCCAGATAGGCTGCGGTCCCGGACGTGGCGATCAGCTTGAAGCCCAGCTTTTCGGCCAGACGCGCGGCCGGTTCGATCACCTTCTTGTCGGTTTCCTTGACCGAGATGAAGATCGTGCCGCTATCGGGCAGCCGGGTGTTGGCGCCGAGCTGCGACTTGGCAAAGGCAATCGGGAAGCTCTGGTCGATGCCCATCACTTCGCCGGTCGATTTCATTTCCGGCGACAGCACCGGATCGATGCCGGGGAAGCGGTTGAACGGGAAGACCGCCTCTTTTACCGCGATATAGTCGATATGCCGGTTGATCTGCGGCAGGTCCTTCAATTTCTCTCCGGCCATGACGCGCGAGGCGATCTTGGCAATCGGCACGCCAATGGCCTTCGCGACAAAAGGCACGGTCCGGCTGGCGCGCGGGTTGACCTCGATCAGATAGACTTCGCCATTCTTGACCGCGAACTGAATGTTCATCAGGCCGCGAACCTTCAGGCCGAAAGCCAGAGCCTCGGTCTGCCGCTCCATTTCGGCGATAATATCGTCGGGCAGGCTATAGGGCGGGATCGTGCAGGCGCTGTCACCGGAGTGCACGCCGGCCTCTTCGATATGCTGCAGCACGCCGCAGACAACCACTTCATCCCCGTCGCAAATCGCGTCGACATCGACTTCGATCGCATCACGCAGATATTGGTCGACCAGCACCGGCTGATCCCCCGATACCTGCACCGCGGTGTTGATATAATCTTCCAGCTGCGCGGGACCATCGACGATTTCCATCGCCCGACCACCGAGCACGAAGCTCGGCCGGATCAGCACGGGATAGCCGATGCGCTCGGCGATTTTCACCGCTTCGTCGCGGGTCCGGGCCATGCCGTTTTCCGGCTGCTTCAATTTAAGCTTGCGGACCAGCTTGGCAAAACGTTCGCGGTCTTCGGCCAGATCGATCGCGTCCGGCGAGGTGCCGAGGATCGGAATGCCCGCGTCTTCCAGCGCCTGCGCCAATTTTAGCGGCGTCTGTCCGCCGAATTGCACAACCACGCCGACCAGTTCGCCTGTCTGCTGTTCGACGTGCAGGATTTCCAGCACATCCTCGGCGGTTAGCGGCTCGAAATAGAGCCGGTCGGACGTGTCATAGTCGGTGGAGACAGTTTCCGGGTTGCAGTTGACCATGATCGTTTCGAAGCCCGCGTCGGACAGCGCGAAACAGGCGTGGCAGCAGCAATAGTCAAACTCGATCCCCTGCCCGATGCGGTTCGGTCCGCCGCCGAGGATGACGATTTTCTTGCGATCCGACGGTTGCGCCTCGCATTCCGGTTCCCCGAAAATCGGCGCTTCATAGGTCGAATACATATAAGGCGTCTTGGCTTCGAATTCCGCCGCGCAGGTGTCGATCCGCTTGAACACCGGACGGACGCCCAGCTTGTGGCGCAAGGCCCGCACTTCGGCTTCGGTCGTCGCGCCCGCCATGGCGGCCAGCGCGTCGTGGACCAGCCCGTGGCCTTCGGCAACCGCGCGTCCGGTACCACCGGCGACATGAACCGAATCGATCGCCAGCTTGGCCAGCCGCTCGTCGGAAAAGCCCATGGATTTCAGCTTGCGCAAACCCTGCGCGTCATTGGGCAAACCATTGTCCATGATCGCCTGCTCGGCATCGATGATTTCGCGGATCCGCGACAGGAACCACGGATCGAAACCGGCGATATCGTGGATATCCTGGTTGGAGAAACCTTCGCGCATCGCCTGGGCGGCGACAAGCAGGCGATCCGGCGTGGCCCGCGCCAGGGCTGCAGCAATATCTTCCCGCGGCGCGCCGATCAGCTCCTGGACCCGGTTGAAACCGTCGAGACCGGTCTCCAGCCCGCGCAGCGCTTTCTGCATCGATTCGTGGATATTACGGCCAATCGCCATGACTTCGCCGACCGACTTCATCGCGGTGGACAGCAAAGGCTCCGCGCCTTTGAACTTTTCAAAGGCAAAGCGCGGGATCTTGGTGACGATATAGTCGATCGTCGGTTCGAAGGACGCGGGGGTCGCGCCGGTAATGTCATTGTCAATCTCGTCGAGCGTATAGCCGACCGCCAGTTTCGCGGCGACGCTGGCAATCGGGAAGCCGGTCGCCTTGGACGCCAGAGCGGACGAGCGCGACACCCGCGGGTTCATCTCGATAACCACCAGCCGGCCATCCTTCGGATTGACCGCGAACTGGACGTTGGAACCGCCGGTTTCGACGCCGATCTCGCGCAGCACCGCGATACTGGCGTTGCGCATGATCTGATATTCCTTGTCGGTCAGGGTCAGCGCCGGGGCCACAGTGATGCTGTCGCCGGTGTGCACGCCCATCGGATCGACATTCTCGATCGAGCAGATGATGATGCAATTGTCGGCCCGGTCGCGGACGACCTCCATCTCATATTCTTTCCAGCCGATCAGGCTTTCGTCGATCAGCACCTCGTTGGTCGGCGAGGCCTCCAGCGATGTCTTCACAAAATGGACGAATTCCTCGCGGTTATAGGCCACGCCGCCGCCGGTGCCGCCCATGGTGAAGCTCGGCCGCATGATCGCCGGCAGACCGATATCCTCGAGGATTTCCATCGCCTGTTCTTCGCTGTGCGCCACCGCAGAGCGTGGGCTTTCCAGCCCAATCTTGTCCATCGCCGCCTTGAACTTCTCGCGGTCTTCGGCCTTGTCGATGGCTTCGGCATCCGCGCCGATCATCTCGACGCCATATTTCTCCAGCACGCCCATCTTGTTGAGCGAGAGCGCCGTGTTCAGCGCTGTCTGCCCGCCCATCGTCGGCAGGATCGCGTCCGGCCGTTCCTTCTCGATGATCTTTTCGACAATTTCGGGCGTGATCGGCTCGATATAGGTCGCATCCGCCATTTCCGGATCGGTCATGATCGTCGCCGGATTCGAGTTGACCAATATGATCCGGTAGCCCTCCTCCTTCAGCGCCTTGCACGCCTGGGTTCCGGAGTAATCAAACTCGCAGGCTTGGCCGATAATGATCGGGCCAGCGCCAATGATGAGGATGGATTTTATGTCAGTTCTTTTGGGCATTTATTTAAACAGTGCAATTAGAGAGACGCCAAATGCTCCAAGAGCAATCCAGTCGCTTCGTTCAACATTAATTATTTTACCAGCTAGGGTTTTTGATTTTTGATGATGTATTAGCTCAAGTGCCTTTTCCCGCCCCTTGCCGTTCAACGCAAAACAAAGATGATCCGGACTAAAGCCAGAGCCTTCTCCAATGACGTCACCGCCCGTTTGATTTTCATTTACAAAACGTACTTGATAATCAGAAAGCAAAGGCAAATCATTTCTTTCACAAAGTTCCCTGAGACTAGAGCCGTTCAATGCGCCTTCCTGCTCATCTTCATAGAGACAAACGATCAGTCGTTCCTCAAATTCTCCGTATGAGATCATTTCAATCCCTTTCCACCCTCGCTCATCATATATCGATTTCTTCCGCTTTTTCGAGAGATGCTGGAATTGCGGGAATGTAAGATCTGCTAGACATCACTGAGATTTATCTGAAATAGACGTTTGATCCAGACTAGGAAAAACATGACTATTTACCCAGTTCCAAACGACATCAGTCTGAGCTCCCCCCATATTAAAAGGATAAGCTTGGGTTAGAATAAAAGGAGCTTGTTCGAAAACACCTCGGAAACTATGCGCAAGAGACGACAGTTTCTCGTTCGATTTCAGAATATAAGTACCAGCGAATGGGCAATACCACTGAAAAACCTTGCGATTGTCTTCTATGAACGTCGCCAATTGACCTGCTGAAATCTTAGTTTCAAATGGATTGAAGTTGAGTATGAACGTGTTCATTTTTCACCTTCATCTTTTAATTGTGGATTCTCGCCCAGTGACGCGGTCTGATCAACGATAACTTCACGGCCGTCAGAACTGCTAATGCGAGCCATCGCCTGTAATTGTATCCGAAAATCTTCGGTTTGCAATCGATTGGGATCCTCTTTGTTCCAATATTTATAATACCAAAGAGCAGCTAAAACAGGCAAAGATCCTATGGTAAATGCTAATAGTCCCTGAGGCCAAGGCGCGACAGCAGAAGCAATGGACCCCGAAGGAAAGGTAATTGCAGACAGCCAAACAAGAGACGTCAAAATATTCGTCTTTTTCGGAAACTGCAGTTCATCTGAGTTCTTGCTGAACCAACTCATTTTAATCCTCCCATAAATTTCAGGAACGGATAGAAACTGCAATACGGGCCGCAGCGAGCTTCCCGATAATACTTCCCCACCATCACGCCGGATTCTCGTCAGAAATCTCGCCATTCTCATTGCAGGCGAAGCAGCCCCAACCATCATGGTCGATGTCATATTCGCTCTCGATCTCGAGGCATTTGCGCGTCAGCTCGCGGATCGTGTCGCGCTTCGTGTCGAGGTCGATCTGCAATTCGATCACCCACTCGTCATCCTCGTTGGAGACCAGCGCCGAGCGAAAGCCCCATTTGGCCGCGTCATTCTTCAGCTTGTTGAGATCGGCAACCGCGCCGACAAATTGCACGTTAATTTCGCGCACAACATGCGCCAAATCGCCACCCGCTGCCATATTTTGCAGGATTTCGTCATCAATTGCCCATTCTTCGGCAAGATGTGCAGGATCAATGGGGCCGCTCATTAGCTCAGACCCCCAACAAATTTCTCGAACAGATAGAAACTGTCCTGCGGGCCGGGACTGGCTTCGGGGTGATATTGCACGCCGAATGCGCGCTTGCCGATGATTTCGATGCCGCAATTGCTGCCGTCGAACAGGCTCTTGTGGGTCTCGTGAATAGTGTCGGGCAGCGTCTCGCTGTCTACCGCAAAGCCGTGGTTCATGCTGGTGATCTCGACCAGACCTTCGGTCTCGGCCCAGCCGCCACCGATCCGCTGCACCGGATGATTGGCGCCGCGATGGCCCTGGTGCATTTTCACCGTCTTGGCACCCGCCGCGAGCGCGAGCATCTGGTGGCCGAGGCAGATGCCGAACAGCGGGATATCCGCTTCCAGCAACTGTTGGATAACCGGAACCGCATAGGAACCGGTCGCCGCCGGATCGCCGGGGCCATTGGACAGAAATACGCCGGCAGGCTTCAACGCCATAATATCTTCATAGGACGTTTCAGCAGGAACTACAGTGACTTTTGCGCCAGCCTTCACAAGATTTCTGAAGATATTCCGCTTCGCACCATAATCGATCGCCACGACATGCGGGCGGGTGGCCGAAGATGCTTCCAATTCTTCCAATGGCGCATAGCCATGGCCCAGCCGCCACGCTCCGCCCTTGTCCCACAAATGCGTCTGGTGCCCGGTAACTTCCTTGGCCAGATCCAGACCTTCGAGGCCCGACCAGGCCCGCGCCTTGCCGAGCAGTTCGTCGATATCGAACTGGCCCTCCGGATCATGGGCGATCACCGCATTGGGCGCGCCGGCTTCGCGGATCCGCCGGGTCAAAGCCCTTGTATCCACACCGGAAATTCCGATCCGGCCCTGTTCGGCCATCCACTGGTCAAACGGCTTCTGGTCGCGGAAATTGGACGGTGCGGTAATATCCTCGCGGACGATGCAGCCCAGAGCATGCGGATTGTCCGCCTCGATATCCTCGTCGTTTGTGCCCGTGTTACCGATATGGGGAAAGGTGAAGGTCACGATCTGCCCAGCATAGCTGGGATCGGTCATCACTTCCTGATAGCCGGTCATCGCGGTGTTGAAGCAGACTTCGCCGACCGCAGAGCCGGTTGCGCCAAAGCCCCTGCCCCAGATGATCGTGCCATCGGCCAATACCAATATCCCTGTTGCACCCTCGGGAGCGGCGGGATTATGGGCATGGGTCATGGGCTGTTCCTTTGGGTCCGTCATAGGCGCAAAATTTCATGGGACCTAGGGCCAGATTTCTGGCGTCACAATCTATGAAAAATATTATGTTCCCGCTATGGTGGTCGCTTATTCCAAAAATATGAGGGACGCCATGATTCGCGAGACCGTGAAAGCCGCGCAAATTGCCGCCATGAAGGCCGGTGACAAGGATCGCACCGCCGCGACCCGCAGCATATTGGCGAAGATCAAGGACAAGGACATCGAACTGCGCACCAAGGATGCCGCAGTGGACGATGACGCGATGGTCACCGATGTCCTGCAGAAAATGGCCAAGCAGCGCCGCGAATCGATCGCCATGTTCGAAAGCGGCGGCCGCACCGAATTGGCCGCTGCCGAAAAGCAGGAACTCGCCGTGATCGAGGAATTCCTCCCCGCGCAACTGAGCGAGGAAGAAACCGCCGCGCTGATCGCCGGCATCAGGACCGAACTCGGCGCCGACAGCATGAAGGACATGGGCCCCGTGATGGGCGAACTGAAAAAGCGCCACGGCACCGAAATCGATATGAGCAAAGCCAGCGCGCTGGTGAAGGCGGCGCTTTCGTGAAACGGAGGACAAACCGTTTGTGTCGAGCAACTTCAGTCCTTTTGTATCGAGCGACTGCAGTCCGTTCGTGTCGAGCGAAGTCGAGACACCCGGGAGGCGCGTAATTGGCTTTTTGGACCTACATGCTGTTATGTGCAGACGGTAAGTTCTACACCGGTCACACGGATGATTTGGAGCGCCGGATAGCTGAACATAGCAGCGGTGGATATTGTAAGTTTACGAGCAAGCGACGACCTGTAGAATTGGTTTGGTCCGAGACCTTCCCGACTCGAGAAGAGGCTATGTCGGCCGAATTCACGGTCAAGAAATGGTCCCAGGCCAAAAAGCGCGCTCTCATTGCAGGTGACTGGAAGAAATTGTCCTATTTTGCCAAACCTCCGGCGGAACGTCTCTCGACTTCGCTCGAGACGAACGGAGAGAACAGCGCCCAAAAAACCGTTCGTGTCGAGCGTAGTCGAGACACCGAGACTGCAGAATGACCCTCACCCCGCAATGGCTGGAAGAACTGCGGTCGCGCGTCACCTTGTCGACGCTGATCGGGCGCACGGTCAAAATCCAGAAGGCTGGTCGCGAATATAAGGCCTGTTGCCCGTTCCATAACGAGAAGACGCCGAGCTTCACTATCAACGACGAAAAGGGATTCTACCATTGTTTCGGTTGCGGCGCCCATGGCGATGCGATCAGCTGGATGACCGAACAGCGCGGGCTGGGCTTCATGGACGCGGTCAAGGATCTCGCCGCCGAAGCGCAGATGGAAGTCCCTGCCCCCGATCCCCGCGCGGCGCAGCGGCAGGAGGTCCGGGCGACCCTGCATGACGTGATGGCAGCGGCGCAGGACTGGTTTGTCGAACAATTCAACAGCGCCGAAGGCGCGGGCGCGCGGGATTATCTGAAGAACCGCGGCATATCGGAAAGCACGATCCGCGAATTCGGTTTCGGCTTTGCCCCCAATTCCCGAGGCAGGCTCAAGGACGCGCTGTCCAAACACGGCATGGACCAGCTGATCGAGGCCGGTCTACTGATCAAGGTCGATGACAAGGATCCCTATGACCGGTTCCGCGGCCGCCTGATGATCCCGATCCGCGATCCGCGCGGCCGGGTCATTGCCTTTGGCGGCCGGATATTGGGCGACGGTGAGCCGAAATATCTCAACTCCCCGGACACGCCTCTCTTTGACAAGGGCCGTACCCTCTACAATCTCGACAAGGCTTCTCCCGCTTCGCGCCAGACCGGTCGGATATTGGTGGTCGAAGGTTATATGGACGCCATCGCGCTGGCGCAGGCCGGGTTCAAGGACGTGGTCGCGCCGCTCGGCACGGCGCTCACCGAGCATCAGATCGAACGGATATGGAAGATGGTCGAGGCCCCGATCCTCTGTCTCGACGGCGACAGCGCCGGGCAGAAAGCGGCGATGCGCGCCGCCTTGCGCGCCCTGCCCATATTGCGCCCGTCACACAGTCTGAACTTCATTTCGCTCCCGGCGGGCCAGGACCCCGATGATCTGATCCGCTCCGAAGGCGCGCAGGCCTTCGCCGCCCTGATTGCCAAGCCGCAGATGCTCGATGACAAGATATGGCAGGTCGAATATGATGCCGAACCGCTCAACACGCCGGAAACCAAGGCGGGTTTGAAAAAGCGCCTGTCCGACCATGTCCGCGATATTGCCGATCAGGATATTGCCCAGCATTACCGGCAGGTATTTCACGAACGCTACCAGGAGACGTTTTTTGCCCGGAAGGACAATCGCTCTGAGGGCCGGCACCGTCCCAATTCCAACCGGAAATTCCCGTCGAAATTTGTCTCCTACAAACCGATGGACGACACAAAATCCTTTTTGATCGAGGGCTATGATCTGCAAATCGCCAAAGGCATATTGGGCGGCTTGATTCGCCACCCGTCTCAGATTTCCGGCCATTTCGAAGAGTTGAGCGCATTGAAACTTGCCGATTCGCAGTTGCAGTCGCTGCTCGGCGAATTGATCAATATCGCGATGCGCAAAGAAACGCTTGATATGCAGGGCCTTCTTACCATATTGGAACAGACAGATTGTTATAATGTCGCAAAAGGGCTGTTACGGGCCGATGCGCTGAATTTCACTTTCAACCGCAAACTGCCAGACGATGCCCCTTCGCAATTGGTCGAACGGGCGCATCGGGATTTGGCAGAAGCGATTAAAGTGGTGACGGCGCGCCCCGGACTGGAAGC
>CAXHZT010000030.1:0-23656 GCA_964022345.1 uncultured Sphingorhabdus sp.
AAATGGGCGCGTCTTCCACCCTTAAAGAACTTTCCAAACGTGATGTTCCTGACTGGTATAATGACGCCAAGTTCGGAATCTTCATCCATTGGGGGGCTTTCGCTATTCCCGGCTTTGCACCGCGCCTCGGCTCTATTGGCGAAGCCTTTGTCAAAGACTATGACCGGGCGGTTGCGATGGTGCCCTATACTGAGTGGTACTGGAACGCGACCAAGGTTGCGGGCACGCCCTCGGCTGAGTTCCATAAGGCGAATTATGGCGACGCCCCTTATACGGATTTCAAACAACCATTCGAAGAGGGGCTGAAGCAGTGGGATCCTTCGGCTTGGGCGGAGGCTTTTCGCGATGCAGGCGCCCGCTATGTCGTGCTCGTGACAAAACATCATGACGGACTTTCGCTTTGGCCGTCCGATATTGCCAACCCGCACCAAGAGAACTGGAGCACAAGCCGTGATATTGTCGGCGAACTGGCGACGGCCGTGCGCGCAGCCGGGATGCGGTTCGGGGTCTATTATTCGGGAGGGATCGACTGGACCTTCAATCGTCGGCCGATGCGCACGCTTGGCGACTTTATTTCGTCGACACCCGGCGGCGACTATCCAGCTTATGCGATGGCCCAGGTTCGCGAATTGATCGAGAAATATGAACCCTCGGTGCTCTGGAATGACATATCATGGCCAACCCGATCCAAATCGCTCTACCAGCTATTTGCCGATTATTATTCGGCCGTGCCGGATGGTGTGGTCAACGACCGCTGGGTGGCGGCAAGCGTTCCACGAGAGTTGCTGAAAATTCCGTTGGTCCGGAAACTCATTGATCGCAAAATCAAGGCGTCCTTGCGCAAGCGCCCTGGCGAGGAATCGGAGGGCATCATCCCGCCGCCCGTCCCACACAGTGACTTTCGTACGCCCGAATATGCAGCCTTCGCCGAAATCCAGATAAAAAAATGGGAAGCAACGCGCGGGATGAGTCATTCATTCGGCTTCAACCGCAACGATACGGATGCTGATTATGACAGCGCCGAAACACTCATTCATGATTTCATCGATGCCGTATCGCGCAATGGCAATCTTTTGCTCAATGTCGGCCCCCGCGGCACTGATGCGACCATCCCGGACGAACAATTGAAGCGACTGAAACAATTTGGCACATGGTTGCGAGCCAATGGCGATGCAATTTATGGCACGCGGCCGTGGACTCGCTCGGATGGAGAGACCGAGGACGGCCAGGCCATCCGCTTTACCGCCTCGCCGGGACGGTTGAACCTGATTTTCAAGGGTCCGATCGCGTCCAAACAATTGCTGGTGAAGGACCTGTCCATTGTCGGCACTGCACGGCGCCTTGCCGACGACAGTCCAGTGATCATGGAGGCCCAGGGCACGGATCTCATGCTGACCTTCGTGAGCCCTAGCTCCGACCCTGTCGGCACTGCGGTATCGATCCACCTGCCAGCCAATGATTAGGGAATATATTGCCCATCAAGGAAATGGATCAGAATTTATATTTGGCTGACAGTTGCACCTTTTGCAGATTGCCCGCTGCGCCATTTTCCAGTTCACGATTGGCATACATATATTCTATTCCCAGATCGAGCGGCGGAACAGGCGAATAGATTATATTGGCAAAGGCGTTCCAGCTTTCATCGGTAACGCTGCCGGTCGTGAGCGCCACTGGATTATCAGCTTTGAAATAGCTGCCGGAAATTGTCGATCGGACATTGTCCGTCCACATAAGACGATAGGCAAGAAATCCGGAATAGGTAGCGATCGGGTCAAGACTGCCATCGACACGCAAAGCGGCGTCGTTGACGATGTTCAGGCCGATGTAGCGCCCCAGCCCCTGCCCGGCTGTTGCCATGAAACGAATATCATCGCGCGATCCCAGATTCAGCTTGCCTGACAGGCTAAGGCCATAGCCAATCGCGCTATCCGAAATCAGACCAAAATCATCGGGCTTTACGCGGAGCAACCGTCCGATAGCGGCTGCTGTCAGATGGCCGAAATCGCCGCTATGATTGTAGCGCAAAACTATATCCGGAACACTGTCATCACCTGCCACCACGCGACCACCGGTAGGACTGGTGACGGTTGTTTCGGGCTGTTCCACAGCTATTTGAAGACCGCCATTTGTGTAACGAATCATTGGCTGACGGTCGAAAACGGTACCGGGTGTCGGGCCGATAAAGTCGAGCGCCTCGGGCAACGCACCTACATCCTGAAAGGTGGACCAGGCCTGACCGAATAGCCAGTTGTCGAACGTGATATAGGCCTGCCGTAGACGCGGTGTATAGCTATTGGAAACACGCTCGTCACCGCCGCTGGTGACCATGAAATCCATCTCGATTTTCGAACCCAGCTTATGTCCGTCACCGACATCGGTGCTGGTTTCAAGAATGAAGCGACTTTGCCGCGCACTGAAGTCAGTATCAAATCCGGAAGATGTTCCGCCAACGGGAATGGCTCCGGGAATCAGGAAGTCGCGCACGATGCTACCCGTTTCCACCTGACCGCCGCTGGTTCGCTGCGAGATGGCATCTATTTTTACGTAGCCGCCGTAAGTCACACGGGTTTTGCCGACATTGAAGCCGTTGCCGCCGGATGATTGTTCGGCCACTTTCGTTTCTACCGCTGCCGTTCTTTCCGCGAGGGCCCGCGTCTCCGAAATTGCTTGCCGGGCCTGTTGTGCAACGGCAACATCGCTTGCCGCCGCCCCCTCTTTGGCATCCATGCGATCAATCAGGCTGGTTACCAAAGCTTCCAGCCGATCCAGGCGGGCATCGACATCGCTATTTTGAGCCCATGCAGGTGATGAGCTCAATATTGTCGCGGATAGTAACAGTCCCTTGATTAGAAATCTTTCAGCCTTGGCCATGAACCATCCTCCCCTTCGCTTATATTTCAGCAAGAATGACAGGCGGACTGGCAAAGGGAAATTAGCCAATGGTCTATACGACCAATGTCGCATTCAAAATCCATGCACCTTTCGGATAGACGGGCTTTAATATTATAGAAAATGGGAAGATGATCATGTCGGACAGCTCAGATATAAACGCCAAGCCCGCTGGTAAGGCTGCCATTCCCTCACCGCAGCAAGGAGCGCCGACGCATTGCACTTCGGAGGATTATGATCGCCTATATGCAGAAAGCATATCCGATCCCGATGCATTCTGGGCGAAGCAGGCGGAGCGGCTGGACTGGATTACCAAGCCTTCCAGAATTTCCAACTGGTCCTTCGATCCTGTCGATATTAAATGGTATGAAGATGGCCGCCTGAACATTTGCCACAATGCGCTCGATCGCCACGTCGAGACGGGTAAGGGAGATGTGACGGCGCTGATTTTCGAACCGGATGATCCGCAGTCGGACGAACGCAAGCTGACCTATGCGGAGCTTCTGGCTGAAGTCATAAAAATGGCCAACGCCCTTAAAAAAATGGGCGCTAAAAAGGGTGACCGGGTCACAATCTATATGCCGATGATTGTCGAGGGCGCGGTTGCGATGCTGGCTTGTTCCCGGATCGGGGCCGTGCACTCCGTGGTGTTTGGCGGCTTCTCCCCGGAAGCGCTGGCGGGCCGGATCAAGGATTGCGAAAGCAATTTTGTGATTACCGCAGACGCAGGCCTGCGCGGAGGAAAGACCGTGCCGCTCAAGGCCAATGTCGATGCCGCTCTGGACCATGACGGTGTGGATGTTGATGCAGTACTGGTCGTGAACCATGCTGGCGTCGATGCGGTGATGAGCGAAGGCCGGGATCACTGGTATCACGAGATTGGCAAAGATGTGGACGCGGACTGTCCTTGCGAACCGATGGATGCCGAAGATCCGTTATTCATACTCTACACATCGGGATCAACAGGCACCCCGAAAGGTGTGTTGCACACTATCGGTGGCTATGCCGTCTGGGTGGCCACCACTTTTCATTATGTGTTTGATTATAGGCCGGGCGAAATATTCTGGTGCAGCGCCGACATCGGCTGGGTCACCGGGCACAGCTACATCGTCTACGGCCCGCTCCTGAACGGCGCTACGGAAGTGATGTTCGAGGGCATTCCGAACTATCCTGATTTTGGCCGTTTCTGGGAAATCGTTGCCAAATATAAGGTCAATATATTCTACACCGCGCCGACCGCAATCCGCGCGCTGATGCGGGAAGGTGATGGACCGGTGAAGGCGCATGACCGGTCATCCATTCGCTTGCTCGGTACCGTCGGCGAACCCATTAACCCCGAGGCATGGCGCTGGTATTATGATGTGGTCGGAGAGGGAAAGTCGCCCATTGTCGATACATGGTGGCAGACCGAAACCGGCGGCATCATGATCACCACTTTGCCGGGCGCGCATGCGATGAAACCCGGCAGTGCAGGCAAACCGTTCTTCGGCATTCAACCGCAACTGGTCGACAACGAGGGTGCTGTGCTCGACGGCGCGACCAGTGGGAATCTGTGCATCATTGCCAGCTGGCCCGGGCAAGCACGGTCCGTCTATGGCGATCACGAACGCTTTATCCAGACATATTTTTCCACCTATAAGGGCAAATATTTCACTGGCGACGGCTGCCGACGCGACGAGGACGATTATTATTGGATCACCGGCCGCGTTGATGATGTGATCAATGTTTCGGGCCATCGCATGGGCACGGCGGAAGTGGAATCGGCGCTGGTCTCCCATCCGAAGGTCGCCGAGGCGGCAGTGGTCGGCTATCCGCACGACATCAAGGGACAGGGCATCTATTGCTATGTCACCCTGAACGCCGGAGTGGAATCATCGGATGAGTTGACCGCCGAACTGCGCGGCCATGTCCGGATAGAGATCGGTCCGATCGCCACGCCCGATCATCTCCACCTGACGCCGGCACTCCCCAAGACCCGGTCCGGTAAAATCATGCGCCGGATTTTGCGGAAAATTGCCGAGAATGACTATGCTGCGCTCGGCGATACTTCCACCCTTGCAGATCCCGGCGTTGTTGATAGTCTGATCGAAGGAAGGTTAAACAGGTAAACCATGGCCCGCATCATCATCGCTGATGACCACCCGCTGTTCAGGGGTGCATTATGTCAGGCGGTGCAGAAAGTGTGGCCGCAAGCGGATATCGTGGAAGCCGAGACTGTAGCGCAGGCCAATATGGCCGCGGCGGCTGGCCCAGCCGACCTTTTGCTCCTCGATCTGCATATGAAGGACAGCGACGGACTCACCGCGCTACTGGATTTCCGTCACGAGTTTCCCGCGCTACCTGTTGTGGTTGTTTCTGCCAGCGAAGAGAGCCGGGTGGTGCGAGCATGTCAAAGCCTGGGCGCGTCGGGTTTCATTCCCAAATCAGTCGATCTGGATGTCATGCGCGAAGCCCTCTCCCGAATTCGCGATGGCGACATATGGTTCGATACCGATGTCACGGAAAGCGAAGATGATACGGCGTTGTTCGACAAGCTGGCCAGTCTGACACCGGCGCAACGGCGCATATTGAATCTGGTCAGCCAGGGAATGCTCAACAAGCAGATCGCCTATCAAATGGAAATTAGCGAAGCGACGGTCAAAGCGCATATCACCGCCATTTTCCGGAAGCTGGATGTGATCAGCCGGACACAAGCGGTTCTGGTGGCAAAACAACTGGATGTCGATCTGCCGGAAGTAAAATCAGCCTGACATCAGCTTTTTCGAAAAGTCTGGCTTACCAGTGCACGAAGCGCCGCGGGCGGTACTGGCTTGAGCAAGCGCTCGACTGACAATCGTACCGCTGCATCTTTTGTCCGGCCAGAATCCTCCGCGGTTACCAATATACCGGCCGGGCGCTGGCCCCAATTATCACAAAGCTTTTCAAAAAGCTGGTCACCGGTCCAGCCATCGTCCAGTTGATAGTCAAAAATCACCAGCTCAGGCGGCTTTGAAAAAGCGTCAAAGGCCTGCTCAGGCGACAAAGCGGTTCTGATGTCGCATCCCCATCCCTCCAACAGGGCGGAAAGGCTGTCGAGAGCATTTTGATCGTTATCGACGTAGAGGACCGTTTTACCGATCAGATCGGAGGCGCGTGTCTGGCGTGCTTTGGGTGCCTCTCTATCAGCTATTTTTGCTTTTCCACGCCTCAGGGAGAGGGAGAAGCTGCTCCCCTCCCCAGGTGTCGATGCCACGACAATCTCGGTTTCGAGCAACCGCGCAATGCGCTGGGAAATGGACAAACCCAACCCGGCGCCTTCCCTATCGGCTTGCGTGCCGACTTGCTGGAATTCTTCGAAAATTCGTTGATGGTGCTCCGGATCAATACCGGGTCCGGTATCGTCGATCCGAATTTGCACTTTGCCCGCATGGTCTTCTGCCCCCAGTGCAACCGATCCCGTTTCGGTATAGCGAACGGCATTTGAAATCAGATTCTGGAGAATGCTGAGCAGCAAATTGCGGTCCGTTTGAACCCAGACATCCGTTTCTTGCACATTCAGAACCAACCCCTTCTTTTTTGCGGCCCGGTTAAATTCCGAACGCAGGTCATCGAATATCGGGGCTAGCGGAAATGTTGTAATCTCGGGTTGCAGACCGCCACCATCCAGCTTGGATATGTCGAGCAATGCGCGCAGCAGGCGATCCGCCATTTCAATAGACCGGTCAATATCGTTCGCCAGCTTTCTCGCCTTGGGTTGCTCGGCCCCAATTTCTTCATGAAGAGCCGACGTGAATAGTCTCGCGGCATTCAGTGGCTGTACCAGATCATGGCTGGCTGCCGCGAGAAAACGGGTTTTAGAGCGGGTTGCCTTTTCCAGCGCGATATTGACTTCAGTGAGTTGTCGGGTGCGTTCTGCAACCTTTGCCTCCAATGCCTGCCCTGACCGCCTGTCTGCCGTGATATCGGTATAGCTGGTGACATAGCCACCGGTCGCGGTCGGATTGCCCAATATCCGCAATATGCGGCCGTCCGCCTGCTCGCGCTCTTGACCATGTTTTCGACCGGCCCGCATATGATTGAGCCGTTTCGAAACTTCCGCTTCTATTTGACTTTCATTCAATCCGTTGCGGCGCAAATTGTTGCCTATCAGATCGGCAATCGGACGTCCGACCACTATCAGGTCATCGCCCAGGCCGAACATCTCGACATAGCGGCTATTCCAGGCCACCAGTTGCATTTCATTGTCGACAACAGCAACGCCCTGATCAATATTCTCGATCGCCGTCTGCAACAATTCTCCACTAAATTGCAAACGCTGTGATGTTTCGTCAAACATCGCGACAACCTGTTCCAACGGTATCGGGTCGCCTTCCATTGTGGAACCAATAATCGCCCTGGCCGACGATGCACCAAGCACGCCGGAAAGCTGCCGTTCGACCATTTCGATCAAAGCATCGTCGGCAACGTCCAGATCGCTGTAGGTGCGGCCATCAAGCTGCGCGCCAAGCTGCTTCATCGCCGCGCGACTGCGCTCATCCCCCACAAATTGCCGCAACAGCAAACGATAATCCGCCACGCGCATTTTTTCCAGCGCACGGCTACCACCAACCGTACGATATTCCATGCCGACAAAGGCTGCCGACTGCGCTTTATCGATGATATTTGCCTGTGTGTTCAGCGAGAATATGAGATACCCGGCAATATTGAGGGAAAGACTGATAATCACCGCTGACACCAGCATATCATCCGCAATCTGGATAATCGGATTTGTCTCCAGATAGGTCGGTATTATCAATAATATCAACCAAGCGCCAAAGCCCAGCAAAAGTCCGGCATTGACCCCCTTTCTGTTGCCCGTCTTCCAGAACAGCCCGCCGATGAGTGCGGGAGCGAATTGCGAAACGGCTGCAAAAGAAATTATGCCCACGCCTGCCAGTGTGGTGCCGCTATTGATCGTGCGGTAATAAAGATAGGCAAGGAAGAGCAGACCGATGATCGTCAGGCGCCTGATCCACAGCAGCGACTTGCTCAAGATGGCGTGGTTGGTCCTGCGACGATAGAAGAGCGGAATGATCAGGTCGTTGGTGATCATACCTGAAAGCGCCACGGTCGTTACAATCACCATACCCGTCGCCGCCGAAAAGCCGCCAATGAAGACCAGTATCGCGAGCCAATCCGCGCCCATGCTCAGCGGAAAGGCAAGCATCAGCATATCGGGATTTGTCTGGCCCGCCGGTAACATCGATATACCAATCATCGTTATCGGAAATACGACCAGGGCAATGACGACAAGATAAGCAGGAAAAACGAAGCGCATCAGCCTATCCGGACGATCTTTCTGCGCCTCGACAATAGTCATGTGAAATTGCCGCGGCAAGCATAAGGCTGCGCACGCGGATATTAGAGTTAATATGAGAAAGCGGGCATCAAACTGCTCCACTTTGAAAATCTCGCCGAAACCGCGTGCACTCTCGATCTGTGCGGCATCTGTCCCCGCAAGCATAAGAAGCGCAAACAATGTCACTGCGAGCAAAGCGAATATTTTTACAACGGCTTCGACTGCAATGGTTAGCACCAGTCCCCTGTTATGCTGGGTAAGATCAACCTGCCGGGCGCCGAACAATATAGCGAACATGGCCATCACAGCGGCCACTCCCAATACTACATCTTCGGAGTTGATCACGCCTCCAATATCGGGCGATAGCGCTGACAAAGTCTGCCCGACGGATTTTAATTGCAGGGCAACATAGGGCAATATCCCGATCGTGGCGATGATGGTGACGAGAGCGGCCACCGAACCGCTCTTGCCATATCGCGTCGACAGGAAATCCGCGATCGAGGTGCTATGTTGCGCTTTGCCCAGCTGCAAAGTGCGTGAAACCAGACGATAGCCGATGGTGAACAATAATATCGGCCCCAGATAGATGGGCAGAAAATGCCAGCCATTCGAGACTGCCGTTCCGACCGCGCTGTAAAACGTCCAGCTGGTGCAATAAACACCGAGAGAGAGTCCGTAAACGCAGGATTGCGCGCGCGGCCCGAAGGAAAAGCGCCCGCTATCCCCCTTTAGCGCAAGCCAAAAGAGACCGGCGGCATAGAGCACCGAAGCGGCCAGCGCGATCCACAAGATCATTTCATTCTCCCCCTGCTCTTAAAGCAAAAAAAAAGGGCAACGCCAAGCGCCGCCCTTTTTCCTTGAGATGAGAAGACTCTAATGCACAGCCGCATCTCCAGCTCCGCGTGGTACGCGGATCGAGTCGATCATCTTGAGCACTTCCAGCGGCGGCGACGCCGTCATTTTCGACACAGCAATTGCTATGGCAAAATTGATGACCATGCCGATGACCCCGATACCCTCTGGAGAGATACCGAACAGCCAGTTCGCTGCTACATTGGCTTCCGGCGCGACCAGTTTGAAATAGACAATATAGCTGAAGGTAAAGACCAGTCCGCTAACCATGCCGGCAATCGCGCCTTCCTTGTTCATGGATTTCCAGAAGATACCCATGAAAATGGCCGGGAAGAGCGAGGCTGCCGCCAGACCAAAGGCGAAAGCCACAACCTGCGCCACCCATCCCGGAGGATAGATGCCGAGGTATCCCGCGACCACAATCGCTGCCGTTGCCGCAAGACGTGCGGCCATCAACTCGCCTTTTTCCGTAATTTGCGGACGGAAGGTCTGTTTCAGCAAGTCATGACTGATCGACGATGAAATCACCAGCAGCAAACCCGCCGCTGTCGACAACGCCGCGGCCAGTCCGCCAGCGGCCACCAAAGCGATCACCCAACCGGGAAGATTTGCAATTTCCGGATTGGCGAGCACCATGATGTCCTTGTCGACATAGACCTCGTTCTCGCTTTCGACATTGATTGTATTGGCAATCAATCGTTCACCGCTTTTGCCGGTTTGACCGGTAAATTCGGGGCTGCCGGCAAAGGCATCACCGGAACGATATTCCATCTTGCCATCGCCATTTTTGTCGGCCCAGGCGATCAGGTCATTGGCTTCCCAGTTCTTGAACCATGCCGGTGCTTCAGCATATTCGGTCTGATCAACCGTTTCGATGAAGTTGATCCGCGCAAACGCGCCAATCGCAGGTGCCGTGGTGTAAAGCAGCGCAATGAAGATCAGTGCCCAGCCTGCCGATTTACGCGCATCGGAAGCCTTGGGCACGGTGAAGAACCGCACGATCACGTGCGGCAAACCAGCTGTACCGACCATCAACGCGGCCGTGATACAGAACACGTCGATCATCGACTTTGATCCGTCAGTATAGGCGCCAAAGCCCATGTCCTGAAGCACCAGATCCAGTTTCTGCAGCACGTATAATCCCGACCCGTCATTGACCGTCGATCCCAGCCCCAATTGGGGTATCGGATTGCCGGTAACCAGAAAGCTGATGAAAAATGCCGGAACCATATAGGCAAAGATCAGCACACAATATTGTGCGACTTGCGTATAGGTGACGCCCTTCATACCGCCGAGCACAGCATAGAAGAATACGATGCCCATCCCGATGATCACGCCGAGCGTAATCGGTACATCAAGAAAGCGGGAAAACACGATTCCGACGCCACGCATCTGCCCAGCAATATAGGTGAAGCTGATGAAGATCAGGCAGACAACCGCAACCACTCGCGCGGTTTTTGAATAATAGCGCGTGCCGATAAAATCGGGCACCGTGAACTGCCCGAATTTGCGCAGATAGGGCGCAAGCAATAATGCCAGCACCACATAGCCACCCGTCCAGCCCATCAGGTAGACCGAGCCGTCATAGCCGGAAAAGGCGATGATACCCGCCATCGAGATAAAGCTGGCCGCAGACATCCAGTCAGCCGCCGTTGCCATGCCATTGACGACTGGGTGCACCCCGCCGCCGGCAATATAAAATTCCTTGGTCGATCCGGCCCGCGTCCATATCGCAATGCCGATATAGAGGGAGAAAGAGAGACCGACGAAAAGATAGATTAATGTTTGTGTATCCATGTCAACCTCCCTCAATCATCAAGATCATATTTGCGTTCGATCTTCTTCATTTTCCAAGTGTAGTAGAAAATGAGAAGGACGAAGACGTAGATGGATCCCTGTTGGGCGAACCAGAAGCCCAGAGGATATCCGCCCAGCGAAAACTGATCGAGGAAATCACGGAACAGGATGCCTGCACCAAATGACACGACGAACCAGACCGTCATTAATGTGCAAAGCAGCCTTATATTTTCCGACCAATAGGCCTGTTCGTTGGCATTGGCTTCGCCGTCCGATCCCGGATTACCCTTCGGCTCCGGAATGGATATGTCTTTGTCCGTCATGCTGATCCTCCCCTATTCTGTTTCACATCATGGCCGGTTTCCGACCATTCTCCTGCAAGGCTAAAGGGGATGGAGAAATTTGATAGAGAGACTTTCGTCTAATAGGCGTGCGAAACAGGCTTAGCCCTTCATGAGAAGGTCTTTAAGGGGCAAATTCTCGGCTTTGCGGCGCGCGCATTGGGCCAGGAACAATTCACCGCAAGCAATGGCATCGGTCAGACCATCATGCGCGCGATATGCAGGCAAACCATATTGCGAGCGCAATTTGCCCAGACGCAGACCGTCTGCCGTCCGTTGTTTTGGGAACCATCGCTGTTCCAGTTGCAGGGTACAGATAAAACGTCCGACAAAAGGAACGCCAAAATTGCGCAAGCAGGCGGTGTTCAAAAATGACTGTTCGATCGTCGCCGCGTGCGCGACAATCGCAGACCCTTTTAGCTGATCGAGCAGCAAGACCAGGACGTCTGGCTCCAGTTGCCCGCCTGCTGCGGCATCATCGGTAATGCGATGAATGATTACAGCGGATTCCTGCAGTCGATTGTCTGCCCGAATTCGGGTTCGCTGTGCCGTTTCCAATTTTATCGCCCGGTCAATAATGTGCGCCCAGCCAGCCTCCAGCAACTGAGCGTCTTTCTCCAGTCCATCGCTTTCAAAATCAAGCGCTACCAGCGGCGTGTCATCAAGCAACGCTTCCTCTGGCAAGAGCACGTCATAATAATGTTCCATCGGTGTGGATATCGCAGCTTTTTTTGCGCGCTCCCAATCCCGCGCAAAGCGTCTTTTGTGGAACCAGTTCTGCCAATCGAGTTTCACTGGATCCCGCCGGCATATTTACGGCTGATGATGTCCATGTGATTGCGGATTATGCGAAATGCGTCTTTCAGATGCTCCCGCTCGAACCGGGACAATGACTTGGGAGAAAGATTATTGGTGGCCGCCTCACCGCGTTTGACCTGATTGGACTGATGACGGAAGCGGACGCTGCGGATAAATTCGAAACAATCAATAAGGTCGTAGGCCGCTTCCTCACTCAGACATTCCCGTTCGACTGCCATTTTCAGACGGTCTTTGCTGTTCACCTCTGCCAGTCCCAGCGCGAGCGCATAGACGCGGGCGATGTCAACCACAGGTGCTATCGCCTGATGTTTCAGATCAAGCACGTCCCCTTCCTTTTCATCATGCTGCAGAAGAAAATTGCGGAAAAATCCCAATGGCACCTTTGTGTTCGCTGCTGCCCGGGCGATGAAAGACAGAAAAATCCTGTTTGCGCTGCTCCATTCAAAAATCCGGGTTCGGAGATCATCGACAAGATCTTCTTCCCCAGCCACGCACCGCATATCGAAGAAAATCGTCGTGTTCAGAACATTTTCGGGATCAGGCTTATCGATCCAGTCCCGGTAGCGCGCTTTCCAGACTGCCAGCGGTTGCCGCCATTTCTCGTTGGTCGCCATGATATCGCCAGGGCAATAGATATAGCCGGCGCTGTTGAGTCCATCGCACAATATCGTAGCAAGCTGCTCGAAATAGGTCGCATGCTCGGCGGGGTCATAGCTGTCGTCAAGAATGAAACCATTGTCCTGATCCGATCCGCCAGCTTGTTCCTGCCGGGCGAGCGATCCGAAGACGACAAGCGCGTAAGGAACCGGAGGCGGCCCCAATTGTTCTTCCGCCAGTTTGAGCAACTGCCGATGGGTTGTTTCTCCGATATTGGAAACAAAGCGCGCGGTATGATCAGCGTCGACCCCGGATTCGGTCATATTGGTCAAAACCGCCCCCACGCGCTGCGCCGCTGCGGCGACCGTCGCTGCATCGGGGGCTGCCTTGATCTCGGCCACCACCTGCAGGGCATTCATACTGAAACGATTGAGCAAGTCGTTGGAACTTATCACACCGACGATTTGGCTTGCCTCGTCGACAATGGGGAAATGGTGGATATTTTTCTGAGACATCATGAGCATCGCAGACAGCAAGTCATCATCCAATGACATGGTTATGGGATCTGGAGTCATTACGCTCGAAACCGGCTCGTCGAGAGGAACCTCCTGACCCAATACCCGGCGACGCAGATCCTTGTCTGTTAATATACCGATCAGCTTGCCCTGATCGGTTATCGGCAAAGTCGACACATCAGCCTGAGCCATCAGTTTTGCCGCATCACGGATCGTGTCGTCAGGAGTTGCGATCACCACTTCCTTGCGGCGCAGGAGGGTTTTCAGTTTCACTGCGATCATTCCCGCATCGCCGTAGCCATTTTCACTCCGGCGCAGACCTTCCACCGCCCGATGCAGCCGTTCGGCTTCATCTTTCGCAAAAAACCCCTTCAATGCCTCATCTTGTTCCAGCAACCCGAGAAAATATACTTTGGGAAGCTGGTAGATCAGACAATCTTCCAGCGCGATCACCTTGTTGCGGGTGACTTCATGATGCAGCAGCGATGGATAACCGAAGACGCCGCCCTCGCCCAACCGGTGATTGAGCTCGGTACCGCCCAATCGCAGTTCAACCGCACCGGACCGCACGATGCTCAATGCCCGATTTTCTATACCGGCCTCGATAATCACCGTTCCGCGCGGAAAATAACGAATTTCGATTTTGCGCGCCAGGGAGGCGATGACATCCGCCGACTGTGTATCAAACGGCGCATGGCGCTTTAGAAAAGAAATGACTTCATCAATTTCCACGGAAACCTCCTCTCGGCGACATTGCATAGCAGAGAGAAGCCATCGGCCAAAGCTATGACCAATATCAAAAATTTCCGAAGCATAGTCACGTTTGCGCCCTAAGCACTTATCAAGTTATCCTGACGAATACCCGCATGACATTTCCTACCAATTCAAGCGGCAATGAATTACATGTCTCGGGGTATCAGTGGGGTATCAGATGCTTGCGATTGCTTGATTGGACCTGAAATAGCCTGCGACAACCTGGTGTCCGAAAGAGATTTCGATTCAATGATTTTTGGAGAATACACTCATATTTACAAAGACTTGCAGATACCTCAAGCCATGCTCTTAATCAGTAGGTCGCTGGTTCGAACCCAGCAGGGCTCACCACCAAATCAGGCGTCGAGCCTATGTCAGCTGAGAACACAGCAGGACCGGTCGGCCGTCCGGCCACCTGACGCACGGAGACCCCGCAACCGACAGGTTTCCGATCCCCGATCAACCCTCGCTCTCCGCATCGACGCGTTTGATCTGTTTATGGTCGTCTTCGACCAGACCGCGCTTCCAATAGCTGGAGATGTAAAGCCGTCCTGGCCCGAAATTCTGCTCGACGCGCAGATACTGGCGCAGCAGCTTCATGGCCTCGAACTCGCAGGCGACCCACGCATAGGCCAGTGCGCCAATAGAGGGCAGTTTGCGAACGGCACCGGACAGCAGTGACGGATCGGCACCGAGGTCGGCCTCGACGATCCACTGCACGTCCACACCGGCCGGCTTGGCGATATCCTGCTTGTCCTGTGCGTCGCGAACGAGAAGGATGGCATTGCCCGTTGCATCGTCCGGCAAGGCCTCCAGATTGACAGAGATAGCCGGTAGCGCCGTCATATCGCCGACCAGCAGGAACGGACCGGAACCCGGCGGCAAAGGCTTGGCCGCGCCTGGACCGCCGACGGTGACTGTATCGCCCGCTTTCGCGTTGAGCGCCCAGCTCGTGGCGGGGCCAGCCGCTTGGTCCGAGCCGTGCAGGGCAAAATCGACGTCGATTGATGTCTCTGACTGGCTGCGTATGGTATAAGTACGGACGATGCGCTTGCCATCTTCCGGGCCGGGCGGGATGATTTTGATGTAGCCGCCGCTCTGGTCGGGTGGGAAACCGGCCAAACCCTCGCCACCCAGCGTGATCCGGTGCATGTTGGGCGTGACGCGTAGGCTGTCGATTACGCTTAGCGCGCGTGGTGCTGGTCTTGGCATATCTTGTTTCGTCCCATTCAAAAAAATTTGGTCCTGGCCTTGTCTCTACAATGACGCGCCGGGCGGCAGTGTAATGCCCTTCGCCTGAACCGCTGCTTGCTCGCGCCTTAACAGACGCTGGAAACTGGGCCGCGCCCGAACCCGCTGGGCATGATCGCGTATCGCGGGAGTGCCGGACAGATCGAAACCTCCGGACGCAGCAGTATCGTAGTTCCAGTAGAGATATGTGTCGACGATCGACCATTGGTCGCCAAACCACCAGTCCCCCTGGGCCAATCGTTGGTCGATGGCCTTAACGACAGGTCCCATCAATTCCATGCCCTTGGCAAAGACGCCGGCCGGATCGCCGTCGGTCAGCCGCACCGGCATCCTGATCGACCGGACAATGGGATGCACCGTCGCCGAGCACCAGATCAGATCGGAAATGCAGAGGGCGCGAAATAGCGGATCGTCCGTTTGCGGGAGCAGTTCGGCCTCCGGATATCGATTCACCAGATACAGCAATATAGAGCTATTTTCCGTGATGAGCTGGTCATCCACCAGCAAGGCCGGTATTTTTCCCCGCGGGTTTACTGCCAGAAACTCCGGTGATCGCTGGTCGCCCTTCGACAGATCCAGCACATGGTCCTCATAGTCCAGGCCGATTTCCTCCAGCGCGTTTAATGTGACCCGCGAGCAGGCGCCGGGCATATGATATAATTTCATTTCGATTCCTTGGTTATCGACAAATGACAATGTCGAGTCCACAGCACATCACCCGATCGTCAGGCTTGCACCACTTTCTGGTCGATTACGCCAAAGGGTGACGAGCCGTCCACGCCCCTGCCCTCCATGCGGATGCGGTCGCCGAAAGACATGAACGGGGTCGTCGCCGGTCCCTTGTCCCGGATCATCTCGATCGCGCGGACCTCGGAAATGCAGCTGGAACCGACCTCGGCATATTCCGGATTGGAGACGGTGCCTGAACCGATGATCGTGCCGGGCACCAGATCGCGGCTCAGCGCGGCATGTGCGACAAGCTCGTGAAAACCGAAGTCCATCGCCGCGCCATTGGCCGCGCCGAATTTCTTGCCGTTCCACTCGATTTCCAGATTGAGGCAAACACGTCCGTTCTTCCAGCCGTCGCCGAGTTCGTCCGGCGTGACAGCAAAGGGCGCCATCGAACAGGCGGGTTTCGCCTGGACCCAGCCAAAGCCGGTTTTCATCTCGATCGGGGCAATGGCGCGAAGCGACCAGTCGTTGATCTGCACGATCAGCTTGATATGTTCCATCGCCTCTTCCGCGGACGTCCCCATCGGCACATGGTCGACGATCACCCCGAACTCGCCCTCGAAATCGATGCCATGTTCGGTCGTCGGCAAAGGGTAGTCCTCGGTCGGTCCGAAGAAACGGTCGGACACGCCCTGATACATCAGCGGGCGGTCGGTATCGATCGGATCGAGGCCGAAAGCAATCTGCATGAGATCGCCATGAGTCGAGAAAGCCGAGCCGTCGAGCCATTGCCAGCTGCGCGGCATGGGCGCTGCCAGCTGGGTGATATCCAGCGTGTCGCCACCCCCTTGAGAAAGCTGATCGGACGCAGCCTGCAAATTCGCGCTCAGACCGTCCCAGTTTTCTGTGGCTGCGAGCAGGCTGGAAACCGGCCCTTCAATCTTCACATAGCGCTGGTGGTCGGGCGAGACCGCGATCAGTTGCCCATCCGGATTTTCTGTCTTCAAGCTTGCCAATATCATGTCGTCGTCCTTCGGTTGAATGGGAATATTTGTCGAAATCAGGTGCAGGTGAACACATTGTCCACCAGTTCGTCCAGAGTTCCATCGCTTTTGTACCCCAGGCTGGTGGCCCTGTCCGTGGTCAGGGGCGGATGGGACGCAAACAGCCGCTGGATATCCTCATCCCGCTGAAAACTGATCTTGCTGCCATCGCCGTAACGCGCCGCCGAGGCAACGAGATCCTCCATCGAAACCCGGGTCGCTGGCAGCATTATCGGCTCGGCTTCGGTAAAATCGGAGAGCAGCGCATGCACCAGATTGGCGGCGCAGGTTTTGGCCGAAATCAGCCAGCTCGTCGCGGCGCGCGAGACCGGAACCTGATAGTCTTCGCCGTCATGGACAGCATGGAAAACATCGCTCAGAAAAGCGGAACCGAAACCCTCTGCCGAACCGGGTCGGGCGACAATACCGGAAAGGCGCAGAGCAGTTCCGGTCATCGCCTCCCGCCGGACGGCATCTGCAAAAGCCAGCTCTACCATGCGCTTGTGCGTTCCGTAGACGGACGACGGGTGCGGCACCGTATCGTCGTCAACCGTCGCCGGGAAGCTGTCACCAAACACCGCGATGGAGCTGGCGTAAACCAGTCGCCGTCCGTTCATCAAATCTAACAGGTCCAGTGACAGATCGAGATTGATCCTTCGCGACAGCGCCGGATCGTCTTGCGCCGCTCCGCCCGGAAGCGCGGCAAGATGCAACACCCGGTCAACCCCGACCAATGCGTCTTCCAGTGCACCGGGAGCAGCCAGATCGAGTGCCACAGTTTCAAATTCCGGATGATCGGAAATTTCGCGATCAATCAGCCGGACCGAACCGTCAAATTGTGTCTCGCTCAAATGTCTGGCGACCGCGCGGCCGACGAAGCCCCCTGCCCCGGTGATCGCCAGCCGCATGTCAGTCCTGCAGCTCTTCGGAAAATTTTCCGTCGATCAGGATGAAGGCAATCCGGCAATTTTTGTCGGTGCGGTTGGACCAGCCATGGTTGGTGCCGCGCTGCACGATGATATCGCCGGCGCCGACCGTGGTTTCGCCCTCGTCCATGATCAATACAAGCTCGCCTTCCAGCACGATGCCATAGTCCACCGTCTCGGTGCGATGCATATGCGCGTGGCGGGACTCCTCGCCCTCAAAGGAAGATGCGTCCGCAGCACCGATTTCGGCGAAATGGGCTTTCGCCTGCTCCGCCGTCATCTCCGCAAAGCTGTCGTCGTCGGGTGGAATATCGAGAACGCGAATTCGCGTGCCGTTCTTTGGGGGTGCAAGAATGATCCCTTCTTCCGGCGGCTCTCCCGAACTCGGGTCAATCGGAGCCGGCGTTGCGCGGGTGTTCCAGACCTCGTAAAACATCGGTCCGATATCACCGCCAATCCTCTGGATGCGCGGCACGATACCATCCTCCTGGATAATCGCCTGCCCTTTGTCATTATGGCCGGTAACAACACGGCGGATGGGTTTCTCGGTCATGATTTCGTTTCCTTTTCATTTTCGGCCGGATGGCATTTCATACCATCCGCCTGTCAATCGATCACTTCTTAATATCGGGCGGCACAAAGGCGAGACCGCGGGCAGCAAGTTCTTCCTGCGCGCGCGCTTCGCGTTGAAGGGCCGCCTTGGCAGAGGGGCGCTCGCCGGCACGAGCATAATGGCCTGCGATCGACGGGAAAGCCGCAGGGTCGAATCCCGCGCCGGTAATGCGGAACCATATCCATGCCAGATAGGCGTCGAGGATCGACCAGCGGTCACCCATCAACCAATCTTGCTTGTCCAATTGTGCTGCGAGCGGAGCCAGTTGCAGCTTCAGCAGTTCTTCGGCTTTTGAGCGCACGTGCGGAGAGGCCGCCGGATCCGATAGCATCATGCCCGGAATGACGAAGCGGGTGACCAGCGGATGGAGATCGCCCGACATCCGGAACAGGGCCGAGACTATCAGCGAATCCCCATGAGGATCACCCGACAGCGGCAACAGATTCGCTTCCGGATGGGTCCGCGCCAGATAGAGTAGGATCGCGCCATTCTGGGTCAGGACGCCGGCTTCGGTTTGCAGCGCGGGCACCTTGCCTGCGGGGTTGATTGCCAGATAGTCCGGGGAACGGTGTTCGCCCGCCATGAAGGCGACCAGCTTTGTCTCGAATGGCTGCCCGATCTCCTCCAGCGCCGTCAACGTGACGCGCGCGCAGGTAGACGGTGCAAAGTAGAGGATAGGCATTGTTTCGGTCATACAACCTCCATTTCGACCGGCAAGGAACCAAGCGCATGAAGCGTGTTGTTCAGCCGCCGCTTCGGTTCTCCGGTCAGGCGAATAGAGGAAACCTGCTTGGCCAGTGCTTCACCGATCAGTTCGCCTTCCAGCCTTGCGACCATCTGTCCCAGACATTGGTGAATGCCGAAGCCGAAACCGACATGGCCGCTGACATTGCGGTCGATCCGGAATTGATCGGCGTCATCCCATTTGCGCGGATCGCGATTGGCCGAAGCCAGGAACAGCAGGACCTTCGATCCTTCAGGAATGTTTGACCCGGCAACTTCCGTATCTTTTGTGGTTGTCCTGAAAAACGTCTGCACGGTGGAATCCCAGCGCAAGCTCTCCTCGAACGCGCGAGACGCGAGTTTGTGATTCTCACGAAGCTTTTTGAATTCCCCAGGATGGCTAGCCAAGGCCAAAACCATATGGCCAATGCCGTTGACGGTCGTATCGACTCCTGCGGATAGAAACGAGCGCACCATCTTGCCTGCTTCCTCTGGCGTACATTCGCCGCGGTCCGCCGCTTCGTACAAAGCCATGCCCCAGCCGCCAGGCTTGAGGTTCTGGCGCTCGCAGGCCCAGGCAACCCAGTCGATCGCAGCCTCCTTGCCGGCATTGCCCTCTTCAAAAACACGGTTGCGCGGCCCGAAAGCGTTGAACACAATCGTCGCATAATCGATCAGATGTTCGCGCCCTTCGTCGGCCAGACCGATCATGTCGGGGAAGATCATCATCGGAAAGGCCTCCGACAGTTCTGGAACCGCGTCAAATTGCCCTTTGCTGACGAGCTTAGCAATCAATGCGCCCGCCTTTGCCTGCCATGCGGGACGAAGTTGCTTCAGGGCTTTCAGGGAAACGATCCTGTTCATGATCGACCGGGTGCGATCATGCAGTGGCGGGTCTGCCTCCAGCAACAAAGATGCTGGACGGAATGGTTCTTCCTTGGAGAAGTCGGCCAGTCCGACACCGCGCGAGGAACAGAAGGTCTCGTGATCCCTGAGCGCGCTTTGCACTTCGTCAAAACGGGCCATGGCATAGACGCCGAGCGGCTCTAGCCACACCACCGGACCTGCGTCGCGAAGAGCAGCATGATGCGCGTAGGGATCGGCGAGAAAGGCTTCGTCAAACGGATCTATATCCAGGGAAGTTATATTCCCTGCGATCATCCTGCGGCTTTCGTGAGGCTTCCCCGGTTCATGGCCACCACGACTATCGCAGCGCCTGCGATCACGACAGCATAAGCGAGGAAGGTTTCAGCGAAGCCACCGGTGATCGGAACAATGCTTGCGGTCACGATCGGCGCGGCAAACTGACCCAGAAAGAATGCTCCGGTCCACATGCCCATACCCCGTCCGCGCATCTCGGGCGGCAGGCTGTTCATGGTCCAGGTGAGCATATTGGGCAGCAACATGCCGCTGCCGATGCAGGCAAGGATGGCGAATGTAGCGAGCAGAACCAGGGTCGTCGACATGCTGATCCCTGCATAGCCAATGGCCGCCAGAACCAGGCCAACTATGAGCAGACGCGGGCCGACATTCTGCTTGAACTTGTTGAAGAGAACCGAACCCACAGCCACCGCGATATTGGTCAAGGCGCCGATCAGGCCGATGGTCGCCGGCGAGACTTCACCCGACAGGCCGAGGACCGGCCCCAGCTGGACAACGATAGAGTAGAATATGATGCCGACACCGATTGTCGTCAGGATCAACGGCATCACAGCCTTGAACGGAAACTTTGCCTTTATGCCATTCCCAATGGTAGATTTGATAGTGGGCTCGAACAATATGATCGCTGCCGCAAGTGCAATGGGTAAAGCGAGAAGGTAGAGCAGGAATGGTCCGCGGGATCCCAACAATTCTCCCAGCCCTCCGCCAACCGCGATCAATATGATCGCAGCGATGCTGCCGAAGCCGACCTGAAGCGCGATCCATTTTTCGCGGCGTGCGCCTTCGAAATAATCACCGATCAATACGGTGGCCACGGTCATGATAACGGCTTCCGTAATGCCCAGCGCGATGCGTGCGCCAATGATCTGGAATAGATCGGTAAGGAACCAGGGAATGATCCCGAAGCCGGCGTAAAGAACCAGCGCCCCGACCAGCAGATGCTTGCGCCCCAGCTTGTCCGAAAGCCAGCCAGCCAAAGGCGAGAACAGAGCGACGCACAGTGCCGGAATTGTCAGCGCCATCGGGACAAGAAATGCACTCCCGCTGACCCCTGCAAATTCCTTGAACAGAAGCGGCAAAACCGGAACAAGCGAGATGATCGCCATGATCGGCATCATCGAAGCGAGGAGAAGAATGACGCCTTGCCGAGTGCCCGCGCTTTGGATGCCGGCTTGGCCTATCGTAGCTTGATTCATGTTCAAAACCTCTTCCCTGCGACGCGGCCAATTAATGACTCAGTCTAACTATCCGGCAT
This sequence comes from uncultured Sphingorhabdus sp., assembly GCA_964022345.1. Lineage (GTDB taxonomy): Bacteria > Pseudomonadota > Alphaproteobacteria > Sphingomonadales > Sphingomonadaceae > Parasphingorhabdus. Next base: position 21,525 of record CAXHZT010000030.1, read on the forward strand.
TTCCGCCCAGCGTTTCGGCAAACCAGTCCGATAACAAGTCGCGACCGTAGGCCATATTGTCTGCGCCGACATGTTCTACACCGCCTTCGCGGGGCGTGAAGATCACCTTCTCGCGACGCGGTGAATTGACCAGCTGATCATAGAGGTCTGACGCATAGTCCACGCTGATCTGGCGATCATTGGAACCATGGGTAACGAGGAACGGAACCTTGATCCGGTCCATATGGCCGTTGAGATTCATGTCTGTCGATTTCTCGAGAAAATCGTCCATATCGTCCGCGCCAAAGGCCCACATGACATGCGCCCAATAATGCGGCACCGGATTTTCGCCTTCGCGTTTCATCCGCTTGTCTTGGACCTCGCGCCAATTGTGGTTTGCGCCCCAGACGGCTCCGCTGGCAAAGCGCGGTTCGTAGGCGACAGCCCGGGGGGCGAAATGCCCGCCGAGCGAAATACCGGTCATGCCGAGTTTCGATGCGTCGACATTGTCCTGTGTTTCCAGCCAGTCGACAGCCTTGGAAGCCCAGCTTTCGCTATGCGGATCGACCGGCAGGCCTTGCAACCGCAGCGCTTCGCCCGTACCCGGCTGATCTACGCACAAGGTAGAGATACCGCGCCGCGCCAGTTCTTCGGGAAGACGCGTCCAGTAGAGTAGTTCCTTGTTGCTATCCAGACCGTTGCAGAAGACGACTGCGGGCTTTTTGCCGGCGCCGGGCGCCTTGGTCCAGATCGCCGGCATGGTCCCGGTTTCGAGCGGAATTTCCACCCGTTCCCGGTTGAGCTTGCCGAGCTTCGATGAGCGGTCAAAAGCATTGCGCGCCTTGGCGAAGGTTTCGGTGCGACCCGGATGGCCGTGGCCCTGCATCCGCTCTGCGGTGAACAGATAGAGCGAAGCGCGCTCGAGCTTGTTCGAGGCAGAGAAATTGCGGCCTTTGGCTTCGTCTTCGGCGGCCAGTTCCTGCAGCTTGTCGCCCATTGCCGCCCATTGCTTCATGAATTGCGGCACGCCGGCATCGTCGCCGGCAGCAGCCGCTTCCTTGATTGGCTGGCACATATCAATGATTTCACCGATCTGCCCGCCGCTTTCCATCGCTATGGCTACCGACAAGTTCCAGATATAATTGGGAAAATATTCAAAAAGAGCCATGGATCAGACCTCCGAAGGCTGGAAGAGACAGGGATCGGCTTCCGGTTTCGGCATGGTCTGCGGACCGCCTATACCGGTTTCCCACTGGTCCATCACCTGCGGACCCGGCTCGTGCACCTTTTCCTGATGGTTCTCGAAATCGACTTCTTCCAATTCGGACGTATATTCCACCGCAAAACCGGCGGGTGTGCAGAAATAGCTGAAGGTATTGTTTCCGGCAGTGTGACGGCCAGGACCCCAGCGAATATCGGTGCCACGTTTGCGCAATCGGCTAACACCGCGCATCATGTCATCCAGCGTCAGCATGTCATAGGCGACGTGGTTCAGGCACGGCGGACCGGGAAGCAAAGCGATCCGGTGGTGGGCGCTGTTGCAACGCAGGAAGCACATGAAATCGCCGAGCCAGTCGCTGACCTTGAAACCCAGCACATCGGTGAAGAATTTCACTGCCGCCTTATGGTCCGGCGAATGCAGGACAATATGGCTGATCTTCAGCGGCATGCCTTCCCAGCGTTCCATCGCGCGTTGCTCGCCGCGTTCGACATCCGAAGATATTTCGAACGGAAGCCCGTCGGGGGAGAAAAAGCGGAAACCGTAGCCGCCGCCGGGTGCGTCGAGATCGCCGGGCTCGCGAATGATTTTGCAGCCCGCATCGCCGACCTTGGAGCGCAGCGCATCGACATCGGCGCGACTGTCTGCCGCCAGCGCGATCACTTCGACACAATTGCTCTCGCGTTTGTGCAGGCGGACAACATGATGCTCATCATGGCCGTGGGTCTTGAACCAGGCCATATCGTCACGCGATTCAACCTCGACCAGTCCCCAGTCGTCGGCATAAAATTTGCGTTCGGCATCAAAATTTTCGACGCCATAGCCAACATAGCGTATTTCGGTCACTCGGCTCATCAATATTCCTTGCTTGGGGGTCTAGATTGGTTGTGAAACAATGCCGAACATTTCGGCTGTTGCCTGGCCGTTGTCGACC
>CAXHZT010000031.1:0-22810 GCA_964022345.1 uncultured Sphingorhabdus sp.
CGGTGGTCAGCTATTTGTCGCTGATCGATATCGAGGATTTTCGCGTCGCGATCAGGGAAATGGTCCGCGTGACGAAGCCTGGCGGTTCGTTGTTGATCGCCAATCTGACGGGATATTTTACCGCGGGCAAATGGGTGCGCGGGCTTGATGGCCAACATAAAAGATTTGAAATTGACAATTACCATAAGGAACGGGCGTCCCGGGAACAATGGCTGGGTATCGATATCCTGAACTGGCACCGCCCGTTGAGCGCCTATCTGCAGGAATTTCTGGCGAATGGTCTGATCCTGCGCCATTTCGACGAACCCACGCCGCCGGATCAAAGCGACCCGAAAAGTGATCGTTACAGCCGCGTTCCGGGCTTCGTCGTCATGGAATGGGAGAAGTCGGCGTGAGGCCACATGGCTGGATCATATTGGATAAACCGCTCGAACTCGGGTCGACACAGGCGGTCGGGGCGGTGAAGCGCAATCTGCGCGAGGCGGGGCTTCTCGGCAAGGGCAAGGACAAGCTGAAAGTCGGTCATGGCGGCACGCTGGACCCGCTGGCGACCGGGGTCCTGCCGATTGCGCTGGGCGAAGCGACCAAGCTGTGCGGGCGGATGCTGGATGCTTCGAAAATTTATGAATTTACGATCGGCTTCGGGACGGAGACCGAGACGCTGGATGTCGAGGGGGCTGTTACTGAAACGGCTGACCACCGGCCGACTTTGGCCGAAGTCGAAGCGGTGTTGCCGCAATTTACCGGTCCTATTGAACAGATTCCGCCGAAATATTCGGCGCTGAAAATCGATGGCAAGCGTGCCTATGATCTGGCGCGGGCAGGGGTGGATGTGGAGATGAAGCTGCGGGCGGTGACGATATATGCTCTCGGCATTTCCGCCCCGAAGCAAAGCTTCGGGGAGGGGGACCGCGCCGAAGGCGGGGTGGAGGGGCCGGAAAGCGCGGCGACCCCTCCACCAGCTAACGCTGGTCCCCCTCCCCGTGCTTCGCACAGGGAGGAAATTACGGAAATCACCCTCACGGCCAACGTCTCCAAGGGTACCTATATCCGCTCGCTTGCCCGCGACATCGCGCGGGCTCTCGGCACTTTCGGTCATGTCACCATGTTGCGCCGGACAAAGGCCGGGCCATTTACCCTGAAACAGGCGATTTCGCTGGACAAACTCAACGAAATTGGTAAGGGCGCGGACATTGAAGAATACCTCTTGCCGCTTGAGGCGGGGCTGGACGACATCCCGGCTTTCGACCTCGACCCTGATCAGGCAAGAATGCTTCGGCAAGGCTTGACGCTGGACGAGCAGGATTTGATCGGGAACCCCGCAGTCAACGGGCTTTTTCTAGCGACAGAGAATGAAGGTTCTCCGGTCGCTCTGGCAGAGATTGTTGATGGCACCGTCAAGGTGGTCCGCGGGTTCAATATGTAAAAGATGTTCGAAGGAATGAAATAAATGACGATTACCGCAGAAAAAAAGCAGGAACTGATCCAGAAATTCGGCCAGACAAAGGGCGATACCGGTTCCCCGGAAGTTCAGGTTGCTGTGCTCACTGAGCGCATTGTGAACCTGACCGAACATTTCAAAGGTCACCACAAGGATAACCACTCCCGTCGCGGATTGCTGATGATGGTGAACAAGCGGCGCAGCCTGCTGGACTATCTTCGCAAGAAGGACGTCGAGCGTTACGCCAAGCTGATCAAGGACCTCGGTCTCCGGAAGTAAGAGTTTTGAAAGCGGCTCCCAGACGGGGGCCGTTTTTGCATTGGGTATCGCGGCAATAAGGCGGCGATGCCCTTCGAACGGGGTATAATGACCCCGAACCGCTGTTCAGCCGGATTGCTGGACACAAGAAAGCCCCCGCACTGCATAGGGCAGGCGGGACAAAGGAAAATACGAATGTTTGATGTAAAGAAAGTTGAAATGGAGTGGGGCGGACAGACCCTCACCCTCGAAACGGGCCGTATTGCCCGTCAGGCTGACGGCGCGGTACTCGCGACCCTCGGCGAAACGGTTGTACTGTGCGCAGTTACCGCCGCCAAATCGGTGCGCGAAGGGCAGGATTTCTTCCCGCTGACCGTTCACTATCAGGAAAAATTCTCTGCCGCCGGTCGTATCCCGGGCGGCTTCTTCAAGCGCGAAGGCCGTGCGACGGAAAAAGAAACGCTGACATCGCGTTTGATTGACCGTCCTTGCCGTCCGCTGTTCCCAGAAGGTTTCTACAACGAAATCAACGTCATCTGTCAGGTGATGAGCTATGACGGCGTCAACGAGCCCGACATTCTCGCGATGGTTGCAGCCTCTGCTGCGCTGACCATCTCCGGTGTGCCTTTCATGGGCCCAATCGGTGCGGCGCGCGTCGGATACAAGGAAGGCGAATATCAGCTGAACCCGAGCATGGAAGAAGTCGCCGAAGGCGAACTCGACCTGGTGGTTGCAGCGACGCATGGCGCGGTGATGATGGTTGAATCGGAAGCTCAGGAGCTTTCCGAAGAAGTCATGCTCGGCGCTGTCCAGTTCGCACATGAAGCGTCCAAGCAGGTTGCAGGCCTGATCATCGATCTGGCCGAACAGGCTGCGAAAGAGCCATGGAAGCTCGACGCCGGTGATGACAATAGCGAAATCAAGGAAGATCTGCGCAAGCTGGTCGGAAAAGATATCGCTGCGGCTTACAAGAAAACCGACAAGTCAGAGCGTAGCGACGCGCTGAACGCGGTTCGCGAAAAAGCCAAGGAAAAATACGCCGACGCAGACGGCCAGACGCAGATGACCGCCGGCAAGATGGTCAAGAAGCTGGAAGCCGAAATCGTTCGCGGTGCCATCATCAAGGACGGCACCCGTATCGACGGCCGCAAGCTCGATCAGGTTCGCCCGATCGAAGCCATGGTTGGCCTGTTGCCACGGACCCACGGTTCGGCGCTCTTCACCCGCGGTGAAACGCAGGCGATCGTGACCACGACACTGGGCACGAAGGACGCGGAGCAGATGATCGACGGTCTCGAGGGTCTGAGCTACACCAACTTCATGCTGCACTATAACTTCCCTCCCTACTCGGTTGGTGAAGTTGGACGTTTCGGATTTACCAGCCGCCGCGAAACCGGACACGGCAAGCTCGCTTTCCGCGCGCTTCGTCCGGTATTGCCGACAGTGGAAGAATTTCCTTACACGATCCGTGTTCTCTCGGACATTACCGAGTCCAACGGTTCGTCCTCGATGGCAACCGTCTGTGGCGGTTCGCTTGCAATGATGGATGCCGGTGTGCCTCTGGCGCGTCCGGTTTCCGGTATTGCAATGGGCCTGATCCTCGAAGGCGAAGAATTTGCGGTTCTTTCCGACATTCTCGGCGACGAAGATCATCTCGGCGACATGGACTTCAAGGTTGCGGGTACCGAAAAGGGTATCACGTCCTTGCAGATGGACATCAAGGTAGCCGGCATTACGCAGGAAATCATGAAGTCTGCTCTGGAACAGGCCAGTGGCGGTCGCGCTCATATCCTGGGTGAAATGAGCAAGGCGCTGTCTTCGGTTCGTACCGAAATGTCCGAACATGCTCCGCGCATCGAAACGCTGCAGATCAACAAGGAAAAGATCCGCGATGTTATCGGTACCGGTGGCAAGGTCATCCGCGAAATCGTTGCCGAAACCGGCGCGAAGGTCGACATCGACGACGAAGGCCTGATCAAGGTTTCCTCGTCCGACAAATCCCAGATCGACGCGGCTATCGCATGGATCAAGGGCATTGTTGAAGAAGCCGAAGTCGGCAAAGTCTATGACGGCAAGGTTGTGAACCTCGTCGATTTTGGCGCGTTCGTGAACTTCATGGGCGGCAAGGACGGTCTCGTCCACGTTTCCGAAATCAAGAACGAGCGCGTCGAGAAGGTCTCTGACGAACTGAGCGAAGGCCAGGAAGTCAAGGTCAAGGTTCTCGAAATCGACCAGCGCGGCAAGGTTCGCCTGTCGATGCGGGTCGTTGACCAGGAAACCGGTGAAGAGCTGGAGGACACCCGTCCGCCACGCGAAAGCAAGCCACGCGGCCCTCGTCGTGATGGCGGTGGCGGTCGTGGACGCGATGGTGGCGGACGTGGCCGTGACGGCGGCGGACGTGGCCGGAACAACGATGGTCCTAAGAACGAAGGCGGCGGCGATATTCCATTGCCGTCCTCGATCACCGAAGACTAGATTTCCGGAAAACGGAACAGCAAGAGGGCCCGGAGCAATCCGGGCCCTTTTCTTTTGCGTGATTTTTTTGTCCGGGCATTGCCGGATTAATGTCCGGTAAAGCTGCGACCGAACAGGGAGTGTCACTCTGCTCCAGCGGTTTTTTTGCTTTATTCTTGGCTGGATGAAAACAAGCGGTTAAGAGGTCTGCCATATGACAAAACACATTATCAAATGGGCCGCTCTGGGTCTTTCCGCTTCGCTCCTCTCCGGCTGTGCCATGTTGGGCGGCGGCGGTGGCAGCGGCGCCGACACCCGCTATGTCGCTCGCGATGTCGACACGCTCTATAATGCCGCGAAAGACCGGCTAGACCGCGGCCAGTACAAGATTGCTGCCGCGCTGTTCGACGAAGTCGAACGCCAGCATCCCTATTCGCCCTGGGCCCGCCGCGCGCAGCAGATGAGCGCGTTCAGCTATTATCTGGCGGCCGATTACAACAAGGCGATTGAATCCTCGCGCCGCTTCCTGTCGATTCACCCGGGCAACAAGGACGCGCCTTATGCCTATTATCTGATCGGGCTTTGCTATTATGAGCAAATCAGCGATGTGACCCGCGACCAGAAGATCACCGAACAGGCGCTGGCGTCGCTCGGCGAGGTTGCCCGTCGCTATCCCAATTCCCGCTATGCCGCCGATGCCAAGCTGAAAATGGATCTGGTCAACGACCATCTGGCCGGCAAGGAGATGGAAATCGGACGTTTCTACCAGCGTCGCGGCAAATGGCTTGCTGCAACCATCCGGTTCCGCACCGTGATCGAGAAATATGAAACGACCACCCACACTGCGGAAGCTTTGATGCGGCTGACCGAGTCCTATCTTGCGCTTGGTGTGCCTACCGAAGCGAAGAATAGCGCGGCTGTGCTGGGTGCCAACTATCCCGGCACCAAATGGTACGAACGCGCTTACGAACTGGTCAACAAACATGGTGCCACTTAAGGGCGCATGACGCTGCAATGCGTTGCAGCTAGGGTGAACCTGTTTTAAGAGGGACTTGTGCTGCAGTCCCTTTCCATTCGCGACATCGTATTGATTGAGGCGCTCGATCTTGAGTTCGGGTCGGGCCTCACCGTGCTGACCGGCGAGACCGGTGCCGGCAAGTCGATATTGCTCGACAGTCTCGGCTTGGCGCTCGGCAATCGGGCGGACAGTGGACTGGTCCGCCAGGGTACCGAAAAGGCTCAGGTTACCGCCAGTTTTGCGCCGCCAGTCAAAAACAGCAGGTTGGCAAAAACGCTCTCCGACAATGATATCGATATCGATCCTGGCGAACCGCTGATCATCAAGCGATCGGTCAAGGCGGACGGGGGCAGCCGCGCTTTCATCAATGACCAGCCATGCTCGGCCAGCCTGCTGCGAACAGTGGGTGGCCAGCTAATCGAAATCCATGGCCAGCATGATGACCGCGGCCTGATCAATCCCAAGGGGCACCGGGCTTTGCTGGATGCTTTTGCCGGCGCGGAGGGCGAAGCTGTGGCCGCCGCCTATGAGGCGTGGCAGAAAGCGAAATCGGCGCTGGAACAGGCGAAACAGGAGCAGGAAACGGCGGAAAACGACCGCGAATATCTCGAGCATAGTGTTGCCGAGCTTGCCAAATTCGCCCCGCAACCGGGAGAGGAAGAGGAGCTGGCGCTCGAGCGGGCGACGATGATGAAGGGCGAGAAGCTGGCCGGCGACCTCGAATCGATCCGTTCTGCCTTTGACGGGTCGGAAGGCGGGCTGGCCTCGCTGCGGTCGGCGGCGCGACGGCTCGACCGGATTGCCGAGGATCATCCTCTGCTCAAGGAGGCGCTGGAGTCGCTGGACCGCGCGATTATCGATGCCAGCGAAGCGGAAGAGAAGCTCAATGACGCGGCCGCTGCGCTGAGTTTCGACCCGCAGCGACTCGACGATATGGAGACCCGCCTGTTCGATCTCAGAGGGCTGGCGCGCAAGCACCGGGTGGAGCCGGACAAGCTGTCGGATCTGCTCAATGACCTGCAGAACAAGCTGGCGGCGATCAGCGATGGCGGCAGGACATTGGAAGAATTGGAAGCATCTTTGGTCAGCGCGCGGAAATCCTATATTGCAGCAGCAGAAAGCCTGCGGGCGAAGCGGACAAAGGCGGCGAAGGCGTTGGATAAAGCGGTCGCTGGCGAACTGGCACCGCTCAAGCTGGACGCGGCAAGATTTGAGACTTTGCTTGAAGAGTTGCCTGAAGAGCATTGGAATAAAGGCGGAATGGACCGGATCGAGTTTATGATCTCGACCAATCCGGGGGCGCCGCTGGCACCTTTGGGCAAAATTGCGTCGGGTGGTGAACTTTCGCGGTTCATTTTGGCGCTAAAGGTCGCATTGGCGGAAGAATATGGCCTCAAAACGATCATTTTTGACGAAGTCGACCGCGGCGTCGGTGGCGCCGTGGCCTCGGCCATCGGCGACCGGCTGTCACGGTTATCGAAGGGCGCACAATTGCTGGTTGTCACCCACAGCCCGCAGGTCGCCTCCAAGGGCGACGCGCATATGTTGATCAACAAGTCGCTCAGCGGCACCGTATCGCGCACCGATGTCCGCGCGTTGGACAATGAAGGCCGGCGGCAGGAGATTGCGCGGATGCTGTCGGGGGCTGATGTGACCGACGAGGCGAGAGCGCAGGCGGATCGGTTGCTGGAGGGGGTTTAGTGTCGGCGGATATGAGACATCTCAAGCCCCTCCTTTTTAAAGGAGGGATTGGGGTGGTTCGGTGCCGCTTGTCGCTGTGCGAGCGATGTTTGTACATCGCCACCACCCCAACCCCTCCTCTGAAGAGGAGGGGCTAAGGTTGTGACCGATCGTGCGACTCTTCTTGCTCGTGCGAGGGAGATGCGGCGCAATCCTACGGAACCGGAGAAGCGGCTTTGGCGGCATCTTTCCGCTTCGCAGCTGGGCGGTCACAAATTCCGGCGTCAGGCCGTGATCGACTGTTATATCGCGGATTTCTTTTGCCCGCTTAAAAAGCTGATTGTTGAGCTGGATGGTGATACGCACGATGTCGATTCTGATGGCAAGCGGGATAGGCGATTGCAGGAGAAGGGATATCGGACGGTGCGTTTTAGCAATTTGGATGTGATGGGGAATATGGACGGGGTTTTGTTGGATTTGTTGCGCATATTGGAAGAGACTCCGGATCGGTGGGGTGGGCGTCAGGCCGGCACCACCCCAACCCCTCCTCTGAAGAGGAGGGGCTTTTTATGAGCGCTATTCCTCCAGAAAGCCTCTCCGAAGCTGATGCCGCCAACGAACTGATGCGTCTGGCGCGCAAGATTGCGCATCATAACAAGCTCTATCACGCCGAAGATACGCCGGAGATTTCCGACGCGGATTATGATGCGCTGGTGCGGCGGAATAACGAGCTGGAAGAGGCGTTTCCGCATCTGGTGCGGGATGACAGTCCGAACAAGCTGGTCGGGGCGGCGGTGGCGGCTTCGCCCTTGTCGAAGGTCAAGCACGAACAAAGGATGATGAGCCTCGATAACGGATTTTCCGACGAGGATATCGCCGAATGGCTGGCGCGGGTGCGGCGGTTCTTGAATCTGGACGAGGGCGCGCCGGTTGCGGTGACCGCCGAGGACAAGATTGACGGGCTGTCCTGTTCGCTGCGCTATGAAAAGGGCGAGCTGGTGCTGGCCGCGACGCGCGGCGACGGGCAGGTTGGTGAGGATGTTACTGCTAATGTGCGGATGATTGGGGATATTCCGCAATCCCTCCGTTCGTCTCGAGCGCAGTCGAGAGACGGTGAGGCGGGAACAGGTGTCTCGACTTCGCTCGACACGAACGGCAATTCCCCTCCCGTCCCCGACCTGTTCGAAATCCGCGGCGAGGTCTATATGGCCAAGGCCGATTTTGCCGGGCTCAACGAGCGGCTGATGGACGAGGGCCGGGCGGATGCCGAGGCCAAGGGGGTTGATTTCGATCCGGAAAAAATCCGCCAGTTCGCCAATCCGCGCAATGCTGCCGCCGGTTCGTTGCGCCAGAAAGACGCGAATATTACGGCGAAGCGCCCGCTAAAATTCTGGGCGCATGGCTGGGGTGTGCATAGCGAATTGCCGGGCGACACGGCGTTTGACGTCATGAAGGCGATCGCAAGCTGGGGCGTGCCGGTTTCGCCGCTGGTGAAGCGCTTTGAAACGCTCGACGAGATGCTCGCCCATTATCGCCATATCGAGGCAGAGCGGGCGGACTTGGCTTATGATATTGACGGCGTGGTCTACAAGGTTGACCGGCTCGACTGGCAGCAACGGCTCGGTTTTGTCGCCAAGGCGCCGCGCTGGGCGCTGGCGCATAAATTCCCGGCGGAACAGGCGCAGACGACGCTGGAGAGTATCGATATCCAGGTCGGGCGCACCGGCAAGCTGACGCCGGTTGGTCGCCTTAAACCGGTCACGGTGGGCGGCGTTGTCGTTTCCAACGTGACGCTGCACAATCGCGATGAAGTCGAACGGCTCGGCGTGCGCCCGGGAGACCGGGTGGTGATACAGCGGGCCGGGGACGTGATCCCGCAGGTGGTCGACAATCTGACCCGCGACGAACAGCGCGAGCCTTATCATTTTCCGGATCACTGCCCAGAATGTGGCAGCGAAGCGGTGGCCGAGGAAGGCGAGGTCGATGTCCGTTGCACCGGCGGCCTGATCTGCCCGGCCCAGCGGTTCCAGCGACTGGTCCATTTTGTCTCGCGCGTGGCGCTGGATATCGACGGGCTGGGCGAAAAGAGCATCGCCGAATTTATCGAGGCTGGCTGGCTGGAAAGCCCCGCCGATATTTTCCGCCTGCGGGACCATCGCGCTGAAATTCTCGGTCGCGAAGGCTGGCAGGACAAGTCTGTGGATAATCTGTTGGCGGCTGTGGAAAAGAAGCGGCAGCCGGATGCGGCAAGACTGCTGTTCGGGCTGGGGATACGGCATATTGGCACGGTGACGGCGAAGGATCTGCTGAAGAATTTCCGGACACTGCCGAAATTGCGGGAAGTTGCCGAGGCTGCGCAGGAATCGGAGAAATATCGTTCGTGTCGAGCGCAGTCGAGAGACGGGGAGGGCGCAGATGCCGGTGTCTCGACTTCGCTCGACACGAACGGAGAGATTGCGACCGGGACGGAAGCCGGTGATGCGGCCTGGGCGGAAATAACCTCGATCGACGGCGTCGGCCCCACGGTGGCGCAGGCGCTGGCGGATTTCTTCCACGAACCGCATAATGTCGCGGTCTGGGAAGACCTGCTGAACGAGGTTTCCCCGCCCGATTATATCGTCGAAATCCGCGACAGCGCGGTGGCCGGCAAGACCGTGGTCTTCACCGGCAAGCTGGAAACCATGAGCCGCGACGAAGCCAAGGCGCAGGCCGAGGCGCTGGGGGCCAAGGCTTCCGGTTCGGTGAGCGCGAAAACCGATCTGGTGGTTGCCGGACCGGGCGCGGGATCGAAGGCAAAGAAAGCGGCGGAACTCGGGATCAAAGTGATTGACGAGGCGGCCTGGGCGGAGATTGTGGCGGCGGCGGGGTAGCGCAGTTTGCCGTTAGTCCCGAGCTTTTCGAAGGACGCTTCTGGTCCGAAAGGCATTATTGGACGCATCCCATTCCCTTCTCCCGTGAGGGAGAAGGATACAGAGCCTTGCTGAGGAACGAAGCTAGGCAGCGTTGGATGAGGGTGTTCTGTTCTCTGAAGAGCAGAACACCCTCATCCAGCTGCGACTAGGCAGGCAAGCAGCCAAGTCTTCGCATCCTTCTCCCTCGCGGGAGAAGGGGGATATGCTTCAAAGTCCGAATCTATGCCTCGATAATTCTCGCCGGTGCGGGAGGGCGGCCGTGCGAAGCGTGGGAGACAAACGGCTATTCCAATGTTCGCAATGTTCTGGGAAGTCGGGCGGCCGTTTATATTACGCACAAACGACCGCCCGTCCTCACTCCCAAGCTCTATGCCTTGGCGCTCGCTTCCATTGCAGCGAGCTCTTTGACGCCGTGGCCGCCTTCCTTATTCTCTGGAAAGATCGGCCAGGCGAGTTGCTGACCCAAAGTGGCTGGTGCGAGATTTTCCACGCCATAGCTATCGGGATAGCGGCGCGTGATATGGGCGGTGCCGAACAGCACGTCCCAGAAGAACAGCAGATTGCCGAAATTGCCCTTATAGTGGGTCACGCCGTCGCTCTTGTGGCGGCCGTGATGGGCGTGGTGGGTGGCGGGGGTCGATATCGTGCGCTCAACCACCCACATCACCGGCGACAGCCACTTGATCTTGTAGAGCGGCTCGTCCCAGGCGACATCGCTGTGGGCGCCGACAATCACCGCCATCTTGACGATGATATAGCCGACATAGACCCAGCCGAGACCGAGATAGATCAGCGCGCCGGAAAACCAGATGCTCGGCATGGTCAGATAATAGAAGATATTGTTCCGGTAGACCAAGCGCACGCTCATGTAGCGTGCATTGTGGTGCGAGCGGTGCAGATTGTAGAGGAAGGGGACGCTGTGCGACAGCCGGTGCCAGAAATATTGCATCATGTCGTCGAAGACCAGGAACAGGGCGATGGCGGCGATCAGGGGGATACCGGCCAGCGCGCCTTCCCATTGCGGCGCGACATTGCCGAGGATGAACTGGGCGGCGAGAATGATTAAGGGCTGGGTGATGACCAGCAGCACGAACGAGCCGATAATCTCGACCAGCGCGTCGTCGCGGGTCTGTACGGGCTTGTTGAAAAGCTGCGTGCGAAAGATTTCCAGCATCCCGAAGATGAAGAATATCGCTGTTATCGCATAGATTTCCGGTCGCATGGGCTCTCTCCGACGGGTGTGCTTGCGGTGGCCTGCTAGCAAATGTATATCCGTGTAAATGCTAACTAGTTTTCAATTGAGATAATATTATGAGCAGGCCGCCTTCGCTGACCGGAACCGGATTTGTCTCTGCGCTGCCCGAAACGGTCCGGCGGGATCTGCTGGCGCGCGGGCAGGTCCGTGTGTTCCAAAAGGGTCAGATCATCCAGCAACGCGGCGACCGCGCGCAGGAATTCTGGTATATCGAGAGTGGATCGGTGCAGATCGGCCGCTATGCAATCGATGGCCGTTTGACTCTGTTCACGCTGCTGGGTGCGGGGGACACATTCGGCGAACTGGCGTTCATGGGAGAATTTACGCGGACGGTGGATGCCATAGCCGGCACGCGATGCACCCTGATCCGGATCGGTGACAGAGAGTTGCAGAGCCTGATCGAATCCGATGCGGCGGTGACGCGGCTGTTGCTCAAGACCATGGCGCTGACGGTGCAGGATGCGTTGAACCTGATCGAATCGAGCCGGAATCTGTCGGTGCCGCAGAGACTGGCGCAAACGCTGCTGCAGCTGTGCGGCAATCAGGGCGACGGAGCCGAGATATTGGTGACCCAGCAGGACCTGGCCGATCTGATCGGCGTTTCGCGTGTGTCGCTGGGCAAGGCGCTGTCCGGGCTGGAATCAGCGGGCAGTGTCGAGCGGGGCTATGGATCCGTACTTGTCCAAGATGTTGCGGCCTTGCGGGACCTGCTGGATCGCTAGCCCCTCAACCGGCGGGTTCGGGGAACCAGCGCATCACGCCACCCTGGAACGGGGTCCACATACCGGTCCGGATGCCGGCCTGCCGCAATATATAGCCGGTCCAGTTGTTGCAGGTGTTGAACGCATGATAATGGCCGTGCGACCGGTAGAACAGATCGCTTGCGCCATAGCCCGGTGACGCCTGGGCGCGCTGATCGGCGCCCAGCACGAATTTTTCGGCGATGGCCGCAGCGATCTTCCGATATTCCGCTTCGCTGACGATCAGGCGGCGGCGATAATGGGGATAAGCCTGTGGATATTTCAGGTGGTCGACGTGGATAAGCACATTCCGGCTGCCGAATATGGCGCTCATCGCGTCGCTGACGCGCAGATCACGCCATTCGCGGGTGTTGCGATAGACGCCTTCATGGCCCCATCCGACCAGTATATGGCTGCCATAAAGCGACGGGTCGGCGAGATGTTCGGGCCGGACCAAGGGCGTCCAGTCGTGGACATCGCTCCAGATCGGCATGACGATACCGCTGTGCAGACCATTGGTCTCGATGAACAGTTCGATGCCGTCGTCCGGGCTTTTCCAGTTCTGGTTGGCGGGCAACAGGCTGCCGGCCAGAGCCGCCGTCAGATAGAGCGCGATGATCATGGCCAGCGCAAGGACACTATGTTTCAACCATTTGCGCGCCGTAGTTGCCATGGAAACCTTTTCTGCTGTAGGATGCGGCATGCTTACCACCCCCGATCCCGACCTTCATGTCTATGACAAGCCGCCAGCGCACGCAAATGCCGACTGGACGATCGACCAGAACTGGCAGGCCTATTCTGCGGAAGACCACGAGACCTGGGATATATTGTTCGCGCGCCAGCAGAAAATGCTGCCGGGGCGAGCGGCGCAGGCGTTTCTCGACGGCATTGATATATTGAAACTGTCACGGCCCGGTATTCCCGATTTCGAGGAGCTCAACCGGATATTGATGGATGCCACGGGCTGGCAGGTTGTCGCGGTTCCCGGTCTGGTGCCGGATGACGTGTTTTTCGACCATCTTGCCAACCGGCGTTTCGTCTCGGGCAATTTCATCCGGCGGCGGGACCAGCTCGACTATCTGCAGGAACCGGATATTTTCCACGATGTCTTCGGTCATGTGCCGATGCTTGCGGATAAACGGTTCGGCGACTATATGGCGGCCTACGGGCGCGGTGGACTAAGGGCGCTGAAATTCGGGACGTTGAAGCAGTTGGCGCGGCTATACTGGTATACGGTGGAATTCGGCCTGATCCAGGAAGCCGAGGGCTTGCGGATTTATGGCGCCGGTATCGTTTCCAGCTATGGCGAGAGTGTCTTCGCGCTGGATGATCCCAGTCCCAACCGGATCCTCTTCGATCTCGAACGGGTGTTGCGGACAGAGTATCGGATCGACGATTATCAGCAGAATTATTTTGTGATTCCCAGCCTCGACGAACTGCTGCGGGTGACGGTGGAGACCGATTTCAAGCCGCTCTATGACAAGATCGCCGGGCTGCCCGATATCAAGATCGCCGAAATCGTCGAGGGCGACGCGCTGCTGACCGAGGGGACGCAGGACTATGCGCGCTCACAATCGGGGGAAGCGACGGTCGTTTGATTGTTGTGCCCCTGCGCAGGCAGGGGTCCATCCAGGACCAGTCCGCCCAATCGCCAATTCAGGAGATGGGTCCCTGCCTACGCAGGGACACAATCAACACTCGCCGAAATAATCCGATGCCAGCGGCGATTTCTTGCGGTGGGGTTTGCGGATCCAGCCATATTTCCGGGATTTGACCAGAGTCAGGCTTGGCCACTCATTGTCGAGTTGCGCGTGCTTGAGCCGGAAGCCCTCGCGGACATAGGCGCGCACCACGTCGGCTTTCTGGCGACTGAGCAATCCGGCGAGCAGCAGGACCGTCCCGGCACCTGACGCAGCGGCGATTTGCGGGGCCAGCGCGACCAGCGGACCGGCGAGGATATTGGCGATGATCAGATCATAAGGCGCGCGCTGCTTGAGCGCTGGATGGTCGAGACCATTGCTCTGGACCAGCCGGATATGGCCGCGGCCATTGCCCAGCGGGATGGCATTCTGCCGGGCATTGGCTTCGCTGACCGACACAGCCACCGGATCGATATCGCTGGCGATGATCTTGGCGTCCGCCCAGAGATAATGGGCGGCAAAGGCGAGCAGGCCGGTGCCGGTGCCGACATCGGCGATATTGCGGAACCGGTGGCCGGTCCGTTTCAGCCGGTCCAAACTTTGCAGGCAGCCCGTCGTCGTCTCGTGATGGCCGGTGCCGAAAGCCTGTCCTGCGTCTATGCAGATGCTGGTAAGATCGGGATGGGCGGATGGCTGGTCGCCTGACGTGTGGATATGGAAGCGTCCGGCGCGCAGCGGTTCGAGGCCTTGCTGGCTCAATGTCACCCAGTCTTCGTCCCCGAGCATTTCGACAACCGGCTGCACGCCGGCACCTGCAGCCGATGGAGACAATAGCAGGAGTTTCGCGACCAGATCCGGGTGCGGCTTTTCCTCGCAATAGACGTCAATCATCCATTCGTCGGGGCGGCTGCTATCGACCTCGCTGGCGACGATCGTCGGGGTGGAATCGCTCGACGAGATGAACAGATTATCCGCTGCCAGCGTCTGCGCCTCTGCCCGGGTGCAGGGTATCGATATCTTCCAGGTCTCGCTCAACGCAGGGTCCGATCAGGCATTGACATTTTCCTGTTCGAGTCTGTCGCTGGCTTCCATCCACCGGGCTTCGGCCTTGTCGAGCCTGTCCTGATTTTCGGCGCGCAGCTTCATCAATTCGGTCATCGAGAGGTCGGCATGTTTCGCCGCCGCGCTGGCCGGATCGAACATGGCGCGGTCGATGGCCGAGATTTCCTCTGCCAGGACCTTCATTTCCTTTTCGGCTGCCGAGACGGTCTTGCGCAATTCCCC
The DNA here is from genome assembly GCA_964022345.1 of uncultured Sphingorhabdus sp. Lineage (GTDB taxonomy): Bacteria > Pseudomonadota > Alphaproteobacteria > Sphingomonadales > Sphingomonadaceae > Parasphingorhabdus. The sequence continues at coordinate 14,683 of CAXHZT010000031.1, forward strand.
TTGCTGCTTGCGCCGTTCGGCGGCGGCGCGGCGTTCTTCCTTGCGGTTGCCGCTGCCGGACTTGCCGGACGAGGAGCCGGGCTGGTTCTTGCCGAGAACGAAATCGGTATAGTCCTTGAGCGTGCCGGCAAATTCCTCGGCCTTGCCGCTGTCGACCATCACCAGCCGGTCGGCCGTGAGTTCGAGCATATGGCGGTCATGGCTGACGAGAATGACGGCGCCGCTATATTCGTTGAGCGCGTGCACCAGGGCTTCGCGTGCGTCGACGTCGAGATGGTTTGTCGGCTCATCGAGAATCAGCAGATGCGGCGCGTCGCGGGTGATCATGGCGAGTGCCAGCCGGGCGCGTTCGCCACCCGACAGCTTGCCGACCTTGATCGTCGCCTTGTCGCCGGAAAAGCCGAAACGACCGAGCTGTGCGCGCACGGCGCCCGGCTTGGCGTCCTTCATCAGGCGGGTCATATGTTCGAGCGGCGTGTCCGACGTATCCAGTTCCTCGACCTGATATTGGGTGAAATAGCCGACAGTCAGCTTGCCCGACTTGTTTATCGCGCCCTTTTTTGGCTCCAGCTGGCTGGCGAGCAGCCGGGCGAGCGTCGTCTTGCCGTTGCCGTTGCGGCCCAGCAAAGCCGTCCGGTCGTCGGGGTCCAGCCGCATATTGAGGCCGGAGAGAATGATATTGTCACCATAGCCGACCGCAGCATCATCAAGCGTGATCAGCGGTGGTTTCAGTTCCGCAGGACTCGGAAAATGGAAGCTCAGCGAGGGATCGTCGATCGCGGCGGCAATCGGCTCCATGCGGGCGAGCGCCTTGACCCGGCTCTGCGCCTGTTTCGCGCTATGCGCCTTGGCGCCCCAGCGGGAGACGAAGGATTCGAGCTTTTCGCGCTGGGCAATCTGTTTCTCGCGCGCGGAAGCCTGCTGCGCCTGACGCTCGGCCCGCTGCTTTTCAAACGCGTCATAGCCGCCGGGATAGAGGGTCGTCGTGCCATGTTGCAGATGCAGGATATGGTCGACCACATTGTTCAGCAGATCGCGCTCGTGGCTGATCACCAATATCGTCGCCTGATAGCTGGTCAGGAAATTTTCCAGCCACATGGTCGCTTCGAGATCGAGATGGTTCGACGGCTCGTCTAGCAGCAGCAGTTCGGGTTGCGAGAAGAGCAGGGCGGCGAGCGCCACGCGCATCCGCCAGCCCCCGGAAAAACTGTCCATCGGCTGCTGTTGCGCCGCTTCGTCAAAGCCTAGACCGATCAGGATTTTGGCCGCGCGCGCCGGGGCGCTGTGCGCGTCGATCATGTTCAGCCGCTCGTGAATTTCGCCGATCCGGTGCGGATCGGTCGCGGTCTCGGATTCTTCCAGCAGCGCCGCGCGTTCGGTATCGGCGGCCAGTACAGTATCGAGCGGACTGTCCTGTCCGGCGGGCGCTTCCTGGGCGATATAGCCCATGCGCGCGTCCTTTGGCATGTCGACGCTGCCGTCATCGGGCTCGAGCATGCCCGCGATCACCTTCATCAGGGTCGACTTGCCCGCGCCGTTGCGGCCGATCATGCCGACGCGCGCGCCGGGGGGCAGGGCTGCGGTCGCGCCGTCGAGGATCACGGTGCCGCCGAGGCGCACGGTTATATTGTTGAAATTAAGCATGGGCAGCCGTTAGCCGAGCCGTCGGGCTTTGGCTATAATTACTATTGCAAGGCGGTCGGTCCCCGGACGCGCCAGACGTTGCCCCATATGCCTGTGCCGGGCGCCTATTGACGGGTCTGGTTTTCCAGCACGGGCGGGGCAAAACGGGTCTGGTTGCGACCGCCCGATTTTGCCAGATACATGGCATCGTCGGCCCGCTTGATCGCGGAATTGAGGGGCTCGTGGGGCAGCCAGCACGTGCCTCCGAACGATCCGGAAAAGGTGATGTCATGCGGCCAGTTTTCGTTCTGGTAGGATTCCAGGCAACAGCGGATATTTTCGGAAATCCGAACGGCATCGTCGGCACCGCAATTGGCGACGGCAATGATGAACTCCTCGCCGCCCCAGCGGGCAACCGCTTCTTCGTGACTGTTGGAAATTTCCAGGTCCCGCAGCTGATAACGCATCAGGCGCGCTGTGGTTCGCAATACATCGTCGCCCAGGCTATGCCCGTACTGGTCGTTGATCTGTTTGAAATTGTCCAGATCCACCATGATGATGGCCACCTTTTCGGACTGGCTCTGAGTGCGCAGTTCCTCGGTGACTCGCTCGAAATCACGCCGGTTCAGCAATCCCGTCAGGCTGTCATGGGCCGAAAGATATTCGGAGATGCTGAGCGCTTCGGACAATTTCTGGTTGAGAACGACATTTTCCATTTCGGAATGCAGCGATTCAAGCGCCCGTTTTCCCAGACGATCGGAAATCCAGTACATGGTCGGCGTAAAGAGGATCAAGGCAAACAGGGTATAAGGTCCGAAATGCGGGTAATGGTAGATCGTGACCGGGATGGACGTCATCGCAAATCCGATGAGCATCGCTTTTATCAGCTTTTGCGCATCCGCCGCGATGACGACAGCCAGCGACAAGGTGACGATCAGCGTGACCGAAATGATGTTGCTGGACAGGGATACGCTGCCGGTTTCCGCTATGGGCGCGATCATCAGACCCCAGATTGCGCCGCTGACGAGTTCAAGGAAAAGCCAGATTCTCATCGCCCTTGTCTCGGCCTCATCCGGTATCCGGTCCGCCGTCAGATTTTTCGTGACCCTGAGGGCAGCATAAGCGGTCAGGATTAAGGCCAGCAGCAGGGTGCCGACCAGCGCCAGCATCAGGTTGCGCTGGGCAAGACCCAATGCCGCATAGGCTATGACAAAAAGGGGAATGAGCGTCGGAAGGCGGTTTCGGAACGGGTTGCCCAATGCCCGTTTGAGCATCTCGCGCTCGACCTCTTCTCGCGGGATAGAAACCGATTCCAGGGGCCTCGCTGCTCGAAAAGCAGAATATGATACCGGGAGTTCCATCTGAGGTCTGCCCCGCTATCATGCGCGGCCTCATGTAACGTTAAGCAAGACGGTTAAGCTGGCAATAACATGTGCCCGGCGGTCAAGGATTTACCGGCGCTACGTGACTGTTCAGCCGGTGTTCTGTGCGAGCCATATCCTGTGTTTCGCGCCCTTGCCATTGCTGCGCGCCGCGACGCTTTTCTCGTCGACGGCAAAGCCGGACTTGTGCAATCGGGAGGTGAACTTGCTGTCCCCCTCGCTCGACCATATCGCCAGGATTCCGTTGGACCGTAGCGCCTTTTTCGCCGTCGCCAGGCCTGCCATGCTGTAAAGCCGGTCATTGGCTTCGTGGGTCAGGCCGTCGGGACCATTGTCGACATCCAGCAATATGGCATCATAATCACGGTCGGCCCTTGCTATGATGTCGCACACGTCGCCGACCGTCACCTGGACCCGGCTGTCGTCGAGACATTTTTGCGAGAGATCCGCCATCGGCCCGCGCGCCCACTGGACGATGGCGGGGATCAGTTCGGCGACCTCGACATGCGCCTGCGGCGGCAAGACCGACAGGGCCGCGCGCAGGGTAAAGCCCATGCCATAGCCGCCGATCAATATGCGCGGGTTTTTCACCGCCAAACGGTCACAGGTGAGGGTGGCCAGCGCCTCTTCGGACCCGCTCAGCCTGCTGTTCATCAACTCGATGCGGCCCAGCATGATCGAATATTCATCCGCACCCTTGAGCGCGCGCCGGAACAGGCGGAGTTCGTCGCCGCCCGGGATGGGAGCGGTATCGAGCAATTCGCGCTGGATCATCGGACAAAGCTCGCGCCATTGGCGTCGAGTACGGCGCCGGTCATGCTGGGCGGAGCGTCGAGCGCGCAATAGCGGGCGATGGATGCGATTTCCTCCGGCTGGGCAACCCGGCCGAGCGGGATGTCGGCGAGCAATTTGTCGCCGCCGCGGCTTTCCAGATAATCTTCGGCCATGCCGGTCACGGTGAAGCCGGGGCAGATGGCGAAGGCCAGTATCTCGTCTTTTGCATAGGCCCGGGCGATGGTCTTGGTCATTGCCACCATGCCGCCCTTGGACGCGGCATAATGCCAGTGGTCGGGGCTGTCGCCGCGATAGGCGGCGCGGCTTGCGATATTGACGATCCGGCCCGGTTCGCCGCGCTCCTGAAAATGCAGGACCGCGAGGCGACACAGTTCGGCCGAAGCGGTCAGATTGATGGTCATCGTTCTGTTCCAGCTTTCCAGCCAGTCGTCGGCGGCGAGCGGGTTGGGCTGGAACAGGCCGGCATTGTTGACCAGCACGTCGATCCGGCCGTCAAGCCGGTCGAGCGCTTGCTGCCACAGCATGGGTGCCGAGCCGTCCTGCGTAAAATCGGCTGCGACCAGATCATCTCCACCGGCGGTGCTCTGGCCGACGACGATTGCATTATCCTCGCCGAGTGATTCGACGATGGCTTTGCCTATGCCGCGGCTGGCGCCGGTTACCAATATATGTGTTTTTCTATCGCTCATGCCGGGTTGATTAGAACGACATGGCGCGCGCGTCCATGGATGATGCAGATTTCGCGCTTTGCAATCGGCCTGAAGAATTTTGCACTAATAAATTGTCTAAATAGAGCGCATCCGGTTTGCATGATACGCGCTTTTCGCTAAGGGATTGGTTCTATTTCAAAGACTCCGGCATCATCCGGAGATATTGTTCAGGGGAATATAATGTCCGGCGTATCAGGTTCAGCATCGAACAGACCGCTTTCACCGCATCTGCAGGTTTATAAATGGGGCCCGCATATGCTGGTGTCCATTCTTCACAGGGCAACCGGCGACGCCATGGCGCTGGTTGGCGTGCCGCTGCTCGTGTGGTGGCTCTATGCGATTTCCGCCGGTCCGGAAAGCTATGACTATTTCCTCAGCTGGTTCAACTTCTACTATATCGGCTATATCATTCTCGTAGGCATGAGCTTTGCCTTTTTCGAGCATATGTACAGCGGGCTGCGCCACTTCGTGCTGGACGCGGGTGCGGGCTACGAACTGCAGACCAACAAGATGTGGTCGGTTGCCGTGCCTCTGGCAGCGATCATCACCACCGGCGCGATGTGGCTCTACATCGCCTCCAAGAATATTCTTTAGAACAGGAATCGGAACATGGGTTCAGGAACCAATATCGGCCGGGTACGCGGCCTCGGATCGGCACAGGAAGGCGCGCATCACTGGATAGTCCAGCGGGTGACCGCAGTCAGCAATTTGCTGCTGGTGCTCTGGCTGGTCTTCTCGCTTGTCCGGCTGCCGCAATATGAACATGGCCTGATGGTCGAATGGCTGTCCTCGCCGCTGGTCGCCGTGCCGATGATGCTGATGCTGGTCAGCATCTTCTGGCATCTGCGCCTCGGCCTGCAAGTGCTGATCGAGGATTATGTCCCGGATCACGGCGTCAAGTTCGGCCTGTTCGTCTTCCTCAACTTTTTCGCCATCGGCGGTGCGGCTCTGGGAATTTTCTCGGTCGCGAAAATAGCCTTTACCGGAGTGGTAGAATAATGACTGAACAATCCACCCAGCCTGCTTACAAGATCATCGATCACACCTACGACACTGTGGTTGTCGGTGCCGGCGGCTCCGGCCTGCGCGCCACCATGGGCGCGGCGGAATCGGGCCTGAAAACGGCCTGCATCACCAAGGTTTTTCCGACTCGCTCGCACACGGTTGCGGCGCAGGGCGGGATTGCCGCATCGCTCGGCAACAACACGCCCGATCACTGGCAGTGGCATATGTATGACACGGTCAAGGGATCCGACTGGCTCGGCGACCAGGACGCCATCGAATATCTGGTGCGCGAAGCCCCGCAGGCGGTTTACGAGCTGGAACATGCCGGCGTGCCTTTCTCGCGCAACGAAGACGGCACGATCTACCAGCGTCCGTTCGGCGGCCATATGCAGAACATGGGCGAGGGGCCTCCGGTCCAGCGTACCTGTGCTGCTGCCGACCGTACCGGTCACGCCATGCTGCACGCGCTCTATCAGCAGAGCCTGAAATATGACGCGGATTTCTTCATCGAATATTTCGCGATCGACCTGATCATGGAAGACGGCGAGTGCCGGGGCGTGATTGCCATCTGTCTGGAAGACGGATCGATCCACAGGTTCCGCAGCCACGCTGTCGTGCTGGCGACCGGCGGTTCCGGCCGCTGCTATTTCAGCGCGACCTCTGCCCATACCTGCACCGGTGATGGCGGCGGCATGGTGCTGCGCGCGGGTCTGCCCTTGCAGGACATGGAATTTGTCCAGTTCCACCCGACCGGCATTTACGGCGCGGGCGTATTGATCACCGAGGGCGCGCGTGGCGAAGGTGGTTATCTGACCAACAGCGAAGGCGAGCGTTTCATGGAACGCTACGCGCCGAGCGCCAAGGATCTGGCCAGCCGCGACGTTGTTTCGCGCTGCATGGCGACCGAAATCCGCGAAGGCCGCGGTGTCGGGCCGGAGAAGGATCATATCTATCTCCACCTCGACCATATCGCGCCCGAAGTGCTGGCCGAACGGCTGCCGGGCATCACCGAAACCGGCAAGATTTTCGCCGGCGTCGACCTGACCCGCGAAGCTTTGCCGGTGGTGCCGACGGTCCATTACAACATGGGCGGCATACCCTGTAACTATCATGGCGAAGTGATCAATCCGACCGCGGATGATCCGGATGCGATTGTCGAAGGGCTCTACGCCGTCGGCGAAGCGGCCTGTGTTTCGGTGCACGGCGCCAACCGTCTCGGCTCCAACTCGCTGATCGATCTGGTGGTCTTCGGCCGCGCGACCGGCCTGCGACTCAAGGAAAAGCTGGTGCCGAACGCGTCGCACAAGCCGCTGCCGGCGGATAGCGCCGATCTGGCGTTGCAGCGCCTCGACCATTTCCGCAACGCCAAGGGCTCGATACCGACCGCCGACCTGCGTCTTGAGATGCAGAAAACCATGCAGGCGCATGCCGCCGTGTTCCGTGACAATGATTTGCTCAACGAGGGCGTCGAGGCGATGGACAAGGTCAATGCGAAACTGGCCGATATCGGCGTCACCGACCGCTCTCTGATCTGGAATACCGACCTGATCGAAACGCTTGAGCTCGACAATCTGATGAGCCAGGCGATGGTCACGATGAAAGCTGCCGCCAACCGCAAGGAAAGCCGCGGCGCGCATATGCAGGAAGACTATCCGGATCGCGACGACAAGAACTGGATGAAACACACCGTCATCACCTTCGAAGGCTGGGGCGGCAATGGCGGCAAGAGCGAAATCAGCTACCGTCCGGTGCATGATTACACGCTGACCGACGAAGCGACCTATGTGAAACCGAAGAAGCGGGTTTATTGAGGACAAAAACTTGCTGTGGCCACAGATAAACTGATCAAAACCGAGACACAGCATTGGGTTCCTAAATTTCTGCTAAAGCACTTTCGGTCCGATAATGGTCGGATTTATCGGTACAATATATCTGATGGCATAATCACAAAACCCTCGCCTGCGATGGCGGCTTCAAGTCCAAACTTTAATGAACTCTTGGTGAACGGTGAACCACAATTGTTTGAGAAGGCGTTTGAAGACATCGAGACCGCTGCGGCACCGCCGATAAAGCGAATTGTAGCGACGCTTTCACTGTCAGAAATCGATGGTCGCTATCGTAGAAAGGTCGCCAAATTTGTAGTTGCTCAGTCTTTCAGGACCGAAGCATACCGAATTGGTCTGACGAAATCAGGGCAGCGGCTAGGCTCGGGTGAAGTTCTTCGAGCCCTGTTAGATGACATCGAGGCTTTGACTGACCTCGTTCATAATAGGCATTGGGCTCTATTGGTCACAAATGAAGAAAATTGCTTTTATATCGGTGATAATCCAGTGGTCTTGCAGTCCACTGAACATCCAGAGAAAGCCGGTGAGCTGGGTTTGGATATCGACGGAGTGGAAGTATTTCTTCCACTCTCGCCAAATTGTGCGTTGTATATGCCTTCTTTGTCGATAGGAAATGAAATCGTTTCTGGAGTTTGGGATGCGTTGGTATTGGTTGTTTCCTCAATCTCAGGTAAAATGGACTTAAGTGATCGGGAGTATATCGTTGCGAGAAAAGCGTTACGATCAGGAATGCCAATGTATCGCGCATTCCTATATGGTGAACCGCTTG
>CAXHZT010000032.1:0-20453 GCA_964022345.1 uncultured Sphingorhabdus sp.
TGGCGCTGAAAAACGAAGAAGAACAGGCCGCCTTTGCCACGCTTGACCTGGATGTCGCGGTTGTCGCCGCTTATGGCCTCATCCTGCCGCAGGCGATACTGGACGCACCGAAAACAGGTTGCCTGAATATCCACGGCTCGCTGCTTCCCCGCTGGCGCGGCGCGGCACCGGTACAGCGGGCGATATTGGCGGGTGACACAAAAACCGGGATTACCATCATGCAGATGGAAGCGGGGCTGGACACCGGACCGATGCTCCTGAAATCGACCACGCCGGTGGACGGGAAGACCGCTGGCGAGCTGACCGAAGAACTCGCCGAGACGAGTGCGGCGCTGATGGTGCAATATCTGGCGGCTCCATCCGACTATCCGGCCGAAGTGCAGGATGACGCATTGGCAACCTATGCGAAAAAAATCGAAAAGCAGGAAGCGCGTCTCGATTTCGCCCAGTCTGCCGAAGGGGTCGAGCGCCAGATCAGGGCGTTCAATCCCCAGCCGGGCGCTTTTTTCGAGTATCAGGAAGCCCGCTACCGGATATTGAAGGCTAAAATCAGCGACGCTGCAGGCGTCGCGGGCATGACCCTGGACGACCATTTGCTGATCGGCTGTGGCACCGGAGCGATCCAGCCGGATGTCATACAGAAGGCCGGCAAGCCCGCTATGGACCTGAAGTCCTTTCTAAACGGCACGAAAATCCCGAAGGGGACCAAATTGCAATGACCCGCTTCGCGATCACTCTGGAATATGATGGCCGCCCGTTCATGGGCTGGCAGCATAGGATCACGGCCCCAGCGTCCAGCAGGCGGTCGAACAGGCGATCCACAAGATCACCGGTCAGGACGTGCGTGTTTTTGCCGCTGGCCGAACCGATGCCGGCGTTCACGCGCTGGCGATGCGCGCGCATTTCGATCTTGAAACCAAGTTGACACCTTTCCGGCTGAGCGAGGGCATAAATGCCGGACTGCGTCCCCACCCGGTGGCGGTGCTGGCCTGCGACATTGTCGACGAGGAGTGGCACGCCCGCTTCGCCTGCGAGGGGCGACGCTATCTCTACAAGATCACCAACCGGCGCGCGCCCCTGACCTTCGACCGCGGACTGAGCTGGCAGGTTGCGCCGGCACTCGACAGCGACGCCATGCACAACGCGGCGCAAGCGCTGACCGGCCAGCATGACTTCACCACCTTCCGCTCGGTCCATTGTCAGGCGCAAAGCCCGGTCAAGACGCTCGATAGCATTTCGGTCAGCCGCTTCGGCGAGGAAATTGAAGTCGAGGTCGCAGCGCGCTCCTTCCTACATCACCAGGTTCGCTCGATCGTCGGTTGTCTGAAACTGGTCGGCACGGGCAAATGGACCACAGTTGATCTGAAAAACGCGCTGAAAGCGAGAGACCGCAATGCGCTTGGCTTCAACGCCCCGCCCGATGGTCTCTATTTTGTCGAGGCTATTTATCCGGAATGACCGTGCCCCTGCGCAGGCAGGGGCCCATCACGGACCAGCGCGCCTGGACGCGATCGGGAGAGATGGATTCCTGCCTGCGCAGGAATACTAGAGCCCAAATAACCGCGACAGCGATTTATCAAGCATCAGCAGCTGCCACAGCAAGCGGCTGTTGTCGGAACGGCCGGCGATATGGTCATCGGCGACCGTGCGCATCGCCTTGCTGTCAAACCAGCCGGTCCGCGCCAGATGGCCGCCGCTGGCGATTTCCCGGGCGGTGTCGGCAAGCGGCCCGCGGAACCATTGTGCGATCGGCGTCACGAAACCCATTTTTGGCCGGTAGAGAATGTCATTCGGCAAATATTGCTCCATCGATTTCTTGAGGAGATATTTGCCCTGCCCCCTGTGCACCCGCAAACCGGTCGGCAGCTTCGCGGCAAATTCCATCAGCTTGTAATCGAGCAACGGCTCGCGCGCTTCGAGCCCCACGGCCATGCTGGTCCGGTCGACCTTGGTCAATATGTCGCCGGGCAGCCACATTTTCATGTCGGCATATTGCGCCTGATCGAGACCATTTTGCGCCGGCGCATTTTCCATCAGGTCGATCATCCACTGCTCCGCCTGATAGTCACCCAAATCACTGCGCATGCGGTCGGAATAGATGTGCCGGCGTCCCGATGGCGCTGTCACGCCGACCGCCTCGGCATAGCCTTCCGGTCCGGTGCGGGCCAACGAGAGCAGAGTCGACTTGGCGCGAAACGGACGCGGCACCCAGTCGGCCTTGGGATAGACGGAACCCAGCCAGCCGAAGGCCGGTCCGCGGAAGGATTGCGGTAACAGCCCCCTCACCCGCTCTTCGGCATGGTGAAAGACATGACGGCGATAGCCCGCCATCGCCTCGTCGGCACCGTCGCCGGTCAGCGCGACGGTCACGGTCTCGCGGGCCAGCTCGGCCACCCGGTAAGTCGGCAAGGCAGAGGCATCGGCAAAGGGTTCGTCAAAATGATCGGCAAGCGTGTCGATCAGGCCAAAATCATCCGCAGCTACCGTCCGCTCGCGGTGATCGGTCTGGAAACGCTCTGCAACCTGCCGGGCATAGCCGGTCTCATCCAGCGACTGCTGGTCGAAGCCGATCGAACAGGTCTTGACCGGTCGACGGCTTTTCTCCGCCATCAGAGCGACCACAGCGCTGCTGTCGACGCCGCCGGATAGAAACGCACCCAAGGGCACGTCCGCGATCATTCGCGAACCCACAGCCTGTTTCAGCAGATCGACCAGTTCCTCTTCCAGAGCGCCGGCAGAAGCCTTGTGCCGCTGGCTGAAATCCATATCCCAATATTGCACCGGTGCAGGTTCCGGCTTGCCCTGTTCGAGCAGCAGATAATGGCCAGCCGGCAGTTTCTTCACGCCCCTGAGCAGCGATGTCTGGTCCGGCACATAACCAAAGGCGAGATAATCATCGACCGCCTGCAGATTGGGATCCCGGCGCAACAAGGGATTGGCGAGCAGCGCTTTCAGTTCCGACCCGAACAATATGCTGCCGTCAGAAACGCGCGCATAAAATAGCGGCTTTACGCCCAACCGGTCGCGAGCCAGAAACAATTGCCGCGTGCGCTGGTCATAAAGCGCAAAAACGAACATCCCATTCAGCCGCTTCAGACATTCCACACCCCATTGCCGCCAGGCATAGAGAATGACTTCGCTATCGCTGCTGGTCTGGAACTGGTGGCCAAGCCCTTCCAGTTCCGCGCGCACTTCTCGGAAATTGTATATCTCGCCGTTGAAACTGAGTACCTGCGCTTCGTCGGCCGTCAGCATCGGCTGCGCGCCGCCTTCCAGATCGATGATCGAAAGTCGGCGATGCCCAAGCCCGACACCAGGGGCGGTCCAGATGCCCGACCCGTCCGGCCCGCGATGGGTCAGACTGTCGGTCATCTTGCGCAGACGACCGGGATCGACCGGCTTTGCCGTCTCCAAATGAAATATACCTGCTATGCCACACATAGGTGCGCCCTAGCGCAGGCCCGCCATCGCGTCAGCCAATTTGTCGACCGGGCCGAGATCAGAGAGAAAGGCATCGATCGCAATCCGGGGCGAGTCTTCGCGCATCGTCTCCGACGACACCAGAATTGCCACGGCCTGTTGCGGACCGCCGAGCAGCCTGTTCTTTAGCGTCTCGAGCTTCACCACCGAGCCGCTGCCGGTGAGCTTGCCGCCGATGCGATAGAAACTGACGACATCGCGCACCACCGGTCCGGGCGCGATCAGTTCGACCGCAAACGCGCCCGCTGGCGCTTCCAGCGCGCGGTTGCGGGACCATTCGGTGTCCGGCACCAGTGCCCCCTGCCCGTAGCCGACGATCTCGCGCCCTTCTTCCTGACGGTCGTAAACGGCGATAGCGAGATCGACTTCCATGCCGGTCGAAGGGTTCCGGTAGCGCCCGAGCAGCTGATGGCTGGCACCGTCAAAACGGGGTTCCCAAGGGTAAAGCGGTTGATATTCCGTCCGTTCCCAGCCGGCGACATCCGGCAAGGCGATCCGGTCGGGGACAACCGATTCCTGCGCCGCCAGAACCGATATCCAGAGCACTGACACCAGAATGATTGCCGCCATCGCGGTCATCATCTGCACCGGCTTCTGCACGCCGGTCGGCACATGCTGGGACCGCGCCAGAGCATCCCCATCGATCATCCGATCGTCAATCTTCCGATCATAGAAGGGCCAGCCCAGCGCCAGCAGCAATATCAGAACGAAGGCGAAAAAGAACCAGCCGTAGAAGATATGATCAAAGCCGACCGCGAAATCGAGAGACGTATGATGGGCTATATAGATGGTGCCAAAGGCGCGGACACCATTGGCGATAATCGGGATGATGACCGCAGCGATCATAAACAATATGCGCCGTTTCCAGCTCTGGAAGCAGACGTTGCTGATCAGCGCGCCATAAGCGCACATTGCGATCAGGAACTTGATACCGGAACAGGCCTCGGCCACTTCAAAATAGCCGGTAGGTGTCGATATGAATATCCCGTCGATGAAAGCCGGAATATCCGCCCAGCCGAGAAAGATCATCGACAGTCTGGCAGTAACCATCTGCAGGAATGGTACTATCTCCTCCCCGAAGGGCACGAGGAAAAAGCTGAATGCCAGTGGAAATACAAGTCCGCGGGCAACCGTTTGGCCGAGCAATGTGACAACCGCACCCTGCAGCATCATCACCAAACCAAGTTGCCGCGCAAATGCGACCCCCGCCGCTTCCCCCAGCAGCCACCCGAGCGAAGCGACAGCTACCCAGATCAATCCCGGCCACCAGATCGCCGGCGCGAGTTTCGCCAGCTCTTCCCGCCGCTGCTGGACCAGCCAGTAGAGAATGGGAACAACCAGCAGACAGTGATTATAGGTCGATATCGTCCACCACGTCCGGAACATGTCCGCGCCGTCGCGCCAGAAAATCGCCAGTATCGCAACAACGCTGATCGCCAGCCATTTCAAATGCCTCGACCAGAGCGACGCGAAAGCAGAAGCCTGCCCGCTGCCGGATCCTTGTCCTGCCACCACGCCGGTCATCTCGCCACCTTCGCGCTGACGGAGTCCGGCATGCCGCACAAGACTGGCAGACCGGCAAGCTGCCTCTCCCATGAATAATGCGTATGGATCAGGTGCCTTGCCTGCTCGCCCAGTCGGCCAGCCCGTCCGGGATCCGCCAGCAACGCACATACCAGCGCTGCCTCTTCATCGACGGATCGGGCAACCAGAAAATGCTCGCCGTCAGTTGCCTCTATGCCTTCGGCGGCGCATTCCGAAGCAACCACCGGCTTGCCCATGGCCATCGCCTCCAGAACCTTGTTCTGGATACCGCGGGCGATCCTCAGCGGAGCGACCACGACATCGGCCGCCATGATCCAACTGCGGATATCATCAACGGCGCCGGTCACGACCGTTCCGTTCCTGCCGTCCAGCTGCTTGACCTTGTCGGCGGGGGAGCGACCGGCAATGGCAAAACGCGCATCGGGAAAGCGCGCCAGAATATCCGGCATGACCTGCTGGCTGAAACTCTGGACTGCCCGGACATTCGGCTGATAGTCCATCTGCCCGGTGAACAGGATCAACGGACCGCCCTCTTGGATCTTTTCCGGACGCACATCCTGCGCGCCGTAATATTCCAGATCAATGCCGTTGCCGACCGCCTTTACCCGGTCACCCGGTAATCCCGAGCGTTCCCGGAACAAACGCGCTTCGGCCTGACTGACAAACAGGTTGTAGTCGGCCCGCTCGGCAACACGCTTTTCAAATGTCCGCAGCAAGCGGCCTTCCCGGCGGTTGACCCAAGCCATCGGACCCGATGCTTCTTCCGCATAGCTTTCGAATTTCGCGCTATCGACATCGGCAAAATCCATCACGACCCGTCCGCTGAAACCGGGCGGAACGAATTGCGCCATCTGGCCGGAAAACACAAAGATACAGTCGATCGGCCGACGGGCGATAACCTTGGCAACATAGTCACTGATCTGCCGGCTGGAAAAAGACGCTAGCGAAACCGGACGACCGGAAACCAGCGCCTCTATGCCCGCTCGCCAGTTCGATTTGTTCCGCAACATAATCTTGCAGGACGCCAGTTCTGCTTTTCGATCCCAGCCCGTCTGCCGCTCCGCCTCGTCGTCAGCGAAGCAGGCGACATGCACCGGCGCGCAATTCATCAGCTTTTGCAGAAAATGGTGGGAGCGTATCTTGTCGCCACGGTTCGGCGGCCAGGGAACGCGATGCGCCAAAAACAAAATCTCTCCCATCAGCCGAGGCCTTTGGCGATCATCGGTCCGATGCGGTTGGCTATGGGTAGAGGCAGACGTTGCCACAGCGCTACCTGCATCCGGTATTTCGGGCTCATCGGGTTCACATCGCGCGCGTCTTCGCCGTCAGCTGTGCGCGTCGTATAGACAAGCGGCTGTGGTTCGAATCCCCAGTTCTTCTTGAACGAAAAGGCCCCGGTGCCATATTTTGACCGCCCAAAATCGAACGATACACATCCCCTTTCGCGGGCATGGTTCATCAGCTCGTAATACATGAGGTCGTTGGCTCTGAATTGGCGGGCATCCCAGGTCCCGCCTCCCCAATATGGCATGACCTTTCCACGATGATAAAGGCTGAGAACACTGGCCACGGGGTTGCCGTCTTTGCGAATTGTCAGAATATCGGCATCCTCGCCAAATCCGTCGAGCACGGCGTCGAAAAGATCCCTGGGGAACACGGGCGTTCCGAGGTTCCGGACGCTCTCGGCATAGACGGCATAATGGTCTTCGCGGTCTTTATCTCCTGTGCCTATGTGCATTGTCAGATCGTTGTTGAGGCCTTTGCGGATTTCCGCGCGCTGTTTTCTCGGAATGGCGAGCAGCTGGCTGTCCCGATCGTCCGCCAACATGGTCACGAATCCGGCATAGACATCCTGTTTGCGCTGCCACTCCCCATCGGGAACAGGACCCCCGCGCAATTCGACCGTGGGAAAGCTGTTACGCTCGGCAAAGCGCCACGCTTCGTCTGCAAGCATCTGCGCCGCCTGATCATTATTGGCAAGTATCCCGCCACCTACGGCGAAACCGGAGGAGACCAGCGCTCGGCCAAACAATGCAGAGTGGATCAGATTGAGCGGCAAAATGCCCTGCAATTTGCCTCCACCATCTTCAGCCAGCAAATAGCGCCATTCATGGCCGCATGCTTTGGCGACCGCCAACAGCCATGTCGGCCGGTGAAAGGGAGTGCCCAATGGCGCGGCATCAACAAAAGCGTCGATCCGCTCGAGCTCATTGGCATCGGAGCGATCAAGAACGCGGATCGTCAGGGCGTTGGGCTTGAAGGCCATGTTCATCACATCAGGCCCGCTTCCAGCGCGGCAAGCTCGTCCACCCTGCCCCATCTGAAATCCTGCCCTGCCCGCAACAGCTTCGCCCGCATGATTTTCAAATTGGGGTAATGGCGCAGCTTGGACCGCAGCGGAGCATCGGCGACGCGCGGCTGATCGGGGTCAATTTCCCATGGGTGGAAATAGAAAATCGCTCCGCGCCCGTTATCGCGGTGCATTTTCCGGATGGACTGCCGGTATACCTCATAAGGCAGGAGCCGGAAAAAACCTCCGCCCCCGGCGGCAAATGTGCGTTTGCCCAGCTTGACCGTAGTAACCGGCAATTCGATCAGACCAGACTGATCCACGGGCTTCCAGGCAAAGCGGGGGGACCCTGCCCAGCCATAATGGTCGTGGTTGATCGGCGCGACGCTGGACGAATAGACATAGCCTTCTTCAGCCAATATCTCATGCGCCCAAGGGGTCCGCTGATCGATCGAGAAACTGGGCGCGCGATAGCCGGTAACCTGCTGTCCGGACGTATCCTCGATGATTTTCCGGCTGCGGTCGAGATCGGCCCGGAACTGGTTGGCTGACAGAGTGAACACACGCGCATGATCATAGCCGTGATTGGCAATTTCGTGCCCCGCCGCGGCGATCTGCCGCATCAGAGCGGGATAGCGCTCCGCGACCCAGCCCAATATAAAAAACGTCGCCTTGATCCCGGCTTCGTCAAACAGGGCCAATACCGCATTGGTGTTGCGTTCTACGCGATGTTCGAGCGAATCCCAGTCGGCGCGATCGATGACCGTCTCAAAGGCTCCCACCTGAAACCAGTCCTCGATATCGACCGACATGGCATTGAGCAAAGCATCCGCTTTTCCCGCCGTAGCGAATGATTCAGGCTGCGCGTCCCGCATTGATATAGCTTTCCTTGCTCTGGACATCGTTCTCGACCCATTCCACGAGCATCGTCAAGACGCGGTGCAGATTTTCTTCCTGACTGTTCATCCGCGTTTCCAGCAGAGACAGTCGTTTCGAGATAACATCAATCCGCTGGGCCGTCGCCTTGTCGGCTGCGGCCGGAGGCGGCGCAGAAGCTTCCCGGGCTTGTGGCTTGGCTGCCAGCGGTTTTTCCAACGGTTCCCGCCGCTGGCCTTCCGATGCCTCATCGGCCTGCAGTTTTACGGCACTGGCGGTGGGCAGCTCCTGCGGTTGCGGGGCGGCCTTCTTAATCCCCGATGACCGTTGATCGCCATTGTCTGCTTCTCCGGCTTCTGCAGGCGCTGGCTTGTCATCCTTGGCCGGAGCGACCGGGGGCGTGGATATTTCCACGTCGTCGCCTTTGAGGTCGGCCAGCACGCGCTCCATCATCGGCTGGTCGATCAACTCTGCCTGTTCGATAGAACCCATCAACAGCAACCGGCTCATCAGCGCATTGATCTTGCGAGGCACGCCGTCCGTCTCGGCATAGAGCATGCGGAACACCGCAGACGTAATTTTCGGTCTGCCCGACCAACCGCTTTTAGAAAGACGGTGGGTAACATAGGGCTCAATCTCTTCGGCCTCCATCGGCTCGAGATGATGATGCGCTATAACCCGCTGGCGCAGCTGTTCCAGCTGGTTGGAATTCTGCAGCATATCGCGAAATTCCGGCTGACCAAGAAGGAATATCTGCAGCAAGGCCTGTCCGCCCAGCTGGAAATTGGACAGCATGCGCAATTCTTCCAACGCTCCGGCTGGCAGATTCTGCGATTCGTCGACGATCAGAAGGCAGCGGCGACCGGCCCGGGCTTCGGAGTGGAGAAACTCCTCAAACGCATTGAGCAACTGGGCCTTGTCCATATTGTCGGTATATATATCGAAATGGTTGGCCGCGACGCGTACGATGTCCTGACTGTCCAGCTTCGTCGTCACGATATTGGCCGCGGTCAGGCGCGCCTTGTCGATTGTCGCCATCAAGTGACTTACCAGAGTGGTTTTACCCGCGCCCACGTCACCGGTAATGACGATGAAACCCTCGCCTTGGGCCAGACCGTAACCGAGATAGGACAAGGCCTTTCGGTGAGTCAGGCTTTCGAAATAAAAATGCGGATCCGGTGTCAGCTGAAAGGGCCGACCATTCAATCCATAGAATGTTTCATACATGCGTGTATCTCCGATCAACGGCGAGGTTGATGTTCTTAAAAGTCGTATCTGAGCCCTAGCAGTGCAGAGGCCGTGAGGTCACTGTCGAACCCTTCTTGCCTGAAACTGTCCAGACCAACAGCCGCAGTGCCCTGCAATCCCGGAAGCAGCTGCCGGTAATAGGCCGCGTTGGCACCAACCCCGAGAACATTGGGAGCGTTTGCAAAGCCGCTATCAAGCAGATTGGCATATACATTGGCGTCAAAGCTGGAATACGCATCCAAATCCCGGCCAATCGTCAGACTGGCATAATAATTTTGGTCCACCAACCCGTCGACCGCGGCGACTGCACCGAGTTGCGATGCAAAGTAGCGGCGCCGGGCATATCCTACGCCCACCCCTGTTTGCCATCCACCGTAATTATAGGTCATCTGCCCGTTCACGCCGCGGGCGCGGAACGATGAGGATGCTGCAGATTGTAAGATATCGTTGAAGCACAGGCTGCTCGTCTGGCCGAACGCACAGCCGTTCAGCTCTCCGCTGAGCGGGTTGCGTGTGCTGGAAAAACTGGTTCCGAGATTGGCCAGATTGTCATTGAGCAGATTGCCGAAACCGGAAACCGTGTCATAGACGGAAATGTTGAGCGCCGTCCTCTGGTTAGGCTGGTAGGCAAAGCTGCCGAAATAGGTTTCACTGCCATAACGTTGGCCGAAACGCGCCTCGAGCGAAGTCCGCCTGCTCGGGCGCCACAAGACGCCGGCATCCCAGAAAATCCCGTCCTGATCATAGGATAGCAATCGCGGCGATGTCTCGTCGGTGACAAGCCGCCCGTCGGCATCAATCACCGGAATGCCATTGGCGTCGCGCACGGCGTCCCGTTCCGAGATTTCGATATCTTCATAGCCCACGCCGCCAACAATCGCCAGGGTCGTAGACACCGGCACCGTCACATCTGCGCGTGCAAATTTATTATCATAGCGCTGATCCAACTGGCTCGCGTCCTCGCGATCCCAGCCGGCTCCTACAGACCAGCCGAAAGGAAGATCACCGGGCTGCATGCCGACGCTGGCGCTCGCCGAATGGCTGACGCTGTCGTCGAAAATATCGATGGGAAGCTGACCCGGCGGCAAGGATGCGCCGGATTCATTCGTCACTTTGGTATAGCCTGCACGGTAATTGGCATTCACGTTCAACGCGCCAACATTTGTCGACAGATTTGGCCCGGCATATACCGAATAGACCTGCGTCACGTTGTCAGTGCTGCCCACCGTATTGGACGGGGCCTGGCCGCGCAAATCAACGCGGCTGCGTGTCGCAAGACCACCGGCCTCGAGCGACAGAAAATTGGGAACAACCTGCACCCCGCCGCGCGCCAGACCCGTGATGATATCATCGTCACCGATATTGTCCTGATAATAGAAGCGGCGTTCATATCGCAGATTCAGCTGGGCCTCGGCGTTGCGGGTCTGGATCGAGCTGTCGATCCCGGCCGCCACGGAGGTGTATGTCAGCACGTCGCTACCGTCTTTCAGGTCGGCGACCAATATCTGCTGGATCTCGATATAGGGCGCGACGTCGGCATTGCGTTCACGCGCCTCGACTGCGGGCGCGGCAAGGCCGACCAGGGGCAGAACCGCTGCACCGAATTTCAGTGAATTTTTTGTGAGCTGCCAGATCATGGCCTATTCTCCATATCCGTAATAGGATCCGAAACGCCGGCCCGTGGGCGAGAACTTCGTGCCGTTCAGGAGCAGCTGGATATGTTCACATCCCCCCATCAGGCTCAGCGCGTCGCGCAAGGCGGTTTCGGTTGTTTCATCGGCTTTCACCACCATCAGCACCTGGCCGACGTGGGTGGCCAGCACGGTCGCGGGCGAAGCCGACAAGGCCGGGGGTGAATCAAAGATAACAATGCGATTGGGATTATTCTGCGTCAGGCGATTGAGCACCTGCTCCGTGCGCGACGAAGCCAGATATTCTGTGTCCGCGTTGGTCTGATCCCCGGCAGGCAGGATTGCGAGCCCCGCAATATCGGTGTGGATGATGCAATTCTCGACCGGCAATTGCGGATCGGCCAGCGCGTCCATCAATCCCTTGCTGCCCTCCAGTCCCAGGCTGGACAGGATGCTCGGCTTGGCAAAATCGGCGTCGACCAGAAGAACTTCATTGTCCTTTTCCGCTGCGATTGAAAGCGCAAGATTGAGCGCGCAGAATGTTTTTCCCTCGTTGGGATGAGCCGAGCAAATCAATATCCGCTCGCCACGCGGGATCGGTCCAATCTTCTGGTTACCCTTGGCAGCCAGTAGCAATTGTCGCTTGATGATCCGGAATTCTTCCGAAATGGCGGTCACCGGACCGTCCGGAACGATGAAACCGGCTTCGCGCAACTTGTCGCGGTCGACAATGACCTGCGGGCCATCATAGGGCTGGACCGGCTGCTGGATGATATCCCGGGTCTGTTCGACCGTCGGCTCCGGATGCAAAATTTGCGATGGCACTTCCTGCCCGTCACGCGTCCGGACAGCGGGGATATAATTATAGATTTCACCAGCTTGCTCGAGCAGCGAACCGGTCTTCTTGGGAGGTTTATACTGTTTCATGACGGCTCCCTCACGCGACCATGCCGCGTTGAACAAATTCAACGATCATCAGCAGTCCGAAGACTCCGAAAAGCGCCCCAGTCGTGCCATAGAACATGCGCAGGTTTTTCTTACGAATCGCGCGCTGCGCGCTGGTCAGAACCTGCGAAACCGATCCAATGACGGGCAGCCCGCTTGCTTTCTCCAGCTTCTCTGCGGTTGGATAGCTCGTCTGCAACTGGCCCATCGCAAAAGCCGCGCCCACGCCGCCGCCGATCCCGACGATCAGAACCATCGCCAGCAACAGCGGACGATTGGGTGCCGCGGGCGTTCGCGGACTGGATGGAGGGTCGATGACCCGAAACTTGACGGAGTCGGTTTCGGATTCCACCTGCCCGCGCAATTTAATCTGCTCGCGATCGGCAAGCAGCTTGTCATATTGCGCCTTCAACACTTCATGGTCCCGGTTGATCCGGGCCATTTCAGCCGCGACGCCCGGTTCGAGCGTCTGTTTCGAAGCCAGCTGCGCCATATCATCTTCCAGCGCATTCTTCCGCGCCTGCAGGGCAGCAACATTGGCCTGACGTTCTGCGCGCATGCTTTGCAGCGACGTATAGGCCGGGTTCGGCGTCTGATAGCCGCCACCACCGGCTGGTTCTTTCGCGGCCTGCACGCGGAGCGCCGCAATCTCGCTCTTCATCGCCACAATATCGGGGTGACCATCGGTCCAGCCGCGCGCCCGCGCCGAGGCCAGATTGGCTTGCGCCTGAGCCAGTTGCGCACGAGCGCCCCCCCCTGATCCACCGATCCCGGGAGTAGCGATAGTCGGCGGCATTCCCGCGAGTTGACCATTCAAGGCCGCGAGCGAGCCCGACGCCTGACTTATCTGCGAATCAATCTGGCCGAGTTCGGCCCGCGCCGCCGCCATACGCTGGCTCATCGAGCCGACGCCGGGCAGCAGTCCCAGATTGTCCATTTCGAACTGTACGCGCTTCTGTTCGGCTTCCTGGAGTTCCTGCTCTCTCTGGGCGAGCTGGGCGTCGAGAAACTTGATCGTCTGGCTGGTTTCGTCGCGATCGCCGGACAGATTTTCCTCGACGAATATGTCGATCATTTTCTGTACGATATCACGGGCGAGAACAGCATTTTCCGCATCGGAAAGGTTGGTGGCAGACGAGGTCGCAGTGATTTCGAACAGATTGTCTTTCTCTGACTTTATCTGGATGTTTTCGCGCAGCATTTCCACCTTGCCGGCCAGCTCTCGGTCCGTCGCGATCGACTGGTTGAGTGCCGTTCCGCGAACGACTTTCTCCAGATTGATGGTCGATGCCAGTGTTTCCTGAATCTGTTGCAGATTCTTTTTCCGCTCGCGCGCATCGACGCCGACCTTGTCGGACAGGATGGACTGCATCTCCACCGACACCCGCGCCTGCGATTCATAGCTGTTCGGAATCAAAGCGACGACCAGCCAGCCGAGCAGGCAGATCCCCCAGGCAACGGCCAGGGCAAGCCAACGCCTGTTCCAGACGCTGTGCAACGCTATTCGAAATTCGTCATAAAGGCCGTTCATGGGTCTTTTCAATTCCTGTCAAAAGATGCCAAAAGCAGTTTAGAACATGCTCTCCGGGATGATGATCACATCGCCGGGGCGCAGCATAACATTGGCGCGGGCTTCGCCTTTCTTCAGCAAATCACCGATGCGCAGGGCATATTCCTGCTGCTCGCCGGTGCCGCGGTTGAAACGGATCAACCGGGCGCTGTTACCGGATGCAAATTCCGACAGACCACCGACAGCGATCATGGCATCCAGCAGGGTCATATTGGCCCGATACGGAATGGATGCCGGCTTTTCGGTAGCACCGACAACGCGGATTTGCTGCGAAAAGGTTCCCGAAAAATTGTTGACGATGACCGAAACCAGCGGTTCGTTGATATATTCAGACAGCTGCAATTTCAGATCCTGGGCCAGCATGGCAGGCGTTTTGCCCACCGCGGGCATATCAGTAATCAGGGGGGTGGTAATCCGGCCGTCGGGCCGGACCTGCACCTTGGCGCCCAGCTCAGGGTTCCGCCATACGAAAATAGTCAGCTCGTCCAGAGGACCGATAACATATTCCTCGCCCGGCCCCTCTTGCATGGACACAAAGGATGCGGGCGGAAGCTGCGGACCACTCGAATTGCCGGAGCATCCCGCAACTGCGAGCGATGCTGTTGCAGCGCCGACCAAAAGCTTCGCCAAGTGGTTGTTTTGAATAGCAGAACGCATTTTTTGTACCTCTTATAAACCCTCAAGCAAAATACCAGATTCCGGCGGAAAACCGGCAATTCGCGCAAAGTCACGAGCTGGCTATGCTAGAAAATAGTGAATATAGCGTTAGGATTACCTGAATATCGCCTTAATAGCGGGATTCATCGACCGGCCGCAGCCAATCAGCTGTATCTATTCGACCAGCAGCTCCTTGGCGGGACCCTGACCCAGAAAATTGGCTGGGCTGGCAGATGCCCCATAGGCGCCCGCGCAAAAAATAGCCACCACGTCCCCGACCGCCGCCTTCGGCATCGCCACATTGTCGTTCAGCCGGTCCAGCGGTGTGCACAGACAGCCGACTATCGAGACCGTCTCTACCGGTTCCTCTTCATAGCGCGAGGCTATGGCGGCAGGGTAATTGCGTCGCACCACCGTGCCGAAATTGCCGCTCGCGGCAAGCTGATGATGCAGACCGCCGTCGGTGACCAGGAAAGTCTGCCCTTGGCTTTCTTTCCGGTCCACGATCCGCGTCAGATAGACACCGGCCTCTCCGACGAGATAGCGCCCCAGTTCAATGGCAAATCGGGTCGATGAAAGACTGTCCGGCAGATGCGCGAATTGCTCCGACAAGGCCTGCCCGACCTTCGCTATGTCCAACGGAATATCGCCCGGGAAATAGGGAATGCCGAAACCGCCACCGAGATTGACGTGGTCCGGTGCCCGTCCGATCTCAGCTGACAGACGCGCCGCGAGGCCCAGTGTCTGGGCTTGCGTCTCGATAATCGCATCGGCGTTCAACGCCTGCGATCCTGCAAAAATATGAAAGCCGCGCCAGTCCGCACCGGCATCCAATATCCGTTTCACCACTGGTGCCACGAGTTCGATATCCATCCCGAATGGCTTGGCCCCGCCACCCATTTTCATGCCTGATCCTTTTAGGTCGAAGTCGGGATTGACGCGAATAGCCAGACGCGGACGGACCGAACGCTCGTTGCCAATTTTGAGGGCACGTTCACATTCGGTCGGAGATTCGAGGTTGATCGTCACACCGGCCTCGATCGCCTGGGCCAGCTCTTCATCGCGTTTTCCGGGTCCGGCAAAGCTGATATTTTCCGGTGCCGCTCCCGCATCCAGAGCCATTGCAAGCTCCCCGCCCGATGCGATATCTATGCCGTCCGCCAGACTGACCATGTGACGTAACAGTGGAGCGAAAGGATTCGCCTTCATGGCATAATGGATGTCCAGATTGCGCGACATCGCCTCGCGCAATTCGGCCATGCGCGCGCCGAGCCCCGATTTTGCATATACAAACAGGGGCGATCCGTATTCAGTCACCAGTTGACTGGCCGTCTTCCCCCCGACTGCCAGTTCTCCGTCGATTGTCTGATATCCGGAAGGTATTGGCCCCGTGGGCTTGGTCTTGATCATTCACTATCCATCTTTGCCAACCGGTTCCGGTCAATTTTCCCGTTGGGGTTTTTCGGAAACTCGGGCAGCAGGATGATATCGCGCGGCTGCATAAAATTCGGTAAATTCTGCCGTAAATATTTCTCGAGCGGTTCGGTCACCATATCCGGTTGTGCGCCCTGCTCCGTCGGCCGGACAAACAAACGGATGGCATGACCCAGCCGTTCGTCGGGAATTCCCAATGCGACCGCCTCCGCGACCACACCGGATGCCAGGGCGACTTCCTCTATTTCGGTGGGGCTGATCCGGTTCCCGGAACTCTTGATCATGGAGTCGTTCCGTCCGACAAAATATAGCAGGCCTTCCGAACTCCGTTGCACCATATCCCCGGAGAATACTGCCACGCCACCGAATTTCGAGACCTCGGGTGCAGCTTTGAACCGTTGAGCGGTTCGTTCCGGATCGTTCCAGTAACCCCGTGCCACAAGCGGTCCGCAATGCACCAGTTCCCCGGGCTGGTCGACCTCGGCAATCGCTCCGTCCTCGTCGACCACCAATATTTCGGCGAATGGGATCGCGGTACCCATGCTGGTCGGATTGTCATCGATCAGTGCCGGATCAAGATAGGTGGAGCGAAATGCCTCGGTCAGCCCGTACATCGCGTAAATGTCGGTTCCGGCTCCAAAAATCATCCGCAGCTGCCGCACCAGAAGCGGCGTCAACGCGCCGCCGCTGTTGGTCAGCCGGCGCATCGAGGTAACCGCTTCCTTCGGCCATTCATTCTCGACCAGTTGCACCCAAAGCGGCGGGACCGCAGCCAGCGTGGTGATCCGTTCGCGCGCGCATGCTTTCAGGACATCGCGCGGAGTCAGATAATCGAGCGGCACCGCACAGCCGCCCCCTGCCCATGTCGACAGCAACTGGTTCTGCCCGTAATCAAAGCTGAGCGGCAGGACGCACAAGGTGCGGTCATCGTCTCTGATATCGAGATAGGATGCGACGCTGAGCGCTCCCAGAGTGAGATTCGCATGGCTGAGAACAACTCCTTTGGGTCGCCCGGTAGAACCGCTGGTATATAATATCGCGACGATATCATCCGTGTTGGTCATGGAATCGCTCGGCGCCATCGATGTCTCGACAATTTCCAGCGCGTCGGAAACAATCTTGTCCTCGAACAGGGTGCAATTGCCTTCGGCGAGATTTCCTTCCAGCGTTTTCAGACGCCCGGAGTTGCTGATCAGCAGCCTTGCCCCGCTATCGGAGATAACATGCCCGACCTGGGTCTGTTTCAGCAAAGGGTTGATCGGCACGTGCACGACGCCGGCCCGCGCCGCTGCCAGAGGCATGATACAGGCCAATTCGGTTTTCGAGAGCCATGTTGCCACCCGGTCGCCCTTGGCCATGCCCTGGTCCCGCAGCCAAGTCGCCAGAGCGCCGACACGATCATTTAACATCTTGTAGCTAAGAGACCCCGTACGGGTCACCAGCGCCGTGACGTTCGGATCCCTGCCAATGGCAAGGTGATCTAGCGGAAATGCGGCGTTCTGGGGATCAATATTCAATGCGTTGACCTATGGGAAAAAGAGCAAAATTGTGACAGAGACGACCTTAACCATGACCAGCGAATATCATAGAAATTTCCAGTCGGTGCAAGCCATAGCTGGAGAAAAACTGGGACGCACCGTCCAGAAATCTCTTTTTGACCGGATCGAATGGCTGAAACAGCTGCATGAACTATGCCTCCCCGACAAGCTACCTCTGATTATACACAGTAGCGAAGGCAGTGACGAAGCGTGGATGTTTTTGATGAAAACCGGCGTCGGTCGCCATGCTGCACTGGCCAACTGGTATAATTTCACTTTTCGCCCGATTTTCCTCGGCGACTATGATGAAGTCACCAAGCTGTCCTTGCTGACGAAACTTGCAAAGCAGCTCACGAGTAATTCCCATCACATAGAGATTGCGCCGGTACCCGACGAGGATGGGGCTGCCAGCCTTACCCAGAGAGCGTTCGAACAGGCCGGCTGGATTGTGTTCCGGTCGAAGGCTGATGACAATCATATCCTGAGGGTCAAGGGACGTACGTTCGACCAATATTGGGCGGACCGGCCCGGCCAGCTGCGCAATACCGTCCGCCGCAAGGCCAAGAAAAACCTGGTGTCTGTCCGCATCGAGAAGCAATTTTCCGAAGAGGACTGGCAGGACTATGAATCTGTCTACGCGCGCAGCTGGAAGCCCGAAGAGGGCAATCCCGATTTCCTGAAACAACTGGCCCGGCACGAAGCCGCAGCAGGCTGTATGCGGCTCGGCCTGGCCTATATCGACGGAGAGCCTGTCGCCGCGCAATTCTGGACCGTGGAAAATGGCGAGGCCTTGATCCACAAGCTGGCGCACATCGAAGATGCAACCAAAACATCGCCCGGAACCTTGTTGTCCGTTGCCATGTTTCAGCACGCCATAGATGTCGATCATGTCGATCTCATTGATTTCGGAACCGGCAATGACGGTTACAAGCGCGAGTGGATGGAAGATGTTCGCGACCGCTATCGGCTGGAGCTCTACTGGCCCAACCACCCGCTGGCCTGGCTGCCTATTTTGCGGCGCTACGCCTCAGGCCTTGCCGGAAAGCGCACTTGGCTTTAGGGAAGCGCCGTTGTCCGGATTCGGGGGTTTTTAATGCAGAACGAGGTTACGTTGACACCGGAAGCCGCTGTGCGCGCGGTGATGCAGGATATTTTGGGCCTCAGCGCCGAACAGGTCGCGGACTTTACTTCTGAAACCGAGCTTTTTGGCGCCCTTCCTGAACTCGACAGCATGGCTGTGGCAGGTTTGCTCACCGAACTGGAAGATCGTCTCGATATCATGATCGAGGATGATGAAGTCGATGGCGAACTGTTTGAAACGTTCGGCAATCTGGTCGCCTTTGCCGAGATGAAAGTCACCGAGTGACGCCCACACCCGCATTCGTCTCCTACGAATTTGCGGGCCGCAAAGAGCTTTGCCTATCAGCCGGAGACATATCTCCCCGCCACGTGATGCTCGTTCCGCCGCTGTTCGATGAAATGAACCGCATGCGCAAGCTGCTGGCTGATGTCATGCGAGAGCTGGACAGCCTGGGCGTCGGCAGTTTTCTGCCCGACCTGCCAGGAACCAATGAAAGTCTGGCTGAGCCGGAGCATATCACCCTTGTGGACTGGCAAAAGGCGCTTCAGGTCTGCGCGCAACAACACAAGATCTCTCATATTGCTTCGTTCCGCGGGGGCGCTCTCGCCCTTCCCGAAATACCATCGGCACATTACTGGATCTTCAGCCCGGTAAAAGGTGCAACCCTTTTGCGCATGATGATGCGGACCAAGGTCGCCGCCGATCGAGAAGCTGGATTGACCACCACCATCGGCGATCTTTCCACGCGAGCCGCGAGCGGTCCCCTTGAACTGGCCGGCAATATGATCGGTCCCGACCTGTTCACCCAGCTGGAAGTCGCGCAGATACCGGAATGGGAAAAGCAGCGGACGGTTAGACTGGACTCGGACCAGAAGCCCGCTGATGCGCGAATTCCGGGGTCGCCCTTGTGGCTGCGTGCCGAACCGGACGATGATCCGGCGATGTCAGTTGCGATTGCCAGAGATATCGCCGTCTGGATCACAGCATGACGCGGAGCTTTCACCATATCAGCTGTGATGAGGACATGCTCGCGGCATCGCTGGATAGCGGAACAGAAACAACTGCCTTGCTGATTGTCAGTGGCGGCAATGAAATCCGGTCCGGCGCGCATAGCGGGATGGCCCGACTGGCTGGGCGGATATCGGAACAGGGTTTTCCGGTCCTCCGCTATGACCGCCGCGGCATTGGGGACAGTACCGGAGACAATCCCGGATTTCTGGGCAGCGCGGCCGACATCGCCGCCGCTGCCGGATTTCTGCGGCAGGAACTACCGCAAGTAAAGTCCATCATCGCATTCGGCAATTGTGATGCCGCCAGCGCGCTCGTTTTGTTCGGGCCGGAAGCCCCACTCGACGGTTATATACTGGCCAATCCCTGGGTGATCGAGAGCGCCAGCGCACCGGACGATGCGCAGCCCACAATGTCGTCTGCAGCGATCCGTTCGCGCTATTGGGACCGGATCAAAAATCCGAAAACGATCCTCGATCTTTTTTCCGGCAAGATCGATCTCCGGAAATTGCTGAAAGGCCTCAAACAGGCATCACGGTCGGAGGATAGCGGCGCGCTCGCCCTGCGGCTGCGCGATGGCCTGACCGGGCTGGAACAGGATACGCGTCTGTTGCTGGCCAAGCGCGACACCACAGCGCGCGCCTTTCTTGCCGCCTGGAACAGCAGGGATTTCGAACGACCACGGTCGAATTCCGCCATCAGGATCGAAACCATCGACAGCGCATCGCACAGCTTCGCCGATGTCGCATCGAGAGACTGGCTTGCAGAGCAAATTCTCGAAGCGTTGCGCTCGCGCTGACTATTCAGCCGCGATCTGTTCGAATTCCTGTTCCGCCAGAAAACGCTCTGCATCCAGCGCGGCCATGCAGCCGGTTCCGGCGGCGGTGACCGCCTGACGATAGACATGATCCATGACATCGCCGCAGGCAAAAAGCCCCGGAATTTTGGTTTTCGGCGTGCCCGGTTCAACCTGGATATAGCCGCCGTCAATCAGATCGAGATGATCCTTGAAAATCTCCGTCGCCGGCGCATGGCCTATGGCAACAAAGGCGCCATCTACGGGCAAATGGCTTTTCTCGCCGGTCTGCGTATCGACCAGATCCAGTCCGACAAGTCCGACCGGTTCGCCGCCACCGACGAAACGCTCGAC
>CAXHZT010000033.1:0-20069 GCA_964022345.1 uncultured Sphingorhabdus sp.
CGAACTACCCATTGTGCGCCCGGAACTGGTCCAAATGCCCGGAATAGTCCAGACTATAAGCGAGAGAATCCAGCCATATAGGCGCAATATTTGCGGAATTCGGAATATCGTTGCAACTAAGTCACAACTATCCGGATTTTCGGGAAATGGTGCCCCTGGCCCGACTCGAACGGGCACTCCTTGCGGAACTGCATTTTGAGTGCAGCGCGTCTACCAATTCCACCACAGGGGCTCTTTGGCTGCGTCTACTGACGATCAGCGAAATCGAGGCTCTGTTAGCGAACAGGCTTTGCGCTGGCAACGGCTTTTTCCGATCATGATCCCGGCGCCGGGCCTTCAGTAGGGCCAGCCGGGGCCCGCCACCTGAAAAAGCCAAAGCGGAAAAGCTGCGACCGCCATGAGACTTCCGAGCGGGAGCATCGTGTCAGCGCCGATGGTCTTGCCACGAAGGTGCCATGACAGCGCAACCAGCAGCCCGACCAGGCTGGCCAGCAGCAGCACCAGTGGCAAGGCCTGCCAGCCCAGCCAGCATCCAATCGCCCCGAGCATTTTGGGATCACCGCCGCCGAGACCCTCGCGGTGCCGCATGCTCTTATATATGGCAGCGACAGCGGCCAATGCGGCAAAGCCGACCCCTCCCCCGATCACCCGGTCTGCCAGATCGGGATAAGGCACGAAAATGCCGGCAAACAGTCCAGCCAGCGCCAGTGCTGCCGTTAGTCGATCGGGCAGCCAGTGATATCTTACATCGAGCGCCGCCAACGTCATTAGCAGCCAGCCGAAAATAGCCCCGGCCAATCCACTGGCGTCCGGCGATACGAGCAGCGCCAGACCACCAATGAAACCAGCGGCCAGCTCGATCGCCAGATGATCCTTTGCTATTTCTGCACCGCACTGCCTGCACTTGCCGCCCTGCAGCATATAACTCATCACCGGGATCAGCTCCTGCAGCCGCAGTTGGTGGCCGCAACCATCGCAAGCCGAACGCCAGGCGACCACAGACCGGCCATCCGGCCATCTGATGATCAGCGTGGCCAGGAAGCTCCCCATGATCAGGCCGAGGAAGACACCGGCTATCGGCAAGACATATGCGGGCAACGGCAACTCCGGGATTGAATATACACACCGACTGACACGACCGGTGCCGGCATTCAATGGCGCAATTGAAAAACCTACGGGCCGCGCCTATGTCCTTTGCAAGATTCGCGCTCGCCCAGAGCGATGCAACAAACTCAGAAAGGTCCATCCATGTCCACTTCCGATCCTATCGTCATTCTTTCCTATGCGCGCACACCGATGGGCGGCATGCAGGGCGCACTGGGCACGGTCGCCGCTGCCGATCTCGGTGCGGTGGCTGTCAAGGCGGCGGTCGAACGCGCAGGCGTGGACGGCGCGGATGTCGAGCGCATCTATATGGGCAATGTCCTTTCCGCCGGCCAGGGCCAGGCCCCTGCCCGCCAGGCCGCCATTTTTGCCGGCCTGCCACAATCTGTGGAAGCAACCACGGTCAACAAGATGTGCGGTTCGGGCATGCAGGCTGCAATCATGGGCGCAGAAGCGCTCGCGGCCGGTTCGGTGGACATCATCGTCACCGGTGGCATGGAAAGCATGACCAATGCGCCCTATCTGCTACCCAAGATGCGCAGCGGCGCGCGTCTCGGCCATACCGAAGCCAAGGACCATATGTTTCTCGACGGACTGGAAGACGCCTATGAACCGGGCCGGGCGATGGGCAGCTTTGCCGAAGAAACCGTCGGCGAATATCAACTGACCCGCGAAGCCCAGGATGAATATTCCATTGAATCGCTGGCCCGCGCCAAAGCCGCTGTAGAAGGCGACGCTTTTGACGACGAGGTCGTCGCTGTCGAAGTGAAAGGCCGCAAGGGCAGCGTCACCGTCGACAAGGACGAACAGCCGCTCAAGGGCAATCCAGACAAGATTCCGCAGCTCCGTGCCGCCTTTGCCAAAGACGGTACGATCACCGCCGCCAATGCTTCCTCCATCTCCGACGGCGCCGCGGCAATGGTGCTGAGCCGTGCCAGCGTGGCCGAAGCCAAAGGTCTGAAGCCGGAAGCACGGATCGTCGCCCACGCAGCCCATGCGCATGCCCCGGCCAAATTCACAACCGCGCCGGTCAGTGCGATCAAGAAGGTTCTCGACAAGGCCGGATGGTCGGTTGCCGACGTCGATCTGTGGGAAGTCAACGAAGCCTTTGCCTGCGTTGCCATGTTCGCAATGCAGGATATCGGCATCAGCCGCGACAAGCTCAACGTCAACGGTGGCGCAACAGCCCTGGGGCATCCGATCGGCGCAAGCGGCGCGCGGATCATGGTGACTCTGATCGCGGCGCTGAAAAAGCGGGGGCTCAAGAAAGGTGTCGCGGCGCTGTGCATCGGTGGCGGAGAAGCCACCGCAGTGGCGCTGGAACTGGTCGACTGACCTATTTCAGCGGTTCGTCGCCCCAGACATCCGCGATATTGACATATCCCTGACGCCCGGTGACGTCGAACAGGCACCAGTCCCCTTCGCACTGGGTCAGGCTGCCGACGACGCCGGGTTCCGCCCGCCAGATGATTTTGGCGTTGGCGGCGGGCCGCGCGCGCATCGCGACCGGCTTCTCGCTGCTCGCCAAGACAAGGCCGGTGCGGGCAGCGGTCAGCAGGCGCGCATGCATCCATCCCTGTGTTCCCTCATGATCCTCGATTTTTCGCCACGCCTTGTAGCGCGCGAGGATCTTGACCGGCAGTTTCTCCCGCTTGTAAATCCACATGGTCGGATATTCGGTGCTGGGGCCCGTGCGCATCCGCGCCTCGGGTTCGTCGATCGACGCCCAATAAGGTGGCTCTTGCTGTGCCCTGGCGGGCGACGCAAGGACCACGGCCGAGATAGCAATGAGCAGAAAAGCCGAAATACGCATGATGGTTGGTTACTAATTCCCCTGAATATGCGCATATAGCCTGAAAAGCGGGACCGCTTCAATAGCCCCCTGCTTGACCTGCACCATATTTCAGGCATAGCGATTGGCCTATGCCAGACTCACCTCGCCCCGCTAATCCCCGTGTCATCATCACCCGCAATTTGGCTGATACCAATCAGGACCGGATGTGCGAACTGTTCGATGCCGTCCCCAATTATACCGACAAAGCCTTTTCCCGCGAAGACCTGATCGCAGCGATGGCCGATTGCGACGTGCTCGTGCCCACAGTGACCGACCATATTGACGCGGAAATGATAGCAAACGCACCGGATCGCCTGCGGCTTATTGCGAGCTTCGGAGCCGGCGTCGATCATATCGACCTTGCGGCCGCGCGCGCGAAGAAGATCATGGTCACCAATACGCCAGGCGTTTTCACCGAAGACACCGCCGACATGACGATGGCGCTCATCCTGTCTGTGCCGCGCCGACTCTCCGAAGGCGAAAAGCTCATCCGGTCCGGCCAGTGGGAAGGCTGGAAACCGTCCGGCATGCTTGGCCATTGTATCGGCGGCAAGAAGCTCGGGATCATTGGAATGGGCCGCATCGGCCAGGCCGTTGCCCGCCGCGCCTCGGGTTTCGGAATGTCCATTGTCTATCACAATCGCCGCCAGTTGCCGCCCGCTGTCGAGGAATCGCTGCGTGCCAGCTATGCTGCCGATCTGGAGGACCTGGTCCGTGAGTGCGACATCATCACACTCCACTGCCCGCACACGGCGCAAACCCACGAAATGATCAACGCCGCGCGGATCAGGATGATGAAGCCTTCCGCCTATCTGATAAATACCGCACGCGGGGACCTCGTCGATGAAGACGCGTTGATCGAAGCGTTGGACAAGGAACAAATCGGGGGTGCGGGACTGGATGTTTACCAAAACGAGCCGGATATCGATCCGCGTTTTCTGGACCTGAAGAACACCGTGTTGCTCCCTCATATGGGCAGCGCCACCTTTGAAGGGCGCGAGGCTTCGGGCGACCGGGTGATCACCAACATCCGCGTTT
Organism: uncultured Sphingorhabdus sp.; assembly: GCA_964022345.1. Taxonomy (GTDB): domain Bacteria; phylum Pseudomonadota; class Alphaproteobacteria; order Sphingomonadales; family Sphingomonadaceae; genus Parasphingorhabdus. Next base: position 3,977 of record CAXHZT010000033.1, read on the forward strand.
GGGCGGACGGCCATCGGCCGCCGGATCAGGTTCTGGACGGCTGGGTTTAAGCTTTCCGTTGAGTCCCCTCGCCGACTCGACTAGGAATTCGACGCAATCTGATTCGCACGGCCTGTGTGCGATAATAAAAAAACAACTGCGGGGGACATCATGAAACATCCGGTCAAACATTTGGGGCTATTGCTGGCGGCTGGCTGGGCAACCTCTCCGCTGCAGGCACAGGAAATATTCGATCCGGCGACCGCGGATGTTGCCAACAGCGGCGACACGGCCTGGATATTGACATCTACGGCTCTGGTGCTGCTGATGACTCTGCCCGGCCTCGCGCTATTCTATGGCGGTCTTGTTCGCGCCAAGAATTTCCTGTCGGTGCTGATCCAGTGCATGGCCGTCGTCGGCATCTGCTCGGTTCTGTGGGTTATCGTCGGCTATTCGCTGGCTTTTGGTCCGGTCACCAACGGATTTCTCGGCGGCGGATTCAACGCGATGCTGAACAATCTCGGCAATGTCCGGGAGGGCACAGCCATTCCCGAATCCGCCTTTGCCATGTTTCAGATGACCTTCGCCGTCATCACGCCAGCGCTGATGATCGGTGCCTGGGTCGAGCGGGCCCGCTTTGGCTGGGTCGTTGCATTTTGCGCGCTCTGGCTGCTCGTTGTCTATGCGCCCGTGACCCACTGGGTATGGGGCGGCGGCTGGCTCAGCGAACGCGGCGTGCTTGATTTTGCCGGCGGCATCGTGGTCCACACCACCGCCGGCGTCTCCGCGCTGGTTGTCGCGATCATGCTCGGCAAACGCATGGGCTGGCCGAAGACGCTGATGCTGCCGCACAGCCCTGCCCTGACCGTTGCCGGCGCGGCGATGCTCTGGGTCGGCTGGTTCGGCTTCAACGGCGGTTCGGCGCTGGCCGCTACCGACGATGCGTCTGCGGCTATTATCAACACCCATATCGCCGCGTCCATGGCGGCACTGGTCTGGATACTGATCGAGAAATTCAAAGTCGGCAAGCCGACCGCAGTCGGCGTCGCGACCGGTGCCATTGCCGGTCTGGCAACGATCACCCCGGCCGCAGGTTTTGTCGGCCCCGGCGCTTCGATCCTCATCGGAACGGCCGCTGCGATCGTCTGTTTCTTTGCCGTTGGTCTGGTGAAAAACGGATTCAAGATCGACGACAGCCTTGATGTTTTCGCAGTGCATGGTGTTGGCGGCATATTGGGCAGCCTGATGCTCGCGCTGTTCATCTCCGAAGGCCTCGGCGGCACCGGCTATGGCGAAGGCATGGCCTTCGGCAGCCAGTTTGTTGCCCAGCTTATCGGCGTCGGCGCGGTCGCCATCTGGTCGGCGGTCGCCACGGCGATCCTCGGCTTCGGCATCAGCTATATCCTGCCGATGCGGGTCAGCGAGGATGACGAGCGCGATGGCCTGGATATCTCCAACCACGGCGAACGGGCCTGGGATCTGGATTGACGGGAATTTACCCTCTCCCTCATGGGAGAGGGTTATGCAGACTTGGCAGCTTGCTGCCTAGTCGGAGCTGGGCGAGGGTTCACCAAACTCCAGATAGCAGAACGCCCTCATCCAAAGGCGCCTCATTCGCTTCGCTCATCAGGCTTCATATCCTTCTCCCTCACGGGAGAAGGTGTGCTGTCCGCTACAGATCCAAATGCAGAAACTGGTTGAAGTCGCTCGACACATAGCCGCCAAACGGCTCGCCATTTCCAAATCCCCGTTTCCGATACAGGGTCAGCGCGGCTTCGAATTCCGCGCCCGATCCGGTTTCCAGACTCAGCCGTCGATAGCCGCGCTCCCTGGCCACCGCGATAATATGGTCGAGAATTGCCAAGCCGACACCCTTGCGCAAATGCCGGGCATCGGTACGCATCGACTTGATTTCGCCGGTCGATGGTGAAAGCTGCTTGAGCGCACCGATGCCGCACAGGTCGGTGCCTTCCCATGCCGTCCAGACCGAGACATCGGGTGTACGCAGACCCGAAAGATCGAGGGCATAAACGCTTTCCGGCGGCGAATTTTCCTGCATGCCGGCGAGATGCGCAGCCAGCAGGTCCTGAACCTGCTGGCCGCTCAGATCATCGCGCCGGATTTCCAACTCAGTCGCCCGTGAGGATGCGATCCACCAGTTGCTTCACCGTCGGCACAAAGCCGTTGGAATAGAAGGGATCGGTACCGAAATTATACGCGCCATGGCCGGCGAACATCAGATGCTCCTCGACCGGTGCGCCGTGGACGATTTCCTGCAGGCTTTTCTGGATACAGAAGCTGCGCGGGTCGGCGAGCCGCCCGGTGCTGAAATTGTCATGGTCCTTCCAGGCGGAAAAACCGCAATGCGACAGGCAGCCCATGCAGTCCGCCTGATCCTTGCGGATCATTTTGGACTCTTCGGGTGTTGCAAATATCAAAGTATTGTCCGGCGTCTTCATCGCCATGGTAAAGCCGAGGCCGTCCCATTCGCGCGCGCGCAGCAGATCATTGCGGGTGACCCAGAAATTCTTGCCCTTGACCCCGACATCCAGCTGATGGGTATGCTCACCGGCTTTCTCTGTCGAATAGGGAATCTGCCGTTCCGAGCGCGCTTCGAGACTGCGCAGGAATTCATTGCGCACAGCCGAAGAATAGAAGCCGGTCGGAGAGAATTTGTGCAGAAGGATATCGCCTTCCTTGATCTTGGTAAGCTCGCTCTTCCAGCTTTCCGGGATCGGGCTTTCCTTGGTGAGCAAGGGCCGCGTGCCGAACTGGAAGGCAATCTGGCCAAGCTCATCGCTGTCGATCCAGTCCTGCCAGTCGCGCAGATGCCAGACGCCACCGGCCATGATGATCGGAACGCTGTCTTCTATGCCCTCGGCGCGCATCGTGTCGCGCAGCGCCTTGACCCGCGGATAGGGATCTTCCGGTTTGCGCGGATCTTCGGCATTGGACAGGCCGTTGTGGCCGCCAGCCAGCCAGGGATCTTCGTAGACCACCGCAGCCATCAGGTCCGGAACCTTCTTGTAGGCCCGCTTCCACAGTGCACGGAAAGCGCGGGCGGAGCTGATGATTGGCAGATAATTTACATTATATTGCTGGGCAATCTCGGACAGCTTGTAGGGCATGCCAGCGCCGCAGGTGACGCCTGCGACCATGCCTTTGGTCTGCTCGAGCACGCCTTCCAGCACCTGCTGCGCGCCGCCCATTTCCCACAGGACGTTGATGTTGATCGCGCCCCTGCCTTCGGAAATTTCATAAGCCTGCTTGACCTGTGTAACTGCACCGTCAATCGCATATTGGATCAGTTCCTGATGGCGCTCTTCGCGCTTCCGGCCGTGATAGATTTGCGGGATGACATTGCCATGTTCGTCATAGCTGTCCGCATTGACTGCGGATACCGTGCCGATGCCGCCGGCAGCCGCCCAGGCTCCCGAACTGGCGTGATTGGTGGCTGCGACGCCTTTTCCACCTTCAATCAACGGCCATACTTCCTGACCGTTATACTGGATGGGTTTTAAGCCCTTGAACAATGAAATCTCCTATTTTCCCCAAATGCCGATATAGACGCCGGCAGATAAAAATGCTCGAAAAAACTCTGTAATGAAATTCGTTATCTGGCAGCACCAAAATCGGCGCGTCCCAGTGCGTGACCATATAGCAGGCCATAACGTGCCAGCATTTTATTCTCGTTGAACTCCGCTTGTGCTTTCAGGCGGTTTTGCATCCCGAGATCTTCTCTCAATTGCTGATGCTGGACCAGAGTGGTCAGCGATTCGACGAATTTGCTTTCGTCACCCAGCGGTTTGATGAACCCCTGATTGGCCTGCGATACCATCGATTTTATGTCGCCGACATCGGTAGCAGCAACTGGCAAGCCCGCCGCCATGGCCTCGATGAGGGAGATCGGGAATTGTTCGCTATCGGACGAAAGCGCAAAAATGTCGAACAGGCCGATATAACGGGCCGGGTCAGCCTGAAACCCGGGCATCAGCAGCCGGTCGCCCAGTCCAATCCGCTGCGCCTCGGCCGTTATCCTGTCTTTTTCCGGCCCTTCGCCGACGATCACCAACCGGACATTGTCACCTGCGGCAGCGCAGGCTCTCACCAGTCTGGGGAGATTCTTGATCGCCCGCAGGCCGGCCACGGTTCCAACGACGACTTCGCCGTCCCGTCGTGTAAATCCTGGCAAGGCCCCGCGCTGCGGTTTTTTCTCGAAACGCTTTACGTCGATCCCGTTCGGAATCCGGTGGATTTTCTGTTCCGGCTGTTTCCAGACATCCTTGGCAACGTGAACCAGAGTTTCCGACGGCACGACCAGCGCTTGCGCCGCACCCAGCGCGAACTTGCGGAACAGGTTCCGCTTCCAGTTCAGTTTTTTCTGCTCATCCTCGTTAAACCCGTCCTCGTGATGGATCAGCGGAGGCAGCCCCTCGATCCGCGAGAATAATGTCCGCGCCATCACGCCGTCCATCGAACCCCAATTATAGGACAGGATCAGATCGAACTGGCGGAAATAGGGTATGAACTCGCGATAACGGCGAAGCGACGGCTTGCCTGCCAGCGACGGGGCATCTTTCGGAAAGGCCGCCTTGATGCCCGGGTCAATCGCCTCGCGAGCGGACAGGCTGTGCGGCTCGGCTGACAATATCACATGCTCCGCAGCCGCGCCAAAATGGTTCATCAGCCGTACGGCACGCGCTTCTTTTCCTCCGAGATCGAAGGTGCTGTGGAGATGCAGGATTTTTGCTGGCTTCATTATCGGCTATCTGGAAATTATTCAGTCGATGCGGTGGAGCAATTGGCTGATCGCGTCAAGCGAGGCGGGCTCTTCCAGCGTTGGCGCGTGGCCTACGCGCGGGACAGTGACCAACTCGCCCTTGTCCAGCTTGCCGAGCATCTTGTTCGCCACCTGCTCGCTGAACAGGTCAGACAGTTCTCCGCGCAATATCAGGGTCGGAATATCCTGCATATTTTCCAGCGCGTTCCACAAGGCACCGCTGCCGCCGCCCTTGCTGTCGAACGGCTCGGCAATCTTCATGTCATAGTCCAGCTTGATCCGGCCCGAACTGTTCATCCGGTAGACCTTCTTGGCGAAGGCGATCCAGTCTTTCAGCGTGAAATCCGGGAAAATATCGCCGCTATTCTCCGATATATCACGCGCCGCATGAGCCCAGGTGTCAAAACTGCGCCCCTGCCCTACATGGTCGGCGATCCGGTCGAGACCCTTCTGGTCAAGTTCCGGCCCGATGTCGTTCAGCAGCGCGCCGGCAACCCGGTCGGGATGCATTTTCGCCATGATCATCGTAACCACACCGCCCAGCGACGTGCCGAAGAATATCGCTTTCGGAATCTTCAGTTCATCCATCAACATGATGATATCCGACACATATTGTTTCGGATTATAGCTACTGCTGTCGTTGGAATATTCACTCAGGCCGCGACCGCGCAAATCGACCATGATGATCCGTCGCGCACCATCAAATACGGCTCCGAGATGGTCAAAATCACGGGCATTGCGGGTCAGTCCGGGCACGCAGATAACGGGCGTTTTATCGCTGTCCGACGGATAGTCCCGGGCGTGCAGCTTCAGTCCGTCATCGGATTCCCAATAGATTTCCTGAAAAGATTTTTCTTCGCTCATCCTGCCCCTCACCCCGTGTTGCCACTTGCTGCGCAACCGATTAGCCGCCAATGTCTGTAAATGCCATATAAACCGCAATCCGAACCCCGCAAGGCCGACTATCGGCCGGATGTACAGATCACCCAACTTGGCGAGAAGATCGGTGATCCGGTCGCGGCGGCTGACTTTCCCGCACATATCCTGCGCTTCAGAAATGACCGCTGGGACCAGAGCGTCGGACTGGACGATCTGGACGAGCAGCAATGGCTCAACCATTTCGGCAAATTCCAGCCACTGCCAGACAATCTCGATCCGCCGCTGGCGCTGCGCTATCACGGTCACCAGTTCCGCAATTATAATCCCGATATCGGCGACGGCCGGGGGTTTCTGTTCGCTCAGCTGCGGGACTACGAAAATCGACTGATGGATCTTGGCACCAAAGGCTCGGGTACGACGCCGTGGAGCCGGACCGGAGATGGCAGACTAACGCTGAAGGGTGCGGTGCGCGAAATTCTCGCGACCGAGATGCTCGAAGCACTGGGCGTGAATACGTCGAAGACCTTTTCGGTGGTCGAGACCGGCGAGAAGCTGATGCGCGGTGACGAGCCGTCCCCCACCCGTTCGGCGGTGATGACCCGGCTGAGCCACAGCCATATCCGGATCGGCGCGTTCCAGCGTATCGCTTACGAGAAAAATGAAGAGCTGATGCGGCAATTGGTCGATTATTGTCTTACATATTATTACGGCGGCGCGCAGACAGACGATCCTGCAACCGAGTTGTTCGCAAGGACGACGCAGGAAGTCGCCCGGCTCGCCGGCGCCTATATGACCGCCGGATTTGTCCATGGCGTGCTCAACACCGACAATATCAATATCACCGGCGAAAGTTTCGACTACGGCCCGTGGCGGTTCACCCCTTATTGGGAGCCCGGCTTTACCGCTGCCTATTTTGACCATGAGGGCCTCTATTGCTTCGGACGGCAACCCGAAGCGCTACACTGGAATCTGGCCCAGTTTGCCAGCGCCCTGCGCCTGATCGCCGACAGCGATCCGTTGGTCGCTACGCTCGAGACCTTCCCGAAAGCCTATGGCACTGCCTTTACCGAGCATTTCTGCTGGCGGCTTGGCGTCGAATCCGAGGGGTTCGAAAGCGACCGCGATCTCGTTGTTGCGGCTGAAAAAGGCCTGGCCCGGAAAACGGTCGAGATCGACAGTTTTTTCCATGATTGGGGCCGAACCGAAAATCTCGCCGAACCTGAGGACAATTCCTCCGAATTTGCCGAGTTTCGTCCCTTGATTGCCAACCGTACGCGGTCACGGCAACCGGTCAGCGGCTATTGGCGGAAATCCTCTCCCTGCTCGATGCATATCGAGGAAGTGGAATCGATATGGGCGTCGATAGCGGAAGACGATAACTGGGACCCGCTGTCGACAAAAATCCGGGAAATTCGCGATATGGGCGCGGCTCTTCGTACCGGCTGACCCCCTTCCCGGCGGTCATTCAAATATCATGGGGGTGCAGCATAGTGATTGCCCATGGTTCGCGTATGATCTATCGTCAGGCCCATGCCATATAGCAATCTTGTCTTGCCAGTTGTGTACAGTAAATCGAGGCCAGTTTGACCGATCTTATTTCAACAGAACCCGCAACCGGAGCCACCTTGTGGACCGGCACTACCGGAGATGCCGATGCCGCTGTCGCCAGCGCCCGGCAGGCATGGCCCGCATGGTCGGCGGTCGGTCTCGTCAAACGCGTCGAGGCAGTGCGCCAATATGCCAAGCTGATCCGCGCCAAGGCGGATGAACTTGCAGAACTGATTTCGCGTGAGACCGGCAAGCCGATCTGGGAATCCCGGACGGAAGTCGATTCCGTCGTGAACAAGGTGGAAATCTCTGTAAACGCCTACACCGAGCGGACACCGCAGCGCTATTTGCCGAGCAAGCCCAACATGCGTGCCGCCTTGCGACACAAGCCGCACGGCGTGCTCGCCGTGCTTGGCCCCTATAATTTTCCGGCCCACTTGCCCAATGGACATATTGTCCCGGCGCTAATCGCAGGCAATACGGTCATATTCAAACCGTCCGAGAAAACCCCGGCGGTCGGCCAGTTTCTGGTCGACACATTCATCCAGGCCGGCGTTCCCGAGGGCGTCATCAATATTTTGCATGGGGGCCCCGAAACCGGCAAGCAACTGACCGCCAACGATGATCTGGATGGCGTGCTGTTCACGGGATCGGCCCGCACCGGGATCGCGTTGAACCGACAGTTTGCAAGCCAACCCAACAAAATTCTGGCATTGGAAATGGGCGGAAACAATCCGATCATCGCATGGGATACGAACGATATTCACAGCGCCGCTGTTCTCATCGTGCAGTCGGCTTTCCTATCCGCGGGCCAGCGTTGTTCTGCGGCTAGCCGGCTGATCGTGAAAGACGCGCTCTATGACCGCATCGTCCGCGAGGTAAAGCGCATCGCCGATCGCCTGATCATCGACGGACCATTTGCCAAGCCTGCTCCCTTCATGGGGCCGGTAATCGATAACGAGGCCGCCGACGGCCTGACCGAAAGCTTCCTTGCCTTGATGAGCCATGGCGGCACGCCGATCAAGCATATGGCACGCCCCATTGAGGGACGTCCGTTTCTGACGCCGGGGATCATCGATGTCACCAGCATGCAGGAACGTCCGGACATCGAACTGTTCGGACCTATCCTTCAGGTCATCCGCGTGGCCGACTTCGAAGAGGCCATAGCCGAGGCCAACAACACCCGTTACGGCCTGTCTTCCGCGCTGATCGGCGGTACCTCGCAGCAATATGATCAATATTGGTCGAGCAGCCGCGCCGGTATCGTGAACTGGAACCAGATGACCATCGGCGCCTCTTCAGAAGCGCCATTCGGCGGTATCGGCCTGTCAGGAAACCACCGTCCGAGCGCTTATTATGCGGCAGATTATTGTGCCTATCCCGTGGTTTCCATGGAAGTGGAAAAGGTCAGAGCCAGAATTGGCGTCGGCCTCAAGGACGAGAATATCGCGGACGACGCGTAAGCCGCTGACACAAATAGCTAAGCTTAGGCCACCCCAAAAACTTCTGTTTTGAACATTTGGACCGATGCGCGCATATCGCATCTATGGAAAAAACATCAAATAGAACGCGCACGGCGGGCAAGGTCTATCTGGTCGGTGCCGGTCCGGGCGATCCCGATTTGCTGACGCTGAAGGCAGCAAGGCTGCTGGAACGCGCCGATGTGATCGTCCACGACGGACTGGTGAGCCAGGACATTCTGGATCTTGCGTCGCCATCCGCACGCTATATCTCGGTCGCGAAGAAGCGCTCGCTGCACAGCGTCGCGCAGGACCAGATCAACACTATCCTGATCGAAGAAGCTGGCAAAGGCCATCTGGTCGTGCGGCTCAAGGGCGGCGATCCGTTCATTTTCGGACGCGGTGGCGAAGAAGCCGATGATTGCATCGCTGCCGGTGTCGCGGTGGAAGTCGTTCCCGGGATCAGCGCGGCGCTCGGTTGCGCTGCCCAGGCACGCATGCCCCTCACCCATCGTGATGCCTCCAGCGCCGTTTCTTTCGTTGCAGGCCAGTGCAAGGGCCTGTCCGACCAGAACTGGTCGGGTCTGGCTGGCAAGGGCCGCACTCTGGTCATCTATATGGGCGTGGCCAATGCCGAAGCGATTGTCGAGAAACTGATCGCCGACGGCGCAGCACCGGATCTTCCGGTCGCAGTACTGGAAAACGGCACGCGCAGCGATTTTCGCGCGCTCCGCACCCTCCTGACCGACCTTGGCGACATGGTACGGCGGGAAGATGTCCGGAGCCCGGCCTTGCTCGTGGTCGGCGAAGTCGCCCGCTATGGTGACGCCGAAGACAAATTTCGCGAATTTGCCCAGATGGCAGGAGTTATTGCATGAAAATTCTGACCGGAAATGATCTCAAAACCGGTGACGTGATCTGGTGGACTGGCCTCGACTGGTCCCGCTTCGTCAAGGACGCCACCGATGTGGGCGAACAAGGTGAAGCAATCCTGCAGCGCGAGGAAGCCGCCCGCCGGGTAAACTCCCCTTATATTATCGAAGCCGAACAGACTGATGACGGCCCCCGACCGGGTCACATCAAGGACCGGGTGCGCGCGCTCGGACCAACCGTTCGTCCCGACCTGACATTGAAACCGGCCGATCCCGACGCCGGTGAATGGGTGATCTGACATGTATCAATATGACCAATATGACCAGGAAATGGTCGACACGCGGGTCGAGGAATTCCGCGATCAGGTGAAACGCCGTCTCGCCGGCGATCTCACCGAGGACCAGTTCAAGCCGCTCCGCCTGATGAACGGCCTCTATCTGCAGCTCCACGCCTATATGCTGCGGGTTGCCGTTCCTTATGGGACGCTGAGCAGCAAGCAGATGCGCATGCTCGGCCATATTGCGCGCAAATATGACCGCGACTATGGTCATTTCACCACGCGCCAGAATATCCAGTATAACTGGATCAAGCTGGAAGATGCGCCCGACATTCTCGCCGATCTCGCATCGGTCGAAATGCACGCGATCCAGACCAGCGGCAATTGCATCCGCAATATCTCGTCCGACCAGTTTGCCGGCGCAACCGCCGACGAGATCGCCGATCCGCGCCCTTGGGCCGAAATATTGCGGCAGTGGTCAAGCTTCCACCCGGAATTTTCCTATCTCCCCAGAAAATTCAAATTCGCCGTGATCGCCAGCGACACCGACCGCGCGGCCATGCGGCTGCACGATATCGGCATCCAGCTGGTGCACAATGACGCGGGCGAACTGGGCGCGAAATTCTTTGTCGGCGGCGGCATGGGCCGGACGCCGATGATTGCGCCGGAAATCCGCGACTTTGTCCCCGCAGACGAGCTGATCAGCTATGCCGAGGCCTGCCTGCGCGTCTACAACCGCTACGGACGGCGCGACAATAAATATAAGGCGCGGATCAAGATCCTCGTGCACGAACTCGGCAAGGAGGAATATACCCGCCAGGTCGAGGAAGAATTCGCCCATATGAAGACTCTGGGCCTCAATCCCCCGGTCGAAGAGCTGGCGCGGATCACGCAATATTTTCAGGATCCGCCGTTTGACACGCAGGCAAGCGTCGATATCGACCTGTCCGACCCGGATTTCGCCTTGTGGGTGGATCAGAATATTTCCGAGCACAAACAGCCCGGCTATGCGATTGCGACGATCAGCCTGAAGCCGCGCGGCGGCATTCCGGGCGACGCATCATCGGCCCAGATCGACCTGATGGCCGATCTTGCCGAGCAATATAGTTTTGACGAGCTGCGCGTCACGCACAGCCAGAATATCGTGCTGCCGCATGTCAAAAAGAGCGATCTCTACGCGATCTGGCAGAAGCTGGAGGAAGCCGGTCTGGCGCCGGCCAATCTCGACCTGATCACCGACAGCATCGCCTGCCCCGGTCTCGATTATTGCAGCCTTGCCAACGCCCGGTCCATTCCCCTCGCCCAGAAGATCAGCGAACGTTTCGCCGATCTCGGCCGGCAGCGGGAACTGGGCGAACTGAAGCTCAAGATCTCCGGCTGCATCAATGCCTGCGGGCACCATCATGCCGGGCATATCGGCATCCTGGGTGTCGACCGGAAAGGCACCGAAAATTACCAGCTGCTGCTCGGCGGTTCGGGCGCGGAAGACGCCAGTCTGGCGAAGATCACTGGTCCCGGTTTCACCGAAGACGGCGTGATCGACGCCATCGAAACGGTGACTGATCTCTATCTCGAACAGCGCGAGGATGGAGAGCGGTTCATCGATACCTATCGCCGTGTCGGCATGGCCCGGTTCAAGGAGGCTATCTATGGTTGAAGCAATCCGTTTACGCGATGACGAGGTCCATGAGGAACCGGCGGTTTCGCTCGATTCCTTTCTGGACCAGTCCAATGCCACGGCCGTGCGCATAGAGGCGGGCGAAGACGCGCGCCTGTTGCTGCCCTATCTCGACCGCCTGTCGCTGGTCGAAATCGATTTCCCGGCCTTCGGCGACGGCCGCGGCTATTCCGCCGCGCAGATATTGCGTGAGTCCGGCTATGCCGGCGAATTGCGTGCCAGCGGCGATGTGCTGCTCGACCAGGTCAGCCATATGCGACGCTGCGGTTTCGATGCCTTCGCGCCGGATTCCCCGATCAATCCCGCGCTGATGGAAGAAGCCATCAGCCGCTATGACAATGTCTATCAGGCAACGTCCGACCACCGCACACCAATTTGGAGAAAACGCCATGGGTGAAGCAGCACGCAAAATCGACACGATCAACGTCAGCCCGGCCTTCACAGAGGCCGACGCGGAAGCGCTGAACAAGCGTTTCGAGGGCGTAGACACGACCACCATGCTGAAAGCGCTGTTCGACGAGCGGCAGCTGGGTGAAGTGGCCGTCGTTTCGTCTTTCGGCACCGAAAGTGCCGTGCTGCTGCACCTCGTAGCCTCTGTCGATCCGACCATTCCGGTCACTTTCGTCGATACACTGAAGATGTTTCCGGAAACACTGGAATATCGCGAAACGCTCGTGCGGACGCTCGGCATCAAGAACAGCAATTCGATAGAGCCCAGCAAAGAGGTTCTGGCGGAAAAAGACGCCAACGGATTGCGCTGGTCGTTCGATCCCGACGGCTGCTGCGAAATTCGCAAGGTCGAACCGATGAAACGCGCGAAACAGGGCCTCGACAGCTGGATTTCTGGCCGCAAGGCATTCCAGTCGGTAACCCGCAACAATATCCCGCGCTTCGAGATTGACGACGGCCGCCTGAAGATCAATCCGCTCGGCGATTGGGTGAAAGACGATCTTGAAGCCTATTTCGAGGAACATGACCTGCCGCGCCATCCGCTTGAAGCGGAAGGCTATCTCTCGGTCGGTTGCGCGCCCTGCACATCGAAAGTGAAGCCTGGTGAAGATCCGCGTGCCGGTCGCTGGCGCGGTTGGGACAAGACCGAATGCGGGATCCACGAAGACGTGACCCCGCTACCCGGCAAGGATGACGACAACGGAGCAAATGATCCGATCTTCTGACGGCTCGTCAGACAAGTCCCGGCGTCCTCCACGCGTTTATTGAGCGAGCGCTTCTCTCTGGGACCCTGCCACTGCCAAAATCTCGAAAACCTCTGGTTTATCGGGGACGCCAATAGTAACTGTCCAACGGTCTCCTGATAACAGCGAACCGAAAGTCGGCATTTTGTTGGACGAACCCTCTTCCGATCTGACCCATCTGCTTCAGCAAAGCACAAAATTGCGTATCTGGGCCCGTTCCCGCTTGTGGGCCCAGGTCCTGATAGCAATGGTTGTCGGTATCGGGACGGGACTTCTTCTGGGCCCGACCGCGGGACTGGTGCAGCCGGCAACAGCGGACATGATCGGTGACTGGCTGGCCTTGCCCGGACAGCTGTTTCTTGGTCTGATCGCAATTGTCTTGGTGCCGCTGGTTTTCTCGTCGATCGTAAGCGGACTGTCCGGAGCGCCGTCGGGCGCCGCAATGCGCAAACTCGGTGTGCGACTGGGCTTCTTCATCCTCTCCACCACATTTGTCGCCGCGTGGATTGGCATCTATCTGGCAGAATTGTTCGAGCCGGGCCTCGGACTGGAAGCGCCTGTAAAAGCCGTACAGGCCGACCCACAGGTATTCGATCTTTCCAGGCTGCCGGACCTCGTCGCCGGCGTACTTCCGAGCAATCCTGCCGCCTCCGTCATCCAGGGCGATCTGCTGGCCGTCGTCATCCTTGCCATTCTGACCGGGATCGCTGTGACCCAGGTCCAGAAGGAGAAAGTCGCCCCGCTCCTCGCGCTGCTCGACGCGCTGATGTCGATATCGATGACCATCGTGAAATGGGCGATGCTATTGTCTCCGCTCGCCGTGTTTGGCCTGATGGCACAGCTGATGATCCAGATTGGTCCGAATTCGTTGCTCGGTCTGGTGAACTATGTGTGCGTCGTCCTTTTCGGACTGGTGCTCCTCTTCCTAATCTATGCATTGTTGCTCAAATTTGTCGGCGGCCTCGGGTTGCGATCGTTCGTCAAGATCGCCGGGCCCAATCTGCTGCTCGCTTTTTCGACGTCCAGTTCTTCCGCCGTCATGCCCAGCACCATCCAGACCGCACGCCAGTTCCATGTGCCCGACAAGATCGCGAATTTGGTCGTCCCGCTCGGCGCCACCATGAACATGGCGGGCACGGCCCTGTATCAAAGCATCGCGATTCTCTTTCTGGCCCAGATTTCCGGCGTTGACCTTGGTCTCGCAGAAACGCTGCTGCTGGTCGGCACTCTGGTGGCTTCGTCAATTGGCGCTCCGGGTACTCCGGGTGTCAGCATCGCAATTCTGGCCAGTGTTGCCGCCGGTTTCGGCATTCCGGCATCGGGACTGGTCATCATATTGGGCGTCGATCGCCTGCTCGATATGTCCAGAACGGTTGTAAATGTGACCGGCGATATAACCGCAGCGGTTCTGATGAAAAAGGTTCTGGATTAGGCGGTTCGCATCAGTTCCGCTCTACGGCAGGCAGGACATCAATATTCCGCGGGCGCGTCGCCATAGGCCAGATCGCCGAATTTCGTGAATTCGCTGATAAAGCTGAGGTTGATATTGCCGGTCGAACCCTGCCGGTTTTTGGCGACGATGACCGTGGCCTTGTTCACCTTGCTCTGGTGATCGGTTTCCCAGGCTGAATATTTGGCGATCTGCTCCGGCGTCGAATTGCCGTCGGGTTCGTCGGGCTTGATCGCGAGGTGATAATATTCCTCGCGGAAAATGAACATAACGATATCCGCATCCTGCTCGATCGAACCCGATTCCCGAAGGTCGGACAGTTGCGGGCGTTTGTCGTCCCGGCTTTCCACCTGGCGACTGAGCTGCGAGAGCGCCATGACCGGCACTTGCAATTCCTTGGCCAGCGTTTTCAGGCCACGGCTGATTTCGGAGATTTCATTGACCCGGTTGTCATTGGCACGGCCGGACCCTTGCAGCAGCTGCAAATAGTCGACCACGATCAGACCGATGCCCTGGCGCCGCTGCAGGCGCCGTGCGCGGGTGCGCAGCGCGGCAATGGTCAGACCCGGCGTATCGTCGATGAATAGCGGCAGGTCCTGCAACTCGCGCGACGCCATGGCAAGCCGGTGCATCTCCTCGCGGCTGATGGCGCCCATGCGCAATTTTTCCGAACTGATCTCTGCCTGCTCGGACAGGATTCTCGTCGCGAGCTGGTCGGCAGACATTTCGAGGCTGAAAAAGGCCGTCTTGGCACCCAGCGAATCTTCCGGCGCCAGGCCGTCTTCTATATCGCGGCGAAAACGGTTGGCGGCATTGAAGGCGATATTGGTCGCCAGCGATGTCTTGCCCATGCCGGGACGGCCGGCCAGTATGAGCAGATCGCTCCGGTGCAAGCCGCCCATTTTCGCATTCACATCGGTCAGACCGGTGGTGATGCCCGACACTTTGCCGCCGCTGTTGAAGGCGCGCTCGACATTATTCAGCGCCTCGGTCGAAGCCTGCAGGAACGAACGCACCCCGCCTTCCTGCGCTTCGCCTTCGGATACCCGGTATAGCGCTGTTTCCGCTTCTTCAATCTGCTCCTTGGGGTCGACCGTCTCGCTGGTATCGAGCGCGCTTTCCACGAGCGTGCGTCCGACACTGACCAGTTCACGGAGCAGTGCCAGATCGTAAATCTGGTTGGCAAAATCGCGGGCGCCGATCAGGCCGGCACCGTCGCCGGTCAGTTTCGCCAGATAAGAGGGCCCGCCCAGCGCCTTCATCGCCTCGTCCGATTCGAAATAGGGTTTCAGCGTCACCGGCGTGACGACCATATTCTTGTCGAGCAGCTTCAAAGCCTGTTCGTAGATCCGGCCATGGAGCGGTTCGTAAAAATGTTCCGGACGCAACCGGGTCTGCACATCCTCCGCGACCCGATTATCGATCAGCAGCGCGCCCAGAAAGGTCGCCTCTGCCTCGACATTGCGAGGCAAGCGATGTTCATCACTTTCGTCATTCTGGAAACGCATCAATTCGGCCATGGCTCCTCATCCACCCTGAATCGATTCTCGGCAAGGGGCCGTCGAGAAAAATTTGGTAAAGTTCGGGGGACAGTCCTGTGGAAAAATGACCCGCGCCGTGTTGCGCTGCAAAAACCCTTGTCCTGAGACCGGCGCTGCGGCAACAGGGCCCCATGTCCGATCCGCGTATCATCTCCGTCGAACTCGACGAATCCACAATCTTGTGGCGCAATGCGGATATCGAACAGGAACGCCGCATTGCGATCTTCGATCTGATCGAGGAAAATTTCTTCAAACCGCTCAAATCGCATGATGATGGCTATGCGGGTCCTTACAAGCTCCACCTGAGCGTTCAGGAAGGCCGGCTGGTCATTTCTATCGGGCGCGAAAACGGCGAACCGCTGGAAACGCTGATCCTTGCGCTCGGCCGGTTCCGGCGTCCGATCCGCGACTATTTTGCCATTTGCGACAGCTATT
>CAXHZT010000034.1:0-18914 GCA_964022345.1 uncultured Sphingorhabdus sp.
ATTTGCATTCAGCCGCGCCCGGTCGATCACCAAGACAGGCTGCGCTATATTCGCGTCGCGCAATGCCTTTTGCATGGCAAGAAAATAGGCGCTGCGCGGTCCGCTCTTGTCTGATGCTCGTCCCAATGCCACAGCCATTCCTCCCGCTATCACCGCTCCGCCAACCAGCATTTTTCTGCGGCTCAATTTTGCCATGCTAGGCTTCTCCCCAAATTTTCGAGAGATAGGGATTTACAAACTTTCCGGTCGGATCAAGCTCCCTGCGCAGCTGATTGAACGCGGCAAATTTTGGATAAAGCATCGACAATTCCTTCGCGCCAAGACTGTGTAATTTGCCCCAGTGCGGACGCCCGCCGGCGGCGCGGAATATCGGTTCGAATTCGGTGAAGAAATATTGGAAGTTTTCTGAAGAATCAGCATGAATGGCGATCGAAAGCCGGTGGCCATCGTTGAACGGGCTGAGCCAGGCATCGTCCGGTGCGGTTACCCGTGCCTCAATGGGATAGAAGGCATCACTTCTGCTTTCCATCTTGGCGATCACCATGCGCAATGTCTCCAGTCCGTTTTCCAGCGGAATATGATATTCCATTTCGTTGAATTTGGAAGGACGGCTGGTCGCCAGCAATTTCCAGCCCGCATCAGTTGTGTCTTCGCCGGCTTCAGGATCAACCGACGCTGCAAATATCTTGCGCCTGAGCCAGGATGACCAGCCGAATGTGTCCCGCAACTGTTTTAGATCCTGAAGGAAATTATCGTCTTCGCTTGGCTGCTCTCCCGACAGAGGTCCTTCATACTTATCATGGGTAAAAGTGGCGCCATGACCCGTGTTGGGAAAGAACACCGCTTCAAAATTCCGGTGCTGTTCCGAGAGGCCCATATATTGGTCGAGGATATCTTCTGTTTTGACCAGTTTCACGCGGCGGTGCAGATTGAAGGCCGGTTCGACCTGCAGATCATAACGGGTGATAATTCCCAGCGCGCCGAGCGATACCTTGCCCGCCTGGAACAGGTCTGCATTTTGCTCGGCGCTTGCCTGCACAATATCACCCGACGGGGTGACCAGTTCAAAGCCCCGCGCATAATCATGTATCGCGGTCAGGTTGCGCCCGGTTCCATGGGTTGCAGTGCTGAAACCGCCCGCCAGAGTCTGCACGTCGATATCGGGCAAATTGGCAAAGGCGAGGCTCTGTTCATGGAGCAGGCGCGCGGCTTGCTGCAGCTTGGTACCAGCTCCCAGCGTCGCGATATTTGTGGTCGGATCATGGCTGATGATCCCTGAAAACGCACCTATGTCCACCATTGTCCCTTCGGACGGACATAATGCGGTAAAGCTGTGGCCGCTTCCCGCCGGGCGAATGGGTATCGGGCTGTTCTGGACCAACGCCACAACTTCTCCGGCGCTGGTGGGGGCTGCCAATATCTTTGGCGTCGCCTTTTGGATGCCGGACCAGTTCATCCAGGCGCGTTCACCGGTCGGGGCTTCGGGCAGACCGGGTTCAAAGCCGTCGCGGACAAAATCCTTAGAAGACCACCAGGCCTGGCTCCCCACCGGAATAGCAATGGCTACAGCGGCACCGCCCAATAATAATTTCCTGCGCGAGAGAGCCATCAGCTTGTCCTTCCGGCCATGAAGGCGATCAATTGATCCAATTCTTCATCCGAACAATCACTGCACAATCCCATTGGCGGCATGGCATTGAGACCTGCCTTGGTGCTGGTCAGCAAGTCAGCCGCGCCCTTGGCGTCATATCGAACGGCCCACGCGGCTCTATGTCCGGTCAATGGTGCTGCCGCGTCGACGGTCGCGTGACAGGTTCTGCAACTCCGGTCATATTTGGCCGCGAGCTCCGCATCATCGGGCGTCAGGTCGGCGGCAAGCTGGATGTCGGCATCTGTTGGCGAAATCGCAGCAGCCATCGAACCATCGGTTCCGCCAGTCCGGTCAGCACCGCCTTCCCCGCATGCGGCGAGCAAAACCACTGCTGCTGCAATTAGCCTTTTCATATCCCAATCTTGCCTTTTGCCAGAAAGATAGCTATTACTATCGTTCGATATTCTTAGTGTCAAGAGGACGGATATGCCTACGAAAGCGAACATATCAGACAAGGCGGTCGAACCGCGCAGGCGTCCGCGACAACAGCGGGGCGAAGACACGATTGACCGGATATTGGAAGCCTCGGCAGAGCTGTTGGAGGAGCGGGGTTTTGACAAGCTGAACACCAACCTCATCTGCAAGCGCGCCGGCCTGACCCCGCCTGCACTCTACCGCTATTTTCCGAACAAATATGCCATTTTGAAAGCGCTGGGCGAACGTCTGATGCGGGTTCAGAATGATGCGCTCTATGACACGCTCGACGGGGTCGGAACTTTGCCAACAGCCCGCAACATTGCCGATCAGCTGCGCGGACAATATGATGTCACCATGGCCCAGAAAGGTGGCCCATGGATCATGCGCGCTCTCCATGCGACGCCGCAACTCGCTGATGTTCGCCGTTCTTCCCACAGCGAAATGGTCAAATGGTTTGTCGATTTACGCATGAGCGAAAAACCGGGCACCAATGTTCAGGAAATCGAACGACGCTACCAGATCATTGTGGAAACGGGATATGCCGTTTTGGAAATGCTGATCGACAATCCGGACATGGATGTAGATGCCACCCTGAACGATACCGGGTTCATGCTGTTTGCGCTTCTGGATTCCGGCTCGTCCATTTAGTTACCCATTGGTCGGGTCGATATGCGCCGGACCTGGAACGACAAAGTCGCTTAGCGCTTTTTGCCTTTCGTGCGAGAGTTCCTCGGCTCTAAACCAACTTACTTGAACAGCAGCAGCCGCGCATGCGGACATTACGCCTGACCTTGCGACGGAGAAAACCTTACTTATTGACAAGCTGGAAAAATAAAACTAGGCGCAAAGCCGCAAAATTCTGCGGTTTTTTGCAAATAGCGCCCGTAGCTCATCTGGATAGAGCGCGAGACTTCTAATCTTGAGGCAGCAGGTTCGAGTCCTGCCGGGCGCACCATTTTTCTCCATTTTTGCGAAAAGGCGCCGCCGTTGCGCAGATAAAGACGCTCAAAGTTGAGTCCCGATTCGATAGCAGCAACCCTCTCCCGCTGCCGGGCACTTGCAAGTGCAAATCAACAATCACAAGCGGGCATTGAACCGGTGACCACGCGATGACGGCTAACGACCCCAATTCGGTCATAAACATCGGGCATTATGATCGCCAAAAGCGGACGCGAATTGCTCTGGCTCGTTATGTCGCGAAGTGGGAGTGAGAGCGGACGCTCGAAAATTGCTCTGCCAACGACAACTCATCGTGAGAAACGTCCGATCCCCCGCACCAACCTCGACCCAGCGCTTCCTTTGGTGTTTTGGGGGAGTGGCTCATCAGGGCAAAAAAGCAGCGTGACTTGCTGAGCATTCCTCACTTGTTTGAGTCAGTTTCGCACTCCGAAAGTCACGGTTCATGAAGGCCTCTAACATGAAACATCTCACCACGTCGCAAACTGCTTTTTGTGCGTCACTTAAGGTGCTTGGACCGGCCGTCATCGCGCTATTTTTTGGCTCCGCGTCAACGTGTGCCCAAAGCGACGCGGTTCGGAACGATGTCGCGGCTTTCGAAGTTCCGGGAAGCGAGGTGCGAAAGGTTCGATCGGAGTTATTGGGAAGAACCTATTTCGCCTACCTCAAGCTACCGAGAAGCTACGCCGACGAGAAAAACAAAGATCATACCTATCCAGTTATCTATCTCAACGATGGACCTTACACGTTTCAAGTCGCTTCCGGGTTAACGCATCTAAGTATGTCGTCAGGAGCTATTGAGGAGGCTATCGTTGTCGGTATTTCGTTCGCGGAAGGTGAGAATGGTCAAGCTAGCCGTACACGCGATATGACACCGACAAGAAGCGACGAATTCGAAGGAACACAAACCGGAGGGGCAGCAGAATATCTTAGATTTCTCAAGTCGGAGTTTTTCCCGCATATCGAGCGGGCTTATAGAATTGATCCAAAACGCCGCACGCTGGCTGGCCAGTCTTTCGGAGGCCTGTTCGGGATATATACGCTTTTGACTGAGCCCGAACTCTTCGAAACCTACATCCTGACAAGCTCGTCTATTTGGTATGACAATGGTGTGTTGTTCGATCTCGAAGCACAATACGCGCAGGCACATTCCCGCCTCCCCGCCAAAGTATTTTTGGCTGTTGGGGAGTTTGAGTCACCTGTTTATCAAGGCACGACCAACGAAATGGTCGATCAGCAAAGGGCCTTTGTGGCTGCGTTGGAAAGTCGCAACTATGATGGGCTGCAGCTAAAAAGTGAAATCATCGCAGGTACAGGCCATCATACGACATTCCCGTTCGGCCTAGGCCGAGGGCTCATATGGGCGCTGCCCGGACCTACACCAAAGAATTAGAAGGTCTGGTACTCCAAGAACAGCTTCTGACATGCTGGCGGAACCTGAGCGCCTAGCGACATTGGAATGGAGTCTTGACCACGTTTCGACCGATGGCCGGGTTCTTATTGCTGATTAACGCCGCAGCCTAGATAGTTTCGAAAGCGGCTTTTCTAAACACGCGTTCGAACGGGTGATGGTCCACCTCGACACAGGAAATCTGTTCATGCGAGGATCTGACAGCATGTCGGCAAATGGGTCGGGAGCTGTCGTTAGCGGATCGACGTGATAGCGTCTGCTATCTCTGTCTTCACCTCCAAACCAGACCGTCCGCTTCCCACCCAGTTCCGGCCATTGGGACTAATTGAATGCAAAATCAAAACTGCCCGTCGGGAAGCGCCTCAGAAGCGGACGTCCAGCGGCGCTTACCCAAAAGCGTTTCGAAGCCACCGTCGTAAGACCGTGCTAATTGGAACTGCGAGTAAAAGAGTATCATGCCCGAGGCGTGAAGCATCTGCTCCCGTTTCATCGCACATAAAGTTAGCAAATGTTGGCCAAAGGTCGTCGCGCTCTTTTTGCTCCTCTGGAAAAGCTTGCAAAAAGGCGGTAAATACGTCGCCTGCCGTGCGCCATTGACCGCATTGAGCGTCATCTATCGACACTCCAAAGTGACGTTCCAAGGCCAAGAACGCATCGACTTCGTCACCGTCCCCACCGAAACCGATGCTCTCCAATGGTGTGTTGGGGCTGATTGACATGCAACAAGATTAGCAGCGCGCAAGGGCGCGAGCAACATCCGCTTTCCACCCAATCATTGCCGTTCGGACGCGTATAAATCTTGTGCGCTGAATGGACAGCTTCAGGTCGAACCAAAGTCTTTCGAAAGAGACTGGGCGCAACGTCGACACATCCCCCGCTATTCGAGCGAGATTGTCTGATGACTTAGGCCTCACCTTTGCCGTCGATGGGCGCACCATTTTTCTATTTTTTGAAACCACGCTGGACAGCGTCCATTGGCTCCGATGTGACCGGATAGCCGATGCCTTCCGGTATGCACAGATGGACTTCCTCGCCCCGTTTTTCGATATTGGGAGAGACCATCACCGACGGGTGGTCCTTTACATGAGCCACAGCCTCGTCGAACGATCCGAATTGCGCCAGCCGTTCCAGATTGCGCTTGGTCGGGAAAATGATCTTCACCTCGCCCGCTTCCGCACGATCAAGCACCGATTGCGCATTGCCCCAGAACAGATTGTAATTTTCGGTTTCGTCGACCGTGGCCTCCGCCTGGTGATCGTCATGCGAGATCATGTAGAATCTTGTGTCGAACACGCGCTTTTCGGCAAAGGGCGGGCACCAGCGCGAGAAGGGTATCAGCTTTTCCAGCTCCAGCTGCCAGTCGAACTGGTTGCAGATGTCGGCCAATACCGTGCCCTTGTGCAGCGCATCCCGGGCTTCCAGGACACGTTTGGGATCGAGATTCCCCTCGACCGCGACCGCGATACCTGTCTCTTCGATCGATTCCCGGACCGCCGCGATGCGGGCGCCATATTCATCAAAGTCCGCGTGGCCGAGCGCTTTGGCAAATTCAAAATCCGCATCATCGATCCGGCCGCCGGGGAAGACCGCGGCGCCTGCAGCAAAGACCATCTTCGCCGAACGTTCGACCATCAACAGGTCGGGAGCCTTTTGCCCCGGCTGATCGCGGAAGATAACCAGCGTCGAGGCGGGAATGGGCTTGGGCATGGGTTTGCCGGTAATGGCATCCATGGCGGGTGCCTGAGTGTCGGTCTCTGGTTTGTTCATCCGTTCATATGAACAGCAAGCGACTGCTTTGCCAAGTCTTTTGATTTTTGCCGGACCGCCACGAACCGATTTGCCAAAAGCCGGCCGACGTGGCAAAATCGGCAAATGGGAATAGTCGAGCTATTGGGATTGGCCGGTAGCGTCAGCCTGATATCGGGCTGGCGGCTGTACCTGACGGTGTTCGTGACCGGCCTCGCGATGCGCCTGCAATGGATCAGCCTGCCGGAAAATCTGCAAATGCTCGATGCCCTCGCCAACCCCTGGGTTCTGGCAATCAGCGCGCTCGGCGCTGTGGCCGAATTTTTCGCCGACAAGATTCTCTGGCTCGATTCGATCTGGGACACCATCCACACCGCGATCCGGCCTTTGGGCGGCGCGCGGCTCGCGCTGGCCGTTGTCGATGCTGGCGATCCGGTTTGGCAGGTTGTGGTGTTTCTGCTGGGCGGCGGCGCGGCCCTAATGAGCCACAGTGCGAAATCCGGCGCCCGCGCCCTCGTCAACACCAGTCCGGAACCGGTCAGCAATGCGGTGGTCTCAACCGGCGAAGACATCGCAACCGGCGGACTGCTCTTCCTAGCCTTTGCCAACCCCGTCGCCGCACTGATCATTGCATCGGTAATGCTGATCCTGTGCCTGATCTTGGTCTACAAGGGCTTCAAGCTCTGGCGAAAAATGGTGTCGAACGGCAGCTAGCTTTCTTGCCAGCCTCATTCGCCATTAGCGCGAGGATGAATGTCCGCTAATCTCCGGTGAAGCGTCGATTGCTTTGCGACGCAGGGTTCGCGTGAAGAATACAAAAACGCCGCTGATGCTGAAAAAGATCAGCGCCAATCCGGTCAGGACAACCAATATCGGACCGATAACGGGCCCAAAAATATAACCGCCATGAATCGATAACATCGATCCGCCAATGCCTTCGCTCGCCGATTCTTCAAAAATCTGCTTCGTCGCCATCATCCCTTCGCAGGACGGATGCACCCAGACGATCGTATCGCCCATCAGCCGGTTGATGTCGCCATCAGCACGCAGATAGATCATATAGGGGGTACTTGGAAAGGCGGACAGGGTGGTGGCCTCAGTTCCAGGAAAACGCTGCTGCGCCTGATGCACCGCACGCCCCAGGCTAACGCTTCCCTCGCATTGCTCCGTCCATTGACCGCCGGTCGGGCCAGCTTCCATCGGATTGGACAAAAGCGGACCGAACCATTCCGGTTTGGACGTGGCTGTGCCGGTCAAAGCAAAAAACACCACAAGCACTGCTGTCCAGACGGCCAGCCAGCCATGCAGCTGAAACAGCTTGTCGCGCCATCGGCCGCGCAAAACCGGTTTGCGCATCTTTTTCAGCGCCGAACCCTTTGTCGGCCACCAGAGCCATATCCCGGTGATCGTGAAGCCGACGAGGGAGAGGCCCAATATCGAGACAAAAACCACGCCCCAATCGCCCATCAACAATTCAAAATGAAAGTCGATCATGTCGTGGCTAAACGCATCGCCCAGCAAGAAAGAGCCCTTGCCCTCGCCTGTCCATGGATCCACGCTAACCATCAACGGATTGAGCGGATCACCGCCCTCTTCGATACCAAAGACCAACGTGGTCGACACTGTAGGAATCCGGCTATGGGGCATCAGCACCCCGCCGACCATGAACGTTTCGCCCTGATAGTCCTGCGCTGCGGCAAGCATCTCGTCAATTTCGATATAGGCGGAGCCGGTGGCTGGCGCTTCTGCCTCCAGAACGTCACCATATTGGGCGATGAACATCTCGCTCATGAAAGCCAGACTGACGCCGGAACCCGCGACGAGCACGAGGAACAGCGCCAGGACCGCGCCGATCCAGCCATGTGTCAGACGGAAAAGTCGACGCGCGCTCATCAGAATGTCATTTCCAGACCGATGCCATATTCACGCGGGTCGCCGAGCGAGGCATTACCGGCCCGGAACTGCCAGACCTTATAATGCTCATTGGTGGCGTTGCGCAGATAGACAAAGGTGCTGACCGGTCCAAAATCATAGGCGGCCTTGGCATCGATCAATGTTACGCCGTCAATTTCAAAGGCCGGATTGTTCGCATCGTCGCTGTAATAGCTCGAATTGTGACGCAGGCCCAGATCCAGCGTCAACGGCTCGATCGGATTGAGGTGCACACCCAGCGCCACATTAAACCGCGGAGCCCGCTGAAATTCCTTGCCCAGCATCGGATCGCCCGGAAGCAATGTTTCCGTAATCTTGGATTCCTGCAAGCCCATGGACGCGCGGAACTGAACCGCCGGACTGGCTTTCCAGACCGCTTCCAATTCCAGTCCATAGCTCTCCGCCGATGGTGCGTTGGCAAATTCAGTATATTCCACGATTGTACCATTGGCTGCGGCTGCCGTTGAAATCAGCGGCCGCTGGGCATTGGTAAAATCGGTGTAGAACAGGTTGCCGGTCAATAGCAGATCACCGTCGGCCAAGCTGGCCCGCGAGAACAGCTCATAGGACCATAGAGTCTCTGCGCCGAAGTCATCAATGTCACCGGTCACGAAAGAAATCGTGGTGCCGCCCGGGTTAAAGCCTTTTCGGGCGGTCACGCCGATGACAACATCCTCGCTTATATCATAAGCAAGCTCCGCCTTGGGCAGAAACGCATCGAATGTTTGATCATAATCGAGAGATACCGGCCCCAGCGCGCCCTCCCTGTCCTGATTGTCCTGCTGCCAACGGGCACCTACAGTCAGATGCAGGGCCGGTGTCAGGTCGAGCGTAGCTTCACCGAAGATACCGAAGCTGCGCTGGCTGTCGACAAAATCGCCAAAACCGAGAAAAGCCGAAAGATCGCTGATTTCATCCTGATCGGCCGCAAAATAAGAGATGCCGAACAATCCGCTCAGCTTTCCGTCCGTTGGCGCAAAGCGTAGCAGTCCCTCGAGCGAATATTCATCCGCCTCGACGAACGAGCTACCGGCGCCCGGGCGCGAGAAACGCTCGCTTGTCGAGTCGGCATAGGTGCCGGTGACACTCGCCTGCCACGCACCGGAGAAAGAATAGTTCGCTTCAAGCACTAGGGAATCCACCTTGGTTTCCCAATGCGCCCCGTTTTGCACCGCCTGAAAACGATCCTCGATCGGGTCGTCAGCGGTTTCGCTCTGCGGGTTATTGGCATTGAGATGCGCGTAGGTCAGCAACAATTCCAGATCCGGAATGGCCGTCGGGGTGAACAGCAATTTTGCGCGGACATTGATAAAATCGTCATCTTCACGATCCGCGCCGACAAAAATATCGGGATCAGCATAGTTCATCCAGCTATCATGTTCGCGCCGGTCGACCGATATCCGGGCGGCCAGCTGATCCTCGACCAGTGGGCCGGAGAGCGCCAGAGATGTCTGGACCGTATCATAATTGCCGACGATCGCGCGGGCAGCGCCCTCAAATTCGAAAGTCGGATCCTTGGTTTCGACAAAAATCGCACCGGCGATCGCATTGCGGCCCTGGGTGGTGGTCTGTGGCCCGCGGAAAACTTCGATCCGCTCGACGTCCCAGATCGGTCCAAGACCATAGATAAATTCATTATAGTTCAGCGCACGACCGTCGAGCCGCAGCGTCGCGCGGGGGCGTGTGCCACCCAGAAACGCATTGGCACCGATCAACACGCCTGTTGTGTCCTGACCGCGAATGGTAACTCCGAGATCGCCAGAACCGCGCTGCACATTGGCAACGATGTCAAGAATCTGTTCTATCCGGTCGGCGCCCGCCTGCTCGGCAAGACGCGCGGAATCGAAAACCGCAACACTGGAAGCGGTATCGAGAAGCGAGCGTTCGATCCGTTCGCCTGTGACGGTGATTAATGCTTCATCATTGGAAGCCTGCTCTTCCGCCAGTGCCGGACTGGATAAAGCCAAGGCGCTGCCGCCGGCAAGATATAGCGCCGTTAATGCGCGGCGAGATACAAAGTTCTTCATGATGCCCCCTTATGCGAATCGTTCGCAACTACTAGGTAGCCGAGGCAAAAAGTCAATGCGAATGATTATCAATACTAATTACGACTGACACCAGTTCACAATCGGGGCATAGAGCCGCTGTCAAAGCGGCACCCACCCGCCAAACAGCCGGGCAAACGACAACGCAGTTTCATGAGATGTTTATAAAGGGAGACGGCAACGCCGGCGTGCAAGATGTTTGGGTCATACATGCCGCCGGCGGGGATTGCCAAAATATAAAAATGGTCGGGGAGACAGGATTTGAACCTGCGACCCCCTGTACCCAAAACAGGTGCGCTACCAGGCTGCGCCACTCCCCGACGCGCGCTTCCCCTAGGCGGTGCTTTTGGGAAAAGCAAAGGGTTTTTACGCTTCTTTTTGCCGCTGCTCGCAAGCGGAGCAATTCACGGCTTTGGAAAAATATGGTGGGCCCGGAGGGACTCGAACCCCCGACCTAGCCGTTATGAGCGGCCAGCTCTAACCAACTGAGCTACAGGCCCGTATGAGCAGCTTTTTCCAGGCTAATCTCATGGGATGGTCCGATAGCGGAAGCGATTGTCATTTGGCAAGAACGATCATCGCGATTCGTGCCGATGGTAATATCTTCCAGCTAGGAAGCGGCGGCAGCGCGCATCAACTCGGCAATGGCGACCGACTTTACATTGCGCATTTCCAGATGGTCCAGCACGTCCCGCCACCAGTCATAGAAACCGTCCAAATCCTCCTGCGATCGTACATAGGGCGTATGGCCGGGAGACAGAGAGGGAGAGTGGAAGGAAAAAACGAGCAGCCGCAAGTCGTCATCCAGGGCGACGTCGATGGCTTCTTTTGTTTCGCGGGCGGAAATACCCTCGGGCGTCAGCGGAATACGCTCCAGCATCTTGCTGCGGGAAAGCACCGCATTTGCCAGCGGATATTTCTCCATTAGTCCGGCCAGAAGACCGGCCTGTTTGCGAAACAGCCCGGAATAGACCGTCGTCAGCGGCACTTCGAGCAGCTTGTCCTCCCCGTGCCACCAATAGGGCTCCGGCCCGGCGGCGAGAAAGTCCGGTCCGCCCTGCCCGCTATAATCGAAACGCGGCCTGATACTGCTGTCCAGAACAAAGCCATGCTTGATCAAAAGGCCGGCGGTGTTCGGTCCGATGCCATAGCGACCGGCCCGATAGATGGTAGGCGTAACGCCGATTCTGTCGCGAATGGCGTCGCGCAAGGCGACCAGCTTCGTTTCTTCCAGTTCTTTCGGCAGATTGCCGGCAAAACTGTTGTGGACAATGACTTCCTCTTCAAACGGCGGATTGACCCAAGGATGCAGATGGACGCCGATTTCTGCCGATTTCCGCTGCGCAGCGCCTTTGAGAAAGGCGACGGCCTTGTCGTCTTCGACAATTGCAAAATCGATAAAATAGACCGGCTTCACGCCATGGGTCTCGGCAAATGTCTGGAATGTCTGCAGCTCTGCAACCGATTGGGTGCTGTGGCCCTCGCGCTGGAACGGGGCGTCCCAGTCGAATTCCTCTTCCGTATCGACCGAAATCAGGAACCGCCTGCCGAAATCGTTCGGCCATTGCACGCGATGGCCCGGTGTCCGGAATTTCATCGGTTGATGTTTTTGAAGAGAGATTTCCGCCGCTCCATATTACCCGCAATTGGGAAGACAGAGCATAATGCAGGCCCGCGGATTATTCCAGTTCGGTTTCCCGCATTTTCATTTTGCCGGTTGTTGCGGCAGGCAGGGTCAACGCAATGCTGTTCTGGCTGATGG
Source organism: uncultured Sphingorhabdus sp. (assembly GCA_964022345.1). Lineage (GTDB taxonomy): Bacteria > Pseudomonadota > Alphaproteobacteria > Sphingomonadales > Sphingomonadaceae > Parasphingorhabdus. The sequence goes on from CAXHZT010000034.1 coordinate 11,922, forward strand.
TCAGCGAACCGCCCGCCGCCTGCGCGAGATTGCGCACCAGCCGCAAGGAGAAGCCAAGACCCAGTAGCGACGATTCGCTATCGTCCCCGTCAATGCCCTGCGATGGATCGAGCAGAATATTTTCCGCGATATCTTTTATCCGGGAGGGCCGCGACAAGGTGAACTGGTTGGTCGGGTGAACGCCGATCCGGGTCCGCAACTCCCCCTTCAGCGTCTCTCCGTTTTCGCACGAGATGATTGCCGCAGACAACAGGCGGGCAAATATCCGCTCCGCCGATTCGCCATCAAGCGCGAAGGGCCGGATCGGTTCCGCCTTGCTGATGTTCAGGTCAACCGCCTTGCTGTGGGTCAAACTCTGCAAGCGCTGCGCCATCCGGTCGAACAGCCAGTCCGCATTGGTCGTTCCGATCGATCCCGGCAATTGTCCGGAATCCACTTTGACCGCGATATCCAGATCTTCAAATCCTGCCAGCAGCCGGCGCGCCTCGTCCATGATATTGCGGGCGAGCGAGCGATATTCGAAGGAGGCGGGTCCGAAGAGCTGCTGTTCGATGATTTCGCTAAATCCGATTACGGCGTTGAGGGGGGTGCGCAATTCATGAATCAGTTGCTGCAATTGTTCGCGGCGTTTGACATCGATACCGCTATGTCCGGCATCTTCGGCCACATTGGGGCGGCGCATGATCCCGCGATAGCCCTCAAACCGACCGGATTCTTCGCTGAAATAGGGTATAGCGCTCATTCGCCAGTCGCCGGCCACAATAGCAGCGCCACACAGGCGCATCCGGGCGTTTTCCATCGGCATTCTCTGACGAAATGCAGCTGCGCCATAAGCATCGGGTCCCGGACCTTCATCAAAGGCAGGCTGCGCGATCGTTACCCCGACGATTGCCCCCTTCGGAGGGCCCTCGGTCCAAGTGACGGTTCCCGATTCGTCGGTTTCAAACCGGATGCTATCGAGCGAATCCATCGAAAAACTCTGGTCGCTCTGTTCGCCGCGCGATGACGGCGGCGTTTCGACCGCCCGATTCTTCTGATAGTCTGCGATTTTCTCAACCAGAGCGCTGATTTGCGACGCTTCGGGACTTTTCCCGCTATCCGCCTGATCGGTTTCGGGCGTCTCGTCGGCGCTGGCCGATTCGGCGCTGGCCGATTCGGCGCTCGCGACGGGATCGGCCGTATCCTGCTCGCTCGCAATTTCCGGTTCGTTCGCACCGCCCGGATCAATCGCCTTTTGACCCGACAGATCAATGCCCCGCGACTGCAAACGGTCGCGGGCCCTTTCGGAAAGCCGCGGAAACGCGTCGACATAGACATCATAGGGCAAATCGGACGCGGAGACCGCGGCATCGCATACCGGATCGGTATCGCCACTCAGATAGACAAGCAGCGGCGCAGAGCGCAGTCGGCCGTCCAGCGACCGGACGGCAGCAACCCGGTCCTCTTCGGAAACGCGGTCATGGAGGTCGTGCAGACGGGTCAGCCCGGCCTGGACATCCTCGTTGGCGAGGTCGCCCGGTTTCTGGGCCAAAAGGTCGACAACCTGGCGCCATTGGGTAGCGGCGGCTGGCCCTTCCGGCAGGCTCCCCTTGAGCACGGTGTTCAGACGGTCATCGAAGCGCAATTTGTGATCCCGAAAATCGTTGATTTAGACAACTGTTAACTGGGTGATAACCCTTTCGCGACGTTACAGGAAGCTATGAAAACGCCGCGTCACAATGTGGGACATGGGAGAAAGCATTGCTTGGCGTGCTTATTATATTATAACGAATAAATGATTCGCGAACGGATATTACATACCTATGGCTGACACAAATCTCGATGAAATTGATCTGAAAATTCTGGAGCGGCTGCAAAGCGATGGCCGGATAACCAATGTGGAATTGGCCAATAGTGTCGGTTTGACCGCCCCTCCCTGCCTCCGCCGGATGCGCGCCTTGGAGGATGAGGGGGTGATCAAATCCTATCATGCAGCGATAGATCCCGCCAAAATGGGATATACGATCACCGTGTTCGCGATGGTCAGCCTGAAAAGCCAGGCGGAAAACGATCTTCAGGCCTTTGAAGATCACGTGCAAAAACTGCCCGAAGTCCGGGAATGCTATATGCTGAACGGCGAAATCGACTTTATCCTGAAAGTGGTCGCCAAGGATTTGCAGCAGTTTCAGAGTTTTCTGACCAGCCAGCTTACCTCGGCTCCCAACGTGGCGAGCGTCAAAACGTCGCTCACCATCCGGTCGGCCAAACATTTGCCGGGCGTTCCCATTCAGGAATAAAAAAGGGCGCCAGCGGCGCCCTTTCTGTTTGATCTTTTGGTCGAGTCAGCTTGCCGGTTCTGCCGGAGCAGCGGGTGCTGCCGGCGCGGCTGGCGCAGCCGGAGCCGACTGCTGGTCAATCCACGTCTGCCACATCGAAGCCAGTGGAGCCCGGCTTCCCGAGACTTTTGCAAAAGCCTGCTTGGCGGCATCATAATTGCCTGCATAAGCATGGGCAGTACCGATACCGACATAGCCGCGGTTCAGATCGGCTCCCGGCTTCGACAGACCCGCTTCATAAAATGCGACAGCCTTGTCGAAATCCTGATAACCAAGCCAGACATCGGCAAAGTTCATCATCACCGAGCTGCTGCCGGAACCCCGGACGCCGGATGGCTGGGCGGGCAATGATTTTTTATCGGCCGCCACTTCGCGTCGTGCCGGTGTCAGCGCCTCTGCAATCAAAGGACTGGATGCCGTGACCAGGCCTTTTTGCTGGCCTTCTTCGAGCACAGAAACCACTTCACCGAAGAGATTTTTGCGCTGCGCTTCCTCGGCGAACTCCTTGTAATCGCGAGTCGACTTGAGAGCGTCCGACGCTTTCATAAAGCGCAAGACTTCAAGATTCTGGACGCTGTCCGCCTGTGATGTGGTGCGGTTAGCAGCAACGGCGTCACCCCAGGAATCCCCGGAAGGATAAGCGGCCGCCCATTTGGTCGCCCATGTTGCATAGAGCCCCTTGTTGCCGCTGGCCAGCGCCCGATCTCGCGCCAGTCGATACCAGGATTCCGGAGCCTTTGTTTCCGAAGCGTTGGCAGCGGACATCAATTCATCCCACTTTGCCAGACCTTCGGGATACATGTTCCGTTTGAAATAGCTTTCGGCCAACAACGCTTCCACATTATTTGTGCGATAACCCAGATCATAGGCCGTCTGGAAATATTGCGCAGCATCTGCCCAGCGTTCCGCGCCATAGGCAAAATTACCGGCGAAGAAGTTGAAGGCCGGCAATTGCTCGGCACCGGTCCGGCCGCTGGCGAGCGAGGCAATAATGCCTTTTTCCTGCAGCCCTGTGTCCTTCATTGTTCCGCCGAGCTGGATAGCCAGCTGACCGGCAACAAACTGATCGTCAGGCGCCAGAGTCTCGGCCAGCAATGCCTCCACCAACGGCTTGGCCGTTTCGGGCGTTTCGCTCGCCATGGCAGTCTGAATGGCCGCCACCTTGGGACGGACTTCCTTGCTGATCTTAATGTCTGACTTTGATTCTTTCTTCTTCTTGGCTGCCTGCGCGTCCTGCGGCAGCGCCGTCATAGCCAGCGTGCCCGCCGTCGCGAGCGCCACAGCCATGGAAAAATGAGATAAAAAACGCATGAATATCCTCCGGATGATTATTATTTGGGAGAAACGGGTTCTCCGGAATATGGTTGCACCACACACTCTTGGCCCTATTACCAAGCTTTCTAGTCTTTTCTAGCGTTAATGCGCTGAATAGAGGTTGAACAGTCCGGGCCCGCTGCCGCCGGCGACCATCCAGATAGAGTATAATGAGGTAAAATCGCGTGCTTGCAATCATATCCCCCGCCAAATCGCTGGATTTTGAATCCGCCATTCCGGCGACCCCGCCATCCGAAAACCGCTTTCCCGACGAAACGGAAAAACTGGCCAGCGCGATCAGCAATCTGACGGTCAAGAAGCTGAAAGCCATCATGCCGGTCTCGGACAATCTGATCGCATTGAACCGCAAACGGTACAGCGAATTTTTCGAGCAGCCGGAACGGCCCGCGATTTACGCCTATAATGGCGATGTCTATTCCGGCTTCGAGGCCGGCAGCCTCAGCGACGAAGCAATGACCTTTGCCCAGGACCACCTGCGAATCCTATCCGGCCTCTACGGATTGCTGCGGCCGCTGGACCCTATCCGCCCCCACCGGCTGGAAATGGGCACAAAATGGGCCCCGCGCTACAGCAAGCTGACCGATTTCTGGAAGGACAAGATCGCAGCGGCGCTCGCCGCCGATATGGAGCAGATCGGCAGCGAGACCGTCGTCAATCTGGCAAGCAACGAATATTGGGCCTCGGTCAAACCGCATGTCGCAAAATTGCCCGGCCGGATTATCGAGGTCGATTTCCGCAAGGACAGTCCCGACGGCCCCAAGTTCATCAGCTTCGAGGCCAAGCGCGCCCGCGGCATGATGGCGCGCTATATATGCGAGAATCATCTGACCGATCCGGAAGCGCTCAAGGGCTTCGACTATGACGGTTATCGTTATGACGCCGACAGCAGCACGGAAAACAGCCTTCGCTTTCTGCGGACATGACCGCAAAGACCGCCGTCGTGGTCGGCGCGTCCGGCGGGATTGGCGGCGCTGTCGCCGATACACTGGAAGCCGGCGGCGAATATGACACCGTCATCCGCCTGTCGCGATCCGGTGACGGCCCTGTCCCGCTCGACCTGACCTCAGAGGACAGCATCCGCAACGCGGCGAACTGGCTTGCGGACAAGCAGATCAACCCCTCGCTCGTTTTTGTCGCCACCGGTCTGCTCCACGAAGACGGCAAGGGGCCGGAAAAAAGCCTGCGCCAACTGGATGCCGAGTGGCTAACAAAAAACTATCAGGTCAACGCGATTGGCCCCGCGCTCGTCGCCAAATATTTCCTGCCGCTGATGGAAAGAATAGAGACCATCAGATTCGCCGCGCTCTCCGCCCGTGTGGGCAGCATTTCGGACAATCGCCTCGGCGGCTGGTACGGATATCGCGCGTCCAAGGCCGCGCTCAACATGATGATCCGCAACCTGTCGATCGAGTGGTCGCGCAAGAATGACAGGTCGATAATCGTCGCGCTGCATCCGGGCACGGTGGACACGGGGCTGAGCGTCCCATTTCAGGGCAATGTTCCGCCGGAAAAACTGTTCGATTCCGCGCGTGCTGCCCGTCAGCTTCTCACGGTTCTGGAAGCCCTGAAACCCGCCGATAGTGGAAAGATTTTTGCGTGGGACGGTACGGAAATCCAACCCTGATTCCGGCGGGGTAATATTATTGTAAAACTGGCCCGAAAGGCTGGCTTTTGCCCGTCCGATCCCCTAGAAGAACCGACAAGAAAAAACCTATAAAAAAGGCCCGTTTGTGAACGAACAAACCACTCCACCGTCGCCGTCCCATATCGAACCGGTAGACATCGTCGACGAGATGAAAACCAGCTACATGGATTATGCCATGTCGGTCATCGTCAGCCGTGCGCTGCCCGATGTCCGCGACGGTCTGAAGCCGGTCCATCGCCGGATATTATATGCAGCGCAGGAAGGCGGCATGGTCGCCGGGCGGCCCTATCGCAAATGCGCGAAAATCGTCGGTGACGTGATGGGCAATTATCACCCGCATGGCGACAGCGCGATCTATATGGCGCTGGCCCGGATGACCCAGGACTGGTCGATGCGCGTGCCGCTGATCGACGGTCAGGGCAATTTCGGCTCGATGGATCCGGATATGCCGGCGTCGATGCGTTATACCGAAGCGCGGCTGAACAAGGTTTCCAATTTCCTGCTCAACGATCTCGACAAGGACACCGTCGATTTCATTCCCAATTATGACGGCAGCCTGCAGGAGCCAAGCGTGCTCCCTGCCCGCTTCCCCAATCTGCTGGTCAACGGCGCCGGCGGTATCGCGGTCGGCATGGCGACCAACATCCCGCCGCATAATCTGGGTGAGGTGATCAACGCCAGCCTTGCCTATATCGAAAATCCCGGCATCACGATTGACGAGTTGATCGAAATCGTTCCCGGTCCCGATTTCCCGACCGCGCCGTTGATCCTCGGCCAGTCCGGCGCCCGTGCGGCCTACAAGGACGGCCGCGGATCGATCATGATGCGCGCCCGCCACGAGATCGAGGAAGGACGCGGCGACAAGCGTTCGATCGTCCTGACATCGATTCCTTTCCAGGTCGGCAAGTCCGGTCTGGTCGAAAAAATCGCCGAAGCCGCAAAAGATAAGCGCATCGAGGGCGTCTCCGACATCCGCGACGAATCCAGCCGCGCCGGTGTCCGCGTGGTCATCGAGCTGAAACGCGACGCGACCGCAGATGTGGTACTCAACCAGATCTGGCGCTTCACCCCTGCCCAGTCGAGCTTCCCGGCCAATATGCTCGCGATTCGCGGCGGCCGCCCCGAAGTACTGACGCTGCGCGACATTATCGAATCCTTCGTCAAGTTCCGCGAGGAAGTGATCACCCGCCGCACCAAGTTCGAACTGAACAAGGCGCGCGAGCGGGCGCATATCTTGCTCGGTCTGGTGGTCGCGGTCACCAATATGGACGAAGTCGTACGGATCATCCGCGGTTCCTCTACCCCGGCGGAAGCGCGCGAATCCCTGCTCCGCCGCGAATGGCCGATCGCCGAGATTGCTGGCTATATCCGGCTGGTCGAAGCGACCGAAACCGATGTCGAGGGCGACAGCTACAAATTGTCGCCGGTCCAGGTGAAAGCCATATTGGATCTGCGTCTGCAGAAACTGACGGCGCTTGGCCGCGAGGAAATCGGCGACGAGCTGAAGGAACTGGCCGCCGCGATCGAGGAATATCTCGCGATCCTGGCCGACCGCGCGAAACTCTATGCGGTGATGCGAGAAGAACTGGAAGAAGTGCGCGACCAGTTCGCCACGCCGCGCCTCTCCGAGATAACCGCAGCCTGGGATGGTCTGGAAGACGCAGACCGGCTGGAACGCGCCGAACCGGGCGCCACCGG
>CAXHZT010000035.1:0-18478 GCA_964022345.1 uncultured Sphingorhabdus sp.
ATAATATTAGTATTTCGATAGACTTCTTTCGCAGCTCTAAGCGTGCGCGTGTTTAATTCCTTCAAGAATGAATGAGAAGTATTCTCATCACCATAATATTTCCCTCTAACATTTAGTGAATTGCCTCTAAAAAAATCAAAATTGGTTTTTTTGATATCGTAAGAGAGGGTTTTGACATCTAGCGACATTTTCCAGTCTAGCCGTGATTTTTTTTTATTAAACAAATTGGGCATTTTAGAAATTGGATCGAGACTGTTGTCTCTAATGCTTCCCAGCTCCTTATTCAAACTGCGAGTGAGGCGGCTTAGTCCCCATTGCACCATGAATGCTGGGACATAGAAATCAAAGTGAGCTGCGAGTGAATCATTATCACGATCGCCGAACAGGCTCAGATCAAGATTCTCAATAAAGTTAGAAGTTGCAGTTAAGCTTCCATAGGAGCGCGATCCACGACTAATTGGGACGTCTTCGTGGAACAAGAATTCGTCAGAATCATCGATTGAAAAGGGAGATGGTGATCTCGCGTTGTAAAACATTCGTCGGTATGCATCCCATCGTGGGGAATGGCTTGAATTTAATTCGAGAAACTCCACACATGGAATCTCAGAATCCTCTTTGGATGAAAAGATCCCAGGAAATTCAACTCTAAACCATTGGTGAATCAAGGCTTGAAAGTGCGCCCTACTTTTTTTAACTAGCCTCTGCTTTTGATGCAGTGGGCTGATAATCGAGGTCGATAGTCGAGTGCGAGATTCAAACTCAGTCAATAAATGCAAACCACAAATTTTATCATAGGCTTTCCACTCGTTTTCTTCGAGGACAAAGCATATCACTATCGCGGATAACGCGGGTGAAACGCTAAACAACGATGCTTTCGCACTCGAGAAAATGCGCGGTAATGACTTGGACTGTTGATGATGTCTTTGGTTAAAAAAAGTTGTGGGATTTCGGGTAATATATCCTAGATTTTTCCACCCTTGGCGATACCGCTCGTTTCGGGCAGCACTCAACCAGTCCATTGGACTTTCACGATCTTTTGAAGAATCCTCCCAACCAAGTTTCAACAGCCTCTTCTTCGTTTCCGCCAACGAGGACGGGGTCAGAAAATCGACTGCCCAGATGAATCTGAGTTTTGAATTATCTGCTTTACCTGGAAAAACATCCATTCGATCTTTATGGTTTTCTTTGTAATTTTCCTTCGTCGCATTAGGGTGGTCGAACAGAAGCGGTAAATGTCGATGCAATCTGGCTCTTAACCAATGGATCTCTGATCGGAAGAACTTTTGAAATTCAACTAAGGGTTTTGTGTGCATACTGCTATGTACCATAATAGAAACTCATTGATCACACAAAATGCACTGATTTACTTGTTCGCGTCTATGCTCGCACCCCCGTAACCGCCAACAAACAAACCACAAACCCATAGCCCAGCACGCCGTACACCCCCGCCCGGAACCACGGATAGGGGATGCGCGCTTTGCCGGGGTGGCCGGTCGGGTGGACGACGGTCAGCCGCTCGCCGATCACCGGGGTCGGGAAGGGCGTGGTCAGGGGATCGCGGACCTCGATGAAGCCGCCGCGCTCGTCGGGCACCAGCAGCACCGCGCTGTACAGCGTCGCGCCGCCGCGCCTCTTCATCTGGTGTCGGACGATCTGGGCGGGTACGCGGCGGGTGCCGCCGCGGATATACAGCAGATCGCTGCGGATCATCAGCGTCAGGCCCGTCGCCGCGAGGGCCAGGCCGATCAAGAGGAAGAGCGTGTCGATGCCGGGGCGCTATCATGCTTTTGTTGGGGTGTTAAGTGGGCTGTTTCCCTCTCCCGTGCGGGAGTTTGGATCGGCTTCAGGTAAAACATGCCCAGCATGTTTTAGAAGCGGTCCGGGGGATCGCTTCGACCTGAAGCCGATCCAAACTGGTGTGGAGACTTGGCAGCTTGCTGCCTAGTCGCAGCTGGGTGAGGGCGTACTGACCGTCGTGGCACTCCAACCGACCATCGGTATACCCTCATCCAACTTCATCTAACCACCTTCGCTGACGCTCCGGTGGCAAGATTACGTATCCTTCTCCCTCACGGGAGAAGGGCTTCCATTAACCGGCCAGTTAAATCTTCAATTGCAACTCGTCTCCGCGAATGGCATAACCAAGAAAAAATTGGAGAGTCGGCATGTCTAGCAGTAACGGAGCGGCACAGGTCGCCGGGAATAGCAGCGCAGCAATAGAATCGGTCGACGTGCTGATCGTCGGCGCCGGGATTTCGGGCATTGGCATGGCGGTGCATCTGCGCGACAAATGTCCGGGCAAGAGCTTTGCGATTGTCGAGCGCCGCGACGATATCGGCGGGACCTGGAACCTGTTCCAATATCCCGGCATCCGCAGCGACAGCGACATGCACACTTTGGGCTTCAGTTTCGAACCGTGGACCGAGCAGAAGGCGATCGCCGACGGTCCCTCGATCATCAACTATCTCCACCGGATCAAGGCCAAGCATGATCTGGAGAAACATATCCATTTCGGCCACAAAGTACTGTCGGCGAGCTGGTCGAGCGAGGATGCGCGCTGGACGGTGACGGCGGAGAAATCCGACGGCAGCAAGGTCGTGATGCACGCCAATTTCGTCTATATGGGCGCCGGCTATTATGATTATGACAATCCCTATGACGCGCAGATAGAGGGCTTGCAGAATTTCAAGGGCGAGGTCGTCCACCCGCAATTCTGGCCCAAGGATCTGGATTATGCGGGCAAGAAGGTGGTGATCATCGGCAGCGGCGCGACCGCGGTGACGATCGTGCCGGTGGTGGCGGAAAAGGCGAGCCATGTGACGATGCTGCAGCGGACGCCGACCTGGTATGCGGCGCGCCCGGCGAAGGACGCGCTGGCCAATTTCCTGCGCAAGATCATGCCGGAAAAATGGGCCTATGCGATCATCCGCAAGAAGAATGTGTGGATGCAGGACATCACCTTCCGCACCTCGCGCGACAATCCGGAAAAGGTCATCCGCAAGCTGGAAAAGCCGCTCAAAAAAGAGCTGGGCGACAAATATGTGAAGGAAGATTACACGCCGCCCTATGGCCCGTGGGAGCAACGCCTGTGCCTGGTGCCCGACGGCGACATGTTCAAGGCGATTGCCGCGGGCAAGGCCGATCTGAAAACCGGCCATATCGATACGGTGACCGAAAATGGCATCAAGCTGAAGTCCGGCGAGACGCTGGACGCGGATATCATCGTCACCGCGACCGGGCTGAAGCTGGCAGTGGCCGGCAAGGTCGCCTTCGAGGTCGACGGCAAGCCGGTCCACTGGCCTGATCATTATTATTACAAGGGCTGCATGTTCTCCGACATTCCCAATCTGGCGATCGTGTTCGGCTATCTCAACGCCAGCTGGACGCTGAAGGCCGATATCGTGTCGGAATATACCTGCCGCGTGCTCAACCATATGGACGCGACCTCGACGCGGATCGCCAATCCGGTGCTGGACAAGGAGCTGGAGCAGGAGCAATTGTTCGATTTCTCGTCTGGCTATATCCAGCGATCGATCGACGAACTGCCGCGCAACAGCACTGCGATGCCGTGGAAGCTCAACCAGGACTATCTGTTCGACCGGAAGATATTGCGCCACGATCCCGTGGATGACGGGGTGCTCAAATTTTACGGCCCCAATTCGCAGCAGGACGCGGGCGAGGGCGAACCGGCGCTGGAGGCCGCCGAATAATCAAAACATGTCAGTCCCTTGCGCGGGACGGGCCGGATATTGATTAACTGTTTGTTGACTAGAATTCGCTAGGGGGTTCCAACAAGGGAGCTCGCGATGGGTTATATGAATTCGCAATATCGCGCAGTGAAAGCTGCGCTGGTCGATCAGCGACAGGCGTATCGGCATCCGGTGCAGATCCAGCGGACAGCGATACGGCAGCAGGGAAAAGGCGCGAAATCCGGCGAATTGGTGGATCTGTCCATCTATGGTTGCCGGGTCGCCGCCGACGCCAGTTTCCCGGAAGGCACGCGTGTCTGGCTGCGCTTTGACGGCAGCAGCCCGGTCGCCGCGACCGCGATCTGGTGCAAAGATGGCCATATCGGCTGCCGCTTTGACGAAACGCTCAACCACGGGCTGTTCCGCTCGCTGACCCTGATCAGCGAATAGGCCCCGCAGACCCGCACCCGAACAGCCTCTTATCCGCTCTCTTGCCAATTGACATTTATGTCAGTAAGAAGCGGATATGGAAAATGAAATTCTCGATGTCCTGATTGTCGGCGCCGGTCTGTCCGGTATCGGCGCTGCCGTCCACCTGACCAAGCGTTGCCCCGGCAAAAGCTTTGCCATTGTCGAGGGGCGCGAGCGGCTCGGCGGGACCTGGGACCTGTTCCGCTATCCCGGTATTCGCTCCGACAGCGACATGTATACTCTGGGCTATAATTTCAAACCCTGGACCGCGCGCAAGGCGATTGCCGATGCGCCGTCGATCCTGAATTATCTCGAAGAGACCGTGTCCGAATATGGCCTGCGCGAGAAGATCCGCTTCAACCGCAAGGTCGTCGATGCCAGCTGGTCGAGCGAAGAGGCGCTGTGGACCGTCACGCTGGCCCATGGCGACGGTACGCACAGTATCGTCAAATGCAATTTCCTGCACATGTGCTCGGGCTATTATGATTATCAGCAGGGCCATAATCCCGACTTTCCCGGCAAGGCGGATTTCGCCGGCGACATCGTGCACCCGCAATTCTGGCCCGATGACCTCGACTATGCCGGCAAGAAAGTGGTGGTGATCGGCAGCGGCGCGACCGCAGTGACGCTGGTCCCCTCGATGGCGGAGACGGCTTCGCATGTGACCATGTTGCAGCGCTCCCCCACCTATATCGTATCGCGGCCGGGCGAGGACAAATGGGCCTTGCGGCTGCGCAAATTCCTGCCGGGCAAGCTGGCCTATCTGCTGACCCGCTGGAAAAATGTGCTGCTGGGCATTTTCATGTTCAATCTGGCGCGCAAGAAACCGGCGGCCTTCAAGGACCGGCTGCTCGAGATGGTGCGCGAGGAAATGGGCCCGGACGTCGATATGGCGAATTTCACGCCCAGCTATAATCCATGGGACCAGCGCCTGTGCCTCGTACCGGACAGCGATCTGTTCGACTCGATCAAATCGGGCAAGGCCTCCATCGTCACCGGCCATATCGAGACATTCACCAAGGACGGGATCAAGCTGAAATCCGGCGAAACGCTGGAAGCCGACGTCATCGTCACCGCGACCGGTCTGAAAATGCTGACCGGCGGCAGCGCCGCCATTTCGGTGGATGGCCAGACAGTCAATTTCGGCGAGAAAATCAACTATAAGGGCGTGATGTTCTCGGGCATTCCCAATTTCGGGATGACCATGGGCTATACCAACGCCAGCTGGACGCTGAAAGCCGACCTGACCAGCGAATATGTCTGCCGCCTGATCAACTATATGGACGAGCACGGCACGCCGATCGCGACGCCCACCTTGCCGGCCGGCGAGACGATGGGGACGGAGCCGATGCTCGATTTCAGCTCCGGCTATGTCCAGCGGGCGATCAAGGATCTGCCGAAACAGGGCGACCGCAAACCGTGGCGGCTCAACCAGAACTTTCCAAAGGATATCATCAACTTGCGCCACAAGACCGTGAACGACGGGGTGATGGTCTTTAGCAAGGCCGGTGCGGCCGAGAAGTCGGGCTCGACACTGCCGGTCGAAGAGCAGGCCATCGCCGCCGAATAGACTCTCGCGCTCGGCATATTCTGCGGCTATAGCCGTCAAATGACTGATTTTAAGGCATTGATCGAGGCCGACACCGGCCAGAGCGCACGCAATATCCAGCTATTGGATGTGAACAATTTTGAAGACTGGCTGAAAGGGCAACCGGAGAATATCCGGACGCTGGTCGCGGCCTATCAATTTGCCGGCAAACCCGACAGCTATCTGCTGCTGCCTCCGGTGGGCGGCAAGAGCGATGACAAATCGCTCGCGACCGACTTTTCGGTGGTGGCCGGTGTGCCCGATCAGAGCAAGCTCGACGCCTGGTCGCTGGCCAGGCTGGGCGGCAGTCTCCCCGAGGGCAATTACCGGCTGCAGGATATCAGCGCCAAGGGCGCGCTGTTCGGCTGGCTGATCTCGCAGCACGAGTTCGACCGTTACAAGGAATTGCCCGACCGGCAGGGACCGAGCGTGCTGCTGGTCAACGATGCCATCGGCCAGCGCGACGAAGCGGTGCGTCAGGCCGAAGCCACAGCGATGGTCCGCGACATGGTCAACACGCCGGCTGCCGATATGGGGCCGGACAAGCTGGAAGATATTGTCGACAGGCTGGCAGCCCAGCACGGCGCAGAGCTGAAAGTGACGCGCGGCGATACGCTGGAAGAGCATTTTCCGATGATCCATGGCGTCGGCAAGGCAGCGATGCGCGCCCATGCGCCGCGCCTGCTCGAGCTGAAATGGGGCAAGGCGGATCATCCGAAAATCGCAATCGTCGGGAAAGGCGTGACCTTTGACAGCGGCGGGCTTTCGATGAAATCTCCCGCCGGCATGATGCTGATGAAAAAGGACATGGGCGGCGCTGCCCATGCGATTGCACTGGCGCGGATGGTGATGGAGGCCAAGCTTCCGGTGCGCCTGCATCTGCTGGTGCCTGCGGTGGAAAATTCGATCGACGGCAATGCCCTGCGTCCCGGCGATATATTGAACAGCCGCAAGGGGCTGACCGTCGAGATCACCAATACCGATGCCGAAGGACGGCTGGTACTGGGCGATGCGCTGACGCTGGCCGGCGAGGAAGAGCCGGAAATGATCATCGATTTCGCAACGCTGACCGGTGCGGCCCGCGTCGCTCTGGGCCCCGACCTGCCGGCGATGTTCTGCGATGACAAGGATATGGCGGACGGACTGCTGCAGGCTGGCGCGGATGAAAGCGACCCGCTGTGGCAAATGCCGCTCTGGTCGGGCTATGATGCGATGCTGAACAGCGAGATTGCCGATTGCGTGAACAGCGCCGCCGGGGGCTTCGCCGGATGCATCACCGCAGCCCTCTTCCTGAAGAAATTTGCTCCGGAATCTGGGGCATGGGCCCATTTTGACACTTTTGCCTGGCGTCCGGCAAGCAAGCCTGGCCGGCCCAAAGGCGGTGAAGCGCTGGGCCTGCGGGCGAGCTGGCGCTATCTGCAGGGGCGATACGGGCAGTAATCGCGAGCGGAACGCCTGCCTATTCGTCCGCGGATATATTGCCCGCTAATCATGGATCGGACGGCGGCGCAAGGATGCAGGGATCACCGCCCTGTACCCGAAAACCTTACGCTTTTCCATCAGATTACCGTTGCCAGCGGGAGCGGCGACGCCATTGCCGCCAGCCGATGACCAGTCCAAAAATCAGAATAGCGAGGCTGCCGAACAGTATCCAGGTGAACATGCTGTCCATTTTGGCGGCGAAGGCGAGATTGTCGACATTGCCGGTCTTCCAGAATACCCATTCACCGGCGAGCGTGGTGGCAAGGATCGGGCTTCCGGTTTCTAGGATGACAATGCCGTTGCCGGTGGCAGGATCGACCCGGACGGCACTGTTGATGGCAGGCTCGTTCTTTCCATCATGACCAATGATGAAACCGCCCATATTATTCGGGGCGAGCAACATTGGACCGAGGCCCCAAATATCGGCGCCCAATGATGAAGCATGGGGGCTCGACATGGTGGACAAGGTCTTCTGGGACAAGACTGTCTGGTCACTGCCGGGTAGTTGAGCCAGAGCGAATGTCGTCATATCAGCGGGCGTGGTGAACAATGAGGTAGCTGCGAGCGCGGTATACCAGCGGAACGGCTCGGTTTCGCCATCGAGCGTATAATTTTCGGCCAGCCCCATCGCTTCGGCTTTGTGATGATCGAAAGTCGTCCGCGTCATACCTAGCGGGGCGAATATCCGCTGCTCCATATAGTCGGCAAAGGAGAGGCCCGAGACATCCTCGATCATCAGTTGGAGCAGGGTATAGCCTCCGCCAGAATATTGCCACGCTTTCCCCGGCTCCGCTCCGACCCGGACCACGCCGGATTTTCCTGGCGATGCGTCCTCGGCGCGGGTCAGGGAATCTGCGAGGGACTGGACCGCGTCCGGCGAGTCAAAGCCGTTATAACCCAGATTGTCATCAAGGCCCGCCGTATGGCTGAGCAGTCGGCTGATGGTGACTTTGCTATGGTCGAATTCGCTGTCCGGCAGTTTCCAGCGTCTGAGATAGTTTTCCACCGGTGCATCGATATCGATAAGGCCATCTTCCGCCAGCGCCATCACTCCCCAAGCGGTGATCCATTTGCCCAGCGAGGCAACCTGATAGAGGGCGTTTTCGTCCACCGGCGCTCCCGATGAGACGGAAAAACTGTCTCCGCGTTTGCCATTTTCGATCATGGCAAAGCCGAGGTTGCCGTGATGCTCGTTCTCGACTCTCGCCCGTGCGGCGCGGGCAAACTCCGCCGGTGCTTCCGCATTGATGATCGGACGGTGCCACCATCCTTCGCTGGTGCCGATGAATATTGCGCCAGCCCAGAGTATTATGGCGACCAGTGTTGCAAAGCCGGTGACGAAAAGACGGGCCATTTTTAATTCCTTTCCCGGATGCTGTCGCGAGTCCGGTCACAGTGTCAAGTCACCCGGTCGGAACCGGTTGTTGTTGGTTATTGCGCTCGTTTAGGGCGCAAGAGATCGTAATGGTTACTCTCGGAAACCGAAATGTTGAAATCCAGCGGTGCATCCGGATCGACACCCATTTTGCGCAGCAACCATGGCTTGTCCAGCGACGGACTGGCGGCTGCGACCATCTTGCGCACGAATAGGGATGAAATTTGAGTCAATGTCGAGGGTGTCTCCTGATTATAGTCCCCGCGGTTTTTCTAGGAAAGGAGACGCGCTGTGTGAAGTCGCTTTTTCAGGCGGGGCAAGCGGTTCGCGACTCGAGTCGATTGCCAATTGCCGACGCGCTCCTGGCACCCAAATTGCGGTCGTTTCTGCCCCAAATAATGGGGTCAGAAGCGGACATAATGTAATTGAGCGCGACCATATCTATTGCTTGCTCTACTTACAGCTCTTCAAAAAGCACCTCTATGCCATGTTCGTGAAGCAGGGATATCGCATAGTCAGGTGTATCGAGGTTCTCTGGAAGAAATATACCGGCTTCGCGCTTTGATCGCCCCTCAAGGCCAACAGCTTCACATAGCTGAATATAAGCACCAACCGCCGTCATATGCGTCTGGCCTTTCGGATCCACTATGGTTGCCTGGACATGAGCCTTTCTATTCTCAGTATCTTTGCCGGTAACGGTGATAACCATCTCATGCGCGGCACCGCTGCCTGGATTGTAGATCAATGACCGCCGAAATTTGGTGAATGCCGGGCCGCTAATCAGACTCCAGAGGCCTGAACGCACCAGAAATGCCATGACTTTATTGGTCGAGGCATCATCATAGGTGATCCGGGATGATACCGATTTGGCGCCAGTGTAGAGAGACAACGTCTCCTGGCTCGGCTCATCAAATCGCAGAGCTTTCCCTTCATACCCACTGGGAAAAATCACCTGTTTTGGATCCGTCAGCGGTTTTGCCATTTGCCATTTGCCTCCCCGCCATATTCTGAACGGAATGGACAAACGGTCTGCATATTCGATTGAATCTGGCCCCGCATTGTCGTTCAACCGAAACAGGATATCCGTATTGATTTCTTCAATTTGAGAGAAGTTCATAGCCATTTTCTTGGCGATAAGCGCACATATGCCCGCCATCCAGGATGATGACAGGGCAACCGAGGCCTTGAGATCCATTGTGCTCGCCAGAAGCGCCGCATCTTTCAATCTTTCTGTCCAGCGGGTGATGTCAATATAGGGTGTTTCGCGCAAGATGGCTTCGCGCATCAATGCGCTATCGGGATCATTGACCACGCCGATGACAGCGCCGAGAGGTTCGTCTACCCCCTCAAGCGGCAGCAAGCTATTCGTATCGATCAGGACGCCGCGCGCATATCCTATTTGCTTAGCCGCTGCCTCTGCTTTCTTTAGCGTCCGACCCGCCAAAAGGATTGGCAGTTTTGGATTGCGCGCACGAATGATACGCGCGAGTTGCATACCAACCACACCATAGCCGCCTACGATAAGAATGGGTTTGGTCATGATATGGCTCCCTCTGCCCGTTTGGCAAGATAGCGATAGAAGTGAAGCATCGCTTCTTCCCGGACATTGAGTTTTCCGGGCTGTGCATATTGTGATTTGGCGTTTCGCTGCAGGTCGATCATCGCTGACGCATCTTCCCTGTTGATGGTTTCGATGACTTGCTTTGTGTAGGCCAATTCTTCTGGCGCGTTCTGCAAGCGTTCAAATTCGTCGGGCGGGACCATATATCCACCGATAGCGCGGGTCTGCCCCGGGCTGATGGGTAGGAAAGTCAGCCAGTTGGTATTTCCCTGACTGCACGAAATATTGGTCCCGGGATAGATGGACAATGTCGGTGCCGAGGTCAGTTCCGCGCCACCCATTTTTTCCGCATAAGGTTTAACCGGCTCGCCCATGGGGTGATCGAAGTTTATGTCGAGACGGAAGCAGTTCCAAAGCTCCCCTGCGGACTGGAATCGGCACCCCTTGGACGACATCATCCCGGCAAATGTGTTCGAGTGGAGCCCTTCGATATGATAACCTTCAAGCCCGGTTTCGATACCAAGCTTCCAGTTTCCTTCCCACACGTCATCGTAGGCAACCGCAACTTTCCAGCCCTCCATTTCATAGGGTTGCATTATCGCTGCTGCTTCGTCCATCTGGCGCCCTAGTGGGACTGGATTTTCTGCGAGTGAAACAAAGATAAAGCCGAGCCATGTTTCAACATGAAATTCCGGCAAGCGACATTCCGATCCATCGGCATTCCGTGGTTTGTCCATATGCGGGGCGGAGCTAAGCGTGCCGTCCGTCTTATAGACCCACCGGTGGTAGGGGCAGATAAACCTCCCGGTGTTTCCGCTACCGCTCACGACACTCATATATCTGTGCCGACAGACCGATGACAACGCGCGGAGTATTTTGTCCTGACCCCGAATGACGACCACCGGTTCACCGGCGATTTCCACAGTAAAATAGTCACCGGGTTCGGCAACCTGATCGAACCGGCCAACACAAATCCAGTCCTGCCGAAATATGGTTTCCATCTCGAGCGCGAACAACTCTGGGGACGTGTACATATCCATCGGCAAGGCATAGGCGGCCCCAATCGGTATATCACGGTAGTGTGATAAATGATCGACAAGGTCGTTTTTGCTCAATGTCATAATATGCTCCAGATATAAATTAGGTCACTGACCTATTTAATATATGTCATTGACATATTATTATTGCAAGCGCTATTTGAAAAGCCCAGCATGGAGTAAGTATGCACATGGGCGAAACAACCAATTCAAAGGGTGCAAGACGCCGCACCGAAATACTGAAAGTCGCGCGTGCGAGTCTCATCGATGGTGGCTATGGCAAGTTTTCAATGCGAGAGATTGCAGCCAGGCTCGATACAAAATTGGGGCATCTGCAGTATTATTTTCCGTCAAAGAACGACCTGCTCGAAGCTCTTGTTCGAGCCGAGTTTAAAACAAATCTTGCGACCGTTAAAAGCATTGCTGAGAAGGCACTCGAAGAAAATGATGCCATAAAAAGGGCCATCAAAGCGCTGCTGCAGCAATGGATGTCCGAAGGCGCAAAAATTTACGCCGTCACAACCTTTCTTGGCCTTCACGATGAACGATTTCATGATGTTCATCAGGAACTGAACGAGTCATTCTACGATGTCCTGGACGGCCTGCTATCTTCCACTGGAACGGGGGTGTCGGGCAGCAACATGCCTCGGCAGAAATTGCGCCTGATCACAGCATTAATTGACGGTGCATTGCTGCATACCACCGGAGACATACAAGTTGATGACCAATTTTTCGAAGCTACCGCCGAACCTGTCAAGACAATAGCTCAGTCCTAGTCGTCCTCCATCCTGCTGCGCAACGCCACCAGAAATTCCGGCTGAGACACGGGGCTTCTGCGACACCGCTTGATTAAACGCCCCCGGGTCGTCTAAAGGCCGTCGATTGTCATCGCTCTGTCACATGGCGCTTAAGCCGCAGAGTCACGGACATTTTTTATCGCTATTGGGATTTCTAAACGCATGGACATGGAAACTGCAGATACAGGCGCGCACGCGAAATTCGTGCTCAATGGTCCGGAAGGGGATTTTGATCCCCGGATCACCGCGCATCGCGGCGACCTCGCGGACGTCGCGCTAGCCGGCAAATTGTTCGCGCCGCATTATGCCGCGGCGATGCCGATGCGCTGCTCCGCGCCAAAGGCCATGCTCCGCAAACAGCCGGGCAAGGATCATGAAGCGATTTCCGAACTGCTGCACGGCGAGGATTTCCATGTGCTGGATATCGCCGGTGACTGGGCCTGGGGCTATTGCGGCTTTGACAATTATGTCGGCTATGTGCCGGTCCATGCGCTGCAACATCAGAAGAAGACGCCCGAGCCGACCCATTTGATTCATGCCCGCGCGGCGCTGGTCTTCATCGAACCGGATTTCAAATCGGGCGTGATGAAGCGGCTGCCGATGGGCGCGCGGATCGCTTGTGGCGAAGCCAGCGAATGCGGCAATTATCTGAAAAGCGGCAAGGGCTATGTCCATGTCCGCCATGTCCAGCCGATTGGCACGAAGGTCGTGTTCGACGGCAGCAACGGCACCGCAGCGCTCGCCGAACAGCTGATCGGCGCGCCCTATCTCTGGGGTGGCCGCAGCGGCGACGGTCTCGATTGTTCGGGTCTGATCCAGATGATCCTGATGCTGACCGGCGTTGCCGCTCCGCGCGACAGCGACCAGCAGCTGGCGGCGCTGGGCGAAGATATCGCGGATGGCGAAGAGCTGCGACGCGGCGATCTGGTGTTTTTCCCGAACCACGTTGGCCTGATGGTCGACAAGGACCGGATCATCCATTCGACCTCCCACGCGATGCAGGTAATTATCGAGCCTCTGGCCGACACGGTTGCCCGCTTTGCCAAAACTGCCGAGCAGCCGATATTGGCGCGCAAACGGCTTTCCTGAGACTGAATATGACGAAAACTGTTTTCATAGACGGCGCGGTGGGGACCACCGGCCTCGAGATTGCCGACCGGCTGGCCGGGCGGGAAGAATTTGCGATGGTCCGGCTGCCGGACGAAAAGCGCAAGGATCTCGCGGCGCGGCGCGAAGCGATCAACGACAGCGATTTTGTCATATTGTGCCTGCCCGATGACGCGGCGCGGGAAGCGGTGGCGCTGGTCGACAATGACCGCACACGGATCATCGATGCTTCAACCGCGCACCGGACGGCCGAGGGCTGGGCTTACGGCTTTGCCGAATTTCGGGAGGGCCAGCGCGATGCTATCGCGGGTGCCCGCTTTGTCTCCAACCCCGGCTGCTATCCGACCGGCTTTCTGGCGCTGATCGCGCCGCTGATCGCCAACGGGCTGCTGCCGGCTGACTGGCCCTTTGTGATGAACGCGGTGTCCGGCTATTCCGGCGGCGGCAAGGCGCTGATCGAACGGTTCGCGGACGAGCCCGATCTCGGTTTCCGCGCCTATGGCCTGAATTTTGACCACAAGCATCTGCCGGAAATGAAGGCTTATGCGGGTCTGTCCCACGACGTCATTTTCGCGCCGTCGGTGATCCGCGCCTTTCGCGGGATGCTGGTCGAAGTGCCGCTGCATCTTGGTGCCATCGGATCGGTGCGGGCGGAGCAGCTATTGGAAGAGCTCAGTTCCTTTTATGCCGGATCAAAAATCGTCTCGGTGCAGGGCAGGGGCGACCTGTCAGAGCTGTTGATCAGCGAGAATGACGCGCCGACCGACCGGCTCGAACTGTTTGTCTGCGGCAATGCCGAAGGCTATCACGCCCGCCTGATCGCGCGGCTGGATAATCTCGGCAAGGGTGCCTCGGGCGCGGCGGTGCAGAATCTCAATATCATGGCCGGTCTCGACGAGATCGCCGGACTGCGGCTCTAGAGCTCCACTTATTCTGGCGCTTATTCGGCGGTTGCTACCGCCTTGTCGGGACGCAGGCTGGTACCGGCGCGACCACTGCGGAAGGCGCCCCACCAGGTCAGCGGGTTGAGGGTCGTGGTTCCATCCAGCGAGAAAGTAATGAATTCGGCCCGTCCACCGATATTCTCCCACGGAATCGTGCCGCCCAGACCCAGCGGGCTGGCGACCCGGCTGTCGGCGCTGAGATCGCGGTTGTCGCCGAGCAGATAGACATGGTTTTCCGGAATTTCGACCGGTGCCACATCATCGGTATATTGCGGGCCGAGATCGATAATATCATAGCTTACGCCATTGGGCAGTGTCTCGCGGAGAATCGGCAGGTTGCAAACCGGCTGGCCGGCGGCATTTCTGCCGCGGGCACCGGGAAATTCATTCTCTCCGCAGGGGGAATTGGCGTCGATCGGGACCTGCAGGTCCTGCTGGACATCCTGACGGACAGCGATGCCGTTCAGAAAGACCTGGCCGCCGCGCAATTCGATCGTATCGCCGGGCAGGCCGATCACCCGCTTGATATAGTCGCTGCTCTGGTCTTTCGGCGTCAGGATCACGACATCGCCGCGCTCGGGCAATTTGCCGAACAGACGGCCTTCCATGCGCGGCAGGATGTGAAAGGTCGGCGAGACCCAGGACCAGCCATAGGCATATTTGCTGACAATCAGCCGGTCCCCGACGAGCAGGCCGGGCATCATCGATACCGACGGAATATAGAAGGGTTTGGCAACCAGGCTGTGAAAAGCAAGCACGGCCAGCAACAGCAGCGCTATGCTCTTGAACTCGCCGATCCAGTCTGTCTTTTCCTTGTCCGGTTTTCCGGCGGATCCGCTGTCAGCGGCTTTGTCTATAGCCATAGTCTTGTCTTTGGTTTCCTGATCCATGCGCAGCTTTTTCTAAAGGGGGTGGGCTTCGATTATCACGAAGGCCTGCGCCCATGGATGATCGTCGGTGAGTGTGAGGTGAACGAAGGCTTCATATCCTGCCGGAGTCATGGCGTCGAGGCGTTTCTTGGCGCCGCCGGTCAGGGCGAGCGTCGGCGCGCCGCTCCTGGCATTGGTGACGCCGATGTCTTTCATGAAGACGCCCGCCCGGAAACCGGTGCCGACGGCTTTGGAATAAGCCTCCTTGGCGGCAAAGCGCTTGGCGTAGGTGCCTGCCTTGGTGAAGGGCCGTCGTGCAGCCTTGGCGCGTTCCAGCTCGGTGAAAACGCGATTTTCAAAGCGCTCGCCGAAACGGTCGAGCGAATTCTGGATGCGTTCGATATTGCAGAGGTCGGAACCAAGGCCGATGATCATGGATTTTCCTCCCCGTCGCAGATGGGGAGGGGGACCGCCCGAAGGGTGGTGGAGGGGCGCCCCTCCGTCGCCTTCGGCGCCACCTCCCCACAGCTTCGCTGCAGGGAGGAAATATCCGCCAATATCCTCACCGCGCGTCGTCCATCAGCGCGCGCATCTGCCTGATACTGCCGTCGAGGCCGCTGAAAATTGCCTCGCCGATCAGGAAATGGCCGATGTTCAGTTCCATCAGCTGCGGGATGGCGGCGATCGGAATCACATTATCGAAGGTAAGCCCGTGTCCGGCATGCGGCTCGATACCGTTTTTCGCGGCCAGCGCCGCCGCATCGGATATCCGGCGCAGTTCCGCTTCGCGTTCGGAACCGGCAAGCTCGGCATAGCGACCGGTGTGAAATTCGACCACCGGCGCACCGAGGCGGATGGCGGCCTCGATCTGGCGCGGCTCGGGTTCGATAAACAGGCTGACGCGAATATTCGCTTCTTTCAGCTGCCCGACAAAATCGGTCAGTCGATTGTCCATGCCCGCTGCATCCAGCCCGCCTTCGGTGGTCCGTTCCTCGCGATTTTCCGGGACGATGCAGGCGGCATGGGGCTTGTGGCGCAAAGCAATGGCCAGCATCTCGTCGGTGGCCGCCATTTCCAGGTTGAGCGGAATGGTCAGTGTGTCCATCAGCACGGTCAGATCGTCATCGCGGATATGGCGGCGGTCTTCGCGGAGATGGGCAGTGATACCGTCCGCGCCGGCTTCTGCAGCCATCAGCGCCGCGCGCACCGGTTCGGGATGATCACCGCCGCGGGCGTTGCGGATGGTAGCAACATGATCAATGTTGACGCCGAGCCGAAGGTGGTTTGCACTGCTCACGCCGGCGAGGGCTCCGCGCGGCTGCCCGGCTTGGTCGTCGGAATGGCGGCCAGTTCGGCCGGCACTGCATCGGCGGCATAAGAGGGCACATCAAGGGTCACCAGCGGGAAGAAGGGGACATCAAATTGCGCCGCGCCATTGGAGCGGTCGACCAGCGCGCCGGCGGCAATGACATCGCCGCCCGCGTTGCGGATTGCCTGAATGGCTTCGCGCGACGACAGGCCGGTGGTAACCACGTCTTCCATCATGAGAACCTTCTGGCCCGGCTCCAGCCGGAAACCGCGCCGCAGCTCGAATGTGCCTTCGGGCCGCTCGAGAAACAGCGCGTCGAGACCGAGCGCACGGCCCATTTCGTGGCCAATAATCACGCCGCCCATCGCCGGCGAGACCACGACATCGATCGCGCGCCGGATATTCTGGGGAATCTGGGCTGCCAGGGCTTCGGCCATGCGGGCGGCCCGTGCCGGGTTCATCAACAATCGCGCGCATTGCAGATAT
Organism: uncultured Sphingorhabdus sp.; assembly: GCA_964022345.1. GTDB lineage: Bacteria > Pseudomonadota > Alphaproteobacteria > Sphingomonadales > Sphingomonadaceae > Parasphingorhabdus. The sequence continues at coordinate 16,716 of CAXHZT010000035.1, forward strand.
TTGCTGCTGTGGCGACCGGACGAGAGGATGAAATGGCCTTGCAGCAGGGCGTCACAGCTTCGGAATTCGGCTAAAATCTCGTCTTCTGTCAATGTTTCATCCCGCTCTATTTGTTTGCCTTCTGCCCAAATGGGCATATTGCCACTGCATTGCCAGAAAAATTAAAGTCAAAAAACTGAAAAAATATCTATTCGGTAGCTTGAGGCTAACGGCAACCATGCCTATAAGCCGCCGCAATCGGACTATTCCGCACGCGGGCTTTGTGATTCCAATCACGGAGGCATTGCTGGAAAACTACCGAAACTTGGGGTTAAAATAGGGTTGAGCGATATATGACTCATTTTGTGAAAGCTTGGATTCTGGCAATCGGCCTGATTCTTACGCCGGCAGCCTTGTCGGCGCAGGATGCGCTGCCAGCAGCGCCGTCCGTAGAGCCGGCGGCGACGAGCGAACTGGAAGCGGCTGCCGCGCCGGTAGAGGCGCAAGCCAGCGCATCCGGCCTGGATCCTGAACTTTACACGCCGATGAAACCCACGCCGGGTATCGGTATGCCCGTTGACGGCAATATCGATTTCCAGGAACAGTTCAGCGCGACCGGCCAGCAGGCCCACTGGATCAACAACGCGATCCTGGTTCCGATGATGGTCGGCGTCAGCCTGCTTGTTCTCGGCTTGCTGTTCTGGGTCGTCATCCGGTTCCGCCGTGGCGCCAACCCGGAGCCATCCAAGACAACCCACAATACATTTATCGAAATCGTCTGGACGCTGATCCCGGTTCTTATCCTGGTGATCATCGCCGTGCCTTCGATCAGCCTGCTCGCCCAGCAGTTCGAGCCGGCTCCGGAAGATGCCCTGACGGTCAAGGTCACCGGCTACCAATGGTATTGGGGTTATGGCTATCCCGACAATGGCGATTTCGAAATCATTTCGAACATGTTGACCGAAGAAGAAGCCGAAGCGCGTGGCGAACCTTATCAGCTGGCCGCTGACAACCGGATGGTTATTCCGGTGGGCAAGCCGGTCAAGATGCTGATTACCGCGGCGGACGTGATCCACAGCTTCGCCGTTCCATCAGCCTGGTTCAAGCTTGATGCCGTTCCCGGACGGATCAACGAGAAAGTTCTCCAGATCGACCGCGAAGGCGTCTATTACGGTCAATGTTCCGAGCTTTGCGGTGCACGACACGGATTCATGCCGATCACCATCGAAGTGCTCTCGGAAGAGAAGTTCAACAATTGGGTTCGCGCCAATGGCGGTACGGTGAAGGGTGATGCGGCAGCGCCTGCAGCAACCGAAGCGGCTGCCAACGAAGCGACCACCGAAATTGCGGCTGCCGATGCAACCGCTGCGATCAACTGAAGGTTAGAGCAATGACAACAATCACAGCAGATGGCCATATCGACGATCACGCGCATGACGCGGATCACAAGCCGGCCTTTTTCCAGCGCTGGTTCATGTCGACCAACCACAAGGATATCGGCACACTCTATCTGATCTTCGCGATCGTCGCGGGTATTATCGGCGGCGCCATCTCCGGCCTAATGCGTCTGGAACTGGCAGAGCCCGGTATCCAGTATCTGCAGGCCTGGGCCAGCATCTCCAACGGCAGCGAAGCGTCGATGGATCAGGCCTATCACCTCTGGAACGTGCTGATTACCGCGCATGGTCTGATCATGGTCTTCTTCATGGTCATGCCGGCGATGATCGGCGGCTTCGGCAACTGGTTCGTGCCGCTGATGATCGGCGCGCCGGACATGGCCTTCC
>CAXHZT010000036.1:0-16794 GCA_964022345.1 uncultured Sphingorhabdus sp.
ACCCACCAAGGTTATCCCGGCCTTGTCGTCCGGCAAATGCCAGTCGATGGCGATGCTTCCGATATGTTCCGGCCGGCGCACTTCCTGCACGCCATTTTCACGCGCCCGCATATAGGTATAGCTGCCGTTGATCCGCCAACTGTCATCCAGATCGATTTCGAGCCAGGTCTCGACACCGTTACGCTTCGAAAGACTGTCCCGGTTGGCAGGCGTCGCGGCGAAGGTCGGTGGTAGATAGGTCGTGTAGATTTCGTCTTCCAGCTCGCTTTCGAAATAGGTCAGTCCAATCTTGCCGCGGCCCTGGAGGAAATTCTGCGTAACGCCGACTTCCCACCCTTCCGACTTTTCCGGGGTCAGGTCCGGGTTACCGATATACTGGCCGTCAAAATAGCCGAACAGTTCGAAGAATCCGGGATTCTTGACGCCTGTGCCATAGGCGGCCTGCAACCGGGTTCCGGTGGGCAGCAGATAGGCACCCTGCACGCGATAGGTGGTCACATTGGCAAAGCCGTCATTATCATCATAGCGGATCGCTGCGCTAAACGACGCCCGGCCGTCGGCTTCCAGTTCGTAGAGCCCGACCAATCCGAGATTCTCGTTGCTTCTTTTTCCGGTGAAGGCGAATCCGGACGGGTCGTCGTTCCGATAGGTCTCGCGTTCGATGTCGGTAGCAAAGGTCACCCGGTGCTCGAGCGCGCCGCCGGTAAATTTTGCAGTCGTTTCATAGCTGCCCTTGAGGCGCTTGCCGATGCTGCCGGAGCTTTGCGATCCACCGGAAAATCCGCGTCTTTCGCTGTTGGCAAATTGCGCGGAAGCCCGATGCGACCAGCGGCCGTCCATCAGATCCAGCTCGGCTTTCACCAGACCATAGAGACCCTGATTTTCAAAGCCCCGGCCCGGGCTGTCGATGATCTGTCCGAAATTCGGGCTGGTCGTATCGCCTTCGGTGCCGTTGAAATCACCGCTATTTTCCGAATAGCGGGCGACGACGCCGAAGCTCAAATTGTCGGTCGCTTGCAAATTGCCGACAAATCCGAAGGCCGCTGTATCTCTGCCCAGATCACGGGTTCCGCCGCGCGCATTGGGCTGGCCGTCGGTGCTGACCATCGTTGCGGTGACGACATAGTCAAAAGCGCCCGTTTTTCCGCCAAGGCGGGCAGCGCTGTTGACGCTGTTGAACGAACCCGCCTCGATCCGCGCCGACAGGCCCGGAGCGGCTGCACCGCTAAGGGTGCGGTAATGCACCACGCCACCGATGGCGTCCGATCCGTAAAGAGCGCTTTGCTGGCCCCTCAATATCTCGATCTGTGCGCTATCGTCAGCGATCAGCGTTCCGACATCGAATTCGCCAAAGAAGGGATCGGAAACCTCTATCCCGTCGATCAGGAAAAGCGTGTGATTGCCTTCCGCACCACGCAGTCGCAACTGGGTCTGTCCGGCGACAATGCTGACGGCGACACCGGGCACGTCGCGAAGCACTTCGGAAACCTCGCGTACTTGGCGGTTAACGATCTGGCTGCCATCAATCACGGTCAGCGAGCCAGCCTGGATATCCGGTGCGATAGCCTCGCCCGAACGGGTTCCGGTGACGACGATCAGTTCATCGCTGCCTACCTGGTCCGGATTGTCCTGGGCAAAGGCGGCTGGAGCGGACAACAGAGCGACGCTACCCAGAAGCCGGGCAGTCAGTTGTTTGAATTTCGGCATGATAATATTTCCTTGTGTTAACGACCAATAATGCCGTTACGCAGGGAAAAGCCCCGTTCACCCGACACACCCCGTCCGGCTGAAGAACGACGATAACAGGCAGGTCTCCTGACTTGCGGATCGCTGTCGATACACCGCCTTCCCAGATCCGGAGATCCAGTGGCATTTGGCATATCGACTAGCCGCTTACAGTTGCGGGGGCAGTACCGGATTTGAAGCAGGCCGGAGCCAGCTTCTCACCGATTTCCCTTTGAATTCTCGATTAAGAGAAACCCGATATCTGGCGCCCCATTCGTCGAAAACCGATCCCGATGCAAGCCCAAATATGTTTTCACCAGCGAGTCGTGGGATGGCGGCCTTATGAAAGCGGGGAGCAAAGAGGCTGATCTTGCGATCGCCCCTTATCACATTGGATTACCCAGAAATAATCTATCATGCCTACTGCTGAATCTGCTTCGCACCGGAAATCCGGATATGCTATAGCAACGGTCCATTTAGGGAATGATAGTCATGATTGAATTTTTGAGTATTGCCTTGTTTACCGCTGTATCGACCACGAGCATTGCCGACGTCGAGTCCGCGCGAGTCGATTATTCCAATTGCCTTGTCGATTATACGACGGCGCAGCTGGAAATGAAGACCGGCACTAGTGCCTTCAAAAAGGGCGCGAAAACTGCCTGTTCGGAAGAGCGGGAAGCGATGATCAGCGCAATGAAAAAGGACGAAATGGAATTTGGCAGTTCTGAGAGCGAAGCAACCAGCTATGCTACCGAAGAAGCCGATTCCGTATTATTCTCCTTTACCGACAGCTATGCAGGCTATGCCAGCTCCAGCACTCGCCCCGTCAGGGAAGAGTGAACGCCAGTATCGACAAGAGGCCTCTGCATTAGGCTTTCTCTTTACAGGAGGGGCGGTTTTGATCTTCTCGATCGAAGCTGCCCCTCCCGCATATTTCTCACCCGCCAACCGTTCCTGGTCCCGACAGCCAATCCACCAGTGATTTTCAGATCACCAATGAAGAGGTTAGAGTGGCAACCGGCTCGTTAGTCGCAGCGAGCCTCATGATTCCCATATACACCCATGAACCCCAAGGTCATTGGGCGATTATCTTTGCTGGCCATTGCTCGGTTAACGATAACAATCGCAACCCAGTCGGCTGGGCCCACCCGTGCAGTTATTTCACGCCGGAAATCGGTCAAATTGGCTCGCTGAAAAGTCCCCGTCTCCTAAATCAGGGCGTTAACCTATAATAGACAGGTTACCGCTACAGTATCGGACTGTTGATTAGCGGAGCCATTTTTGAACACCATTTTTTCCTCTCTGAGAGCAAATGCGTTCCGCAATTCATTAGCGGCATGGCTGATCGCTCTATTTGCGAGTTTCGCGCTGATGGCGGTTGATGTCGGCTATGATATCGAGCAAAAATTCGGAAATATGCGCGCCGACATTCTGCACAAGCCGGCGTCGGGTGATGTGGTGGTTGTGGAAATTGACGCCCAGTCATTGCTCGCCCTGAACCATTGGCCGTGGCCCAGGGAATATTATGCGGAAGCGGTCCGCAAACTAGACGCAGCAGGCGCTAGCCTGATCGCTTTTGACGTTGGTTTTTCAACCCAGTCGACAAAGTCCCAGGACCAGATTTTCGAGCAAGCCATAGCCGCTTCGGAGGCAACAATCGTTCTTCCCACGTTGCGACAACGGGTATCAAGTCTGCAGGACGACTATATCGAGACACGACCCATTGAAGCCTTTCGGGAACATGCCGTTCTGGCCTCGGCCAATATAAATCCTGACAGGCGTGGCCAGCTCAATCAATATAGTTATGCCACTATGGGGGACGCATCGGCACGTCCTTCGCTGGCCAGCGCCATCGCAGGTGAATCGGGCGAAATCACAGGAAGTTTCGCCATTGACCAAAGCATCGATCCGACCACGATCCCGCGAATAAGTTTTCTCGATCTCATGAGGGGTAGGCTAGATTCTCAGAATATTGCCGGAAAAAAAATTCTGATAGGCCGGACGGCACTGGAACTGGGAGATCGCTATCCGATCAACCGTTTCGGCATGATGCCTGGCGTCGTTATCCATGCCATGGCCAGCGAAACCCTCGTCCAAAAAACCAACCTGCGCGACTTCGGCCGACTGCCAGGTCTCCTGATTGCAGCGGCGATATTGCTCTTCTTCATCCTGACGCAAAAAAAATCCCCGCAGAACATGCTGAAAATAGTGGTGGTCACTTCATCGATCCTGTTCGGCCTGTTGGTCGCCGCAGAATATCTTCGCCTGTTTACATATTCGAATATCTTCGGACTGTTCATCCTCGGCTTCTATATCGTGTTGCAGAAGTTCCTGATGACGAACAAGGCGCTGGAGACCAGCCAATATATTAACGAGCTCAGCGGCCTGCCGAACGAAGCAGCATTTCTGAAGACGGTTGCGCCCAAGGATTTCGGATATATCGCAACGGCCCGGATCAGGGATTTCCGCGAGATGCTGGTGGTATCAAACGCCGCATCCCGTCTCGATCTTTTCAAAAATCTTGCCAACCGGCTCAGCTTTCTTGCCCGTGATGAAGAAATATATCATGTGGATTCCGACATGATCGCCTGGATCGTGAAAAATGAATATGTCGACGACATTCCCGGTTATTTCGACATCGCCAGCGCAATGCTCCAGGCACCCGTGATGGCGAGAGAAAATCGTATAAAGATCGCTGTTACCTTCGGGATCAGTGACGACTCGATCGAAAAATCGAAAATCGCTTCCGAGCTGGCCTTTGCCGACGGCAAAAAATGGACATGGTATGATCAGGAAGTAGACCATGCCATTGGTCAAAAGCTGGACCTTCTGGTCGAACTGGACCACGCGATCGAAGAGGGAAACCTTGATGTGGTCTATCAGCCGAAATGGAATCTCAAGGCCAACTGTCTCGACGGTGCCGAAGCCCTGGTGCGCTGGAGTCACCCGGAACGCGGCAGAATAAGCCCCGAGATATTCATTCCGATACTGGAGCAGGCGGGCCGGATTGATCTGCTCACCTATTATGTGCTGCAACAGTCGCTTGATGATCTGTCCAGCTGGAGCAAGCGGCGTCCCGGGCTTACCTGCTCGGTCAATATTTCTGCCAACCTGCTGTGTGATACAGAATTTGTCGACAAGGCTATTGCCCTGGTTAATGCCTCCCCGGTCGACAACTCCCAGGTGGTTTTCGAAGTTACGGAAACGGCGGCACTTGCTGAGCCCGAAAGATCGGTCTTCACGCTGAAACTTATCCGCAATTCGGGTATCAGGGTGTCCATCGATGACTATGGCACAGGCCAGTCAACGATGAGCTACCTGCAGCGGCTGCCGGTCAGCGAGATCAAGCTGGACCAGAGCTTCGTAAAAACAATGATCGTCAACAATGTGAACCGCGTGATGGTCCAATCCACCATAAAAATGGCGCACGCTCTCGGATTGAAGATAGTCGCCGAAGGTATCGAGGATCAGCCCTGCATGGACCTGCTGACGCGATACGGGTGCGATATCGGACAAGGCTGGTATATTTCGCGGCCGGTTACCACCGATGCTTTTATCGAGATCTGGCTTGATTGCGACCTGGAAGAGGCGCGCTTGTCTGCCTGACGCCAACGGGCCGTGCAAATAGGCACGGCTTCGCGCTGTTCCCCGGACGAGGAAAGGGCGACGCCTGACACTAGCAATCTCACCGACGATAGCGCCGGCTATACGTTCAAGCGACATCTTCGGGTTTACAAATTCGTGCAGCGTCAATGTACGCTCAAATCCAGTGTCGTTGTGATGGCCGGCGGCGTCGATTTTCTGAAGTGATGACTGATCTGGAAATAAAGAGTGGCGGACAGGGTGGGATTCGAACCCACGGAGAGCTTGCACCCTCGGCGGTTTTCAAGACCGCTGCATTCGACCACTCTGCCACCTGTCCGCATGGCCCATTGGGCCGGGTCGCACGCGTCCTAGCGCCCCCTTTTTGAAAGCGCAAAACATTTTATAGTGGCAGCTGGAGCGGGCGACAAGATTTGGCGAACTTCGGCTTTTGGGGCGAGCGGTTGCTCTCGCAGGATATTAGGGATTCCCCTTGGACTCGCTTTGTGCGACAAAGCGGGGACGAAAGGGAAGTAATACATGCGTATCATGACCGCTATTGCCTGCAGCGCTATCGCCTTATTCAGCATCAGCGGGGCAACGCCGATGCAGGAAGCCAGAGCACAGGACAGCTCGAGCGTCGAAAACTATATGCAGCAAGTCCGGCAAAAGTCGCTGCAACAAGGTGTGCGGGCGCAGACGCTTGACCAGGTATTGCCAGGCCTGACCTATAATCCAAGGGTGATAGAGCTCGACCAGTCGCAGCCTGGTGGCAGTTTTAATAGTGCTATTCCTCCTTTCGCTCCCTATCAGAAGCGGCATATCACGCCGCAGAGGATCGAGAACGGCAAGGTCGCCTATCGCCGGCTGATCGCCAAGCTCATTGATGTCGAACGCGAAACAGGTGTGCCCGGTCCGATCATCATGGCTATCTACGGAAAAGAAACCAACTATGGTTCCTATACCGGCGATTTCGACATTCCCCGTTCACTGGCAACGCTGGCCTATGAGGGCAGGCGACGCGCGCTGTTCGAAGCGGAATTGCTGGCGGTTTTGAAGCTGATTGATCAGGGCGTGCCCCAGTCAGCGCTGAAAGGTAGCTGGGCAGGGGCCATGGGCAAGCCGCAGTTTCTTCCATCCGTCTATCTCCGGCTGGCCAAGGATGGCAGCGGGGATGGCTATGCGGATATCTGGAACAGCGAATATGACGCGGTCGCCTCGATCGCCAATTATTTCGTCAACTCGGGTTGGCGCAGAGGGGAGCCCTGGGGCATCGCGGTCAACGTGCCATCGTCGCTCGATCGCACGGCAATAGAAAGCAAGATCGTTCCGACCCGTTGTCCACGGGTCTTTGGGCGCCACAGCCAGTGGAAGAGCATGGCCGAATGGCGTTCGCTAGGTGTCGTTCCAGCGGCCGGTAAAAATCTTGATCCGGGCACTATGGCGACTTTGCTCGAACCCGATGGTGCCGGTAATACGGCTTATTTGCTGACCGGAAATTACCGGGTCATTCTTGATTATAATTGTTCGAATTTTTACGGGCTAGCAGTGGGGTTATTGGCGGATGAAATACGCAGTTAAACTTGGAATATTGTCGAGCGCAACCCTGGCCATCGCTGGCTGTAGCGGGTCGCGCGATTTCGGTCAGTTCCCTGACGGCACGCCGGTACCAGGAGGGGCAGGCGGCATGCCGACCGCAGGGGCAGTGTCCGACTATCCGCAAAAAATCGGCGACCCTTACAAGGTAGGTGGCAACACTTACACCCCCAGAGATGTCCAGAGTTATGACGAGGTCGGCTATGCCAGCTGGTATGGCGAGGAGCTTGCAGGCAACAAAACCGCCAATGGAGAAATATTCAATCCCCAGGGCGTTTCCGCCGCGCACAAGACGCTGCCGCTTCCCTCCTATGTCGAGGTCACCGCGCTGGACACCGGACGCACGATATTGGTGCGGGTCAATGATCGCGGGCCGTTTGCCAATGACCGGTTGATAGATCTCTCGCACGGGGCGGCGAAACAGCTGGGGATCGACCAGAATGGCGTTTCCGGTGTGCGCGTTCGCAAGGTCAACCCCAATGAACAGGAGCGCGCTGTCCTTCGCACTGGCGGAACCGCAACCGAGCGGATTAACACGCCGGACTCGCTTCTCGCGATCCTGAGAAGAAATCTCGCCAAGCTCCCCCGGCCACAGGCACCGGTACGGGAGGCAGCCGTGGCGGCCTCTCCTCCAAAGATGCCGGATGGCAGCGCCAAGCCCGCCAATAAGGCCGATGCGACCGGCACTCGGGATGGGCGTTTCATCGTCGAGGGCGGCGGCAGTCCGGCGATCCGCCCGGTCGATCCAGCCGAGAATTCTCGTGACAGTCTAGCGGGTTCCTATGTCGTGCAAGTCGCTGCTTTCAGCAGCAAGGCACGGGCCGACACGCTCGCCGGAAAAATCGGGGCGAAGGTCATGGCGGACGGATCCCGATCCATCTGGCGGGTGCGCTACGGTCCTTATTCGAGCGAAAAAGATGCGCAGGCAGGGCTGGCACAGGCCCAACAGCGGGGCTATACTGGCGCCCGAATCCTGCGCGCGGACAAATAGGCTTGTGCCGCTGAAAATTGATCGGAAACCTTGGTCTAAATGAACAAATATTTTCTGGCGTCACTGCCACTCGTTGCTTTTTCATCGATCGTCCTTGCGGCGCCCCGCTTTGAGACCGATGCACCCATAGCCTATATGACAGACCTGTCGTCGGGAGCGGTGCTGTTCCAGAAGAACGCGGACGAGCAGATACCCCCTGCATCAATGGCAAAGATGATGACGGTCTATGTCGCATTTGACCTGATCGAAAAGGGAAAGCTCAGTCTTGATGACAAGTTCCGCGTCAACGAAGCGACCTGGAAGAAATGGAATAACCGGGGATCGACTATGTTCCTGGGCGTTGGCGATCAGGTCAGCGTAAGTGATTTGCTACACGGCATTGTCACCTTGTCCGGCAATGACGCCTGTGTTGTACTGGCTGAGGGCATCGCGGGAACCGAGGAAGCTTTCGTCGGCTTGATGAACAAGCGGGCCAAAGAGCTGGGCATGTCGAAAAGCCGTTTTGGCAACAGCAATGGCTGGCCTGACGAAGGCCGCACAATGGTGACGGCACGCGATCTCGCCAATCTTGGCGCGGCAACCGTGAACAATTTTCCGAAATTATACGATGATTTTTACGGACAGGATGAGTTTTCCTGGAACGGCATCAAACAGCCAAACCGCAATCCGCTGATCGGAAGAGTCGCGGGATCTGACGGATTGAAAACCGGTCATACCGAAGAGGCCGGTTATGGCTTCACCGGTTCGGCCGAGCAAAAGGGCCGCCGTCTCGTTTCGGTGCTGGCAGGGCTGAACAGCTACGGCGGGCGCGTCGAAGAGTCCGTTAAATTCATGAACTGGGGCTTCAATGCGTGGGAACCCAAGAAGCTTTTCACCAAAGGCACGAAAGTGCAGAATGCCGAAGTTCAGCTCGGGGACAGTTCGACGGTCTCTCTCGTCGCTCCGAAAGATTTATATGCGACTCTGCCGAAAGGGTCGGATGACAATATCACGATGAAAGTCACTTATGACGGCCCCATTAAGGCCCCTATTCTCAAGGGTCAGCCTGTCGCTACGCTAATCGTCACCACGGAAGATGCCGGGCGTCAGATGGTTCCTCTCGTCGCAGGTGAAGATGTCGGTGAAGCCGGCTTTTTCGACAGGCTTTGGGCCGGACTGAAGTCGCTGCTCGGACTGGCGTGACCGACGGACGCTTCATCAGCCTGGAAGGCGGGGAGGGGACGGGCAAGTCCACTCAGGCAAAAGCGCTGGCAGCCGCTCTCGAGGCACAGGGCCATATAGTTCATCTGACGCGCGAACCCGGCGGTACCCCGGGCGCAGAAATTATCCGGGACCTGCTGCTGAGCGGGGCAGAAGAAAAATGGAATATGCGCACGGAAGCGATGCTGTTTGCCGCAGCGCGTGCGGAACATTGCGCAAAGCTGATACGACCCGCTTTACAACGCGGCGAATGGGTCATCTGCGATCGCTACATCGACAGCAGCCGCGCCTATCAGAGCGTCGACGGTCTGCTGTCGGACGAGGAAATCATGCAGTTGCATAATGTCGGAAGCATCGGCCTTATGCCGGACCGGACATTTGTGCTTGATCTGCCCGAAGCGGTTGCCTCCAGAAGGGCCTCTGCCAGAGATCGGGGTGATAGCGACAGAATCGGGGGAAGGGACAGCAATTATCATCAAGTGGTGATGGCAAATTTCAGGCGTTTCGTGAAAGAGGACCCAGACCGGATGCGACTGGTCGATGCCGCTCAAAGCGCTGAAGCAATTACCAAATTTCTGCTGGATAATCTTGGCGACCTGACGCCATGACGTCACTTCTGGGCCACGACAAAGCCGAGCAGATTTTCTGCCAGTCCTTTGCAAAAGGAAAGCTGCACCATGCGTGGATTCTCGCAGGGGACAGGGGGCTGGGCAAAGCAGGTTTCGCACAAAAAGCTGCGCATTTCTTGCTGAATTCCCGTAACCGTCCTGCCGGTTTCACCGATAGCCAGGATGATGAGGCAGGCCACCTGCTGGCGGCTGGCTCGCATCCCGATTTCAGATTGCTCCGCCGTGGGCCAAAGGGTGACAAGGAACAGAAAAAGGCGCGAGACGAAGGTCTGGATGCTCTCGAAGAACATGAACTCGCGCGCAACATCAAGGTGGACCAGATCCGGGAATTGCAGCCCCTGTTCCAGAATCAGGCCTCCATTTCCGATTACCGGGTCGTGGTGATCGACGCGGCCGATGATCTGGAACGCGCCGGGGCCAATGCCATTCTGAAAAATCTCGAAGAACCGCCGAAAAACACCATCTTTTTTCTTGTAAGTCACATGCCGGAACGGCTGCTGCCGACAATCCGGTCTCGGTGCCAGATGCTTCGTTTCGATCCCCTCGTCGACGAGGACATGCGTAGCGTGCTGAAGGCCGCCGACCCGAAAATGGGTGAGACAGAATTGGACGCTCTCGTGCTGGCTGGCGAAGGCTCGCCGGGCCGGGCCATGCAATATATGGGGGCAGGGCTAGCCGAACTCGAAATGATCGCTCGACAGATTATAAAATCGGGCGACAGCGATAACAAACTCAAGACCGAACTGGCCCGGAAACTTTCGCTAAAGGCGGCTACACCGCGCTATCGTGCCTTTCTGGAGCGGGCCCCCAGCCTGATAGCGGAACAAATCAAGGCTGTAGAGGACATCCCGTCTTTGCAGATGATCGATAAATGGCGGGAAGCGAGCGAACTGGCGGCCATTGCCATTCCCAAAACGCTCGACAATCAGGCTGTGATATTCCGGCTGGGCAGTCTGATGGGTGAAATTGCTGCGACCGGGAATGGAAAATAGCCATTTTCGCTGTTTACAAGCGCGGCCAATCCATCAAGAGAGACCGTCATGTCTGAACCATTTTATATTACCACCGCAATAAGCTATCCCAACGGCCGTCCCCATATTGGTCACGCCTATGAGGCGATCGCTGCCGATGCCATTGCCCGTTTTCATCGTCTTGACGGTCGCGATGTCCGGCTGATCACTGGCACCGACGAACATGGTCTGAAGATGGTCCAGACCGCACGTGATGCCGGCATAGCCACAATCGATCTTGCAGATGAAATGTCGTCTTATTTCATTGAGATGTGCGATAAACTTAATATCAGCTACGATGGTTTCAGAAGGACCAGCGAGCCCGCTCACCATGAGGCGAGCAAGGCGCTGTGGAAAGCCATGGAAGCCAATGGTGACCTTTATCTCGATCGCTACGAGGGCTGGTATTCCGTCCGCGATGAAGCTTTTTACGCCGAGGAAGAGCTTGAAACAGGCGAGGGGGGCGAGAAACTGTCTCCTCAGGGAACTCCCGTCGAATGGACCGCCGAAGAAACCTGGTTTTTCAAATTGTCCCAATATCAGGACAAGTTGCTGAAGCTTTTTGAAGAACATCCTGAGTTTATCCAACCCGAAAGCCGGCGCAACGAGGTCATGCGTTTCGTCGAAGGCGGGTTGAGAGATCTCAGCGTCTCGCGCACCAGTTTCGACTGGGGCGTTCCTGTGCCCGGATCGCCGGGCCATGTCATGTATGTCTGGGTCGACGCGCTAACGACTTATATGACGGGCGTGGGTTATCCCGACCAGGAAGGCATGTTCGCCAAATATTGGCCAGCGGACCTGCACCTTATCGGCAAGGATATTGTTCGTTTTCACGCGGTATACTGGCCCGCATTTCTGATGAGCGCCGGCTTGACGCTGCCGAAACAGGTTTTCGGGCACGGTTTTCTGCTGAACCGTGGCGAAAAAATGTCGAAGTCGGTCGGCAATGTCGTTGACCCGATGGCGCTTGCCGATATTTTTGGCGTCGACCAGTTGCGCTATTTCCTCCTGTCCGACGTCGTGTTCGGAAAGGACGGTACTTATTCGGCGGAAGCGATCGTTACCAAGACCAACGCCGATCTTGCCAATAATTTCGGCAATCTGGCGCAGCGCAGCCTGTCCATGATTGCCAAAAACTGCGATGGAAAGGTTCCGGCTCCCGGAGACAAGACCGCAGCGGAGGAAGAGCTGCTGGGCCAGCTGGAGCAGTGTTTTCAGGATGTAAATGAAGCGATGACCGGTGGCTTGTTCAAGATTGACACCGCGCTCGATATCATCCGTGAACGATTGAGTGCGACAAACAGCTATTTTGCCGATCAGGCACCATGGGCGCTGAGAAAAACCGATCCGGCAAGAGCTGACACCGTGCTTTACTATACCGCCGAGGCAATCCGCCAGCTAGCAATCATGTTGCGCTGGGTGATCCCGGAAAGCTGCGACCGGATGCTCGATCTTCTGGCTCAACCGGAAGATGCCCGGGATTTTCAGTATCTCGGTACCGCAATTGCGCAAGGCATTGACTTGCCAGCCCCACAAGGCATTTTCCCGCGTCTGGAACTGCCGGCAGAGGAAGCAAAGGGTTGATATGCTAGTCGATAGCCACTGCCATCTGAACTATAAGGGACTTGTGGAAGAGCAGGGCGCTGCGCTGGACCGGGCTCGGCAAAGCGGGGTTACGGCCATGCTGAATATTTCCACTCGTGAGAGCGAGTGGCGCGATATCGTCGCAACGGCAGAGCGCGAAAAGGATGTCTGGGCCAGCATCGGGATCCATCCCCACGAAGCAGATGCCCATCCAGACGTCGATCTCGGCAAGCTGGTCAGGGAGGCCGATCATCCGCGCGTTGTTGCGATCGGCGAGACCGGGCTGGACTATTATTACGATCATAGCGATCGGGACCGTCAGAAACAGAGTTTCCGCACCCATATTCATGCTGCCCGTGAAACCGGCTTGCCGATCATTGTCCACACCCGTGACGCGGAGAGTGATACGGCCGACATAATGGCGGAAGAAATGGAGCAGGGCGCCTATAGCGGCGTCATCCATTGCTTCACCGCGAGTGAAGATTTTGCCCAGAAAGCCTTGGCCATGGGGCTCTATATATCGATTTCCGGTATCGGGACGTTCAAGAATGCAAAAGATCTCCAGGAAACCGCTGCAAAATTGCCACTGAATCGTGTTCTGGTCGAGACTGACGCTCCTTTTCTGGCGCCGGTCCCGCATCGTGGAAAGACGGGGGAACCCGCCTTTGTCACGGATACCGCCCGGTTTCTGGCCGGAATCCGGAATGAAAGCTTTGAACAGCTTTGTGACGCAACCAGCCAGAATTTTTACCGGCTCTTCTCCAAAGCTCGTCCCTGAATGTGGCGTTGAAGCTTACGATATTGGGATGCGGGACGTCATCCGGTGTCCCGCGGATCGGAAATGACTGGGGCGTTTGCGACCCGAAGCAGCCGAAGAACCGCAGAAGCCGCGTTTCCATCATCGTGGAAAGTCCGAGCACCAGAATTCTGGTCGACACCTCTCCGGATTTGCGAAACCAGTTTCTGGACAATGGCATCGACCGGATTGATGCCGTCATCTGGACGCACGATCATGCAGACCACTGCCACGGGATCGATGATTTGCGGGCCGTATTCCAGCAGAAGCGCAAACCGATCGCCGGCTATGCTCGGCCTTTCGCGCTTGCCAGTTTGAAGCAACGTTTTGCTTATGTGTTCGAAGGCCACAAACTCTATCCGTCGATCTGCGAAGGATTTCCCCTAGAAGGCGCGGTTGAAATTGGCGATATCTCTGTGCGGTTTGTCGATCAGCCGCACGGCAGCATCACGTCTGCCGGATTGCGCTTTGAATATCAGGGAAAATCTATCGCCTATGCCACTGATTTTGGCGCGGTAACGCCGGAAATGCAGCATTTATACCGAGGTTGCGACCTGTTCGTCGTCGATGCCTTGCGGGATGAGCCACATCCGACTCATGCCCATCTGGATATGACATTGGCCCTTATTGATGATGTTCAGCCCAGGCTCAGCCTGTTAACCCATATGGACAAGTCTATGGACTACGATCATCTTACGACCATATTACCGGAACATGTCCGGCCCGCCTATGATGGCTATGTGAAAGAAATCTGACCAGTGACCGAAGACCAGAATATCAACCTCGTTTTTGCCATCGGTGCGCTCGTGCTGGTGGCGAGTGCCTTATTTTCCCGAAGGATCGGCTTCGGCGAGATCGTCAGAACAGCTTTGGCCTGGGTCGCAATATTTGCGCTGTTCATCGTCGGTTTTTCCTACAAGACCGAAATACTAGCCGTCTGGAACCGCGTTTCCGGCGAATTGACCGGGTCCAGCGATCAAATGGTCGCCGGTGAAACATTGCGCATTCGCCAGTCTGTTGATGGCCATTTCTGGATCGACGCAAAGGTTAACGCGCTGCCTGTCAGGTTCCTGGTAGATAGTGGCGCGACTACGACGGCAATGACATTGCGGACGGCGCAAGCCGCCGGCATAGATATCAGCAGCAGTCCGTTTCCGGTTATATTAACCACAGCCAACGGATCGGTCGAGGCAAAGCGTGGAACCATCCAATCCTTGCAGATAGGGCCAATGACCGCGCGCGATTTGCCAGTCGTCGTCGCCGAGGAATTTGGAGATTCGAATGTGATCGGTATGAATTTTCTGTCCGAGCTCAAAAGTTGGCGGGTAGAAGGCGGGGAAATGATATTGGAACCGCCGGGCACAGCCCCTGTCGACTGATCAATTATTTAACATAATATATATTATCAACCTTATCGAACGGTTAGAACGGATGCGGAAATGATCGATCCCCTTCTCGAAATCATGCGACGACTGCGTGATCCGGATGACGGTTGCGAATGGGACAAGGTCCAGACATTCAAGACGATCGCACCCTATACCATCGAAGAAGCCTATGAAGTCGCGGACGCGATCGAGCGCGATGATATGGACGCGCTGAAGGACGAACTGGGCGACCTCCTTCTCCAGGTTGTCTTCCATAGCCAAATCGCCGCGGATGCCGGCAAATTCACCTTCGATGATGTAGTCATAGCGATCTGCGACAAAATGATGCGCCGTCATCCGCATATCTTTGGTGATGCGCAAAAAAGCCCTGGGTGGGAGGATATCAAGGCAGGCGAACGCCAGAATTCGGGAAGTTCCAGCGCGCTTCACGGCGTCGCTCTTGCCCTGCCCGCTTTATTACGAGCGCAGAAAATCCAGAAGCGCGCCGCTCGCGTCGGTTTTGACTGGCCGGACAAGGAACCGGTTAAAGAAAAACTCATCGAGGAGCTGGACGAAGTCGCGGCTGCCTCCACGGAAGCGGAGGTTCATGAGGAAATCGGAGATTTGCTGTTTTCAGCCGTCAATCTTGCGCGCCATTATCAGGTGGATGCCGAACACGCGCTCGCCGACGCTACTGCTAAATTTACTAAAAGATTCAATAAGATAGAGTCAGGTCTTGCAAAAGACATGAAGGACATGTCGCTTGAAGAGCTGGAAGCCGAATGGCAAAAAGCGAAGGTCGCACTCGCGGCCGAATAAACGCTAGTGAAGCGCTTCGAACCGCCCCCAGTTCCGGGGTGACATTTCAACGGTCAGGAGAAGATTTTCCTCCTGTTGCTCGCTGCTCAGAATGCGCCCATTTTCATGCAGCCACGCCAGCCGTTTTCCCTCGTCCAGCGGCAATATAATTTGCTCTGTTTTATAGCCTTCCGACAATGTCTTGGCGATCAGATCGACCAGCGCCTCGACGCCCGCACCGGTTTCGGCCGAAATCGCGCAGACATTTTCCGGCAATGGCGACGAAATGCGCGAATAGAGAGGATCATCAACGGAGATCTTGTCGATTTTGTTCCAGGCTTCGATAACGGGAGGCCCCTCACCCGCCTCGCCTGACACGCCGAGGTCTGACAATATCTGTCTGACGTCATGCGCTTGCGCGTCGCTTGCCTCGTGGGAAATATCCCGGACGTGAACCACGATATCGGCGGAACTCACCTCTTCCAGAGTAGCACGGAAAGCGGCGACCAGTTGCGTTGGCAGATCGGAGACAAAACCCACGGTGTCCGAAAGGATGGCCTTGTCATATCCGGGCAGCGAAAATTCCCGCATTGTCGGATCGAGCGTCGCAAACAGCAGGTCCTCGGCAAAAACGCCGGCACCGGTCAGGCGATTGAACAGGGTTGATTTTCCGGCGTTCGTGTAGCCGACGAGCGCAATTACCGGCCAGGGCGCGCGTTGCCGCCGCTCCCGATGCAAAGCACGCGTCTTGCGCAGATGCGCAAGATCTTTCCGCAGCTTTGCCATCCGGTCCCGGATCATTCGCCTGTCGGATTCAATCTGGGTTTCGCCGGGTCCACCAAGGAACCCGAAACCGCCCCGCTGGCGTTCCAGGTGGGTCCAGCTGCGAACCAGACGACCTGCCTGGTAATCCAGATGGGCAAGCTCTACCTGCAATCGACCTTCGGCGGTGGCTGCCCGGGCACCGAATATCTCGAGTATCAGGCCCGTCCGGTCAATGACTTTGACGTCCAGCTTCTCTTCGAGATTGCGCTGCTGGATCGCGGTCAAACTGCCGTCGACGATCAATATGGTCGCCGAATGTTCTTTCATCATCGCGCCGATCTGATCGACCTGTCCCGAACCGAACAACGTTGCCGGTTTGGGATTGCGAACAGAAAAATAGCGGGCGTCTACCGCGACAAGGCCGATAGCCAATGCCAGACCGACCGCCTCGTTCAACCTGTGTTCGAGCGCGGTCTGGCTCAGTGAAGCCATGTCGGGGTGAACGATAAGAGCCCGACTGCTTTTACCGTCGAGTTGTTCCTTCTCGAACGGTATCAATGCGCACCATCATCGGCGTTGTTATAATCCGCCAAATTCAACGGACCGCCCGGTTGGATGGTAGATATCGCGTGCTTGTACACCAGCTGAGACAGGCCTTCCCGCTCCAGCAGAATACAGAAGAGATCATAGGCCGCTACTTCGCCCTGGAGCATGACACCATTGACCAGGAACATAGTCACGGGATCATCGCTGT
>CAXHZT010000037.1:0-16242 GCA_964022345.1 uncultured Sphingorhabdus sp.
CAGCGGGCCCTTGCCGATCTGGCCGTAACAAATGGCGAGAGACTTCTCGACAATGTAGCGGCAGCGTTCGAACCGGCGGTCGCGATAGGCTTTGAAGGCAGTAGCGGGTGTATCGTGGTTGGTCAGTTCTTCGGCCAGAACAAGGCTGTCTTCGATAGCCATGCCGGCGCCCTGCCCCAGATGCGGCGTGGTTGCGTGCACGGCGTCACCGAGCAGAACGACGCGGCCATTGTGCCAGTCGCCGTAGAGCATCATCTGTTCCATAGGACGGTAGACGACGCCTTCGTCATCGGTGATCTGTTCCGCCATCGCCTGAATCTGCGGCGCGGTGCCCGCAAGTTTTCCACGCATAGCGGCGGCGATCCCGTCGATGGGATAATTGGGTTTCCCAGGCTCCGGCGTGGTCACGTACATATACATCAGCTCTTCGCTGATCGGAACGAGGCCGACGCCGGTCTTGCCATTATAGGCGTGTAGCGAGTTGAGATCGGCGGGGCGCGGGAAATTATAGCGCCAGACCGCTTGCCCCGTATATTCGGGCTGTTCGGCATCGGGCAATACCCGTCGCCTCGTGTCGGAATAGACGCCGTCGGCGCCGATTGCGATATCGAAGCTCTCTTCGCGCCCATCCGAGAAAATGACATCTACTCCGTCATCACGCTGGTCGATTTCAGCGACGGTTACGCCCAGACGGATATCCGCCCCTGCGCTTTTGGTGCGGTCGCCCAGTACCTTGTGTAAGGCCGGTCTGCCGATCCCGACATTGGCCGGATAATCTTCCACCAGACGCGGCGCAGGAACTTCGGCAACCTTGGTCCCGTCCGGCGCGTGAATGGCGACCGTGTCAAAGGGAACGCCGGCAGCGAGATAATCATCAAGCAGATCCAGTTCCGCCATCGCGCGGATGACATTGGACTGCTGGATGATTCCGACGCCGTAGACCGACCATTCAGGGTCTTTTTCGATCACCGTCACCCGGTGCCCCTTGCGCCGCAAAGCGATCGCTGCTGTCAGTCCGCCAATGCCGCCACCAATAACCAGAATATTCAGATCATTCATTGTCAATATTCATCCATGTCATTAGCGATGACCACAGGACCGTTATAATGTTCTGCTATCGTGCCGAGATAGGGCATATGGCCCGGATTATTGGGTTCAATCCCGGCAAAATGGGTTACTACCACAGCCTTGACCCCTGCCCGCGCGGCCATTTCACCGACATCCTTCGGCAACAGGTGATGTTTGGTCATATGCGCCTCCATCCCCTTCGCTATTTTGTCAGGCATATTCGGATTGGCGAGACGCACCAGGCCAATCATCATCTCCACATCCATCATTTCGGCGACAAGAAGATCAGCATCTTTGGCCAGTTCTTCAACCGCCTTGCTGGGTCCGGTGTCGCCCGTGTAAACGATCGAGCGCCCAGGCAAATCGAAACGGTAGGAAAGTGCCTCAAAGCGTCGATCCATATCGCCGCCAGGCTTGAAGCTGTAATGACTGTTCTTGCGCACCGAGACATTCATCCCGTCGAGCGCCACCGTATTCGTATCGCGCAACTCGACAACCTCGACCTGATCACGCGGATTTGCCGCCGGCGCGCCTTCAACGCCATAATTAGCGGTCGCCCCCGGCTTCATCGACATGATGAGCCCATCGATCATTTCCCTGGTGCCTGGAGGTCCAAAGACTTTCAGCTTGTTCTTGGGATTGGTCTGGAATCGCAAGCCCAGAATGGCTGCCAGACCGCCCGTATGATCGAAATGCAAATGGCTGATGAAGACGCCTTCCAGCATCGTCGTCTGCAGTCCCTTTTTCGCCAACTGACCGGCGGACCCGTCCCCCACGTCGACGAGATAATTCTTCCCGCCAGCGACCAGAAGATTGGATGGCTGGGATCGCGTCGGGCTGGCAACCGGCCCGCCCCGCGTCCCCAGTGTGACCCCCAGCCCGGCATCAGGCTGCTTGGTAGCTTCCGCCGGCGCATTTGACTGCTCCTGCGCGTGGGCCGGGATGGCGGCCAGTGCAACTGCACTGGCCAACATTATTTGCATCAGACGCATAGCCAATTCTCCCTAGAAGTTGAATTTAGCCCGCAAACCATAGGTCCGGGGTGGCTGGTAGGTTCCACCGACGATATTGCCGGAGCCCAATTGAACTGTCGTCGGAACGGCTTCGTCGGTAATATTCCGGGCGAAGGCAGTAATTGCCCACTGGTCATCCAGTTCTGCCAGGGTGAGCGAGGCGTCCAACGTCACGTCGCTTCCGACCCGGCTCTCCGGAATATAGTTGAACCCGACTTCACGGCTGCCGCGGTAACGCCCGTCGACCGTGCCGACGAGTTTGACACCACCGAATTCAATCGTCTGCTCAATGCCCAGATTGGCGGACCATTTCGGAGAGTTCAGAGCCTGCTTGCCGGAACAGTCGACAATATAGGATCCCTTTCCGGTAACCGGATCAATCGGCTGTTGCGTCGTGTCGCAACTGGTAACCGGACGCAGGAAGTTTGGCGGATCGCCCACATCGGCCAGATCAAGCTGATCGAACGAATATTCATCATATTTCGCATCCAGATATTGTACGCCGCCTCGGATTTTTGTCGTCTGGGTGGCCAGAAACTGGAAGTCGATATCCACACCTTTAATCGAGGATTTACCAACGTTGCGGGTATAGAAGGCGTTATTGCCATCAATATCGACACCCAGAGCCGCCAATTGTTGCCCCTTGTATTTCCAGTAGAACAGCTCCGCGTTCAGTTCGAAGCGATTGTCGAAGAACCGGTTCTTTGACCCGATGGTAAATGCATCGATAAACTCCGGCTCATATGTTTCCCTGCCGCGAGCGAGATTGAAACCACCGGCGCGGAAACCGTTTTCAAAACTGGCATAGAGCAGATTTTCCGGAGTAATGTCATATTCCACCGCAGCGCGAAATGTGAATTCCTTGTCACTGTCGGACCGCTGGATGGTATTTGGCGTGATAATCAACAGCGCACCTGGTCCAAATTGTGCAGGAGCAAAGACGTTGAGAGGACCATAAGGGAATACCTGACCCACACCGGCTGCTCCGTTGGAGTTATAGTCGGTTTGCGGATTTCTGCCGGGGATTGGGAACAGGGCCGGGTCTAGACCACCGAGCACGTCTTGCAGGGTGAGTCCGACCGGCATGGTTGGCACTTGCGGGCAGAACGGAGCCCGGCCAACCGGATCCTCAAGGCAAACACCCGCTGTTGCGGTAGCGAATGCATCGATCGACCGTTTTTCAGTGGTGTGTCGCACGCCGCCTACGAGGCGCAGATCATCGGTCACGTTGAAAGTCGCACGACCGAAAAACGCCAGAGAATCAGACTGGGAATCAAATGCGTTGTTCGAGACGGTGCCAAACTGGTTGAAAGCGTTCACGCCCTCCACTCTCTCGTCGAAATAATAGGCACCCGCAATCCAGTCGACGGGTCCCGTCGACCCCGAGAACCGAGCCTCGATACTCCACTGCTCGGCAGTGTCCTTGTTGATCGCAGCTTTGAACGGAGGCCCGTTGAATATATTATCGAGCTTTGACTGGCGATAGGCGGGGATTACCACCAGATCGACAGAACCAAGCTCGAGGTTCATTTCAGCGCTCACGCCAAGATATTCGTCATCGCGCGATGGATAAGCGAACCCCTGAAAAGGCGAGAAAAGCGGTGCGGTCGAGATTGTCGCAAGATACGCGAGCGATTCGGGAGTGTGGAGGCCGGTAAACGGCTCTGCCACGGCAGCCGGAGCAGGCTGGAATGTCCATCCCGGTACCGGGGGATCGTCCCGTCCCGGCGTTCCGGGAGGAATCAGACCATAGGCACCAAAGACATCCGTCCCGGGGCCCGCGCCTTTCTGCGTCGAATAATCGACCGAGAAACGGATATCAAATCCCGGCGCAGGCTCTGCATAGAACTGGCCACGGAACGCGACATCCTTGGCGTCAAATGTGCCATCCGCGTTATAGCCATCATGCTCGTTCACGGCGGCAGAAAGCCGGATCGCGCCGTCGTCACCAACAGCGAGGTTAAGCGCGCCTTCGATACCGAACGCGTCATAATTGCCGTAGGAACCGGAGACATATCCGCTTGTTTCACCAGGTATTGGCTTAGTGGGAAGCACATTGATCGCGCCGCCGGTCGCATTGCGCCCGTATAAGGTACCTTGTGGACCCTTCAATACTTCGACGACCGCGACATCAAGAAACGAAGCGATGGTCGATGAAGGCCGCCCGATATAAACGCCGTCTACATTGAATGCGACAGCGGGGCTGGTGTAACCGTTGTTCGTAAAATTGCCGACCCCGCGAACGAAATAACCCGCATTTGCACCACCGCCCGAAGTGACATAAAGAGCAGGAGCAACCGCATTCAGGGTCGTCGCATCGGCTACGCCGGCCCGTGCCAGGTCGGCACCCGTTGCAGCATTGATCGGGATCGCCGCGTCTTGGAGCGTCTCTTCTTTGCGCTGCGCCGTCACGACGATCACATCGAGTCCACCGGACCTCTGCGCATCTTCGGTATCGGCGCTCACAGAATCCTGAGCTACGGCGGGCGCTCCAAACATCGCAGACACCAACGCAATTGAAAGCGCAGCCTTGGACGCGGACACATTACACATATGGAATTTCATTATTTTCCTCCCCTTTTTCCTGAATGACAGCCGCATTTGCACGGCTCGTTTTTATCATTCTTTGGATAAGCGAGTTTCACAGATTGCGAAAATCACTTTCAACAATAGTAATAATCATTTTCCCTAATAGGAAAAATCATTTGTTTCTGTTGATTATCATAAATTCTATTTATGGTAGCGATCGCGCGGGACAATCTCTCCCTATTTACAATGCGCTATAGATAGAAAATGGTTCGCGATTGTTGCCGGCGAACTCGAGGGAATCTTATATTATAATGTCTTCCGGATAGGGCTCCACAGCCACCTCTTTCAGGCGGCTGCGCAACCATACCACCCCTTCGTCCATTTCCCGGCTCGCATGGAATTGCATCATTTCCTGCATCACGGGCAGAGCGAACGGCGGTTCGGCAATGATCAGGGAGGCAGCGGGGGCGACAATTTTCGCCAGCCGTTCATGCATCAGGGCAAGCCGCCTCGTGCCGGGGATCAACCAGGGTGCCTGGATGAAAGACGGAGCGGTAATTTCTATTCGGCGCTCCTGACCGTGGCTTTCCAAAGCTCGTTCTATGAAACTGTTCTGATGCCCGATTTGGACCGCAACATGCCCGCTGTCAAAAAATGCCTCTGCCGTCAGCGGCTGTTGCATGACCGGATTGCCCGACCAGCCGACCACCACGTGACGTTCGTCGAACAGGATCTCTCGCGGATGATCCGGTTGCAGAAACGCTTCGGGGCTTAGCATGAGATCAATCTCGCCGTTGGACAATTGCTCCATCGAGTCGGGACTCGGCAAAGATATATCCAGTCTGATATTGGGCGCCTCTCGGTGCAGCACTTTCAGGAACGGCACGATCAGAACCGTGGTGATATAGTCCGAAGCGGATATCCGAAACAGGCGGTCGGACGTCGATGCGTCGAACCCCCTGCCGCTCGAAATGAGACTGCGTAAATGCATGATCATTTCCGAGACCCGCGGGGCAAGGGCAATGGCATGGGCTGTGGGAATCATTTTCTTCCCGTGCTGGATCAAAATATCATCCTGGAACGCCGCCCTGAGCCGCTTCAGCGACGCGCTCATCGCCGCCTGGGTGACGTTGAGCCGCTTGGCCGCGCGCGTGACATTGCGCTCCTGCAAGAGCACGTCAAAAGCCACGAGCAAATTGAGATCGAAATTATCCAGCCGCATCAGGCATAGATAACATTTATATGAATGGAGACAAACGAAAAGCGCGGTCGATATCGATGGCCGGCGAATAATCATGTCCGAAAGCACCCGAGATAAACGGCGTCTGCCCTGCGGTCATCAGCAGCAATCATTTTGCAAAATAGCTGCTATTTTTGACAACAGTTTGCTTTCCGCCGCCTGTCCCTTGAATTTGGAGACAATATCCAGCGAACATCCCAAGGTGTCGTCAAATAGTTAGAGAGAGACAGAAATGCCCATCCGATCCCTTCATCATGTTTCCTTCACCGTCACCGATCTGGAAAAATCCCGCCAGTTCGCCGAAGACTTCGGCTTGCTGACTGTCGAGAAGAGCGATGATCATTTTGTGATGCGAACCGGTGGCGGCGACGCCTGGTGCTACCGCGCGGAACGCGGTGAGCGTGGCTTTACCGGCATGGGTTTTCTGGTCGATAGCGAAAGCGATCTGGAAGATGCCGTAAAGAATCATGGCGCAACTGACATCCGCAAGCTCGACACGCCCGGCGGCGGTATTGGCGTTACATTGACAAATCCGGAGGGTCTTAAGATCGATCTGGTTTACGGGATTGAAGGAGATACGCCACTGGAAGTACGGCCGGAACTCCGGCCCAATACGCCCGCGTCGCGAACCCGCTTCGGAGAACCGCAGAGCACCCGGCCGCTTGGCCCGACAACACTCTACCGATTGGGACATCTGGGGCTGTTCGTAAAAGACTATAAGACCAGCGCGGAGTGGTTTGAAAATACGCTCGGCCTGAAAGTCAGCGACTCCATGCATGTTCCTGGCAACCCCGAGCATACCGTCGTCGCGTTCATGCGGATCGATCGCGGAGAGGAATGGGTCGACCACCATTCCGTCTTCCTTGCCCAGTCGGACAAGACAGACCTCCACCATATTTCCTTTGAAGCACAGGATTTTGAGGCACAGGCGCGCGCGCACCGCTGGCTTTTGTCGCGCGGATGGGAACCGAACTGGGGCATTGGCCGGCATCCGCTGGGCTGCCATGTGTTCGACGTCTGGTTCGATCCCGACCGGTACCGCTTCGAGACTTTCACAGATACGGACCTGTTGAATAACAAGCACGAAACCGGGCATCATGACATTTCCACCCATGAGATGGATGCATGGAGCTCCGAACCGCCGGAGGCCTATTTTGCTGACTAGCACCGACCCCCTGCCCTCGGCTGAATCCGCCACCCGGCGCTATACGCGCGTTGCGATCTGGCTCCACTGGATCATGGCGACCTTGATATTGGTCACGATTCCGCTGATCCTTTTCGGTGGCTCCGGTGACACCGCGCTGCATGACAGCGCAACCAACACGCACAAACTTATCGGCATCACGATATTGGCGCTCACCCTGGTCCGTATATCATGGCGGCTTACCCATAAGCCCCCTGCTCTGCCCGAAACCATGCCGATGATGATGCGGTTCGCGGCCAGGACCAACCACGCCCTGTTCTACATCCTCCTCCTGGCCATGCCGCTTTCAGGCTGGTGGATGACGTCGGCCTTTCCGAAACGCCACCCGATTGAAGCCGGCTTCTTTGACATTCCCTATCTTCCGGTGCCCGTGAACATGGCATCGGCGGGCGCTGCGCATGAAGTCCACGAGATTGGCGGCTGGCTGGTGATCGGCTTGATCACCCTCCACGTTGCGGCCGCGCTGAAACATCAATTTATCAACCGGGATAACATTCTTTCGCGAATGTCCCCCCGGTGACGCGGCAGTTGGCCGCATTCTTCGATCTACAAGGATGACTCAATGACAAATTTTAACGAAGCGACAGGCCTGGCCGAAGGTAGTTTTGGCGTAGGCACATATGAGACCACGGATGGGAAGCAATTTCCCGGACTGGTCCTGCCGGACGGAACCGTGTTCGATCTTTCCGACGATTATTATGACACCCATGCGATTTTCGCGGACTGGGACCGCGCCGTCGACAGTCTCAACGATCTGGCCACAAAGAAAGGCAGACCAGAACTGCGCTTTGATGAACTGAAGGCGCTGCCGGTTGTCTCCCATCCCAACATGATGTGCGCCGGATCCAATTATCGCGCCCATGTCGCCGAGATGATGACGCATAACAAGTTCAACCAGGACAAGCGGGAACCCGGCGAAAGCGATGAGTCCTTCTACGCCCGCAATCTGGCGGAGGTGGACCGGCGCGCGAAAGAAGGCATGCCGTTTTTCTGGACCGGCCTGCATTCTTCCCTGTGCGGTGCAAATGACGATATCATTCTGCCCCTGATCGGCGAGCATCCCGACTGGGAACTGGAATTCGGTGTCCTTACAAAAGGAACCGGCCGCTATCTGAAACCGGAAGAGACCGACGATGTGATTGCAGCCTATGTGATGTGCAACGATCTTGGCACGGTCGATGAATTCCGCCGGGCGGACGTACGCTTCATGTTCGACTGGGTCAGCAAGCATCAGCCCAATTTCAAACCCCTGGGCCCGTTTGCAGTGCCAAAGGAATTTGTCGACCGCAGCAAGGTCAAGATCACGCTGAAGCTGAACGGCGATACGATGCAGGACTGGCCGATCAGCGACATGATCTTCCCGCCTGAAAAAATTCTCTCTTACGCATCCGAACGGATCCGGCTGACCCCTGGCGATCTTCTGATCACCGGATCGCCTCCTGGCAATGGTGCGGCACATGGCAACCGCTGGATGCGCCCGGGCGATGTGGTGGAAAGCGAGATCACCTATCTTGGTCGGCAGAAAAACAATGTGGTCGCGGAAGAAACCGGCGGGCGAACGCCGACATTCGGGCCGTTCATTACCGAATGGTAGGATAGCGGTAAATTTGAACTAGTCGGGTCTTAGCGCTGTGTTTGGTGATTGCCGCATTCCGGCATTGCTGGTAGCTTGCGTCCGCTATGCGATTTGAAAAGCTCGATCTTAATCTGCTTGTCGTTCTGGACGCCCTGCTCGAAGAGCAGAGCGTGTCGGCGGCTGCAGAGCGCCTCAATCTGAGCCAGTCTGGTGCCAGTGCGGCCCTGAACCGGCTGCGGGACTTTTTCGAAGATGATCTGCTGGTGTCTTCCGGCCGTACAATGACGTGCACCCCGCGCGGTGATGCGCTGATAAAACCGGTGAAAGAGGCGTTGGCGCTGATCCGCGAAACCATTTTGACGCCGGATGAGTTTGATCCCGCCGTGTCCGACCGCACGATCTCGATTGCCGCGATTGATGTCGTTGCTCATGTTTTGTTGACCGAAGCTGTAGGGATTTTTTCCCGCGAAGCGCCGAACATGCGTTTCGAAGTGCTTCCGCTGGCCGAGGATCCGGTAGCCATGCTGCAACGCGGCCAGACCGACATTCTTATTGCACTCGATTTTCTGGTGGATGCCAATCTGCCCAGCGAGTGTCTCTATGAGGACGATTTTGTCGTCATCGGCTGGAAAGAAAATCCGCATCTGCAGGAGAATATGACGAAGGAACTCTACGAGAAACTGGGTCATGTCTCGGTCCGTTTGAACCATAATGTGCCCGGCTTCGACGAGACCGCCCTGCGCCGGATCGGAATCCACCGGAATATCGAAACCTTTGCGCCGAGTTTCGCTTCCGTTCCCCGTTTCGTCATCAACACGGACAGAATTGCGACAATCCATAGACGTCTGGCCGCCCAGATCAGCGGCACGCTCCCGGTCGCCATCTTCGAGCTTCCCTTTGAATTCCCGAAGGTCCGCGAAGTGGCCCAATGGTCTGCGAAAAATACGAATGACGAAGCGGTGCGCTGGGTCGTAACCCGACTGCAGGAAATCGCCCGGAAGCTGGAAAACTAGGGCAGCGAAACCCGCGCGGCCTCATCAAGCCTGATTTTCATCTTCCCGACATTCATCCTCGATCAGCCTGGCCAATATCCGACGGGCTCGGACCCCGGCTTCATCCGTCGGCAATAAGGCAGGTTTATGAGCAAAAAGATCATTGGAATGCATGCGGCTGCGAACCGCGTTGATCATCGGCTCGTCTTCATTCTCGAACGCGTTTTGAGTGCCGAAATGGAGCATTTTTGATATTTCTTCATTGCCATGCGCCCGATTGCGTCCTGCTGCCCAGAAATAGCGGGTGCTCTCTTCTCCTATAGGCGTCAGAAGGTGGAGAACCGGAACACGCGGGTCGTTCTCAGCGACTCCCTCTTCGACTCCCATGGAGGTTTCGAGATCGAGATAGGTGGGTGGCTGCCATCGCATATTGGCCCTGAGATGTGCCGTCGACTGTTCCCCTTCCCAAAGCAACTGGAATAGTCCGGTAATTTCTTCGTCTCTTGTCTCGTAGATGGCGCTAACAATATTGCCATCCTGCTTGGCTGCATAGCTGGTTCGCACCGATCCGCCTTCCGATGCCAGAAACGGATGCATAAATTCAACATGGGTCAGATCCAGCAGATTGTCGATCACCAGTTCATAATGCGCCGATACATCCAGTTCGCCCAAGACCCAGGAGAAATCTTCGTCCTCCAATATTGGCAATGAAGGCAATAGATTCTCATCTGCCTTGTCCGCATCTCCGGCCCAGATCCAGATCATGCCATAGCGCTCGGCTACAGGATACGACCGCACACCCAGAGCCTTCGGAATTATGCCTTTGCCATGCGGATTGCGGATGCAGGTGCCGCTTCCGTCAAATTCAAGCCCATGATATCCACAGGCAAGAACGCCATTTTTCCATTTGCCTAGACTGAGCGGCGCGAAACGATGTGGGCAGGCATCGTAGAGAGCAGAAATTGTGCCAGACCCATTGCGGAACAGGACAATGGGGTCATCAAGAATTTGGATCGCCTGAATATCGTTTACGAGCTTTTCAGCCCATGTGGCAGGATACCACGCATTTTTGAGATAAGGCATTGTAACTCCCCTTTGTTCCGGATCTTTACCCGCTAGCGAATGTTCGACATTCGGGCCGTGGTTCGCGCGGCACCAAGCCCAGCAGTTCGGCCGCATTCAAACCCAATATCCGCGCCTTGTCCGCATCGTCCAACGCTTCGTGAAACGCTACCGGATCGGGTTCTGCCATATCGAAGGGATAGTCGCTCCCCAGGCATAATTTGTCGGCGCCATGGGTTTTGACGAGAAAGTCCAGCTGGTCCTGGTCGAACACCAAAGTGTCCAGCCACACCTGCCTGAGATAGCTGGAAGGTTCGCGGCTGATATGCTGCCGGCAATCTTCACGGGCGCGATAGGCATGATCCATCCGGCCCCAATAGCCTGGCAGATATCCGCCGCCATGGGCCACACAAAGCTTCAGGCCCGGATAGCTGTCCAGCACGCCGCCGAAGATAAGGTGGCTCAACGCGATGGACGATTCTAGCGGATTGCCGATGATATTGTCGAGATAATGTTCTGCCAGTCGCTCGCCATGGGAGAAGCCGAGCGGATGCATGAACAGCAGCACATCCAGTTCTTCTGCCGCAGCAAAAAACGGACGCAACCGGTCATCGGCCAGCTCTTCGCCGTTGACAATCGTCCCGATCTCAACCCCGCGAAGGCCCAGGTCCTTCACGCAGCGTCGCAGTTCGACAATCGCCATCTCGGTATTCTGGAGCGGCACCGTGCCCAGACCGGTCAGCCGGTCCGGATGCCGCCCGACAGCATCGGCAATGCCGTCATTGATCGTCTGGGCCGCGCTCCGTCCCAGTTCGGGTGGCGCGAAATAATAATATTGTCCGGGTGACGGGCTGATCGCCTGCATATCAACGCCGAGCCGGTCCATGTCGGCGATCCGGTCGTCGACACCGTTCAGCTTCTTGCCGATTTCACCGAACATCGCCCCGTTCACCTTCATCGAAGCGGGCGACATGAAGGCCATCGGATTGGGCGGGTCGGGAATTTCGGACCGGATCATCGCATCCGCCGCCGCAACATTCAGGTGGGCGTGGATATCCACCACCAGATGTTTGCCGCGCTTCTCGACAGGGACGGCTTTCAGTTCATGACCGCAGGTCGATATGCCTTCGCTCATGCGTCTTCACGAGCTTCGGCATCGAGCATTTTCTGGATCATTTTCCTGACCGTGACCGCGCCCAGGTCCGATTTCACCAACAGTTCCTGCTGCAGCTCTGCCGACCGATCCAGACGCTTTTCGACCGCCTCGATCGCGACCTTGTCCTGACCGCGGATTTTAACGTCGGAGTTGAGCTGGAACTCGTCCAGGCCTTTGTCACCCAAGCGGAAATCGCGGGTCGAAAATCCGAAATAATGCACCGTAGTTTCCGTTTCCGGCGTGATGCCGTGGAGAATATGGATCGTGCCGAGCTCTGGTGGGACATTGGTGTCGCCATCAATCGACTGGATGGTGCCAAGGCCGGTCCTGATCAGTTCCGGCCCGTAGACGGCCGTGGCATTCTCGACCCGAGCCTCGCCTTCAAAGGCAGCATCTTTTCCGTAGATCAGCTCATGGAACGGATTCCAGTAAAGCGGCATCTCGCGCACGACGTTGAGAAACCCGTTGCGCTCTTCCTGATGCAGCTTCGGGTTTTTCATACCGTCAGCGCCCTTGATGTGGTGGTGGACGTAGGGCAGATGGGTCAGGTCCATCAGATTGTCGATAAGCAGCTGGGGACGGCCATCGATATGGCAATAATTGTAGGAACTGTCGTACCAGCCCGGTTGATCCAGACCGAAATCCTCATAGGGCGGGATCAAAGCGGGATCGCAACGGTCCTCGTCTCCCATCCAGATCCAGCATAATGACCCGCGCTCTTCGATCCGGTAAGACGGCTGGCAAAAGCCGGCTCCGGTCCCTTGGGACGGGATTTCGATACATTTGCCGTCAAAATCGAATTTGAAACCGTGATAGCCACAGACGATGGCGTCGCCTTCCAGCCTACCCTGTGCGAGCGGGAAATAGCGGTGCGGACAGATTCCGTACATCGCCACCGGCGCTCCGGCTTCGGTTCGGTAGAACACGACAACCTTGCCCAATATCGTCCGTTCCATCGGCTCGCGGGTGATTTCATCGCTAAAGGCCGCGATATACCAGCGGTTGCGCACCATCACCCGATCGGAAGAAAAAGGGTAAGCCAAGTCACTCTCCATTTTATTGTCGAACCGCCCCATGGGAGGCTCGGTTACGTTTTCCGGACATTAGCTGTTGGTCGCTGCTCGTGAAAAGCGTTTTAAGTCATAAGTCCTATGAGATGCGGCAGGCTCGGCCTTCCCACGCCCATATCCGCCCCGATGCCATCCGCTATTGCGCTCCGGCGACGTGGTTGTCGTTCGTCATACGGCCCCGCGCGATCAACAACAGGCTTTGTGACACAGCGAAGATCAGAGGCCCCAGAACGACGCCCGACGGTCCGAATAACACCAGTCCGCCCAATATAGCGACGAAGGACACAGCCGAATGCAGGCGCAACCGCCCCCCGACCAGAATCGGATAGATGATATTGTCGATTAACCCGACAACCACCGTTCCCCACAGCGCCAAGATGAAGGCCGAGATCAGGTCGCCGTTGACGGCCAGGATGATTGCTGCCGGGACCCATATCACGAACGCACCGAGAAACGGAACAATGGCCAGCAATCCCATGATAAAACCCCAGAAAAACGGCGATGGCAGACCAATCCACCAGAACATCAGCCCGCCAAGCGCGCCCTGGACGGTCGCAACGACCAGCGTGCCATAGACGGAAGCATAGACCGTATCCGAAACCCGGCCCGCCAAAATGGCAAATTCCGATGCCGTGAATGGCAGCAATTCTTCCAGCCCGGCAATGACTTTTGCGCGGTCGCGCAGGAAATAGAAGAGAAAGAAAAACGTGACGAGCATTGTGATCAGTCCCTTGATCGAGCCCTGTATCAGGTCGCCGCTCCAGGCGGACAGCGAAACCGCCAGACTGTCGAGCAATCCGGTCAGATCGAGCCAGTTGCTGATCTGGGTCGCCACCGGCGCCAGCGCGTCATTGTCTGCAACAAGCCTTGCCCAGGTGTCCGGGTCGACAATCTCCGCCATCCGGACCGCACCGCGTATGGCCTCGTTCAGCAGTAATCCGGATATGATCACGGCCGGGACAACGACTGCCAGCGCGGCGATGACAACCGACAGGAGAGCCGCCAGACTTGGCGACCGTATCAGTCTTTCAAGATAGGCCTGCACAGGACTGAACAAGAGCGCCAGCGTCACTGACCAGACGATGGCCGGCAAAAACGGCGCGGCGATAAGATAGCACAGAACCAGACCTGCCGAGACGCCGGCGATCAATATCATCGTGGATAAAGCCGGTCGAATCCCGGTCGCGCCCTGTTCATTCTTCTCTGCGCTGTTCATCGGACCAGACTATGCCGCACAGTCTGTACGATCCTCGTCCCGCGCCAGTTTCAGAACATCCCTTTTGTAGACGTCCGGGAAATAGCGGATCGTGCCATCCCCCGCTCCCTCTGCGGTGAAATAGGCGATATAGATTGGGATGGGTTTGGGCAGGGATAATCTGGTGGTTTCCCGGCTGGTCAATATTTCGTCAATCCGTTCCTCCGTCACTGCGCCAGCGAGCAATGTCTTGTCCAGATCGATCGCTCCGCCAACCCGGATACAGCCATGGCTGAACGTCCGGACCGGTTCCGAAAACAAATTCTTATTGGGCGTGTCATGCAGATAGACGCTGTAGGAATTGGGCATGACCAGCTTCATCTGCCCCAGCGCATTGCCGGGCCCGGGACGCTGGCGGTAGCGGCCGTTCTGGACGACATAGCCTTTCCGCCGCGCCGCTGCCGGATTGTTGCGCACCATTGAACCGATGCCTTCCGCGACAATGGATGTCGGAATTTCCCACCACGGGTTCAGGATCACGCCGCTGACCGTGGCTTCAAAAACCGGCGTGGGTGAACTGGTCTTGCCGACAATGACCGGCCATGTTTTGGCTTTCTCGTCATTCTCCCACAATGTCACCTCGAAGCTGGCCGCGTTGACCAGCAGATATTTCTCGCCCATCACCAGCCGCATCCAGCGCCACCGCTCCATGTTCAGCGCCAGTGTAGCCCGCTTCTCCGGCTCGCTTTCCAGAGCATAGGCATCGCGCAAGGCGCGGTAGTGCGGATTGCGTGGTAGCAACGCGGCAAAATAGGCTGCAAGATCATTGCGGACCAGCGCCTTCAACAGCAATAGCTGCGTGTCGATAAGCGGGTCATCGCTGCTGATATTCCATTTTGCCCTGGCCGCAGCTGGCGAGCAGCCCTCAAGATAGGCGCGCATCAACTCGTTCGCAGCGACCGTTGCGAGACGGGACCGGCGATAAGGATCACTGGCGGAATTGGGTTGGCTGAAATCCGTAATCGTGCATTTTTCGAGCGCTTCGGATGCCCGTGCGTCCACCAAGGTCTGCAATTGCGCGATTTGCGCTTCGCTCCATATCAGATGGTTTTCGTTCTCGTTTTCGGCTTGCGCTGTTGCGGGGGCGGCGAGCAGAAATCCGCCCAGAATAGCTAAAAATTTTCTCATTCCACCCCTCTTCAGGCTAACGTCCGACCCGGCAATAAGTATTGCTACTTAATCCTGTGTACAGGAAAAATATGCTACGGGCCAATGATGGAAAGAAGAAGCTTTATAACCGCAGGACTGCTGGGTATCGCCGGCGCTGCTTACGGACTGGGGTCGCGATCACAGGCCGCCAGCAAGATCACCGGAACATTGGCAGCGCGTCCGAAGACGACGCCTCCGCCTGCTCCGTCAACGATCATGGATCGCGCCAAGGCCGCCATGGTAACCCACCAATCTTCCCTGTTGCACACCGACAGGATCGGCATCGCCGACTATTCACTGCACTCTGCGGAGAAACGCTTCCATATCGTTGATATGGCAAGCGGAAAGAGCCAGTCTTTCCTCGTTGCACACGGCAAGGGATCGGATATCAGACACACCGGCTGGCTGCAGGAATTTTCCAATGTCCCCGGATCCGAAGCGTCTTCGGGCGGCAGCTATATTACGACCGAAACCTACGTCGGCAAACATGGAACATCCCGTCGCCTGAAAGGTCTGGATCCGAGCAACGATATGGCCGAAGCGCGTGCGATTGTTATCCACGGTGCCTGGTATGCAGAAGCGCAAATGATCGGTGAATATGGAAAGCTGGGCCGGAGCCAGGGCTGCTTTGCCTTTTCGGAGAAAGATCTCGCGACCATATTGGAACAACTCGGTCCCGGACGCCTGCTCTACGCTGACAGAGTGTAACGGCCAGTCCGGTTGTAACAGACGCACCAGAATTTCATTATAGACTGCCAAACGCAAGCGGGCTCGAGATTTCGCTCAAGCCCGCTTTCGGTTGATATTGCCTATCGCCCTTTATTCTTCGGGCCATTTGATTGACGGCCCGAGATCCTCGAGCACCTTGCGGGCATCGAACGCGCGGGACCGGTCCATGCGCGCAGCACCGCGATACATCACGATTTCC
>CAXHZT010000038.1:0-14374 GCA_964022345.1 uncultured Sphingorhabdus sp.
CGATCCGCAAGGCGAGCGCTGCCGAGATTGAAACCATCGATATGGCGCGGCGGGGAGTCCATGATCAGGGCGCAGAATTGCTGGTCGAACGGCTGGAGGGCAAAATCGAGGTGGATTTCAAGACGGCCCGCCGGCTCTTCACTCTGATCTGTGTGTTGCATATAAAAAATTAGCGGAATTTCTTCTGCTATTCAGGGAATCACGTTGGCCAATCGAAATATGAGAAAAAATCTGATCAGCCTGGCAGCTATCATTGTCGTGCTGCTCGTTATCGCATTCATCCTGCGCAACGTCGCGGTCAGCTGGGCACCGCCGCGCGACCAATATCCCGTACAGGGTATTTCGGTCGACGAAAGCCATGGTCGGGTCATCTGGCATGTCGCCGGCGCCACCGGTGTCGACTTCGCCTATATCCGGGCCACCAGCGGCGCCGATACGCGGGATGCCAATTTTGCAACGAATATCGAAGGGGCCGGAGCTGCGGGCGTCCGCTATGGCGCGCTGCACGACTATTCGCTTTGCCGGCTGGCTACCGATCAGGCCACTATTTTTGTGACGACGGTACCGCGCGGCGATAACATGCTGCCGCCCGCTGTCCGGCTTGCCTTTGACAAAGTCTGCGATGACCGGCCCGGACGCGCACTCCTGCTCAGCGAGCTGAACACCTTTCTCAACCAGATCGAGGCCCACAGCGGAAAGCGGGCTGTTATCGCCGTGTCCCGCGACTTCGAGGAAATGTACAATATCAGCAGCGGGATTGACCGGACCTTCTGGCTGGAAGCTAATTTTTTCCCGCCCGACTATGCCACCAAACCCTGGGTGATGTGGCGCGCTTCCGACATGCGCCGGATCAGCGGGGTTGACGGCCCGATAAACTGGAACGTAGTGCGTCCATAATCACCAACAGGAATCCGATATGAGCATTTTATCCGACCGCTGGATCCGCAACGAAGCCAAGCATTCCGGCATGATCGAACCTTTTGTCGAGGCCCAGAAGCGCGAGGGCTGCATCAGCTATGGCCTGTCCTCCTACGGATATGACGCGCGCGTGTCCGACGAGTTCAAGATTTTCACCAATGTGAACAACGCGGTCGTTGATCCGAAGAATTTCGCCGAGAACAGCTTC
Organism: uncultured Sphingorhabdus sp.; assembly: GCA_964022345.1. Classification (GTDB taxonomy): domain Bacteria; phylum Pseudomonadota; class Alphaproteobacteria; order Sphingomonadales; family Sphingomonadaceae; genus Parasphingorhabdus. The sequence continues at coordinate 1,127 of CAXHZT010000038.1, forward strand.
GTCGATCGCAAGACCGACTGCTGCATCATTCCGCCGAACAGCTTCGCCCTCGCCCGGACCGTGGAATATTTCCGCATTCCCCGCGATGTGCTGGTGATTTGCCTCGGCAAGTCGACCTATGCCCGTTGCGGGATCATCGTCAATGTCACACCGCTGGAACCGGAATGGGAAGGCCATGTGACGCTGGAATTTTCCAACACCAGCCCCCTGCCCGCCAAAATCTACGCCAATGAAGGTGCCTGCCAGTTTCTGTTTCTGAAAGGCAACGAGCCTTGCGAGACGAGCTACGCCGACCGGTCGGGCAAATATATGGGGCAAAAAGGTGTGACTCTGGCCAAACTCTAGGCCATAGCAGCACCAATTAATTCCCCGATTAAACAATCTGCAGGAGAGCTCGTCATGTCCGTAGCAAAAGAATTTGATGTCATCATCTATGGTTCCACCGGCTACACTGGCCGTCTGGTCGCCGAATATATGGCGCAGCAATATGGCATCGGCAAAGACGCTCCGAAATGGGCGATGGCGGGCCGCAGCCTCGACAAGCTCGAAGAGGTCCGCGATCTCATTGGCGCGCCAAAGGATACGCCGCTGGTCGTGGCCGATTCCGATGATGCCGCATCGATCGACATGATGGCGAGCCGGACCAAGGTCGTGCTGACCACCGTCGGCCCCTATCAGCTATATGGCGACGAACTTGTTGCCGCCTGCGTCAAGAATGGCACCCATTATGTCGACCTGTGCGGTGAACCCGGCTGGATGCGCGAGATGATTGACAAACATCAGGAAGCGGCGGAGAAATCGGGCGCGCAGATATGCTTCTCCTGCGGCTTCGACTCGATCCCCTTCGATCTCGGCGTGCTGATGCTGCAGAAGGAAATGAACAAGCGCTATGGCAAGCCAGCAACCCGGGTCAAAGGACGGGTGCGCGCGATGGAAGGCACATTTTCCGGCGGTACCGCTGCGAGCCTGAAAGAAACGATGAAGGCGATTGCCAAAAACCCGGGCCTGGTGAAGATTCTGGCGAGCAGCTTTGGCCTGACTCCGGGCTTCAAGGGCGTGGATCAGCCGAACATGACCCTCCCGAAATATGACAAGACCATCGACAGCTGGGTCGCTCCCTTCATCATGGCGGCAATCAACACGAAGAATGTCCACCGGACCAACTTCCTGCTCGACTTCCCCTTTGGCGAAGATTTCAAATATGACGAGATGGTCGTCACCAGCCCCGGCGACCTCGGGAAGAAAGCCGCCGAAATGATGGCCAAGGCCAATCCTCTTGGCGGCGAAGATGGCCCGAAACCCGGCGAAGGCCCGACCAAGGAACAGCGTGAAAACGGCTATTATGACGTCCTGTTCCTGGGCGAGACGGCTGACGGCGAAACCGCTGCGCTGTGCGTCAAGGGCGACAAGGATCCCGGCTATGGCTCTACCTCGAAAATGATCGCGGAATCGGCGCTCTGCCTGGCCCAGGACGCGAACAAGAAGAGTGGTGGCGTCTGGACGCCCGGCGCGTTGATGGGCGAGAAGCTGGTCAAGCGTCTGGAAGCCAAGGCCGGACTGACTTTTGTCGTCGAAAGCTGACAAATTTCAACCTCTGTTCAGAAGAGGGCTGGCATAAGCGCGCCTGAAACAAAAAAGCGATATCCGGCCCTTGAAAGCCGGTCTCTCAGGACAAAATTATAGGCATCATGCTGAAACGTTTATTACGCAGGAAAAAGTCGTCCAGACCGATCGATAGCGCGACCGTCCCCGAGGGGCGGCGTGTCTATGCGATTGGCGATATCCATGGCCGCAACGATCTTCTGCAGCAGCTGCTCGACCAGATTGTCGAGGATGACGCCAAGCGGGGCGATATCGAGAGCGAGATCATATTTCTTGGCGACCTCGTCGACCGCGGACCGGATAGCGCCGGAGTGATCGAAACCGCGATGCAGGCGCAGGAAAGTCTCGGCAATGTTCGTTTCCTGATGGGCAATCACGAAGAAGTCTATCTGACGGCCGCAACGGGTGAGGAAAAGGCCGTTCGCTTTTTCAACCGTATCGGTGGGCGCGAAACGATATTGAGCTACGAGATTTCCATGAAGGAATATATGGATCTCGACATGCCGCAGTTGGCGGAGCGGATACCCGATCTTTTTCCCAGGAAACATGTCGATTTCATTGCGGGTTTCGAGGACCAGATCACCATCGGCGACTATGCTTTTGTCCACGCCGGCATCCGGCCCGGCGTCCCGCTGGCCGAGCAGCGGAAGAAGGATCTGCGCTGGATACGCGAAGATTTTCTATCCTCCAGCGAAAATCATGAAAAGGTCATCGTCTACGGTCACACGATCAATGATGATGTGGTCGAAGCCGGCACCCGTATAGGCATTGATACGGGAGCCTATTATTCCAACAAGCTGACCGCTCTGGCCCTTGAAGGATCAGACCGCTGGTATCTCGACACCGCCGAATGAAAAACGGCGGAACCGTGAGGTCCCGCCGTTTTCATGGTCCTGTATTCAGACCTGATATGGTAAAAAATCGGTCGCGGATTTAGGCGACTTGCGCGGTCGGTCCGGTTTCTTCTTCCATGTCCCGCAGAACATAGCCCCTGCCCCAGACCGTCTCGATATAATTTTCGCCGCCGCAAGCCAGAGACAGCTTTTTGCGCAGCTTGCAAATGAACACGTCGATAATCTTGAGTTCCGGTTCGTCCATCCCGCCATAGAGATGGTTGAGGAACATTTCCTTGGTGAGCGTCGTTCCCTTGCGAAGGGAGAGCAGCTCGAGCATGGCATATTCCTTGCCAGTCAGATGTACGCGATTGCCATCGACTTCTACCGTCTTCGCATCGAGATTGACCGCCAGCTTGCCGGTGCGGATAACGCTCTGCGAATGGCCTTTCGAACGGCGGACCACTGCATGGATACGGGCAACCAGTTCGTCCCGGTGGAACGGCTTGGTCACATAATCGTCGGCACCGAAGCCGAAGCTGCGGACCTTGCTGTCCATTTCGCTGATGCCGGAGAGAATAAGGACAGGCGTCTGGACTTTGGCCACACGCAGCTTTTTGAGCACGTCATAGCCATGCATGTCGGGCAGGTTGAGATCGAGCAATATGATATCATAATCATAAAGTTTGCCCAGATCGAGGCCTTCTTCGCCCAGGTCCGTGGTGTAAACGTTGAAACCTTCGGTCGAAAGCATCAGTTCGATTGCTTTTGCCGTCGTCGGTTCGTCTTCAATCAGCAGCACGCGCATCTGGCAGCCCCTTTTTCTCAATTTCTCACTCCGGATCAGTAGCTGTACCGACCCGATGGATCATTTATTAACCATAGAATGAATGAACGTAAAAGGTTAATTTTACCTTAAGGCAGGATTCAGCACGAGTCGCGAGAGGTCCCCTGACTCTGAAACCCGCAGAAATGAGTCGTTTCAGGACTCTGGTCGCCAGCGAAAAAAAAGTTAACTTTTTGCCGCTCCGGGATCGAAAAAGGACAAATCCGGACCAAATCGGATCGGATTGGCGCTAAAATTGTCACGATCCGGACGCCTTTTTGACCCCATATGCCCGCCATCGTTAACAAGGTCTGTCGTCGCACGGCTGTTAACGCTAGAATAGTTTCATGGTTGATATTCCCGAAAGCGCGATCACCGAAACGTTCCTCGCCGCCAGCGGTCCTGGCGGCCAGAATGTGAACAAGGTGGCGACCGCGGTCCAGATGCGGGTCAATATATCTGCGCTCAGGCTGGAGCCCTATGCTTTCCGGAAACTGAAAACACTCGCCGGTCGCAAGATGACCAGCAGCGGCGAACTGGTACTGACGGTGCGGGAATATCGTACCCGCGAGGCCAACCGTGCCGAAGCGCGGCGACGCGTGGCCGAGATGGTCGAGCAGGCCTATCAACGCGATGCCCGGCGGATCAAGACCCGTCCGAGCCGGGCCGCCAAGGCGCGGCGGGTGGACACGAAGAAGAAAAAGGCGTCGGTGAAGAAAACACGCGGGAAGCCGACTCTCGATTAGGACCGCCACCGAAGGCCGAGCTGGCGCGAGGGCGATTGCACTGCTTTCCTGTTGGCAAAGCCGGCACAACAGGCATATGAAATTATATTACAAAAGGGGATATCGATGAAAACGCGCTATTTACTCGCTCTATCTTGCCTGCCGTTCTGTGCGACAGCAGGCGTGGCTGCAGAAAGCGACGATGCTCGCAGGTTTACCGCCGAACGTGTTTTCGATCTCGAATATGCTGATGATCCTCAGATATCTCCCGACGGCTCCACCATTATCTATGCCCGCAAATCAATGGACAAGTTCGCCGACCAGGTGGTGAGCGACCTCTGGACCATCAACACACGCAGCGGCAGCCAGCGACCGCTGGTCAGCGGGCAAGGGTCCAGTTCCTCGGTCCGCTGGTCGCCGAACGGCGATCGCCTGGTCTATCTGACAACCACAAACGGAAAACCGGACCTGCGTCTCCGCTATCAGGACAGCGGCGAAAGCTTTTCGCTGGCCCAGCTGGAATATGGCCCAAGCGCTCCTGTCTGGTCACCCGATGGCAAGAGCATTGCCTTTTCGATGTTCGTACCGGACGACCGCGCCTCTTTCGCCAAACCGCCCAAGAGTCCCGAGGGCGCCGAATGGGCCAAGCCGGTCAGCATCGTCGACGATCTCGTCTTCCGTTTCGACGGGGCGGGCTATTTGCCCAAGGGCAAGACCCAGATTTTCACATTGAGCGCAGAAGGTGGCACCCCGCGGCAAGTAACCCGAGGCACAAATGGCTTTGACATGCCGCAGTGGCTTGGCAACAATGTGCTGCTCGTGACCGGTAACGAGGCGGAAGATGCCGAGCTGGATCCGATCGAAAGCGAAATATATCGCGTCGATCTGGCCAGCGAAACCGTGACAGCGCTCACCCAACGCGACGGTCCCGACTTTGCCCCGCTTGTTTCGCCCAATGGTGCCCGCATTGCCTATCGGGGATATGACGACAAGCTAAAAGCCTATCAACAGACCGATGTCTATATCATGGCACCGGATGGCGGTTCCGTGCAAAATCTGACCGCCAGTTTTGATCGCACGATCGATGCCATCGCCTGGCGCTCCGACGGTCGGGCGCTTGTCGGTCAGACCGAAGTCGACGGCATATTGACGCTGGTGTCGATCGACCTGGCGGGCAATGTCCGCACTTTGCTGTCGGATATCGGAGGCACATCGCTAGGGCGTCCTTATGCTGCCGGCAGCTTTTCTGTCGCCACCAAGGCGGGCGGCAGCTCTCCGCTGATCGCCTATACCAAGGGAAGCACGAACCGCCCCGCCGAAATCGCCCTGACCCGTGGCAGCGGCAACGGCCGCCAGCTCACAAAGCTTAACGAGGACGCGCTGGGTCATCTGGATCTCGCCCGGATCGAAGAGATAAAGGTTACGTCCAGCCATGACGGCAGGGAGATCGAAGCGTGGATCGCCCTGCCCCCCGACTTCCGGCCCGACGGAAGCTTTCCGATGATATTGGAAATTCACGGCGGCCCCGCCACGATGTACGGCCCCTATTTCGGCGCCGAAATCCAGCGTTATGCCGCGCAGGGCTATGTCACGGTCTACGCCAACCCCAGAGGCTCCACCGGCTATGGCGAAAAGTTTGCACAGCTGATCGACCTGGATTACCCAGGCCATGATCATGACGACCTGATGAGCGTCGTCGATGCGCTGATCGCCAAAAACTATGTCAGCAAGGACCGGCTGTTCATCACCGGCGGATCGGGTGGCGGGGTGCTCACTGCCTGGGCGGTTGGCAAAACAGATCGTTTTGCGGCCGCGGCAACGGTAAAACCTGTGATAAACTGGACCAGCATGGCGCTGGCCGGAGACATCGCTCGCGTAGTCAGCCGCCACTGGTTTCGTGCCCAGCCCTGGGAACAGCCAGACGAATATTGGCGCCGCTCCCCCCTTTCCATCGTCAACAACGTCAAAACCCCGACGATGGTCATGGTCGGAGATGCTGACTGGCGCACACCCGCCTGGGAAGCCGAGCAATTTTATACCGCGCTCAAGGTACAGAACGTAGACACAGTCCTTGTCCGGGTGCCGGGCGCTTCCCATCTCATTGCCCGCAGGCCCAGTCAGCTTATCGCCAAAGTCGATAACATCATGGGCTGGTTTGCCAAATATGATCCGGCAGCCGAGCCGGTTTCAGAAGAATAACCACAGAGGCAGGAAGCATATTCATGTTGGAAATTTCTATCGACAAAGACCAGGCTGCAGACGACTTTTACGCCGACCTCCGATCGGCGGCCGCCGCTCTGGTAGACGGGGAGCCGGACGCGATCGCCAATATGGCCAATATCGCCGCGCTAATCTGGCAATATGTTCCCGGACTGAACTGGGCCGGATTCTACCGCGTTGTTGACGGCGAGCTGGTGCTGGGACCCTTCCAGGGAAAGACCGCCTGTATCCGAATTGCGATCGGGTCCGGGGTATGCGGGGCCGCAGCGGCCACGGGAGAGGTACAGCGGGTAGCCGATGTCCACGCGTTCCCCGGCCATATCGCCTGCGACGCGGACAGTCGCAGTGAGCTCGTCGTGCCGATCACCAAGGACGGCGCGATCATTGGCGTCCTTGATCTCGACAGCCCCGAACCCGACCATTTCGGCCCCGCCGATGAAGCGGGCATGGTCCGGCTGATCGAGGCGATTGCCAACAATCTTGGTTAAAATCCCGCTAACCAAAATGCCCCAATTCGAGACATAGCGACAAATCTGCTCTATTATACAGCCGACTAATGGCCAACGCCCACGAAAAATGGTAAATGTTCGTTAACCAGATTTCGATCAGACATGCTGATGCCTGTCTGAAACCAGGGAGTTGTTAACCATGAAGATCCACTTATTTGCCGGTGTTGCCGCTATTACGGCGATCGCATCGTCCCCCGGTCATGCAGCGATCGACTCGATAACACTGGCGGGAATGGACACGTCCGCAGATATTTCCATTTCCTCACCTGGTCCGGTTGCAGCTGCGCGCTCACCCCAGGAAATGGATGGATATGCCGCAGATGATGTGGGCCGTCTGGGCTATGACCGGGGCTATCAGGACGGTTATCGCGACGGTCGGGCGACCTATGATCCCGATGTCCTTGCGGGCGATGACAGGGTGATCTCAACACCCTCTGCCTATCACAGCGAGCAATCCACTTATCGCGGCGACTGGGATGGCGCCTATCGCGAGGACGGCAGTTATCGCGGAGAATGGCAGGGCACCTATCGTGACACCGACGGCCGTGTTTATGATGGCCAATATTCGGGCACTTTCATCGGCGACGGTGAAGCGACCCCGCGCCCGGATCGACATGCCCGACGCGATGCCAGACCGGATCGCTATGCGCCCTATCCGGAGCGCCCTGCATATGAAGACCCGCGTGCCGAAGAACTCGCCTATCTCGAACGCTGCAAGAAAAGCAGCGGTATCGGCGGTGCCCTTGTCGGCGGTGCCATTGGCGCGTTCGCGGGCAACCGGATTGCGGGCCGTGGCAACCGGCTTGGCGGATCATTGATTGGCGGCGGACTTGGGGCCGTTGCCGGTGCCGCTATCGATCAGGGTACGGACCGCTGCCGCAAACTGCTCAAGCAATATGGCTATGATCGCGAGCAGGCTGGTCGCTATCCGCAGCAACCGCCGGCCCAGCATTACCGCCCGCACGGCCAGGCCCCTTACCCCAGCGGCTGGCATGGCTATTATTATCCGGCTTATTATTACCCGCAACCGATGGTCACGACCATCGTTATCCAATCCGCGCCGGTCACGACCACAACCACCACGACTTACGTCGAAGAAGAAGTGGGCTACACGAAACCCAAATATAAAAAGCAGTGGAAGCCGGCTCCCAAAAAGAGCTGGAAGCCTGCCCCCAAGGCTGCACCGCTGAAGGGCTGCCAGCAGGCGCGGTGCCTGTACGATTGATCGCAGCCAACGGACAAAAATAAAGCCTGCTAGCCCCATCGGGCTGGCAGGCTTTTTTGTGCGGCCAAATATCAGATCCGTCAGCTATGGCATTGCCGCTTCAGCAACGCGGTCGGGTCAAATCGTTCCCAACCGTCGGGCCCCAGTTTTTCCAGAGGGCGAAAGCGGATTTTATATTCCATCTGCGGAGATCCATCCACCCAATAGCCCAGATAGACATATGGCAGTCCCGCTTTCCGGGCGCGCAGCACGTGATCCATGATAATATAATTGCCGAGCCCGGCGCGTTCCCCGTGGTCAGCATCGAAAAAGCTGTAGATCATCGACAGGCCGTCACCTTGCTGGTCGGTCAGACAGGCACCTACCAGACGGCCCTTGCTGCCGTCGGTGGTCGGCTCGCGATATTCTATCATCAGACTCTTTACCGGCGACTGTTCGACCATGTCGGAGAAATCCATCTCGTCCATTTCCGCCATGCCGCCGCCGGGATGCCGTTTTGCGAGATAGTTTTGCAGCAGTTGAAATTGTTCGTCGGTTGCCCAGGGTTCACAGGCCTCTACCACCAGATCCTGATTGCGGCGGATCAGCTTGCGCTGGGTGCCACTCGGGCGAAATTCATTGGCCAGAACGCGAACCGAGACGCAGGCCTTGCAATCGAGACAGCTGGGACGATAGGCCACATTCTGGCTGCGGCGGAAACCGATGCGGCCAAGGGCGTCGTTCAGCTCTTCGGTGTGCGGTCCATTTAGCTCGGTAAACACCTTGCGTTCGCTTTTGCCCGGCAAGTAGGGGCAAGGGCTGGGATTGGTCACAAAAAATCGCGGGAAGCGAACGGGTGCAGTCACAAAGCCAGCCTTTTGTCAGATTTTCAAGAATCAACAAAGGCAATATGCAACGCAAAAAACAAAATGAAAAGGCGGTTTACCATATATTTTGGGACCGACTAACCAACCGGCAGGCCAAAAAAAACGGGGCGAAAAACGCCCCGTTTCTTAAAAATAGATCGCTTCAGCTCAAGGGCTTGTTGGATCGTCGTCATCAGCGATGATGATGATGCCAGCGATAACCGCAGCTGCTGCAAGAAGTGCAATCAGAATGCCGCTTCCGCCTTCAAGCTCTTCCGAAGAAGTCGAAGTCGCGCCAATGCGCTCAACAGCTGGCGCTGCGCTGTTGGATACCTGAGCCGCTACAGGTGCAGCGATCAAAGATACAGCTGCAATACCTGCAGCCAGTTTACCGAATTTCATAATATGCTCCAATCAAGTCGTTTTACATGAGTGAAAATTCAAAACTGAACTTTCGTGCGCCCCACTGCATTTCGAAGAATCTTGTTTAACCCAATCCCTCTAACCAAGACTTCTATCCCAATATGCATATCTCTGCAACTGTAAATCAGAATAAAATCTCAAATCCCCCCTATTTCCGAAGGATTTAACAAGTCGTTAAGGAGCACGGACAAAGACCGGCCTACCCCCGACCCATGTTTCCAGCACCTGCAGATTTCTAATTTGTTCGGGCGTCGCGAGCATAATATCCTGGTCAATTATTACAAAATCCGCCCGTTTCCCCACCTCCAGGCTCCCGAGCCGGTCTTCAGCGAAAGCGGCATAGGCTGCGCCGTTCGTATAGGCTCGCCAGGCCTGTTCGCGACTGATTCTTTCCTCTGGCCGCCATCCACCGAAGGGCTGACCAGACGCGTCCTCCCGGGTCATGGCAGCGGCCAGCCCTGCGAAGGGATTGGATGATTCCACCGGAACATCGGTACCAAATGCCAGATGCGCGCCCGAATCGAGCAAGCTCTTCCAGGCATAGGCGCCATCCAGACGTTGCGGACCGAGGCGCGCCTCCGCCATCAGACGGTCCGATGTCTGGTGCACAGGCTGCATCGAGGCAATCGCTCCGGAGGAAGAGAAACGACCAATATCTATCGGGTCGACAATTTGCGCATGTTCTACGCGCCATCTGCGGTCGCCCTTATAGGTGTATTTCAGTTCTTCTATGGCCGACAAAATTTCGTCATTGGCCTTGTCGCCAATCGCGTGGACTGCTGTCTGGAAGCCATCCATGGCCGCGCGGCTCATCTTGTTCTTGAGTTGCGCAGAATTCAGGATGGCGAGACCGCTTTCCGCCGGCCGGTCGGCATAGGGGCGCTTCAACAGCGCGCCGCGCGATCCCAATGCCCCGTCGAGGTAGAGCTTCACTCCGACCAGACGGAGATGGTCATCGTACAGCCACGGCGACGGCCCCGGGCCGGCAATAGAGATCATATTGTCGACCCCTGCCGCATAGGAAATAATCCGGACCTTCAGCTGCCCCTTGTCCCCGGCGCGGCGAAAGCTCTGCCAATCCTGCATCGTTGTGCCCATATCGGCGATCGATGTCACACCATTGGCCAGCAATATATCCTGCGCCTTGCTCAAGGCGATATCCGTTTCCACTGCCCTCGGAGCAGGAATCGCATCGCTGAACAGTTCCGCCGCCGTATCGACGAATACGCCGGTGATCTTGCCACCGGCCTTTTCAATGGTTCCGCCGCTCGGCGACTTTGTCGCGGCGGTCACGCCCGCGACTTTCATGGCCGCGCTGTTGACCCAGGCGGCATGGCCATCCACGCGAGACAGATAAACCGGGCGGTCAGAAACAACCGCATCCAGCTCCGCCGCGGTCGGGAACCGTCCCAGACCCCAAGCTTCCTGGTTCCAGCCATTGCCGATGATCCACTGCCGGTTCGGATTGTCCGCCGCATATTGTGCAATTCTGGCAAGCGCTTCTTCCAGCGACCCCGTCCCCGACAGATCCAGCGTGAGAGCAGCAAACCCCATGCCCATGACATGACCATGGGCGTCGAAGAATCCGGGGATGAGAGTTTTTCCCTCGCCATCAAACTGGAAGTCTACTTCCCGCGGCCGCTTGTCCTTCCGGCTCAGCAATTGCTTCACCTTGCCCTCGTCATCGATCACCATAGCGGCAAAGCGGACAACCCTGCCCTCCCCATCCAGCGTCATTCCATTGACATTCTCAATCAGGCTGTCGGCTTGCGCGGCACCGGGCGCAAGAGAAACACTTGCTGCAGATATGCCAACGGCCAAACCCAGATTTTTCCACCAACTGCCCATGATCTTCGCCTTTATCATTTTCGTTTCGGAAGACGGGAGACCAATGAACTCGTATCATTGCGTCCGCCGCCGGCAGCCTGCACCTCTGCATAAAACTGGTCCACCAGAGCCGCTACCGGGATCGTCGCCCCGTTGGTCCGCGCTTCCTCGATCGCCAGACCGAGATCCTTGCGCATCCAGTCGACAGCAAAGCCGAAATCAAACTCGTCCTTCGCCATGGTCGCCCAGCGGTTATCCATCTGCCAGCTTTGCGCGGCGCCGCCCGAGATCGCCTGATGGACCTTTTCCAGGTCCAGCTGACTGGCCTGCGCAAACCGCAGCGCCTCGGAGAGCCCTTCGAGCACGCCGGCGATCGCGATCTGGTTGCACATCTTGGTGGTCTGCCCGGCTCCGGTCCGTCCGACGTGGACGATCCGCGCGGCATAGGCTGACATGATCAGTTCGGCAGCCGCGAAGGCTTCGTCGCTACCGCCGCACATGATCGACAATTTGCCATTTTCCGCGCCAGCCTGACCGCCGGAAACGGGCGCATCGACGACATGGATCCCGCCAGCTTCGGCTTCCACCGACAACTGCCGGGCGATGCGGGCAGAGACCGTCGTATGGTCGATGAACAGGGCGCCGGGCGGCATGGTCGCAAAGGCTCCGTCCCGTCCCATGGTCACAGAGGCAAGATCATCATCATTGCCGACGCAGGTTATCACTATCTGCTTGTCGCGCGCTGCCTCGGCAGGGCTTTCGGCGATTTCTCCGCCATGTTGGGCCACCCATGCCTCAGCCTTGGCTCTGGTCCGGTTATAGACGGTGAGTTCATGCCCCGCAGCGGCCAGATGCCCGGCCATGGGTCCGCCCATCACGCCGATCCCGATAAATGCAATTTTCGCCATAATATTCCCTAAGCTGTTGAACGGCCATAATCATTGTTTCCCTCATTGACCAGATGCGTTAGGGGCACAGGCGATATGAATGACAAGCAGACATCCGCCCTTCCCTCATTCGACTATGAGGATGTGAAAGCCGCACACGACCGGATCAAGGACCGGATCGTTCACACCCCGACTCTGAAGAGTATTACCCTGTCCGAACTGAGCGGCGCAGAGGTTTTTCTCAAATTCGAAAATCTGCAGTTCACCGCAGCCTATAAGGAACGCGGCGCGCTTAATGCATTGCTGCTGATGGACGAGAGCAAGCGCAAGGCCGGTGTTATCGCGGCTTCTGCCGGCAATCATGCCCAGGGCCTTGCCTATAACGCCAAGAATCTCGGCATCCCGGCCACCATCGTCATGCCGAGCACGACGCCGATGGTGAAGGTCGAGCAGACCCGGGGCCATGGTGCCGAAATCGTGATATTCGGCGGCAATTATGACGAAGCCTATGCCCATGCGATGGCACTCGCCGAGCAGCGCGGCCTGACCTATATTCACGCCTTCGACGATCCGCATGTCGCGGCCGGTCAGGGCACGGTGGCCATCGAAATGCTGGAAGCGATCCCCGATCTCGATCGTCTGATCATTCCGATCGGCGGCGGCGGACTGTTCTCCGGCATGGCAACCGCAGCCAGCGCCATGAAACCGGACATCAAGATGACCGGCGTCCAGGCCGCGCTCTATCCCAGCATGTATGGCAGGCTGACCGGCAAGACCGTGACCGCCGGCGGCGACACGCTGGCCGAGGGCATTGCCGTGCGCAATCCCTCCGAATTTACCGCCGAGATCATCCAGAAATATGTCGACGAGATTTTGCTGGTCAGCGAAGCACAGCTCGAGGGCGCGGTCAGCCTGCTGCTGCAGATCGAGAAGACCGTGGTCGAGGGCGCCGGCGCCGCCGGTCTCGCGGCGCTGCTCGCCAACAAGGAAAAATTCGCCGGTGAGAAAGTCGGCCTCGTCCTGTGCGGTGGCAATATCGACACCCGCCTGCTGGCCAATGTCCTGCTGCGCGATCTCGCCCGGTCGGGCCGCCTCGCCCGTCTCCGCCTGCATCTGCGCGACCAGCCCGGTGCGCTCTACAATGTCGTGAAGCAATTTGCTGAGCATGAGGTGAATATCATCGAAGTCTATCACCAGCGGGTCTTCACCAACCTGCCGGCCAAGGGCCTGATCACCGACATCGAATGCGAAGCCAAGGACCGGGAGCAGCTGGAAGGCCTCATCGCCGATCTCCGCATCGCTCTCTACGCGAAGGTGCAGCGACTC
>CAXHZT010000039.1:0-14268 GCA_964022345.1 uncultured Sphingorhabdus sp.
GTTTGAATAACGGCTTTCATAGGTCAGTTCCTGCCATTGGCGGACCATGCCCATATATTCGTTATTCAGGATGAATATCTTGACCGGCAGCCGATATTGGGTCGCGGTCCCGAGCTCCTGAATGTTCATCTGGATCGACGCTTCGCCGGCGATATCGATAACCAGGGCATCGGGATTGCCAAGCTGCGCGCCAATGGCGGCGGGCAGACCATAACCCATGGTACCCAATCCACCGCTGGTCAGCCATTTGTTGGGGTTTTCGAAATCGAAATGCTGCGCGGCCCACATTTGGTGCTGGCCGACCTCGGTGGTGATGATCGGTTCGCGTTCATGGGTGGCCTGCCACAATTTGCGAATAGCCTCCTGCGGCATGATTTCGGCTTGGCTCTCGGGATAGTCGAGGCAATTGGTCGCGCGCCATCCCTTGATACGGGACCACCATTCGGCGTGGTCCGGTGTTTTGAACCGCCGGCCTTTCAGCACCGCGATCAGCTGTTCCATGACGCGGCCAACGTCACCGATGACGGGCAAGTCCACGCGGATGGTCTTGTTGATCGACGAACGGTCGATATCGACATGGATTTTCTTGCTGTTGGGCGAAAAGGCGTCAATCCGGCCTGTAATCCGGTCATCGAAACGCGCGCCGAGGCAGATGACAAGGTCGGACTTGTTCATCGCCATATTGGCTTCATATGTGCCGTGCATGCCCAGCATACCCAGCCATTTGTCCGAGGATGCCGGGAAAGCGCCCAGTCCCATCAGCGTCGACGTGACCGGACAGCCCAGCAATTCGGCCAGTTCCCGCAGCGTTTCGCTCGCTTTCGGCCCGCTGTTGATAATCCCGCCGCCTGTATAGAGCACCGGCGCTTGCGCGCTCATGATCATCTCTGCCGCGGCATTGATCGCCTTGAAGTCGCCTTCAGTCTGCGGTTGGTAACGCGAGTTCGCCTTGCCGGCATTGGGGCTATATTCTGTCGCTGCGACCTGAACATTTTTCGGAATATCGATCACAACCGGACCAGGACGGCCCTGTGTCGCGATGTGAAAAGCTTCCTGAACCACGCCGGCGAGATCGGATGGCTTTTTTACCAGATAGTTATGCTTGGTGCAGTGCCGCGTGATGCCGACGGTATCCGCCTCCTGAAAGGCATCGGTGCCAATCAGGTTGGTGGCGACCTGTCCGGTGATGACGACCATCGGAATGCTGTCCATCAGGGCATCGGTGATGCCGGTGACCGCATTGGTTGCGCCCGGTCCGGACGTTACCAGAACGACACCGGGCTTGCCGGTCGACCGTGCATAGCCCTCGGCCGCATGGGTTGCAGCCTGTTCGTGCCGGACAAGAATATGCTTGATCTTGGGATGTTCGTAGAGCGCATCATAAATCGGCAGCACAGCACCGCCGGGATAACCGAAAACGGTATCCACGCCGAGTTCCAGCAGGGTTTCAACCAATATGTCGGCGCCGCTTTTTTCGGCCACATCATACTCCAATAGCTGTCTGTTTTTCGCTGCCCGCCCGCCATGATGCACTGCAACACAATAGGCAAGATATTGTTAATCCGAGGCTCGCTACATATCTGAATATATTATGTCAAGGGCTAATGCTGTAATATAGTTTCAATTATAGCGTCGATATCGTTATTAAGTGTTTCCTCAATCCTCGGCCAGCCCGCAGGGCTCTGGTTCCTGAACCAGGTATATTGGCGTTTGGCATATTGCCGGGTGGCGGTTTTGGCGCGTTCCACCGCTTCCTCGCGGCTGATCTCCCCGGCCAGCCACGCCGCAATGTCAGATACGCCAATAGCGCGCATAACCGGGAGGTTGGGCGGCAGTGCGCGAGCCACCAGCCTTTCGACTTCCTCCCGCGCGCCATGGTCGATCATTTCGTCGAAGCGCAGGTCACAGCGCCGGTAGAGCCATTCGCGCGATGGCAGCTGCACCAGAGGGTGTAAGACTATGTCGTCTCCTATGCCTCCGGTCTTGTGCTGCTGCCAATGGTCCAGCGGCTTGCCGGTGGAGCGGACAACTTCCAAAGCCCGCTGAACCCGGGTCCTGTCCGTCGCATTCAGCCTGGCGGCCGCAACCGGGTCCTCTTGCTGAAGCGCGTCATATGCCTCCAATACTTCCAATTGCCTGATGTCATTCCGGATTTCCGGGGCGATTTCGGGGATTGGCGCAATGCCGTCCAGCAGCACGCGAACATACAGACCAGTGCCGCCGACCAATATCGGCAGGAGATCGCGCGCATGGGCGTTGGCGATTGCCGTCTTGGCATCGCTCGCCCAGCGCGCGGCCGAACAGGCTTCCTCGCCATCGATATAGCCGAAAAGCCGATGCTCGATGCCGTCCATTTCCGCCTCGCTGGGCCGGGCGCTCAATATTCTGAGATCGCTATAAACTTGCGCGCTATCGGCATTGATGATCACCGAGGGTTGCTTTTTGGCAATATCCAATGCCAAGGCGGATTTGCCGCTGGCCGTCGGGCCGACAATCAGCGCAACATTCCTGTTCTGTTTTGGAGAAAGCATGTTCATTGCAACGCTCATAGCAAAAGAATCCCTCAATGAGAGAGATATTAGGTCCGCGCTGGCCAGCCTCGATAGCGCTGGCGCGGGAATCCGTCGCCAGTCCGGCCTGATCGACGGGCGGGTGCTGGATATTTTCTTTGAAGGAGACCCGTTTGCGGCCCGCGCCTGTCTCGAGCAGATGGAAAACGAAATCGATGTCGCGGTGCAGCCGGAAGCCAATCGCGCCAAGAAGCTGCTGATATCCGATATGGACAGCACGATGATCACCGTCGAATGTATCGACGAACTCGCCGACTATGCCGGCATCAAGCCGCAGATTGCCGAAATAACCGAACGGGCCATGCAGGGTGAACTCGATTTCGAAGAGGCTCTGCGGGGCAGGGTCGCTCTGCTAAAAGGTCTGGAAATCACCGCAATCCAGCAATGTCTGGATGAACGGGTCAGGATCATGCCCGGCGCGGAAACTCTGGTTCGGACTATGGTACAGGCTGGTGCTGCGACCATATTGGTGTCGGGCGGGTTCACGAAATTTGCGAAGCCCGTTGCGCAAGCCATTGGATTTGAATCTTTTCACGCGAATATATTGGGAGAAGGCGAGGGGCTTTTGACCGGAGCATTGGACGGTCCGATTGTCGATTCCGGGCGGAAAGAACAGTTGCTGCAATCCTCTGCGAGCGGGGCGCAGCTGGAATTGAGCCAGTGTCTGGCCGTTGGTGATGGTGCCAATGATATTCCGATGCTGGAACGGGCTGGCCTGGGCGTTGCCTTTCATGCCAAGCCCAAGGCGGCGCAGGCCGCGGACGTAGCCATCCGCTACAATGATCTGACGGCCTTGCTCTATATTCAGGGGATTGGTGCCGACCAATGGGTCGCCACCTAGCAATATCGCGACAGGTCAGCGCCGCTTGGTGATGCAGTCATTTCCGGAGGCTTTGACTCGGCTGCACATGCTATCGGCTTGTGCGCGGGTTTCAAATGCCCCGGCCTGTAGCCGCGTGATCCCCCCCGCCTTTACCAGATAAGGCTGCAAGCCGGACAAGGCAGTCACGCTGCTTTCAAGTCTGTCCCACAAGGCTTTGGCCTTGTTTTCATCACTGAACGCTCCCAGCTGCACCCGCCAGTCGCCGGTGGTGGCTGCCGCCGGAACCGGTGTTGGTTTTGCTGCCGGTGCCGGAGTGGCCGGCGCTGGGGCTGCCGGCGTCGGGCTTGGCGCATAGGTCACACCGGGCGTGACGGGCGTCTGTTGCGGGGCGGGCGCCGGCATGGCCGGCTGAGAGGGTGGCAATTGTGCCGTCTGTACAGCGCCGGCAGGCTGGGCAGGTCGAAAACCAGCAATTTGTGAGGCTTTTACCCGCTTTTCATTCTGTTCCATCTGCCCGGCCAGTTCGATGGCGCGCCGCCGGTCCTCGAGGGGAATATGACGATCCATTTGGGCCAGATTGGATGTAGCCTGCGGCAATTCCTGTGCCGACGACCGGGTCATTAGCGCATAGGCCTTGATCCAGTCTTTTTCGACAAAATCGCCATTGAAATGGCCGGTGCCCAGAACATATTGCGCGCGCGGTTCGCCGCGCTCGGATGATGCCTGCAAATAGGGCAGGGCTTCGGCCCGCCGGTTGTTCTGGAACAATATCAGGCCATAATTGTCATTGGCCTGCAAATGTCCCTGGTCGGCCGCTCTCTTATACCATTGTTCGGCCTGACCGAGATCCTGGGGCACACCGCGGCCCAGCTTATAGGCTTGTGCCAGATTGAACTGTGCATCAGCGTCGCCCTTTTCCGCAGGTCCGCGCCATTCGTTCACGGCTGTCTCATAATCACCGCGGCCCCATGCATCCACCCCGTCCTTTACATCCGCCAGGGCCGGAGCGGCAACCATTGCAAGCGCCACGCCTGCTATCAAACTGCGATGACGATTGGCCTTGGTCATGGAATAATCCCCGGTGTTCATTTGACAAAAAGAGCGTGATTTCAGCCGTTGGCCTATTGCTAAACTGCCCGGACTCTCGAAGTCTAGTAAATTCTGGAGAGCCCGCGCGGCAATTTCCCGCGGGATCACCGGAAAATTTTCCAAACCGACGCAAAAATTGCTTTCGGCCTGTTAACCCTATTTTAGCCCCCAGCTGTCACAAAAGCTCCTGATTAAAGTTTTTCAGGCAATTCTGCCAAGTTTGAACAAGGGGTAAAAGCGTGCGGGTTCTGGCGATGGCTTCGCAAAAAGGCGGCTCCGGCAAGACGACCTTGTCGGGACACCTCGCTGTGCAAGCGCAATCCGTCGGCGCTGGTCCGGTGGTGTTGATCGATATCGATCCCCAGGGCTCCCTGGCCGACTGGTGGAACGAGCGAGAGGCAGAGATGCCGGCCTTCGCGCAGACGACAGTCTCCCGGCTCGCTGCCGATCTCGCCCTTTTGCGCCGGCAAGGCTTCAAGCTCGCGGTAATCGATACACCGCCCGCTATCACCATGGCGATCCAGAGCGTGATTTCCGTTTCCGAACTTATTGTCATCCCGACCCGCCCGAGTCCCCACGATCTGCGGGCTGTCGGCGCGACGGTCGACCTGTGCGAACGTTCCGGAAAACCGCTGTTGTTCGTCGTGAATGGCGCAACACCCCGAGCCAAGATTACATCAGAGGCGATTATCGCCCTGTCGCAGCATGGCACGGTAGCGCCGGTAACCGTTCATCATCGGACCGATTTCGCCGGATCCATGATCGACGGCCGTACGGTAATGGAAGTCAACGCGCGATCAAGGTCGACGCAGGAAATCACCCAATTGTGGGCCTATGTTTCGGACCGGCTCGAGAAGAATTTTCGCCGGACGATTTTCAGGGCTCCCGCAATGGCCCAGGCAATCAATCCCGAAGTACAGCGGCCCGCCGCGAGTTTCCGTCGCCGTGTGGTGGGCGCGTAATGGGAGAGGCCGATAAAATGAACGAACAGCGACCATTGGCGTCTTTGTCATCCAGTCTGCTGGCGCGAAAAGGCGGTGCGAAGCCGGCGATACGTCGTCGTGACGCTGGCGGACCCGATCCGCTTTCCGGCTGCTCCGATGGCCACCATGACGATTTGGGCTGGAATGATATGGGCGGCGAAGACGATTTCGAACGAGAGAATGTGTCAGACCTGCATCCGGTATTCCCGAGCGAGAACAGAGCAGGGGCTGCCGAGCAGGCTTCCCAAGAAGAAGCGACGGCAACCTATATCGGGCAGGCCGCGTCTCCTTCCAGCACCGGTGCGCGAGAGTGGGCGACGGCTCGAGCCCCTATGCGCAAGACCAATAATGGCCGGAAGGGGATCAAATCCCGTACCGGAAAAGCGAAAGCTGCATTCACCCTTCGTCTGGATGCCGAACGGCATCTGAAACTGCGGTTGGCCACGACGATGCAAAACATCTCGGCGCAGCAGCTGATTACGAAGGCCATGGACGAATATTTGAAAACCATCCCTGAACTGGATGATCTGGCCGAGCGCGTTCCATCGCGCGGAACCGGATGAGCAGGGTTTGAAGTGTAAGTTGACGATAATGACTGATTTTTATTGCGAGGGCATAAACATGAAACGCGATCTGATTTTGAAAATAGCGGCTTCCTCCATGGTGTTCGGCATCGTGTTGACCGGATGCGGTCCATTCGGTGGCGAATCCATTGCGTCGGCATCGAGCACATCGGCCTCCGCCAAGGACGGCGCAAAATACGCCAAGAAAGCCGAAAAGGCGCTGGCCAAGGGTGATATCGAGGCGGCAATCTCGTTCGCCGAACGTTCGGTTGCCGGCGTAAGCAGCGATCCCGAAACGCGGGCATTGCTTGGTGACGCTTATCTGGCCGCTGGTCGTTTTGCTTCGGCGGAGCGCAGTTTCCAGGATGCGATGGAGCTCGGCAAAATTGATGCGCGGACCATCCTCAGCCTCGGTCTGGCGCAACTGGGCCAGGGCAAGGCCGAGCAGGCCAAGGCCCTCGTCGTCAGCAATCGCCAGTATATCCCGGCGTCTGATTACGGTCTCGCTTTGGCGATGAGCGGCGACAGCAAGACTGCGGTGGAGGTTCTCGAGCAAACTGTTCGCGGTCCCAATGCCGACGGCCGCGCACGCCAGAATCTCGGCCTGGCCTATGCGCTGGATGGCCGCTGGCAGGAAGCCAAGCTCATGGCGTCACAAGATGTCGCGCCGGAATTGGTGAATGACAGGATCATGGAATGGGCGCAAATGGCCCGGCCCGGTGCCTATCAATCCCGTGTTGCGACGGTGCTGAATGTCACGCCGGTCGCCAATGATCCGGGACAGCCGGTCCAGCTGGCCCTCAAACAGGTTTACACGCCGGCTCATGTAGCCGACTCTTCCGGGGACGATAATCGTCGTGAACTGGCAAGTTTTGACAATAGCCGTCCACTACCCGCGGTGGGGCCTGCGCCGACCGCCGATGCGGATGTCGATTTCCTCGCCCGAGAAAATAACGTCAGAGTGGCGACCGTACCCGTCCCGGCCAGCAAACCGGCGGTCAAAGCTCCGGCGACTGTTCCGGTGGTCAAGGCGTCGGTCGAACCGG
This sequence comes from uncultured Sphingorhabdus sp., assembly GCA_964022345.1. Classification (GTDB taxonomy): domain Bacteria; phylum Pseudomonadota; class Alphaproteobacteria; order Sphingomonadales; family Sphingomonadaceae; genus Parasphingorhabdus. The sequence continues at coordinate 7,075 of CAXHZT010000039.1, forward strand.
TCCGCGTTGCTCCCGAACCCAAATCTCCAGAGTCCAAATTTGTGGTGACACCGAACATGGTCGCGCCGGTAAAGACTGCTGCGGCAGAAGAGACGCCGGCCGCGAAACCGGTAATGCAGAGAATTTCCTATCAGCCAGCCACGAAAGCCGTGGCATCGGCTTCGGGCACGCATCTTGTCCAGCTGGGCGCCTTTTCTTCGCCCGAAAGCGCCAAGCGCGCCTGGGGCATCTTGTCCAGCAGGAACCGCGATTTGCAGCCGTTTCAATATGCCAGCTCACGCGTGAAGGTTAAGGGTCGGACCCTGTATCGCCTCGCCGCGATCGGCTTCGGCAATGCCGAGACGGCCGAGGCCATGTGCGTCGGGATCAAGGCGAAGGGCGGCACATGCATCGTTCGCCATGCCAAGGGGGTCAATCAAGTTGCCCCCATCCGTATGGCCAGCCAGAAGGCAACCAAATTGGCATCGCGCTAATTCACTGGAAAATTTTGTAGAGGCGGCGGGCTAATAAGCTCTGCCGCCTTTATATATGGCCGTTACCCGGCCCTGGACCGGCAGGCCGTCAAACGGCGTATTGCCGGCAGCCGCTGCCATTTTCCTTGTGTCCACCCGCCACGGCGCATCCTCGTCGATCAGGATGAAGTCGGCTTCATATCCTTCTTTCAGCAGCCCGGCCTCGACCCCCAATATTCTTGCCGGATTGGCGGACAACAGCTCGAACAGCCGCCCGGTCGAAATCACATCGTCGCGGACAAGCGTGAAGGACAGCGCCAGCAAAGTTTCCGCCCCGGCCATGCCCGGCGCAGCCTCGGCAAAGGGCAGGCGCTTGTCTTCCGGTCCGCGCGGGTCATGGCCGGAAGAAATTACGTCAATGGTGCCGTCTTTCACAGCTTCAACGCAGGCGAGGCGATTGTCCTCGTTGCGCAGCGGCGGAGAAAGCCGCGCGAATGTCCGGAAATCGCTGATCGCGATGTCGGACAAAAGCAGATGGGCAGGGGTGATCCCGCAGGTTACTGGCAGATTTTCGGTTTTTGCCGCCCGGATCAGCTCGAGGCCGGCTGCCGTGGTGACCTGACGGAAATGGACATGGGCACCGGTTTCGCGGACCAGCGCGATATCACGGGCAATTGCTACCGATTCGGCAGCAGCCGTGGCGCTGGCCAATCCCAGACGGGTTGCGGTTTCGCCGTTGGTCGCGACCGCATCGCCGGTCAGACCGGCGTCCTCGCTGTGCACGATCAGCGGCAGGTCCAGCGATTTGCAATATTGCAGCAGCCTGAGCATGATTCCGCTGTCAGCGATCCATTGCCGGCCCGTGGCTACGGCCTTTGCGCCCGAGCGCTGCATCAGGCCGATCTCGGCGAGCTGCCGGCCTTCCAGCCCCTTGGTGGCCGCGGCAATCGGATGGGACCAGAGATCCGGTTTTCCTTCCACGGCATTATGCTTGATCATCGCGGGCAGATCGAGGATCGGCGACTGGTCGGGCATCAGCGCCGCGCGGGTGATACCGCCAAAGCGGAATGCCGGCTTGTCGATCGCAAAAACGCCGAGATCGACGATGCCGGGCGCCAGAAGCCTGCCTTTGCAGTCGATTGTCTCGCCGCTTTCCCCGTCCTTGCCATCATCCGCAGCAGCGATACGTTCACCTTTGACGACCAGATAGCCATCCGTCGGCTTCTCTGCGTTCGGCAGAACCAGGCGGGCGTTGGTGAATATCTTCTTCATGACCAGCCCTCCACGCCGCGGGACTTTCGGGTCAATATGTCGAGACAGGCCATGCGCACGGCGACCCCCATTTCGACCTGTTCGGTTATCGCAGAATTTTCGAGATCGTCGGCCACTTCGCTGTCGATCTCGACGCCGCGGTTCATCGGGCCGGGGTGCATTACCAGAGCATTTTCGTTGGCGCGCTGCAGCCGTTCCCGAGTCAGGCCGTAGAGATAATGATATTCGCGCGGGCTGGGAATGAAATCCCCATTCATCCGCTCGTTTTGCAGGCGCAGCATCATCACCACATCGCTGCCCTCCAGGGCTTCGTCAAAATTGCTGAAGACCTCGACATTGAACCGGTCAAGATCGGCGGGCAGCAGGGAAGGCGGCGCGCAGACGCGAACTTTTGCGCCCAAGGTCGTCAGACAATAGATATTGGAGCGCGCCACCCGGCTGTGCATCACGTCACCGCAAATGGTGACGGTGAGCCCGCTGATCTCGCCCCGCCGGCGCTGGATGGTCAGCGCATCGAGCAGCGCCTGGGTCGGATGCTCGTGCCGCCCGTCGCCGGCGTTGAGCACCGGACAGTCGACCTTGTCAGCGATCAGCTGCACCGCGCCGTAACTGCCGTGGCGGATGACGATGGCATCCGCTTTCATCGCATTGAGCGTGACGGCCGTGTCGATCAGCGTCTCGCCCTTCTTGATGCTGGATTGCGCCGCGTGCATGTTAACGACATCCGCGCCCATCCGTTTTCCGGCTATTTCAAAGGACAGCAAAGTTCGCGTGCTATTCTCGAAAAAGGCGTTGATGACGGTCAGACCATCGAGCTTGTCGGCATGTTTGCTTGATTTCTTGTTGAGATCGACCCATTGCTTGGCCTCTTCCAGCAGGAATAATATCTCCCAGGGCTGCAGCCCGGCGATACCCAATAGATGGCGATGAGGAAAAGCATCCGATCCGGCTGGAAAGGTCTGCGACGATGCGGTTTTTTGCGATGTCATTAAAGCGGGTTCTATAGAGTCATCAGGGCAGCGCGGCAAGCCTGTCGATGGCACCCTGCAAAATATAGGCCGCGGCCATTTTGTCGACGACCTTGGCCCGTTTTTTCCGGCTGACATCCGACGCAATCAGATCGCGGGTGACAGCCTGGGTGCTCCACCGTTCGTCCCACAGCAGAATCGGCAGGCCGAGCGGTTTTAGATTTTGCGCAAAGGCGCGTGCCGCTTGTGTCTGGGGGCTCTGGCTGCCATCCAGATTGAGCGGCAGGCCGGCGACAAGGCCGACGACATTCTGTTCGGCAATCACCGTTTTGATCCGTTCCAGATCCTTGGAGAATTTGCGCCGTTCGATCGTTTCCGCCGCCGTCGCGAACGTCCAGTGCGAATCGCACAGGGCCATGCCGACGGTTTTGGTGCCGATATCGAGGCCCAGCAGCCGGCCACCGTCGGGCAGCGCCTGCGCGAAGGCCGCGACATCATCGGAGATCAGCGTGCCGGAAATGCTGCCATCCTCCGGCGCGCATCGGCGCGAATATTGGCCCAGAACAGACTGTAATCATAGACGTGGTAATTATTGCCGGGCAGGGCATAAGGGCCAAGCTCGGGCGGATCGCCGATCAGCAGAAAGCCCCGTGCATCGCATTTGGCTGGCACCGATCCGACGGTCAGGCTCGCTTCGCTGAGATCGTCATTGGGAACCAATGTGCCGAGATTGGCTGATGCCGTTGCAGATGAATTGACATCGCCATTGATCGGATTGCTACAAAGCAGCTTGGTGTCTCTGCGCGGCTGACCATTGAAGCCGATCGTCATGTCATAGACTTTGACGATTCGGCCATAATCTGCAGGCTCGGCAAAACTCTGCCAGGCCATGATGCAGCGGGTCTGATCGGGCGCTTCGCAAATATCGAGACCCATTTCCGGGATATCGGTATCCACCGAAACCGGCCACCCGACGACATAGGCGGCGACAATCCGGTCGGCGAGCGGCGTGCCCGCGACCCGGTCCTTGAGCAGATTGGTCAGATGCAGACTGCCCTGGCTGTGTCCGGCCAATATGATCGGCTGGTCGCCCGGGATTTCCGCAACAAAATAGTCGAAGGCCGCCAGTACGTCCTGATAAGCGGCATCCAGCGCCTGCTGACCCTGGGGCTTTGTGGTGAGAAACGCGCCGAGTGTCGCCTGACGATAGCGCGGTGCCCAGACATCGCCGATGGCATTAAAGGCGCTGGCCTGGCCGCGCAGGAATATTCGCGCGCGCGCCTGCGATTCTTCGTCGTCCAGCGCCGCATTCCAGCGGTCCTTCTTCAGAAACGAGGTGGGATGGACGAAAAATACTGCGGCCTTCTTGTCTTTCGGAAACGGATCCTCGGCATCCTCATATCCTTCCGGAAGCCACAGGGCAGGGTTGCCCTTCACCAGTTCAGGCCGTGCCAGCCACATCGCGGTATCGGCATAAACATTGGTTTCCAGCACTTCCTGCGCCGCAAATTCGGTGTCGGGCACAAAGGCCACTTCCATCAGCTCTTCGCCATAGACCTGATAAACAAATGCGCCGGCGAGCACGAGAATGACCATGCCTGCGACAAAATAGAGAAATTTACGGGCCAAATGACACTCCAACCTATATGCTGCCGCTTCAATCCGCTTGAAGCCGCCCCGCGCCAGTGCTAGCGGCGCTCGGTACACAATAAAAATCCAAAATACCCGAAAAAAGATGAACCTGAAAAGAATGAGTCATGTCAATCGATAAGGAAACCGTCAAAAAGATCGCCAGCCTCTCGAGGATCGCGATTACCGAAGCCGAAGCGGATGCCTTCGTGCCCGAGCTGAACCAGATATTGGGTTGGGTCGAGCAACTGGGCGAAGTGGATTGTTCGAAGGTCGAGCCGATGACGGCGGTGATCCCGAACAAATTGCGGCTGCGCGAGGATGTCGTCACCGACGGCGAGATACGCGACAAGATATTGGCCAATGCGCCGATTGCCGAACATGGCTTTTTTGCCGTTCCGAAGGTGATTGAATAATGATGTTGCCGAAACAGAACCCGTTCGCCCTGAGCCTGTCGAAGGGCAGTGCCGTACATGAACATGCTTCGACAAGCTCAGCACGAACGGAGCCAGTGCTATGACCGCAATATTTGAAATGGGTATCGCGGATATCCGCAACGGCATTGCCGGCGGCGATTTCACCGCGAAGGAAGTCGCAGAGACTTTCATTGCGCGGGTCAGTGCAGCAAAGCCGCTAAACGCATTTCTGGTCGAAACGCCGGAACATGCTCTGGCGGCGGCGGAAGCCACCGACAAGGCCAAGGCCAACGGGGAAACGCTCGGCAAAATGGCCGGCGTTCCAATCGGCATGAAAGACCTGTTCTGCACCGAGGGCGTCGCGACCACCGCAGCCAGCCTGATTCTCGAAGGCTTTGTTCCGCAATATGAATCAACCGTATCGTCCAACCTGTTCAAGGCTGGCGCAGGGATGCTCGGCAAGCTCAACATGGACCAGTTCGCTATGGGCTCGTCGAACGAGACTAGCGCCTTCGGCAATGTGATTTCACCATGGCGGCGTAATGACGGCGGTAACGTCGATCTGGCTCCCGGTGGTTCATCCGGCGGCAGCGCAGCGGTAGTCTCGGGACATATCGCCCCGGCAGCCACCGGCACCGACACCGGCGGATCGATTCGCCAGCCTGCCGCGTTCGTCGGCATCACCGGCTTCAAGCCGACTTATGGCCGCTGCTCGCGCTGGGGTACGATTGCCTTTGCCAGCTCGCTCGACCAGGCCGGCCCGATGGCGCATGATGTTCGCGATTGCGCGATCATGCTCGGATCCATGGCCGGTTTCGATCCCAAGGATTCGACTTCGCTAAACCTGCCCGTCCCCGATTGGGAAGCGGCGCTCAACAGCAATCTGGCGGGCAAGAAAATCGGTATTCCCAAGGAATATCGCGTCGACAATATGCCTGCCGAAATCGATGCGCTGTGGCAGAAGGGCATAGAGATGCTCAAGGACGCCGGAGCGACCATCGTCGACGTATCCCTCCCGCATACCAAATATGCATTGCCCGCCTATTATATCATCGCACCGGCCGAAGCATCGTCCAACCTCTCGCGCTATGATGGCGTGCGTTACGGTCTGCGCGATCTGCCGGACGGGGCAGGGCTGCAGGACATGTATGCCGCAACCCGCGAAGCCGGTTTCGGACCGGAAGTGAAACGCCGGATCATGATCGGCACCTATGTGCTGAGCGCCGGCTATTATGACGCTTATTATACGCAGGCGCAGAAAGTCCGTACCTTGATTTCGCAGGATTTCGACAAGGCCTGGAACAGCTGCGATCTGTTGCTGACCCCGACCGCGCCAAGCGCTGCCTTTGGTCTGGGCGAGAAAAGCGACGATCCGCTGGCCATGTATCTGAACGACGTATTCACCGTACCCAGCTCGCTGGCCGGATTGCCCGCGATGTCGGTGCCAGCCGGACTGGACGGCAAGGGATTACCCCTCGGCCTGCAGATCATCGGCAAGGCACTGGACGAACAGAGCGTATTTAACGCTGGTCTGGCAATCGAGGAACGGGCTGGCTTCGTCGCCAAGCCTGAGCAGTGGTGGTAGAAATGACTGAATCAACATATCGTATCCAGGGCGGAACCGGCGAATGGGAGGTCGTGATCGGCCTCGAGGTCCACGCCCAGATCACCTCCGAATCGAAGCTTTTTTCCGGGGCTTCCACCGAATTTGGCGCCGAGCCGAATACGCAGGTCAGTCTGGTCGACGCCGCCATGCCCGGCATGTTGCCAACGCTGAACGGCGAATGCGTCCGTCAGGCGGTGCGCACCGGTCTCGCGATCAATGCGCAGATCAACAAATATTCGCGCTTTGACCGGAAGAATTATTTCTACGCCGATCTGCCGCAGGGCTACCAGATTTCCCAGCTTTACCATCCGATCGTGGGTGAGGGTGTGATCCAGATTTCGCTCGATGAAAAAGATCCGGACGCGCACGGTAAGGCGATCGGTGTCGAGCGTATCCATATCGAACAGGACGCCGGCAAGCTGATGCACGACCAGCATCCGACCATATCCTATGTCGATCTCAACCGCTGCGGCGTTGCCTTGATGGAAATCGTGTCCAAGCCGGATATGACTTCACCCAAGGAAGCGGCGGCCTATGTCCGCAAGCTCCGTTCAATTCTGCGCTATGTCGGGTCATGCGACGGCAATATGGAACAGGGCTCGATGCGCGCCGACGTCAATGTCAGCGTGCGCAAGCCCGGCGGCGAGCTCGGCACCCGTACCGAGACGAAGAATGTCAACTCGATGCGCTTCATCCAGGCGGTGATCGAATATGAAGCCCAGCGTCAGGTCGATCTGATCGAGGATGGCGGCGAAGTCGTGCAGGAAACCCGCCTGTTCGATCCGGACAAGGGCGAAACGCGATCGATGCGCTCGAAGGAAGACGCGCACGACTATCGCTATTTCCCCGAT
>CAXHZT010000040.1:0-12904 GCA_964022345.1 uncultured Sphingorhabdus sp.
TATTATGCCAATATCTTCAACCCGGCCCGGGTCAAGATCAACGCGATGAAGTCCGAAATGCCGATGAAATACTGGAAAAACCTGCCGGAAGCGGAGTTGATTCCTGCGCTGTTGGAGCGGGCCGGGACGCGGGTCGAGGCGATGGTGGCGCACACGCCGGACGATATGCTATTTGACCCGAGGATGGATGAACCCGCTGCAAATCTTCCCACCTCGCTGGATCAGCTCTACGCGCTGCTGGAACAGCAACCCGACGCGCCAAGAGACAAATTCTCTGATCGATTGATCCGCGGCATCGGGCCGGACCATGCCGATATCATGATCATCGGCGAGCAGCCCGGCGATCAGGAGGACCGGGAGGGCAGGCCTTTCGTCGGACCGGCGGGCCAATTGCTCGACCGCGCGCTGGAGCAAGCCCATATCGACCGGCAGCAGACATTTCTCACCAATGCCGTGAAACGCTTCAAATTTACCCCGCGCGGCAAGCGGCGCATCCACGAAACCCCCAATGTCGGCGAGATCAACTATTATCGCTGGTGGGTCGAACAGGAGATACGACTGGTCAATCCCAAGCTGGTCGTCGCGCTGGGCGCAACCGCTGCCCGGTGTCTGACCGGCAAAGCGGTCACAATCTCGCGCCACCGCGGCGAAATATTGCCCGGCCCAGATGGCCGGTCGATCCTGATAACGGTGCACCCGTCCTATTTACTGCGCATTCCCGACGAACAGGGGCGACAGGTCGAATATGCCAAATTCGTCCGTGATCTGGAAGCAGCACTGGCTTTCGTAAGGCAGGGCCGGGCACCATGACGATGCCCGTCACCCTTGCCTAGAAACCGAAGCCCAGCGAAAAGCCGATAGCCGTCTCTGCCAGACGGATATTAGCCTCGCCACCGCCAAAGGTTGCCGGTATCGATCCGGAGCCGTTGACCGTCTGGCGTGGCGCGCGCATCGCGTAACCGGTGATCTCCAGATTGTCGGATGCCTTGATCGTCGCGCCCAATGTATAATGATCGCGGACCACGCCCGGTGCCAATATATTAAGCAAGGTCTCCGACTGCGGGACCGGGTTGGCGGAGCGGCCATAGCCGGCGCGCAGGGCCAGCTTGTCGCTAGCCTGATAGACCGCGCCGAATTTCCACACATCGACATCGTCCCAGCCAAAGCCGGGGCCATCATCGGCGCCAAAGGGGACGCCCTGCAGCAGCGAGGCTATCGGGTTGCCGACCGAATTGACGTCCGAATATTCGATATGCTTGAAATCCGCGCCCAGTGTCAGCTTTGGCGTAGCGTCGACCGATACGCCCACGCCCCAGGATGCGGGCATGTTGAAACCGCCCTGTTCGGCGAACAGTCCGGCATAGCGATCAAACTCGGTGGTCCAGACTTTCGACTGGTAAAAAGCGCCGACGCGGAAATTGTCGCCCAAGGATCCTAGATAACCCACGCGGAAGCCTGCACCAAAGGCCCAGTCTTCGCCGCGGTTGGTGAAAGCGCCCGGATTCTGCGAATTGGCAGCAAACGGCTGGATGCCATTGGCCTCAAAGCTCTGCACCACGAAATGCGGCGACACGCCAAGGCTCTGTCCCTCGGCAATCTCCACCGCAATGGTCGGTGCAATCGAAATCTGCCGCAGATTCACGCCCGCCGGTCCGGTGGCGCCAAAGCTGGCGAAGGGATTGCTCTTGTAGTCGGTGTTCATGCCGCCATTGCCGTTGACCGCAATGCCGACCGAAACCGTGTCGGACAGCGGCCGGACGTAGGCAAATTCGGGCAGGATGAAGGGATTGGCATCATTGCCGGAATAGACCCCGTCGAGCCCGGCCTGGTTGCCGATAATCTCGGACCCGCGATCGGGGATGAAAATCTCGAAGCCGACATCCAGCCGGTGCTCGATGACGGTCGCCGAAGCCGGGTTGGTGGCGATCCCGAACGCATCCTGCGGCATCGCGATAGATACGCCGCCAGCGCCTTTGGACTTGGCGCCGACACCATTGACAAAATAACCGTCCGTCGCCTGCGCCGTACCCGGCATGCAAAGCGCCGCGCCTGCGAGCAGGAGGCTGGCCAGCGAGGAGGCCGGGCGATTGGCGGCAGGGGTAATGAAACGGGACATGACGATACTACTTTCTGTTGGTGCACCGGCGAAACGGGAGAGGGTGTTTGCCGGAGCGCGTCCCTAGCGATCCCCACCCGCGCCCAGCAAGTTAGGAAAGATTGCGGGCAACGTAGCTGAGCTTGGCGGGAAGGGCGCAGCCGAGAGATGCCCCTTGCGGTTGGACGCAGGGGCGCTAGTTTCGACCATCAATGCCAATATCCACGACCGAAGAGAAAAGGCCTCCCATATGTTCGCGATAATGAAAGCCGCCACGTCTGCCTGCCTGCTGCTTGCTACCATCACGAGTGCGAGCGCCAGTGACCGGCCCATTCTCGATGCTGTCGAGTCTAATGGCGCGGAGCAGCTGCAATTGCTCGAAGCGTCGGTCAACCAGAATTCGGGCTCGCTCAATGTCGAGGGCGTCCGCAAGGTCGGCGAAATCTACCGGCGCGAACTGGAGGATATCGGCTTCGCGGTGCGCTGGATCGACATGCCGCAGGCCATGGCGCGCGGCGGTCATCTGGTCGCTGAACGGGATTTTGGCGCGGGGCCGAACCTGCTGCTGATCGGCCATCTCGACACGGTATTCGAACCCGACAGCCTCTTCCAGCGCTTCGAGCGCGACGGTGACACGCTGCGCGGTCCCGGCGTGGTCGATATGAAGGGGGGCAATGCGGTGGTTATCTATGCCATGCGGGCGCTGATCGAGGCAGAGGCGATCAAGGGCGGCAAGGTGACGATTTTCTTCACCGGTGACGAGGAAAGCACCGGCACCCCGCTCGCCATGGCCCGCAAGGACTTGATCGCGGCCGGCAAAGCCGCTGATTATGCGCTCAACTTTGAAGGCGGCAGCCCCGAATGGGCCGTGGTGGGCCGGCGCGGTTCCTCGAAATGGAAGCTTGAGGTAACGGGAAAGCGCGCCCACTCTTCCGGAATTTTCAGCGACGATAGCGGCGCCGGTGCCGCGTTCGAAATGGCGCGCATCCTGAACCGTTTCTACGGAGAGGTGCGCGGACCGGTCGGCCTGACCTTCAACCCCGGCATGGTCGCGGCGGGCTCTGCGATCGACCCCGTCGGCAGCGCCGGAGCGGTCACGGTCAGCGGCAAGAATAATGTGATCGCCGAGACCGCCATCGCCACGGGCGGCCTGCGCTTCATGAACGAAGCGCAATTGCGCGCCGCAGAAACCCTGATGCGCGGCATTGTCGAGGATAACCTGCCGCACACGCAGGCAACCATCACCTTCGAGGATCGCTATCCCGCGATGGAACTGACCGAGGCGAATGAAGCTTTGCTCGCCCGCCTCAACGCCGTCCACGCGCGGCTCGGCCTCGAACCCGCGAAATCCTTCCCGCCGGAAGGCCGTGGCGCGGCGGACATCAGCTTCGTAGCCCCCTATGTCGCCAGCATGGACGGCCTAGGCGTCTCCGGCACCGGCTCGCACACCGTCGAGGAAAAAATGGACTTGGGTAGCCTGCGCCAAGCTACAGAGCGCACCGCCTTGTTGATAGCGGATTTGCTGGCGAGTGATCCGGAGCAGTGATGAGTTCCCTCTCCCATGAGGGAGAGGGTTGAGAAGACTTGGCAGCTCGCTGCCTAGTCGGAGCTGGGTGAGGGTGTACCGGACCTTATTTGCACAGCAACCCACTATCCGAAAGCCCTCATCCAACTGCATCTAGCCACCTTCGCCAAGGCTTCGGCGGCAAGGCTTCGTATCCTTCTCACACACGGGAGAAGGCGGAATGCGCTTTCCTACAGCTGTCGCAATATTCTATCATCGCACATGTTCCGCGCCATGCGCGGGGCGGGCTCTTTGACAATCTGGATAGGATCGCGGCGCTGCCGGCGGGGCGCTTGTTTCCAATGGACCGGTTCGGGCGGCGATTTCAAAGGTTACACTCGACGGCCGTTTGTTTTCCTACAAATGCTGGAATTCTGGGGCCTGGGGGCAAAGGTCGCAGAAAATAAAACAATTTGTTTGTGTAAAGTTCACGGCGAGACGCAAAATGGTCAGGCTCGCACGAAGACACGAAGCCACAAAGCGCAATCTCTTAGCGCCTTCGCGTGAGTCCCATAAGGCCGCTCCCTACAAAAGGGCACGCGAGAACCGCTCCTTGGCCCTAACTTTGACGAACTTTGGAGCTCAAACGCGACGAAGTAACCTACTCCCCCGCTTCCCGCGCAACCTCGCGCCAGCCGATATCGCGCCGGCAGAAGCCGCTCTCGAAATCGATCTGGTCAACCGCCGCATAAGCTTTGGCCTGCGCCTCGGTGGCATTGGCTCCCATGGCCGTGACACTCAGCACGCGACCGCCATTGGCGACCAGCGCGCCGTCGACCTCCGCCGTACCGGCATGGAATATCTTGGCGCCCTCGCGCTCGGCTCTGGCGAGATTCTGGATCTTGCCGCCTTTTTCCGGCGTGGCTGGATAGCCTTTCGCGGCCATTACCACGGTCAGTGCGGTTTCCAGCGCGAAGGCCGGGGCGCTGGTCTGGGCGAGATCGCCCTTCGCGGTTGCCATCATCAGCTTGGCGAGATCGCTTTCCAGCCGCATCATCAGCACCTGGCATTCCGGGTCCCCGAAGCGGGCGTTATATTCGATCAGCTGCGGGCCGGTTTCGGTCAGCATCAGCCCGGCGAACAGGACGCCGCTATAGGGCGTGCCCTCGGCGGCCAAACTGTCGACGGTCGGCTGGATGATCTGCTCCATCACCTGCTGTTGCAGGGCGGCGGTGAGCACGGGGGCGGGGCTATAGGCGCCCATGCCGCCGGTGTTCGGGCCGGTATCGCCTTCGCCGACGCGCTTGTGGTCCTGCGCGCTGCCGAAGGGAACGACATTCTCGCCGTCGGTGATCGCGAAGAAACTGGCTTCCTCGCCGGTCAGAAATTCCTCGATCACCACTTCCGCGCCGGCCTCGCCAAAGCTGCCGTCGAACATGTCGGTGATCGCGGCCTCGGCTTCGTCGCGGGTTTCGGCGATGATCACGCCCTTGCCGGCGGCCAGGCCATCGGCCTTGATCACGACGGGAATGGAAAAGCCGTCGAGTGCCTTGAGCGCATCGGCGGCGCTGGTGGCGCGGACATAGCCGGCGGTCGGGATATTGGCGCGGGCGCACAGGTCCTTGGTAAAGCCTTTCGAGCCTTCCAGCTGCGCCGCCGCCTTGTCCGGACCGAAGACAAAAATATCGGCGGTGCGTAGGCTTTCGGCGAGACCGTCGACCAGCGGCGCTTCCGGGCCGACGACGACCAGATCGATGTCATGCTCGCCGCAGAACAGGATGACTTCGCCATGGTCGCTGATGTCGAGCGTGACCAGATCGGCGTGCTGCGCGATGCCGGGATTGCCGGGCGTCGCGTAAAATTTCCCGAGCGAAGGGGATTGCGCCAGCTTCCAGGCCAAGGCATGTTCGCGGCCACCCGAACCGATCAACAGGATATTCATGGACGATTCCCTCTCATTAGACGCGAAGCTCCTAGCCGAGAGCGGACAGGGTGACAACGCCCCGCCGTTGTCGGTCTCGGAAATTTCCGGAGCGCTCAAGCGAGTGGTCGAGGATCGCTTCGGCTATGTCCGTATTCGCGGTGAAATCTCGGGCTTCAAGCGGGCGGCTTCCGGCCATGTCTATCTGGCGCTGAAGGACGACAAGGCGGTGATCGACGGGGTGATGTGGAAGGGCAATGCCGGACGGCTGCCGTTCCGGCCGGAGGATGGCATCGAGGTTGTCGTCTCGGGCAAGCTCACCACATATCCCGGCCGCTCAAAATATCAGGTCGTGATCGACAAGATGGAACTGGCCGGCGAGGGCGCGCTGATGGCGCTGTTCGAGAAGCTCAAGGCCAAGCTGCTGGCCGAAGGCCTGTTCGATCAGGACCGCAAGAAAGCGATTCCCTTCCTGCCGAAGACCATTGGTGTGGTGACTTCGCCGACCGGTTCTGTGATCCGCGACATTCTCCACCGGCTCGCCGACCGCTGCCCCAGCCATGTCATCGTCTGGCCGGTGCTGGTGCAGGGCGAGGGCGCGGCGAAACAGATATCCCACGCCATTCGCGGCTTCTCCGAGATGGCGCCGGATGGTCCGGTCGCCCGGCCCGATCTGGTGATCGTCGCGCGCGGTGGCGGGTCGATCGAGGACCTGTGGAGCTTTAACGAGGAAATCGTGGTCCGGGCCGTCGCGGATTGTACGATCCCGATCATCTCCGCCGTGGGCCACGAGACCGACACGACGCTCTGCGATTTCGCCGCCGACCTGCGCGCGCCGACACCGACGGCTGCCGCGGAAATGGCGGTGCCGGTCCGGGCCGAATGGCTGGCCACATTGTCGGAAAGCAAGGCGCGGATGGCGCGCAGCGTGCAGCGCAGCCTGAGTACAGCCCAGGAACGGCTGGAGGCGCAGCGCCGCCTGATGCCGGCGCTGACCGATCTGCTCCGCCCGCACCAGCAAAGAGTGGACGAGACGTCCGAGCGGATGAAATATGGCATGAGCCAGAATATCGCCCACGCACGCAGCCGTTTTTCAGCCAGCGCCGGGGCCTTGCGGCCCTCGATATTGCAGCAGCGGCTGACGCGTTCGCAGGAGCAATTGAAACGGCTCGATCTGCCGGTCAGTCTGGTGCAGCGCCCGCTCGACGACGCGAAGCGGCGGCTGGACGCCCTTTGGCGGCTGGCGCAGCAAGTCTCGCCCGATGGTCCGCTGAAACGCGGCTATGCCCGCGTGTCCGGTCCGGACGGCAGTCTGATCGCAAATCGCGCTGCTGCGATAAAGGCGGGGGACCTCGATCTGCATTTCCAGGACGGGACTGTTGGTGCGACGGTGACGGACAAGGCACCGGCCAAGCCAAAACCCGCTCCGCCATCGACCAGTCGAGTCAAAAAAGCGCCGGATGACAGGCAGCAGGATTTATTCTAGGGGGATTTGCGTTAGGATCGGCCCGCTGTGGCGATCATGACCGTAAATCGCAGGTAAAGGATCGAGGGAGTATAAGCGTCCTATGTTAATGTCCAATCGCAACAAGGTGGCAAAGCTGCACTATATGCCGAACGGCTTCCGGCCGCTTTCGTCCGGGGACCATGTCCTGTGCGCGGTGACCGGCGAAGCGATTCCGCTCGAGGAACTGCGCTATTGGAGCGTGGAAAAGCAGGAGCCTTATGCCACCGCCCAGATTTCGGCGCATGCCCATCTGCCCGAAAGCGAAAAGTGATCGGGCGGTTTAGAACCGCTCTGGCTCTGCTGGCCGTCCCGACCGTGGCTGCGCCTGTGGCTATCGTCCATGCCGGAACCGGCGACACCGAACAGTCGGCCTTTCGCGACGCGATACAGTTCGGGTTCAGCGGCGAAGCCATTCAGGGCGGGGTGATGATCGGCGATGCGCCTGCCGGCACCCGCAGCCTGTCTTTCGACGGCGAGCCCGTCCCCTTTGACGAGGATGGCAAGTTCATCATCGCCTTCAACCGTGACGCGGCACAGGCGGCCAATATTATCGCGACTCTCGACAGTGGCGAGACCGTCCGCAAATTCATCAACATTGCTCCCCGTAACTGGAAGATCGAGAATGTCAGCATCAACCGACGCGCCACCACCCGCAGCGCCGCCTTCTTGGCGCGCCGTGGTCCGGAACTGGAGCAGATAAACGCGGCCCGTTCGGTCACGAGCGACAGCCAGGGCTGGCGGCAGAATTTTATCTGGCCCGCAAAGGGCCGCATTTCCGGCCAGTTCGGATCGCAGCGCATCTATAATGGCGATCCCGGCAGCTATCACAGCGGTGTCGATATTGCCGCCCCGACCGGCACCTATTATGTCGCGCCAGCGGACGGCGTCGTGACTCTAGCCGCCTCCAGCCCGTTCACGCTGGAGGGCAATCTGCTGATGATCGATCACGGCATGGGGCTGAACAGCGCCTTTCTGCACAGTTCCGAGATTCTGGTCGAAGAAGGCCAGAAAGTGAAGCGCGGCGAACCGATCGGCCGGATCGGCTCGACCGGCAGCGCGACAGGGCCGCATCTGCACTGGTCGATGAAATGGAACGCCGCCCGGATCGACCCGATCCTGCTGACCGGGCCGATGGACTGATAGCGGCTGACTTTAGGCGTCAATTGATAATACGTTTGACCCTGAAACCGCGACCATCCTTGATTTTGGCCATATAGCTTCCGAGCGCTGCCCGTTTGATGACGATGCTATCGCCGGCCTTCGGGTCCCGCATACTGCTGCGGGGCGAATCCGTTTGGAGCCAGACGGCGCCATCTTCCAGTTCGATCTGCCATTTGCCGCTACGAAGCCTGCGAGCCGATTTGACGACGCCCTCGATCTGCTCGATCTGGTCGCCTTCATCGCCATCGCCACCGAACAGCTTGATCCGGGGCAATGACAGTCCGAACAGGCCTTGTCTTGCCTCACGAACCTGCTCGCGGTCCGCGATTACCACCTGATTGGTGGACTGGGCGGTTTCCAGCGCGGTCACCTTCTCGTCAAAGCAGGCCAGCCTTGCGGTTGGATCTGCAATATCCTTGCAGGCGATGAGATCGGTATAAAGGGCAGGCGGCGCTGTAAGCGCTTTTCTGCGGTCGAGTTCCTGCGCGACGGCAGGGGCGCACAGGCTGGCTGCTGCTGCAATTGCCACCGAAAGCATCGTTGCGGATTTACATTTAGGCCCCACCATTTTCATTTTCCTGTCATTTGTTTCAAATATTGCGAGAGATATTAGGCAATAGCAGCGAGGGAGGCAATTCATTGTTCCTCCCGTGATGGTGGACCGATCGGGGTTGCCAAACCAAATCGCAAAACACGCGAATGCAGCCGATTTTAGCGGCATCCGGACTGTGACAAAATAGTTACATTCTCTACAAAATCCGCCCATCTTGCTGAACAGAAGCTTTACAGGCCACAGCCCTTGTTGCAATTGACCTCCAACTCGGTGGTCGAATCCGTGCGTTTGGGGCGTGCAGATTGCCATCGGTCAACAACCGGGGATCGGTCAAAACGGCCAACCTCTCCAGAATAAGGGACTGGATTACATGAGAAAATATTCAAACCTGAAAGCATCTGTTGCACCTATGGTGCTCGGACTTGCTATGGTTTCTACGCCTGCATTTGCGCAGGATCAGGAAGCTGGGGCAGAAGCTGAAAGCGTGATTATTGTTACGGGTTCGCGCATTAGCAACCCTAATCTGGAGCAGTCCGCTCCGGTTAACGTTGTTAGCGGTGACGAAATTGATTTGCGTCAGGCTACCAATGCTGAAGAACTGATCGGTGAGCTTCCTGGTATTTCTCCAGGCATCAACGGCAGCGTCAATAACGGCAGTGCCGGTTTTGCAACGCTGAACCTTCGTAATGTCGGTTCGCGTCGTAACCTGGTTCTTCTGGACGGAACCCGCTTGGTCCCATCCAGCCTCAGCAGCCAGACCGACCTTAACATCATTCCAGTCGCACTCGTAGAGCGTGTTGACATCGTAACCGGCGGTGCAAGCTCCGTTTATGGTGCTGATGCTATCGCAGGTGTTGCCAACTTCATCACCAAGCGCGATTTCGCTGGTGTAGACATGGCTGCTTCTTTCGGCCTGGCCGAAGAAGGTGACGGACAGCGTTTCCGTACCGACGTAACAATCGGTGCGAACTTCGATGACGGCCGCGGTAACGCTGTATTGAGCGTTGGCTACCAGTCGGTTGATCCTGTTCTTCAGGGCGATCGCGAAATCTCGCAGAAGACCCTGTTCATCGGCGGTCAGGAAATCGGTTCGGGTACAACCGTTCCAACCAAGCTTAACGGTGCTCAGTATGACCCTGCGACCGGTGGCCTGGTTCCTTCATACAACAGCTTCAACTTTGCACCTTTTAACTACTTCCAGACTCCTCTGGAGCGTTTCAACGTGTACGGTTCGGCTCGTTATGAAATTACCGATAACATCGAAGTCTACACCAAAGGCATGTTCACCAAGAGCACGGTCAGCCTTCAGCTCGCACCGTCCGGCTTGTTCGGCGACACATACCAGTTGCCATTGAACAACGCGTTCCTCACCCCAGCGATCCAGGCCCAGCTTTGCGCGAATACGGCCAACGCTGCTCTGATCGCCGGTGCTGGTTACGCAAACTGTGCGGCCGCGGTTGCGGATGGCTTCGAATTGCCAACCACGATCAACCGTCGTCTGGTAGAGCAAGGCAACCGTCAGACCGACTATGTTACCAACCAGTTCCAGATTTGGACCGGTGTCCGCGGATCGGTTACCGACAATATCGATTTTGATGTTTATGGTACATATGGCGAATCCGATCGCGCTCAGACCCGTCGTAACTGGGGCCTGAAATCGCGCGTTCAGCAGGCGCTTCGCACTGCTGATGCCAACACCTGCACCGACACAAGCAGCGGCTGCGTTCCGCTCAACCTGTTCGGTGACGGTCAGAATATCACCCCAGCACAGGCCGCGTTTATCAACGCTCCAAGCGGTCAGACCGTTAAAACGTCGCTTTCCGTCGTGAACGGCAGCCTCTCGGGTGATCTCGGTTCCGAAAGCTTCCTGTTTGCTGATACGCCAATCGGTTTTGCTGTCGGTGCGGAATATCGCAAATATACTGCCGAGCAGCTTTCTGATGTTGCCAGCGGCACCCAAGACGAAGTTCTGGGTACCGGTGCTCCATCGCCAAGCTTCCAGGGTCAGTATGATGTTAAGGAAGTCTTCGGCGAGCTGATCGTTCCGATCGTCGAAAACGTACCAGGCATCTACAACCTGACTGCCGAAGTCGGTGCGCGTTATTCGGACTATTCCAACTCGGGCGGAAGCACGACTTGGAAAGCTGGTGCTACCTGGGAGCCCGTTGAAGGCTACAAAATCCGCGGTATCTATCAGCGTTCGGTTCGTTCGCCAAACATCGGCGAATTGTTCGCGCCAGTTGTGACCGGTCTGACTGGTCTGGCTGTTGACCCTTGCGCTGGCACCAATCCAGTCGGCAATGCTTCGCTGACGGCGATTTGTATCGGTCAGGGCGCTCCAGCTGGTTCCATCGGAAGTATTCCGGTTCCATCTGCTTCGCAGATCAACGCAACCTCTGGTGGTAACCCGGACCTCGGTCCTGAAAAAGCGAACAGCTACACCATCGGTGTTGTCTTGACGCCTCCTTCGGTTCCTGGTCTGTCGGTGACTGCCGATTACTACAACATCAAAATCACGGGTGCTATCACGACGCCAACACCTGGCGACATTGTTGCTCCTTGCTTTGATGGTGTTGATCCAGCAGCTTGCGATCTGATCCGTCGGAACCCACTTAACGGTTCGCTTAACGGTGGTGGTGATACCCCTGGTCTGCTGCTTCAGCTGACCAACCAGGGTCAAATCGAAACCTCCGGTGTCGATCTGCGAGTGGCTTACAGAATGGCCACAAGCTTCGGTAAGGTTGCATTCGACTTTAACGGTAACTGGACTGAGCAGCTGAAATTCAACAGCAACCCAGCCAACCCGACGTCGATCAATCGTGAATGCGTAAGCTACTACGGTGAAAACTGTGAACCGATTACGCCAGAGTTCACGCTTACTGCTCGTACGACTGTAAGCTTGGGTGAAAGCGTTGACATCTCGTTGCTCTGGACCTGGTTGGATGCGGTTTCGCTTGAACCACTCAGTGCTTCCTTTGGTGGTGCGCTTGATGAGTACAAGGAAATCGGAGCATACAGCTACTTTGACCTGACCACTCGTTTCAGCGTATCGGATAACTTCGACTTCACCGCCGGTATCCAGAACCTGTTCGACAAGAAACCACCTAACGTTTCTTCTTATGTCGGTGGCAGTTCATACAACTCGGGTAACACCTATCCGACGACTTATGATGCAATCGGACGTCGGTTCCAGGTTACAGGCCGTCTGCGCTTCTAATCAGCGGATAGTCTAATATGAAATCAGGAGCGGCGGGATACTTCCCGCCGCTCTTTTTTTATGTATAGCTTGCACAGCAAGGGATGGTGTGGCGATGCCGATGGACAATTCAGGTAATACTGACGATATCATAACGCAGGCCCAGTCCTTGGGAGACATCGGCCAAATTCCCCAGGCCATAAATCTCGTGCAGGCTGCGATAGAAAAGCAACCCGAGGACGGGAAACTCTGGCATATGCTGGGTATTTTGCACCGGATGGATCAGGATTCCGGCGCCGCAATCGCCGCGCTCGAAAAGACCATGGTTTATCAACCGGCCAATGCCGTGCTCCATCACGCTCTGGCGAGGGTGACGATGGAAGCGGGCCTGCCGGCTGTTGAAAAATTTGACCGGGCGAGGGCATTGGCGCCGAATGACGGCGCCATAATTTTGGGGCGTGGTGCGGCCCAACTGGCTGCCGGGCAGTTTGACCAAGCTGTCGCTGACATGGATCTCATAGTGGCGAGCAATCCTCTGTGGCTGGAAGGCCATGAGCTGCTGTCGGAAGCGCGCTGGACTTCCGGCGACAAGGATGGGTTTCTCGATTCCTTCAAACGGGCATTGAAGGATAACCGGAATAACGGCGCGCTCTGGGCAAAATGCCTCGATGCACTGTTCAAGGCCGACCGTTTTGCGGAAGCATCGCGGATGGTCGACGAGGCGAAACAGGCTTTGGGCGAAAGCCGGGGTTTGCTCATGTATGAAGCGATCTGCGCATCGGAGCTGGGTGAGAATGATGAGGCAGATCAGCTGTTCTCGTCCTTGGCGCCCATTACCGAGATCGCGCTCGCCGTGCGACACATGCGTCATCTTCTGAGAACCGGACATGCTGACCGGGCAGCGGCTGTCGGCGAACCATTCCTACAGGACCCTGAAGCACATCAGGTTTGGCCCTATCTGTCGCTG
>CAXHZT010000041.1:0-11547 GCA_964022345.1 uncultured Sphingorhabdus sp.
TCCGAACATTGACGGCTGTCCGCGATCCAGCGGCCCACCGAATTGTCGAGAATTGAGGAACAGCGAGCCGCCGGCAATGGTGTTTGAGTCGTTGAACAGCTTTGCGACCAGATCGTCCATATTAAAATCGATGGTGTCGAATCTGATTTTGAGCAGTTTGCCGACCAGAAAATCGTAAATGTGCTCGGCAAACCCTGGGCCGATCTCGTTTATCCCTTCGGCGACTCTCCGGTGATGACCAAGGTCGGCGCTACCCGGCAGGATGTCATTCATAATGGTGGGCAAAATTATGTCATAGAGCTTGTCAATTCCGCCCTGCCTTTGGGGTTTGGTGCGTCGGTATAGCCTGCGTCCGAATCCATAGTTTTCGTCTGCCTGCTTGATAACCTCGAGGAAACTCTCCGCTATATAGCTTCTCGTGCCTCGGCGGATTTTTGACATTTGCCGGGATTCCGATTCCCCGCCGAAAATTGAGTCGAAAATGCCACCAAAAATCTTGCTTAGTATGCTGGTGATCGCGATGCTTGCCGGGTCGAATCCGACAAACCCGCCGCCCTGGAATCCGGGCATTTCCATCTTGCCGTCGTTCAACATATCGAAAAAGCCGGTGCCGAACTTGCTGACGCTCGCAGCATTGATGACATACTCGCCGGCAGATAGGCGCGCCAGCACCTTGTCCTCTTTTGGACCCCCAGACCCGAATACGCGACCGCCATCGGCAAAACCTTCGCCGCCAATAAGTCCGCCCGTAGCGATGCCGGGAATCAGATTTTTCAAGAAATTGATGCCGACCGACGCAATCGCGGCAGCGGCTATTTCTTCCAGCGTCCGAATGATCGCCGTTTTAAACGATGAGAACCGCCCAATCGCGCCGCTGAAAAACGCCCCCAGGGCGCCGGTCAGACCGTCCAGAGCAGAACCAAAACCGCCCAGCGCGGAGCCCGACCCGGTAAACAGGTTTTTAATGGCATCGCCGAAAGCGTTGACCGGGCCAACACCGAAACAGCCGGTGATCGCGTCCTTCACTCCGCCCCCGCCGATCAATTTGGCGATCAGCTCGTCTAGAGTGCCGGGCCTGCCTGCGATGGTATCCAAATCCTCGAGAAATTCCTCGAGCGGGGTATCATTGAACGCATCCCGAACAGCTTGCTCGAACCCGGTTAAGTTGGTTGCGCTTAATTCTCTGATTTCGGCGTTTACGCCCTCGGTCGCGATTTGGTATTCGCGAGCGCTTATTCTGCCGCTTTCATATAGCGACGTCAGATCAGCCAGCTTGTCATTCAGCTTTTTGATTTCTGTTTCGCTTTGCTTTACCTCGTCCAGCACTTCGCGCTGAGATGCGGTAAGCCCGTCCGCTGCTTGGGTTGCTTCGACCAGCTCCCCGCCCAATTCCTCCAGGCGACGATTGAGAACTGCGATTTCCTCCCCGGCAGGATCAAAACCGGCGTTCGTTGCGGCCTCGATTGCCGCCTTCACCTTGTCAATTTCTTCGCGAACGCGCCGCGCCTCAAACGTCACGCCGGTCAGCTCTTCGATGCTGTTCAGCAGCGCGTTATTGAAATCCTCGGTCGTTGCTTCGGTGTTTTCGACGGTCTTTTTG
The DNA here is from genome assembly GCA_964022345.1 of uncultured Sphingorhabdus sp. Taxonomy (GTDB): domain Bacteria; phylum Pseudomonadota; class Alphaproteobacteria; order Sphingomonadales; family Sphingomonadaceae; genus Parasphingorhabdus. Next base: position 1,601 of record CAXHZT010000041.1, read on the forward strand.
AATTCCGCCATTTCCGACTCGAAATCGGTAATCTCATCGGCGCCGGTACGCGCGGCCTCGCGCAAGTCCTCGAGAGCTTCGCGGAATGCGTCAGTCCTCGCCGCAGCGATGATCTCCTCGCCTGCCACATATTCGACGGTATCGCCGAACTCCTCAAGAACCGGCTCGGCGGTGTTTACGGTGTCATTTAGGTTGTCGAGCGCTTCCTCGAAATCGTCCGTTTCTTTGGTCGCTTTCTTGGTTGTGTCGGTGTTGTCCTCGACCTGATCCTCGGCGTCGCCCAGGATGCCTTTGAAAAACTTAACGGCCTTGCCGACTTTATCGGTGATGCCGAGATAATCGTCGAGCGAATCGATTGCGTCGCCAATTTCCTCGCGGAAAGCATAAATCGCCGCAGCCGCAGCGGTCAGCCCGGCAATCAAAAGCGCAATCGGGCTCGCGAGAGCCGCTAATATTACCGCCATGCCCCCGAGCGCTTTCACTAGCGCGAGAACGGCAGTCGTGAACGCGATGACCTTCGAGATAACCATCGCAGCAATCAGCAGTTTGAAAGCTCTAGTGATCTTGCTTAGGTTTTTGAGCAGCCAATCGAGCCCGTCGAGCAGCTTGCCGGTCAGCGGAACCGCCATTTCTGCAAGCCGGTCGGCGACCTTTTCCATGACCGGGGTCGCTTTCCCCAGCCCGTTTATCATTGCCGCCTGGACCCTTCGGCCTAGCAGAAAAACCGCGTCGTTAAATTCCTCGATATTGTGAGCGGCATCTCGTTTTACCGTGATACCCAGCTTTTTCATCCGCTTCTCGCTCTCAATGAGCGCGCCGCTGCCGTCCTTCAGCATATTGACCATTGCAGCGCCTTCGGAATCGAACAGCTTGAACGCGAGGCGCAAGCGATCCGCCGGGCTTTTGACCTCCGCAAATGCGTCGGCCAGCACCTTCATGCGCTGATCTAACGGTAACGCCTGGAGCTTTTCGGCATCGATTCGCAGCTCTTCGAGCGCGCCCTTTGCCTCGCCAGTACCGACAGCGGCCTCGGCGGTTCGCCGGGTAAAGCGCTGTAGCGCCATGTCTGCGGTTTGGGTAGAGATACCCGCCAGCTCCGCTTGTGTCTGGAATTTAAAAAGCTGATCCGTTGTGACGCCGAGCTTTGTAGCGGTTTTGCCGAGCGAGTCGGCGGTCTGGAGTGCGTTTTTCGCCAGCAAGCCGAAACCGGCAGCGCCGGCAGCAGCACCCAGGGCGCCGGTCATGCCGCCCAGACTGCTTTTGATCCTGTCGACCGCTTTTGTGGCGTTGTTTAGGTTGCTCTTTAGCGAGTTGATGGCTTTGGACGTTTGGTCCTTGCCCTCAAATACGACCTTGACGGTTTGGTTTGCCACTCATCGCCTCGCTGCGCTGCTTTTGGTAATCCTCATCCTGCATGGTGAAGAATACCGACCATTCGATGAACTCATCGACGGACATTTCGGCCTCGAGCTGCGAGACGGTCATCCCCAGCTTTTCGGCCAGCACAAAACGAAAGCGCCTGTCCGCCGACTCTCTTAGTTTTTTTCAAGCGCCTCGGCGTCGCCCGACATTACCTGATTGGCAATTCGAGCCACGACGGTGGCGTCTACATCATTCCGCAGCGCGTTTTTGTCCTCAATGGTAAACAGCTTCTCGCCGTCCTCGTCGACCAGCTTCATAATCAGCAGCTCGGCCAGCGTGTCCGCTGCGGATTGCTTCTCCGTCAAATACTGCAAGCGACCTTGATCCTTCAGAGTAAAGGGCGACGAATAGGCAACCATCGGCCCATTCTCGTCGCCCCACTCCTCGATCTCGATACGCTTTAACGGTTTGCCCTTGAAATGCTCGGTCGCTCGCTGAATGGCGCGCGACTTCGATTTCTCGGCAACCATTAGGACACAGTGCCTTCAGTCAGCGCGCCGTCGCCCTGGAGCGTCAGAGACGCCTCGACCAGACCGTCGAAAGAGCTGTTGATCGTGCGCCCGGTCACAATAGCTGCGCCAGAGAGCAGATGATCGCCAGTTGTCGATCCCTCGATCTGGAAATTAACAGTGACCTCGCTGCCTACTGTAAGCGCGCCCTGACCGGTCGTGTCAGTGTCATCGAAAAAGACATCGACAGACCCGTTCCAGCTCTTCAATGATGTCTCAAATGTTCGATAGGTATCGCCCATCGCGGTCGACTCGATGGTATCCATCGTTTCGTCTACGCTGAAAGATCGAATCTCCGCAATCGCGACAGAGCCGACCTTTACGGTTCCATTGTTGCCCGTAAGTGTTGCCATTTAATTTGCCTCCTCGGCTTTCGGTGTTGCGGCTTGATCTTTCGATTTCGCCTTCGGTTTTGCTTTCGGTTTTGCTTCCGGCTCAGTGGTCCAGCCGTTCATTATGAGCCGACCCGCGTCTAGCTCATAAACTGTTATCGGGTCGCCCCCGCCTGGGGGCCACACCTGTATTCGCTTTGCCATAGTCCTGCTCTCCTTTAGACGGCAGTATCGACCGCATTCTCTAGCGTGACATATTGAACCGCCACGCCGATTTTCCCGATGGCGACGGGTTGATCCCCTTCGCCTGAGAAATCCGCATCGAACGAAACGATCCTGGTGTCTTTTGCCAGACCGCCCCGCGTAATATCCGCCGCGAGTGCCTCCTCGACTTCCTCGCTAATTGTATCCAGATCATTGTCGAAATTCGATACCCCCTTAACAAATGCGTCGACCGTTACGGTCAGCGTTCGCACCTGAGTGCGCGGGGGGTTGATCGTCTGGACCTCGATTTCCTCGGTATCGGTGTAAATTGCCAAGCCGGGGAGCTTGCTATCCGCCAGGGGATAGACTCGAGTGCGGTAAACATTGCTCCCGGTCGTCGTCAGCCCGGTCAGCGTTGTGACGATGTTGTCGCGTATCTGTTTGCGAACGTGCGCCATTACTGTTTCTCGAGCTGGAGCATAGTGGTGCCGGTGCCGTCATTCATAACGACCCGGATGATATAACTGGTCGAGTTGACCGTCAGCGCATCGCCTTCGGCAGCAGCCGAAACGTCGCTGGTTTTGCAGTGAAAGATAGGGGCGGTGCTTGCTACCGGGACGAACCCGCCGGCCTCGATGGGCTCGAATTCATCGTCGAAAATCCCAGTGATGCTGGCAGCGGCTCCGCCGCTCGGCGTATAGGTCGCCGTGACGCCGAAATCGTCAGAGCTGAAAAATACAGCTCGCTCGGTGTCAGTTTCGACCGCCACTTACTTCGCTACCTTTTTCCTGGTTGCTTTAGGCTTCGCCGCGCGAGTGTCCGCGTCGACTTGGTTCGCCTCGGTCCAAGCGACCGCGCGACCCCGAGAAATCAGCCAGTGACCGTCCGCGTCGCTTACTTCGAGCGGCTTGCCGGCTTCCTGGTGTTCGCCATTCCAGGCGATTGAACTAACGAGCTTTACTTTCATGTCATAACCTTAAAAGAAAAAGGCGCCCCGGAGGGCGCCGTTGTCATTAGGACGTAGTGACATCGAGAATCGCTGCGAACGATTCCGCGTGTCGGACTGCAACATCGACATCCTGATACATAGCGATTCGGGTCGCTCCGGTGCTTGATCCAGTGTAAGGATCAACCAGAACGTCCAGACCGCCGAACATACCGATCATTAGGTCGCTGAAGTTACCGAAAATCACCGCAGAACAAACGCCCGAGCTGGTTCCCTTCGTCAAATCAGACGGGACCAGCGTCGTGCTTGCTACAGGGTAACCGAGCAGCGTGTTGGTATCGTTGAGGATAAAGTTGCCCTCGACACCGCTCGCCTGACGGGAAATTTGACGCATCTCGCCGACCACTTTCGGGTTAGTGAGATATGCCAGGCTTCCGCCGAGCGCGTTGTCGATTGCGACCTCTTTCTCGAGATCAACCAGCGCGGCATAGGTAACCGCTCCGCCGTTGGTGCCGATAGCCACAGAACCGATGCCGCTGGTCTGCGTGATGCCGGTCGGCTCGTTAGAACCGCCGCCCTCGATTGCCACCTCGTCGATTTTCGCCGCGAATTGGCGGGTCATATCGTCGCGGATGATCTGCTCAACGCTTGGGTCAGACTGCATAGATAGCTTGCGAGAGATATCGACATACTGAACCAGCGTTTTCGGCGACATTGTTACCTGGCGGAACGTGGGCGCGCCCTCTGAGCCCGGCGCGTTGTTCTCGGCAACAAAACCGACCGCAGTTTTCGCATTCAGCGCGGGAATGGCGACGTCGCCGCTCAATCCCTGCATCATGCGAGCGCCCAGGCTGGAAGTCACCAGGTTAGCGCGCAGCGCGTCGATGAACTCGCCGCCCAGGTGATCGGTAGGCTTCAAAAAGCCGCCAGCAGTGTTGGTGCCGACAGTCAGATCACGCTTAAAAATGCTCTGCGGAACGTAAAAGCCGCGAGGCTCTTTGCCGTAACGCTTTGCAAGCTCTTCCGATACTTCGCGCTCGAAACCGTCGAAACGGCCAGTTTGCGCGGAGCGGATTGCGTTAATCAAGCTATATTGACGCTCTTCCTTCTGAGTCAGCTCAACGTCAGCGACTTCGAGAGGCTTGTCGGCAATTTTATCCAACAATGCGCCCCGGAACTGCGCCAATGTCATGCCCTGGCGAATAGCGTCGTCAGCGAATGATCGCTGATTGTGCTTTGCGGCCAGGCCCAGCATTTCGTTTACTTCCTTGGATCGTTCGGCAGCGGCTTCCGCGCGTACCTGATCCAAATCGATGGGGTTTTCCTGTTCCATGATTGGAACCTCCTTTTCGATGGGTTTAATGGTAGCGGTGTCGGATACCTCGACCGAACGCCCCACACCAACGGACGGGTCGGCGGGAAGTGAAACGATAGAGACCTCCATGATTTCGGCATCGATTACTCGGAACAAATCCTGCTCGTCCTTGTCCCTTTCCATTCGCCGAACTTTGTACCCGATTGAGACATTCGAGCGAATGCCGTCGAGAACATCCTGATAAACCTCGCTGGCGAGTGCGCCTTTTCCAAAACGCACAGTCGCCCGGAGACGCCGGGCCGATCCATCAAGGTTTACGGATTCGATTACCCCGATCTGTCGCTCGGGATCGTGATCCAGCAGCAGCGGAGCATTGCCAGATCGCAAAAATTTAAGGTCGAGCGTTTCCTCGGTGTGAACAATCAGCTCGCGACCGAATGATCGCTCGACTTCCTGCTCGCTCGAGACGGACATATCGACGCGCCGGTCGTCCTTTTCCTCGATCTCAGCGTGTTCCATCCGATGAAAAACCTCGGATTTAGACAGCCGCTCCTCGTCATAATCGTCGCCGGCTTCCACAATCTCGGGCTCGTCCGTTGCTTCCTCTTCGGGCATAGACTTGCCGAACGTGATAATGATCTCGTCGTCCGTCTCGACGACGTTTTTGATATGTCGCTCCACTGCGCCATCTCCTGATTCGTTCATTTCCTGAGTATACTCCGCTGCTTTCTCGCTTTCATCATCCGACGCCAGCGGATGACCGTCAGGGAATAGATCGGTGTCATGCTTCCCGCCCTGGAATCGGTCGTTCTTCATTGCAAACAAAAACGAATTAACCCTCGCATAGCCCCACTGCTCCGGGGAGCTTACGCCAGGGCGAACCGATCCGGGGTTTGTCTTATAAGCGCCAATGCCGCGCTCCATTACTTTCCGCAGCATCCCGAGCGTTACTCGGCGCAGCGGATCGTCGCCGACTTCCTCGTTGTGTTCGTCGCGCTTGTTCTCGAGCGCTGTTTCGACATCATCGGAGAGCTGGCGGTCCTCTTTCTTTCCCTCCAGCTTTTTAATCAGCTCGAGAATGGCATCCTTCATGCCTTGCTCGCCGAGCGTACCGATGACGCCCCATTTCATCTGTGCCACGACCCCGGCGACGTTGCTTTTGTTCGGCTCATCGCTCGATAAATGGGCGCCATCCTCAAAATGACGCGCTGCCCAGGCTTCCCGCTCCTTGATCCAATCCAGAACTGAATCGGCCTCGTCGCCATCCCGCGCGCGCCCCCATAACCGGAAAGCGTCATTGCCCCGGACATTCCCGCCCAGCGCCCATACCTCGGAGTTGAATTCCTTAATATTTTCCGCGAATTCTCTGTCGAACTGCGGATATTCGGAGTTTCGCAGCGATATTTTCAGATCATCGCCCTTTTTGGGGAAATCAGTCGCCATCGGCATCCTCTGTCATTTCGTCAAACGATTCGCCGGTCAAAATGTTGATTTTGCCGGGTCCGTAGGGCGATTGTCCGCCGCCGAACGGCTCGAACGCTAGTTTTAGACCGAACTGATCCGCGAGCTGCTTGTCTCGAGCGACCTGAGCGAATACTTCCTCGACATCCCGACCGTATACGTTCGCGACGTCCTGGAGCGATATTAAGCCGTTCTGGAGCGCCACAACATGAGCATTTATCTCGCGCTGCGGATCGACCCAGGCAAATCCGCGCGGTCGGAACTGCGACGCGCTCGCGAACTTGTCAAACTTATCGATGGGCAAATTGACCGAGCCAATCGTGAACGCATTAATCAGCCACTTCTCATAGATCGGCATGACAAAATGGGTTATCAGATAGCTCTGAATCATTTTGTAAAAGTCGCGGTCCTCGATGCTGCCCTGTCGGATGCTCGAATAGCTGGTCTGCGTCAGATCGTTCGCCAGCGAGTGATAGGAAACGCCGAGCCCCGACGCGATGCCGCGCAGGATCGATTTCTCGAAATCACCGAAAGCGCTGGTCGGATGCGATGGATCCCAGGGCTGGAATTCGACATCCCTGGGGAGCTGGAAGAATGTACCAGGCTCCGCATCAGTCAGCGGGACAATGCCATCCTCGAGATCGTCGCCCATAAACCCATCGCCGGATCGGGAAACGAAAAAGCCCATTTTGCTCGCAGCAGTCCGGGCAGCGACCAGCTCCGCCTCGCGATAACCGTGCAGCATCTTCAGCGATGTCAGCGCGGTCGACATCCAGGGAACCCCGCGCGTTTGCTGGGCTCGATCTGGCATATACAAATGCAAGATATTCTCGGCCTCGACTCGCTGAGTGCGCCGATCATACTGGTGGAATTGGTAATCGCCGGGATGCTCGGTAAGCATATGGTAAGCGACCGGGCGCCGGTATTGATCGAACTCGACGCCCATCCTGATTTCGTTGCCATTAGGCGCGCGCTCGTTTTTCTCCTCGTCGATCAGATCGGGCTCGAGGAATTCAAGCGCAAAACGGTCCTGGTTGCCGTCATAGTTGACGATTCGCACCAGCGCCTCGCCATCCCGAGCCATAGATTCGACGACCATCGCCTGTGCGTCGGCGAACGACAGCCGTCCGTCGACCGTGCAGCTCCCGACCTTCGACCATCTTTTCCATTCTTGCTCAATGATAGTGTTGCCGATGGTATCGAGACTGCCGTCGACGTTGGTCGCTTTAACCTGAAGAGACGCCCCGCGCTCCCCGACGACGTTGGTTTTTACTAGGTGCAAGTATCGCCGGGCGTATTCGTTGTTTCTGGCAAGCTCTCGGCAGCGATTGCGAAGCGTTTTCAGTGAATAGCGCAGCTCGGAATCCGCCGAGCGCTGCGATGTTACAAAATCAGAAAACAGCCGCCCGGTGCCAGCGCCATCAAATCCGCGCTTTTTGACCGGCTTCGGCTTCCTGCGAAGAAAGTCGAACATTCCCATCAGATAAATCTCACCTTAACCGTCGCCGCTGTTTTGCGTCCGAGCTTGATTTCCTCGAGTCGCTTCGCTCGATTCACTTCGGCGTTGTAATAGTCGCGCCATTTGATCAGCTCGTCGATTGATAATTTCGTCAGGCTGCGCCCCTGGATTGAGTAGTTTGAAACGTCGGAATCGGCTCTCCCCTGGAGCAGTGACTCAATTTTTGTCAGCATAATTTCGGCATGAGTGCGCGGGTCGGAATTGTTGACATCAAGATCGACCAGAACAGTAAACGCGCCGATAGCAACGACGACGCGATTCCCGTCCGAATTCCGGGAGATTTCTAATTGCCAATGATAGTATCCGGCATCATAGAGAGCCGTCGCGGCCGAGTCAGCGGTGAATAGATAGGCGCTACCCGATGCGACTCCGACGATTTGCAATTCACTTGCACCGCCGCCGGTAACCCTGGCGACATAAGTCGCAGTATATTCATCGTTTGGGTAATCGGTTGAAAGGTCGGATCGCTTCCATTGAATGAAGTCGCCGACGACAAGAGCGGTCGGCTCCCCCTCTGGCGCGGTTGCGGCGTCGAATGCGTTAGCCAATTCCTACCTCCAGTTATTTACGAATCCGCCCGATTTTCTTGAATTCGCGGGCCGCTTTTTGCGCTCGGTTTTTTCGCCGCCGCCTTCGGTTCGCTGGTCTGCGATTTTATCCGCTAGTATATTGACATTGATACCGGAAATATATAGCGCCGCCATAGCATAACATCGAACGTCGAGCGCTTCATTCCTTCGTCGCTTTTTCACCCACTGGCGTTTTGCATGGCCGCGAACGTACCGCGTCACGAGCTGCTCCGCCGTGAGCTGCAAGAAATACTCCGAATCTCGATCATCGGGAAAATGACAGTATCCAGGGCCGGGATCGGTGATCTTCAGCCGACCATAAACCAATTCTTTCGCAGTATCGGCTCCGACCGGGTAAAGCCGCACCTTTCCAATGTTGTTTTTGCTGGGGCGCCCGACTAGGGGGCGACCCTCGCCGCCGACGCCCTTGATGCCAAACACCCGCCGCGATTCTCGGCCCTTGATATATCGATAGGTCGCTTGGGTATGGTGTCCGCCGGTATCGATACAAGTCGCGCGAACTGGCAGCTCGCGACCGTCCGCCGTTTCATAGCTCGCAAATAAAACCGCGTCCAGATCAGCCCAAACCTGGGGGCTGCTCGGATCGCCGGGCAGAATCATATAGTCGAGGCTCCACGTTTCCTCATCCCGACCGACGCCCACCAGCTCCAGCTCGAGCCGGTCGTCCTGAACGTCGACCCCGGCGACGACCGCAACGACCTCCGCCGGCCAGGTGTCGCCCCAATCTTCGGCGCGCTCCTCGAGCATATCCTGATCGACGCTATCGCCCGACTCTTCCCAGGTTTCGGCGAGCGATACGTTTACGAATGTCTGGAGATCGCCGCTGCGCTTTTTCTCGAGGAATGACTGCGCGATATCGCCGAGCTTCCGAAAACATGAATACAGCTCGTTCAAGTGATAACTAGCATGGCCTCGGAACTCTCTGGCGCCGCGCCATTCGCCGCGCCTGATCGCAGCGATCCGCTCACCATCGCCCCACATTACGCCGCAGCCGTTGCAGGCATATTTCGCGGTTTCCGGCTGATCCTCGTCCCATATAACGCTTGCCCACACTAATTTCTGGCGATGATCGCAGCTCGGGCATGGCACATAAAAGTGCCGCTGGTCGCCCTGAATATAAGCGTCCTCGATCCAGCTCGCATTTTTTATTGTCGGTGTACTGATTTCGAGCAGCTTCCGCCGGTCGCCGAACGTCGCCGCGCGCTGCCACAGCAGCGATACCGGATGCCCCTCGGTGCTTTTGTCATAGCCGTCAGTCTCGTCGCAAACGATGAAAGGCGCCGAGCGTCCGCGCATTGTTTTAGGCGATCCCGACCAGGAAAACATTAAAAACCCGCCGGGATAGCTCTTCATGCGCTGATTGTTGACGCCCTCGCGACCTCGAGGCTTTGCGATGAGCCCCTGGAGCTGGTCGTTACTGTCGACCAGAGGATTGAATTTAGTCTCGAGCCAAGTCGACAGATCGCCTTGCGACGGCTGCATCATAATTTGGCTTTGCGGGTCTTGCCCTATCTTGAACGCCTGCGCGCATAGCGCGAGCATAGTTTTGCCGACCTGGGCGCTCCACATGAGCGTGATCCGTTGACACTCCGGGTTTGCGGTCATATCCAACGGCTCGCGTTGATAGGGCGCGTGATCGAACCGGATCA
>CAXHZT010000042.1:0-9898 GCA_964022345.1 uncultured Sphingorhabdus sp.
TTGGTGTTCCACATCACCGAAATCTTCGGGTTGGCGAACAATCTGTCCTGCAGAATCTTCTCCGCCCGCAGACTGTCGCGACGGTGGATCAAAGTCACGTCATCACTATGATTGGTCATGTAGAGCGCTTCCTCGACCGCAGTATTGCCGCCACCGATGACGGCCACTTTCTTGCCGCGATAGAAAAATCCGTCACAGGTTGCGCAGGCCGAAACGCCCTTTCCTGACAATTCTTCTTCGCCCGGAAGCCCTAGCCATTTGGCTTGTGCGCCCGTGGCAATGACCAGAGTGTCGCCCTCGTAAATATCGCCGCCATCGCCGGTCAGGCGGAACGGTCGCTTGGAGAAATCGACATCCACAATCGTATCGAAAATGAAGCGCGTTCCGACATTCTCCGCTTGGGCCTGCATCTCTTCCATCAGCCAGGGCCCCTGAATGACATCGCGAAAGCCGGGATAGTTCTCGACATCTGTCGTGATCGTCAACTGGCCGCCGGGTTGCAGACCCTGCACCACGATCGGTTCCAGTCCGGCGCGTGCTCCGTAAATAGCGGCTGACAAGCCAGCGGGTCCCGAGCCCAAAATGAGCATTTTTGTACGATGCGTTTCAGCCATGATTCATTCCTGATGATTCTGTTGATTGCAGATAGGGATGCCAGATGCCGGTAAGCAAGACCTATCACCCCGAAAGCCTGCGAAGAATTTTCTTGGCCTGCGATAGCAGCTTTTTCTCCGGTCTCAAGAGAGCGGGTTGTTCGACGGGAAGGAAGCCGTCTTTCTGCGTTTCGGAGAAAGCAGAGCCGGTCAGTGAATCGTGATTTCCGTAAGTTCTGCCGCCAATTGCAGAGAGCCGCGATAGTCATCGCTGAAAAACACGGCGCCATCCCCGTCTTTAATGCCCACACGGCGCATCATTTCGCTTGGTTGTGGCTGCACAGCGGACAATATGATCTTCGCCCCGGACAGCTTCGCCTGTTCGATAAATTCCTCGATCATGGTCACGCCGCTGGCATCCAGCAATGGCACAAGCCGCATCCGCAGGATGATGACTTTCGGCGTACGCCCGATTTTCCGCATCGCATCAAGCAGTTCACCCGCCACCCCGAAAAATACGGGGCCGTTGATGCGAAACACCTCGACATCCTTGGGCAGATCGTCGCGTTGCTCCAATTCTTCGGATTCCCGGTCCTCCTCGTCATCGGCCGCGCTGCCGTTTTGCACGCTGACCGTCTCGCTCATCCGCGCCATGAACAAGAGCGACGCCAATGTCACGCCAACGCCGATGGCCACGGTCAGGTCGACCAGCACGGTCAGCCCAAAGGTCAGCAACAGAACCGCGCGGTCGCTGTTCGGCATACGCAGCAAGGCTACAAATCGGTCATATTCGCTCATACCCCAAGCCACGACGAACAGGATGGCAGCCAGCGCCGCCATGGGCACATAAGCCATCAGATCCATGCCGAATAATATGAACGCCAGCAGAAAAGCCGCATGCATCATGCCTGCAACCGGCGTTTTTCCGCCGGCCTTGATATTGGTGGCGGTGCGCGCAATAGCCCCTGTTGCGGGGAGCCCCCCGAAAAGCACCGACCCGAGATTGGCCACCCCCTGCCCGATCAGCTCCTGATTGGAGCGGTGGCGCGTACCGGTCATGCCATCGGCTACAACTGCGGACAGCAGAGCCTCTATTCCGGCCAGAAAGGCAATGGTGAAGGCCGACGGAAGCACTTCGCCAACTTTTGCCCATGTCATCTCGGGCAGGGATGGCACCGGAATACCGGAGGGAATGTCGGGGAAACGGGTCCCGATCGTATCCACCGGTAACTTCAAAATAAAAACAACGATCGACGCCAACATGATGGCGATCAGGAACCCCGGCAACTTGGGCGCATAGTTGCGCAGCATTATGATGGTGGCGAGCGCGCCGGCGCCCACGCTCAAGGTCAATATTTCCGTGGTCGAAAATGCCCCGAAATAGGCCTGCCATTTCGGAAGGAAATCCGCCGGAATATTGTCCATCGACAGGCCGAAGAAATCCTTGATCTGGCTGGAGGCGATGATGACAGCGATCCCGGCCGTAAATCCGGTAACCACAGGGTGCGGGATAAATTTTATCAGACGCCCCAGTTCGAACAGTCCGGCCAGGACCAGAATCAGACCTGCCATAAGGGTTGCGAGCAGCAGACCATCATAGCCGTGCTGGGCGATGACATTGAACACCACAACAACAAATGCACCGGTCGGGCCGCCGACCTGCACCCGCGATCCACCCAACAGGGATATCAGGAAGCCGGCTACAACGGCGGTAATCAGGCCCTTGTCCGGCGACGCACCGCTGGCAATCGCCAGAGCCATCGACAGGGGCAGCGCGACAATGGCAACCGTCAGTCCGGCAATGGAATCAGTCTTGAAACTGCTGAAGCTATAGCCTTCACCCATGGTTGTGATGATTTTGGGTACCAGCTTCTGCACGATATTTACTCGCTGCCCGCCGGATCGGATTCAGGTGCATCCTGGTCATATAGAATGGAACCGCTGTCTGGCGCCGATTTGCCGACCGCGTCTTCGCGCAGACGCACGCCCCGTCCTCTGCCGTGACTGGGGGCATTTTCACCGATGATCTCGATCCCCGCATTCTCGAGCGCGCTGATCACCTTGACCAGCGTATCCACCACGCCGCGTACCTGCCCGTCGGAGGCCTCCATACGCTGGATCGTCGGCAGCGAAAGGCCGGCCAATGCCGCCAGCTGGCGCTGGTCAATGCCGAGAAAAGCCCGAGCGGCGCGCATCTGCTGTGCGGTAATCATAGCCAATTCCTGATATATTAAACATCAGTTATCATAGTTATCATATGATATTTGCTATGTATACCTCCTTTGAAGCAATTTTCGAAACGTATTGACGGCAGCATCCAACCACGCCGAGCCGCGAACGGCCTCTGTGCAATCGTCAGGGATATCGACGAAAGTCCAGGACATGGACCAGCCGGAAAAAGCTTTAATAAGGGCACCAGAGATGCTGCACCGGTCGGGCAAATACCCGCGATGGATTTTGGTAGCGGAGGAGGGACTCGAACCCCCGACACATGGATTATGATTCCACTGCTCTAACCACCTGAGCTACTCCGCCAACCGGTTCCCGCGATCATCAAATCGTCATGAAACACTGTCTGGACCGCGGCGCTATAGTCACAGCTATCTGTCTGGTCAACAAGCTGAAGCGAGAAATACACTAAAACTTGCGCAGCCATCGCGTTCCGCGCTAACAGCCATCTCCAAGGCCGGAATATGGTATCAAGGGGCAGATATGAACGCATTTTACGACATCCTCATTGTTGGCGCGGGTCACGCGGGTGCGCAAGCCGCCATAGCCCTGCGGCAAAAGAAGTTTGAGGGGTCTATCGGGCTCATCGGGAACGAGAAATATCCCCCCTACGAACGCCCTCCCCTGTCCAAGGAATATCTTGCCGGCGACAAGCCGTTTGAAAGGATCCTGCTGCGTCCCGAAAGCTTTTGGGGCGAACGCAATATCGATCTGCTGACCGGTCGCAGAGTTTCCAAGCTCGACCCTGTCGGCAAGAAGGTCAGCCTGACGTCCGATGATGAAATTGGTTATGGCAAGCTGATATGGGCTACCGGCGGCTCTCCGCGCATGCTGGACTGTCCGGGAAGCCAGGCGCGCAATATTCACGCTGTGCGATCGCGCGCCGATGTCGACAAGATCATGGCCGCCTTGCCGACCGTCAAGAAAGTGGTGGTCGTCGGTGGCGGTTACATCGGCCTGGAAGCAGCGGCCGTGCTGACCAAATTGGGCAAGCAGATCACCGTTGTCGAATCGCTCGACCGCGTTCTGTCACGCGTGGCTGGCGAAACGCTGTCCCGCTTTTTCGAGGCCGAGCATCGCCGACAGGGTGTCACCATAGAGCTGGAGGCCACCGTCGCCGGCTTTGAAACCGGAGAGGATGGTATCGCAACAGCGGTAACGCTCACCGACGGCAGGAAGCTAGAAGCGGACATGTTTGTCGTCGGCATCGGCATCATTCCGGAAACCGGCCCGCTCGTCGCTGCAGGCGCCGCCACAGGCAATGGTGTCGACGTTGATCAGCATTGCCGCACCAGCCTGGAAGATGTTTACGCGATCGGCGATTGTGCCGCGCACAGCAATGCCTTTGCCGATGGCGCGATGATCCGTCTGGAATCGGTTCAGAACGCGAATGACCAGGCGAAAGTGGCCGCGCTCGACATTCTTGGCGAAGAAACCGAATATGATGCCGTTCCCTGGTTCTGGTCCAACCAATATGATCTGAAATTGCAGACAGTCGGCCTTTCGACCGGTCACGACAGCTATGTCGTCCGCGGCGATCCGGATTCACGCAGTTTTTCGGTGATCTATTATCGCGATGGCAAAGTCGTGGCGCTAGATTGTGTCAACGCGACGAAGGACTATGTTCAGGGCCGGAAAGCGGTTGTCGAGGGACTGAATCTCGACAAGGACGAGCTCGCCAATACGGAAATTCCGATCAAGGAAGTCGGGGTCTACTAACGCCCCCTGAAAGGCCATGTGCCGATCGTCTGCCACGGCCCGTCGAGATAATAATGCAGTCCGATACCGTGGATCGTCAGGGGACGGGGCTCGAACGTAGCCGACAGTGAATCGAACAATGCATGCGCTTCCCGCGCCGGCACCTTGTTCTGCACGGTGATATGCAAGCGCGGTGTCTGCTGGTCCTGCGCCACCAGCAATCCCGCGAAGCGTTTCGCCAGCTCCATCCGCAGGGCAAGCAGGTCGGGAGCTTGCAACCGATAGGCCACGCCTTTGCCGAGATGGATCAGGCCGGACAGATGCGCATCCGGTCTCGGCGCTTCTCTGGTCAGCGCAACAATTGCCGCCTTTATTTCCTCCAGCGCCTGCGGCGGAAGATGGTGAAACAGGGTGACATGGGCGTCGATCACATTGCGTTCGGGCGGAAAATGGCGTTTGCGCAATGCGTTGGCCCAGGCAAAATCGGCCTTGCCCAGTTGCGCCGTCATGATGATGGGTTTGTTCAGGCGCTCCATGAATCCTTCTATCGCACAATGCAAAACCGCGAGCAATTTCTCGCTCGCGGTTCATTTTCTCGGGTTGTGCGTCGGACTTAGGCCGCTTTGCGCGTTGCTTCTTCGCTGTCCAGCCATCCGAGCAGCTTTTCGGGGGTCGATTCGACATAAGGATCGTTGTCGACACCATCATCGTTGATGCCGGGCTCTTCGAACCAGGCGCTAACAACGCCGTCATCGGCAATCATCGAATAGCGCCAGCTGCGATCACCGAAACCGAGATGGTTTTTCTTGATCAGCATACCCATGCGCCGGGTAAAGTCGCCGGAGCCGTCTGGAAGCAATTTGACTTTTTCCAGACCGAGGGACTTGCCCCACTGGTACATCACGAATGCGTCATTGACCGAAATGCAATAGACTTCGTCAACGCCGCGCGCCTGGAATTCTTCATGGAGACGTTCGTAGGCCGGGCACTGCTCGTTCGAACAGGTGGGGGTAAATGCGCCCGGCAGGGAGAATACCGCGATGCGTTTTCCGGCAAACAGGTCTTTGGTATTCACGTCTTCCCAGCGGAAGGGATTTTCGCCGTCGACCGATTCGTCACGAACGCGGGTTTTCAGGGTAACTTCAGGGATATTTCTACCGATCATCATGGGCTCCATTGGTTTGAATGAGGGCCGCCTAGCATCGAAAGATTAATAGGCTAAATTGATTTATTACACTCCACTGATTGATATAATCACTCAAAGCCTGTGCGGCTGCTAATGCCTTTGGTGCATGGCATTTTCCGTATCACGCGAAGTTAACACGACACTTCCAGAAAATTGCTGCGCTGAAAGCCCGCCCCACGCTCCGGTTCGACATTCTTCTTGATCGGGAACCGCGCGAGTTGCACTATCCCGCAACCACGGGGAGGATGAAATGACGGAAGAAACGAAAACACCGGTCTGGTTCTGGATAATCGGCATTGTCGCGCTGGTCTGGAACACTCTGGGCCTCGGCGCCTATTTTCAGCAGGTCATGATGAGCGCCGAACAGTTTGCCGCCTTGCCAGACGTGCAGCAGGATTTGCTCTCGACGCAGCCTATCTGGGTCAGCGCCGCCTTTGCGATTGCTGTCTTTGCCGGCTTCGCAGCGGCGGTCACCTTGCTGATGCGGAAACGGATCGCGGTTCGCCTGTTCCTGCTTTCTCTGCTGGCCGTCCTCGTCCAGTTCAGCAGCTATTTCATCCTTGATGGCTATGGCGAATTCGTCGCCGGTCAGGGATGGACGATGCCGGTTCTGATTGTCGCTTTTGCGCTCGGCTTTGTCTTATTCTCGCTTCGGGCGGAAAAAAGCGGCCTGCTGCGCTAGGTCAGGTTGATGTGCTGAACGGCGTGAAATCGGTGTCTTCATCATAGATATCGACACCTTCGCGCCTTTTCAGCCAGCCGACCACCAGATAGGTGACCGGCGTCAGCACCGCTTCCCACAGCACCTTCAGCAGCCAGTTGGTCGCCATCACGGTGAACACCACCGCAGGCTCCCAGACACCCCAAAAAGCAAGGGGATAGAAGATCAGGCTGTCGACGCCCTGCCCCACCACCGTTGAGCCGATGGTACGGCTCCACAGGGCCTTGCCCTGCGTCCAGACCTTCATCCGGGCCATGACATAGCTGTTCACAAATTCGCCGGCCCAGAAGGCGACAATTGATGCCGCGACGATGCGCGGGACCTGGCCGAATACGCTTTCATAGGCGGCCTGCCCCTCCCAGCCCTCGGCCGGCGGCAGCGACACCACCACCCAGCTCATGAAGGCCATGAACAGCAGCGCGGCAAAACCGGCCCAGATCACCCGCCTCGCCCGCGCATAACCATAGACTTCGGTCAGCACGTCGCCGATCACATAGCCGAGCGGGAAGAATAATATGCCCGCGCCATATATCCACTGCTCGCCGCTGATCATGATGAAGGTCGGTTTCGCCGCGCCGATGACATTGGACAGCAACAATACCGTCACAAAAGCCGCCATCACGAAATCATAATAGCGGAACCGGTGACCGGTCTGGCTCGAAGCGGATGTGCGGACTATCGGTTTGTCGGTCATGTA
Source organism: uncultured Sphingorhabdus sp. (assembly GCA_964022345.1). Taxonomy (GTDB): domain Bacteria; phylum Pseudomonadota; class Alphaproteobacteria; order Sphingomonadales; family Sphingomonadaceae; genus Parasphingorhabdus. Next base: position 7,125 of record CAXHZT010000042.1, read on the forward strand.
CTGACTTTAGCTCAGGCGGGAGACAATTCAACATATGGATAATAGGCGCGACTTTTGTGTGGAAATCTTCTTCGATTCTTTAGGGGCCGAGTGCGCACAGTCCGCGCGCCTATATGGATTTCAAGATACCAGGATCAGTCGTCTTGTCAGGATGTGAAGAGCTAATGGCGCGTTGGTTTTCCTACATCACTCCAAGATATAGCAGGGTTAGGCCAATTGTATTGCTGAGACCGTGCGATAGCATGAGCGGCCAGAGGTTTCGTTTGAAAGCCAGATACAGAAGTCCGGATGCAATGGCGATGGCTCCGGTCGCCAACCATCCGGCCACGCCCTGATAGTAGAAGTGAGCTTGCCCAAACAGGATCGCCTGGCAGACAATGGCAAGAAATGCCGAAAATGGTATGCCCGTGAACAAATGCTCGAAACGCGAAAATAGAGCCCCCCGGAATAACATTTCTTCGGTAAATCCGCCAATGACCCATGCGAGCATCAGCCAGAAAAGAAAGACAGGAAAATTCCCTTGAAGATTGTCGAACCGCCCCTGATATCTTGCATCTATGGCTTGGGTGGCCTGGTCCGGCGCATCGAAAAGGCCGACGATAAAAGACTCAGCAACTATGCCAACACCGATGGTCACGACCAACGCAACGACAGTCCACAAGGCCAGCCTCTTCATATTCTCGGGGCGTTTTAGCCCAACACTGCTCCAGCTTTGACCATTTCGGCGAAGACAGATTGTTGCAACCCCCAAAGCGAGAAGAAGCGAAATCGGTCCCGCAAGAGTCCAGATCGCGTCAACTTGCAGCAGCAGATATTTGCTTGTCAAAAGCGTGAAAATAATAAGCGATAGATCGCGAAATGCTGTCCATCGACCGGGATTGCTGGGATCTGGGTTTGTCATGAATATTCCTGTTCACTGATAATGCATGGCGCGCGGATTTGCGGGATTGAGGAAAATTCGGGCCTTTCAGAGCGCCCGAACCCGCTCCAGGACGGATTTTTGCTCAAGCGCCTTCGTCGCGCGTCGCGTGATCGCCGGCATGTCACATTCGATTTCCTCGAACAGGCCGGTGAAAGCACGCGCGGCTTTTTCCAGACACGCCTGCAATCGCCCGAATTGCTCGATGCCGTTGGGTGTCAGCCGCAAAATTTTCCGCCGTCCGTCCTGAGGATCTGCGATCCGCTCGACGATAGCTGATGTGATCAGTAGTTCGACGCGTTGCGTTGCCACCTGATGGGGCTGCCGAAGAAGCTTAGCAATGTCAGCGGTGGATATTTCGCGCTGCTCACCAATCAACAATATATAGGACACAGCTCGCGCGGGAAACTCGATACCCGCGTCCTGCAGGAGCAATTCACCCTGATCCGAGATCAAATCTGCTAAGCGCATCAACTGATTGGCGACAAAAGCGCCTCGCAACGGATGCTTATCGACGTAACTTTCCACAGGCACAGGCTCCGATAAGTTTATACAATCTATTGTACAATAAGCTGTATATATCGTGTTCAGTCAACCTGTTTCTTCAGCATGGCCTGCTCATATCCGGCAGAAAGCCTTCTATGTCGTGCGGTAAGCACCCCTTCTTATGCAAGGGTTACAGATTGAATTTTCTTGGAAAGCCGCGACTTGATCAAGGTGACTTTTTAAAGATCGATTGTCTCTATCTCGGCAAAATGTGTCTCAAGCGCTCGCCGGAAACACCGGCCAGCTATCGACTATCGCACCATCGTCATAGATCGCGATATCTCCGAATTGCAGGAACACGGCTTCGCTTTGCGTCGGACGGAGGAAGACAAAATCATCGGGCCGGATGTCGGTGCCCGGGCCGCCGTTCAGCATTTCCTGGTTGCTGGAGCGGCCAAATGTGCTGTTATAGCGCAGCCCGGGCGGATCTTCGGGATGCGCCATCCACTTGCCCCCGTAGATGAAGACCGTCTTGTCGAGATTGGGATTGAGCGCGCGTTTGGCGCCGTCGGCAAATTCCATCACCGGTAACTGCGTCTCATCAAGCACCTTGAGAGCGGGCGTGGCAATGAAAGCGGCGGGCGCGAACGGCTCCAGCAAATCCGTGTCGAAGTCCGTTGGCTTGACCAGCGCCGACCCGGCCGAGATTTCGTTGGCAATATCGGTATCCTTGTAGAGCCGATAAGTCGGGCTACCAGCGGCGTTGCGGGTCGCTGCTTTGACCTCGGCCTCTCCAAAGACCTGCTTGGCAGCGCCCAAGGCCGAACCATAAATTTCCCATGCGCCGTTTTTGGCCCGGTCGCGCCAGCCTAATGTCGTAGGAATCTTGGACAAGTGCGGCTCGTAACCCATCAAGCCGGAGAATTTCAGGCGGTTTGACTGACGGATTTTTTCCATCATGCCGGTCAGCGCATCGCCGGGTTCCATCCCGCCGCGGTGCAGACCAACATCCAATTCGATATTGATCGCCATATCAGCGCCTTGCGCGTCAGCAATGGCGGCATATTGATCAAGCCGTTCGGGCGTATCAACCAGCCATTGAACCTTGCTGGCCGCTTCCGCTTTATCCTGTGGCAGAGTGGTGAAATAGTTTTTCACGGCCTGCGCCGGCATCGGCTTGCCGATCAGCTGGTTCGCGTCCGGCATGGCTTTGCTCAGCGCGATCAGCATTGGCAGATTGAATGTCATGAGCCGGTCGGTGTTGGCGCGTTCCCGAATATGACCAATCAGTTCGAGCGAAGGCAGTGATTTGGCAACGATCCGGTATCCCATACCTTCTGGCAAATCAGACAGGAGTTGGTCGATATTT
>CAXHZT010000043.1:0-8159 GCA_964022345.1 uncultured Sphingorhabdus sp.
GTAGGCGATGTCATAGGCCTTCATGATCTCGGTGATATCGTCGAAATGTTCGTAGAGGAAGCTTTCCTTGTGATGCGCGAGGCACCATTTCGCCATGATCGATCCGCCGCGCGAAACAATGCCTGTGACGCGCTTGGCCGCCATCGGCACATAGGGCAGACGGACGCCGGCGTGGATGGTGAAATAGTCGACGCCCTGCTCGGCTTGCTCGATCAAAGTATCGCGGAAGATTTCCCAGGTCAGGTCCTCGGCAACGCCGCCGACTTTTTCCAGCGCCTGATAGATCGGCACGGTGCCGATCGGCACGGGTGAGTTGCGGATGATCCATTCGCGGGTGTCGTGAATGTTGCGGCCGGTGGAGAGATCCATGACCGTGTCGGCGCCCCAGCGGATCGACCAGACCATCTTGTCGACTTCATTGGCGACATCGGAAGCAACCGCGCTATTGCCAATATTGGCATTGATCTTGACGAGGAAATTGCGACCGATTGCCATCGGCTCGCTTTCCGGGTGGTTGATATTGTTCGGGATGATCGCCCTGCCCCGCGCAATTTCGTCGCGGACGAATTCCGGCGTTACATAGTCGGGGATCGACGCGCCGAAGCTTTCGCCGTCGCGCTTATATTCCTTGAGCCGCTCGCGCCCGAGATTTTCGCGCTCGGCGACATATTCCATTTCCGGGGTGATGATGCCCTGGCGCGCATAATGCATCTGGGACACGTTCGCGCCCGGCTTGGCGCGGAGCACCTTGCGGCGGACATTGGGGAAAGGCGCGACCCCGCCGGAACGGTCGGGGCCGAGCTGGCCATTGTCTTCCGGCTTGATCTCGCGCTGGTCGACTTCCTCAACATCGCCGCGCGCCTTGATCCACGGGCTGCGCAATTCGTTGAGCCCGGTTTTGATGTCGATCAGGGCTTCGGGATCGGTGTAAGGCCCGCTGGTGTCATAGACGCGGATCGGCGCTTCGCCGCCCTCGAGATGAATCTCGCGCATCGCGACACGGATGCCGCTGCCGCTGTGCGCCGCGACATGGACTTTCTTCGAGCCACTGATCGGGCCGGTGGTTACGCCAATTTCTGTTTTTGCTGGAAGATCAGCCATAAAGGATTGCTTTCTTTGAAGGTTAAACTTGAAGCCGGAGCAAACCGGCAAATGCAGCCGCGAGGCCGAATATGATGGCGAGAAGCGCCCAGGCGCGTCCGCCCTTGCCCATCAGCCGAGCGGCAAAATCCATGAACCAGTCGCCGACGGCGAGGATCAGCATGCCCTCGATCACGATCCAGCCGCCAATGACGGTGATCAGGATCGCCAGCCAGTCGCCGGGATCGAAGGGATTGACGAGATAGATGGTCGCCCCGAGAATCAGGGTGATGAAGCCGGTCAGAAATTGCAGCGCGCTGCTCGCCTGCACTTCGCGCATCATCCGTCCCCAGAAGCCGGGATGGCGAAACTCGCCGACGCCGGCGGCCAGACCGTAAAGGCCAAAGAAAAGGGTGATCCAACCGGTTATATCGCCTGCACTGCCCATCGCGTCTCTCCTTCTGTCCTGATGGAGAAAGAGCGTATCCGGGATGCCCAAATAACCGCTCCCTCCCTACGCCGGTAAGCCCGTTTGACGGGTGCCGGATCAGGTTCTGCGGGTCGGGCGACGTTACGCGCCCCTCTCAGTCAAACGACTCCCCGGGGAATGGCCGGATGGTAGAGCGAAGCGGAGATCAGGTCCAGTGAAGTTTACAGGCCAAGGTCTTCCAGACCGGGATGGTCGTCGGGCCGGCGTCCCGGGGGCCAGTGGAACAGACGGTCTTCCGGCTCGATCTGCAAATCGTTGATGCTGGCCAGACGCCGGCTCATCAGACCATCTTCGCGAAATTCCCAGTTTTCGTTGCCGTAGGAACGCCACCATTGATGGCCGGCGTCGTGCCATTCATAGGCGAAGCGAACCGCGATCCGGTTTCCGGCAAAGGCCCATAGCTGCTTGATCAGCCGGTACTCTTGTTCCCGCTGCCATTTCCCGGCGAGAAATGCGACAATATCCCCCCGTCCGGCGAGGAACCGGTCGCGGTTTCGCCATATACTGTCCGGCGTGTAGGCCAGTGCTACGCGCTCCGGATCCCGGCTGTTCCAGCCGTCTTCAGCTGCACGGACCTTCCGGATCGCACTGTCGCGGGTGAACGGGGGCAATGGGGGACGTTGTTCCATCATGTTGCGGGTCCTCAGGCAAAGGGCGTGGCAAATTCGACCCGCGCGCCGCCGGGAATGGCACACATGAAATGGCGGACCGTCGATCCCTCGCCAATCGGACAGGGTTCGAACTCTATCTCCGCGTCCGGCCATGCGCTGACCGTTTCAAACAGGCGTGCGAGGGCCGCTTCGTCTGCCACCCCGATTGCCAGATGGTGCAGACCGATATTCTTCTTGCGATCAAAGGCCGTTGCCTTTTCCGGGTCGCTCACCTGCCAGAGCGTGATCAGGGTCGATCCGTCCGATACGAAATGCGCCGGATATTCCGGCACGCTGCCGACCGCTTCATAGCCGAGCGCGTCGCAGAAAAATGCGCGCGCTGCCTCTATATCGGGAAGCGAAAGGCCAACATGGTGGACTCCCGTGGTGAGGGCTCGGGTCATATGTCATTCTCCTTCATCAGATGTTGAGATTGTGCGTGGGGCGCGCAGTTGCGCCACTTCAGCGCGCAGCCGCTCCACTTCCGCGGTGAGCGGCGCGACCGCAGCTGCGATTTCCGCTTCCTTGAAGCGTGGGGTGATATGCTGCGGACAATTCCAGTCAAAGCCGATCACGTCGATCACAAAGATCCGCTCTGCTACAACCTGATAGTCGGCAGTGGCGAGCGCGGTGACCAGCTCCGGATCATCATCCAGTTCGACGATTTTTGCCTTGCCGAGAATCTTCAGCCGCCGTCTGGCGGGATAGTCCATCAGAAACAGCGAAACACGAGGCTCCGCCTGCAAGTTGCTGGTGCTGACATATTGTTTGTTGCCGCGATAATCGGCAAACGCCAGCCGGTTGCCCTCGAGCAGTTTGACGAAGCCAGCGGGGCCGCCGCGATGCTGGACATAGGGCCAGCCATCCGTAGTCACGCTGGCGATATAGAGGCTGTCGCGCGCTGCCAGGAACATCGCTTCCTTTTTGCCGAGCCTGTCCGGACTACCGTCAGCACCCTGCTCCATCCGTGCATAAGCGTCCCGCGATCCGGCCTGCTCCTGCATGGCGCGCGCGGCGTCGGTGAAAAGCGTCCGGATATAGTTCTGCGCCATGACATGCTCCTGTGGGCGCGGCCGAAAGAGCGGGGGATCGGGGGGATAAGGGCTCTGCCGACCGCGCAATACGGGAAATAGCGCATTGCCTGAGTCACGATAATGGTATAAATATTAACTTCACTGTTCCAATTTTGGCAATAATCATGGACCGTTTCCAGACGCTCGAGATGTTTGTGGCGGTCGCCGATCAGGGCGGATTTTCTGCCGCGGCCAAATCACTGCGCGTATCGCCACCGGCCGTGACACGGGGGATTAGCGAGCTGGAGGGCCGATTGGGCGTTGCGCTGTTCCACCGGTCGACCCGCGCCGTGTCACTGACCGACGACGGCGCCAGCTTCCTGCCCCGGGCGCGCCAGATACTCGCCGATTTGCAAGATGCCGAAAAACAGGTCTCCGGTGGCCAGAGTATACCAAGAGGGGAATTTTATGTGACCGCGCCGGTCATGTTCGGTCGGCTGCATGTGTTGCCGGTGGTCACGGAAATGCTGGAGCAGCATGAGCAGCTCGATATCCGGATGATGCTGGTCGACCGCAACGTCCGTATCGTCGAAGAAGGCATTGATGTCGCGGTGCGGATAGGCGCGCTCGCGGACAGCAGTCTGCTGGCCGTTCCTATCGGTTCCGTCCGGCAGATGCTGGTGGCCAGCCCGGCCTATCTGTCCCGCCATGGCCAGCCCGGCCAACCCTCCGATCTCGCCCGGCACCGGACCATCGGTACGACCGGACCGCGCGCCGTCGGCGAATGGCGTGTCGACGGCAAGCGGATCAAGACCGCGCCGAGGTTGCTGCTCAACACGATGGATTCGGCGATTGCCGCAGCCGAATCCGGACTGGGCATTGCCAATTTGCTGAGTTACCAGGTGGAAGATTCTCTTCGGCAAGGCCGGCTGCTCGAAATTCTGCCATCGGCCAGCCCGCAAATGCTGCCGGTCACATTATTGTTCGAAAGTGCGCGGCGCAGCCTGCCCGCGACACGAATATTTATCGACGCGATGAAGACCCGCGCCAGGGATCAGGGTCTGACCCGCCAAGCGCGTCCCTAAAACGTATATCCCACGCCGATCGCACCGAAAAACTGGTCGGCGCTGCCGCGGATCGAGGTCACCGGAGACCGTTTCGGATCGCCCAGCATGCGGGAATAGCCGCCAAGGAAGATCATGCTGAACCCGCCATTGGTGACGTCGCCGTCCAGATCGACCGCGGTCAGCATCGTCGCGCCGACATTTTTCCAGCCGCTGTCTGCGGTGAAGTTCGGCAGGCCGCTGGCTGCCGAGCCGGTGGGTGATATGCTGAAATAATAGTCGGCATAAGCATCGTCGACATATTCCGCATTGATCGAAAAGCTGGTCGCGACGCCGCGGCTAAGCGGGGTGAAATAGGTCAGGCTGGGAAAGACGATCATGCCGTCATGCGCGCCCGCCACGTCCCAGCGCACATCGACCTGCGCCGTCAGCGAGTCATAGGGATGGAGCACCCGGTTCACCTGGACACCGGCAAAGGGACCGATCTCGACCGCGAAGTCGAGCTTGCCCAGTGACTCGACCACCTCGTCCTCGATGGAATTGTGCCGGTCAAAGCGCGCCCGCACCACGGGACCAAAGATGAAGTCGACCTTTGCGCCATCGCGATCGGGAATGAAATCCAGCGCGATACCGGGGCCGCGCGGCTGGAAATCGACGCCACGGAAGCTGCCCAGCACCACCGGCAGGGGCGAGACGGTATAATTGTCCGATCCTTCGTAGCTGGAGCCCACCGCGACGCCGATACCCGCCGTCAGATAGTCGCCGTCGAATACCGATTTTTCAACCGGCGCCGAGACTGGCTCGTCCTGTGCCAGAAGCGGGGAAGACAGGCCGAGCCCGAGAGTGAGCACAGCGGCACGGCAAAGAATGCTGGATTTTTTCAAGACTATTCCCCATTTTGGTTTTGCAACAGTCTAACGCCCGGTCGGCGTATCGGTTCCCTGCCCTTTAGTGCCCTGCCCTCCTTTTGGCAAAGTGCTTTTGCTAGACTTCGCCTTCGCTGAGGACCGCCTGCAGGGCAGCAAAGCATTTTTCATCCACGGCGGAGCCCACTTCGCTTTGCAAGATGCTCATCGCCTTTTCGCGGGTCATGGCCGATCGATAGGGCCGGTCCGTGGTCAGTGCGTCGTAAATGTCGGCGACAGTGATGATGCGGGATTCTATGGCGATGCTGCGCTCGTCGAGGCCAAGCGGATATCCCCTGCCATCAAGCCGCTCATGATGCGAACCGGCGATCATCGCCATATCGCTCATCACGCCGATCCGCCCCAGAATATCCGCCGTGTAGGAGGCATGGCTTTGCATGGTTTCCCATTCGTCGTCATCCAGCTTGCCCGGCTTGTCCAGGATTGCGCTGCTCACCGCCAGTTTGCCGATATCATGTAGTGTGGCGGCGCGGCGCAACATCCGGCGGCGATTGCCTTCCAGTCCCAGTTTTCCGGCAACCCTGTCCGCAATCCTCCCGACTCTCTGGCTGTGGCCTGCGGTATAGGGACTTTTCGCATCGATCACCTGACCAAATGCATTGCTGATATCGTCGAGATAATCCTCGTCGACCGTCACATATTGGGCGGCCGGTTCCAGCGCCCACAATTGTTCGGGCAGATCGTCAAGCGCCAGTTCTTCCCAGAAGCCGGTCGAAGAGGACAATTTGTCAAACAAGGCGCAGAGATCCGGGTCGAACCAGCTTCCGCTGCGATTGTGTACGACTTCGAGCGCCGCATCCTTGCCGCGCACGCTGTAAAATACGTCCACCACCTGCGCGAGCAAGGCGATCCGGGCGCCGAGGGGAATATCTGTTCCCGCCGTGCCGCGCGGCAGCCCGCGTCCGTCCCAATGTTCATCAAGATGGCCGATGGCATGGGCAACCTCTCCGGAAAAGCGCAACTTGCGGGCAATTTCCGCCCCGCGCATGCAGCGGGTATCCATGATATTCTTGATAATATTCTCGCCGTTGCGGGCCAGCAGGCCAAGCGCATCGTTGCGGGCGTCGGGTTTGGCATCGACGCCGCTCTCGCCAGCAATTAACTTTCCGATATCATCCGGCAGGGAACCGATCAGCTGGAAGTCAGGTTCCGGCGGCTGCCCCTCTCCCGAGAACATGTCGGTGACCGAAGCGGCATGGCTGCTGCAGCCAAGGTCCTTGAGCAGCACGGCATAATAGATGTCGCGCAACGCCGGCCCCTTGATGCCCATGGCCATCGCCAATTGCGTGCCGATCCAGCAGGCGCGAATACTATGTCCGGGGGCCTGTCCTTCGGTCAAGTCGAGCGCATAGGTGAATGCGCCGAGAATTTCGGACAGTCGCAATTTCTCGGAACGGTCTTGCGGTTCAAACTTTAGGGGGTCGTCTTGATACATTTACGCGGACTCCTGTCGGTATTTACGCGATATGCATCGATTCCTATCAAGCGGTTAAAATGCCGCCAATTATAAAATATACTTCATCCGCACAGCATAGCTGGCATCGTCGGAACCCACGGTAAACTGGGCCGATTTGAACTTGGGCGGCCCCATCCCGATCTTGGGATTGTTGGTGAAGCCAAAGCCCTCGCGCGGCAAGAACAGCCGCAAATCCATTTTGCCATTGGCATTTTCATCGTGGATCAGGGCCACTGCATAAGTGCCCGGCTTGACCCCGGCGATGTGGATACGATCTGCCTCGGATGCGGATATTTTCAGCTTGCGGGCCTTTTTGTCCTCGCTGCAATCGGGGAAATATTCGGGATTGGCGCTCAGGCAGATAAGCACATTGCCTTTTTCAGACCGCAGGCCGCTGATCGCCAGATCAATGGACGCCGCAAGCGCGGGCGCGGCCGCTACGGTAGCGGGGGCCTTATTGGCCGAGGCGCTTGCGCCCAGCAACATGACCGAAGCTGCCGCCAGCATCGGCAAGGCCGATATCCGTGCCGCAGATCTTGTCCCAGAAGCGAAAATACAACCCATAATTACCTCTATACAGCTCGTGGTGTTTCTCGTGATGGGTCGCGGTTATCAGTCCCCTGCCCAACCGGCCATGAACGAGCCAGCGGGGAAACATTTCCCACCCCATATGGTTGGACACGCCCATAACGGTCATCGTCAGCAATACCAGCCCCAATATGCCGACATGAATCGGCAGCACGATGACCAGAGCCGGAATTACCACAGCGCCGCTGATCGCCTCGACCGGGTGAAAGCTCATCGCGGCCCAGGCGGTGGGCGGCCGGCTGTCGTGATGGACCGCGTGGGCGATCTTGAACCAGCGCGGTCGGTGAAACAGCCGGTGCGTCCAGTAAAACCATGTGTCGTGCAGGAAGAGATAGAGGAAAAAGGAGATCGGCAAATACCACAATGGGTACATATTGAGATCGGTATATATTCTGGTCCAGCCCGCATTCTGCCAACCCCATGCGACGACACCGGCCGGCACACCATAGATGGCGGCGGACAATAACGACCAGCGGATTTCCCGGCCGATTTGCAGTTTCAGCGCATCATATTGGCCGGGCCGCACCCGCCCCGTCAGCCAGGCGAAAAAGCCGCTGCTCAGCAGATAGCGACCACCGACGATAAGCGTCATGGCAGCGGCTGATATCAGGACTGGAAGCGCATATTCCACAGGGAGGGAATATGGTGCGGATCAACGGGGAGCAAGCGCTAAAGCATAATCGCCTACCTGCTTTCAGACAGGCTTTCCCCCGTCCCCGCCATCGGCTAAGGCAAATCGATGCCGAAGCAAGCGCGCCCTTCCCCCCAGTATGATCTGGCTATCGCTGGCGGCGGGTTGGCTGGCGGGCTTGTTGCACTGGCGCTAAACCGGCTGCGACCGGAGCTGAAAATCGCGCTGATCGAGGCGGAAGATCATTTCGGCGGCAATCAT
>CAXHZT010000044.1:0-7539 GCA_964022345.1 uncultured Sphingorhabdus sp.
ATGATTCGTTCGCATTAGAAGCCGATGCGACCCTGATGGGACCATACGAGATAGGCCTCGATCCGCCCGGCTACCGGTAAACGTACGGTGACCCTGTCCCCTTTCGCCATATCGACAACCTCGGACAGCATCATCCCGTTCGCAGAGATGTTCGCGATATGAACCTTGAGTTCCCGATTGGGATGGATTTCGCAAATGGTTTCGAAATCGATCGCAAAACGGGTCGCCCGGCGAGAATCGGCAGTGGTCTGAGGTGGTACGCCGGTCATGGTCTGCGAGCTCCGAAAATTGCTTCACCCCCGATATAAGCCATGATGGAAAACAAAGGGTAAACGCCGGCAGGAGGATATATGAAAGTCCGGATCAACTGTTTTTCAGCAATCCGTGTTTCTTCTTGCCTGCTGAAATCTTCACATCCTTGCCGGCAACCGTAATCATATGGCCGCCGTCTTTTACCTGTTCATCATCGATTCGTGCCCCACCGCCGGCGACTAGCCGCTTGGCTTCTCCCTTGGACGCGCAGAATCCTATGCCGACCAGGGCATCAAGAAGGGAAATCTCGCCGCCCGTCACTTCGAAAACAGGCAAGTCGTCGCCCGCAGCGCCTTGCTCGAAGGTCTGTTGCGCGGTCTTGGCAGCATCCGCTGCGGCGCTGTCTCCGTGCGCCATCGCGGTGGCGGCATCGGCCAATATTTTCTTGGCTTGGTTGATTTCCGACCCTTGAAGCGTTTCCAGTCGCGCAATTTCTTCCAGATCGATGTCGGTGAACAAGCGCATGAACTTGCCGACATCGCGATCGTCGGTATTGCGCCAGAATTGCCAGTAATCGTAAGGTGACAGCCGCTCGGCATTGAGCCATATCGCGCCGTCTACGGATTTGCCCATCTTGGACCCGTCGGCCTTGGTAATCAGGGGCGTGGTGACGCCGAACAGCTCTGCCCCGTCTACCCGCCGGCCAAGCTCGATTCCGTTGACGATATTGCCCCATTGATCGGACCCGCCGAGCTGCAGCTGGCAGCCATATTGCCGCGACAATTCCAGGAAATCATAGGCTTGCAGAATCATATAGTTGAATTCGAGAAAGGTCAGCGGCTGTTCCCGCTCCAGCCGCAGTTTGACGGAATCAAAAGTCAGCATCCGGTTGATCGTGAAGTGACGGCCGATATCCCGCAGGAACGGAATATATTCCAGCTCGCCGAGCCAGTCATTATTATTGACCATGACAGCATCGGTCGGACCGTCACCAAATGTCAAAAAATTCTCGAAACTGTCCCGGATTTTGGCAAAATTTGACGCAATTCCGTCATCATCCAGCAATTTACGCATCTCGTCCTTGCCGGAAGGATCGCCCACCTTGGTGGTGCCGCCGCCCATCAGGACGATCGGCTTGTGGCCCGCCTGCTGCAGCCGGCGGAGAAGCATGATCTGGACGAGGTTGCCGACGTGAAGGGAATCGGCGGTGACATCAAATCCGATATAGCCGGGAATGACGCTCTTGCTGGCAAGACTGTCCAGTGCTTCGGCATCGGTTAACTGGTGGATATAGCCGCGATCATTCAGTAGACGCAGCAGTTCGGATTGATAATGTGTCATGGATTGGTGCGTTACATGGGGACAACGAAAGTCGCAATATGCGTTTGAATTTGCATAGCCATCCGGTCACGCCTGCGTCGGCGATCGACCAGATCACGGTCGAATGGTCGATGTCGGAGACCGGTACGATCTGGCTGCGATATCATGCAGAGGGAAATGTCGAAGAAATCAGCCTGCCGGCCGATCTCGATCAGTCGCACCGGACGGATGGCCTGTGGCAGCATAGCTGTTTCGAGCTGTTCCTCGGCGAACCGGGAGCCGAACAATATTGCGAGTTCAACTTTTCGCCTTCGGGCAACTGGGCGGCCTATGGTTTCGACCGCTATCGTGAGGGGATGAGACCGCTTCCGATGTCTGAAGCACCTGAGATATACATGGATTTCAGCGATACCCATGTGACTCTCGAAGCCACGCTCCGATTGCCCGATCTCTGGGTGGCGAAAGAACTTGATGCCGGCTTGGCGGCGGTTATCGAGATGCAGGATGGAGAAAAATCATTCTGGGCTTTGGCGCATCCCGCCGCTAGGCCCGATTTCCACTATCGGGATGGTTTTACGCTCAAAATGGAGGCAGTGGAAGATTGATGAAATTCGGAATAGACAGGCTGATCGAGGACGCCGACCTGCGCCGGCCTCTGGCAGGAAAGCGGGTCGCGTTGCTGGCTCATCCGGCTTCGGTGACACGCGACCTGGTACACAGTCTGGATGCGTTGTCAGCGCTCGATGATATCAACCTGACCGCTGCCTTTGGCCCCCAGCATGGCCTGCGCGGTGACAAGCAGGACAATATGATCGAGTCGCCCGATTTCAATGACCCGATCCACGATATTCCGGTGTTCAGCCTATACGGCGAAGTTCGTCGGCCGACCGGTCAGTCGATGGGCACGTTCGATGTCGTGTTGATCGACCTTCAGGATCTGGGATGCCGGATATACACGTTCATCACCACCCTGCGCTACATGCTGGAAGCTGCTGCCGAGCATGGCAAGTCGGTCTGGGTGCTCGATAGACCCAATCCGGCGGGAAGGCCTATCGAAGGCACGCTGTTGGAAGAAGGATGGGAAAGCTTTGTCGGGGCAGGGCCCATGCCGATGCGGCACGGACTGACCATGGGCGAAATGGGGCGCTGGATGATCAGCCATTTTGATCTCGATGTCGATTATCGGGTCATTGAAATGCAGGGCTGGCAACCCGAAGGCCCGGGCTACGGCTGGCCCGAGGACCGTATCTGGATCAATCCCAGTCCCAATGCGCCCAATGTCAATATGGCCCGTGCCTATGCCGGTACGGTGATGCTGGAGGGGACGATGCTCTCGGAAGGGCGGGGGACGACCAGGCCGCTGGAGCTTTTCGGCGCGCCCGATATCCAAACGCGACCGGTGATTGCGGAAATGCAGCGAATCGCGCCGCAATGGCTCAATGGCTGCCTGTTGCGGGAAATCTGGTTCGAACCGACCTTCCACAAACATCAGGGCCAGCTGTGCAACGGCGTGCATATCCATGCCGAGGGGCCAAGCTATGATCACGCCGCCTTCCGGCCTTGGCGATTGCAGGCTGTGGCCCTGAAGGCGATCGCGAATCTCCACGTCGGATATGAGTTGTGGCGCGATTTTCCCTACGAATATGAGAATGACAAGCTGGCGTTCGATGTGATCAACGGCGGGCCATCGTTGCGGGAGTGGATCGAGGATACGTCTTCGACGGCAGATGGTCTGGACGCGATAGCGGTTCCGGACGAAAATTCCTGGGGCGCGATATCAAAGGAATTTCATCTCTACTGACCATGCTGCACTGCAACATATTTATTGCATTTGGTCCGTGATCTGGTAATTAGCCGCCATGTTACCGAGTAAAGAGTTTTTCGAGGGTGTCGCGCTGAAAAAATGCGTGGCCGCGACCTACAACAATACGGCCTTCAAGCTGGCGCCGCATATTCTCTATACGCGCCATGACGAAATGTATGTCGACGCCGTTCCGCTGGAAAAAGACGGGCAACCGCCGCGGGAGGTCAAGCTTGGGACGTTCAAGCTTTCCGGCCTGAAGGACGTACGCGTGGAAGATCTGCATTTTGAAAAGTCGGACGTCTTTGAACCGGCCGCCGAAAAATATGACGGAACGACCCTGCTCGCAATCGAGGGCTGAGCTTCAGCCCTGTTTGCGGGTCAATTCTTTCATCGCATCGCTCAGGCCGTCGACCGTCAGCGGGTACATCCGGTCATTCATCAGTTCACGGATGATTTTGACGCTTTGGGAATAGCCCCATTGCTTTTCCGGAACCGGGTTGAGCCACGCCGCAGCAGGGTAAGTGTTGGTCAGACGCTGCATCCAGGTCACGCCGGCTTCCTCGTTGAAATGCTCGACCGAACCGCCCGGATGGGTGATTTCATAGGGGCTCATCGACGCGTCGCCGACGAAGATCAGCTTATAGTCATGGCCATATTTGTGGAGCACATCCCAGGTGTTGGTGCGCTCGGAAAAGCGGCGGCGATTGTCTTTCCAGAGGCCTTCGTAAGGGCAGTTGTGGAAATAGAAAAATTCGAGATTCTTGAACTCGGTAGTCGCAGCGCTGAACAATTCTTCGCAAAGCTTGATGAACGGATCCATCGAGCCGCCAACGTCCAGGAACAGCAGTAATTTTACCGCGTTGTGCCGTTCGGGCCGCATGTGAATGTCGAGCCAGCCCTGTTTGGCCGTGCCATTGATCGTCCGGTCGATATCGAGCTCGTCGGCTGCGCCTTCGCGGGCAAATTTGCGCAGGCGGCGGAGCGCAACTTTGATGTTTCTAGTTCCAAGCAATTTGGTGTTATCGAGATTCTGAAACTCGCGCTTGTCCCAGACCTTGATCGCCTTTTTCTGGCCGCCTTCGCCGCCAATCCGGACGCCTTCTGGATTATAGCCGGAATTTCCGTAAGGCGAGGTGCCGCCGGTGCCGATCCATTTGTTGCCGCCCTCGTGGCGTTTCTGCTGTTCCTCGAGCCGCTCTTTCAGCGTTTCCATGATCTCGTCCCAGCTGCCGAGCGACTTGATCTTTTCCATTTCCTCTTCGGAGAGATATTTCTCGGCAACCGCTTTCAGCCAGTCGAGCGGGATATCCTCTTCTTCCGTGCCGTAGGAGGTTTCGATGCCTTTGAAGACCTTCGAAAAAACCTGATCAAAGCGGTCCAGCAAGCCTTCGTCTTTCACGAAGGTCGCGCGGGAGAGATAATAGAATTCCTCCGGGCTGCGTCGGATAACATCCTTTTCAAGCGCTTCGAGCAGAACCAGATGTTCCTTGAGCGACGCCGAAATCCCGGCGGCCCTGAGTTCGTCCATGAAATTAAAGAACATCGTGTCTGCCTTTGCCTAGCGCGCTTCGCGTTTCGCCATGAAGGCCAGACGTTCGAACAGCATCACGTCCTGCTCGTTCTTGAGCAGCGCGCCGTGCAATGGCGGAATCGCCTTGGTGCTGTCGTTCGACTGCAGCGCTTCGAGCGGCATGTCCTCGTTGAGGATCAGCTTCAGCCAATCGAGCAATTCGCTGGTGCTTGGTTTTTTCTTGAGGCCAGGAACGTCGCGGACATCGTAGAAAATATCCATCGCCTTCTTGACCAATATGCCCTGAATATCGGGGAAATGGACGTTGATGATGTCCTGCATCGTCTCGCGATCAGGGAATTTGATATAGTGGAAGAAACAGCGCCGCAGGAAGGCGTCGGGCAGTTCCTTCTCGTTGTTCGAGGTGATGATCACGATGGGGCGTTCGACCGCCTTGATGGTTTCCTTGGTTTCGTAAACATGGAATTCCATGCGGTCGAGTTCCTGCAGCAGATCGTTCGGAAACTCGATGTCCGCCTTGTCGATTTCGTCGATCAGCAATACGGGCAGTTCGGGAGCGGTGAAAGCCTCCCACAGCTTGCCCTTGCGGATATAGTTGGAAATATCATGGACCCGCTCGTCGCCCAGCTGGCCATCGCGAAGCCGCGCAACCGCGTCATATTCGTAAAGGCCCTGATGCGCCTTGGTGGTGGATTTGACATTCCATTCGATCAGCGGTGTGCCCATCGCCTTGGCGATTTCATAGGCGAGTACCGTTTTACCCGTGCCGGGCTCGCCCTTGACGAGCAGAGGCCGGCGGAGGGTCATGGCAGCATTGACAGCAACCTTCAGATCATCGGTTGCAACATAGTCTTTGGTGCCGTCAAAACGCATGATTTTCTCTTCCTTGCCTTAAAAGTCAAAGCAAAGTCGATAGGGAAAAGCCGGATTGTAGGCAAGTTAATCATTTAGTTAATTTAATCGGTTGAGACCGAAAATTACCGGGAGTGCCGCGTGTTTCGACGCGCTTCCAGCAATTGCCAAAAACCGCGATGCTGATTGAGCAACTGCTCTGACCCGAAATTCAAGGCCCGCTCCACAGCGGGAGTGGCAGCCAGCCGGGCCTGCAGCGCGTTCGTAGCCGCTACGTCCGGTAGGTTGGCGGCTCGCGCTTCCACGCCGACATGCAAAGCAATCTTCTCGAGCGCTGGTCGAATGAAGGTCCAGTCAGAAATCAGGGCAAAGGCTGCGCCAATGGCACATCCGTTGCGATCGGATTGGGAGAGCATTTCTAGGGCCTTGCGCTGGCCGAGGACTGCCGCGTTGCTTTGGTCATTCGCGCCGACGCCGGAAATCGGTCCGGCAGCGACGGTCAATCTGGTCAGAAAGGCGCGTTCGGCGGCAAAGCCGTCAATTGCCTCGATCAGCCACTGGCGCGCGATATCGTCCACTGTCTTGGCTGCTGCATGGTCGATGACACCGGGGTGCTGCCCGTGCAGAACGCAAAGGAAATGCGCGATATCCGCGATGTCCGGACCCGACAGGCTCGAGAATTCCTCGATGATCAGCCCGAGATAGGGCGAGCTATCGCTGCCCAGGCCGCTGACCTGATCGGCATAGCCTTTTTGTGTCACAAATTGAGCGTTTTGTCCTAGCATCGCGTTTCCGATATCCCGAGATTTCACGCGAAAATGCAGCGGGCATCTTCGTCAATCACGGGATATACAGACCAATCCTAAAGACACGGTTTATCGGTCGTTAGGGAATTGCAAACCATGATATATCAGTCAGTGAACTGAGCTAGTTTCCAAGCCCGAGTTTGACGTTCAACTCATTTTGAATCCCAGCGTGCCCAACTAGAAGACTTATATCGTTGCCTTGAGGCTTATCCGCATCTTCCCATCCGCCGGGAGATAATAGCTCAACTAACTCATGTTGGTGTGCAGTGATATAAATGTCTGACTGCTCATCTTGAGGTTTCCCCTGAATGAATAACGCCATTCGCTTGTCACCACCGAGATTCAAGTATAGCTCGGTGTACTTGTCTTGGAATGATGCCCAGTCAGTAAGGAGCATTTTTTTCATTCGCCAATCTGACATAATATTTCCTATTGGTCCAGGAAGCTCCGCATTTTGCGGCTGCGGCTCGGATGTTTCAGCTTGCGCAACGCCTTCGCCTCGATCTGCCGGATACGTTCGCGGGTCACGCTGAACTGCTGGCCGACTTCCTCAAGCGTATGATCGGTGTTCATGCCGATACCGAAGCGCATGCGCAGCACGCGTTCTTCCCGCGGGGTGAGGCTAGCCAGCACCCGGGTCACGGTTTCCTTTAGATTGGCCTGGATGGCAGCATCGACCGGAATGATCGCATTCTTGTCCTCGATGAAATCGCCGAGATGCGAATCTTCTTCGTCGCCAATCGGCGTTTCGAGTGAAATCGGTTCCTTGGCAATTTTCATCACCTTGCGCACTTTTTCGAGCGGCATGGAGAGGCGTTCGGCCATTTCTTCCGGTGTCGGTTCGCGGCCCTGTTCGTGCAGGAACTGACGGCTGGTGCGGACCAGTTTGTTGATCGTCTCGATCATATGCACCGGAATACGGATGGTGCGGGCCTGATCGGCGATCGAGCGGGTGATCGCCTGACGGATCCACC
>CAXHZT010000045.1:0-7166 GCA_964022345.1 uncultured Sphingorhabdus sp.
CTGACCACCAGATCAAAACTCTCGTCTTCAAAGGCGAGGTCTTCGCCGAAACCGATTCTATAGTCTCCATCGGGGTCGTGCTTCCCGGCCTCGGCAATCAGGCGTTCCACCGGATCAATACCGACCGCGCTCCAGCCCTGTTCCTTCAGCATCCGGACGAACCGCCCTTCCCCGCACCCAATATCTAGAGCCGTCCCGCTATGTCGCGCTACCCTTTCCAGCATGACCTGATCAAGCAGGGTGCGACGGGTCCAGTCTCCGGCCTCGCCGATAGAGGCAATCCAAGCTTCAGCGGACCTGGTCCAGCCATTTATGTCACCAGTCATGACCGTTCCGTCCATTCCTCTTTCAGCAACCCAAAAACCGCCGTATCCCGGACGTAGCCCGTCCAGGTAATCCGGTTCTTGCGCAACGTTCCTTCATGCCTGGCACCCAGCTTCAACACCGCCGCCATGGAGCGTTTGTTGCGGGTATCCACGCGAAATTCGACGCGGTTAAAGCCCGATGCAAAGGCGTGATCAATCATCAGCTTCTTCATAATGTCGTTGAAGCCGCTGCCCCGCACAGACGGTTCGATATAGGTCCCCCCGATCTCCACCACGCCGAACTTGTCGGGATTGATATAATTGGTCATGCCGACCACCTTGTCGGTCTCACCGTTGATCACTGCGAAACGAACCCAGTTGGTGGTATCGTGAAAGGCCTCGATCGCCTTGTCGAAATTCTCGTCGAGCATGGAAACGGGATAGATGTCCCAGATATCCTGATCTTCGGCACAGGCGGCACGCAACGGCTCGAGATGGTGCTCGGCCAACGGCTCAAGCCGCACGGGCCCCTGTTCCAGCGTTGCAGATAGTTCAGCCATTGAGCCGCTCCCGGAAATGTTTCCGGCACAGCGCAATATAGCTTTCATTGCCGCCGATTTCCGTCTGCGCACCGGCAGCGATCGCCTTGCCAGTTTCGTCGATGCGCAGGTTCATCGTCGCCTTGCGCCCGCACTCGCACACGGCTTTCAATTCCACCAGACTGTCGGCCAGCCCCAGAAGCTTGGCTGATCCCGGGAACAGATTGCCCTGAAAATCGGTCCGCAGACCATAGCAGAGCACCGGAATGCCCAGTTCGTCGGCCAGTCGCGCACATTGCCAGACCTGTCCTTCGGTCAGAAACTGCGCCTCGTCGACCATCACGCAGGCCAGGCCAGCCTCTTCATGCTCGGTACTGACCGCGGCAAAAAGATCCGTGTCCTCGCCAAAGCGATGGGCGTCGGCGTGCAGGCCTATCCGGGATGCAATGGCGCCGAAGCTCGCCCGATTGTCGATCGCTGCGGTCCACAGCATGACCTTCATGCCGCGCTCGCCATAGTTGAACGCCGCCTGCAGCAAATTGCTCGACTTGCCGGCGTTCATCGAGGCATAATAGAAATAGAGTTTTGCCATCTGTCCTGTCGCTCGTCATCCTGAACTTGTTTCAGGATCTCTGGAGGTCCTGAAACAAGTTCAGGATGACGACAAGGGCTAATCGCTCAGTCCGTGTCGCCCAAATCCTGCGCAACCTTGGGATTGTTCAGCAGGCTCTCGATATGCTCGGCGGTGTCAAAGCTCTCGTCGGCCAGAAATTTCAGCTTGGCCGCATATTTCATCTGAACCCGCTTCGCGACTTCCTTCTGGAAAAACGCGGTGTTGGTTTTCAGCGCCTTGAGCACATCCGCCTCGTTCGCACCAAGCAACGGCTTCACGAATACCGTCGCATGGCGCAAATCCGGAGACATGCGCACTTCGGTGACGCTGACGCTATGCGAAGTCAGCACCGCATCATGCACCTCGCCGCGCATCAGCAGTTCCGACAATATGTGCCGGACCTGCTCACCAACGCGCAGCAAGCGGACCGAACGGCCTTCGGGAGATGTGTCGTTATATTTTGCCACAATAATAAAGCCTCAAATTCGTCATGCTGAACTGGGTTCAGCATCCAGAGCGGCTGGCACAGATAGCGTGGCAACCCGATCTGGATCCCGGATCAGGTCCGGGATGACGATATTATCAAAGAACCCGTTCTTTCTCCGTGACCTGGAAGACTTCGAGCATATCGCCTGGCTTGATATCGTTGGTATCTTCCAGAACGGCACCACATTCCATGCCGGCACGGACTTCCTCGACATCGTCCTTGAACCGCCGCAGCGACGCGATGGTCGTTGCACTGACGATAACATCGTCGCGGGTAAGACGGGCGAACAGGCCCTTGCGCAAGGAACCTTCGGTAACCAGCAAGCCGGCTGCCTTGTCTTTCTTGCCCGACTTGAACACGTCCTTGACTTCCGCACGGCCAACGACATTTTCGATCTTCTCTGGGCCGAGTTCACCGGCCATTTCGGCACGGATATCGTCGGTCAGATCATAGATGATATCGAAATATTTGAAGCGGACACCATCGCGTTTGGCGATTTCACGCGCCTTGGCATTGGGACGCACGTTGAAACCGATGATCGGCGCCTTGCTGGCTCCGGCAAGGGTTACGTCCGATTCCGTGATCGCGCCAACACCGCTGTGCAGGATGCGCACCTTGATATCGTCATTCGAAATCTTGTTCAGTGCCTGCACGATAGCTTCGGTCGAGCCCTGGACGTCGGCCTTGACCAACAGCGGGAATTCAACGGCGCTATTCGCCGCAGCGGAGAACATATTCTCGAGACTCGTCGGTGCCTGCGTGGTGCGCTTCAATTTCTCCTGCTCCGCACGATAGGCCGCGACTTCGCGGGCCCGTGCTTCATTTTCGACCACGGTCAGCTTGTCGCCAGCAGATGGAACGCCAGAGATACCCAGCACTTCAACCGGAGTCGAAGGCCCTGCTTCCTTGACCTGCTTGCCCTTGTCATCAATCATCGCCCGGACCTTGCCGGTCTGCGAACCGACGACGAAGACGTCGCCGCGTTTCAACGTGCCGCGTTCGATCAGGACGGTCGCAACCGGACCGCGTCCGATGTCGAGCTTGGCCTCGACCACGGCACCTTCGGCCGGACGGTCGGGACGCGCCTTGAGTTCGAGCAGTTCCGCCTGGACGTGGATCTTGTCCATCAGTTCGTCGAGCCCGATTTTCTTCAGCGCGGAAACTTCGGCGTCGAGTACATCACCGGACATTTCTTCCACGATCACTTCATGTTCGAGCAGTCGGGTGCGGACCGTTGTCGGATCGGCGCCTTCCTTGTCGATCTTGTTGATCGCGACAATCATCGGAACGCCTGCGGCCTTCGTGTGATTGATCGCTTCAATCGTCTGCGGCATCAGGCCGTCATCGGCAGCGACGACAAGAATCACGATATCCGTGACATTGGCGCCGCGCATCCGCATTTCGGTAAAGGCTTCATGGCCCGGCGTATCGAGGAACGTGACCTTGTCACCGTTCTTCATTGTCACCTGATAGGCGCCGATATGCTGGGTGATACCACCGGCTTCACCGGCAACCACGTCGGTTCCGCGCAGCGCGTCGAGCAGCGAGGTCTTGCCGTGATCGACATGGCCCATGATCGTCACAACCGGTGCGCGTGGTTTCAGCGTTTCTTCCGGATCAACATCGGCCTGGGTGTCGATTTCAACGTCCGCTTCGGAAACGCGCTGGATATTGTGGCCAAATTCCTCGACCAGCAATTCTGCGGTATCCTGGTCGATCGTCTGGTTGACGGTAACCATCGAGCCCATGTTGAACAGCGATTTGACGAGATCCGCGCCTTTTTCGCCCATACGTTTCGCCAGTTCCTGAACGGTAATGGCTTCCGGCACGACCACATCGCGGAATTGCTTTTCCCGTGGTTCGCTTGGGCGACCGGACCGCTGCGCCCGCTTTTCCTTTTCGCGCGCACGTTTCAGCGCCGCCAGCGAACGGGCGCGCGCAGCACCATCTTCGCCACGCAAGGCACGGTTGACAGTAAGCTTGCCCGACTGGCGACGATCGTTGCGGTCGTCGCGTCCGGCTTTCTGCTTTTCTTTCTCGGGTTTCGCGCGTTTTGGCGCTTCCACGGGCGTGAATTTCCGCGCCGGAGGCCGGGCCGCGCTTGTGGCAGCGGGCGCCTCTTCGCTGGCCGGTTCGGCGACATCCGAAGACTCGGCTGCGGCTTTCTCGGCAGCGGCGATTTCTTCCTGCGCCTTGCGAGCCTGCTCTTCTTCGGCCTGGCGTTTTTCTTCCGCCCGCTTTTTCTCTTCTGCGGTCTGCTCTTTTTTCTCGCGAGCATCGCGCTTGCGCGCTTCCTGCATCGCTTCGAGGCGCGCTTCTTCCGCTTCGCGCAGCAGTTTCGCCTGCTTTTCCTGACGGGTCAGGCCATCATCCGCTTTCGGCGCAGCTGCCGGCTTTTTCGGTGCGGCCTTGGGAGCAGGCGTCGGTGCCGGAGCGGGCGCAGGCGTTTCCTTGACGATTTCCTTCGCCGCTTCCTGTGCGCCGGGCTTGCCGACGAGTTTCTTGCGCTTGACCTCGACCACAACCTTGTTGGTGCGTCCGTGGCTGAACGTCTGTTTGACTTCGCCAGGTTCAACCGAACGCTTCAACCCCAGGGGTTTGCGTGCAGGTTTTGGCGTATCTTTTGTATCTTCACTCATCGAACAGACTTAATCCCTAAAAATAGATATTATCAATATATTACTTGGCTTGCTTCAACCAAATTACGCAACATTCTCTTCCGCTTCATCCGGCACTGCGCCAGAACCGATAAACCGCAGCCATCTGGCCAGCATATTGGACAGCCGTTCTGCAGCGCGCCTATCGATTATCCCGATATGAACGACATTCTGGCGGCCCAATGCCACAGAAAGGGCCTGGCGGTCCACCGGCAAAGTCATCCCGCGCAAATCTTGCCCTTCGCGATCGCTGCCGACACGCCAGGCTTGCGCTAGTTTTGACGATCCGTCTTGACCGGCATCTGACGCGTGGAGGAGCATGAACAGTTCGTCGCGTCGCGCCGCCGTTTCGATCTTTTCCGATCCGCTCAGCAAGGTTCCGCCGCGTGCTTCCAGGCCGAGCCTGTCCAATGTGGCGCGTTCCAGCGCATTTTCAAGCTGATCCGCGAGATCGGCGGGAATATCTAGCTGCCCGGTCTTGAAGGCCCGCGACAGCGCGCCTTTCAGCTGCCCCTTCGCCAGCGCCGTTTCCAGCGCCGCCCGATCAACACTGATCCAGGCTCCGCGACCGGGTGCTTTCGCCCTGACATCCGGTGCAATCTGTCCTTCGGGACCCATCGCAAGACGCACCATTTGCTCCGGTGGAAAGCTTTCCCCGGATAAAATGCATTTACGGTGTGGCGTGCGATCTAGAGTTTTAGACCGCGTCTCATTGGGGAGATTCCGCATCTGCGTCCTCCCCGGTTTCTTCTTCAGCAGCAGCCGCCGGCTCGTCTTCATCCTCGAACCAGTGCGCACGCGCGGCCATGATGATTTCGTTGCCCTGCTCTTCGGTCAGGCCATATTTGGCCAATACACCGTCGGGCTCGGGCTTGCGGTTGTCATTGCGGCGGCGCGGCTCGGATTTGCGTTTCAGAACGAGCTCGTCGGTCGCCAGATCGGCAACATCGTCGAGCGTTTTGAGGCCGGCTTCACCCAGTGTCACCAGCATGGCTTCGGTCAGATGCGGTAATTCGGCAATCGCGTCCTCGACACCCAGTTCAGTACGTTTTTCGCGCGCTGCCGCTTCCCGCCGTTCCAGCGCTTCGAGAGCACGGTTCTGCAATTCGGCAGCCAGTTCGTCGTCAAAGCCTTCGATGCTGGAAATCTCTTCCGGCGCAACATAGGCAACTTCTTCGAGCTCGCTGAAACCTTCGGCAACCAGCAGCTGAGACAATGTTTCGTCGACATCCAGATCTTCCTGGAACATCTCGGTCCGCGCCGCAAATTCGGCCTGACGCTTCTCGCTCGAGTCCGCTTCGGTCATGATGTCAATGGCGAGGCCGGTCAGCTGCGAAGCCAGACGGACATTCTGGCCACGACGACCAATCGCCAGGCTCAGCTGATCGTCAGGAACGACAACCTCGATACGGCCTTCTTCCTCGTCGATTACCACACGGCTCACGGTAGCGGGCTGCAAGGCATTGACCACGAAGGTTGCAATATCTTCCGACCAGGGAATGATGTCGATTTTCTCGCCCTGCATTTCCTGCACAACGGCCTGAACACGGCTACCCTTCATGCCGACGCAGGCGCCGACCGGATCAATCGAGCTGTCGTGGCTGATCACACCGATCTTGGCACGGGAACCCGGGTCGCGGGCAGCGGCCTTGATTTCGATGATGCCGTCATAAATTTCCGGCACTTCCTGCGCGAAAAGATGCTTCATGAAATCCGGATGGGCGCGGGACAGGAAAATCTGCGGCCCGCGGTTCTCGCGGCGCACGTCCAGGATCAGCGAACGGACACGGTCGCCAACCCGTGCGGCTTCGCGCGGGATTTGCTGGTCACGACGGATCACGCCTTCGGCGCGGCCCAAGTCTACAACAACATGGCCGAATTCGACCGATTTCACCACACCGGTGATGATCTCTCCGCTGCGGTCCTTGAATTCTTCATATTGCCGTTCGCGTTCTGCATCGCGAACCTTCTGGAAAATCACCTGCTTGGCGGACTGCGCGTCAATGCGCCCGAGATCGACAGCGGGCAGCGGATCAACAATGAAGTCACCGACCTTGGCACCCGGCTCAAGCTTTTCTGCCTGCTTGATGTCAACCTGCTTGAAATAGTCCTCGACTTCCTCAACCACTTCAACAACCCGCCACAGTCGCAAATCACCGGTATTGACGTCGAGCTTGGCGCGAATGTCATTTTCTGCACCATAGCGCGCGCGCGCCGCTTTCTGGATCGCCTCTTCCAGCGCTTCGATCACGATCGCCTTGTCGATCATTTTCTCGGTCGCAACGGCGGTCGCAATAGCGAGCAATTCGGCTTTGTTGGCTGAAATAGCACTGCCCATGATTAGTCTTCCTGTTCTTCTAAAGTCTGTTCTTCGATTTCGTCGGCACCGTCAGCCGAAACCGGAATGGTCGCAGCAATCAAGGCATCGGTCAGAATCAATTTCGCGCTATGGACATTCGTAAGAGGCGTCTCCTGACTTCCCGCCTTACGATCGTCAATCTTTATTATATCATCTTCGATACCGGCAAGCAGCCCGCGCAACTGTTTCTTCCCCGCAACGGCCTC
>CAXHZT010000046.1:0-3266 GCA_964022345.1 uncultured Sphingorhabdus sp.
CCTCGATCAGATTGACCCGCGCTTCGTGGCCGACCCAATTCTGATAGTCTATTGCCCGGGTCAGCGGACGGTCGATACCGGGGGAACTGACCTCCAGACGATAGGCGTAGTCGATAGGGTCCTTACCCTCTTCTTCCAGCGCATCGAATTTTGCCGAAATGCGGCGGGACAAGGCGGCGCAATCATCAATACCCAGCTGCCCGGTTTCCGGGCGTTCAGCCATGATTTGCAAAGTCGGCTCATCCGCCCCCGACACAAACTGCACCCGCACCAACTCAAAGCCCAAAGCATCTGCTTCCGGCTTAATCAGGTTTGTCAGGGTCGTTATATCGATCAAATAAATTCCATTTCCAGATGCAAAAACTATCGCTGCCGGCCCCGTTCGGCGCCAGCCCCTTCAAATCTCACAATGTTGGGATGGCGTCTATTTAGGGGCAGATTCTGGATATTGCAACGCCTGATTCACACGGCCACAATATTATATACCAGCAAGGCGAGATAAATCGCGAGCAATATTCCGCCTTCCCAGCGCGTAATCCTTCGCCCCGTAGCAGCAAATAGCAAAAGCAGCACTGACGCTGCAATCAAGACCGGCAGTCCGAAATTTGTGATTTCGCCGGGAATCGTGCCGGGCGCAATCACTGCGGTAATGCCGCCAATCAGCAGCAGATTGAAAATATTCGATCCCAGCACATTGCCCAGAGCGACAGCGCTTGCGCCCTTATAGGCTGCGATCACGGATGTGACGAGTTCCGGTAAAGACGTGCCGATAGCGATGACCGTCAAGCCGATGACCGCTTCGCTCATGCCAACTAGCCGCGCAAGGTCAACCGCCCCCTCAACCAGCCATCGCCCGCCCATCACGATCATCACGATGCCAAAAAGCAGCACCATAATAGAACGCCAGAGCGGTTGAACATCATGCAGATGCGTGTCGGAAATCTCGAGGGCCTCTGCCTTCTCGTGCAAGGCGCTCGCCCCGGCCGGCTGCGTCTGCTCCGCCCAATAAGCATAAGCGAGATAAGCCATAAGAAGGAGTAGAAATGCGCTGCCAATTGCGATGGTTATGCCCGTCGTACTGGCTACCAGCCACAAGACAATCGTTGCAGACAAAGCCAGCCCGCCATCTCGCCACAAGGGCCCCCTTGGCACCACCACCGGCAGGATGAGCGAAGCAGTTCCCAGAATGAGCAGGCTGTTGGCAAGGTTCGAGCCAACGATATTGCCCCAGGCAATACCGGGCGACCCGGCCCGTGCCGCTTCCACGCTTGCGACGAGCTCGGGTGCGGACGTTCCGAAACCCACAATAGTAAGGCCGATCAACAGCTCGGACATCCCCGCTCGCTCAGCCACCCGGACGGCGCCGCGAACCAGCAGTTCACCGCCAACGATCAGTATCACGAAGCCGGCGAGAAGAATGAGCAGCGGAACTAGCATGAAACGATCACGGCCAAACCTGCGGTGGCGGCGAAACAGTCTGCGACCCCGCCGTGGCAGTTCCCCGACCGGCGCGAGACCCTGCTGTGGCTAGCCATTACGCTTGCCGAGCAGTTTCAGCCGCAGCGCATTGAGCTTGATGAAGCCTTCGGCGTCTTTCTGGTCATAAGCGCCTGCATCATCCTCAAATGTCACCACTTTTTCACTGTATAGGCTATCGGGCGATTTCCGGCCGACCACATTTACCGAACCCTTGTAGAGCTTCAGTCGGACCGTACCGTTGACCCGCGCCTGACTGTGATCAATCGCTGCTTGCAGCATTTCGCGTTCAGGCGAGAACCAGAAACCATTGTACACCAGTTCCGCATAACGCGGCGCCAGTTCGTCCTTCAGATGGGCCGCGCCGCGATCCAGCGTCAGCTGCTCGATGCCGCGATGGGCAGCATGGTAGATAGTCCCGCCAGGCGTTTCATACATGCCGCGCGATTTCATTCCGATATAGCGGTTTTCAACGAGATACAGACGGCCGATACCATGCTCGCGACCGTAATCGTTGAGCTTTTCGAGCAAGGTCGCAGGGCTCATCGCCTCGCCATTGATCGCGACGCCGTCACCGCGCTCGAAATCGACCGTGATATGTTCGGGCGTATCGGGCGCGTCCTCGGGATTGTTGGTCCGCGAATAGACATAGTCGGGCACTTCTTCCCACGGATCCTCGAGCACTTTGCCCTCGGAAGACGTGTGGAGCATGTTGGCGTCACAGGAGAATGGCGATTCACCGCGCTTGTCCTTGGGGATCGGAATCTGGTGCTTTTCGGCAAATTCGATCAGCCGTGTGCGGCTGGTCAGATCCCATTCGCGCCAGGGAGCGATTACCTTCACGTCAGGATCAAGGCCATAGTAGCCGAGTTCGAAGCGTATCTGGTCATTGCCCTTGCCGGTTGCGCCATGGGCCACAGCGTCGGCGCCGGTCAGCTTGGCGATCTCGATCTGGCGCTTGGAAATCAGCGGCCGCGCGATCGAGGTGCCGAGCAGATACAGGCCCTCATACAGTGCGTTGGCGCGCATCATCGGAAAGACGAAATCTTTGACGAATTCCTCGCGTAGATCGTCGATAAAAATATGCTCCGGTTTGACACCGAGCGTTTCGGCCACGCGGCGCGCAGGGCCCAATTCTTCACCCTGCCCCAGATCGGCGGTGAAGGTGACCACTTCGCACTGATATTCCTGCTGCAACCATTTCAGAATAACGCTGGTATCGAGCCCTCCGGAGAAGGCCAGCACTACGCGTTTTACGGAATCGCTCATTTTATCGTCTTTCAAAGAATGAAGCCCTGTTGAGCTTGGCCGCCTAACAGGCTCCAATTTTCGGCGCAATATGATATATCGGAGGAAAGCGGGGTTATGCATGGCAAAAGTAACAAACAAAACCGGGCAGACTGAAGAAGACGTCGACGCCTTCATCGCCAAAGCCGAACCGGAACGGCGAAAAGACGAAGCCCGCGTGCTGGCATCAATGTTTCGGCATATCACGGGCGAAGAACCGAAAATGTGGGGTCCGAGCATCATTGGCTTCGGAAGCTATGATTATAAATATGACAGCGGGCGGCAAGGCACATCGCTCCGCACGGGCTTTTCGCCGCGAAAGGCTAAGATAAGCCTCTATCTGATGGGTGCCTATTGCACGCCCGAGGCCCAAGCAGAACAGAACCGGCTACTGAGTCTCCTCGGCAAACACAGCGTCGGCAAGTCCTGCCTCTATATCAACCGGCTGGAGCAAATCGATATCAGCGTGCTAGAACAGCTGATACGCAATAATTGGGGGTTGA
>CAXHZT010000047.1:0-1693 GCA_964022345.1 uncultured Sphingorhabdus sp.
AGGATGATCTTACGGAAGAGAGTTATGCCGAGCAGCAACGCCTTCGCCAAGCGAAGCAGTTATTTCACGAGCGGTTGGTCGACCTGACCCAGATCGACGATACAGTTTAGTTTTTAATTAGGGGCCTCAGCCATTGGCAAGCAAAGCGAAAAACACCAAAGCCGAAGACGAACCGTTGATCGATCTCAACGACAGCGCGATCAAGAAGCTGATCGCGAAGGCGAAAAAACGCGGCTATCTGACGATTGACGAGCTGAACGAAGCCCTGCCCCAGGAACAGAATGAACAGATTGAAGACGTGATGTCTGCGATCTCCGAAATGGGCGTCCGCATCGTCGAAAATGACGAGGAAGCCGCCGAGGAAATGGGCGGCGACGAAGTCGAGTCCATTGATGGCAAGGACAAGGACAAGAAATCCGCTGCCGCTGCTCCGAAAAAAGCGACCGGTGACCGCACCGACGATCCCGTCCGCATGTATCTGCGCGAAATGGGCGCCGTCGAGCTGCTCAGCCGCGAAGGCGAGATTGCCATTGCCAAACGTATCGAGGCCGGCCGCGACACCATGATCTGGGGCCTTTGCGAAAGCCCGACCACATTTAACGCGATCATCGAATGGTCGACCGCGCTCAACGATGGCGAAATGCAGTTGCGCGAAATTCTCGATCTCGATGCCATGCTCTCCAAGGACCCGGTTCCGGAAAATCTGGAAGAAGCCGAAGAAGACGATGGCGAGATCAGCGAAAAAACCGCGGGCCCCTCGTTCAAGGATGATGACGAAGTCGAGGACGAAGAACCGGCCGACGGCGAAGATGACGAAGCCGAGCTGACCGAACGCCGGACCAAACGGGTCGTCGAGGAAGAAGAGGAAGACAACACTCTCTCGCTCGCCCAGATGGAAGAAGCCCTTAAGCCCGACGCCCTGGAAAAATTCGCCCAGATTACATCGGTCTTCAAAAAATTCTCGAAACTGCAGACAACCAGACTGGACGCGCTGGCGGCTGGCAAGGATTTTCCGGCGGCTTCGGAGAAGAAATATCACGATTTGCGCGAAGAATTGACCGCTTTGGTCGAAAGCGTGCAATTTCATGCCAATAAAATCGAGTTTCTGGTCGACCAGCTTTACTCGTTCAACCGCCGGCTGACCGCGCTGGGCGGACAGATGCTTCGCCTGGCCGAACGGCACAAGGTCCCGCGCCGCGCTTTTCTCGACAGCTATATCGGCAACGAGCTTGATGACGGCTGGCTGGCGAGCATGGCAAAAACCGACAAGAAATGGGCGGCCTTTGCTGAAAAGGAAGCCGAATCCGTTGATCGCATTCGCGCGGAAATTTCCGACATCGCCAATGCAACCGGCACCTCTTTGGTCGAATTCCGCCGGGTTGTGAACATGGTGCAAAAGGGCGAACGCGAAGCGCGTATCGCCAAGAAGGAAATGGTGGAGGCCAATCTTCGTCTCGTGATTTCCATCGCCAAGAAATATACCAATCGCGGCCTGCAGTTCCTGGATCTTATTCAGGAAGGCAATATCGGCCTGATGAAAGCGGTCGACAAGTTCGAATATCGCCGCGGCTACAAGTTCAGCACCTACGCGACATGGTGGATTCGCCAGGCGATCACGCGCTCGATTGCCGATCAGGCCCGGACCATCCGTATTCCGGTCCATATGATCGAGACGATCAACAAACTGGTCCGC
>CAXHZT010000048.1:0-1518 GCA_964022345.1 uncultured Sphingorhabdus sp.
GGTGGTTTTGTATTCATCAATCCGGACCCGAATTGCGAGCCATTGGAAGATTTCCTCGGCGATATCGATCGCCATTTCCAGATTCCGTTCGAGCGACGCTACAAGGCGGCCCACATGATCAAGCGGTTGCCGTGCAACTGGAAGATCGCGCAGGAAGCCTTCATGGAATCCTATCATGTGGTCGGCACCCATCCCGAGCTGATGCCGGCCTTCGCTGACGCGAACAGCAAATATGATGTCTGGCATAATTTTTCCCGGGCGATGTCGGCCCACGGCCAGCCGAGCCCGCATACCGATCTGGTCAATCCCGATCCGACCGCCTTTCCCGATGCAAAAGCGTTCCAGAGCTTCATCCATCCGATCAGCAAGCACAAGTTTGAGCGGCTGGAAGAGGATCGGGTCAAAGTGTCTTTGCCCAATGGCAAGAGCGGCATTTTCGATATGAACGCCAATTATATTGAGGGCGACGTGACATCGGCCGATCCGCATATGTGCAACTGGATCGGCGGCAAGATTGCGGCCGCGGAAGAAGATATGCCGATGGTCTATAGCGATGTTTCTGCCCATGCCTTGCGGGATGAGGCGGCGCAGGCGCGGCGCGAGGAAATGCGCCCGACCTGGGGTGATATGGTCGACGACATCAGCGATGCCGATCTGGTCGACGCCATTTTCTACAGCGTCTTCCCGAACATCAGCCCCTGGGCCGATTTCAATCCCATCTTCTACCGGTTCCGGCCGGATGGGGACAATCCGGAGCAATCGCTGCACGAGGTC
Source organism: uncultured Sphingorhabdus sp. (assembly GCA_964022345.1). GTDB lineage: Bacteria > Pseudomonadota > Alphaproteobacteria > Sphingomonadales > Sphingomonadaceae > Parasphingorhabdus. Next base: position 775 of record CAXHZT010000048.1, read on the forward strand.
ATGTTCATGGTCGCGTTGCCGGAAGGTGCAGAACGGCCTGAGCCGGCAAAATGTACATTCCTCGACCTGCACGACGATTATACGCAGGCGACCGAGTTTGGCAGCTATCTGAACAAGATTTTCAATCAGGATTATCTCAACCACAAGGCGATGCAAAAGGGCGTGAAAAGCCAGCCGGACGGGGTCTCCCTGTTCGCGCAATATCAGGAATCAAAGCTGCGGCATTTCCATGATACGCTGAACCTCTGGCTGGATTCGGAAGAGCCACCGAAAAGTCCCAAAAAGGCGGTCGCCTGACTTTGGATAGTCTTTCTGCCGATAATATCCCGGCCGGTTTTGAACGAGCGAAATTTTCCAGCCCGTTTCTTGACATGGCCGGGCCATATTATGAGCGCCAGGGTGAGGGTGGCATCATTGTCGCGACCCGGATCAACGAGGGGCATATCAACCATATCAAGGTTGCTCACGGCGGTGTGCTCGGTACGTTGGCGGATGTTGCGCTCAGCTATCAGGTGCACCGCGCCGAAAAGCCTGCGCTGCCGGTGGCAACGATGAACCTCAACACAAATTATCTGGCCGGAGCAAAGCTCGGTGACTGGGTAGAGGCCTATGCCCGGATAGACAGGATCAGCAAGCGCACCGCCTATTGCAGCGGCCAGATTGTGTGCGGCGAAGCGGTGCTGATGACGATGACCGCGGTCTTCGCGATATTGCGGAAATAGACCTAGTCGGTCGCGCCGAGAT